>NZ_CP079801.1:1297500-2595000 GCF_021545785.1 Halopseudomonas maritima
CTGCAGCAGATAGTCACTGGTCCACAGGTTGTAGGGAGGCATGTACTCCGGTTGGTTTTGCACTTCGTGGGTCTTAAACTGCGCGTCGACTGCCATTTTGTTTTTCCTCCGTTGTCGATTGAAGGAAAATTACACTTGGCAAATCATTTGAGTCGATCTGTGTAATATTAATTTTCGTATCCCTATGCTCCCTTGCATGCAGAGGAACGCGCTTGCTGAACCTGAAGAACGATTCGTCACCACTCACGCCCAGACAGTTGGTCATGCGGCTGCTGTCGACTGCCGTCGACAACGAGCTGGACGTGGCCGGTGCCATTCGTGCCGGAGCGCTGTTCGACATATCAGCCAACAACACGCGGGTTGCGTTGGCGCGCCTGCAAGCAAACGGGTTGATTGAAACCACTGCCAGAGGCGCTTACACCCTGGGTCAAGCTGGATTGGCTTTGGACAGAAGCGTATCAGCATGGCGTGACGCCGAAGACTACCTGCGCGACTGGGATGGCAGTTGGGTAGCCGTCTTGACCGGCAACCTGGGGACACGTGATCGCAAAGCGCTACGCGCTACGCGCTCGCGAGCGTGCCTTTGCACTGCTCGGGTTACGGGAACTGGAGCCCGGCTTATGGGTTCGCCCTGACAACCTCGCTGGCGGCGTCGAACGCACGCGTGAGCGATTGCAAGACCTTGGCCTGGAGCCCAGCGCCGCTGTCATGCGCATTACTGATCTGGATAACAAGCGCGAGCACATCGCCAGAAACCTGTGGCAAGACGAGGCACTGGAGGTGGAATATGAGCGCCTGCGACAGCAACTGCAGGAATCCATGGCAAGGCTGCCAACACTGGAAACAAACGAGGCGGCGCGCGAAAGCTACTTACTGGGTGACAGCGCAATAAAACGTCTGGTGTTCGACCTCTTGCTGCCTGAGCCACTGGTAGATACCGCTTGCCGTCGGCGTTTCAGGGAAGCCATGCTGTCCTATCAGCGGGCGGGGCAGCGGGCCTGGCAACCGATCCTCAGCCCCTTAGCTTGAAGCGATCGATCAACCGCGCAGCTGGGTCAGTGCCCGCTCCGTTACACCATCGATGTAACTGGCGTCGCCGTATATCCGTGCCATGAGAATGGCGCCTTCATAGTCAGCGACCAGCTGGCGCCCGACCTTGGCTGCATCGGTGTCAGGCAGCTGTTCACTGAAGATACGAGCCAGCGCCGCAGCCCACTCGTCCATGAACGCCCTGATCGGCTCCATCAATTCGCTGCGCGCGTAGGTGGCGTCCACCGCAACAACGCCCATCAGACAGCCAATGGTGTTGTCGCGAAACAGCTTTTGCGCTTTAGATCCCATCCGCTGCAGGCGCTCAGCGGGCGCCATGCTCTCGTCGTCGGCTATCGCAAACAGGATTTCGCGCATGCGTTCGTGCGTCCAACTCAGGACGTCGCGCAACAACGCTTCCTTGTTCGGGTAGTGGTGATAGAACGAGGCCTTGGTCAGGCCGCAGGCGGCTGACAACGAATCCATCGTTGCACCGTTGTAACCGAGGCGACGAAAGGTGTCGGCACAGCGGTTCAGCAGCTCATCGCGGGAAATCTTCAAAGGGCGCACGGTAGCAAACCTGATCAGTATTGAGGGCGCTTATCTTACGCCATAGCCCATGAATACTCAATTTGACAGTTACCAAACGTTCGTTTAATTTTATTTTCGAACATTTGGTAAGTAACCAAGCCAAAGCTCACCTGCAATACCCACACCCTATTTCAGGAGCATATTCATGAGTGAAGCAAACAGTGGTGCCGGCCGCGTAACCCGCGAGCTGCGTGACAACCTTTTCCTGATCGGCTTGGACCGTGCGGGCAAGCGCAATGCGTTCGACAGCGCCATGCTCACCGACCTCGCGCTGGCCATGGGCGAGTACGAGCGTGAAGACGAAGCCCGTTGCGCCGTTGTCTTTGCCCACGGCGACCATTTCACCGCCGGTCTGGACCTGATGGAGCTGGCACCGAAACTGGCTTCCGGCGGTTTCAAATACCCGGATGAGGGCATCGACCCCTGGGGCGTCTCCAAGCCGCGCCGCACCAAGCCGGTCGTCATCGCTGTACAGGGCACCTGCTGGACCGCCGGTATCGAGCTGATCCTCAACTCCGACATCGCCATCGCTGCCAGCAACACCACCTTCGCCCACAAGGAAGTCCTGCGCGGTATTCCGCCGTCCGGTGGCTCCACCGTGCGTTTCACTGAGACTGCCGGTTGGGCCGACGCCATGCGCTACATGCTGACCGGCGACGACTTTGACGCCAGCGAAGCCCTGCGCATGCGCCTGATCAACCAGATCGTCGAGCCCGGTGAAGAACTGGCCTGCGCCATCAGCTATGCCCAGCGCATCGCTAAAGCCGCGCCGCTGGCGATCAAGGCCACCCTGCAGTCCGGCTTCGACTCCCGCGATCAGGGCCACGACGCTGCTCTGTCCAAGCTGAACGAGCTGCTGTTCTCGCTGATGAAGAGTGAAGACGTGCGCGAAGGCGTGATGTCGATGATGCAAAAACGCGAGCCGGTCTTCAAAGGCCGTTAATCCCCCACCGCAATCGGACAGAGGCAAGCAATGCTAGAGTACCGCGCACCACTGGAGGAGTTTGAATTCCTCTCCCATCAGGTTCTTCGTCTGAACGAGCGCCTGCCTCTGCTCCCTGAGCACAATCACCTCGACGCTGATTTGCTCAAGGCCACGCTGGAGGCCGGCAGCGCGCTGCTAGGCAGCCAATTGCTGCCCTTGAATGCCAGCGGCGACGCCAGCGGCTGCTCTCTGGCTGACGGCAGCGTTTCCACGCCAGCCGGCTTCCCGGCTGCCTACGCCCAATTTCAGGAGAACGGCTGGCCCGCGCTGACCGTTCCCCTCGCCTGGGGTGGGCAGGGCTTTCCCGCCACCACCGGCGTTTTCTTCGACGAAATGCTCGCCTCCACCAACGTCGCCTTCAGCATCTTTGCCAAGGTGCGCGAAGGCGTTTTGCGCTGCGTGCAGCGCTTTGGTGATGAGCGGGTTCGGGAGTTGTTCGGTGCCAAGCTCGCCAGTGGCGAATGGCTCGGCACCATGTGTCTAACCGAGCCCCAGGCCGGCAGTGACCTCGGTTTGATCCGCACCACTGCGCGGGTCGATGCCGATGGCAACTATCGCCTGAGCGGCACCAAGATCTTCATTTCCAACGGTGATCACGACCTGACCAGCAATATCGTCCATCTGGTTCTGGCGCGCACCGAAGGCGCTCCGGCCGGCACCGGCGGGCTGAGCCTGTTTGCCGTGACCAAGTATCGGCTGGAAGACCAGCAGCGCAACGGCGTCAGCGTGATCGGCCTGGAGCACAAACACGGCATCCGCGCCAACGCCACCTGCAGTCTGGCCTTCGAAGATTCGCTGGCCTACCCGGTTGGTGAAACCAACCGCGGCCTGGCCTGCATGTTCTTGCTGATGAACAGCGCGCGCCTGGCGGTTGGCGTACAAACTGTGGGGCTGGCCGAGACGGCGTACCAGAACGCCCTGCGCTACGCCAACGAGCGTCATCAGGGCCGAGCGCTGAACGGCGCGACCCATCCGACGCTGCCAGCTGACCCGCTGACCAGTCACATTGGTGTGCGTTCAACCCTGATCGAACACCGCCTGTTTATCGAACCGGCGCGCCTGCTGTGTGCCTGGGTCGGTTTGTTGATGGACGAGTCCGCATGCCATCCGGATGAAGACCAGCGCAAGCACGCCGCGCAACTGGTCGAGCTGATGACGCCGATCATCAAGGGCTATCTGTCGAACCATTCCGGCAAGGTGATCAGCTCTGCCATGCAGCTGTTCGGTGGCCATGGCTACATCGTCGAAACCGGTATGGAACAACTGGTGCGCGACCACGCCATCTGCCCGATTTACGAAGGCACCAATCACATTCAGTCCCTCGACCTCCTGGCCCGCAAGGTGCTCGCCGATCAGGGCCGCCGTCTGAAATCGCTGGCCCGCGAAATGCTCGGCCTAGCGGCTCGACTCAAGCGCGATGAAACCCTCGCCCCGCTGGCGGGCAGCCTGCAGCGCTGGGTGAGCGAGCTGGAGCCGCTGATGCTGCATCTGGCGGTCGAAACCGTCTTCAACCGCGATGTGGTGGGTCGCGCCTCGCCCGATTACATGGAGCTGATCGGCACCATGGTGTTCGGCCACCTCTGGACCTGGATGGCCGAAGCGGCTCAGACCAGCGACCCCGACAGCGCCCACACCCGCAACAAGGTCGCCATGGCCGAGCTGTACATCAGTCGTGCCAACGAAGACATCCCCACCCTGATCAAGCGACTGATGCGCGAACCCCGCGAGCTCGATCGCCTTGGCCGGATCACCCTAACCTGAGCACCCCATCATGCCGCACGCCAATAATAAGAAGTCACGGCTGGAACTGGTCGTCAGCCATCACACCCTGCCCGATCTGGGCACCCAACGCATTGATGAACTGCTGCGCCGCAGCGCTGAGCGTCACCCGGACAGCACCGCGCTGTCCGCGTTGGGCCGGGACATCAGCTACCAGCAACTGTGGGAGCTGAGCGGCGCGGTGCAAAGCTGGTTGCTGCAACAGAAATTGCCAGCGGGCGCGCGCATTGCCGTCGCGTTGCCGAACATGCTGGCGCACCCGATTGCCTGCCTGGGCATCATCCGCGCCGGTTTCACGGCGGTCTGCGTCAACCCGCTGTACAGCGCTGAAGAGCTGGAACACAGCTTTCGCGACAGCGATGTGCAGGCGGTATTTCTGTTCGAGCCGATGTGTGAATCGGTTGCCGCCGCCATGCAACAGGCTGGCGTGAAGCGTGCCATTCGTGTCAGCCCCGGCGATCAGTTGGGCTGGAAGCGGCCGCTGGTCAACTGGGTCGCCCGCAAACGCATGGGTTACAAGAGTGTGGCTATTCAGGGGGGCGTCAGCTGGCAGCAGGTGATCCGCACGCGCCCGGGCCCGACGCCTGCCATCAGCCAGGACGCCGAGCACCCCGCGGTGATGATCTACAGCGGCGGCACCACCGGCCAGCCCAAAGGCGTGCCGATCAGCCACAAGGCGATGATCTACAACGTAGCCCAACAGATGGACGCCCTGCGCGGGCATCTGGCCGACGTGAAAGACGGCGATTACGTCCTGCTGCTGGCCGTGCCGCTGTATCACATTCTTGGCCTCGGTAACCTGCTGTTCACCCTCGCCCGCGGCGGCAAGGCCGTGCTGGTGATGAACCCGCGTGACAGCAAGGCGTTCGTGCGCGAGTGGTCACGCCATGCCATCAGCAGCTTTCCTGCGGTCAACACGCTGTTCAACGGGCTGCTGGAAACCAGCGGATTCGAGACCCTGGACTTCAGCCATCTGCGCCTGTGCATCGGCGCAGGCATGCCGGTCAGCGCCGGGACGGCGACGCGCTGGTTGCAGACCACAGGCTGCCACATCACCGAAGCCTACGGCATGACCGAGACCGGCCTGATCAGTTGCAACCCTCCGGGCGCATCGCGCGCCGGCTCGGTCGGCAAGCCGGTCAGCGGCATCGAGATTTCGCTGCGCGATGACAACGACAAGCCTGTCAGCATCGGCGAGGGCGAGATCTGCGTGCGCAGCGAGGCAATCATGGGCGGCTACTGGCAGCGGCCCGACGAGAACGCGGTTGCCTTCACCGCCGACGGCTACTTCCGCACGGGCGACATTGGCTCTTTCGACTGCGACGGCTACCTGAGCCTGGTCGACCGCAAGAAAGAAATGATCATCAGCGCCGGCTTCAAGGTCTTCCCCTCCGAAGTCGAGCGCGTCATCAACGCACACCCCGGCGTACTCGAGTCCGCCGTGGTCGCCGCACCCGATCCACGCTCCGGCGAGGTGCCGGTTGCCTACGTCGTGCGCCGCCAACCGGCGCTCGAAGCGCCCCATCTGCTAGAGCACTGCGCCAAACATCTAGCCAACTACAAGCGCCCGCGCCGGATAATCTTTCGCGACGAGCTCCCCAAGAGCAACGTCGGCAAGATCCTGCGCAAGGTACTTGCCAACGAACAGGAAAAACGGGAATGACCCACCTGCAGCAACTTGCCGACGCAGCCAGCGCCACCGCTTTTACTCTGGAGGCGCGTGACGGTTTTCAGCTGGCCGCTTGCTATTACCCGACCCACACCGCGCTGCAGGGCAACATCCTGCTGGCCGGTGCCACCGGGGTACAGCAAAAGCTGTATCGGCGGTTTGCCGGGTTTGCCAATGAACACGGCTTCAATGTCCTGACGCTGGACTACCGCGGCATTGGCGGCTCACGCCCGAAAAGCCTGAAAGGCTTTGAGGCTAACTATCTGGACTGGGCACGGCTCGACCTGAGCGCAGCGGTAGACCTGCTGGCCGACAGCGGCGCGCCGCCGTACTGGGTCGGACACTCCTACGGAGGACAGGCGCTGGGCCTGATCGACAATCACGACCGTATTGATGCGGCGTATTGCTTCGGCACCGGTGCTGGCTGGGCGGGCTGGATGCCGCCGCTGGAAGCGATAAAAGTGCGCCTGATGTGGAATGTGATCCTGCCGCTGATCGTCGCCCGCAAAGGCTACATGGCCTGGAGTCTGCTGGGCATGGGCGACGACCTGCCGCTGGGCATCTACCAGGACTGGAAACGCTGGTGCGCCAACCCGCACTACTTCTTTGATGACCCGGCCATGAGCGAGATGCACGACATCTACGCCCGGGTACAAACACCGAGCCTGTTTGCCAACGCGGTGGACGATGCCTGGGCTCCGCCCAAATCCCGCGATGCTTTCGTCCCCTTCTATCGCAACGCTAACGTCGCAACGCTGGATCTAACTCCGAGCCGCAGCAGCATCGGCCATATGGGGTATTTTCTCGCCAATGCCGAGGTGATGTGGGCAGACTGCCTGACCTGGCTGCAGACACAGGCGCAAGCCCGCCCAGCAAACCATCAAATAGCAGAGAGCGCATCGTGAACGACCCCGTAACCACCACCAGACCCGCCGGCGGCGCCATGCTGCCGGAAACCTTGCATGCGCTCATCTCCAGCCGCCGGGCGGTGCGCCGTTTCACCCCCGAGCCGGTGCCGGATGACGTCATTCGCCACTGCCTGGAGCTGGCGACGCTGGCACCCAGCTCCTGCAACCTGCAACCCTGGAGCTTTCAAGTGATCCGCTCACCGGAGCTGCTGCAAAAACTGCATCCGGTATGTCTGGGGCAAAGTGCTGCCCGAGCACCACTGATCATCGCCGTGCTCGCGCGGCCGGATACGTGGAAGGCGTCCTGCGCGCAGATCATTTCTGACTGGCCAGAACCTCAGGTTCCCACCGCCATCAAACGTTTCTACAGTGGCCCCGCCCCCTTTCAATACAACCAGGGCCGCTTTGGCTGGCGCAGCCTCTACAAGGTGCCGATGCTGGCATTGATGGGCCTGCGCAAAGCGGTCATGCGCAGTCCGAGTACGCCTGGCGAGATGCGCATCTGGGCGGTCAAATCCACCGCGCTGGCAGCGCAAAATCTGATGCTCGCCTTCCAAAGCCACGGCTACGCCACCTGCCCGATGGAAGGCTTCGACGAGCGCCGTCTGCGCCGAACCCTGACTCTGCCCAAAGCAGCCATCCCGATCATGCTGCTGGCCGTAGGCAAACCAGGGGAGCGCGCCGTCTACAACCCGCGGCTGCGCTTCCCGCTGGAGCAACTCACCCAATGGCTATAAGGAAAATAAAATGACATCGCCACTGATCCTCAAGCTGCACCTGTTTGCCGTCGCCTTCTGGTGGGGCGTCGTCGCGGTCGAGTTCCTGCTGGAACAAAGCCGCGCGACCAGCCGCCAGCAGGGCTTTGCCGTCGCCCGCCTGCACCGCCAGATTGATCTGTGCTTTGAAATGCCCGCCTTCATGACCGTGCTGGTCACCGGGCTGCTGCTGTTCCAGAGCTCGCAATTCCATGGCCTCTACGCCATCAAGGTGGTGGCCGGTCTGCTAGCGATTGGCGGCAACATGCTGTGCCTGATTCCGGTGCTACGCAGGCAAACCCTCGCCAGCGCTGACAACCTGGGCGGTGTCATCCAGCAGTCAGTCGCGATCGACAAAATTTCCCTGGCGGCCATCCCCGCCGGGCTGGTTGCGCTGATCTGCGGCATCATTCTGATGAGTCAGCGCGTCTGAATGGCGAGTTCGCTTGATGCGCTCTGCTCATGAAACCAGAACACGCCTGATCAACGAGGCGACCGTATTGTTCCGCGAACGCGGATACAGTGCGGTAGGCCTTGGTGAGCTGCTTGAGCGCAGCAAGGTGTCAAAAGGCAGCTTCTACTTTCATTTTGAGAGCAAGGCGGAACTGGCCAGCAGCTGCATCGCTCACTACACAGGCAGCACCAGAGACGCCCTTCGTAAACAGCTGCAAAGGTCAAAAACATGTACCGTCCACGGTCTCCAGCGCTGGATCCATGCCTGCTGTAGCGAGATGGCCGCCAATGGCTGGATAAGAGGGTGCCTGATTTCAGCCTTCAGTCACGAAGGCTCTGCCCTACCCTCGGGTCTTCAGCAACAGATGGTCGACGCACTGGACTGCTGGCATGCACTGGTCGCTGAGCAAATCGTCTCTTCATCCAATACCGGCACCAGTCTGGCTTCAACTCAATCGACGCTATTCTGGCTGGGTTGGCAAGGTGCCGTTCAGCAGGCCAAGCTGAGGCGCAGCGCGATCCCTATTCTTTGTTTTTGCGAAGCGGTGCCCGCCCTGCTGCCCACCAGCGCCTGACAGCCTGTCGCCCTACCAGCGCTCCTGCCAGGGCCGCAGCACCACTTCAAATGCCCAGGTGGAACGATGCTGCCGATGCAGCTGCAGATACACCTCCGCTATGTGCTCGGGGTAAGCCATGTTGTCTTCTTCGGCAGCGGCACCGCTCCAGTGCGCACGCGAACCGTCATCACGTTGCAGCGCCACCGCGGCATCGATGGGGACATGGGCCACATGGATACCCTGCGGCATCAGTTCCCGCGCCATACTCTGTGCAAAGCCCGACTTGGCGTGACACGCCATCGCGAAGGCAGCACTATTCGGGTAGCCCTTTAGCGCCGCACTGGCATTGGTAATGATCAGAGTACCTCGGTGCCCATTGGGTGGCAGCGGCCTTTCCAGTAGGCACCGCGCCGTTTGCTGTGCGACCAGAAACGCGCTCATGGCAGACCGTTCAAGCGTCGCTGCGACATGCACCGGCTCTGCCTCGATCAACGGCTTGCGAAAGATTTCCATGGTTCGGCCGTCGATGTTGTGAACAACCAGTTCGGGAATACCAAAACTGCGCTCCACCTCGGCAAACAGCATATCCACCTCACCAGCGTTACTGGCATCGCAAGCCAGACACGTGACACCGAGTTCATGAACAGATCAAGTATCCCGCCGGCCCCGTCCCGGGGTTGCGCCAAGCATCACCCTCCGCAGCTGAACCTGGCTGCTCTACCATCCCATCGATTTACGCTTGGCTTGGCGCTCTGCCGTTCATCATTCGACCCTGAGGCTAAGTAGTCTGGCCTCACCCGCAGGCCCGCTCCTGCCTTTCGGTAGCGCAGTACCACTCCACCCCGGCATGATCGACCACCCGTTCGGCGTGGCCCATGGCGATCAGACAGTTGAGGTTGGCGCGGCTTTCGCCGGTGGCGAGGGACAGGACGATGCCGTCACCCATGCCGATGTCACGACCAAACAGGCATTTGAAGATATCGACGCTGCGGCGGGATTCGCGCAGTTCGTCCTGCAGTTTGACCAGCAGCTGTTGCTGCGAGCCAACCAGGTCGTCGATGCGCGCGTGCAGGCCAAGAAAGCACTCATTGTGAGAGGGCAGCACCAGGGCTTCGCTGCTGACTTTGTCGCGGATATGCAGCATGGACGTCAGCCAGTCGCCGAGCGGGTTGCTCTCCGGATCGCGGGGCGGGACTGAGACATTCGAGGAAATCAGCGGCAGCACCTGATCGCCGGAGATGAACAGCTGCCGCTCGGCGCAGTACAGGCAAGCATGTTCGGCGGTGTGTCCTTGGCCGACAATTACTTCCCAGTCGTCGTCGCCGATACGCAGCACGTCACCATCGCACATGCGGCGGAATTGCTCCGGCAAAGGATAGATCATGCTGGAGATGCCACCGTAGTTGGTGCGGAAGCTGCTGAGTGCTGACTCGTTCCAGCCGGCGCGGCGATAGAACTCGACCTCGGAGTCAGGGGCGCTGGTGCCTTGCCGACGTGCAGCCTGAGCGGCGTGATATTCGATCTGCGGCATCCACAGCTCACAGTCAAAGCGCGCTGCGAGCCAACCGGCCAAGCCAACATGATCAGCATGCCGGTGGGTACAGATGATCCGGGTGATCGGCAAGCCACCGAGCGCATCGGCAAACAACTGCTCCCACGCCCCCACCGCCTGTTCGGTCCACACACCGGTGTCGACCACCGCCCAACCGCGCCCTTCGCGCAACGCCCACAGGTTGACGTGGTCCAGCTTGAACGGCAGCGGCATGCGAAGCCACAGCACACCCGGCTGCAGCTCTACCGCAGCCCCCTGAGCCGGTTTCTGTACCGGATAAATCAACCCTTGTGTCGCCATCGGTTTCAGTACGTCTCTGTCATCTGTCGATAGTCAGGCCGAAGGCCGTCGCTGAATGCGACGACTGGATCTCGACCGCGCGTCGGCAGGCTGCTGCCACCCTGCCGTTCATTGATTCTCTGTTTTCCCCTCCAGCAGCCGACGCGGGTGCATGCCGTTGACCATGCCCATGAACGGGGGATGGATGGAGTAGCCCAACATCCGTTGCATGTGGGCGCTGCACTCGCGAGCCCGCTCCAGTGGCACGGACAGGCTGAAGTTTTCTTGCTGACGCGCCCACGGTTCACAGTACTGAGCCGTTACCGCGAGGCGCGACGCGGCACTGTTATTGGCGCCGCCGCCGTGCCACAGGGTGCCAAGGAACAGCACCATTGAACCTTTAGGCATGATCGCCGGAATGGCTCGTTTGCAGTCTTCAGCGTCCGGCTCGTGCTTGCCCCAGGTATGGCTGCCCGGGATGACCACGGTGGCGCCGTTGTCGGCGGTAAAGTCGTCCAGCGCAATCACCGTTGCAGCGCCATAGGGCGGGCGTGGACGCGGCACCGGATAGAAGCCGTCGTCATGGTGCAGGGGTTGAGCCAACTCGCCCGGCAGGATGTTGATGACCTGCAACTGTGAGAGCAGGTAGTTGGGCGCCAGCACCCGATCCAATAACCCCAGCACCAGCGGATGTTCGACCAGAGGGTTGCAAGCCAGCGTCTTGGAGATCACCGCATACAGACGCTGGGTGAGCGTGCCCTCAAACCCATTGCGGCCGCAGTGTTCAGGCAGCAGCGTGAGCAGCTCTTCGCGAATGGTGTCGATCTGCTCTTCTGGCACGATACGCTCCAGAATCACATAACCGTCGCGCTGTAGCGCCGCAGACAGGCGGTCCAACTCGGCCGGATCAACGCCAGTCTGTGAACCCGCATTGGACGGAAAAGCCTTGGCGAAGCCGCTTTTCAGGTACTCACTATCGCCGGACAACACGCGCTGTTCCATGCCTACCACCTTTTTGTCGTTGTTTGCCAAAACTATCCCCCAGAACCCGGCAGGTTCCTATGACAGCTTGGCTCAGCAGGGGTGACAGAGGTTAAGACTGGCGCTGCAAACGTTCGCGTCGGTACTCACCGGGCGGCACACCGGTCCACTGTTTGAAGGCACGCTGAAACGCGCTGGGCTCGGAATAACCCATATGCTCGGCGATCAAGGCGATGCTCTGCGTGCCTTGCGACAGCAGCGCGCAGGCCAGGTCGCGGCGCAGCTCTTCACGAATCCGGTGGTAGCTCGTATCGAGTAGTGCCAGGCGCCGCACCAGCGTCTGGCGGGCCATGCCGAGCTGACGCGCCGCCTGCTGCTCGGACAGGCTGGCAAACGGGCGCGCCGCCGAAAGCAGGCCCCGCACCTGCGACTCCAGATCTACCGCCTGGCCCGGCGACACCAGCCTCAGCGGCATGTAACGGGCCAGCCGCGCGGCCTCATGCGGGGCGCGCAAAGGCGCACGCTGCAACTCGCTTTCGGCCAATTCCAGATAGGCATGCGGCCCAAACTCGGCCTGCCTGCCGAACAGAAAGCGCGCCTGCTTGGAGAACTCCGCCAGCGACTCGGGCAGCACAACCCGCTGCACCGGCAAGGTCTCTTTAACCAGCCAACTGCCTACGTGCCACAGGCTCAGCAGCATGAAATGCGGGTACAAGGCAGACTGCACCTGCTCCGCCCGCGCCGGCAACAAGCGCAGGCGAATCAGCTTGTCATGCTTTTCAACCTGCCAGGGCGGCGCTTCGTTATACAGCGCATAAAAACGCGCCGCCTCGGCAAACACCGCCTCCAGCGTTGGCAGATAAACCAGCAGACGCAGCAATTGGGCGAAGGTCCCCAAGGGCACCGGTTTGGCAAAACAGCCGCGCATTTCATCACCCGACTGGGCAATCACCAGCCGGGTCAGAGTGAGGTAGTCACGCGGGACCAGACGCGAATGACCGCTGAGCGCGGCCTCAGACAGATCACAGCGTTCGAGGATGGGTAACAACGTGGCACGATCCAGCCCCGCCCCTGCCAGCATCTCTCGGGCAAAGCGGGCTGGGATGGTCTGGCGTACGTGCCAGCCTTCCGGCTGGCGGCGCTCGTCAGAATTCGGCGTAGCTGTCAAAACACCCCTCCGCAAACTCGCGACTAATGCAGAGCCCAGTGCCCAGCGATTAGAAAACACGCGGTGAGCCTCATAATAGAGGCCATTGCCGTAGAATGCGTGCCACGATAAAGCGGAGAAATACCGCAACACATACAGCGAACAATCTCACCCAGGGTTTTGGCAACACAGCCTACCCGCCACCGCGACCAACTCGCATGCGCGTATTGACCTGTTGCGCTGGCGACCCATAGAATCACATACGCTTATCCATATATTCAGATAACCGCACACTACCTAGAGTGTCCCATGCTGGAACCCCTCACCCCACCCACCGTCTTCAAGTGCCTGTCCGATGAGACCCGCGCACGCCTGATGCTGCTGATTGCCGCCGAGGGTGAGCTGTGCGTTTGCGAGCTCACGGCGGCGCTGGAGCTGAGTCAGCCGAAGATTTCCCGCCACCTGGCGCAGCTGCGCACCTGCGGGTTGCTGGCCGACCGGCGGCAAGGGCAGTGGGTTTACTACCGCTTGCACCCCAACCTGCCGGACTGGGTCGTTCAGGTGCTGGATACCACCTTGGCAAGCAATCGCCACTGGCTCAGCGCGGATAGCCAGCGGCTAAAGCAGATGGGCGACCGCCCTGAGCGCGATGCCCTCTGCTGCCCTCCTTCAACCTCTTGACGCATCTGAATCGGAGTCTTCATGTCTCACCCTGACCTGCCCAACCTGGCGATCGACCTGGCCCCCAGCCCGGATCAGCAGCGTCTGCAGAGCCCGCTGCGCGCTAGCCACCCGCCGCGCATCCTGCTGCTGCACGGCTCGGCCCGCGAGCGCTCCTACAGCCGTCTACTGGTGGAAGAGGCGGCCCGGCTGCTAACCCACTTTGGCGCCGAGACACGCATCTTTGACCCAAGCGGCCTGCCGCTACCTGACGATGCGCCGGACAGCCACCCCAAGGTGGTTGAGCTGCGCGAGTTGATGCAGTGGTCCGAGGGGCAGGTGTGGTGCTCACCCGAGCGTCACGGGGCGATGACGGCGGTGTTCAAGGCGCAGATCGACTGGGTGCCGCTGAGCATCGGCGCGGTGCGTCCAACCCAGGGCAAGACGCTGGCAGTCATGCAGGTCTGCGGCGGCTCGCAGTCATTTAACGTGGTCAACCAGCTGCGCGCGCTGGGCCGCTGGATGCGCATGTTCACCATCCCTAACCAGTCGTCGGTACCCAAGGCGTTTCTGGAGTTTGACGAAGCCGGGCGCATGCGCCCCTCCCCCTTCTACGACCGGGTGGTGGACGTCATGGAAGAACTGGTGAAATTCACCCTGCTGCTGCGCGAGCACAGCGACTACCTGGTAGACCGCTATTCAGAGCGGCGCGAGTCGGCCGAGCAGCTGTCGGCACGCGTCAATCAGCAGAACATCTAAGGAGCCCACATGGGACTGTTCGAACGCTGGCTGAGCCTCTGGGTGGCACTGGCTATTGCCGCCGGCGTGGCGCTGGGCTCGCTGTTTCCAGCGTTGTTTGTCGGTGTGGCGGCACTGGAGTTTGCCCACGTGAACCTGCTGGTGGCGGTGCTGATCTGGGTGATGATCTACCCGATGATGGTGCAGATCGACTTTGCCGCCGTGCGCGATGTTGGCAAGCGTCCGCGCGGCCTGGTGCTGACCCTGACGGTCAACTGGCTGATAAAACCCTTCACCATGGCCTTGCTCGGCTGGTTGTTCTTCCGTGTGCTGTTTGCCGACTGGGTGGACCCGCAAAGCGCAGGCGAGTACATCGCCGGCATGATCCTGCTGGGTGTGGCGCCCTGCACTGCCATGGTGTTTGTCTGGAGTCAGCTGACCCGTGGCGACCCCAACTACACGCTGGTGCAGGTGTCTGTGAACGATGTGATCATGGTGTTTGCCTTTGCGCCACTGGTCAGCCTGCTGCTGGGCGTCAGCGATATTCAGGTGCCCTGGGCTACCCTGCTGCTCTCGGTGCTGCTCTACGTGGTGCTGCCGCTGGCAGCTGGTATCGCTACCCGTCGCCTGCTGCAACGCCGCGCGCCGGGCCAGCTGGAACATCTGCTGCAGCGCCTCAAGCCCTGGTCGATACTGGGGCTGCTGGGCACCGTGACGCTGCTGTTCGGCCTGCAGGCCGATACCCTGCTGAGCCAGCCGCTGACCATCGTGCTGATTGCCATCCCGCTGCTGGTGCAGACCTACGGCATCTTTGCACTCAGCTACCTGGCTGCCTGGAAGCTGCGTCTGCCGTATCCGATTGCGGCGCCGGCATGCATGATCGGCACCTCCAATTTCTTTGAGCTGGCGGTCGCTGTCGCCATCTCGCTGTTCGGGCTGCACTCCGGTGCCGCCCTGGCCACCGTGGTCGGCGTGCTGGTGGAAGTACCGGTCATGCTGTCACTGGTGGCTTTTGCCAACCGCACCCGTCACTGGTTCCCAAGCACAGAGTGACCTCACACAAGGCAGGAGTCCGCTATGAGCATCAAGGTAGGTATCAACGGTTTTGGTCGCATTGGTCGCCTCGCGCTGCGCGCAGCCTGGGACTGGCCGGAGCTGGAATTTGTTCGCATCAATGACCCGGCAGGCGACGCGGCGACCCACGCCCACCTGCTCAACTTTGATTCGGTACACGGCCGCTGGCAGCACGAGGCCGCCAGCAACGCCGATCAGCTGCTGATCGACGGCAAGGCGATCACGGTTACGGCCAATCGCGCACTGGCCGATACCGACTGGAGCGACTGCGATCTGGTCATCGAAGCCAGCGGCAAGATGAAAACCCTGGCCAGCCTGCAGCCGTATCTGGATCAGGGCGTCAAACGCGTGGTGGCCAGCGCACCGATCAAGGAGCCGGGCGCACTGAATGTGGTTATGGGCGTCAACCAGGATCGCTTTGACCCGCAGCAGCACCGCATCGTTACCGCCGCCTCCTGCACCACCAACTGCCTGGCGCCAGTGGTCAAGGTGATTCAGGAGGCACTGGGCATTCGCCACGGCTCCATCACCACCATCCACGACCTGACCAACACCCAGAGTATCCTCGACCAGCCGCACAAGGACCTGCGCCGTGCCCGCGCCAGCGGCATGAGCCTTATCCCCACCACCACCGGCTCGGCCACCGCGATTGCCGAGATCTTCCCCGAGCTGCGCGGTCGCCTGAACGGCCACGCGGTGCGGGTGCCGCTGGCCAATGCCTCATTGACCGACTGCGTCTTTGAAGTGGAACGGCCTACCAGCGTGGACGAGGTCAACGCGCTGCTCAAGCAGGCGGCTGACGGCCCGCTGCGCGGCATTCTCGGCTATGAGGAACGTCCGCTGGTGTCCATCGATTACCGCACCGACCCGCGCTCCTCGATCATTGACGCGCTGTCGACCATGGTGATCAACCAGACCCAGGTCAAGCTCTACGCCTGGTACGACAACGAATGGGGTTACGCCAACCGCGCCGTAGAGTTGGCGCGACTGGTCGGCCAACACGCCTGAGGAACTGGTGAGATGCGCACCCTGTCCAGCCTGCCCGCTGCCGTGCGCCAGTATCTGGTGGTCACTGCCAACTACTGGGCCTTTACCCTAACCGACGGCGCGCTGCGCATGCTGGTGGTGCTGCATTTTCACAGCCTGGGCTACGCGCCGCTGGAGATTGCTGCGCTCTTTCTGTTCTACGAAATCTTTGGCGTGGTTACCAACCTGATCGGCGGCTGGCTGGGCGCACGCATCGGCCTTAACCGCACCATGAATCTGGGCCTGGCCTTGCAGGTGGTGGCGCTGCTGATGCTGACGCTGCCGGCCAGCGCCCTCAGCGTACCCTGGGTGATGGCGGCGCAAGCCCTATCCGGCATCGCCAAAGACCTCAACAAGATGAGCGCCAAGAGCGCTATCAAGCTGCTGGTCCCTGATCAGCAGCAAGGCACGCTGTACAAGTGGGTGGCCATTCTCACCGGCTCCAAAAATGCCTTAAAGGGCGTGGGCTTCTTTCTGGGTGGTGCGCTGCTGGTGCTGCTCGGCTTTGCCGGCGCGGTACTGGCGATGGCGATTGCGCTGGCGGCGGTGTGGCTGATCAGCCTGAAGCTGCTAAAGCAGGACCTGGGGCGGGCCAGCGCTAAGCCCAAGTTCCGTGACCTGTTATCCAAAAGCCGCGCCATCAACCTGCTCTCGGCCGCGCGCCTGTTCCTGTTTGGCGCGCGTGATGTGTGGTTTGTGATTGCCCTGCCGGTGTACCTGAGCAGCGCGCTGGGCTGGGACTTCTGGCTGGTCGGCGGCTTTATGGCCAGCTGGGTGATCGGCTACGGGCTGGTGCAGTCGATAGCGCCACGGCTGACCGGCCGGCAGCAGGTGCCGGGTGGGCGCAGCGCTGCCGGTTGGGCGTTGCTGCTGGCCCTGCTGCCCGCTGCCATTGCCCTGGGCATGCAGCTCGCGCCGCAGAGCGCCAGCGCGGTGCTGATTGGCGGCCTGCTGCTGTTTGGTGTGGTGTTCGCCATCAACTCGTCGCTGCACAGCTACCTGATCGTCAGCTACGCCAAGGGCGACGGCGTGTCGCTGGATGTCGGCTTCTACTATATGTCCAACGCCATGGGGCGGCTGATTGGCACCCTGCTGTCGGGCTGGGTCTACCAGCAGTACGGACTGGCCGCCTGCCTGTGGACCTCCAGCGCCTTTGTACTGCTGGCCGGGTTGATTTCACTTGGCTTGCCGGCGCAGCGCAAGGCGCAGTAGATACAGCGCATCGAGAAACACCGGTAAAAAGCTGCCGGGGCCAGCAGCACATTGGCGGTCATGTTCAAGGCGGCGTAGTGGGGATGCCGTTTACCTTTAGTCCCAGCGCGCTTTGGAGTAGCGAAAAACCGGCAACGACAGCCGCCAACGAATAGCCGACATGCGCAGCAAAAGGCCAACGCTGAAGGCGGCGAGTAGCGTGACGTTCTCGTTGGTGCCCTGACTGAGCAGGGCCAGATAAAGAAGCGCCACCACCAAAGACACGCTGGCATAGAGTTCGTGGCGCAACACCTGTGGCGTGCGGTTACACAGAACATCCCTGATGATGCCACCGAAAATACCCGTGGTGATGCCGGCCATCACCACCACGACCGTGTCGTAGCCGAGCTGCAGCGCAACGTTGCAGCCAATCACCGTAAAGGCAACCAGACCAATCGCATCCAGCACCAGAAACAGCTGATGCAAGTGCCGCATAAAGCGGGCCAGCGCAATGGTGATCAAACCGCTGGAGATGGTCATGTAGATGTACAGCGGGTGCTGGGTCCAGGTGACGGGGAAGTTACCCAGCAAGATGTCGCGAACCGTGCCGCCGCCCAACGCCGTGAAAAAGGCGATAACGGCCACACCAAATACATCCATGTTTCTTCGCCCGGCGGCGAGGGCGCCCGACATGGCTTCGCCGGTAATGGCAATCAGATAGATAAAGGTCAGCACACAGGACTCCCCGGTTTCTGTGGCCTCTCCCCCTGTCCCTGATACCTGAGAGTTTACAGAGCATGCTCTGCTTGCCCCTTCGGTGGACTGCCTCGGCAGTCGCTCTCCAGTCGGCGTAATATGATGACCGCAGTACCTGAGCCTGAGCGTTTATGGGAGTTTGCGCCTTCGGCGGGGCTGATTGCCCTCTCTCCTGCGGGGCGGCAGAGTTTAGAGAGGCGACAGGCGGTTGTCCAGCTGAACGGGGCGATTGCTGACGTGACAATGACCTAGCCAGGCGCGGCGCCGGTCGGCGCTGAAAAGCAGATGCTCACGCGAGCAAATGCGTGGCGCTATGCCTCTAGAACCCGCTCTCACGCAGAAATACCGCGGCAACATGGGTAAAGGCTTCACCCAGCAGGCTGCGCCGACTGCCTTCTATCTGTACGTCACCGAGGCTCTCTTGCCCGGTGGCGGGCGGCGCATCCAGCTGGATCAGCACATGAAACAGCGAGCGGCTGGGCGCCAGCTCACCGCTGCCTTCAGTAGTAGTCAAGGGTCCGCCAAAGCGCGCAGCCAGCATCGGATGTGCCAGCTGGGCTGCACGGGTGCTGCCGATCGCCAGCACCTTGCCGGTCACCGGGCTTGGCTGCCCGCGACTGTAGAAGCGCACTGGCGCGCCGGGCTGCAGGCGATGTACCTCATCCTGCTCGACATAGGCGTCCACCTGCCAGCTGGACGGGTCGATCAGCACACCCAGCGGCTCGCGACTACCTACCCACTGGCCGCTGTGCCAGTCCGGGTTGATATCCTGCCACTGGCCGGCAAAGGGTGCGGTCAACGACAGTCGGGCCACCTCTGAACGGGCGGCCAGAACCTGTTCCTGTTCCACCTGCAGGCGTTGCTGGGTCACCGCCTGCTGCGCCAGCCCGGATGGGTCGGCCAGCAGCCCACTGAGGCGCGCCTGATAGCTGCGGATACTGGCCTCATTGCTGCGCACGCGCGCGATGATGTCCGGCTCATCCAGCATGACCAACGTAGCACCTGCGCTCACCGCACCGGCCGGCTGAATCTCGCGCAGTACCGCAGGATAGGGGCTGAACACCCGCAGCTGGCGTTCGGCACGGGCTACCCCGTCGCCGTGCACCTGGGTATGCCAGGGCAGCGCCAGCAGCAGTAGTAGCAGCCCAACACCACCCGCGATCATTGCTCTGTGTTTACCCGGCACCTGACTACGCGCTCCCCACCAATGTTTTAGCTCACGCCAAACCGGCATGAGGATGAACCAGGCAATCTCCACCGCGAACAGAAAGATGCCCAACGCCTTGAAGAACAGCAGATAAACCGCAATCGCAATGCCGATAAACAGCAGCAACCGATACAGCCAGGTGGCGAAGGCAAAGGCAATCAGCAAACGCCGCTGCCGCAGGGTAAAGGTTTCCGGCCAGTCTTCCGGCAGCCCAAGCAAAGTGCGACGCAGAAAGGTGCGGGCCTGCGCTGAGGAGCGCTCATGCAGATTAGGGAAGTCCAACAGGTCAGACAGGATGAAGTAACCGTCAAAGCGCATAAAGGGGCTGGCGTTGAGTGCCAACGACAACACCCAGCTGGTGGTAGCCAGATACAGCAGCGCACTGCGCAGGGTGCCCGGCTCACAAAGCGCCCACCCCAGGGTGGCCAGGCCTGCCAGTGCCAGCTCCGTCGTAATACCCGCGCTGGCGATGGCCAGACGCTGACGGGCGCTGCGCAGCTTCCAGCTCTCACCGGTGTCGGTATAGAGCATCGGCCAAAGCACCACAAAGGCCACCCCCATATGCGCCACCCGCAGCCCCAGCCGGGTGGCCACCAAGGCATGCCCCATCTCGTGCAGCGTCTTCGCCGCAATCAACGCCAAGGCGAAGCTGACCAGCCCGGAGGCGCTGAAGGCGTCGACCACCGCGTGGGTAAAGGTGTCCCATTGCTGCAGTACCAGCCCGATGCCCAGTAGGCTCAGCGCCACCACCAACCAGCCGACCAGCGGCTGAAACAGCCAGTCCAGGCGCCCGGCCAGCGCCTGCAGCCAACGCTGCGGCCGCACCAGTGGCACGCGAAAAAACAGGTAATGGTGTAGCCACCAGCGCCAGGTCAGCCACTGGTTACCACTGCTGCGCTGCTGCATGCGGTTAACCGCAGCGCTGTCAGGCCGCACCAGCTGGTGCTGTTCCAGGAATTGGCGCAGCCCCAGCACTTGCGCCGGATCGGGCCGTAGCGCCGTCTGCTCGCTGACCTGTTCACAGATTTGCCGCGGGGTCTGCTCCCAACGCAGCAAACACTCAAACTCCAGCCAGCCGATGCGGTAGAAGCGGTTGACCACGGTGTCTTGAATCACCCAACTGGGCTCACCGTCACTGCCGGGCGCCGCTTCACTCAAGCGCAGATCGTTGCGCAGCGGCGGTGTCGGCAGATCAGCCGGGTCCATCACCAGCCGGTCCAGGCGCGTACTGCCGCCAACGGCCGCCGCAGCAGGTAGTAGCCCAGCAGCACCCGCTTGCCGTACAGCTTGGCGGTGCCGTGCAGGCCGAGTCTGGCCAGCGCCGGATCACCCTCGATACTGGCCAGCAGCCGATAGGAACTCACCCCTTCGTCACTGGGATGCGCCTGATAGCTGGTCTCCAGCACGCTCCCATGCAGCGGTTGCAGCGGATAGGCGGTAAGAAACAGCGTCACCTCGGCGCCCGGATCAAGCGCAATCGCATCAGCCACGGCCAGTTGGATTCGCATGGCCGGTTGCGCCGGATCGGCCACCAGCAAAATACGCTCACCAGTCGTCACCGGCTTGCCCAGCCAGTCATTCGGATCGCTGTAGACGGCAATGCCGGCCTTGGGTGCGTGTACCTGAGTGCGTGCCAGCTGGGCCTGAACCGCCGCCAGCTCGGCGCGGCTTTGCTGGGCGCGGCCACTGAGCAGCGTCAGCTCGCTCTTGCTTTGCGGGTTATCAAAGGCGCGCTGGCTGGCGGCCAGCAGCTCGGCATCGGCCACGGCAACGCCTTTGCTGAGCACCTCGGCACGACTACGCAGGGTGGTTTCATCCAGCGTGAACAGCAACGCGCCCTGCTCTACCGGCTGATTGGGTCGTACCTGCATCTGGCGGATCACGCCGTCGATCGGCGAGCTGATGATCTGCGCCTGCGTGGAGACAATTTCCGCCGGCGCCAACACCGTCTGACGCACCGGAATCAGCAGCACCAGCAACACCACAACCAGCCCCACCAGCGCCTTGCGTCTGCCCCGCTGCCAGCCGCCACGCCGACGCTGCCCGGTAAGCGACTGCCAGCAATAGCCCCAGGTTTTCCAGAGCCCGGTCAGTACGTCGGTCAGTGACGCGGCGGGCGGAGCATCCAGCAGAAACAGCAGCAGGCCCAGCCGCTGACCATCCCGACCGACCAGTGGCACACACCAGACCCCGGCCGGCCACCATTCGGCCCAGCCGTCGCTGATGTCGGCCGGTGGCGTCACGTCGCTACGCGCCAGCCACTGCGGCTCGTTGCCGTCCAGTTGCTGCTGCAGCCAGCGCGCCGCGCGCTTGAGCCACACCAGATAAGGTGAATCTTCAGCCGGTTTAGCCAGACCGGAGACACACAGCAACTCCGGCTGCTCGCCCTGGCAGGCAAGCACCAGGGCCTGGTGATACTGCAACAGACCATAGGCATCATTGGCCATGCTGAAGGCCAGGGCATTGAGGCTGTCGGCGGCCAGCGCCCGGTCACGCAGGGCATGTACGCGCAGCAACAGCTGCGGGCTGGGCAAGCGCTCAGTCATGCAGGTCGGGGAAGGTGGCGATACCACTCATGCCAGCGATCAACTCCGGATGCTCGGCGTCCAGTTGCGCCTCCAGCTCAACCGTCTGGGCAACGGCGTCGACCCGCGAGTTGATGGCGCTGATGTGGCCAGCGTAGCGCTTGCCGGTTTCCAGAATCTGCACCTCCAGCGGCATGTCGGCACTCAAGCGAGTGACCAGGCGCGAGGGTACGTTCAGGCGCACTTTCAGCGGCCCGTCACTGACCAGGTCAAACAGGGGCGTGCCGGCGCTGACGGTCTCAAAGGGTTTGACGTGCACCTTGGCTACGCGACCGGCAAAGGGCGCCTTGACGGTGCAGTAACTGCGCTGGGCACTGGCCAGCGCACGCGAGGCGTCAGCCTTCTGCACCTCGGTTTCGGCGATGGCAACTTCCAGGTCGCCCACCGCATCGAGTTTGCGCAGATTGCGCTTGGCTTCCAGGCTCTGACGGGTCATCGCCAACTCGGCATTGGCCACCCGCGCACGCGCCTCGGCCTCGGTGCAATTGAGTTGTACCAGCGTGGCATCCGCCTCAACACGCTGCCCCAGCGAGGCTTGCAGCTCTCGCAGGGTACCGGTCATCTGGCTGGACAGGGTGGTTTCCAGTTTTGCGGTCAACAGCACACGGATAGCTGCGGGGTCATTCAACAACAGAGCGTCGTCGACTTGCTGGGCCAGCAGTGGCAGAGATGCCAGCAACAGGGCAACACCGACAACAACACGCTCAGGGCTGCGCAGTGGCATTCACCTCTCCTTGTTCGAGCACCCGGGTGGACGCCAGCAGACCGGTGCGCTGCTGAGTGGTAAGCGTGCGTTCAATCTCGCTGGCGAGGGTTTTTATATCATGCTGCTCGATCTCTTCGGGCAGCACATCCAGACCAATCGAGTTGTACAAACGCCCCCAGGCAGCCTGCGCCCGCGAATAGGCTGCTTCGCGCTGGTAGCGCGACAGCAGGTAGCGACCCTCGGCACGGATCACCTCCAGCTCTGAACCCAGCGAACTGCTGCTGGCCGCCTGCGCATAACCCAGCAACTCACTGTCCACCCGCAGGCTTTCATCGGCAAAGCCCATGTCCTGCCGGGCCAGTTCGTAGCGCAGCGCACCCACTCGCACCTGGGTCAGGATGGCCATAGACAGGGCGACACGGCGCAGATCATCGGCAGCAGCCTGGGATTCGGCAGCGCTATCGAGCGCGGGCAGCTGCAGCAACTGCAGCAGGTTGATCGACACATCCACACCGGTGCTGTTCCAGTGGTTGTTATACAAATAATTGTTGGTGTCGTAGCTGTAGCCGGCGCTGAAGGTCACGTTGGGCCAGAGTTTGGTCTTGGCAATGTCGAGGTCGGTGAGATTAACCCGCTTGCGGTACCACTCCTCCATGATCTCCGGGCGATTTTCCAGTGACAGAATTTCCAGCTGGTTTATCTCCACGTCGATGACCGGCAGCTCTGGCTCGCTGCCGTCATCGGCCAGCACCAGTTGCGATCCGGGCGGCAGCGACATCAGCGCCTTTAGCTCGGCCTGGGCAAACTCCAGATCCTGACGGCGCGAGGTCAGCAGAGACATGGAATCAAGCAACGCACGCTGGTACGCGAGGATGTCCTGGCGCGGCAGCAGGCCTTGGGTTTCGGCCTGGCGCGCCGAGTCCAGCGCGCTGCGGGTGCGCTGCAGCAGCCGGTCGACTTCCGGCAACAGGCGCTGGGCACCCAGCGCGCGCCAATAGGCATTACGCACATCCTGTAGCACGTTCTGCGCGACCCGGCGGCGGCGCTCCTCTGCCATGATGATTTGGTCTGCCTTTTGCTGACTGCGGTAGTAGGCCACCCCAAAATCCAGCACGCTCCAGCTCAGATTGAGCCCGGCCAGATCACGGTAGCGCTCCTGCGAGGTAGAGGCGCGCAAACTTTCCTGGCCATCTTCGATACCCACCGAGGTGCCGCCGGAGTCATTGCTGCGCCCCTCGTAACCGGCCGAGGCCACCAGGCGCGGCAGCATTTCGTGGCTCGACACGTCCAGCAGGTCAGAGGCCAGGGCGCTCTCCATCAGCTTGAGGCGGTAATCGAGGTTGTATTTCAGCGCCCGCGCGGCCGCTTCATAAAAGGTGATAGGGGCGGCAACCGGGTCCTGCTGGTCGTACATCAATTGGTAGTCGGCCAGGATGCGGTCGCGCGCCTCCTGATCGCTGTAGGGTTGCGGTTCAATAGTGTTGCAGGCACTGAGCAGGATGGCCGAGGTTATCGCGAGGCCGAGAGTCTTAAGCTGTTGTGCTGGCATGATCTGTCCTTGTGCATGAAAGTATCCCATTGCTCAACCACCCGACTGTGACGTGGGCGGCGAGGAATGTAAACGCTGTGCAGCGGCCAGCATCTGCGCGCGGAAGCTGCTGGCGGTGCGAATAGGTTCGTCGGTGTCGGGCTGCAGGCTGGCCAGCGGCTCGCGATTGTCGCTGTAAAGCCCCGGATCATCGAGCAGGCCGTCAGCGCTCAGGCTGATACGACCCTGGCGGCCAAATAGCCAGGCAATGTCTAGCTCACGGTCAAGCTGGCTGTCGCGCACCGCCTGGTGCACAAACTGCCCCTGGATTTCACCCAGGCCTGCACCGATCGACGCACTCTGGTTAAAGCCCTGCATACCCAGTCGCTGATCGCCACCGGGCACCCGACCGAAGGTCAGCCGGTCCAGCTGGTTGTTGCGCTCCAGCACCGGTGAGATGAAGACCGCAGGATCGACGCCAAGCGGCACATCAACGCTGCCGGACGGATCGTCGCCGTCATCCTGGTGCGGGCCCGGCGGCTCAACATAAGGCGCGGAGATATCCAGGGTTATGACCAGCTCGGCCTGGTCTGTACCACCGGCCAGATCACCGGTGGTGTAAGTGAACACATCATTCAGCAGCGGACCTTGCCCGGCCGTTTGCAGCACCTCGGGGTTGCTCATGTCGATGCTGTAGGTGTAGCTGCCATCGGCATTGATCACCAGCGTGCCATAACGCCCGTACAGCGGCTGGCCGACCACACCACTGGCGCCGCTACCGCTTTCCTCGCCAGCGCGCACACCCACAACCTGCAGGCTGTCGCCGTCATCCACATCGCTGTCGTTGTCCAGCACGTTGCCGCTGGACTGCGGCGCGGCATCCTGGTCGGTGGCACTGTTGCTGTCGTTCTGCGCGACCGGGTTGTCGTTACTGCCCTGAATCAGAATATTAAGCGTGGCCGATGAGCTCAGCCCCGCGGCGTCACGCAGGCTGTAGTCAAAGCTTTCACGCAGGGTCTGACCAGCGTTGCGCAGCGCATTCACCTGCGGGTCGTCGTTGTTCAACAGGTACTGGTAGCTGCCATCGGCGTTCAGGGTCAGGGTGCCGTAGCGCCCCTGCAGGGTCTGCCCGGGCAGCCCGTTCTGGCCCTGCTGATTGCTGAACCCGGTAACGCTCAGCACCTCGCCGTTAGCGGCGCTGTCGACGTCCAGATCGTTGTCCAGCACGTTGCCTGTCGGGTCCACCCCGGCGCTGGCGTTGGCCGTGCCGCCGGCTTCCACGGCGGTGGCGCTGTCATCCACAGCCACGGGGGCGTCATTGCGACCGTCGATGGTGATGTTGATCTGCGCCTGGTCGGTCGCGCCCCAGATGTCAGCCAGCGTATAGGTAAAGCTGTCCACCAGCGTCTGGCCGGTCTGGCGCAGCGCCTGCACCTCGGCCATCTCGTTGTCCAGACGATAGCGCGTACTGCCGTCGGCATTGATGGTCAGCCAACCGTACTGGCCGCGCAGCTCGCTACCCAGCGTGCCGGCCGTGCCGCTGCCCACTTCCGTGCCGGCGCGGATCGCCGTCACCGTCAGCGCGTCGCCCTCCAGATCGCGGTCATTGGCCAGCACGTTGCCGGCCGGATCAAACCCGGCCTGTGCGTTGCCGCTGCCGCCGGCCTCGACCGCCGTGGCGCTGTCGTCTGCCCCCTGAGGCGCATCATTGCGCCCGCGGATGACGATGCTTAGCTGCGCCTGGTCGTTCAGGCCGGCCAAGTCACTGGCCGCGTAGGTGAACTGGTCCAGCAGCACCTCGGCGGGCCCCAGATTGATGACCGCCGTGTCGTTCACATCCAGGGTGTACTGATAGCTGCCATCGGCGTTAAGCACCAGAGTGCCGTGGGCGCCGGTCAGCGTGATGCTGCCAGCACTCAGCCCCTGCAGGGCGCCACCGGCCGCTTCGTTGCCGGTGCGGGCGGCGCTGACACTGAGGCTATCGCCAGCATCCACATCGCTGTCGTTGCCGAGGACATTGCCAGCCGGGTTGATTGCGTTGCCATTGCCGTTATCCGGCGTGGAGTAGGCCAGGTTGTTGGCCGCCACCGGCGCGTCGTTGGCGCCACGAATGGTGATGTTGAGCGTCGCGGTGTCCTGCAGCCCTGCAAGGTCGCTGACCGTATAGGTAAAGGCCTCGCTGAGGGTGTCGGTGCTGCTGCGCAGGGCCTGCACCGCCGCCATGTCGTTGTCCAGCCGGTAGCTGGTGGTGCCGTCAGCGTTGATGGTCAGCCAACCGTAAAGCCCGCGTAACTCGGCGCCCAGGACACCTGCACTGCCGCTGCTGCCCTCACTGCCGGTCCGAATGCCGATGACACTGAGCAGCTCACCGCCATCCACGTCGCTGTCGTTATCCAGCACGTTGCCCTGCGGGTTGATGCCGGCCGCGCCGTTGTTGACGCCACCGGCCTCGAGCGCAATACCCGCGTCATCACTGGCAACCGGGGTGTCGTTAGCCCCGGTAAGGGTGATGGTCAGGGTCGCGCTGTCACTCAGGCCTGCCGCATCAACCACCTGATAGGTGAAGAAGTCAGTCAGCGTGTCTCCGGACAGTCGCAGCGCCTGCACGGCCGCATTGTCATTGTCGATAACATAGCGGTATGTGCCGTCGGCATTCAGCGTCAGGCTGCCGTACTGGCCGCTCAGCGCGCTGCCCAACGCGCCGCTGATGCCCGTGCTGGCCTCGGCACCGGTGCGAATGGCTGATACGGTCTTGCTTTCGCCATTGGCACTGCTGTCCACGTCAGTGTCGTTGCTCAGCACATTGCCGCTGGCATTGCTACCCGGCGTGCCGTTGGCGATGCCGCCGGCCTCACTGGCGGTAGCGCCATCATCCACAGCGACCGGCGCGTCGTTACTGCCTGTGATGGTGATCGTCAGGGTCGCGCGGTCGGTCAGCCCAGCGGCATCTGCCACCTCATAGCTGAAGGACTCGCTCAGGGTTTGACCAGGGGTACGCAGAGCCTGCACCAGCGGGTTGCTGTCATCGACCACATAGGTATAGGTGCCATCGGCGTTCAGTGTCAGGCTGCCATACTGTCCTGCCAGCGCAGAGCCAACGCTGCCGGCAACGCCGCTGCCCGCCTCGTTGCCGGTACGCACAGACAGCACGCTGGCCGTTTCGCCGTTGCCGTCAATGTCGCTGTCATTGGCCAACACGTTGCCCGTCGCGTCCGCGCCAGCGCTGCCATTGGCGGTGCCCCCCGCCTCCTGCGCCGTGGCACTGTCATCGCTGGCCACCGGAGCGTCACTGGCGCCAGCAATGGTGATGGTCAGGGTCGCGCTGTCAGTCAGCCCGGCCGCGTCGGTCACGCTGTAGCTGAAGCTGTCGCTCAGGGTGTCGCCCGACAGACGCAGGGCTTGCACATCGGGGTTGTCGTTGTCGACAACGTAGGTATAAGAACCATCGGCGTTCAACGTCAGACTGCCGTAGGTGCCGATCAGCGCGCTGCCGACCGTACCGCTGGTGCCGCTGCCAGCTTCATTGCCGGTGCGAATGCTCGAGACCCTTTGCGTCTCGCCGTTGGCGCTGCTGTCCACGTCAGTGTCGTTGCCCAGCACGTTACCTGTGGCGTTGCTGCCGGCTGTGCCGTTGGCGGTGCCGCCCGCCTCCACGGCGGTGGCGGTGTCATCCACCGCGACCGGCGCGTCGTTGGCGCCATCGAGGGTGATGGTCAGCTGCGCGCTGTCGGTCGCGCCCCAGACATCGGCCAGGGTGTAGGTAAAGTCATCGGTCAGGGTCTGACCGCTCTGGCGCAGCGCCTGGACCTCAGCCATGTCATTGTCGATGCGATAAACGTAGCTGCCGTCGGCATTCAGCGTCAGCCAGCCATATTGGCCGCGCAGCGCGCTGCCCAGAGCGCCGGCGGCGCCGCTGGCCGCCTCACTGCCGCTGCGTACCTCGGTGACCGCAAGCGGGTTGCTGTCTTCGTCGGTGTCGTTATCCAGCACGTTACCACTGGCATTGCTGCCGCTGTCGGCGTTGGCTACGCCGCCAGCTTCCACGGCGCTGGCGCTGTCATCGCTGCCGACCGGGGCGTCGTTGCGGCCACGGATGATGATGGTCAGCTGGGCTTCATCGCGGAGCCCGTCAAGGTCGCTGGCAGCGTAGGTGAACTGGTCTTGCAGCAGGTCCAGCGCGCCCAGGTCGATCACCTCGGGGTTGGCTGTATCCAGGGTGTAGCTGTAGCTGCCGTCAGCATTGATCAGCAGCTCGCCATACTGCCCGGTCAGCGTCAGGCTACCGCCACTGAGGGCAATCAGGGCGCCGCCAGCGGCTTCGTTGCCGGTGCGGCCAGCGCTGATGCTGAGGCTGTCGCCGGCGTCCACGTCGCTGTCGTTGGTCAGCAGGTTGCCGCTCGGGTTGACTGCATTGCCGCTGCCGTTGTCGGCGACGGCATAGCCCAGGTTGTTGTTGGCCACCGGTGCGTCATTGGCGCCTTCGATGGTGACGGTCAGGGTGGCGCTGTCGCTCAGGCCTGCGGCATCCGTCACGCCGTAGGTGAAGCTGTCGCTCAGGGTATCGCCAGACAGGCGCAGGGCCTGTACTGCTGCATTGTCATTATCGATGACATAGGTGTAGGAGCCATCGGCATTCAGCGTCAGACTGCCGTATTGCCCCACCAGCACGCTGCCGACCGCGCCCGAAGTGCCGCTGTCGCCCTCACTGCCGGTACGGATGGTGGTGACGGTGTGGCTCTCACCGTTGGCGCTGCTGTCCACGTCGGTGTCATTGGCCAGCACGTTACCCGTGGCGTTGCTGCCGGCGGTACCGTTGGCGCTACCACCGGCCTCCACGGCGATGGCGCTGTCATCCACAGCAACCGGGGCGTCGTTGGCGCCATCGATGGTGATGGTCAGGGTCGCCAGATCGCTGGCGCCGCTGGCATCACGCAACTGATAGGTAAAGCTTTCGCTCAGGCTCTGGCCGCTCTGACGCAGCGCCTGCACGGCCGCATTGTCATTGTCGATCACATAGCTGTATGTGCCGTCCGCATTCAGCGTCAGACTGCCGTACTGACCCACCAGTACCCCGCCGACCACCCCGGCGCTACCGGTGCCGGACTCGCTGCCCGTGCGCACGGCAGAGACGGTCTTGCTCTCCCCATTGGCACTGCTGTCTACATCCGTGTCATTGCTCAGGACATTGCCGCTGGCATTGCTGCCTGCCTGGCCGTTCGCCGTACCGCCCGCCTCGACAGCGGTGGCGCTGTCATCCACCGCTACCGGCGCGTCATTGGCGCCGCGCACCCTAATGGTCAGTGTGGCGCGATCACTCAGACCGGCCTCGTCGCTGACTTCGTAACTGAAGGACTCACTCAGGGTCTGGCCGCTGGTCCGCAGGGCCTGTACTGCGGCGTTGCTGTTGTCCACCTCATAGCTGTAGGAGCCATCGGCATTCAGCGTCAGACTGCCGTATTGCCCCACCAGGACACTGCCCAACATGCCCGTGCTGCCGGTTTCGCTCTCTGCGCCGGTGCGTACCGAGGTGACGCTGCGGCTCTCGCCGTTGGCGCTGCTGTCCACATCGCTGTCGTTGCTCAGCACGTTGCCGGTGGCGTTGCTGCCGGCGGTGCCGTTGGCAATGCCACCCGCTTCAACGGCGGTGGCGCTGTCGTCCGCAGCAAGCGGGGCGTCGTTGGCACCCTCAATAGTGATGCGCAGCATCGCGCTGTCCTGACCACCCCAAATATCGGCCAAGGTATAGGTAAAGTCGTCGGTCAGGGTCTGGCCGCTCTGGCGCAAGGCCTGCACCTCGGCCATGGCGTTATCAACCCGGTAGCTGTAGCTGCCATCGCTGTTCAGCGTGAGCCAGCCATACTGGCCACGCAGTTCGCTGCCGAGCGTGCCAGCGGTAGTGCCATTGCCGATGGCGCTGACGCTCAGGACGTCACCATCCAGATCGCTGTCGTTCAGCAGCACGTTGCCAGTGGGGTCCACCCCGGCGGTGGCGTTGGCCACGCCGCCAGCTTCAACCGCGATGGCGGTGTCGTCGACGGCCTGCGGGGCGTCATTGCGGCCACGGATCACGATGGTCAGTTGCGCCTGATCGCTCAGCCCCTCGGCGTCACTGGCCCGATAGGTAAAACGATCCTGCAGCAGTTGGCCCGGATTGAGGCCAATGACGGCGGCATCGCTGGTATTCAGGGTGTAGCTGTAACTGCCGTCAGCGTTAATCACCAGCTCGCCATGCTCGCCGGTCAGAGTGATGCTGCCAGCGGTCAGGTCAGTGAGAACGCCGCCAGCGGCTTCGGCGCCGGTGCGGGCGCCAGACACACTGAGACTGTCACCGGCGTCCACGTCGCGGTCATTGGTCAGCAGGTTGCCGGTCGGGTTGACGGCGTTGCCGCTGCCATCATCTGCGGCGGCATAACCGAAGTTATTGCTGGCCACCGGCGCATCATTGGCGCCGGTGAGGGTGACGGTCAGGGTCGCGCTGTCAGTCAGCCCGGCCGCATCCACCACCTCGTACGTAAAGGACTCACTCAGGGTGTCGCCGGACAACCGCAGAGCCTGCACGGCGGCATTGTCATTGTCGATGACATAGGTATAAGTACCGTCGGCGTTCAGCGTCAGGCTGCCGTAGGTGCCGATCAGCGCATTGCCGACAGTTCCGGCCGTGCCGGTTCCGGCTTCGTTGCCGGTGCGCACCGCGCTGACGCTCCGGGTTTCGCCGTAGCTGTCTACATCGGTGTCGTTGGTGAGCACGTTGCCGGTAGCATCACTGCCCAGCGTGCCATTGGCGGTGCCGCCGGCCTCAACGGCGGTAGCCGTATCATCCACGGCCACCGGTGCGTCGTTGGCGCCCGCAATGGTAATGGTCAGCGTCGCCAGGTCGCTCAGACCGGCCGCATCGCTTAGCTGGTAGGTGAAGGACTCACTGAGGGTATCGCCAGCCTGGCGCAGCGCCTGTACAGCCGCGTTGCTGTTGTCGATGACGTAGGTGTAGGAGCCATCGGCGTTGAGGGTCAGACTGCCGTAAGTGCCGATCAGCGCCGTGCCAACCGAGCCAGCGCTACCGCTGGCATTCTCAGCACCAGTGCGGATGGCCGACACCGTCTTGCTCTCAGCGTTGGCGTCACTGTCAACGTCGCTGTCATTGGCCAGTACGTTGCCGCTCGCGTTGCTGCCGGGCGTGCCGTTGGTGGTGCCGCCGGCCTCGACCGCCGTGGCGCTGTCGTCGGCGGCTACGGGGGCGTCATTCGCGCCCTCAATGGTGATGGTGAGCGTGGCGCTGTCGGTCAGACCGGCCGCGTCCTCCAGTTCATACGTGAAGGTTTCGCTCAGGGTCTGCCCGCTCTCGCGCAGCGCCTGCACGTTCGGGTTGCTGTTGTCGATGACGTAGGTATAAGAGCCATCGGCGTTCAGGGTCAGGCTGCCGTACTGCCCAACCAGCACACTGCCGACCGTACCCTCGGTGCCGCTTTCGCTTTCTGCACCCGTGCGCACGGTCGACACCCTCTGGGTCTCGCCGTTGGCAACGCTGTCCACATCGGTATCGTTGGTGAGCACATTGCCGGTGGCGCTACTGCCCGCTGAGCCGTTGGCGACGCCGCCGGCCTCGACTGCCGTGGCGCTGTCGTCAGCGGCGACTGGGGCGTCGTTGCGCCCATCGATGGTCACGTCCAGTTGCGCGGTATCGGTGGCGCCCCAGATATCGGCCACGGTGTAGGTAAAGCTCTCGCTCAGGGTTTGTCCGCTTTCACGCAGCGCCTGAACCAGCGAGTTGTCATTATCAAGCTCATAGACCCAGCGCCCGTTCTCCTGCAGCGTCAGGCTGCCGTAGAGCCCAGCCAACGCGGTACCCGGGGTGCCGCTGGTGCCGGCTTGGCCCTCGGCGCCAGTGCGCACAGCAACCACCCGCAGCGCATCGCCCTCCGGGTCTCGGTCGTTGGTCAGCACGTTGCCTTGCGGGTCCAGCCCGCTGTCGCCATTGGCCACGCCGCCAGCCTCGACGGCCGTGGCACTGTTGTCAGTAGCGATAGGGCTATCGTTGCGCCCGCGAATGATGATGCTCAGTTGCGCCTCGTCGCTCAGCCCGCCGCGGTCGGTGGCAGCGTAGGTGAACTGGTCCTGCAGCACGTCGCGCGGCCCGAGCGCGCGCACCACCGGATTGTCGTTGTCGAGAATGTACTGATAGCTGCCGTCAGAGCCGATGACCAACTGACCGTACTCGCCGGTCAGCAGCGTGCCGTTGGTGCCGTCGGTGCCGGCATTGACACTCTCCAGCGCGCCGCCCGTCGCCTCGCCACCGACGCGCACGCCGGTCACGGTCAGGCTGTCGCCGTCATCGATATCGCTGTCGTTGCCCAGCACCCGGCCCACTGGGTTGGCGCCGGTGCCTTCGCCGTTATCGGCAACCGCGCGGTTGGCGTCATCCACCGCCTTGGGGGCGTCCCAGGCGCCCTGCACGCTCAACGTCAGCTGCGCAACATCGGTGCGGCCCTGCAGGTCGCGAACCTGATAGCTGAACACCTCCTGCAGCGGCGTATCACCCGGCTTCAGCGCTTGCACCACCGGGTTGTCGTTATCGAGTTGATAGCTGTAGCTGCCGTCGGCGCCCACCGTTAGGGTGCCGTACAGACCGGCCAGCGTCAGCCCGCTGCCCACCGCAGTGAAGTTACCACCGGCGCCTTCGCTACCCAGACGCAGGCCATTGAGGGTCAGGTTGTCGTTGGCATCAACATCGTTGTCGTTGGCCAGCAGGTTGCCAGTTGGATTACTACCAGCGGTGGCGTTGTCTAGGCCGCCAGCTTCAACGACTGTGTCGCGGTCATCGACGGCCACCGGCGCATCATTGGCGCCCACCAGGGTAATCGTCAGCTGCGCGGCACTGGTGGCGCCGGCCAGGTCATGAATGTTGTAGCTGAACACCTCGGTCAGACTGTCGGCATTGGTGCGCAGGGCCTGCACGGCAGCGTTGTCGTTGTCGACCACATAGCGGTAGGTGCCATCGGCGTTCACGGTAAGGGTGCCGTAGCGGCCCGCCAGCGTGCCGCCGGCCGTGGCGCTGCGGTTGCCCTGCGCGAACTGGCTGACGCTGAGGCTTTCACCGTAGCCGTCCACATCGACATCGTTGGCCAGCAGGTTGCCAGTGGGGTTGGTACCGGGCGAGCCGTTGTCCACACCACCGGCTTCAACGGCCACCGCACGATCATTCTGCGCCACCGGCGCGTCATTGCGGCCCTGGACAACAATGTTGATGGAGGCACGATCCTCGCTGCCGTCGGCATCCACCAGGGTGTAGCTGAAGCGTTCGCCCAGGGTGTCGGTACTGCTGCGCAGTGCCTGCACCTCAGCCATGCTGTTGTCCAAGCGATAGCTGTAGCTGCCATCGGCATTCAGGGTGAGCCAGCCGTAGGTGCCGCGCAGTTCAGTGCCAAGCGTTCCGTCGCTACCGGTCTCGTCTTCACCACCGGTACGCACCGAAGACACCGCGCGCGTCTCGCCGTAATCATAGGCATCACCAGGTACTTCACCGCCGTCAACGTCGCTGTCGTTGCTCAGCACGTTACCGCTGGGGTTGATACCGGGCTGGGCGTTGGCGTTACCGCCCGCCTCTACCGCTATCAGGGTGTCGTCGCTGGCCACCGGCGCGTCGTTCTGCCCGCGGATGACCACGATAATCTCAGCGCTGTCACTGCTGCCGCTAGCGTCGCTGATCTGATAGGTGAAGCGTTCGAACAGGCGATCGCTTTGACCACGCAGTGCCTGCACCTCGGCGTTGTCATTGTCCACCGCATAGCTGAAGGTACCGTCGGCGTTCAGTGTCAGGTTGCCGTAGCGACCGGCCAGCGCGCTGCCCACCACACCCACGGTCCCGCTGCTGGTGCTGATGCCGGTTACCGTCAGGGGTTCGCCATCGGGGTCGGTGGTGCGATTGAGGACAGTGCCGCTCGGGTCCAGGCCGGGCGAGGTGTTGTCTACGCCGCCGGCCTCGGTGGCCAGCACGGCGACTACCCCGGCTGAGGGCACGTCGTTGGCGCCACGGACCGTCACCACCAGTTGCGCCAGGTCGGTCAGTCCGGCGCTGTCGGTGATCTGATAGGTAAAGGTGTCGCTGAGGGTCTCACCTACGCCCAGCGCCACTACGTCTGGATGTTCACTGTCTACGTCGTAGTAGTAAGCGCCGTCGGCGCCAATGCGCAGGCTGCCGTACTGGCCTGCTATCAGTGTGCCGGTCAGGGCGTCGGTACCGCCGGCAACCGCCACCAGCAAGCTGTTGTCGAGGCTGACATCCGCTTCACTGGCGTTGACGATGCCGGTCAGTGTGAGCCGGGAGTTGGGCTGGTCACTGCGGTCCACATCCTGATCGATGCCGTTGCCGCCCGGGTCGCCGCTGGCACCTGGCCGGCTCGGCAGGGTGATCACATTGCCGCTCGGGTTACTTTCCTCGCCGCCGCCACTGCCGGTGGCCTGGGCGGTGGCCACATCATCACTGGCCAGCGGGTTGTCGTTGCTGCCCTGAATCTCGATACGCAGGGTGGCCAGATCGTTCAGGCCACCGGCGTCGGTCAGTTGATAGCTGAAGGTCTCGGTCAGGGTGTCGCCGGCAATCAGCCGTTCCACCGCCGGGTTGCTGTTGTCGATGACGTAGCGATAGCTGCCGTCGGCGCCGATGGTCAGGGTGCCGTAGCTGCCGGCGATCACGGTGCCGTTGGTGCTGTCGGTACCGTCAGCAACCGTGGTCAGCGCGCCAGGCACCAGTTCGCCCTGGGGACGAATGCCGGTCACCTGACGGGTTTCGCCATTGGCGCTGCTGTCCACGTCGGTGTCGTTGTCCAGCACATTGCCGGTCGCGTCACTGCCGCCGCTGCCATTGGCCAGGCCGCCGGCTTCTACCGCCACGGCCTGGTCGTTCTCACCGACGGGCGTATCGTTGGCACCGCGCAGCGTCACGCTGAGCACAGCGCTGGAGGTGGCGCCTTCCAGGTCAGCCATCTCGTAGCTGAAGGATTCACTTAGCGACTGACTGGCCAGCAGCGCCTGCACCACCGGGTCGTCGTTGCGCACCAGGTACTGGTAGTTGCCCTGACTGTCGACCACCAGGTCGCCGTATTGACCGGCCAGGGTCACGCTGCCCTCGGTGGGCACCAGCACCGTGTTACCGCCGGCGCCGACCGAGTTGAGGTGCAGCTGATCGTCGTTGGTAGCGATGTCGACGTCGGTGTCGTTGCTCAGCAGGTTGCCGCGCGGATTGACGCCGTCGATGCCGTTGCGCGTGCCGCCGGCCTCCACCGCCTCGGCGCTGTCGTTGTTGGCGAGGGGCGCGTCGTTGACCGCCGCAAGCAGGATTTGCAGACTGTCCTGATCCTTCAGCGCGTCGTCACTGCGCTCGCTGGGAATGCCGTCGCCATCGGCATCTCCGGTACGGCCTTGATCGGAGGTTACCACCGTCAGGGTGTCGCTGCCGTTGTAGTTAAGGTTGCCCTGGTAGCGCAGCGCGGCCAGCGCACTGTTGAGGCTGTCCAGCGTGCCGTTCATCATCAGCACGGCGGTGTCGCTGCCGGTCACCTGCACCACGCCACTAAGGGGCGCATCAGGGTCGATGCTCAGGGTACCGTGCAACACACTCAGCGTGACCTGCAGAACGCCAGAACCAACATCCACGTCGCTGATCGACAGCGCCTCGAGCGCCAGGGGCACATCTTCCAGGCCATTCTGGGTGCCCGGCAGGTTGTTGACCGGGGCATCGTTCTGCTGCACGTAGCCCGCGTTTGCACTGGCCGTGCTGCCTTCACCCAGGGTCACCTGAATCTGGCCCAGCGCGCCACCGTCGGTGTCGATACGCACGCGCAGATCGCCCAGCGGCTGCGGATAACTGATGGTCCCGGCGGGGGTGTCCAGGCGATAGATGCCGGCCGGCAAAATGCCGAACTGGTAGCGGCCATTGGCGTCGGTGGCGGTGCTGAAGGTCAGGTTGTCGTCGCTGGTATCCAGCTTGCCGTCCAGACCGGCCCAGGTCAGGGTGACGGTTTGTCCGGCCAGACCCTGGCCATCCGGGGTGGTGCTACTGTCGGCTGAATAGGTGTCGTCCCACAGGGTGCCATTGATAATGCCGAGCCCTGCACCCTCGCGCAGCACGTAGGTATTGGCCCCCTCGCCGCTGCCGGTGCGCTCACCGTCGACTGCGCCGTCAGCGCCAACGGTCGAGCCGGCAAAGTCGCTAAAGCTCTCGGGCAGGCTGCTCCAGGTGAGGGTGGCGTCGGTGCTGGCAACCGCATCCTGGTTGGGCAATTCCACCTGATAGAGGATGGTAACGCTGGTGCCGGGGTCCAGCTGGGCAAACACGACGTTAAGTGCGCCCCCGGTGCTGACCACCATACCGGGCGGCAGCGCATCGGCGCTGTAGCTGACGCCGTCTATCTCGACACTCAGCAGTTGATAGCTGCTGGCGGTGGGCAGGCTGTCGCTGAGGTTGACCTCATAGGCCCGCGAGCCGCCGTTCTGGCTGAAGCTCAGCGACACCGTGGCAGCACCACTGGTACCGGCGGGGTTGGCGTCAAAATCGATGATCTGCTTGGTCAGCCCGTCAAAGGAGGGCTCGACCAGGGTTTCGCTCACGCTCTTTTCGCCCGACAGGGCGTTGCTGCCCGAGCGATCAACGGCGGCGGCGATCAAGGCGGTGCCAGCGACGTTGGCGGCGCTGTTCTGCACCTGCACGTTGAACTCGATGGTCACACCTTCGTAGTCGCTGTCACTGTCGCTGTTGACCAGCGTGCCCAGGTTGAAGTTGATCACCGTGCGACCACTGCCATCAGTGCTGACACTGATACGCTCGCCGTTGAGCACGCCGCCCGGTGCGTTGCCAGAGAGGTCGCTGGGAATCGGCTGGGCCTCGTCACTGCCTTCATTACCGACCACATTCAGCACACCGGCGGTGATCAGGTCGGTCACATCGGTGCTGATGCCGTTGTCAGAAATGAAGACTACCCGCGCGGTGCCGTCATTCAGAAAACCCAACCCCTGGTCCAGGGTAATCTGCAGGTTGTAGTCACTGGTGCTGCCCTCGGCCAGCAGGCCGGACACGCGATAGCGGATGATCTCACCCACGGTGACCGTTTCGTTGTCAGCGTTCGAGGGGCTGGCCGCCGGTGTATCTTCAAGTCCGCCGACGCGGGAGATCTGCACCGCTTGCAGCACCGGCACCGAGATGGTGGAGCTGCTGCGATAATCGTTCAGCACACCGCTGCCCAGGTTGCCATCCGCGCCGGTGCGCTCGCCGTCGCTGCTGGCAGCGTTACCGGCGTCATCCAGGCTGCTCCACTGCACCGTGGCGATGTTGTCGAAGCGCGCCAGACTGGCGGCACTGTCGTTTACCGTGCCACTGACGCGGATTTCGATACTGCCGCCATTGCTGATATCGATGTTGGCGCCAGCCACGCTGCGCAGCTGGTTGCCGACCAGCTCAAAGTCGGCACCGCCGTTGTTGGTGGCACGCTGATAACTGATCGACTCCAGCACCAGACCACTGAGCTGGGTTGGCAAGCTGTCGAGAAAAGTGATGTCAAAGGCGTCAAAGTTGCTGTTGCCGCCGCTGTTGCGCAGGGTAATGATGTACTCGACGCTGTCCCCCTGGTCCACGCCACGGGTGTTGCTATAGAACGTTTGCTGCACGACCTCCAGGGTCGGCTCGCGCAAGGTGATGGTCGGTTTGCCGCCACTCAGCCCAACGCTGCGCTCCAGCGCCTGGGCGCTGTTGGGCGTATCGCCGTCCGGGTCCTGGTAACGCAGCTGGGCGCTGTTTTGCAGCAACTGGTTAGCCTGGTTGGCAATCACGTTGCTGGCAATCAGCTGCACGCGGATAACAAAGGCGTTATTGGCGGCATCGTTGTCGCTGTTAACGCTGGCCGCACTGAAGCTGAAGCGCGCATCCACGCCGTCATCACCCAGGGTGCCGCCGCTGCCGGTCAGGCTGCCGACCGTCACCACCCCGCCAAAATCCGCGCCCAGCGCACCGCTGCCGGCGCTGGTGGTGATCAGCTGGTAACCCTGACCACCATTAAAATCGGTATTCAAGCGCATGCCCGCCGGGATCAGATCATCCACCACCAGGCTGCTGGTGGTGCCCTCGGGCAGGGTCACGACAATGTCGTACAGCATGCTTTCGCCAATCACCAGATTGCTGCCGGTGGTGTGCGCGGCGCTGGAGTCGCTGTCGTCCAGGCTACCATCGGCAAAGAACTGGCTGATCTGCGGTGCAGCCACCTGCTGCTCGGCGCTGTCCTGCAGGTCTGCGCCGGTAAAGTCCTGGCCCCCCTCGGCACTGGCATAATTGGTTAGCGCGGCGCTGCTCTGCAGACTGGCGCTGGCGGCGATGTCGCTGGCCACCTCGGCGTCGTAGGTAATGATCACCAGATTCGCGCCGCTGGCGTCATTGGCACTGCCCTCGCGCCCACCCAATAGCGAGGCTGCAAAGTTGGCATCCAGGAAGGTGATCTGGTTACCGTCAATCTGGTAATCCTGTCCGGCTACCAGCGTGCTGCCATCACCGCGCGTAACCTGCAGGTTGGCCGCCCCGAGGCTGCCACCAACAAAGTTCAGGCCGGCCGGCAGCGTGACCGTGGTCACCACATCAAAGGCGCCGCCGCCGCCCAGGTTCTCGATGGCTGTGGCCATGCGCAGCAGGTCGCCGGCATCCACGCCGCTGAGGTCGCCGTCGACCGCGGCGGGGTCGGTAATACTGCCAGTGAAGGGCACACCACCTGTGCCCGGCGCATTCCAGCTGCCAGCGCCACCGGTGATGGTACCGCTACTGCTGCTCACCACCCCGTGGTAAATGTTCAGTAGGGGTTCGGCGACCGAGGAAATAATTGAGGTGTCGGCCGAGGAGAACAGCGTCTTGCCATCCAGGGTGGTCACCTGGCTGGACTGGGCCAGCACATCGAAGGAGCGGTTATCGGCAAAGGGCTGATCACCTACCGTGAGGGTAAATTCCAACTCGATACGGCTGCCGTCTACGCCGGCATTCACGTAGCTGCCCAGGTCAAAAACGATGGCGTTACCCGCCACAGTGGTCACCGACAGCACCGCGCCCGGGTTGCTGTTGCCGTCACCAAACTGCCACTGGCCATTGCCTTCGCCCTGGCTCCAACTGATGCCGGAAATGTCGAACAGCGGCAGAGGCAGGTAGGCGGTCAGGCTAAAATTCTCGTAGTCGCCGCTCAGCAGGTCATAGCCCAACCGAAAGGTCACCTCGTCCCCAGGGCTTAGCTCGGCGTTGGCCGGTGCCGCTCCGCCATTGACCTCAATCAGATCGATGCTGACGTTACCGGTCGGGATACTGCTGCTGGTGCTGGAGCTGTCACTCTCGTCATAGCCGGTCAGGTTCAACCGGTCCTGCAGCAAGGTAGCAGTCACCGTGGCGCTGTTGCCGAAGCTGTCGCCCTCATTGATCTCGCCATGGGGGGTGCCGGCGGGCGGCGTATAGCTCTGGCCGACCTGCGCCAGATAACTGATCACCGCGGTGGTGGCACCCTCGCGCTGGTCATCAAAGGCAAGGTCGCCGTTCAGCCAGCTGATTGCAGCATACGCGTTGGAAATGGACTGCCCGATGTCAAACACCATGCTGGTGCTGCCATCACTGTTGACCACGCTGCTGTAGACCAACTCCACGGTTTCGGTCACGCCGCCACGGGTAAAGCTCAGGGTCGGCGTGCCGACCAGTGTCTGGCCATCACTCATCTGGTCGCTGACGGTAAACTCGCCCGCCGCAAAAAAAGTGCGGCCAAAGGCGAAATAGTCAGAGATGGCCAGGTCCAGGCTGTAGTTCAGGGTATCGCCCGGCGTCAGGCCGGCCGAACCGATGTCGGTGTACAGGCTGACGTTCTTGTTCAAGGTGATGGACTTGGCCACAAAGCTGGTTTCCAGCCCCGTGCCACTGAAATCGATTTGTGTCTGGCCTTGTTCCTGATCGAGGTCGCGCGGGTCCACCGGCACCCAGTGGCCGCTGCCGCTCGGAGCACCGAGGGTGATGGTGACATCATCGCCGGTCTGGGCGTTGATCACCGGTTGCCCGGCCGCGTCGGTCTCCGGTACGTAAAAGTCCACCCGGGTATCGACCGTGCCGCTCAAGCTGGCATAGGCCACCGTAAATTCGCGGATGAACAGGCTGTCGCTGGCAATGGCGTCGGCAATGGCAGTCGGGGCGGTCAGCACAGTGCCATCGGTCAGCGTGATCGACGTCAACTCGCCGCCGGCACCAGGGACAATAGCCGTTACCTGGATGCTGTCGGGCAGCGGCTGGGTGATAGTGACATCGGTCAGCGTCTGTCCGGGCGCAGGGTGGGTGGTGATGGTCAGGCTGCGGCCGTAGTTGGGGCCGCTGGCGGTCTCCCCTTCCGGTGCGCTGATGGTCTGCTCGAAGGTAATGACCGTCGGCAGCACCACAAAAGACTGGGTAGCAGCTTCCAGCAGGCTGGGGTCCAGGGTCGGGTTGTTCAGCGAATCATTGCCGTATTGAAAGCCGGCCCGGGCCTGAATCACCAGCTCAGGCGAGCTATTTGAGAAACTGGTATCGGCCAGGTCACTGAGCGTGGCCGTCACCTCAATGGCTATCAGCGGCTGGCCGGCGCCGATACTGGCGAAGGGCACCTCGAGCACCACCAGTTGATCACCAGCCTGCAAGCCGAAGTCGACCGCGTTGAGCACCAGCGGCTCGCCGTTGCTGTCCAGCGCCAGCGGATGGGTTGCCAGCCCGTCGGCGTCAAAGGTCACGCTGTGGCTGACCAACGTCTGCCCCAGGTAGTTGGCCGAGACAAAGCTGACACCGTCGTCGCCATCCTTACCCGTTACCGGCAAGAACAGGTCAACAAAGGGCGCATAACCCTCCTGGCTGGCCGGGTTGCTGACGTTAACAGTAAAGCTGAACTGATCTCCCAGCAGCACGTTGGCGCCGCTGCTATCAAGCGAGCTGGTCGGCTCGGCATCGGCTAGCAGGCCTTCGTAGCCAGCCAGTGCCAGCGCGTCGAGTGCCGATGGCTGGTCGATATCGCCGGCCCGGGTTTCCAGCTCCCAGTCGCCACCGGCGGCGAGCGCGCCGGTATCATCATCCGAGGCGGCCACGTCGGCCCCCGTCCAGTGCGCCAGCTCCGCCACCAGGGTGCGGCCGCTGTCGCTGGCACCAATGCGGCAGCCGTACAGCAAAATGTCTGCCTGCTCGCTCAACTGGCCAGCCCAACTGCTGAGGGTATCGGCAAAGTCCGCAATATTGGCGCTGCTCAGGGTGGTACTGCCGAGGGTGAATTGCCCGGCGCTGCCGTGCGAGAGAATCTGGATGGAGTCTACATCCTGCAGTTGCTGCAGCATGTCGGTAATCTGCGAAATGCCGTCCTGATCAGCATTGACGATCAGCGCCTGTACACCGCTGGGTAATTGTGCGGTGAGCTGCTCGTAATCCTCTACGCGGCTGTCGATCACCAGCAGGTGGCGGGGTGTACTTCCAGTGGCCGGCGCCGCGATAGCTTCGGGCTGAATCTGGCCATGATCCTCGGGCTGATCGGCGTTTTGCTGCTGCGCGGCACCGTCGTCAAACTGATCTGCCGCCGCCACCGCCGCGCCGTCAAACAGAATGCGCTGTTCCAGCGCCAGCGCCTGGCTTTGCGGTTTAAGGGCTTTGAACGCGCTGTGAGGTGGCTTTGACATTAGACACACATCCTTGGTGATGGCCTGACCGCGGCAGCACACGGCCCTTCATATAGCAGCGACGCCAACAGCGCCGCGATGAGAACGCACATAAGTCTTTTTTATAGACCAGCCAATGGAGGGCGTAAAGGAACCAAAGCCCAAGATAGAGCTGTTTTTTGACTATCGCAGGTCTCCGGCCAAAACCAAGTGACGTAGCGGCCGCCGCATGCAAACGCGGGGGTCGCACCCACCCGCGCGCCGAGCGAGATAATCGGCGCCAGGTCACAGTTCTGAGCTACGCCAACACCGGATACAGCTAAAGAGAGTCTCGACCCAGCAGGAACCAAGGCCTGCATCTACGGTGATACGGGTCAGCGTTGTATGGCTGTCATTCATTTCAGACTTCAGACAATGGACCTGCCGATATGAACCCAAGACACCTTCTGATAGCCGCGCCAATGGCGCTGGCAATTGCCACTCAGGCAAGCGCAGATATTGCCCCTGGCTTTGACGTCACCACGCCCGCAGATTTCGGCGTGTCGGACTACGTCTACAAAATTTCGGAAAGCGACTTCAACTTCAAGCGCAGCCTGGCCAAGGCTGCCGGTCAACCAGTGGGCCTACCAGAGTGACCTGAGTCGGGTTGAGACCCAACAGGTGACTCGCGAGAACCAGGACGGTATTTACGCCAGCGCTGTAGTAGACATCAGCCAGGGAGCAACCTTCAGTATTCCTGCAGGCGATCACTACCAGATCATTCAGGTCATCGACATGCAGAACTACGTTGCCGGCGTGGTCTACGCTGGCGACTCGCTTACTATCACACCGGACGATGTGACTTACGGCGACCATGTCTACCTGAACATGCGCGTGCCCATTCTCAGCGACGAAAAAGGTGGGCTGCAGGAAACACTGCGACCGCAGAAGCTGGCCACCATCCAGGCCAACTCAGCCAAACCTTATGAAAGCCCAGACCTGGTACTGGACCTGAAAAAAACCGAGGAAATCCGCGCAGCCTTGATTGAGGACGTCAAGCAGGGCGCTCTGCCCCATACCCGCAGCGTGAACGGCACGCCCTACTCTTCTCGTCCGCAGGATCACCTGTATGGCACCGCCTACGGCTGGGGCGGCCTTGGTTTGCCCAACGCCGCCTACTGGCCGTTTCAGAACAACACGAAAGTTGTCGACGGCAAGATTCAACCCTCCAGCGCCACCTTTACACCACCGGAGATTCAAGAGGAGCGCGGCGGCTTCTGGTCGGTCACCATCTATAACGAGGTGGGCTGGTTTGCCAAAGATGTGTCAGCCATATCCAACACCCAGGCGGTCGCCAACGCGGATGGGACCTACACCATCCACTTCAACTCCCCCGGCGCACAGAACAACCTGGATACGTCTACACCCTTTACCGCGCTTTTCCGCTTCTACTTGCCGGACGCCAAGGAGTCTGCGGTGCAATACATCAATGAGCATGGCAAGGAGCTGGTGATCCAGTGAGTTCGCCCGTCGCCTAGCTTTTATAAAAGGGCGCCACCATACGGCGGCGCCCGCTGCCCGGATCACAGCTCAGCTATCTTGAAGCGGAAACGACCGTGTCAAGGCTGCTGAGCTTATCCTTGGACTCGTCGCGATCAGCCGGCGCGAAAACTGCGCCGCGCGGTGTCGAGCATCGACAGGCTGATCCTGTGCACCGACTGACGGCTTTGTTCGATGTGCGCACAGAGCAACTGCTGGGCCGCATCGCGCTGGCGCTCGAGCAGCGCCTGCAGAATCAGCGCGTGCTCTTCGTAGGTCTTTTCGATGCGCTGGGCCTGATAGAAATCCAGACGACGCACGATACGGATGCGCTCGCATACTTCCTGATGCATGCGCGCAGCCTCGCCGTTACCAGCCAGACGTACCAGCTCGCAATGAAAGACTTCGTCCAGCTCGGCCATCACTTGCATGCCGTCCAGGCGCTCGTCAGCCGGCACCAGCCAGGTGGCGCACAGCGACTGCAGCCGGTCATGGATATCGGCGGCAGCGCAAAGCCGGTCCAGCGCCGCGCACTCCAGCGTGATGCGCACCTCGTACAGCTCGTCGATGCGTTCAAAGTCCAGCGGCTTGACCGACCAGCCGCGGCGCAGCCCCACCTCCAGGTAGCCTTCGCGCTCAAGGCGATAGAGGGCATCGCGCACCGGCGTGCGCGAGACCTGATAGCGCTCGGCTATCTGGTTCTCGCTGAAGCGATCGTGGGGCAACAGAACAAAGTCAAAGATGTCCTGCTTGACCCGTTGGTAAACCTGATCGGCCAGCGAAGCTGCCTGCAATTGCGCCATGTACGCCTATTCCTGAAGAGAAGACAGGTCGATACTGACATGCGCCGCAACCACCTGCCAACGCCCGCCAATCCGCGCCCAGGTTTGCATCTGGCGGCCAACGCGCGCAGTTTCGCCGTCGCGGAACTGGGTACTGACAGTGGCATAGTCCTCACCAAAGGTGCTGACAACGGTGTTGTAGAGTTCACGACCGGGGCCAACCGGCACGCAGACCCGGCGGTACTCGGCAATCGCCTTGGCGCCGTACAGGTTCTCGGCCACGCCATAGCGCACGGTTTGCTCGCTGTTCCAGAAATAGTGATCCAGCGTGTCCATCTCGTTGGCCAGCAGGGCGCGCTCGTAATCGACAAAGGCCTCGGTGACCTCTTTGACGACCGCCGGCAGGTTGATGTCAGTCATTACTCACTCCAAGGCTTGCCTGCAGCTGCTGCAGATGGGCAACGCGGCCGACGATCCCGCCCTGGGCGGCAATCATTGCCAGCGTTGCCTGTTTGAATTCAGGAAAATAGCTTTCAGTGGCCTCATCGATCAGCAGGCAGCGGTAGCCGCGATCATTGGCCTCGCGCATGCTGGTCTGCACACAGACTTCGGTGGTCACACCGGCAAAGATCAGGCTGTCGATGCCCTGCTGTTGCAGGCGCTCGTGCAGGCCGGTGGCGTAGAACATGCCCTTGCCCGGTTTGTCGATCACCCATTCATCCGCCAGCGGCACAACGGCTTCAAGGATCTGGTTGCCGGGCTCGCCGCGCACCAGAATCCGCCCCATCGGGCCGACATCACCAATCTGCATGCCCGGCGGCCCACCCGCGCGCTTGGCCAGCGGGCAGTCGGACAAGTCCGGCAGGTGCGACTCCCGGGTGTGAATCACCAGTAGCCCAGCCTGCCGCGTCAGTGCCAGCAGCTGCTGAACCGCCGGAATGATGGCAGCCAACGGGGTGACATCGTTACCCAGCGCCGCACCAAAGCCGCCGGGCTCGATAAAGTCGCGCTGCATGTCGATAACCACCAGCGCGGTGCGCTCAGGGTCAAAGGCAAAGGTGTCGGGTAGCGCTGTTACCTCGATCATCCTGCCACCTGCTGAGCGGCCTGCTCGGTACCGGCCATATAGCGGCCGAGCACCTGACGCTCGGCCTCGGCTGGCACGGTCTGGTGATTGATCTCGCCATCGTGGATCACCAGAATCCGGTCCGACAGCTCCAGCAGCTCATCCAGATCTTCACTCAGCAGCAGCACCGCCGCGCCGCGGTTGCGCGCCTCCAGCAGGCGCCGATGGATCAGCTCGACCGAGGCAAAATCCAGCCCGAATACCGGGTTGGAGACAATCAGTACCGCCACATCTTCAGTCAGCTCGCGCGCCAAAACGGCGCGCTGCACATTGCCACCGGACAGGGTGCCGATCGGCCGATCCGGGTCGTTGGGGCGGACCTGAAAGCGGCTGATTAGCTCACGGGCACGCTCGCGGATCGCGCGGCGGTTGATCAACCAACCACTGCGACATAGCGGGGCGTGGTCGTAATCACGCAGGGCCAGATTCTCTGCCACGCTCATGCCGGCGATGCAGGCGTTGCGTAGCGGCTCTTCCGGCAGGCTGTAGACCTTTTCCCGTTGCATTTCCACGCGGCTGGCACCGTAGGGTCGGCCATTCACGCGTACCTCGCCCGAGCTGGCGGGGCGTTGCCCAAGCAGCGCCTCGGTCAGCTCGCGTTGGCCGTTGCCGGAAATGCCGGCAATACCGACGATCTCGCCCGGCAACACCGACAGCGACACCCCGCGCACCGCCAGCGTGCCACGGTCATTGGCCACCTTCAGCTGGCTGACCTGCAGCCCCGGCGTACGCTCATCTTCACGAATCACGCGCTCCAGCGCTGTGTTTTGCTCGCGGCTTTCACCCATCATCCAGGCCGACAGCTCGGCCTCATCGGTCTCGGCCACCGCTTTGCTGCCAACCAGCTCGCCGCGCCGCAGCACGGTCACATCGTCGGCAAAACGCATCACCTCGCCAAACTTGTGGGTGATCATCAGTACCGACAGCTCTCCGTCGTGGGCCAGTTGCTGCATCAGACCCAGCACTTCCTCGGCCTCCTGTGGCGTCAGCACCGAGGTGGGCTCATCCAGAATGATGAAACGTCGATCCAGATACAGCTGCTTGAGAATTTCCAGTTTTTGCTTTTCGCCGGCCGCCAGCGAGCTGACCGCGCGCTCGATATCCAGCTTGAACGGCATGCGCGCCATAAAGGCCGCCAGCGCTGCGCGCTCCTGCTCCCAGTCAATAGCCCAGGGCAACTCGCCACGCGAGAGCACCAGGTTTTCTGCCACGCTCAGGCCCGGCGCCACCGTAAAGTGCTGATAGACCATGCCGATGCCCAGCGCGTGGGAGTCCCGTGGTGAGGCGATGTTTCGCTCCTTGCCGCCCACCAGCACACTGCCCTCATCCAGCGGGCCGTAGCCGACGATGCCCTTGACCAGCGTGCTCTTGCCGGCACCGTTCTCGCCCAGCAGCGCATGCACGGTGCCCGCGCGTACCCGCATGGAGACATTGCCCAGGGCGCGAAAGCTGCCGAACACCTTGCCGGCGCCAATGGTTTCCAGACTCAGCGCACGCATGTTCAGCTCCGCTTGAGGCAGTCGAGCAGCATGGCCGAATCGCCAATGGCGCCGAACACCCCGCCCTGCATCTTGACCATGCTCAGGGCTGCCAGGTGGTTGGCGTGGTCAGTGGCGCCGCAGCAGTCTTCCAGCAGGATGCACTCAAAGCCGCGGTCATTCGCTTCACGCATGGTGGTGTGCACGCAGACGTCGGTGGTGATACCCGTGAGAATGATGTTCTCGATGCCGCGGGTGCGCAGAATCAGTTCAAGGTCCGTGGCGCAGAACGAGCCCTTGCCCGGCTTGTCGATGATGATTTCGCCGTCGATCGGCGCCAGCTCGGGGATGATTTCCCAGCCCGGCTCACCGCGCACCAGAATGCGCCCGCAGGGGCCGGTATCGCCGATACCCGCGCCAATGCGCTGGGAGCGCCAGCGTTTGTTGGCGGGCAGGTCCGACAGGTCCGGGCGATGTCCTTCTCGGGTGTGAATGATGCAAAAGCCCTGCTCGCGCAGCACCTCCAGCACTCGGCTGATCGGCTCGATCGGTGCGCGAGTCAGCGACAGGTCATACCCCATCGAGTCGACATAACCGCCCTTGCCGCAGAAGTCGGTCTGCATGTCGATCACGATCAGCGCGGTGTTCTCCGGCGTCAGCTTGCCGTTGTAGGGCCAGGGATAGGGAGCAGACTGCAGATAACGTTCGCTCATGGCTCAGTTCTCCTCAGCCGGTTGATAGGTACGCTCGGGCGTGTCAAAGCCGCAGGAGGTGCCATCGGTATGCACCACCTCGTCTTCCCACGGCAGCCGGTATTTGCCGGCGACCAGATCGTGCATGTAGCTGTAGGGCGCATCCTGCGCGCCGCCCTTGACGGTCGTGTAGCCGCGGTGGCCGAACTGATAGATATTGTTTTCCACGCCCCAGTGAATACGCGCCTCGCGTACCAGATCAGGCCGCATCTCGCAGCTGACAATCTCGTCAGCGCGACCGCCGCCCACGGCCATTGGCGTGCCGTCAAAGTCGACAAACATCGCCTCGCCCATGGAGTCGAAGGTGCCGTCCGAGCCGCACATGCAGACGCTGGCGGTCTGCATCAGGTTGCAGAAGCTGTTGGCCTGGTTGGTGACTTGCCAGGAGTGGCGAATCGGCGCGGTGTAACCGGCGGTGCGAATCATGATCTCCGCACCCTTGTAGGCGCACTCGCGGGCCATCTCGGGGAACATGCCATCGTGGCAGATAATCAGCGCCAGCTTGCTGCCCTTGGGCCCGTCACAAACCGGAATACCCAGGTTGCCCGGGTCCCACGGCTCGACCGGGACCCACGGATGCAGCTTGCGGTAGTACAGCTGAATCTCGCCCTGATCGTTGACAATGATGCCGCTGTTGTAGGGGTTGCCGTTGGGGTTGGCTTCCATGATCGAGAAGCAGCCCCAGATCGCGTTATCGACGCAGGCCTGACGCAGCGCGGCTACTTCCGGCCCGTCGAGAGTGCACATGATGTCGTCGGAGGTATCCATCGACAGCCCGTGCAGCGAATACTCCGGAAACACAATCAGATCCATGCCGGCGACGCTGCGACGCGCCTTGCCGACCATCGCGACCACCTTTTGAGTCTGCTCCCACAGCTCTGCGCGGGTATGCGGATCAGGCAACGCCAGTTGCGCGAGACCGATGACAACGCCGTTCGGCGACTTGTTGAGACCACCCAGACCACTGGACATGGTTAGCTCCTATCGAGTCAGACTGAGTTCGCCCGGGGCGCCACTCAGGGTTTGATTGGGACGGCAGGTGATGAACATCACTGCCAGCGTGAGTGCGTAAGGGGCTGCAGCAAACAGGTAGTAGCCGGCGCTGATGCCAACCGACTGCAACGCCGGGCCAATGGCGCCAGCCGCGCCAAACAGCAAGGCAGCCCACAGGCACCGCAGCGGTTGCCAGCGCGCAAAGATCACCAGCGCCACGGCCATGATCCCCTGCCCGCTCGACAGCCCTTCGTTCCAGCTGCCGGGGTAATACAGCGACAGATAGGCGCCGCCGATGCCGGCCAGAAAGCCACCGGCGGCGGTCGCAGCAATGCGTACCAGCACCGGGCGATAACCCAGCGCGCGGGCCGACTCGGCGTGGTCACCTACCAGCCGCAGCATCAGCCCCCAGCGGGTGCTGCGCAGGCCCCAGTGCAACGCAAAGGCCAGCGCCACGCCGATAAAGAACAGCACGTTGATGCTGAGCGCCGAGCGCACGCGCTCGTCATCGCTCCAGCCGCCCAGGCCGATGGCCACCAATGACGGCGCCTGCGGCTGGATAAAGTTTTTGCCGAGGAAGAACGCCAGGCCGGTGCCCAGCACCATCAGCGCGATCCCCACCGCGATATCGTTGACCCGCGGCAGAGAACAGATCGCGCCATGCAACAGCCCGAGCAGCAAACCGGTGCCGCCGGCGGCCAGCACACCGGTCCAGGCCGAACCGCTAAGGTAGGCCACGGCATAACCGGCCATCGCGCCACTGACCAGAATGCCTTCCAGACCCAGGTTGATGCGCCCACTCTTTTCCGTCAGACACTCACCGAGGCTGACAAAGATGAAAGGTGTGCCGACCCGAATGGCCCCGGCCAGCAGCGCCAGAAAGAAAGTCGCCAGATCAAGATCAGCCATGCTGCAACGCCCCCTGCGTCTGTAGTGCACGTTCGTTCAGACGCAGCCGCCAGGCGACGATGCGCGGGCTCAAGGCTTCCCAGGCCAGCAGGCTGGTGAACAGAATCCCCTCCAGGATCAGCGTGGTGGCGTTCGGCAGGCCGAGTCGGCGCTGCAGTAGACTGCCACTGGCCTCGATGCCGCCAAGCAGGATGGCGCAGACAATAATTGCCAGCGGATTCTGCCGCGCCGCAAAGGCCACCAGAATGCCGCTGGCGCCATAGCCGGCGATAATCGCCGCGTTGGCACTGCCCTGCACCGCCGCCACCTCAAACATGCCGGCAAGGCCAGCACAGGCACCGCCCAGCACACAGGTCAGAATCACCAGCCGATCAACCGGCAGGCCGATCATCCGCGCGGTGCGCACGTTGCCGCCCACCACCTGCAAGGAAAAGCCGGTCACGCTGTTACGCACCAGCACCTGCGCCAGGATGCAGGCGATAACGCCGACCACCAGCCCCCAGTGAACCTGAAAGGCATCGCTGATCGGGCCGATCATCACGCTGTCATCCAGCGCAATGGTTGACGGTTTATTGAGGCTGGCGGGATCGCGCAGCGGGCCTTCGACCAGCTGGTTGAAGATGGCGATGGCCACGTAGGACAGCAGCAAGCTGCCGATGGTCTCGTTCAGCCCGCGCTTCTGACGCATCCAGCCATTGAGGCCAATCCAGAAGCCGCCCACCACCATGGCCGACAGCGCCATGCACAGCAGCAGAACTGACACCGGCATGGCTGGCAACCAGAGCGGCGTTACCGCTGCTGCCAGCCCGCCCAGCACCAGCGCACCCTCGCCGCCAATGATAATCAGCCCGGCACGGGCCGGCAGCGCGACGCACAGCGCCGTGAGCATCAGCGGCGCAGCGCGTTGCAGGGTGTTTTCCCAAGCAAAGGCCGAGCCGAATGCGCCCTGTACGACCAACTGACAGGCCTGCCAGGCAGGTTTGCCCTGCAGCAGCAGAAACAGCATGAACAGCACGAAGGTGGTCAACGCAGCGAGCAGCGTAGGCAGACCGGGGAGCAATAGCGCCCCGGCCCGATAGAGGTTGGTACGCGAATTCATCAGTTGCCTCAGATCTGCCCGCGCACGCCTTCAACCAGGTAGTCCATGCTTTCCAGCACGACATCGGTTTGCCCCAGCGCAGTGCCAGCAGCAATCACCTCATTGCCCTGATTGTCCTTCAGCGGGCCCGCGAAGATAGAGAACCCACCGGCCAGCATCTCGGCCTTGATGGCGTCAGCGCGGGCCTTGGCTTCAGCGCTGACCAGCGGCCCGTAGGGCGAGGTCTTGACGAAGCCTTCCTTCAAGCCGCCACGCAGGAAGTTGATCATCGGCTGACCCGCCTGAGAGGCCGCCACGTGGGCACGGTACGGGGTTTCCCAGTTCCACTCGGCACCGGTCAGGTAGCCCTTGGGCGCCAGCGCCGACTGATCAGCGTGATAACCGCAGGTCATGGCGCCACGCTTCTCGGCCGTCTCAACGATGACCTTGGGGCCATCCACGTGGCAGGTCAGTACGTCACAGCTTTGGTCGATCAGGCTGTTGGCGGCTTCGGCTTCCTTGATCGGCAATGACCAGTCGCCGGTGAAGATCACGGTGGTGGTGATGTCCGGGTCCACCGAGCGCGCGCCCAGAGTAAAGGCGTTGATGTTGCGCAGTACCTGCGGCACCGGCTTGGCGGCAATAAAGCCCAGCTTCTTGGTCTGGCTGGCGAAACCCGCGACTACGCCGTTGAGGTACTGGCCCTCGTCGATGTAACCGAAGAAGCTGCCGGCGTTGGTCGGATGCACGCCCTCGGTCCACAGCCCGCCGCAGTGGGCGAAGTGCACATCCGGGAAGCGTTCGGCCATCTTGATGACGTGCGGATCGAAGTAGCCAAAGGAGGTCGGGAAGATCAGCGTCGCGCCGTCCTGACGGATCATCGCTTCCATCGACTTCTGCACCGCTACCGTCTCGGGTACGTTTTCTTCTTCAACCACCACCACGTTCGGCAGCGTCTTGATGATCGCCGCGGCCTCGGCATGCGCCTGGTTGTAGCCAAAGTCGTCACGGGCGCCAACATAAATGAAGCCCACCACCAACGGGCGATCAGCAGCGCGCGCCAGACTGAACGGCATGGCGGCGGTGGCGCCAATCAGGCCCACCAGCTTGAGAAGGGTACGACGGTCAATGCTCGACATGGATAGCTCCTTGATAAAGATGACGCTGCCAATCCACTGCGCACCGACACCTGAGCGCCTGCGCACATTTGAATACCAGCTTGTATACCAATGTGCACACCACCAAGCATTGATCGTGCCACCGCTCTAAAACCGAGTTTTGCGCCCTGCAGAGCAGTGACCAGACAGTTTCTGCCCGGCCCTGGTGCGAGCGAGCGGCGAGCGCACCAAATACTCGCAATTAGCCGTCGAGCTGAAAGCCGAGCCTGGCGCAGCCACCGGGGCAGCCCAGCACGACTCAGCCTGGGTTAAATATCTAAACAGCTGTTGCTCACCTTGCCTCCAAACCAAGATCCAACCGAATGCGGCGCAACCAGCAACCAACGCCCCGCGTCTGTGGCATGCCACCATCGTATTCATCACGGCGCACACGCAGACGGACAACGAGCGAATAGCGCTGGAATACAGCGGATCTCGCCTTCTTAGACGTCGACCCGCAGGACCGGGAGCAGAATCCGACATAAGCATTTGTTTTATAAGGATAATATTAGACGGGAACTCTACTGCGGCTTTCGCTGTTAAAGAGCCGCGCAAATATCACCCAAGTGTTGATTAGAACTCAGTAGCCAGCCAGGCACTGGCTTGCGCCTCTACTCACCATCTAGGCGCTAGCACCAGGGCGCATTTCAGCCAACCAGTCGACATCCAATAACCGCGATGCGGTCATGCAATTGCAATAAAGGCAATGAACCGATAGATTCCAGATTCCCCCCATAAAAAACGGAAATCCCATCATGAAACGGATCCTGATTGGTACTGTCCTCGCTGCTGCCTCCATGAATGTCTTCGCTGTTGCACCGGGCGGCCCCGGTTGCGGTTGGGGCAACATGCTGTTTGAAGGTCAGAGCGGCCTGCCCTCACACCTGGTCGCCTCCATCACCAACGGCACCTCCGGTAACGCCACCTTCGGTATGACCTCCGGCACCAACGGCTGTGACACCAGCGGTCGTCTGGCCTACAACGGCAAGCCCATGCTGGTACTGAACAGCATCATGAGCGAACTGTCTGAGGACGTTGCCCGCGGTGAAGGCGAAGCCCTGACCACCTACGCCGTCGTACTGGGTATCAACGTTGAAGACCGTGACCACTTTGCTGCGGTTACCCACGCGCACTTCAGCGAGATCTTCCCGAGTGCCGACGTGACTGCCGAGCAGGTTCACGCCACTACCCTGAGCCTGATGAGCAAGGACCCGATCCTGGCCAAGTACGCAGAACAGGCGTAATCAGTCACGGCTGATCCCGGAGCCGGCACTTGCCGGCTCTGTTTTTCCCTCCCTCTGCTGCTATCCCCTCCCATGCTCAAACGCCTGATTCCCCTGCTGCTCGGCAGCATCAGCCTTGGTGTGCATGCTGCACCCACGGTGACCGACAGTCAGCTGCAGGCCCTGGCGACAGAGCGCCACTGGCTGAACCTTGGGCACTACCAGCCCGGCCGTTTCAGCGGATGGCGCAGCTATGTAGATGACAACAGTTTCTTTCTGGCTGCCGATGGCGCCAGCAACCCGGCAAGCGAGCTGCAGGCCACGCTGCAGGCGCTGTATGCGCCGGTGGGCGATGACCCCAACCAGCACGCCCAGTGCCGTTACCCGTCGCGCACCCGCTGGTTGAGCGAGCAGTTGCAGCTCAGCGGCCTGCCGACACCCGAGTGCAGCGAGTACCGCGAGTGGTATGAGGACATCAACCCACACGCGACCGTGCTGGTGTTTCCGGATGCCTACCTGAACAGCCCCTCCTCGATGTTCGGCCATACCCTGCTACGCATCGACTCGCCCGATACCCAGGCCAGCGGCACCAGCCTGCTGACCTACGCCCTCAACTTTGGCGCCATGGTCGAGAGCATGGACAACAGCATGCTGTACGCCTGGAAAGGGCTGGCCGGCGGCTACCCGGGTCAATTTTCGCTGCTGCCCTACCGTGACAAGATCGGCGAGTACAGCCGCCTGGAAAACCGCGACCTGTGGGAGTACCAGCTGGACCTCAGCCCGGAAGAAACCGCGCGCATGGTCGAGCATGTCTGGGAGCTGCGTCAGGTTATCTTTGACTACTTCTTCTTCGACGAGAACTGCTCCTACCGTCTGCTGGAGCTGCTCGAAGTGGCCCGCCCCGGCCTGCGTCTGACCGAGCAGTTTCCGCTGACCGCAATCCCTGCCGACACCGTGCGCGCCGTGCGCGAGGCAGGCATGATCAGCGATGTGCATTACCGTCCCTCGCGTGAGCGTGAGCTGCTGGCCCGCGCCGCGCCTCTGGACGCCGATGAACTGCGCTGGGTTCACCAGCTGGCAGACGACGACGGCGTGTTGCAGAGCAGCGCGTATCAGGCGTTGCCCGCGCCCCGGCGCGCGCTGATTCAGGAAGCCGCCTACCGCCTGGTGCGCTACGAAGCCGCCGGCCAGCAACGCGACAGCGCCAACGCTGCACGCAGCTATCAGTTGCTCCAGGCAATCAACCGCAATCCGCCGCCGGCGCTGCAGATTGAAACACCGACCTATCCCGAGCTTGGCCACGAGTCGCGTACCTGGCAGCTGGCTGCCGGCAGCCGCGAAGACCGTGCCTTTGCCGAATACGGCCTGCGCATGGCCTACCACGACCTGGCCGACAACCTGGCCGGCTTTCCGCTGGGGGCGCAGATTGAGCTGGGTGACATCAAGCTGCGCCAGTACGAAGGCAATCACTGGCAACTGGAAGAGTTCGGGCTGGTCAACATTCGCTCGCTGACACCACGCAGCGCTCTGCTCAAACCCTGGTCATGGCAGGTTGAAGCAGGCTGGGAGCGGGTGGCCGGGGAAGACGGCCAGCGTCGTCTGGTGCCGCACCTCAACGGCGGCGGCGGCTTTGCCTGGCAGCCGTGGGATGACGTGCTGGGCTACAGCATGGCGACGCTGCGACTGGAGCACCACCGCGACTTCGATGCGCCCTTGAGTGCCGCGGCCGGCTTTAACGCAGGATTGCTCTGGCGTAACCCGCTGGGCAACCTGCTGCTGGAAGGCCGCGGCGATTACTTCGACAACGGCGAGGTACGCCGCAGTCTGCAGCTGGCTCAGCAGTGGGAGCTGGGCCGCGATCTCGGACTGCGCCTGCAGGCCTCCCGCGAGTTCAGTCAGTTCAGCGCACCGCAGACCGAGTTCGCCCTGCAACTGCGCTGGTACTACTACTGACCAGCGGGGCAGCGCAGCCCCGCTGTTTCAGGCTTTGGCCTTGGCTACCGCCAGGTAGCTGACCAACCGGCTGACCATCGCCTGCCCTGCCCCTGCAGTCTGCGTTGCGGGGCACCGATGCTCATCTGCCACGGCGGCCGCCTTTCCCTTAACCACGCAAAGATCATGGCCAATAGGCCGAGGCCACTCGCTGACCCAAGTCAAATATGCGATGGCCATTTTGCTCCACAATTGACGCGAATCATTTTCATTTCCGGTCTCAGCGCTAGACTGACCGGCATTCTTTCTGTCGCCATGGAGCCCTGTATGCAACCGTTCAAATTGCTTCCACTCTGCTTGCTCACCTGCGCCAGCGCCCTGCAGGCCGGCGAGTATCCGATCGGCGTGCCGCAGCATTGCGCAGGCATGGAAGTGGGCGCGGTATACCTGCAACCGATTGAAATGGAACCCGCCGGCATGATGCGGCCGGCAGCTGAATCCGACGTGCACCTGGAAGCTGATATCAGCGCCCTGGAAGACAACCGCAACGGCTTTCAGGAAGGCAGCTTTGTGCCCTACCTGCGTATTGCCTACCGCCTGCAGCGCGACGGCAGCGAACAGCTGATCAGCGGCGACCTCCATGCCATGGTTGCCAGCGATGGCCCGCATTATGGCGACAACGTCAAGCTCGATGGTCCTGGTCGCTATCAGGTGTCCTTTATCGTGGCGCCACCGGGCAGCGGCCATGATCACAGCTTTGGCCGCCACACCGATCGGGAAACCGGGGTGGCCCCCTGGTTCGAACCTTGCGAGCTGAGCTACAGCTTTGTCTACGCCGGCACCGGCAAGAAGGGCGGCTATTGAACCTGGCCGGCGCCCTGCCGTTGTCGGCTGCGTTAGCTGCGTTGCTGCTGTCACTCTTCGCCAACGCCGCGCAGGCCGGAGGGCTGCCCACGGTTGAGCTGGAAATCCGCGACGGCGCCTTTGACCCGGCGATCATCCAGGTAACCGCAGGACAGCGGTTCAAGATCAACCTGCACAATCGAGGCAACGGCCCGGTGGAGTTTGAAAGCCTGCCCTTGCGGGTAGAGAAGGTGCTGGGGCCGGGCGTGAGCTCGTTCGTGGTCATCCACCCGCTACGCCCCGGCCGGTACAGCTTCTTTGACGAGTTTCATTTGGCTATGCCCGAAGGGGTGATAGAAGTACGCTGATATGGCACAGGCACTGTTGATCGTATGGCGCGAAAGCGTGGAGGCCCTGCTGGTCATCGGGCTACTGTATGCGTGGCTGCAACGCTTGCCCGTACGCCACCGGCCCCAGGGTGAGCGGGCTCTTTGGCTAGGTGCGCTGGCGGGTGCCGGGCTGGCGCTGCTGCTGGCAAGCCTGATGTTGCTGGCTGGCAACTGGCTAAGCGGCCCGGCTGGCGAGTGGTTTCAAGTGGCCATGGCCGCACTGGCCAGCGCACTGGTGCTGCAAATGGTGATCTGGATGGCTGGCAACAACGCCACGCCACAACGTCGCAGCGCGCCCAGTCATCCGGCGGCAGTAGCTCTATTGGCGGGTTTGGCGGTTGCCCGCGAGGGCAGTGAAATTGCCCTGTTTCTCTATGGCGCTGCGGCCAGCAGTGGCAGTACAGGCCTACTCACCGGCGCGCTGACCGGCCTGCTGTGTGGCGTACTCAGCTTTGTCATACTGCAACGCGGCAGTCGCCTGCTGAACTGGCGGCGCTTTTTCCAGCTCAGCACCCTGTTGCTGACGTTGCTTGGTGGGGCGATGCTGATGAGTGCCGTCGACCGTGCCAGCACCCTGCTGATGGGGCTGGAGTTGCCCGCTGCTGCCTATGACTGGTTGGGCAATGCGATGTGGGACAGCAGCGCCCTGCTGGACGACAGCACTCGCGCCGGTGCGTTGTTTGCCAGCCTGACCGGCTACCGTGCCCACCCCGCTCTGCCCGGCCTGTTACTGCTGACAAGCTACTGGCTGCTGGCCTGGTGGGGCTGTCATGCACGGCGTGTGCGCTATGCCGGCCAGCTCTCGGTATGAGTAGCGCATCAACCGGTCGTCTGGCAGCGGTTGGCCATTGGTTGCGCCGCCATGCCCGACTGATCCGCCACCTGCAATGGCTGGTGGTGATGGTGTACGCAGCCCTGCTGGTGGTGCCGGTACTGTTGCCGCTGCCCGACAACCAGGCGCACATGCTGGACAACCTGACCCTACTGGCGCAGTTCGTATTTTGGGGTATCTGGTGGCCCTTCGTGCTGCTGTCCATCCTGCTGTTTGGCCGCCTCTGGTGCGGCCTGCTGTGTCCGGAAGGCTCACTTAGCGAGTGGGCCAGTCACTACGGGCGCGGCAAGGGCGTGCCACGCTGGATGCGCTGGGGCGGCTGGCCAACAGTAGGGTTTCTGCTGACCACCCTGTACGGCCAGTTGATCAGTGTCTACGACTACGCCCAGGCTGCGTTGCTGATTTTGGGCGGCTCCACCTTGGCCGCGATGCTGGTTGGTGTGCTGTACAGCCGAGGCAAACGAATCTGGTGTCGTCACCTATGCCCGGTCAGCGGCGTCTTTGCGCTGCTGGCCAAGCTGGCGCCCATGCACTACGCAGTGAATGAAGCCCGCTGGCAGGCCAATTCGCCGCCCCACCTGCCCACACCCAACTGCGCTCCGCTGATCGATATCCGGCGCATGCGCAGCGCCTCGGCGTGTCACGCCTGCGGACGCTGCAGCGGGCAGCGCGATGCGGTCCAGCTGATCGCCCGCTCGGGCAACAGCGAGATCATCCAACTGGGCGCAGACGGCAGCCATCGCTGGGATGTTCGCCTGCTGCTGTACGGCGTAATCGGCCTGGCGTTGGGCGCCTTCCAATGGACCCTTAGCCCCTGGTTTATCCTGCTTAAACAGCGGCTGGCAGAGTGGCTGGTCAATCACGACATCTTCTGGCCTCTGCGCGCTGACGCCCCCTGGTGGCTGCTAACACACTACCCCGAGGTCAACGATGCCTTCAGCTGGCTCGACGGCTTTAGCATCTGCGTGTATCTGGGCGCCACGGCGCTGCTGCTGGGAGGGCTATTGCAGGGCCTGCTGTCTGGCGCGGCTCGACTGGCCGGCGGCGGTCGCCCGCTGGCGGAGCAACTGGCCCTGTGCCTGATTCCGGTTGGCGCAGCCGGCCTGTTTCTCGGGCTGTCCGCCACCACGGTCAAACTGTTGCGCTACGAGGGCCTGGTGCTGGCCTGGGTGCCCAACGCACGGGCGGCCCTGCTGCTAAGCGCGCTGTGCTGGAGTCTGTGGCTTGGCTGGCGAGTCTGCCAACGCCTGCCAGCCGTGCGCCGCACGGCACCACTACTGGCCCTGCTAACCGGCAACAGCGCTCTGGCCTTTCTCTGGTACCTGCAATTCTGGGTCTGGTAAACACATCCGATACTGATGACGCCCATGACGGGTTAGAACATAGCCAGGTTTGCTGACGAAGCGCTGAAAAAACACTGATTTATTGACAATTATCATTCGCATCACAGCAAACCATCACTATGCTGTAGCCCTGATCGATTGACTGCGCTGGAGGGTGCATGCCTCGTTTTCTAACTTCTGTGCTGCTGGCACTACTGTTGTGCGGCAAGACCGCCCTGAGCCAGGCCGAGCCCCAGATGCAACGTCTGGTATTCGCCGGGCCGCCGGCGTCAGTGTCCTATCCGCTGATTGAGATGCTCGACAGCGGCGCCCTCGACGGGCTGGCGCAGACAGTGGAGTTTGTCCAGTGGACCAACCCGGACCAGTTGCGCGCGCTGGTGCTGCAGGACGAGGTGGATTTTGTCGCCGTGCCCACCAACGTCGCCGCCAACCTGCACAACCGGGGCATCCCACTGCAATTGATGAACGTCTCGACCTGGGGTGCATTGTGGATGGTGTCCCGCGAGCCGGGCCGTACCCGGCTGGCAGATTTCAAGGGCGAGGAAATTGCCATTCCTTTCCGCGCCGACATGCCGGATATCGTGTTTGGCCTGCTGGCCGAGAAAGAAGGCTTGGCGCCCAACCGGGATTTCCAGCTGCGCTACACCAGCACCCCGCTGGACGCCGTAGCCCTGCTGCTGACCCGGCGTATTGATCATGCCCTGCTGGCCGACCCGGCCGTAGCCTTGGTGCTGCGCAAGAGCGGGTCCTTTCCGGTATCGGTGGTCGCGCCCGAGCTGCACCGCAGTGTCAACCTGCAGGCGCTGTGGGGCGAGCTGATGGACGCCGAACCGCGTATTCCGCAAGCCGGTATCGCCGTACTGGGCGCCAGCCGCGACAACCCCGCGCTGGTGCAACAGGTAGAGCGGGCCTATCGCGCCGCCGCCGAGCGCTGCTACCAGCAGCCGCAGTTGTGTGGCGAGCGGGTGGCCAAGCGCATCACACTGCTCAGCCCCGAGGCAGTCGCCGATGCCTTGGCTGTACAACCACGTCACTACGCGACCGCCCAGGCCGCCCGGCCTGAGCTGGAGGCCTTCTTCCAGCTGTTGCTGGAACGCCAGAGCGCCTCGGTAGGTGGTCAGTTGCCGACAGACGATTTTTACGGCGGACCAGCGGCAGTGCAATAAATGAAAGGCCCCTGGTATCGCGTGCAGTCCGCTCTGGCTGCCACCCTCGGCTACCTTTGGAGCGGCTGGGGTGCCATTGCCAGTCTGCTATTGTTCTGTGCCCTGTGGGAATGGGGCGCACAGGTCAACGGACCGCTGGTGCTACCCGGCCCCCAGGCCACTCTGGCGCAGCTCTGGCACATGCTGGACAGCGGCCAGGCACAACCACAGCTGGTCATCTCAACCCGTCGCACCCTGCAAGGGCTTGGCGCATCACTGCTGATCGGCAGTGCCCTGGGGCTGCTGGCCGGTCGCTCACTGACTGCGGCCATGCTGTCTCGCCCACTGATTACCCTGCTGCTGGGCATGCCGCCCATCGCCTGGCTGGTGTTGGCCATGCTGTGGTTCGGCATGGGCGACACGACCCCGGTGTTCACTGTATTCATCGCCTGCTTTCCGATTGTCTTTGCCGGCGCCATGCAGGGCGCACGCACGCTAGACAACCAGCTACGTCGGGTGGCCCAAGCCTACCACCTGCCTTGGCGCATGCAGTTGACTGACCTGTACCTGCCGCATGTGATGTCATACCTGATCCCTGCCTGGATCACCGCGCTCGGCACCTCCTGGAAAGTGGTAGTGATGGCCGAGCTGCTGAGCACCACCGACGGCGTGGGCGCGGCGCTTGCGGTATCACGCAGTCAGCTCGACACCGCCAGCTCCCTGGCCTGGGTGGTCGCTGTACTGGTACTGCTGCTGGCAGCCGAGTATCTATTGCTGGAACCGCTCAAGCGACGGGTTGAACGCTGGCGTCTGGAGACCGAACAATGAACGCACTGCACGTTCGCCATCTACATCACAGCTTTGGCTTGCAGGAAGTCCTGCACGATGTCGGCTTTGACCTGTTTGCTGGCCAGAGTCTGGCTCTGGTCGGCCCTTCCGGCTGTGGCAAAAGCACCCTGTTGCAGGCCGTAGCCGGTCTGCTGGAGCCCAGCCGCGTAATCATGCAAAACGACTTTCGCGGTCTCGGTTACATGTTCCAGCAGCCCAACCTGATGCCCTGGCTGACCGCCCGCGACAACCTCGCGCTGGGACTCAAGGCGCTCGGCGTACCCAAGGTCGCGCGCCATCGGCAGGCCGACAGCCTGGGCCAGCGCCTGGGCCTGGGCCTGGACGACCTGGACAAGTACCCGCACCAGCTGTCCGGCGGTATGCAAAGTCGCATATCCCTGGGCCGCGCGTTGGCGGTATCACCCGACCTGCTGCTGCTCGACGAACCCTTTTCCGCGTTGGACGTTGGCCTCAAGCTGGAGCTCTACGCACTGCTGCGCGAGCAGATTGCCCAACGCGGCTGCGCGGTTCTGTTGATTACCCACGACCTGATGGAGGCGGTGCGGCTGGCCGACCGTATTCTGCTGATGGCCCCAGAGCCCGGCCGCGTGGTGCGCGAGTTTGAACTGTCCCTGCCGCAGGCAGAGCGTAGCGAAGCCTGGATTCACCGCAACACCGGTGAGTTGATGGAAAACACCTCAGTGCGTATTGCCTTTGGCCTGCAGGCCGGCACCCTGACGATCGCCGAAAGCCACGCTCATGGCGCAACCCACACGGGGTGTAAGGTATGAGCTGGCAGGCCCGCCTGGACGCAATACTGCAGTGCGGCTACCGTCCATTTTTTCTGCTCAGCGCCACCAGCGCCACCGCCCTGATGCTGTTCTGGCTGACCTTGCTGAACGGCTGGATCACTTGGCAGCCGCCGGGCGGCATGGTGCTCTGGCACGTGCATGAGCTGCTGTTTGGATTCGCCGGCGCCGCCGTTGCCGGCTTTTTGTTGACCGCTGTGCCGGAATTTACCGCAACCGCCAACCTGTCCCGCGCCGTGTTGCTGCGGCTGGCACTGCTCTGGTTGCTGGCCCGCCTGCTGTACCTGCTCAGCCCCCTCTGGCCCGCCAGTTTCGGCTTGCTGCCGGTAGCCTTGGCCAACCTGCTGTTCTGGCTACTGCTGCTCTGGCACCTGTTTCCCCGACTCTGGCAGCACGCCGGACGTATGCACCTGAGCTTCGCCTGGGTAGTGGCCGGTCTCGCCCTGCTGCAGCTGGCTTGCCTGCTGGCCAGCAGCCTGGGGGGTGACCCGATGGCCTGGTTGCGCGCCGCCAGTGGCGTGCTAATGATGCTGATTGTCATCGCCACCCGGCGCATCTCGGTCAACCTGGTCAATGGGCTGATCGAGGAAGGCCGCCCCGGGGGGCCTGCGCCCATCAACAGCTACCTGCCACGCCCGCCGCGCAGCTATCTGGCGCTGTTCTGCATAGGCCTGTGCAGCGCCGTCGAGCTGTTGCTGGGCCACCATCCCATCACCGGCTGGACGGCTCTGGCCGCCGCCGCCGCCATGCTCAATGTACTCAATGACTGGCACATCGGCCGCGCACTATTCACCCGCTGGGCGCTGTTGCTATATGCCGGCTACTGGTTGATCGCCCTGGGCTATGCAGCCATGGGGGCCAGTTGGCTGGGCGCTCCGCTTGCGGCCTCCGCCGGCCGACACCTGCTGACCAGCGGCGCCGCGGCCCTGAGCATCCTCGCGGTGATGGCCGTGGTGGGGAGAATTCATGCAGGGCTTTGGCTGGACCGCCGGCCCTGGCTGCCGTTATGCGCCCTGGGTCTGGTCACGGCCGCCCTGCTGCGCGCCATGGCCGGTTTACCCGGAATGCCAGTGAGCGGCTTGTTCAGTGCCGCGGGGCTTGTCTGGGCTGGCTGTTTTGCGGTGTATCTGTTCGCCGCCCGCAGTGGTCTGCTCGCCCCGCGCGCCGACGGCAAGAGCGGCTGTGCAGCTCCGCTGGAGCATGAGGCGCGCGAGGGTGGATGTTAACAATTCCACCTGCTCACTGGCATTCAGGCTGGGCCGCACAGCGCGCCTTGCATCTGCATGCTGGGGCACGCGCAGAAGGCGTGTGGAATTGATCAGTGTTTCCTCCAGTTTGTCTGCCTGACCTACTTACCCAGGCTCTGACGCCCATAGTTGCAACAGTCAAACAAACTGCTGCCCAGGCTGTCCGCCGCCGCAGCGCACTCCAGCGGCGCGGCTGGCGGCAGACCCACCGCGGCGCACAAACCGTCGATATCCAGCAACACCACCTCGGTGTTACGCCCACCAACAAAGCCCGCACGACGAAATACGCCCATCTGGCGGGAGAAGGTTTCCGGGGTAATGTTCAGCTGACGCGCCAGCACGCTGTGGCTGGCCGGTAAGGTGAGCCAGGCACTACGCTGCTGGGCGTAGAGATCCATCAAATAGGCCACCAGGCGCTGGGCGGCATTACCGATGGTCAAGAGGTCCAGACGATTGATCGACTGCACAATACGCACCGCCATCCCTTCCAGCATGGCCTGACTGAAGTCCGACGACTCCCGACACAGGGTCAGCAACCGCGAGCGGGTCAGACGGAAAACACTTGCCTCGCTGACAGCGCGCGCCGACAGCGGGTAGCGGCAAGGGTCGACAAACATCACTGTCTCAGCCAGCAGGTCGCCGGCTTCCATATTGCGGAATACCTTGGCCTCTCCGGTGTAACTGGGGCGGTACAGCACTACCGAGCCGCTTTGCACCAGGAAGAAGCTCTCGGCGCGGTCGCCCATATGAAACAGATGCTGCCCGTTACTCAGACGCAACCGAGACGCCCCCTCCGCCAGCGCCTCAATGCTCGCGCGCGGCACCCTGGCAAACAACGGTGTATGAACCAGCAACTGTGCCGGCATGGGTGATCTCATGATGCCCCCCCTTGGCAGCAGCCGCCCACCACCCGGACACAACTGCCACCTTTTTACGCCAAAAGATGAGAATGATTATCAAACACTGATACTACTCCAATTTCACCCGATGTGAAGTTGACATTTGTCATCCGCCAGTCAAAAGCTGCGCCGCAGCATCAGGCTGACCTCGGTCTGGTGGTAACCAAACGCCCATTCCAGATTGCTGCGATTGATACTGTGACGCAGCCGCAGCTCCGGGACCATGCCGGCCAGCTGCCAGCCGCGGGCACCGGCGCTGAGAATGTAGACCTGCTGGCGATCCCGGCGGCGCTCACCAAGAAAGAAGTCATAGGCCTCGTTACGGCTCTGTCGGTAAATACCCAGCGCATTGACAAACAGCCCCGCGCTACCGGCAAACCCCTTGTAGACACCTGCGCGCAGCGCCCAGTCCTGGCTGCTGGCCTGGTCTGAGGGGTAGCGCTTGCGCGTCAGGTTCAGCCCGCCATACACGCTGCTGGTGCTGCCCGGCGAGAAGGATGCAAACAGCCCCCACTGAAACTGCTCATAATCGGCGCCCAGCAACTGCCCCCGGCTGCTGTAGTCATAACGCTTGGCATCCAGGCTGGTGCCCAGTTGCCAACGCCGGCCCAGGCTGTGGCGCCACTCGACCTGCAGCCCGTGTGCCAGGTACTCACTGGCACGGTTGCGATAGGAGTGCTCTAGGTAGGGCGTCAGGGTCAGGCTGTTGCTCGCATCCAGGTACTGATAACCCGCCTGCAGGATGCCCAGGTTGGTACTGTAATCCTGCAGACTGACGCTGGTATTCGGGTTGGTCTGAGGGTAGTAATTGCCATAGCTGAGCGGGCGCAGTTGCAGGTTGTGGTTGCCGCTCAGGTTGAAGCGCCGCTGCAACGCCAACTCGTAGTTCATCATCTGCGAGCTGATGGGCTCAGGCATGCGGCGCTCAAACAGGCAGATACCGGCAAAGGCGCCGAGGCAACGATGGTAGCCGTTGGCCTGGTTGATGTTGTCGTTATAGCCCCAGCCCAGGGCCGCGCTGCCATGCCAGCCAGTGCGCAGATCAATGGCCTGCTGGTATTGCTGCACCAGCAACGCGGCCTGCGGCGGCAGACCGGCGGCCAGCGCCCGGTCAAACCCGGCCAGAGCGCGCTGCTCTTGATAATCCTCAAACCAGAGGCGGGCCAGTTCCAACAGAATCCGCGCATCCTGCGGCTCCAGCACACTGGCCTGCTCCATGCGCTGCAGCGCCCGCGGATAATCGCCTTGAAAGCGCGCCAGCAGGCTCTCGGCCATGGCCACCAGCGCAGGCCGGTGCCCGGCCAACTGGCGATACCGGGCAATAAAATCCGGCAGCTGGGTCCATTGGCTGGTATTGATGGCCACATAAATGGCCAGCGCCAGCGGCTCCAGCGCGGTAGGCACCTGATAGCGGCGCCCCTCGTACATCAGGGTGCCCGGTAGCGGCGCCAGCGCCTCTTCGGCCTGGGCTTGCTGCTCGATGCTGCGACGCGTCTGATCCTGCAAAAAGCGCGTGTCATCGTCATCGGCCTGTACCGCAGACACGGCAAGACAGGCCAGCAGCATCAGCGCAACGGCGATGAAACGGCAAGACATAGGGTTTCACTCAGAATGACGGCATTTTAGAATGAAGGCCGGCGAACCGGCCTCCACAGGTAGCACTCCCAAGCGATACCGAACGAGAGTCATCCGGCATCGCCCTGTTTGACGCTCTTCACTGGTGGCCGCCAGTGGAGAGTGGTCAAACCTCAGGGAGTGATGGTGCCGCTGCCGTTGTGGCTACCGCCAAAGGCGACGTGGTCAGCAGTACTGGCACCGCCGGTGTAAATACCCGCCAGCTCATGGGCACCGTTGTAAAAGCGGCCTTCGATAGTGTTGGCGCCCGAGGCGTTATCAAAGGTGCCGTTACCGTAGATTTCCGTACCGGCGAAGTTCACTGTCTCCAGGCCACGATCTATCGAACCGGTCAGCGTGTTGGTGCCGGAGCCGTAATTGGCCGTCAGCGTGCCGGTGTACAGTTCATGAGCGGTCGGCAGGTTGGTGCCCTCGCCGGTCTGGCGAATACCCACCACATTGTACTGGGCGCTAACCATATTCGGCGTACTGGCGACCGCATTATCACCCACATACCAGACAGTGCGGTTGGCGCTGCTCATATTCAGGTCAGTACTGTCATCCACCGGGCTGGCCACTGCCGGGGCCCACTCGCCAAAATACACACCGCTGCCCACAGCGAGGGGCACTACCGGGTCAGCCGGCGAGTCGGGGCTGGTGGCCCCTACCTGCCCAATAACCAGCCCGCCAAACTTCGGCGCAAAGAACGGCGGATCAACCTGCCGTACACTGTTAATGGCAATGTTCGCGGTGTCGCTACCGCCACTGACAGAGGCGGTGTCATTCCAGACCTGGGCAATTTTTCGCGAGCCGAACAGCCCCAGATCAGACGGCGTCATAATGGTGCCATCACCGCGCGCACTGATGGCCGCGTTGGCGCCTTTGACCGGCCCACCGGCAATATCGATATAGCCCATTGCACTGCCATTGAGCTTCAGACCGGAGTTGCCGCCACCGAACATGAAGTGGTTAGAGGCGCCCACATCCACCCTTGAGCTATTGGAGGTGCCGCCAGCTGGCGCGGCCACGACTGCGCCGCTCCCAAGCAGCGCCATTACGGTCAATGCCAATGTCGATTTTTTCATTTCCCTATCCTCTTGGTTACGTTTGACAACGACTGGTTTTCTACGAAAAACCAGCAAAAAAGTTAGAAATTCACGCGCAGCCCAGCCGTCAGAGTACGGCCCGGACCCGGCAGCAGGTTCTTGGACATGGGGTCTAGGTAGTACTCATCGGTGACGTTGGTGACGCCAAGGTTCAGGCTCAACTGGCGGTTTACTTCCAAGTTGGCGTACAGGTCGTGCAGCCATACCGAGCGCCACAGGAAGGTATCCAGCCCCCCTCTGAACCAGGCGTCGTGCGCCTGGTAATCATCCGGCCCAGCCTCAGAGGCCAGCAGGTCATCCAAGTCGTCGTTGCTGGCACCGGCGTGGTACACGCTGCGCACCCCCAGTTCCAGGCGATCATTGAACAGGCGGGTACCCAGGCCCAAATCAACCGAGTATTCGGGCTGCAGGCTGTTACCGCTGTAGGTGCCGGGGAAGCCGCCGGTCATACACTCGGGAATCCGGTTATAGAAAGGGTCCATGCCGGAGGCGTAGTCCTTGTCGCACAGCTGCTGCTTCAGGCGGTAGGTTGCCCCCAGGCTGCCGAAGTAGCGGCCACTATCAAACCGCGACTGCAGCTCAATACCACTCGTTTTCTTGCGATCAAACTGGATAACGTCGTACAGGTAGCCGCGATCAATAAAGTCCCTGATCTCGGTGTTGTAGTAACTGAGCCGGGCATCAGCCAGGGCCAGCCCAGGGAAAAACTGCGTCAGATCGTGGCTGTAGCCCACCTCCCAGTTAGTGCTGCGCTCCGGCTTGCTGGCTCCGTTCACGGCCAGATTACCCAGAGTGCCGGCACCGTCCACGATAGCGCTGGAGGTCAACTCCTGAATGCTCGGAAAGCGGGTAGTCTGGGCAAAGCGTAGAAAGGCCGTGCCATAAGGGGTGATTCTGGCGGTGGCGCTTAAAGCCGGGCTGAAGGCATCGCCGGACTGCTCCTCGGGCATTTCCCAGGCCTGGCCCGCATTCAGCGTTTCATAAACAGCCGTGCCGTAGAGATTTATCGGCATAATCAGAGGCACACTGTTTTCTCGTGGGTCACCATTTTGATCCAAGGCGTTATCTACAACCTCGTATAGCTTCGAGGCATCTACCTCACCATTCACGAACGGGTTTTTCGACGAATCAAACTTGCCATCGTCAATAGGAAGAAATGCTGTGTTTTTCCAAAATGCATACCGTCTGCCATTAATCTGAGCAAACGTCAGTTGCCTCCCATTCAAGAACTCTCGTACTGCCTCCGGCCCCTCCGCGATTGCTTGTTGACGGGCCTCATGTTCTTCCGGTGTTAGAAGATCACCCCACTCCAACTCCATGCCTACTTGTCGCCGCTGTGCTTCATAAAACGCCGCCTGCTGGCGCCGGCGCTTGGCCGTACCTGTATCCTTACCGGTGTAGTGCAGATAACGGGTGCCCGCAGTCAACGTCAGCCAGGGCCTTGGCTGCCAGGCGAAGTTGAACATCGCCGAGTACTCCTCGCGCTCGCCAGAACGCGGGCCCAGCAAATCGGTGGCGGCATTGAGTTGAGAGCCGTCCGGCGTCAGTCCGTTGGTGGTAGTCAGGCTTTGCTGTACGCGATCATCCAGCTTTTCCTTTTGGTAGCTACCGCCAAAGGTCAGTTGCAGGGTGTCGGTGAGCTGCATCTGGTTGCTCAGATCAAGCCCGGTACGATCATGGCTGGTCCATTGCCGGCCGTTGGAGTAGATGGTGCCATCGTGCTCCGGTGGCGGAGTCCCTGGCGGGAGATAACCCATCTCAGTGAGTATGCTCCACATCTTAAGCTGTTGCTGGGTGGCCTGATCCACGTCAACGGCGTAAGGAGAAGCGCCGGTTTGATAGCGCGTACCTTCCAGCTCTGTGCGCCACAGACTGGCCTCCAGATTCAGCCAGTCCGAGTTGACCGGCTTGATGTCATAGCTCAATTTGTAGTTGTCGAGCCGCTGTTCCGAGCGTGGTGTTTCATATACCAAGCGGTCATCTGACCTGTCACGATCAGGGTTGGTTCTGTCAGCCGCCTCCAGATAGCCCCAGGCCAGCACTGACGCTCCCGGCGTTGTTTCACCAAACAGCATATCCGTGCGCATAAACTGCAGGCCCAAGCGCTGCTCATGGGGCAAGTACCAGTTGTTCTTGAACAAGGTCGTGTCGGTTTCGCTGGCGGTGTTGAACACCTCGCTGCCGGCGGCGTAGAGCTTGGTCAGGTTGGGGATGTAGCGGTCGGTACTGGTGTCGTCCCACACATCGTGGCCGGCGTAGCGGTCGGCACCCTGTTTCCCGGCGTAGTAGTTGCCGGTGGTACGCTCGCTGCGTGACAGCAGAATATCGACAAACTCATGGCGACCGGCGATGGCCACCATCTGGCCGTGGTCATCCAGATTGAATAGCTCGCCATCACCCCTGCTGCGCGCCTGTGGCAGCGGCACGTGAACCGTCAGGCCATCACCTGCCACGGTTGCACCAGGCACGTTGCGCCAATCCTGCCCATACATGGAGCTCGCATCAAACCGGGGCTTGCTGGTATTACCCGAGCCACGCAGGTTGGCTTCGATACCCCAGCTATCCCCATCGGGAATAATGTCACCCGGCTCGATGGTGCGAATATTCACCGCACCGCCCACGCCACTGCGGATACCTCGGCTGAGTGACGGGCCTTTCTCTACCTCGATACTGCGAAACAGCGCGGGATCAACATAGTTGCGATTGCCCGCACCAAACATATGCAGCCAGACATTCGTAGATTGCTCAGTACCGTCGATGGTCAGCGGTACCCGCCCTTCGCCGCTGATACCGCGGATGTTCGGGGTAATGGCCTGACTGCTGCGGGTATCCATGCTGTACACCCCGTTCATGCCCTTGAACACATCGCCGGGGTTGGCGGTCTGGAAGCGCTGGAGCTCCTCGCGGCTCTGATAGACGCTGGTGACGTTCTCGGTGTAGACCTCATCCTGGGCCTGGGCATCGATATCGGTCTTACCCTCGATATGGATAGGCTGCAGTTCGACGACATCTTCTGCGCTGGCCGTGGCGGCGGCCTGGTCCTGCGCTTGGGCGCTGAAGACCCCGAGCACCGATAGCGCAGAGACCACCAGCGCCAGCCTGTTTGGCTTGAAATCCATTGCTTGCTCCCCTTGCTAACCCTTTCCAGTCACCAGGCCCATGCCCGGCGCAACACAAATAGGAATGATTATTATCTGCAAGGAAAAGCGGTCCACTCATGATAATTATCAAGATGTGGGAATTTTTTTGCGGGCGGTGGCCCTACGCGCTCAGGCTTGGCGCAGCTCGAAACGCTCAAACAGCGCGTGCAGCTGCGGCCAGAGGCTGGCAGATTCAGGTGGCGTGATGCTAGGCCCCAGGGAGGGGTCCAGCATCCGCGCGGGGCGGGCCAACTGGACGGCGAAACGACGCACGCCTTGCCCTGCCAGTCGGTGTGCCAGGCGCAGCAGGGCGTCGCAGTCAAACAGCTGCCAGTGCACGGTGGTGCGACACTCATAATCAACGCCGCTGGCGTGCAGCAGTTGCAGGCTCTGCCAATTAGCCTGGCCGCTGCGCGGGGTGCCGGTGATCAGTTCAACCTGCTCTTGCAGCCCCTTGACGTCAAACCCCACCCAGTCACACCAGGGCAGTACCCGCGCCAGCGCCGCGGGCTTGATGCCGGCGCTGTGCAGCGCGACCTTGAAGCCGAGCGCCCGCACCGCTTGCATGGCCTGCGGCAGGCCAGGTTGCAGGGTGGCTTCGCCGCCGCTGAATACCACGGCATCGAGTAGCCCCTGACGCTGCCGCAAAAAACGCAGCACGCTGCTCCATTGATGTGGCGCGTCGCCGCGCGGGGCAATCAGCTCGGGGTTGTGGCAGTAGCGGCATTGCCAGGCACACCCCTGACAAAACAACACGCAGGACAGGTGATCGGGGTAATCCAGGGTGGTCATGGGTTGCAGGCCGCCGATACGCAGGCTGTCAGCGGTCTGGGCAGAACAGGTTTTCATGGGCTTTCCAGTAGCGCAACCGGCCCGCAGGCCGGTTGCGGCGGTGGATCAGCGTGGTTCGCTGAAGTGCTGTCGTTCGCGGTGCTCGGATTGCTTGCCGGGGTTGAATGCCGACACCGGGCGGTGATAACCCATGACGCGGGTCCAGACTTCGCAACGCTGACGTTGCTCGGTGGGCAGAGTGGCGCTTTTACTCATGGTGTTGCTCCTTGCTGTGTATGACTGGTGGTTTATCCGCCGCAGGCGCCGCAACAGGCACTGGCTTGCTGTTTTTGCAGCAACGTCTCGTCGCAACGCGGACAGAATTCGTGCTCGCCGGCCAGGTAGCCATGGACCGGGCAGATCGAGAACGTAGGAGTAACGGTCAGGTACGGCAGGCGGAAGCGCGACAGCGCGGCGCGCACCAGTTGCCGGCAGGCAGCCGCCGATGAAATGCGCTCGCCCATGTACAGGTGCAATACGGTGCCGCCGGTATATTTGCACTGGGCCGCGTCCTGCAACGACAGCGCCTCAAAGGGGTCATCGGTAAAGCCGACCGGCAGTTGCGAGGAGTTGGTGTAATAGGGCGCGTCGGGGCAACCGGCCTGCAGGATACCGGGGTAACGCTTCAGATCTTCCTTGGCAAAGCGGTAGGTTGTGCCTTCTGCCGGAGTGGCCTCCAGGTTGTAGAGATGGCCGCTGCGTTCCTGATATTCGACCAGCCGCGCGCGGACATGGTCCAGCACCTGCAGTGCCAGCGCGGCACCCGCCTCGGTATGCATGCCCTCACGGTCGCCGGTGAAGTTGCGCAACATCTCGTGCAGGCCGTTGACGCCAATGGTCGAGAAGTGGTTGCGCAGGGTGCCAAGGTAACGCTTGGTGTAAGGGTACAGGCCCGCATCCATGTGATGCTGAATCACCTTACGCTTGACCTCCAGGCTCTCAAAGGCCAGCTCCAGCAGTTGGTCCAGGCGCGCCAGCAGCGCCGGCAGGTCACCCGCATGGATGTGGCCCAAGCGCGCGCAGTTTATGGTCACCACCCCCAGCGAGCCGGTCTGCTCGGCCGAGCCGAACAGGCCGTTACCACGCTTGAGCAGCTCGCGCACATCCAGCTGCAGGCGGCAGCACATCGAGCGCACCTGGTTGGGCTGCATGTCGGAATTGAGGAAGTTCTGGAAATACGGCAGCCCGTAACGCGCAGTCATGTCAAACAGGCGTGTGGCGTTGTCGCTGTCCCACGGAAAGTCATGGGTGATGTTGTAGGTCGGAATCGGGAAGGTAAACACCCGGCCGCGCGCATCACCGGCCATCATCACTTCAATGTAGGCGCGGTTGATCAGGTCCATCTCATGCTGCAGATCGCCGTAACTGAAGGGCATTTCCTCACCCCCAATGACCGGCACCTGCTCGCGCAGGTCCTGCGGGCAGACCCAGTCAAAGGTGAGGTTGGTAAAGGGGGTCTGGGTGCCCCAGCGCGATGGCACATTGAGGTTGTAGATGAACTCCTGCAGCAACTGACGCACCTGCTCAAAGGTCAGGCCGTCCTTGCGTACATAGGGCGCCAGATAAGTATCAAAGGAGCTGAACGCCTGCGCGCCTGCCCACTCGTTCTGCAATGTGCCAAGGAAGTTGACCATCTGCCCCAATGCGCTGGACAGGTGTTTTGGCGGGCCGGCTTCGATACGCCCGGCAATGCCGTTAAAGCCTTCATGCAGCAGGGTACGCAGCGACCAGCCAGCACAGTAGCCGGCCAGCATGTCGAGGTCGTGGATATGCAGATCAGCCTCGCGGTGGGCGGCGCCAATTTCCGGACTGTAGACCTCATCCAGCCAGTAGTTGGCGACCACCTTGCCGGATACGTTGAGAATCAACCCGCCGAGGGAGTACCCCTGATTGGCGTTGGCCTGCACACGCCAGTCTTCGCGGCGCAGATATTCGTTCATCGACGCGGCAACATCCACCAGGCTGCGCCGTTCCCGCCGCAGCCGTCCGTGGCGCTCACGATATACGATATAGGCGCGGGCGGTGGGGTAGTAACCGGTCTCCATCAGCACGCGCTCGACGCAGTCCTGAACCTGCTCCACTGTCAGCTCCGGCCCCTCCGGCAGCAGCGGAAGCACCGCGCGGGTCAGGATATGCGCCTGGGCCGCGCCTAGCTCGCCGGTCGCGCTACCGGCGCGCTCGATAGCACTCTCGATTTTGCCTGAATCAAAGGCAACCCGGCTGCCATCGCGCTTGTTCAGCCACCGCGGCCAGCTCTGCGTCTGCATACCCATTTACGCCTCCATGACACACTATGTAGTGGAAAAATCAATAACAAACACAACATGAAGTGCATTCTGCCGACGCAAATGGAGCCAACATCTTGATCGAGATCAATTGATGACCGTTTTTTTGGGGCCGCTTGGCAACCATGCCGATACAGCCCAGAGCGGGTCAGGGCTGAGCCAGACCACCAGAAAAATAAGAATCAATTGCATTAATGCATTGCGCTTTGGATGTCTGGTATCCAAACTGAGACGGTTGTGCCCAGCATTGCACTGCACAGGAGGAGACATGAGCGACGCACCAAGCACACCCGAGCAGGTCCAGGCCATTGTCGGCAAACTGGCTACACCGCGTGACCTGAAGGTGATAGACCATCTGGACAGCCACGCCCAACGCTGGATCGCTGCCTCGCCCCTGCTCTACCTGACGTTGGGCCAGGACGCGGCGATAGCCATCACCCTGGGCGGCGGGCCGCCGGGCTTTGTGCAGGTAGCCGACCAGCAGCACTTATTGCTGCCGTTAACGCTGCTGGATGACAGCGCCGCAGTACGCCCCGGCGCGGCCTTCGGCACGCTGTTTCTGGTCTCGGGCATGAACGAAACCCTGCGCATCAATGGCCAGGTACTGGCCGTCGAAGGCGATCAGGCCCGGCTGCAGGTACACGAGTGTTTCCTGCACTGCGCCAAGGCGCTATTACGCTCGGACTTCTGGCAAGCCGCCGCAGCCGAAGACGCGCCCAGCCAGCCGCAGGACTTTCTCGCCGCCAGCCGCTTTATGGCGCTGGCCACCCTGGCCGCGGACGGCAGCGCCGACCTGAGCCCCAAGGGCGACCCGGCCGGCCGCCTGCTGCAGGCCGGCGACCAGCACGTCTGCTTTGCCGACCGCCCCGGCAACCGCCGCATCGACAGCTTCCGCAATATCGTTTCGCAGCCGCAAGTCGCCCTGCTCGCACTGATTCCCGGCTGCGCGCAGGTGGTGGAAGTCTGCGGCAGCGCTGCGCTGAGCACCAGCGACAGCTTGCGCGCAGACTTCCGGGTGCAAGACGCAACGCCCAAACTGGTTACCCGTGTCAGCGTCGACAGCATCACCCTGCGCCATAGTCCAGCGCTGGAGCAGGCTCGCCTCTGGCCAGCGGCCACGCCACCCGCCGGACTCAACGGCGCCGACATCTTCAAGGCGCATATCCAACTCAACCGCACCCGCGGCGTGGCTGCCAAACTGGCACGCACCGCCATCTCCATTCCGGGCGCGCTGGAGAAGGGGTTGCGCGAGGACTACAAGAAGAATCTGTATTAGGGTCTGTACGAGAAGTCGCCAAGCAAAGGCCAGGCAAGGCACTTTTCGTACAGAGCCCAGGGAAACACCCATAGCAGACACCTCACCGCAGAAGCCCAGCATGTCGCGCCCGCACAGGAGTCGCCCAGCCAGACAGGCCGCTGTGCGCGCATAAAAAAACCGCTCGGCCCATAAGCAGGCCAGAGCGGTAAGTGCCTGAGAGCCAGACCAATGGAGAGAGTGTGAGGAGCTGTCTGGTTCACAGGGCTTGCCTGAAGCGGCATCACGCGGTTTCAGCATGATGCCGATGCTATTGAACCCCCGGACGGGGCACGCTTGCCTTGTCCTAAATCAAAATCCGCGACAGGCAGCGCTTCGCATTGCCCTATCAGCCTCCGGTGGCATTCATAAAACGCAGAACCTGCACGTCGCCCACAGTAAACTCATGCCGTAGCGGCTTGTGCTGCAGCGCCTGATGGATAGCATCGAGCACCGGCTGGTCCGCCAGCGGGTAACGGCGCAGCAAGGCGCGCAGGTCAATCGCATTCTCGTGACCAAGACAGAGCAGCAGGCGCCCTTCGACCGTCACGCGGACGCGATTGCAGGTGGCGCAGAAGTTGTGGCTGTGCGGCGAAATAAAGCCAATGCGGCTGTTCGCATGGCCCTGCACACGCACGTAGCGCGCCGGACCACCGCTGTGCTCTGCGCTGTCGATGAGCACATAGTGTTCGGCGATACGTCGGCGCACCCAGTCGCTGGAGCAGAAGCTCTCGCCCCGTTCGCGCCCTACCTGCCCCAGCGGCATCTCCTCGATAAAGCTGATGTCCAGCCCGCGGCCCAGAGCGAAGTCGACCAGCGCGGGCACCTCGTCGGCGTTGCGCCCGTGCATTACCACCACGTTTAGCTTGAGCCGTTCAAAGCCCGCCTCACGCGCCGCGTCGATACCCTCGAGCACCTGGCTCAAGCGACCGCTGCGGGTAATGGCGGCAAAGCGCTCGGGCTGCAGACTATCGAGGCTGATGTTCAGCCGTTTAACCCCAGCATCGGCAAGTGGCTGCGCCAGTTTGCCGAGCTGCGACCCATTGGTTGTCATCACCAGTTCGCGCAGGCCGGGCAACGCGGCAATGCGCTCGCACAGGCCAACCACGCCGGGCCGCACCAGCGGCTCGCCACCGGTCAGGCGAATCTTGCGCACCCCCTGAGCCACGAAGATCCGCGCAATACGCTCCAGCTCTTCCAGCGTCAGGACCTGCTGGCGAGGCAGAAAGCTCATGTCCTCGGCCATGCAATAGACGCAGCGAAAATCGCAGCGGTCGGTTACTGACAGACGCACGTAGTCAATACTCCGCCCTACGCCGTCTTGCAGCAGACTGTTCATGACCTCTCCTCAGGCGCGTACGCCGGTTACTGCATCAGCGGGCCGTCAGCGCCATCAAGAACAATGCCCTGAATCTGCGCCTCACCCACCAGGTTTTTCAGATACTGCGCCACCGCGACCTGCCAGACACGCTGGTCAAGCTCAGCCTGGATGCCCTTGTGTACGGCTTCAAACGGCAGCAACTGCCCCTCGATACGCTGATCGACAAATACCACGTGAAAGCCATAGCGACTTTCCAGCGGCTGCGCTGCGAGGCCCGGCTGCAGACGAAACAGCTGCCGCTCGAACTCGGGCACGGTTTGCCCCTGACTGATCTGGCCAAGGCTGCCGTTCTGGGCCTTGGAGGGACAATCTGAGCGCCCCATGGCCAACTCGGCAAAGCGTGCCGGATTGTCCTGCAGCTGCGCGATCAGTTGCTCTGCCGCCTCGCGCTGGCGGCTGCGCTCTTGCGCGTCATCCGCCGGACAGCCGAGCAAGATGTGCCGTGCGGCCAGCAGCGGTGCGCTGGCAAATCGCTGCCGGTTATTCTCAAAGTACTGCCGACAGGTGGTCTCATCGGCGCTCGGCATGACAACCTCACGTTCAATCAGCACACGCGTCACGGCCTCTTCTTCGCTTTCTCCTTCCAGCGCCTTGACGTTGATATTCAGGGCATTGGCGCGCTGGCGCAGCAGCTCACGCAGGACCAGTGCCTGACTGGCGAGAAAAACCGCCTCCTGGCGGGTTGAGGCCGGCTGATACTGCAGCTCCCGGGCGATGTCCTCCTGCGCAATGCCGACGCCGTTGACCTTGATACGCGGCCATTCCTGCTCGCTACTGGCAATCAGTTCCGGCGGCGTCTCGACCTCCGCTTCGGCCAGTGCTTCAAGCACCACCGGGTCCGGCACGATTTCCTGCACACCGGGCGCCTGGTTGGGGTTGTCTACCTTGGTGTGGCCACCGCAGCCGCCATCACCATTACCACCACATCCACATCCCATCACACACCTCCTCGGGGCCGGGTGCACAGCACCCGACCCACTGCGGTTTAGCCTTTTTGCCGGACAATCTGATAGCGCCGGCCCAGATACCACACCGGTGCACTGACAAAGTGCACCAGACGGGTAAAGGGAAACAGCACAAACAGGGTCAGACCGAGGAACACATGCAGCTTGTAAACCCAGCCAACCGGCGCGATGCTGGCGGCGGCCAGCTCTGGCTGCAGGGTGACGGTGTACTGAGCCCAGTTGCCCAGCAGGACCATGATCGAGCCATCCATATGCTGGGTAGAAGCAACAATGGTGCCGAGGCCGAGCAGCAGCTGAGCCAGCAGCACGAACAGGATCATGATGTCCGAGGCACTGGAGTTGGCGCGGACACGCGGGTCGGTCAGGCGCCGCTTGATCAGCATCAGCAGTCCGATCAGACAGAGCACGCCAAAGACACCACCGGATACCATCGCCAGCAGCTGCTTGGCCTCGGTGCTGATAACGTGATGGTAGATCGCCGCAGGCGTCAGCAGACCGACAAAGTGTCCGGCCAGTACAAACAGCACGCCAACGTGGAACAGGTTGCTGGCGATGCGCATGTAACGCTGTTCAGCCGGTGTACGGTTGAACAATTGGCTGGAGCCTGCTTTCCAGCTGTACTGGGACAGATCAAAGCGCGCCCAACTGCCGATCAGACAGATCGCCAGGGCGACATAGGGATATACCCCGAACGCAAGAAAGTTGAGATTAGCCATTGTGCACCTCACGGGCCGGCTTGGCGTCCGGCTGTTGCTGGTTGAAGTCGGTCCAGTGCAGCGGCACTGGCACTTCCTCGCGGGGTTTGCCGGGCTGGGTCGTCTGGCTGGGGCAGCGGTCTTGCTGTTCGGCCTGCAGGAAGTCTACGGCCTCCTCCTCCCACACTCGGTCCAGCGCTTCCAGACTGTCGTCGCGTACCTCGCCGGCAACCTGTTCGCGCAACTCGTCGACCGCGGTTGCCGGCTGCTCACCGGCAATCTGCAGCAGCGCACGAAAACAGCCAGCGTAGCGGCTTTCGCGCTCTTCCAGACGGGCCGCCAGCAGGGCCAGCAGGTGCGCCACATCGGCCAGTCCTTCGCGTGCATTCAAGTCATCCAGGCTGGCCAGATACTCCAGATACAGCGGGATGTAGTCCGGCAACTCGCGCACGCCGATGGCAAAACCGGCCGCCTCGTACTGCGCCATCAGGTCAACCATGGCCTGGCCGCGGTCGCGGGATTCACCGTGCACATGCTCAAACAACAGCAGCGACAAGGCACGGCCGCGGTCGAACAGGCCGGTGTAGGCCTCCTGTACATCCATGATGTCGCCACTGACCAGGTGCTCCAGCAGGTCGCGCAGCGCGGCACGCTGCGCAGGGCTGATTTCGCGGGCCCGGTTGATGGCCTCGGTCAACTCCTCACGCCCCTGTTGCAGACGCGCATCCGGATAGTCCATCAGCAAAGAAATCACCTTGAGAATCTGCATGTTCAGTCCTCCCACAGCTGGACGGTTTTCAGCACGTCGCGGCGGTTGGCCTTCTTGGCGCCGAACATGTTGGTGTCCGAGGCGCCACTGCAGCCACTGCCAAAGCTGAAGCCGCACCCCGAGCGCTCGGCGAAGGCATCGCTCATGGCCTCCTCGCGGTGCGCGGTGGGGATCACGTAGCGGTCTTCATAGTTGGCGATCGCCAGGTAGCGATACATGTCTTCCACCTGGGCACGGGACAAGCCAACGCTTTCCAGCACCTTGAGATCCTGCACCCCGTCGAGCTGCTCGGCACGCTTGTAGGCGCGCATTGCCAACAGCCGCTTGAGCGCCAGCTTGACGGGTTTCTCGTCACCGGCAGTGAGCAAGTTGGCAAGGTAGCGCAGCGGGATGCGCAGGCTATCAACGTCAGGCAGCACACCGTCCATGCTGACGCTGCCATTGCTGGCGGCGTTCTGGATCGGCGACAGCGGCGGGACATACCAGACCATCGGCAGGGTGCGGTACTCCGGGTGCAGCGGCAACGCCAGCTGCCAATCCACCGCCAGCTTGTAGACCGGCGACTGCTGCGCCGCCTCAATCACCGACATCGGCACGCCATCGCTCAGCGCCTGGGCAATCACCTCTGGATCATTGGGGTCGAGGAAGATCTCCAGCTGCTTCTGGTACAGATCCTGCTCGCTCGGCGCGCTGGCCACTTCCTGGATACGGTCGGCGTCGTAGAGCAACACGCCCAGATAACGGATACGCCCGACGCAGGTTTCCGAACATACGGTCGGCATGCCGGCCTCGATACGCGGATAGCAGAAGATGCATTTCTCGGATTTGCCGCTCTTCCAGTTGAAGTAGATCTTCTTGTACGGGCAGCCACTGATGCACATACGCCAGCCTCGGCACTTCTCCTGATCGATCAGCACGATGCCGTCCTCTTCGCGCTTGTAGATCGCACCGCTCGGGCAGGAGGCGGCACAGGCCGGGTTGAGGCAGTGCTCACACAGTCTCGGCAAGTACATCATGAAGGTGTTCTCGTACTCACCGTAGATGTCTGCCTGAATCTGGTCGAAGTTCTTGTCCTTGCGCCGCTTGGCAAACTCGGTACCGAGAATCTCCTCCCAGTTGGGGCCCCACTCGATTTTCTCCATGCGCTGCCCTGAGATCACCGACCGCGGGCGTGCCACCGGCTGATGCTCGGAGATGGGCGCGGTGTGCAGGTGCTGGTAGTCGAAATCGAACGGCTCGTAGTAGTCGTCGATGCTCGGCAGCTCAGGGTTGGAAAAGATGTTGGCCAATACGCGAAACTTGCCGCCAATCTTCGGGTTGATTGAGCCATCGCGGTTGCGCACCCAGCCGCCCTTCCACTTGTCCTGGTTTTCCCACTCTTTCGGATAACCGATCCCGGGTTTGGTCTCGACGTTGTTGAACCAGGCGTACTCCATACCTTCACGGCTGGTCCAGACGTTTTTGCAGGTCACCGAGCAGGTATGACAGCCGATACACTTGTCCAGATTCAGTACCATGCCGACTTGCGAACGAATTTTCATGTCAGCTCTCCTCACTCAATATCAGTCGGCAGGGGACGCGGCAGGTCATCGCCGTTGGGGCCGTCAAGCCAGTCCACCTTGTTCATCTTGCGCACCACAACGAATTCATCGCGGTTGCAGCCGACCGTGCCGTAATAGTTGAAGCCGTAAGCCAACTGGGCATAACCACCGATCATGTGGGTAGGCTTGAGCACCACCCGGGTAACCGAGTTGTGGTGCCCGCCACGGGTCTTGGTCGCTTCTGAGCCAGGCACGTTCACAATGCGCTCCTGGGCGTGATACATCATGATCATGCCCTCCTTGACGCGCTGGCTAACAACCGCACGCGCGGTCAGTGCGCCGTTGGCGTTGAAGCACTCAACCCAGTCGTTGTCCTCGATACCGACTTTCCGCGCGTCGATTTCAGAGAGCCAGACAATCGGTCCGCCGCGGCTGAGGGTGAGCATGATCAGGTTGTCGGTGTAGGTACTGTGGATGCCCCATTTCTGGTGCGGGGTAATCCAGTTCAGGCAAATCTCCGGGTTGCCATTGGACATTTTGTCTTTCACGTAGCCGGTGGAACGGGTGTTGACCGGCGGCCGATAGCTCTGCATACCTTCACCAAAGGCCAGCATCCAGGGGTGATCCTGGTAGAACTGCTGACGCCCCGTGATAGTGCGCCACGGGATCAGTTCGTGCACATTGGTGTAGCCCGCGTTGTAGCTGACATGCTCGTCTTCCAGGCCAGACCAGGTCGGGCTGGAGATGATCTTGCGCGGCTGCGCCTGAATGTCGCGGAAGCGGATAGCCTCATGCTGCTTGGGCAGCGCCAGATGGGTGTGGTCGCGGCCGGTAAACTCCGACAGCGCCGCCCAGGCCTTGACGGCAACATGGCCATTGGTTTCCGGTGCCAGCGACAGAATTACCTCTGCGGCGTCGATCGCGCTTTCGATCTTCGGCCGGCCCTCGCTGACCCCCTCGTCGCGCACGCGATAGTTCAGCTCGCCAAGGAAATCCACCTCGTGCTGGGTATTCCAGTTGATGCCCTTGCCGCCGTTGCCGAGCTTGTCGAGCAGCGGACCGAGGGAGGTGAACTTCTTGTAGATGTTGGGATAGTCGCGCTCGACCACCACCATATTCGGGCAGTTCTTGCCCGGTTGCGGAGCCTCGCCGGCGGTTTTCCAGTCAGTGCCACCAAACGGCTGAGCCAGCTCGCCGGGGGAGTCGTGCAACAGCGGTACGGTGACCAGATCCTGCTCAACCCCCAGCTGCCCTTCAGCCATAGCGGAGAACGCCTTGGCAATGCCCTTGTAAATCTCCCAGTCCGACCGCGCCTCCCAGGCAGGGTCGATAGCCGCAGACAGGGGATGGATGAAGGGGTGCATGTCCGAGGTATTCATGTCGTCCTTCTCGTACCAGGTCGCAGTCGGCAGCACGATGTCGGAATACACGCAGGTGGAGGACATGCGGAAGTCCAGCGTGGTTACCAGATCAAGCTTACCGATGGCACCGTCATCAACCCAGTCGGCCTCGGTCGGTTTGAAGCCGCCACGTTTGCCCAGATCTTCGTTGAGCACGCCGTTCTTGGTGCCCAGCAGATACTTGAGCATGTACTCGTGCCCCTTGCCGGAACTGCCCAGCAAGTTGGAACGCCAGATGAACATGTTGCGCGGGAAGTTGTCCGGGTTGTCCGGCTGCTCGCAGGCAAAGCGCAGGCTGCCATCTTTTAGCGATTGCAGTACGTAGTCGACCGGCGACATGCCTGCTGCCTCGGCATCGCGCGTGACCTGCAGCGGGTTGCGATTGAGCTGCGGCGCACTCGGCAGCCAGCCGGCACGTTCAGCGCGAATGTTGTAGTCGAGCATGTGCTCGGGGAACTGCGACTTATCGGCCAGCGGTGACAGCACCTCGTGGATGCTCATTTTCTCGTGGCGCCACTGCGAGCTGTGGTTGTAGAAGAAGCTGGTACCGTTCATCTGACGAGGCGGCCGGCTCCAGTCCAGGCCAAAGGCCAACGGCAGCCAGCCGCACTGCGGACGCAGTTTCTCCTGACCCACATAATGCGCCCAGCCGCCACCGGTCTGACCAACGCAGCCGCAGAGCATCAGCATGTTGATCAGGCCACGGTAGTTCATGTCCATGTGGTACCAGTGGTTCATCGCCGCGCCGACAATGATCATGGAACGCCCATGGGTCTTGTCGGCATTGGTGGCAAATTCGCGCGCCACCTGAATGGCCTTCTCACGGGCCACACCGGTGATCTGCTCTTGCCAGGCCGGCGTGCCAGGGGTGCTGGCATCGTCGTAGCTGGACGCCACGTTCTGACCACCCAGGCCGCGATCAATGGCCAGATTGGCGGCCATCAGATCGAACACGCTGGCGACCTTGGCAGCACTGCCGTCGGCCAGAGCAATACTGCGCACCGGCACGCGACGCAGTTGAATGTCATCACCCTCAACGGCGGTGAAGTACTCGTGGGTCTGACCGCCAAAATAGGGGAAGGCCACCTCTGCACTGTCACCGCCATCGATCAGGCTGAGCTTGAGGTCCACCTCGCGCCCGGCGCCGCCTTCTTTGGCCTCAATGTTCCACTTACCCTTCTCGCCCCAGCGATAGCCGATAGCGCCCTGCGGCGATACCAGCTCACCATCAGCATCCACCGCAATGGTTTTCCATTCGGGGTTGTTGTCCTGACCGAGATTGCCGGTCAGATCACTGGCCCGTAGAAAACGATCGGCACGATAGCTGCCCTCTTTCTCGTTGAGCAGCACCAGCATCGGCAGGTCGGTATAACGCTTGGCGTAATCGGTGAAGTAGGCGCTTGGCTGCTCCAGGTGAAATTCCTTGAAGATCACGTGAGCAAAGGCTTGTGCCAAGGCCGCGTCGGTGCCCTGCTTGGGGTTGAGCCACAGGTCGGTGAGCTTGGCCACCTCGGCGTAGTCCGGCGTAACGGCAACGGTCTTGGTGCCCTTGTAGCGCACCTCGGTAAAGAAGTGTGCATCCGGGGTGCGGGTCTGCGGAACGTTGGAGCCCCAGGCGATGATGTAGTTGGAGTTGTACCAGTCGGCCGACTCCGGCACGTCGGTCTGCTCGCCCCAGATTTGCGGCGAGGCCGGCGGCAGATCGCAGTACCAGTCATAAAAGCTCAGGCACACGCCTCCGATCAACGACAGGTAGCGGGCACCGGCCGCGTAGCTGACCATCGACATGGCCGGGATGGGCGAGAACCCAACCACCCGGTCCGGACCAAACTGCTTGACGGTGTAAACGTTGGCCGCAGCGATGATCTCGTTGACTTCCTGCCAGCTGGACCGCACAAAGCCGCCCAGACCACGCTTGCTCTTGTAGCTTTGCGCCTTGGCCGGATCGCTGACGATGCTCGCCCAGGCGTCCACCGGCGCCAGGTGCTGGCGTGCCTCCCGCCACAGCTTGAGCAAGGGTTTGCGTACCTTGGGGTACTTGAGCCGGTTGGCACTGTAGATGTACCAACTGTAGCTGGCACCCCGCGGGCAGCCACGCGGTTCGTGGTTGGGCAAATCGTTGCGGGTACGCGGGTAGTCGGTCTGCTGGGTCTCCCAGGTAATCAGGCCGTTCTTCACGTAGATTTTCCAGGAGCAAGACCCGGTGCAATTCACCCCGTGGGTGGAGCGTACGATCTTGTCGTACTGCCACCGTGCGCGATAGACGTTCTCCCAGTCACGTGACTCCTTGCGGGTCTCGCCATGACCGTCGGCGAACTCACCTTGCTTGCGATTAAAGAAGCGCAGCTGGTCGAGTATATGGCTCATAGTGTTTTCCTCTCAGGCTGGGCGCAGCCGGTGACCACGCCCTCAATTCATGGGTGCAACGCAATCTCAGCAGGGTGTCTCTGCACCTTTGCGCGAGTACCACCACCAGGTCACCAGGATGCAGCTGATGTAGTAGCCAACGAAGACATACAGGGCGACCTCCGGACCGCCAGTGACCGAGATCGAACTACCGAACGACTTGGGAATAAAGAAGGCACCGAAGGCCCCCACCGCCGAGGTGAAGCCCAGAACGGCAGCGGATTCCTTGCCCGCCTCACGCAATGCCTGGTCACGGCCTTCCGCGTCCAGATCTGCACTCCAGCGCTCATGCAGCGTGCGGAAAATCACCGGAATCATGCGGAAGGTGGAGCCGTTGCCGATGCCAGTGGTGACAAACAGCAGCATGAACATGCCGAGGAAGCCGTAAAAATTGCCGCCCTGACCCTCCTGCGGCAAGAAGGCGATGACGCCGAACACCGCAGCCACCATCACCACGAAGTTCCACAGGGTGACGCGGGCGCCACCGAGCTTGTCGGCAATCCAGCCGCCCAGCGGCCGCACCAGGGCACCAACTAGCGGGCCCAGGAAGGCAAACTTGAGCGCCGATACGCCGGGGAAGGACGTATTGATCAGCAGTGGAAAGGCGGCGGCAAAACCGATAAAGGAACCGAAGGTTGCCAGGTACAACCAGCACATCAGCCAGTTGTGCTTGCGCTTGAAAATCACCGCCTGCTCGCGGAACGAGGCGCTGGCAGAGCTCAGGTCATTCATGCCAAACCACGCGGCCAGCGTTGCCAGGGCAATCAGCGGCACCCAGACCAGGCCGGCGTTCTGCAGCCACAACTGGGAGCCATCAGCCAGCTCCTGGGGCTTACCGCCAACCGCGCCAAACAACCCGAACCCGATCACCAGCGGCACCAGAAACTGCATCGCCGAGACCCCAAGGTTACCCAGTCCGGCGTTCAACCCAAGCGCCGTACCCTGCTGCGCCTTGGGGTAGAAGAAGCTGATGTTGGACATGCTGGAAGCGAAGTTGCCACCACCAAAACCGCACAGCAGCGCAATGATCACGAACACGCTGTAGGGCGTTTCCGGGTTCTGCACAGCCACGCCCATCCACAGCGCCGGCGCCAGCAGCGACGCGGTGCTGATGGCGGTCCAGCGGCGGCCGCCAAAGACCGGCACCATAAAGGAGTACACCACGCGCAACATCGCGCCGGACAAGCCCGGCAGTGCCGCCAGCCAGAACAGCTCGTCGGTGGTAAAGCTGAAGCCGATGGCATTGAGGCGCACGATTACCGTGCTCCAGACCATCCACACGGCAAAGGCGAGAAACAGCGCCGGGATCGAAATCCACAGGTTGCGGGTGGCCACCCGCTTACCGACGCTGCCCCAGAACTGCGGGTCCTCAGGGCGCCAGTCGGCAATCACCGGGCCTGGGCGGGGCGGTTGCCCCAGGGTTGGATTATTGGCAGACATGGTGTGTCTCCTCACAAGGTCAGGAAAGGGGTTGGCTGGAACGGGCTGCGCTCTGGCCCAGCAGCGGGGTCTTGCGTACCTCGCTGAAGTACATCCAGATCAGCGATACCCAGACCACGCCGTACATCAACATGAAGCAGGAGCTGCGCACGCCAGTCAGATCCACCAGCGCGCCAAACAGGATCGGCAGAAGGAAGCCACCCAAACCGCCAGCCAGACCGACGATGCCGGACACCGCTCCCATGCGATCAGGGAATTCGTTGGAGATATATTTGAAGACCGAGGCCTTGCCGAAAGCCCAGGCGATGCCCATGACAAACATCAACGCGGTGAACACCCAGACGTTGAGCCCAAGGTGGAAGGAACGCGGTCCGTCGACGGTGGCAATGGTCATCTCGGTCTGCGGGTAGGACAGAAAGAACAGGCAAATCCAGCTGACCCACATCACCCACCAAGTCACACTGTGGGCGCCCCACTTGTCCGACATCCAGCCGCCTACCGCGCGCAGAACCCCGCCCGGCAGGGAGAAACAGGCTGCCAGCAGAGCGGCACTCTGCAGCGAGAAGCCGTATTCCTGCACGTAGTACTTGGTCATCCACAGGGCCAGTGCCACATAACCGCCGAAGACGATCGAGTAGTACTGGCAGTAGCGCCAGACCCGGGGGTCTTTCAGGGTTTGCAGCTGCTCACCAAGAGACACGCTGCTGGGCACCCGGTGCGCCTTGTTGTCGTAGCTGAGAAACCAGAACAGCAACGCGGTGACGAACATGATGGCCGAGTACACTTTGGGCACCATCTGCCAGCTGGCCGCAGCAATAATGCCGGGGGCGATAAACTTGGTCAGCGCAGAGCCGGCATTGCCCGCACCGAAGATCCCCATGGCCAGGCCCTGGCGGTCTTTCTCGAACCATTTGGCAACGTAGGCGATACCCACCGAGAAAGAGCCACCGGCCAGACCAACAAACAGCCCCAGCACCAGAAACTGCCAGTACTGAGTCGCTTCGCCGATCAGGTAAATCGGCAGCACACACACCAGCATCAGCACAAAAAACACGATACGTCCGCCGTAGCGGTCAGTCAGCATGCCCAGCGGCAGGCGCGTCAGCGAGCCGGTCAGCACCGGCGTGGACGCCAGCAGGCCAAACTGGGTTTCGTTCAGCGCCAGCAACTCCTTTATCGGCACCCCCAGTACCGCAAACATCATCCAGATCATGAAGCAGATGGTGAACGCGAAGGTGCTCATGCCGAGCACCAGCACTTGCTGCTTTTTCTGACTTGCCATGACTACCCCCTGCCGCTATCGATCTGCGTCTTAGACTACGGGCAGGTGCCGGCAAATGATTGATCCGCGTCAAGGATCGAGGCATGGCATAGCAGCTAGGCTGACGCCACATACCACTAAAGTGATAGTCCGGAATACAAGCAAAAACCCTTAAAAAACAAATAGATGAAAGCAATACAAGACACCGTATAGCGATATTGCTGCACCGTCGGAACTATTTGGAGGTAGTGCAATGCTGCAGTGGTTCAGAACCTCGCTGCCGGCTCGAGCCGGACTTGCAGTGATCCTGGTCGCGGCGTTGGCTTTTGCCAGCGCCTGCAGCGCTGTGATCATTGCCCTGATCAGCGAGGATGACGCCGCCGCCATGAACGTGGCCGGTTCACTGCGCATGACAACCTATCGTATTAACTGGCAGCTCGAGGCCGGTGCCGACGACGCAACCCTGGCGCAATTGGCGCAAGACATGCAGGCACGGCTGGATAATCGTGCCCTGCTTCACATGGTCGCGGTGGACAGCAGATCGCCGGCGGAGCAGGAGTTCCAGCAGATCCGCAACCACTGGCAGCAACAACTGCTGCCAGCTCTGCAACAGCGCAACCGCGAGGCTTTTGCCGAGGGCACCGAGCCTTTCATGCTGCGCATAGAGCGATTTGTCTCGCAGCTGCAACAGCAGAGCGAGCGACGCCAAGGCTGGCAACAGAGCATCCAGGGCGCAGCCCTGTTGATTACCGCCGTGGTGTTGCTGATCAGCATGTTTGGCCTGCACAGCAGTGTTCTCGAACCGATTCAGGACATTGTGCGCGCGGCCGAACGCTTTCGCGCCGGCGACCTGCAGGCCAGGGTCAGCTACCGCTCACCAGACGAGCTGGGCCAGCTGGCCCAGAGCTTCAATGCTATGGCCGACGCCATCGAGGAATCGCACCGCACCCTGGCCGACCGGGTAGCAGAAAAGACCCTCAGTCTCGAGCAGGCCAATGACGCCCTGGCGCTGCTGTATCGCAGCAGCAGCAGCGTTGCCAGTACGCCGCTCAATGCCGACCGCCTGGATGAACTGGTCGGCGACTTCCAGCAACGACTGCCGGGGCTTCGACTGAACCTGTGCCTGAAGGGCGATATCAAGCAGCCGGTCGAGCACTTGATCGCCATGCAAGGCGACGACAACCGGGAAATTTGCACTCGTAACAACTGCGCCACCTGCGAGCGTCACCAAAGTGCCAGTGGACTCACCTTTGCGATTCGCTCCCAGGGTCGCAGCCTGGGAGAACTCAGCGCCCATTATCTTGATGGACACGCACCGCGTTCCTGGGAGCGCGAGCTGATTCAGGCGCTGGCCGACCTGATCGGTACCGCGCTGTCGCTGGAGTGCCAGCGCGAGAAAGACAATCGTCTGCTGCTGTTTGACGAGCGCACCATCATCGCCCGCGAACTGCATGACTCCCTGGCCCAGGCCCTGTCCTACATGAAGATGCAGGTAAGCCGTCTGCAGACCCTGATCCGCCGAGAGAGCGACCCCGAGCAACTGGTACAGGTCAGCGAAGAGCTGCGCAAGGGGCTGAACAACGCCTACCGCCAACTACGTGAGCTGCTGACGACCTTCCGCTTGAAAATCCACGAGGGCGGACTGGAGCAGGCACTAGGTGAAACCACGCGCGAATTCGCCGACCGAGGACAGATGCAGGTGCAATTCGACAGCGCACCGCTGGCCTTCGCGCTGTCTGCCAGCGAACAGATTCACTTGCTGCAGATTACCCGCGAGGCCCTGTCCAACTGCGTTCGGCATGCGCGCGCCAGCCGCGCGACGGTACAACTGCGTCAGCGCGGCGATCGCATGACCCTGCTGATAGAAGACAACGGCGTAGGTATCACGCCCGGTTTCGACATTCGCCAACACCACGGCATGAACATCATGCAAGAGCGCGCCCGCAGCCTGAATGGCGAGCTGCACGTCAGCTCGTCCGACGGCCAGGGCACCCGCATCCAACTCAGCTTCTGCCCAGAATTTCTGCGCCAGCATCAAGAGGAGATCACACAATGAGTGCTTCCACACCCGCCACCCTGCTGCTGGTAGACGACCATCCAATGATGCGGCATGGCCTGCGCCAGCTGATCGAGCTGGAAAACGACTTGCTGGTGTGTGGCGATGCCGGCAATGGCGAAGACGCCTGCAGCGAGGCAGCGCGCTTGAACCCGGATCTGATCCTGCTGGACAACAACATGCCCGCCATGAATGGCCTGGAAACCCTGAAACGGCTGCGCGCCCAGGGTTATCAGGGGAAGGTACTGCTGTTCACCGTCTCAGACGCCGAAGAGGACGTGCGCGACGCCATGCGCCTAGGCGCCGACGGCTACCTGCTCAAGGACATGGAGCCGGAACAGCTGATTCATCGACTGCGCGAGGCACTGCTCGGAGAGCTGGTGGTCAGCCCGTCACTGGCTCGGGTGTTGGCCCAGGCCTTGCGCTCGCCGCGCTCGGCCAGCAGTGCCGACCTGACCGACCGCGAGCGCCAGGTGCTGAAAATGGTGGTCGGCGGGCTGAGCAACAAAATGATCGGCAACAAGCTCGGTATCACCGAAGGCACAGTCAAGGTTCACGTCAAACACCTGCTACACAAGCTGGGGCTGCGCTCACGGGTCGAAGCCGCCGTCTGGGCGCTCGAGAACGTGTCCTGAAGCCATGCCCGGCGCCCCGCCAAGCGGGACCGCGGGATCGCAGCCCGACTACCGAGGTCTTGCCATGGAAGGCGGCGCCTGAAACCCACCTGCCGCCACTGGCTTTGACACAGTCAGGGCATGGAGAAATATTCATGTCACACACTAACCGCCTGCCGCTGGTCTATGCCTGCTCGGGCTGTTCCAACCTGGCCCAGATGGCCAACAACCTGGCAGTACGCCTGGACCGCGAAGGTAAGGCGGAAATGTCCTGCATCGCCGGCGTCGGCGGCAATGTAAAACCACTGGTGCGCAAGGCCGTCAGTGGCCGGCCGATTTTGGCCATCGATGGTTGTCCGCTGCATTGCGTCACCGGCTGCCTGTCGCAGCACGGCGTCAGCCCCGCCGAACACCTGGTACTGACCGAGCACGGTCTGAAGAAGCGGTACGGCGAAGACGTCACCGCCGACACCCTAGAGCAGATGTATGTCGAGGTGGTTGAACTGATCACCCGTATCTAGGCTCTGTACGAAAAGTGCCTGTTCTACACCTGTTGCAGCAACTGACCCGCGCGCTGCAGACCACGCCACAGCCTGGGTGGCAGCTGCTCAGGGTCCAGGCTGTCGAGCAGGTTCTTCAGCCCCAACCCCATATCGGTATCGCCTTCGATGACCAGGCGACGACGGAAGAACAGCGTATCGGGATCTTCTTCGCGACTGGCCAGCAGCACAAACTCGCGCCAGTTGCCACGCACACACACATCAGCCCGGGCCTCAGACGCCACGCGTAAACGCTGGCCAACGCAGGTGACAAACCAGCTCAGCCGCAGGTCTTCCACTTCCAGCTGCAGCCAGTGCCCCTGCAACAGGCTAAAGTCACCCCGGGCCAACGGCTCGGCCAGTAGCCGTGCGGTGGCCAATTCGATCACCCGCCGCTGCAGCGCGAAGGGCACATGGCGCCCCAGCCGCAACAGCCGGTCGGCCAGCTCTACCGCCATCACCCGCTTCATGACGACACCTCCTGAACGTTGATCATGCCGGGCTGTCCGTACCAATAGCCATTACAGCCCTCACTGCTGGCCGGTGGCTGTGCGCCACCGCAGACCGCCGCGTAGCGCGCGATCACTAGCGCCATGTCCTCGGCCCGAGGACTCAGACGCAGACGGTCAACACCACCGGCCTGCAGTGCCGGGTAGTCGGGCAGCAGGTCACACACCTTCGCCGACATCGTCTGGATACCATTGAGGGTAAACAGCGGCTCGCCCTCCTGGCTCTCCATCAGCAGCCCTTCAGCGAAATTCTGGCAGCAGAACTGGCAATCGTCCTTGGGGCGGTTTTCGGCGCGTGCAGTGAAACAACGCGCCGAGTAGGCCAGTGGCATGTGCCCGTAGGCAAAGAGCTCCACTTCGGGCCGCGGCACCTGCAGATCATCCAGTTGCTGCAAACAGTCCTGCAACAGCCGTCCGGAACACTCTACCGGTGGCACCCAGCGCTGCATGCCGCATTGCTGCAATTCGCGCAGGCTGTGCGCGTTATAGAGATTAAGCGCCGGGCCGGCGACAAAGGGCTGCTGCCGCTCGGCGAGCAGTTGCACCGCCCCCATGTCGTTGGCCTCCACCATCAGCTCACCGTTGTCGCATAAACGCTTGAGCGCAGACAGCTCCGAGGCCGCCTCCACCAGCGCCAGCCCCGACAGCACCACCTCCACCTCGCGTTGCTGGCGCAGCTCGCGAGCCAGCCCCAGCCAGTCGTCCAGCGACAAGGCTCGCCGCTTGGAACACACGGTCTCGCCCAGATAGATGGTCTGCAACGGCTGCTCGATCATGTCGGCATAAAATTGCAGCAGATGTGACCGGCTCCAGTAGAACAGCACCGGCCCAAGCGTCAGCTTCATGGACACCTCACTGCCAGGATCGATGATAGGCACCCAGGGTGGTCTGGCTACCCTCGGAAAGCCGCGCAAGTGCCTGCTGCCAGGTGCCGGCCTGCTCACTGCCGTCGCGCCCGGCATGCAGATTATCCAATGCCTGACGCCAGACCCGGGTTACCTGCTGGACATAGGCAGGACTGCGCTGTCGCCCCTCGATCTTCACCGCGCAGACACCGATGCGCTGCAACTCGGGCAGCAGGTCCAGGGTGTTGAGGCTGGTCGGTTCCTCCAGCGCGTGATAACGCTGCCCGTCGACCACAAAGCGGCCCTTGCACAGCGTCGGGTAACCGGCGGGCTCGTCGCGTCGATAGCGGTCGATCAGCACGCCGCCGAGCCGCGAGCTGAGGCCGTCCTCTTCCTGCTGCCAGCGCACCGCCTTGGCGGGCGAGCAGACACCGCACAGGTTGGGCGATTCGCCGGTCACATAGGAGGATAGATGGCAGCGCCCCTCAGCCATGATGCACAGGCTGCCAAAGGCGAACACCTCCAGCGGTACACTGCTGCTCTGTGCCACTTGCCGCACCTGTGCCAGTGACAGCACCCGCGGCAATACGGCACGCCGGATGTTGTAGCGCTGCTGGTAAAACGCCAACGCCTGCGCGTTGGTCGCCGAGCCCTGTACCGAGAGGTGCAAGTTGAGGTCAGGATGTTGCTGAGTGGCGTAGGCCAGCACGCCGGGGTCTGCTGCAATCAGCGCATCCACGCCCAGATCGGCGGCACGATCAACCGCACGCTGCCAGCGCTCCCAGCCCTGCGGTTGGGCATAGGTGTTGACCGCGATATACAACTGGCGCCCGCGCTGGCGAATCAGTTGCAGAGCCTCGTCCAGCTGTCGGTCATCCAGGTTCAGGCCGTTGAAATGACGTGCATTGGTGTCATCCCGAAAGCCAACATAGATAGCGTCGGCCCCTTCGTTCACCGCCGCCTTGAGGGCAGGCAGTGAGCCCGCCGGACAGACCAGTTTCATTCTGTGCCCCTCGGTTGCAATCTGCCGGCAGACTACGGTCTGCCAAAGCCCGCCACCTTGATGCGCATCAATCAGCTAAGTAGCTCGCTGAACGGCAGAAACTCCACCGTCTCGCCCTCACGCAGCGTGCGATTGACCTCGACGATGATCAACCCTTCGGCCAGGCAGGCCCCGGTGAGCATGGCGGAGCCCTGACGCGTCACAGGGACGGCGCACAGCCCCCCTTCGGCGTAGCGCAAATTGGCGCGCAGGTATTGCCGCCGCCGATTGGCCTTACGCCACTCGAAGCCGGCGGTCACCGGCACGGTTTGCGGCAGTATCTGCGCTCGTCCCTGGGCACGCAGGATAAAGGGACGAGCGACCACCATGGCGGTCAACAGCGCCGCCATCGGGTTGCCGGGCAGTCCTAGCCAGGGAGTGCCGGCCACATAGCCGAAGGCAAAGGGCTTGCCCGGCTGAATCGCCAGTCGCCACAGATGCAACTGCCCCAGATCGCGGACCGCCTGCTTCAGGTGATCCTCCTCGCCAACCGAAACGCCACCGGAGGTCATGATCAGGTCCCATTCGGCGGCCACCACACTCAGGGCGTCACGGCTGGCCAACAGCTCGTCGGCCAGCACGCCGCCGTCATCTACCTCGCAGCCCCATCCCCGCAACAGCGCACTGAGACTGAAGTAGTTGGCATTGTATATTTGCCCCGGCGCAAGCTCCTCACCCGGATCGCGCAGCTCGTTGCCACTGCTCAACAGCGCCACGCGCAGGGGCCGATAAACCGGCACATTGGCAATACCAAGGCTGGCCAGCAGGCCGACGTCTTGCGGACGCAAACGCTGTCCGGCAGCCAGCAGCGGGTCACCGGCCGAGAACTCCTCACCACGCCGACGCACGTGGTTGCCCAGCGGAGCGCCCTCAAGCCAGACGCGATCCCCTTCAACCCGAGCCTGCTCCTGGGCAACAACGGTGTCGGCGCCGTGCGGCAATGGCGCACCGGTGAAGATACGACTGGCATGCCCGGCCCTGAGTCGTTGCCCTCGGGTATCGCCGGCGGCAACTCGCCCCGCCAGCGGCAACCAGCCTCCCTCCGCGGGCAGGTCGGCGGCACGCAAGGCATAACCGTCCATCGCGCTGTTGTCCCAGGCGGGCATTGGTCGAGGCGCGTGTGCCACCTCGGCCAGCACTCGACCGGCACAGTCATGGATCGATACCTGCTCGACCGCCGGCAGCGGCGGCGCCTGAGCCAACAGCGCGGCAATGGCCTGATCCACCGGCTGCAGCTGTCCGGTAGCGCAGTCGCAGGCGCTCATGACCGACTGCCACATTGCGGCACCGGTGTTACCACCGGCGTCAGGTGCGCCACAAAGTTGCAGGGGCGCGTACGGCTATCCAGTTGCTCACGCAAAATGCCCTGCCAGCCGGTACGGCAAGCGCCCGGGGACCCCGGCAGGCAGCACACCAGTGTGCCGTTGCTGATCCCGGCCAGGGCACGCGACTGCACTGTGGAGGTGCCGATCTCCTCTAGCGACAAGTGGCGGAACAGTTCACCAAAACCATCCACCTGTTTGTCCAGTAGCGGGGCAACTGCCTGCGGCGTGTTATCCCGCGCGGTAAACCCGGTGCCACCGGTCATCAACACGACCTGTACCTGAGCATCGGCGATCCACTGACACACCATGGCGCGGATTTGCCAGATATCATCGACCACCAGCGCCCGCGCCTGCAGGTGATGCCCTGCCGCCTGCAAGCCGGCAACCAAAGCGTCTCCTGACGCGTCATCAGCCAGGCTACGGGTATCGCTGATCGTTAGTACGGCCAGGTTGAGGGGAATGAATTCAGAGCGGGACAGATGTGCCATAGGGCTCTCCTGCAACGGGTAATTACCCTACAGCCTGCGCCCCTGCCCGGTCGTTGCCCATTCCCCCGTAGAGGTACACCGCAGGGGGTGCGACAGGCTGTCACCCACCGGTTACCGGTGGAAAGAACGCCACCTCGTCACCATCGCTGATCGCCGTTTGCAACGAACACAGCTCGCGGTTACGCGCGCACATCAGGTTGCGCGCCGCCAGCGCCGTCCACTCGCCACCGCGTTGCAACAGGTGGCGGCGCACGGCATCGAGATTGGTCATCTCAGGATTCCAGTCCAACTGTTCATGCTCGCGCCCAAAGCGCTCGCGCAGGCTGGCAAAGTAATGAACCTCAAGCATCGCTTTTTCTCCCGATAAATCACGTGATCCCAGGCTCTGTACAGAAAGTCACCGAGCACAGGCACTTTTCGTACAGAGCCTAGGGCCAGCAGGACGGCAGAGACTTGATCTGTGTCAGGGCCGTCCCGCGCTGCGCGACTAGACTGGTCGAAAGCTCGCGTACAGGCGCTCAAGCATGACCTATCTGCTGCTCAAGTTTGCCCACCTCAGCGCCGCTGCGTTTTTTATCGGCGGAGTTTTCTTCGAGGTTATGATCCTCAGCCGCGCGGCGCAGAGCCTTGATGATGCGCCACGCCAACAACTGTCCAAGGCACTGGGCCAGCGTGCCCGGCAAGTGATGCACTGGGTGGTACTGGTGCTGTACGGCGCCGGCCTGGCCCTGGCCTGGCGCTACCGCACTATTTTGGCCGACCCGCTGGCCAGCCACTTTGCCACCCTCCTGACACTGAAAATCGCCGTGGCGGTGATCATTCTGCTGCACTTTGTCGGCGTGGTAGTGCTGCTACGCACTGGCCGCATGCGACCACAGACCTCCAGGCGGATTCATCTGAGCGTGCTGTGTCACATGTTGCTGCTGTTGTTTCTGGCCAAGGCCATGGTGCTGCTGTAACGCCTTGATAGCGGTCAATTAGTAGCCGGCCTGATGAAAAGCAATCGCCATCATCGAGCTTGCTTATCAAGCGGCAGAGGCAGGCGTAGGGTCGGCAGTCAATCCACCTGAAGGAGCTGTCCATGGACTTTCAAGCCAGCAAACACAGCCAGACCCTGGGCCAACGGCTGCAGGACTTTATCGACGCCCACGTGCTGCCGCGGCACGCACAGTGGCTACAGGAAACCCGCCAGGCGCCACCACCGGTGTCTTTTATGGCCGACCTCAAGGCGCTGGCCCGCGAAGAGGGCCTGTGGAATCTGTTTCTGCCGGCCGAGTCCGGTCTCAGCAACCTGGACTACGCGCCGCTGGCCGAAATCATGGGCCGCCTGCCCTGGGCCTCCGAGGTGTTCAACTGCAACGCCCCGGATACCGGCAACATGGAGCTGCTGCATTTGTTCGGCAGCCCGGCACAACAGCAACAATGGCTGCACCCACTGCTGGCGGGCGAGATCCGCTCGGCCTTTGCCATGACCGAGCCGGATGTTGCCTCTTCCGACGCCCGCAACATCCAGACCCTGATTCGCCGCGAAGACGACCATTATGTGGTCAACGGTCGCAAATGGTTTATCACCAATGGCAACCACCCGGACTGCAAGCTGATGATTGTCATGGGCAAGACCGCTCCTGACGCCGACGCCCACCGCCAGCAAAGCATGCTGCTGGTGCCGATGGACAGCGAGGGGGTCAGCGTGGTGCGCAATATCAGCGTACTCAACCATCACTCCCCGGAAGGTCACGCCGAAATTGTCCTGCGCAACGTGCGCGTACCCTGCAGCAACCTGCTGGGAGAAGAAGGTGACGGTTTTGCCATGGCACAGGCGCGCCTTGGCCCGGGCCGCGTTCACCATTGCATGCGCGCCATCGGCATGGCCGAGCTAGCGCTGGAGTTGATGCGCGAACGCGCCCAGGAACGCCAGACCTTCGGCCGCTATCTGAGCCAGCACGCCAATGTTGGCGATGCTATCGCCGAGTCACGCATCGACATTGAGCAGGCTCGCCTGCTGGTACTGAAAACCGCCTGGCTACTCGACCATGTTGGCGCGCGCGGCGCACAACGGGAAATCGCCATGATCAAGGTGGTGGTGCCCCGCATGCTGTGCCGCGTAGCCGATCGCGCCATCCAGGTCTTCGGTGCCATGGGGCTCAGCCCGGATACCCCGCTGGCCGATCTCTACACCGCCGGCCGCACCCTGCGCCTGGCCGACGGCCCTGACGAGGTACACCTGCGCAGCGTGGCACGGGCGGAGCTGCGCACCGGCAGCGAACAACGGGGCAGCAGCGCGGCCTGGCTGACGCCGCCGGCTTGATCAAAATCAAATTTGATCTATTCCATAGACAATTATTATTGATTTGCCCTTAATCAAGGACAGCGGCAAACTGACGCAGCTCACCTCCCGAGCCCCCTGTAGTCAGAGCCGCGATGATCACCACCGACCACCTTCCTCTCTGCCCCGCCCGCACGCCTCACCGCGTGCGGCGTTGCGTGGTCGCGTCGGCAGCTCCGCGTAGCGCGCCATGATCCTGCTGCTGGTGCTGATCACGCTGCTGTGGGGCGGCATCTGCTGCTGCCTGTGGCGCTTTATAGAGGCGACGCCCAGCGACGCCGAGCGCAAGCCGCGCTAACCCTCTACGCACTACCCCGTTTTCACCTTCTACAAGCGATACCATGACCGACACTACCGACGTGACTGCCCAGCACGCCCCCCGCCGCCTGACCATTTTCCCGGGCCGGCAACTGCACACCCGTCCCCGCGAGTGGCTACGTGCCGCCTGCGGGGCCGCGCTCGGACTGTTCTTCAGCGTCTGGCTCTGCCAACTGGTCTTTGGTCCGGCAGTCGCTGTGTTGCTGATCGGCCCGCTGGGGGCCTCCGCTATTTTGCTCTTCGCCGTTCCGTCCGGGGCGCTGGCCCAACCCTGGTCAATCTTTGGCAGCTATTTGATCTCTGCCCTCGTGGCAACCCTGGTCGCCCAGCTGGGAGGGCATAGCATCGAGATGGCTGCCGTGGCTGTCGCGCTATCGTTACTGGTCATGTTCGCGCTGCGTTGCCTGCACCCACCGGGGGGCGCAGTGGCGCTGTGCGTGGTGCTGGCCGGCCCGGCCCTCCAGGCGCTGGGCGAGAAGGCCGTCCTGCCGGTCATGCTCAATGCCGTAACGCTCCTGGCAACCGCCCTGCTGTACAACAATCTGACCGGCGTGCGATATCCGAAGCGACCGCAACCGCAGGTCGACCTGCACCACACCAGCGACCGCACGCCAGAGATGCGCGTGGGGTTTACCGATGCTGATCTGGATGCCGCGCTGAATGACTTTGGCGGCTTTGTCGACCTGACCCGCGAAGACCTGACGCAACTGATCGACAAGGTTGAGGCTTCAGCCTTGCGCCGCAGCATGGGTGCCATCCACGTGCGCGACATCATGTCCCGCGACCTGCGCTGCGCTACACCCGAGACGCGGGTGCGCGAAGCGCTGGATCTGTTGCACACGCACCGTTTGCGCGTACTGCCAGTGCTGGATGCCGAGCAGGCGCTGGTGGGGATCGTCAGCCTGACCGACCTGGCCAACTTTGTCGGGCGCAGCGGCAGCTTCCGGCTGCTGCGCCGCGGCGGCGGCGAAAAATCGCCCCTGAGCGAGGTCATGACCTCGCCAGTGATTGCCGTAGTACCCGACCTGCACATCACCCAGCTGGTGCCGATGCTCTCCAGTCAGGGGCTGCATTGTTTGCCGGTTGTTGAGCAGGGCAGGCTGGTCGGCATGGTGACCCAAACCGACCTGATCGCCGCGCTGCAACGCAGCATGTTGATGACTATCCGGGCAGGCGCTGATTGAAGGCCTAATCCCAGCGCTGCGACCAGTCATGGCTGTCCGCCGCGGCCTGGCGCAGAAGCGTGGTCGCCCGCTGCAGCACCTCACTGTCGCGCGCACGAGAATAGACTAGCCAGGCCGGAAAGCTGAACTCGGGCGCGCTTGGCACCCGCTGCAGCTGGCCGCTGTCCAGATAGCTCTGCACCACCCGGGTACGAAAATAACCGCTGCCGCCACAGCTGAGCAGGTACTGCAGCGCCATAGGTCCAAGATTGAAGGTCAGCTCGGCCTTGGCCTTGTCCGGCAGGGCACGATCATGCTGCTGGCGAAAGGCTTCACCCCAGTCGATGTAGATATAGGGCTCAGGCTGGCTCGGCAGGCAGACCTGGATCAGCTTTTCTTCCAGTAGCTCTTCGACCTGCAGCCCGGGCCAATAGCTTGGCTGGAACACCAGCGCTGCATCCAGCGTACCCTGCTCCAGGCGCCGTTGGAGCGCTGCCCCTTCGCCAACCTCGGTGTGCACCGCCTGACGGCCCAGCTCGGTGCGCAGCAAGCGTACCCAGTGCAGCATCAATGGATTGTAGAGACCGGTTTCGCAGCCCAGATGCAGCACATTGTTGATACCGCTGGCCAACGGCAGGTCGCGCTGCGCCGCCTCCCAGGTCTGCACCAGCTGGTTGGCGTAGCTGACAAACAGCTCGCCATCGGCAGTCAGTCGTGCGCCGCCGCGGTTACGCACAAACAAGCGGCAGTTGAGCTGCGACTCCAGGCTCTGGATGCGCGCAGTCACGGCCGCCTGGGTCACATGCAGCTGCTCGGAGGCAGCGATCAGACTGCCGCTGCGGACAACTTCAAGAAAGGTTCTGGCGAGGCTGATATCCATCGGTCGGACTCATCGCAAGTGAGCCGGCATTGTGCGACATCCACTCGCTGCGGCCAAGACAAGCGCTGATCTCGATCAATACGCCAGGGCGGCCAAGCCACTAAGCTGCGACCTTTTTTCGCAGGTCCCGATCATGCTCAACGCTCCCGAACTGCTGGCCCCGGCCGGCACCCTCAAGGCCATGCGCTACGCCTTCGCCTATGGCGCCGACGCGGTGTACGCCGGCCAGCCACGCTACAGCCTGCGCGTGCGCGAGAACGACTTCCATAACCCCGAGGTCATGGCCCAAGGCATCAAGGAAGCGCACGCACTCGGCAAAAAGTTCTATCTGGCCAGCAATATCGCGGCGCACAACAGCAAGGTGGCGACCTACCTGCGCGACCTTGAACCCGTGGTCGCCATGGGGCCGGATGCGCTGATCATGTCGGACCCGGGCCTGATCATGCTGGTGCGCGAGCGCTGGCCGCAGCTGCCGGTGCACCTCTCGGTGCAGGCCAACGCGGTGAATTGGGCGACTGTGAAGTTCTGGCAGCAGCAGGGGCTGGAACGCATCATTCTGTCGCGCGAGCTGGCGCTGGAAGAGGTCGAAGAAATCCGTCAGCGCTGCCCGGATATCGGCCTCGAAGTATTTGTGCACGGCGCTCTGTGCATCGCCTACTCCGGCCGCTGCCTGCTGTCCGGCTACTTCAATCACCGCGACGCCAACCAGGGAGCCTGCACCAACGCCTGCCGCTGGCAGTACGACGTCCAGCCTGCGGTCGAAACCGCCGAGGGCAATATCGAGCCGCTGGCGCAGCCGGTGCAGATCATCACCCAGCACGACAAGCCCGACGAGCCGATGGCCATCGAGGAAGATGAGCACGGCACCTATATCATGAACTCCAAAGACCTGCGCGCGGTGCAGCACGTCGAACGCTTTGTGCAGATGGGGGTCGATTCCCTGAAGATCGAAGGCCGCACCAAGTCGCACTTCTACGTCGCCCGCACGGCGCAGGTCTACCGCCAGGCCATCGACGACGCGGTGGCCGGTCGCCCGTTCAACCTCGGGCTGATGGATGACCTGGAAAGCCTTGCCAACCGTGGCTACACCGAAGGTTTCTACCGTCGTCATCCACCAGGCGTGTACCAGAACTACGAGCAGGGCGCCTCGCGCATGAGCCGCCACCAGTTCGTTGGTGAGCTGACAGGGGAAGACAGCGGCTGGCTCGAGATCGACGTCAAAAACCGCTTTGCCATTGGCGACCAGCTGGAACTGATGACCCCGCAGGGCAACCACAGGTTTGTGCTCGAAGCCCTGCAAGACCGCAACGGCAACGCCATCGAGGTCGCGCCCGGCAACGGTCACAGCGTGCGCATTCCACGTCCGCCGCTGGCCGACCTGAGTTTCGCGTTGCTGATGCGCTGGCTACCGGCCTAACAGGCCGTTGAACAGCGCAAGCAAGACAACGTGTCACTGACCGCAAGTGCAGGTGCCAACCAAGCAATGATCCAGGACAATTAAAGCGGGCAAGATAGCGTCTAGACTGCGTTTTTCATCCTGTCAGGAGCGACTGCCATGCACTGCGATATTGCCATCATCGGCGCCGGCCCCAGCGGTCTGTGTCTAGCCCGGGCATTGGCCGACAGCGGCCTTGCGGTGACGCTGATCGAGCGTCAGACCGAAGAGGCTATAGCCAACCCCGCCTTCGACGGCCGCGAAATCGCCCTGACCCATACCTCGCGCGCTCTGCTGCAGCAACTGGACATCTGGGACCGACTGCCCAGCGACGACGTTGCGCTGCTGCGCGATGCACAGGTGTTCAACGGGCCGTCCGCCGTTGCCCTGCACATTCAGGCGCGCCACGCCGGCAGCGATCATTTGGGGCATCTGGTTGCCAACCGAGCGATCCGCCAGGCTGCGTGGGACAGCCTGCAGGCCAAGGGCACCACGACACTGCGCGCGGGCACCCGTCTGCGTCACCTGCGCCAGCACAGTGGCGGCGTTGAGCTGACCCTGGATGACAGCAGCACGCTGGAGTGCAGCCTGCTGGTGGCCGCAGACAGCCGCTTTTCCGAAACCCGGCGCCTGCTCGGCATCGGCGCGCAGATGAAGGACTTTGGCAAGAGCATGCTGGTGTGCCGCATGCAGCACGACGCCGATCACCAGCAGGTGGCCTGGGAATGGTTTGGCTACGGCCAGACCCTGGCCCTGCTGCCGCTCAATGGCCGGCAATCCTCGGTGGTGGTAACCCTGCCGCCACGGGATATCGAACGCCTGCAGCAGATGAGCCCTGACGAGTTTGCCATCGAGATGAAACAGCGTTTTGACGGGCGCCTGGGCGGCATGGAGTTGGTCAGCGAGCGGCATGTCTATCCGCTGGTGGGCGCCTACGCCAGCCACCTCACGGCGCATCGCAGCGCCCTGATCGGCGACGCCGCCGTGGGCATGCACCCGGTCACCGCCCACGGCTTCAACTTTGGCCTGGGCAGCGTGCAGCGCTTGAGCAGCCTGCTGCTTGACGCCCAGCGGCGCAACCGCGATATCGGCTCCATCGCCCTGCTCAGCCGCTATGAGCGCCAGCAGCGCCTGGCGACCTGGCCGCTCTACCAGGCCACCAACCTGCTGGTTGACTGTTACACCAATGACCGCCTGCCCATGCGCCTGCTGCGCGGGGCGGCGTTGCGCGCAGCCCAGCAGTTGCGCCCACTCAAGCGCGGCATTGCGCGACACCTGACCGCCGGCGCCTGAGCCGGCGGCATCCGTCACTCAGCTGCATGCCATCCGCCAGAGCAGCACCGCTGCAGGCGACAGCAGCCCCTTCAGCATTCACTGGCCCGCCGACGAAACAGCGGTCGCGGCTCAATCGCCGAGCGGCCGTAGAGCACGCTCATGCCCCCCAGCCCCTTGATGGCATCCTCGGCAGATTTATCCTCACGGATGGCAAAGGCATCAAAGCCGCACTGACGCATGTGGCTGAGCTGATCGCGGAGCACATCGCCGACCGCACGCAGCTCGCCAGTCCAGCCGATGCGCGTGCGTAAAAGGTACGCCTGACTGTAGCCCCGGCCATCACGAAAACTGGGGAACAGCACGGCAATCAGCGGCAACACCGCGAGGTAGGGCTGCAGCTGTTCGGCCTCATCATCGGGTTGCAGGCAGACCGCATCGGCACTGGGCGCTTGCCCGCTTAATACCGCCTCGGGCTGGCGCTGCAGCCACGCCTCCAGACTGAGGATGCGCGGGCCAGCGGCGGCCGGCTCCTCGGTCAGCGCCAGCGTCCAGGGATCGGTGCCCACCCGTTCCGGGCCATGCTCGGTCAGCCGGATCAGGTTGTTCATGCGCGGGTCTCCTGCGGCGGATACACCCGCGCTTTGAACGGGGCGAGGCCGATACGCTCGACGGTGTCGACAAAGCGCTCCTCCCCCTGTCGCTGCGCGCGGTAGACCTCGGCCAGCTGGGCGATCACCTCCGGTACGTCTTCGGCGCTGAAGGCCGGGCCAATCACCTTACCCAGCGCGCTGTGCTTGCCCTGCGCCCCGCCGATGGTGAGCTGGTACCACTCGCTGCCGTTTTTATCGACGCCAAGGATGCCGATATTGCCAATGTGATGGTGGCCGCAGGCGTTCATGCAGCCGGAGATGTTCAGGCTGATCTCGCCCAGATCCTGCAGCAGCTCGGGGTCGGCAAAGCGCTGCTGAATGGCCTGCGCCACTGGTATCGACTTGGCATTGGCCAGCGCGCAATAGTCGCCGCCGGGGCAGGCGATCACGTCGGTCAGCAAACCGATATTGGGTGTCGCCAGACCAAAGGCGCAGGCCTGCTGCCAGAGCGCGTACAGGTCAGTCTTGGCGACATCAGGCAGGACCAGATTCTGCTCGTGGGCGATCCGAATCTCGCCGAAGCCGAACCGCTCGGCCATCTGCGCAATCTGCTCCATCTGCGCGGCGGTCACATCGCCTGGTGGCATGGCAGCGCCGGGCTTGGTCGACAGCGTGACCGACACGTAGCCCGGCTGCTTGTGTGCGTGGGTGTTGCGCTGCACCCAGCGGGCAAACCCGGCGTCGCGCGCCAGCGCACTGCCGAATGCCAGATCGACCGCCGGTTGCGGCGGATACGCCGGCGGCTGAAAGCTGGCAGCGACGCGCTCGTACTCGGCGCGGGTCAGCTCGGCGGGGCCGTCCTTGATGTGCTCCCATTCGGCCTCAACCTCACGGGCAAAGGCCTCGATACCCAGCGCCTTGACCAGAATCTTGATGCGCGCCTTGTACTTGTTGTCCCGCCGCCCGTGGCGGTTATAAACCCGCAACACCGCCTCCACGTAGGACAGCAAATGCTGCCAGGGCAGCGCCTTACGGATCGGCTGCGACAGAATTGGCGTGCGGCCCAGGCCGCCACCCACCATCACGTCGAACAGCATCTCACCTGCGCCATCGCGGTACAGGTATAGCCCGATGTCGTGCATCATCACCGCCGCGCGGTCTTCACTGGCCGAGCACAGGGCGATCTTGAACTTGCGCGGCAGGTAGAGAAACTCGGGATTGACCGTCGACCACTGGCGCAGAATCTCGGCCAACGGCCGCGGATCGAGCAGCTCATCGGCCGCCACGCCGGCAAAAGCGTCGGTGCTGATATTGCGCACACAGTTGCCGGAGGTCTGAATCGCATGCATGTCGACTGCCGCCAGCCGGGCCAGAATGTCGCCCACCTGCTCCAGCTCGATCCAGTTGAACTGAATGTTCTGACGCGTGGTGAAGTGGCCGTAGCCGCGGTCAAAATCCCGCGCGACACTGGCCAGCGCGCGCAGCTGATCTGCCGACAAGGTGCCGTAGGGAATCGCCACCCGCAGCATGTAGGCATGGCGCTGCAGGTAGAGGCCGTTCTGTAGACGCAGCGGCAGAAACTCTTCCTCGCTCAGTTCACCGCTCAGACGCCGACTGATCTGATCACGAAACTGGGCGACCCGCTCGGCGACCAGCGCCCGGTCGTACTCATCGTAGTGGTACATGCTCACCTCCAAGGCACAGCAGCCGCACACAGCGGATCTACCGCACCGACTCAACAAGGCGGCCACTATGCGCACGCCACCTGAGCCGTACCAGCCTCAGATTCGGCAAAAAAAACCGTATCAGAAGGCCATTTCAGGCTGCGCGCAATCCGTATTCAGGCCAGTCAGGCCAGTGCTCTGAGCGACCTTTTAGCGCCATCTGATATGGTTTTTTGCGTCCGATCTGAATCTGTTACCAGACCAGCCAGCCCCGCATCATCGCCACAGCCTGAAAATCCAAGAGCCGTGATGCCATGACCAGCCATATTCCCCTGAAAGACCTGACACCCGCCCAGCAGGGCGGCCCGATTCACACCCGCAGCTTCAAGGGGCTGTACCGCAACCTGCGACTGCTCGGCGCGGGCGCGCTGATGCTGCTGTTCTTCGGTACCGCCTGGATCGACTGGAACGGGCAGCAGGCCGTGCTGTGGGATCTGGACAGCAAGCAGTTCCATATTTTTGGTGCGACCTTCTGGCCGCAGGATTTCACCCTGCTGTCGGCGATCTTGATGATTGCCGCCTTCGGCCTTTTCTTCATCACCGTGGTCGCCGGCCGGGTGTGGTGCGGTTACAGCTGCCCGCAGAGCGTCTGGACCTGGATCTTCATGTGGGTCGAGAAGGTCACCGAGGGTGAACGTCACCAGCGCATTCGCCTCGACGCCGCGCCCTGGTCGCTCAAGAAAATGCTGCGCCGGGGCGCCAAGCACGGCCTGTGGCTCGCCATCAGCCTGGCGACAGCGATTGGTTTCATCGGCTATTTCACGCCGGTACGCGAGCTGGTCAGCGACCTGCTGAGTTGGCAGGTTGGCACGACTACCGCGTTCTGGCTGCTGTGCTTTACCGCCGCCACCTACTTCAACGCCGGCTGGCTCCGCGAGCAGGTGTGCCTGCACATGTGCCCGTACTCGCGCTTTCAGAGCGCGATGTTTGATGCCGACACCCAACTGGTAACCTACGACGCAGCGCGCGGCGAAGCCCGCGGCCCGCGCAAGAAAACCAGCGATCCGGCCGCCAGCGGCCTGGGCGACTGCATCGACTGCACCCTTTGTGTGCAGGTCTGCCCGACCGGCATCGACATCCGCAATGGCCTGCAAATCGACTGCATCAGCTGCGGCGCCTGCATCGACGCCTGCAACGGCATCATGGATCAGATGGGTTACCAGCGCGGGCTGATTCGCTACACCTCCGAACGCGCGCTGGCGGGTGGCAAGACCCACTGGCTGCGGCCGCGTCTGGTCGGCTACGCCATCGCCCTGTTGCTGATGATAGGCGGCCTGGTCTGGGGCCTGCAGACCCGCCCGCTGATTGATCTGGACATCAGCCGTGACCGCAGCGTGTTCCGCGCCAACAGCAATGGCGACATCGAAAACATCTACACCCTCAAGGTGCTGAACAAGACCCAGCAGCCACGCGAGTACAGCTTCAGCCTGGCGGACGCCGAGCGTTTCAACGCTCAGGGTCTGGGCAACCTGCGCGTCGCCGCAGGTGAAACCAGTACAGTTGCCGTGCGGGTCAGCCGCCGCGATGGGGCAAGCGCCGCTGGCAGCGAGCCATTGGAGTTTGTCGTACAGGATGTGAACCATCCGATCAGCCGAATCAGCGACGAGAGCACTTTCGTCGCCCCTGTGGTGCATTGATATCGCATGCGCGCGCGTGATGGCCTACAGTGGCGCACACCACCATCAGCGTCGCGGGACCGGATGAAACGCTACGAAAAGCTGGCCGACGACATTGCCGAACTGATCCGCACCGGGGTGATTGCCCCGGGCGAGAAGATCCCCTCGGTGCGGCACGCCAGCCGCACCTACGGGGTCAGTCCGTCGACCGTCTTCCAGGCCTACTATCTGCTGGAAGATCGCGGCCTGATTCAAGCCAGGCCACGTTCGGGCTACTTCGTCCACGCGCTGGCGCGGCGTCAGCTGAGCGAGCCAAATATCAGCCCCTACGCCTCCAGCAGCGTCGATGTGGACGTCAGCGAGCTGGTGTTCTCGGTGCTTGGCTCGCTCAAGGACCCGGAGATGGTCGCCTTCGGCTCGGCCTTCCCGAGCCCTGACCTGTTTCCGCTGGCGCGGCTGTCACGCTCGCTGGCCAGCAGCGTCCGCGACATGAAGCCCCACTCGGTGATTGCCGACATGACCGCCGGCAACCCCGACCTGCGCCGCCAGATCGCCCTGCGCTATATGGTCAGCGGCATGCTGCTGCCGATGGACGAGCTGGTGATTACCAACGGCGCGATGGAAGCGCTCAACCTCTGCCTGCAGTCGGTCACCCAACCCGGCGATCTGGTCGCCATCGAAAGCCCCGCGTTCTACGCCACCTTGCAGGTGCTGGAGCGCCTGCAACTCAAGGCGGTCGAGATTCCGGTGCACCCGCGCGAGGGGATAGACCTCGACAGTCTGGCCGACAGCCTGCAGCGCTTTCCGATCAAGGCCTGCTGGTTTATGAGCAACCTGCAAAATCCGCTGGGCGCCAGCATGAGTGACGCCAAGAAGAAGCAATTGTATGCCCTGCTCAAGCAGCATCAGGTGCCGATGATCGAGGATGACGTCTACGCCGAGCTGTACTTCAGCGCCAAACCACCCAAACCGGTCAAGAGCTTCGATACCGACGGGCTGGTGATGCACTGCGGTTCGTTCTCCAAGTGTCTGGCGCTGGGTTACCGGGTCGGTTGGGTAGCCGCCGGGCGCCTTGCCGAGCAGGTCAGCCGCCTCAAACTGATGACCACCATCTCGCCATCGGTACCGGCTCAGGCCGCGCTGGCCGACTACCTGCAGCACGGCGGCTACGACCGCCACCTGCGCAAGTTGCGCCATGCGCTGGAGAGTCAACAGCGCGCCATGCTGGCCTCGGCCGCGCGGCACTTCCCGCGTGAGACGCGAGTCAGTCGGCCCAATGGCGGCTACTTCCTGTGGTTTGAATTTCCCGAGCGGGTCGACTCCCTGCTGCTGTTCCAGCTGGCGCTCGCGCAGGGCATCAGCCTGGCGCCGGGGCCGATCTTCTCGGCCAACCGCCAGTACCGCAACTGCGCGCGGCTGAACTACGGCACGCCCTGGGATGAACATTGCGAACAGGCCATGGCAACGCTGGGGCGGCTGCTCGCCGCGTTCTGAGCGGAGCGCTATCTGATCTGTTTTTTGCAGCCATCTCTGAGTCTGTTTTGTATTACCCCCAAACCCTAGAGTGCAGGCGTTATGGCGACGTGCGTCGCCTCACTGCCATGAAGGGGTTGAAGATGCAGAACGCTGCTGCGCAAATGTACAACTACAAGGTGGTGCGCCAGTTCACCATCATGACCGTGGTCTGGGGCGTGATCGGCATGTCCGTCGGCCTGCTGGTCGCCTCGCAACTGGTCTGGCCAGCGCTCAACCTGGACCTGCCCTGGACCAGCTTCGGCCGCCTGCGACCGCTGCACACCAGCCTGGTGATATTCGGCTTTGCCGGCAGTGCGCAGTTTGCTGCCAGCTACTACGTGGTGCAGCGCACCTGCCAGACGCCGTTGATCGCGCCGCGCCTGACCGCGTTCACCTTCTGGGGCTGGCAAGCGGTCATCGTGACCATGCTGGTAACCCTGCCCCAGGGGCTGACCACCACCAAGGAATACGCCGAGATCGAGTTTACCGGTGCGGTTTTCATGGCGATTGTCTGGGTGGCCTACGCCATCGTGTTCTTCGGCACAGTGATGCGCCGCAAAAGCCGCCACATCTACGTCGGCAACTGGTTCTTTGGCGCCTTCATTCTGGTCATTGCGCTGCTGCACATCGTCAACCACGCGGCCATTCCCATCAGCTGGTTCAAGTCCTACCCGATCTACGCTGGCGCCGCCGATGCCATGGTGCAATGGTGGTATGGGCACAACGCAGTCGGCTTTTTTCTGACTACCGGCTTTCTCGGCATGATGTATTACTTCGTGCCCAAGCAGGTCAATCGCCCGGTCTACTCCTACCGGCTGTCGATCGTGCACTTCTGGGCGCTGATCAGCCTGTATATCTGGGCCGGCCCGCACCACCTGCACTACACCGCGCTGCCGGACTGGGCGCAGTCACTCGGCATGGTGATGTCGCTGATCCTGCTGGCCCCGAGCTGGGGCGGCATGATCAACGGCATGATGACCCTGTCGGGCTCATGGCATCAGCTGCGCAGCGATCCAATTCTGCGCTTTCTGGTGGTAGCGCTGGCCTTCTACGGCATGTCGACCTTTGAAGGTCCGATGATGGCGATCAAAACCGTCAACGCCCTGTCGCACTATACTGACTGGACCATCGGCCACGTCCACGCGGGCGCACTGGGCTGGGTAGCGCTGATCACCTTTGGCTCGCTGTACCATCTGATCCCGAAAGTCTTCGCCACGGAAAAGATGTACAGCACCAGCCTGATCAACCTGCACTTCTGGCTGGCGACCATCGGCACCGTGCTCTACATCGTGTCGATGTGGGTCAACGGCATTACCCAGGGTCTGATGTGGCGGGCCGTGAACGTGGACGGCACACCGACTTACAGCTTTGTCGAGGCGCTGGAGGCCAGCCATCCGGGCTATGTGGTCCGCGTGATCGGCGGCGCCTTCTTCCTGACCGGCATGCTGTGCATGGCCTGGAACACCTGGCGTACGGTGCGGCAGGCAAAGGCGGAACAGACTGCAGCCATCCACCAGGCTGTCGCCAGTTGATACAACGGAGGGATTAACGATGCTGATTGCAGAACTCTCGGGCTTGCTGGCCCTGCTGGGCTTGCACATCGCCGTACAAATCTGCCTGGCCAACCACCCCGGCGATGAGCTGGAACAGGCCGCCCAGCTGCCGTTTGCCGAGGAGCCTGACCGCTTCGACGCCTGACATCCGGCGTGCGGCAAACAGCCACATGGCGCCGACAGCTGCGCGGGGTGCTAAAATTCCGCGCATGATTCTGCCCCACCGCCACTTACACAGCCTGGCCTTGGTGCTCTACCTGTGCACCTTGCTGGGTCTGCTTACCTGCGGTTTGCATCAGGGGCAGATGAGCGGTCAGTATCTCAGCGGCACCGGCATACCCGCCTGCTACCTGAGCAGCTTCCAGAGCAATATCGATCTGGATGACGGCAGTCAGCAGCAGATGAGCAACCTGCAGCCCAGTTGCCCGCTGTGCTCCTCTCTCGGCCACGCCGCACCGCTGACGTCACAGGGCTGGATACTGGACTACCTGCCCTTTTCTACCGTCAGCGCTCACCCCAGCGGCCAATGGGCCCGTCCGCCGCCGCGCATGGTCTGGCCCGCTATCAACCCCCGCGCTTCACCCTCCCCGCTCGACGCTGCGCCACGCGCCGTCTGAGTCCCTGCGGCCACGGCCGAGCGTTGCGTCACCCCCACCTCACCTTTCCCTGATTCAGGCCTGGCGCGCCTGCGCCGCTACGGCCACTGTGTGGATGACAACAATGCAACACGCCAAGCGTTTTACCCGGACCAACGCCAGCCTGCGCTGGCAAGCCGCCTTCGCCCTGCTGCTGACCAGCCTGGGCGCCAATGCCCAGACAGCCTCTGAAGCCCACGACCATCACCAGCCTGCCAGTCAGCCGACGCTGCAGCTGGCACCAGTGGTCGTCACTGCGGTGCAGCAAAGCTCACCATTGACCATCATTGCCGACCCGAAGGACCCGCGCCAACCGATACCGGCCAGCGACGCCACCGATTATCTGAAGACCATTCCCGGCTTCTCAGCCATCCGCAGCGGCGGCAGTAACGGCGACCCGGTACTGCGTGGCATGTTCGGCTCACGCATCAACCTGCTGGCCAATGGCGGGCAGATGATCGGCGCCTGCCCCAACCGCATGGACGCGCCCAGCTCCTACATCTCGCCAGAAACCTACGACCGCCTGACCGTCATCAAAGGCCCGCAAAGCGTGCGCTGGGGGCCGGGCGCGTCCGCCGGCACCGTGCTGTTCGAGCGTCAGCCGGAGCAGTTTGATGAGCCCGGCAGCCGCGTGCATGCCAGCGTGCTGGGCGGCAGCAACGGCCGCTTCGACAAGACCCTGGACGCCGCCATCGGCAACCAGAGCGGCTACCTGCGCTTTACCGGCAACGACGCCAAGTCCGACGACTATGACGACGGCAACGGCGATACCGTGCCCTCGCGTTGGAGCAAATGGAACGGCGACATTGCCCTGGGCTGGACACCGGATGCCGACACCCTGCTGGAGTTCAGCGCCGGCAAGGGCGACGGCGAGGCGCGCTACGCCGGCCGTGGCATGGACGGCAGCCAGTTTGCCCGCGAGAGCCTTGGCTTGCGCTTCGAGAAGCTCAACCTCGGCCAGATCAGCAAGCTGGAGGCACAGGTCTACTACAACTACGCCGACCACATCATGGACAACTTCCGCCTGCGCAGCCCCGACCCGACCGGCATGATGCCCATGCCGATGGCCTCGCAGGTGGATCGCCGCACGCTCGGCGGACGGCTGGCGCTGAGCTTCGACTGGGATGCGGTCGAACTGGTATCCGGTATTGACGCCCAGCGCAGCGAGCACCGCGCCCGCAGATCCAGTTACAGCATGATGACCGGCTACACCGACGCGGATAAGTTCGCCTGGACCAAGGATGCGGTCATGCACAACTACGGCGTGTTTTCCGAGCTGACCTGGCACCAAAGCGACCTGACCCGCTGGATCGGCGGAGCCCGTCTTGATCGCGCCAGCGCCAAGGACTACCGCCAGAGCATTCGCAGCATGATGGGAATGAACACGCCCAACCCGACCGCCGGCCAGAGCCGCAGCGACACCCTGCCCAGCGGCTTTATCCGCTATGAGCAGGAGCTGAGCAATACCCCCGCCACCCTCTACGCCGGCCTCGGCCACGCCGAACGCTTCCCCGATTACTGGGAGCTGTTCTCCGCCAGCCTGGCGCCGACCGGCGAGCTGAACGCCTTTGACGGCATGGAGCCGGAAAAGACCACCCAGCTGGATGTGGGCATCCAGTATCAAGACGCACGCCTGCAGGCCTGGGCCTCGGCCTACGCCGGCCAGGTGGATGACTTCATTCTGTTCCGCTACTCGACCATGATGGGCATGCGCCGCAGCCAGGCCTACAACGTCGACGCCCGCATCGCCGGTGGCGAGCTGGGTGTGGCGTTTGACCTGACCAGCAACTGGAAGACCGATGCGACCCTCGCCTACGCCTGGGGCGAGAACCGCAGCGACGGCGAGCCGCTGCCACAGATGCCGCCGCTGGAAGCCCGCCTGGGCCTCAGCTACGCCCACAACAACTGGAGCGCCGGCGCCCTGTGGCGCGTCGTCGCCGAGCAGAACCGGGTGGATGAAGGGGCCGGCAACGTGGTCGGCCAGGACATCGACAAAAGCACCGGTTTTGGGGTGTTCTCACTCAACGGCGCCTACCGCCTGAGTGAACAGGTGAAACTCAGCGTCGGCGTCGATAACCTGTTCGACAAGGCCTACGCCGAACACCTCAACCTGGCGGGTAACTCGGCGTTCGGCTACCCCGCCAATGCCATCGCTATCAACGAGCCGGGGCGCTCGCTGTGGGCCAAGGTAGACTTTGACTTCTAGGGTCTGACAAGAGGCTCACGCCAGCGGCTTAGTGCGCCCTACGGTAGGCTGTAGGGCGGACAGAGCACAGCGTTGTCCGCCGCCGGCCGGCTCACACCCGCCGCCAGACACTCGCCAGCCAGGGCTGCTGGTCACGCGGCAGGCCGGTTGGGCGGTAGTAGTGCTCCAGCTCGACAAAGCCCGCCGCCTGCAGCAGCGCACGCCAGGTTTCCAGTCGGTAGTAGGCGCCGTAACGTTCGCCGCTCCAGCCTTCCTGATCCTCCCCGCGCGGGTTGGAGCTGAACAGCACACCGCCGGGTTTCAGCGTCTGATGCAATTGCGCCAGCGCCCTTGGCAACAGCTGGCTGGGGATATGGAACAGGCAGGCGTTGGCAAAGATGCCGTCAAAGCGCGCCGCCGGCAGGTCCAGCGCCAGAAAATCCTGGTGCCACACCTCGCAGCCGCTAGCCTCACGCGCCATCTGCACAAAGGCTTCGGTACCATCCAGCCCCACAGCGTTATGCCCGAGTGCGCGAAAGCTGCGCAGGTCGCGCCCCGGCCCGCAGCCCAGATCGAGAATCTGCCAGGGCGCCGGCGCCTGAATATGCCGCAGCAGAGCGTCGATATTCTGGCTGACATCGTGATCCTGTGTGCCCTCGCGAAAGCCCTCGGCGTTGGCCTGATAGTGCCCCAGCGTGCGCCGCGCCAGCTGCGCCGCCTCGTCGCCCACAGCGCCCGTTTGACCGTGAGCCCCACCCAGCAGCTGCAGGGTGCGCGCATCCGGCTCGCCGTCGCAGAACACCTCAAGTACCTCGGTAAACAGCGGGTTGTCAGGCGCAGCCTGAGCAAACAGCGTCATGCTGGAGCGCAGCTTGAGGTCATCCGGCGAGCCGAGAATCTGCCGGGCAGAACGCTGCCGCCAGGCCAGCAGCGCCCGGGCGCAGGCCTCAAGCCTTGCGCCCAGCAGCGGGTGCGCCAGATAGGCGCAGGCCTCAGCCAGATCAGCAATGGCGTAGAACTGCGCGGTACGGCTGCGCCCCAGCCCGGCCAACTGCGGAAACACAAACCACATCCAGTGCGACGTCTTGCGCCCCGAGCGCAGCTCAGCCAGCGCTGCGGCGTAGCTCTCGGCCTGGGCATCGAGGAAGCGTTGCAGGTTGTGCGGGTCGCTCATGCGGTTCTCTCACGGTTGGGTAGCGGGCGTTTGGCTACGTTGTACGCGCCGCCCTGCGGCGCGACAAGGACACAGAGCGAGTGCGGCGGCCTCCGCCAGGCACAGACCACCAGCCCCCAGGCATCAGTTGAAGTCGTAGGGCGCAATACCGTCACAGGTTAGGGCGCGTCTGCACCGCACCCGGCATCCAACTCGCAGCGGCCCGCCAGCGCGGCATCCTCCGGTTGCAACGTGCTGTGGGTAATACCAAACCGCTCGCGCAGTACTTGCTGAATCTGCGGCAGAACCTGGGACCACTGCGCCAGCGAGTCGATATCGACATGGGCCGCCAACGCATGATTGCTGGAAGACAGACTCCAGATGTGCAGATCATGAACCGCCTGTACGCCATCGACCTCGGTCAGCGCGCTGCGCACCTGCGCCGGCTCGATGCCAGGCGGCACGCCCTCCATCAGCACCTGGGTAACGGCCCTCAGCAGCCGCACGGCGGATACCAGAATCAGCGCACACACCAGCAGCGACAGCAGCGGGTCCATGATGGCCGGGCCACCCAGGTAGATGATCAGGCCTGCCGCGATGGCGGCTACCGACCCCAGCAGGTCGCCCATCACGTGCAGCAAGGCTCCGCGCACGTTCATGTTCTGCTCGCCGCGCATCAGCAACCAGGCCACGAAGACATTGACCAGCAAGCCCAGCCCGCCGACCAGCAGCACTGCCCCGCCATCAACCTCGGGAGCATCAAACAGGCGCTCTACCGCCTCCCAGGCGATAAAGGCAACCACTACAAACATGAAGATGACATTGAACAGCGCGCCCAGCACCTCGGCCCGCTGCAACCCGAAGGAGTGTTGCCGAGAGGCGGGCCTGCTGGCCAGCCAGGCGGCAAAGGCACCAACCGCCAGCGACAGTGAATCCGTCAGCATGTGCCCGGCATCGGAGAGCAACGCCAGGGAGTTGGCCAGCACGCCGGCAACCACCTCGACCATGGCAAAGGCACCGGTAAGGATCAGGGCAAATAACAGCACCTTGCCGCTACCATGGCTGTGACTGTGGCTGTGCTCAGAGTGGTCGTGCTGATGTGCAGACATGGCAGGTGCTCCGCTCGCTCAATCGGGTATGAAGATGACTGGTCTACGCCAGTAAACCCCATTGAAAACCCTAAAGTGGCTACAAGGTCAAGCGCCCGACTACCGGACCCGCGGCACTGGCTTGTTTATCCTTCGCTCAGGGACGGCGGAAGGACAACAGGAAATCGAGCTGCTCATTGGGCTCGGCGGTTTGCTTCACCAGCTCGCCGTGCTCAAACCGCAGACGATAACCGCTGACGCCGTTAGCGCTGTCGATGATGGCCCTGAGCATGTCGTCGATATACTCCGGGCTCTCATCGCCGGTCAGCGGCGGTAGGCGGTCAACGTGCAGCTCACCGCTGTGACCGAGCGGCAGATTGATATCCGCGTAATGCCAATAATCATCGGACAGGCGCGTGGGTACGATGCCGTTGATCGGCGGCGGGATGCAGTCTTCAGCGGCGCGTTTTCGGCGCGGCTGATTGGCCGGCCAGAGGCTATTGATGCTCGTCCGGATGTCATCAGGCTCGCTCCCGAACGGGTCGAGCGTATTGGCATTATCAATAAAACGCGGCGTTGCGGTGTCGTCAGCGCCAGCCGGTGCATGATTGGTGTAGACGCTGTGCAGTATCAACTGCCCGTCGACCACCGCGTAGGTAACCACATAGCCAGAGGGCGTCCAGGTGTCCGCGTGGTAGGGGCAAATGCCGTGCTCACTGGGCGAAAAGGCGCCGCCGGAGATCACCTGGTAGGCGATGCCGTCGAGTAGCAGTGTGCTGGTCTGGTAGGCGCTCATGACGTGATTCAATGCTCCGTTAGCGTGGCGGCCGTTTGGTGGACGTCCACCCGGGCGCAGGTTGCACGATTTTATTAGCGTGGCTTATGCTTCGTGCAAGTGGATTGGGGGTGCCCGGTCGGCGCTATAGCCTCGGTGAGTTGCACCGGGGCTTTTCGCTTTCTATGGGTGGAAAATCATCAATCCCGTTCCTTCGTAACCTGCTCCCGCGCATTCACGTTCACTGTCGCGGCGACACTTTCTGCTCAAGACCGCAAATGCGTTAGGCGTCGCGGGCTTGAGAGCACCTAACCCGGAAGGCGGCGGATCAGGCTTTTGCCTTGCGTCCGCGCTTGGCCTTAGGCGCGGCGGCGCGCTGGGCCTTGATGCGCTCCAGCAGCACGCTGGCGGGCTCGTCATTCGGGTCCTGCGGCACCAGTTCACCGCGAAACGCCTTGGCCAGAATGCTTTGAGTCAGCTTGTCGACCCGCTCCTGCGCCGCAGCAACGCGAGCCTCCAACTGATCGGCAAAGGCGAATAGCTGCTCGACGCGGCGGACGATTTCGGTTTGTTCTTCCAGCTGAGGGAAGCTGACGGGGAAGGCCTTTAAATCCTTACCTGATATTCCTTTTTGACCCGAGGTTGATTTAACAAGCTCCATTACTCTTTGACGAATGGAGTCCTGAGCAAAAAACAGCTCTATATAGCTAGGCAAAACCATGCTGGTGTTGCAGCGAACTCTGATCAACTTGTCCGGGTAAACAATCTCTGGGTTCGGCTGCTTCTTTATCATGCCGCATACACCGACCAGCTCTAAGCTGCCGTTGTAACGAGTGAAAAGGAGGTCATCTTCTCGCAGCCGATAACGAGCGGCCTCGGCCCCGCTGCACACTAGGAAGCGATGGTCTGAGTAATCGACTGACATAGGGCGAACAGCGCTAATACGCAAAATTGGCAACCCAGTCTGGTCTTCATTTGGCTTCGCAGACAGGCCATTACGCATCTCGTGTATGAGCGTTTCAAAAGGAGCTTCGACAAACTCCTGTGCGCCATTGGCTAACTTTCGCCACTCCTCCGTCAACCGCCCCGAAACCGCCGCAGCAAGAACGGATTGGCGGAAACGTTTGAGCAGGGCGGGGATGCCGTCGATGCGGGCTTTCAGGGTATCGGCCTGAGCCAGCAGTTCGTCGAGTTTGGCGGCGATGCGGGTTTGTTCCTTCTCAGGTGCCATACGGAATGGCAGTGTCTTGGCTGTAGTCCCTGAAAGTTCTTTAAACGTTGTTCCTGTACCAAGGCTGTCGGCTAGTTGGCGAATACTTTTTAAATAGTAGAAGGCGTAGCTGGGGTCGATTTCTTCGGGGAAAACAAAGCTCTTGAAACCCTGGTTGGTAGAAATTTCATTAGCGGCCAATGCGACATAGCCAATAGGGGCGCGACTGCTGAAGAGCAGGCTGCCTTTTGGCATCAATTTGGCTGAGCAGGATTCGTAACCTTTCTGTGAAAGATCTCGTGAACCGTGGGAGATTTCCTTGGCGTTGTAACCGCTCAGATCTGCAGGTGTGAGCCAAGCAATCCCAGCGCCAGGAGCTTCAAAGTTGCTGGAATCATTTGCTTTTGGGGTGCCTCCAGCGACTACATCAGCGATTTCACCGATTTCTACATCGGTCCACCCGCTCGGTAACTCACTCATCCCCGGCCTCCTGATCCACCGAAAGCCCCATCACCTCGGCCATCAACTGCTTTTGAGCCGCGGCGTCATCGCCAGCGCCCAATGTCTGCATTAGCTGATCCAGCTCGCGCAACGCCTCGGTCAGCTCGCTCATGGCTTCCCCGGCAAGCACCTCGGGCGTCGGTAGTTCGCTGGCGTCGAGGCTGTCGGCATCCTTGAGCCAACTGATATCCAGCGAGTCACCGCGCTCGGCAATCTGCTGGCGGGTAAAGCAGCGAAAGCGGCTGAGTTCGCCGATGCCGTCAACGTTTTCGGCGCGCGGGCTGTTGCCGTTCGGGTCGCTGCCGTAGGCCTGTTCAAAGGCTTTGAGGTGGGCGTCGCCGAAGGGGGTGCGTTTACCGAAGCTGGGCATATTGCTGCGCAGATCAAAGACCCAGGTGCGCTGGGTGCAGTGTTCCGCTTGCTGCGGGTCGGTGGCGCTGCCTTTCTGGAAAAACAGCACGTTGGTCTTCACGCCCTGGGCGTAAAAGATGCCGGTGGGCAGGCGCAGGATGGTGTGCAGGTTGCACTTGTGCATCAGGTCGCGGCGCACCTCGGTGCCAACGCCGGCTTCAAACAGCACGTTGTCTGGCAGCACCACGGCGGCGCGGCCGCCGGGCCTGAGGTTGCGGTAAATGTGCTGCAAAAAGGCCAGTTGCTTGTTGCTGGTCTTGAAGGTCAGGTCGTCGCGGGTATTGGAGGCTTCGCCGCCCTTGCTGGTGCCGAAGGGCGGGTTGGCCAGGATGATGTCGGCGCGGGGCAGGCTTTTGCCGGCTTCGCCCAGGGCGTTGCCCAGATGCACCACGCCTTCGTCATCACCTTCCATGCCATGCAGCAGGCAGTTCATCAGCGATAGCCGACGGGTGTTGGGCACCAGTTCAATGCCGACAAAGGCCTTGTTCTTCTGAAAGGCGGCGTCTTTGGCGCTGAGGTCCAGATAGTTGTCGGTCTGCTCGCGCATGTACTGGTCTGCCGCCACCAGAAAGCCGGCGGTGCCGGCGGCCGGATCCTGGATCACTTCACCGGGTTGCGGCTTGATGCAGCGCACCATGCTGTTGATCAGCGCGCGCGGGGTGAAGTACTGGCCGGCGCCGGACTTGGTTTCGCTGGCGTTCTTTTCCAGCAGGCCTTCGTAGAGGTCACCCAGGCCGTCTTTCTGGGCACTGAACCAGTCGATCTGGTCGAGGGTGCGGATCATCTGTTCCAGGTGGCGTGGTTCGCGCAGACGGGTCTGGGCGTCGGCGTAAATGGCGCTGATCAGCGGGTCTTGGTGCACCAGATTGCCGTCGGCGTCTTTGCCGGTGGAGAGGCTGAGCAGAATACGCTTGTAGTCGTTCAGCAGGTTGATGCCGGATTTGCCGTTCAGATCGGTCCAGCGGCAACCGGCGGGCAGCGGGTGCTTCTCCAGCAGCCCGGCTTCGGTGTTTTCGTGCACCATCTTGATAAACAGCAGCAGCACCAGTTCGGTGACGTAGTCGCTGTAGTTGATGCCGTCGTCGCGCAGTACGTCGCAGAGGTTCCAGAGTTTCTGCACGATGTCGTTGTTGGTCATGGTGGTCTCAGTCGGGGGTGTGGGGTTGCGGGTAGGGCGCAAACGTGTTGCTGTCGTAGGTCATCAGTGTCACCAGCTTGGGGTGCACGAAGAGCTTTTCCTTGCCGGCGGTTATTTCGCTTAACACGCCAACGTCGCAGAGCTGCTTGAGGTAAACAGACGCGGTCTGGCGCTTGGCGATCTGGCGCTCGACTAAGTCACTAATGCGGCAATAGGGCTGTTCGAAGATCAGTTGCAGCAGCTCATGGCTATAGATTTTTGGCAGGGCGCTGCGCACATGGTCGCTGGTGTGCTCCATCAACTGGCGGATGGACGCAATCTTGGCACAGGTCCAGATTGAGGTTACCTCCACGCCCTTGAGCATAAAGACAATCCAGGCCTGCCAGTCAGCATCGCGGGTTACCTGGGTGAGCACGCGGTAATAGTCCTGCTTGTGCTGCACGATATAGCGGCTCAGATAGAGGATGGGCAGCGTAAGCAGCTGCTTTTCTATCAGGTAGAGCACGTTGACGATGCGCCCGGTGCGGCCGTTGCCGTCCAGAAAAGGGTGGATAGCCTCGAACTGGTAATGACTCACGGCCATTTTGATCAGCGGGTCGGTATCATCGGCGGCGTGCAGAAACTGCTCCCAGTTGGCGAGCAGGTCACGTATGACGGCCTCGCCCACCGGTGGGGTATAAACCACCTCGCCGGTGGTCTGGTTGGCGATAACGGTGCCCGGTATCTTGCGCACGGTCATGTCCTGCGCCTTGAGGGTGCTGCAGATGTCGGTTGCGGTAGTCACGCACAGCGGGCGCTGTTGCAACTGCCGGAAGCCCTGATACAGCGCGGTGCGGTAGCGCAGCGCTTCCTTGGTGGCAGCATCGGCAGCGCTGTCTTCCTGAGCAAACTGGAACAGCCGATCCATAGTGGTGACGATGTTTTCAATTTCTGAGCTGTCTTTGGCTTCCAGCAAGGGCAACAAATTGATCAGCAGGGTTTGGTTGGGCAGCAGCTCACCCGCCTGTTTCAGCTCTGCCAGCGCCGCGCGTGCACCGATGCAGGCTTTCAGCACCGGAATGCTTTCCAATGCCTGCGGATCGGGTGGCAGCAGCGGCAGGCTGTTGTAGGGTTGCTCGGGGTGCCAGGTCATGTTCAGTCAGCCGGGTTATGTCGACAGGTTGAGCAGTGTATGTCGATGCTATCGACACAACAAGCAAACATGTCGATATTTTTAAATAATTTCGACATGAATTCCCGCGCGCTATTTCAAGTTACGGCCATTAATGAAATAGCGCTCGCTGTTATTTCAATATGAGGCCATGCCGGCCGAATCAGGCGACTGTTTGCGGCCACATCCCTTCGTTTAGCTCTGCCAGCACGCTATCAAGCTGACTGTTGAGCACCTTGTCGAGCTGCCTAGCGCCGCCGTGTTCGGCAAAGCGGTTGTTGACGAAGTCGCGGTCGATGATGACCTCATGCACCAGCTGTTTTGACAGCCGCTCCAGCCATTTGCGTTGCGCCGGCAGCCAGTTGTGGCTCTGATAGATGCGTTGCATGGCCTGGGCGACGCGCTGCTCGAAGGGCCGCAAGGGCTCACCAATGGCGGCGCGGCGAATATGACCGATGATGCTGGCGGCGATGTCCTGGTTGGTCTGGTTGCGCACGGCGCTTTGCAGATTGGCTTCGGTGTAACCGGCGCCATCGAGCAACAGGCGCACTTCCTTGAGTTGCTCGCGGGTGAGGTCGCCGGGGCGGTTGACTACCACCGACAGCGCCGCGCTCTGGTTGAGCTGCTCGCGGATAAAGGCGTTGAAGCTGTCGAGATAGTCTTCAGGCCTGCTGTGTGCGCCGTAGCTCTGGCTGCGCTCGCGGATTTCATCGTGGTGCTCGGAGAGAATCGGCTGGCGCTCGCTGCCCAGCAGTTCATTCACCTGCGCCAGTTGATTGAGCAGGCCGCTGTGCTGGTTGATGAAGACGGCGGCCTGCTGTGGGCCAAGGCTGTGCAGGTGGCGGTGCAGGCTTTTTGGCTCCACGCCCCAGAGGTCGTGCAGTTCAGCCAGTTTGTGTTTCAGCGGGGCGTTGGTTTCGGCCTTTTTGCCGGCCTTGCGCAGCACCCGCATGACCTTCTGGCTGAGCTGACTGAGCACCACGTCGGCCTGGCTCTGGTTTGGCTCATCGCCGGGGGCGTTGAGCGCGCGCTGGAGCTGCTCGGGGTCGGTCAGCTCTGTGACCAGCTGTTCCAGGGTGATGCTCGGGTCTTTGACCAGCGGCTGCATGGTGTTGACGTCGCTGAGGGCGGCGTAAATGTCTACCGGATCGAAGATGCGGAATACGGTTTTGCCGATCTCGTCGCAGCGGCGGGTGGCGCGGCCGATCATCTGCTCGTAGAGGATGCGCGACTTGACCCGCCGCATGAACACCAGATTGCAGATGGGCGGCACGTCGATGCCGGTGGTCAGCAGGTCAACGGTAATGGCGATGTTGGGGTAACGCTCGTTCTTGTACTGGCGGATCAGTTGCTCGACCTTGTCGCTCTGGCCGGTGATCTTGGCGACGGCGGCCTGGTTGTATTGGTCGGCGTAGAGGTCTTTGAAGGCAGCATCCAGCGCGTGCTTGACCATATCGGCGTGCCGGTCGGTGGCGCAGAAAATCAGGGTTTTCTCTTCGCCGAAGGGGTCCAGCTCCTGCACCAGTTGTTCACAGATCACGCGGTTGAAGTTGTCGTTGATAACCCGGCGGTTAAAGGCATCGACCTCGAAGTTGAGCTCGTCTTCCAGCTCGGCGCTTTCCACGGCGCCGGTGTGGGTGTTGATGGCGCTGACCTGTTCGCCCTTGGCGAAGTTGATGCCGTTTTCGCTCAGCAATGTCTGGTAGCGGATGGGCGGCTCGTGGTCGATCAGCCAGTCATCGGCGACGGCTTCACGATAGGAGTAGGTGTACACCGGTTTGCCGAAAATATCGCTGGTGTGTTTGGCCGGGGTGGCGGTCAGGGCGATCTTCACGGCGTCAAAATAATCCAGTACACGGCGGTAGCTGGAGAGGTATTGGCTGACATCACGAGTGGCCATCTCCCCGTCGGTCATCTCCTGATCGAGGGTGTAGCCGCGGTGGGCTTCGTCAATGATGATGCAGTCGAACTGGTCAATCGGCGGCGGGTTATCGCCCATGAAGATGCGCTTGACCATGGCCTGCACGGTCGCGATCTGAATGCGGGTTTCGGCTTCGGCGGCCATATCGCCCAGCTCGGCGACGTTATAAATCTGCGACAGGGTGCTGCTTTGTTCCAGCGGCGCATCGTGAAAGGCGTCGATGGCCTGTTGGCCGAGTGAGGTGCGGTCCACCAGAAACAGAATGCGCTTGAAGCGCTCGGCTTTCAAAAAACGGTACATCAGGCCGATGATGGTGCGGGTTTTGCCGGTGCCGGTGGCCATGGCCAGCAGCGCGGTGCGGATGTCTCTGGCCAGGGCGCTCTCTACGGCGACAATGGCCTTTTGCTGATAATCACGCAGTTTTAGATAGCCAAAGGGCTCGGCCTGCAGCTTTTGCTGGGCCTCTTCCTTGCTGCGCGTGAGCAGGCCCTGCAGACCGCTTGGGGTGTGAAACGCCTGCAGGGCGCGGCGGGTGTTGGCCGGGTGGCGCACGTCACGAAACCAGATGCCAGACTGTTCCAGCAACTGCGGCACAAACGGGCGGCCATTGCAGGAATAGACAAAGGGCACCTGGTAGTGACCGTCGCTCTCGTCTGGCCAGGCGATGGTGCGGCCGGCCTCCTGCCAGGCGCCGATCAGCGGTGGCGACACCTCAAGGCCTTTGCTGTAGCGCTCTGCCTGGGGAATCTTGCCGGAGACGTTGGTGTTTTCCTTCTTGGCCTCAACCACGGCGATGGGCGTCAGACCGGCAAACAGCAGGTAATCGGCGCGGCCCTTTTCGCCCTGGTAGCGCGTTGGCCACTCAGCGATGGCGATGTTCTTGCCCTTCTCCGGGCGGGTGCCGTTTTTCCAGGTCAGCGCTTCGCTGTCGGCCTGCCAGCCGGCGTCTTGCAGTTGCTGATCAATCAGGATGCGGGTGAGTGCTTCGTCCAGCACGATGTGCTGGGTCGCGGCCTGGGTATGGCGGCTCAGGGTTTGACGTTGAGCGGACTGGGCCTGCTCGTCTTGGCCGGCGAGCTGCGCCTGCAATGCCTTGAGCTTGCTTTCGTAGTCTTGCTGCTGTTGTTGCAGCGCCTGCTCGTGCGCGGCAGCCTGCTGGGCCAGCGCACGGGACTCCTCGTCCATGGCGTACGCCAGGGCCTGGTATTCATCCTTCTCTTTGGCGATCAGCTCGGTCAGTTGCTGGCTGGAGCCGAGATCGAGGTTGGCTTGCTGCAGCTCGCTCTGCAATTGACTAATGTCCGCCTGCAGTTTGCGCAACTGCTCGCTGGGGTCTGCCGGCGGTACGAAGGGGCCGGGTTTAAAGCGGGTACCGGCCTGGCCGAAGGATTGGTGAAACCAGATGGCGAGTTTGCGCGCCACCACCAGGCCGCTGATGGCTTCACGGTGCTGTGTTTTGAACTGGTGAGTAGCCTTGTTGCCTTCAATGCGCAGGGTGTGGAACAGCTCACGGACAACGGGTTCGAGCTTCAATTCGCGGTTGATACGATAGAGCAGGTCGGCCTGGGTGGTCTGTTCGTCAAAGGCGATGCCGGCCAGGGCGGCCAGATGCTGGGCGAGCGCTTCGCCCAGTTGGCGGAGTTTGATCAGGGTGGTGTTGGGGTCGCTGGCGAAGGCGCGCTCGGCGGCGCCAGCCAGCTCGACCAGCAGCTGGTCGTGCTCGGCCAGAAAGCCAAAATTGGTGGATTGCTCAGCCGCCCGCATTGTGTTCACGCTCCCTGTTCTCGACGCGCGCTCTACTTTGCATCATCCGGCCCGGTTTGTCGCCCTCCGCTCGGTTCGCGCGCCGCGTTCAAAACTCCGGATCAATCGTCAACAACAAGCGCCGCAGCCCAGCCGCCACCGCCGGGCTGCGGTGCACGATACCGCGCTCTTCGTTACCGACCCAGCCGCTGCCTTTAAGCAGACACACATCGCCTTCAGCCAGCTGCCGAATGGCGCCGGCATCACGCACCACTTCCGGTTTACCCGGCTCGGGTTTGCCCAGACCTGCACGGTTCACGGCCTGATCGGGTAGCCATTCGCTGCCGGGGCCGCTGTAGCTGGTTACCAGGCGCACCGGCAGGTTGTCGCAATGAAAACGCGGACACATGGCGCCATCGAGCAGGCGCATGCGAATGCCCACCGCTTCAACGTCGAACAAGCAGGCCACCGCCTCGGCCAGCAGGCGCACGTCGGCAATCAGCTGACCGGCTTGCTGCGGCGCGGGCATGCTGCGCGTCAGCGCCTGTTCCAGCGCCGCATCCGGTACGCCGCGCCAGGCCAGCTCCCAAGGCTGCGCCACGCACTGGGCCGCAATACTGGCCAGCAGTTGCGGCGCCAGCTGGCGCTGCATGATGGCGATGGTGATCGCCTCGTCGAACACCTCGGCCAAGACACCCAGATCACTCCCGCAGACCCAGTGCGATTCAGCTCTTCCCGCTTGCAATTCAGCAGCACCTGTCTGCATCAAGCTCCCCATCAGACACCTGCCGCCCAGGCCACGGCATCGTGCGGATGCAGGCTTTCCATATGGCACACCTGCGCCCTTGGCTCGCGCCACTGTCCCTGTCGCAGGGCGGCCTGAATGCGCCTGGCGGCGTCTTCGACGAACATCAGGTTCTGCCCGTTGAGCTCGGCAAAGGCCTGCTCATCGGCGCGTTTGACGGCGGTTTGCAGGGGCGTGCCCAGTGCAGCCTCTACCTGATCAACCAGCGCCAGCAGAGGCAGTTCGGCGTCTGCCTCATCCAGCGCCACCGTCACCTGCGCCTCGCTGCGCTGGCTGTGTGGAGTGGCCAGCGAGGCATGGCGCAACAACCAGTCGCTAACCGCCGCATGCGTCGGTGCTTCGGTCGCGGCAAACGCCTGGGCAAAGCCCTCGGCAACACGCCGGCGGGCCAGTGCAGCCGAGCACGGGCAGGTAGAGGCGTAGCCAATCTGTATCTGCATATCCAGGCGGAACTCGCCGTGCTGCAGGCTGGCATCGAGCTGCACGGGGTAGCTCTTCCAGCCGGCCAGATCCGGGCTGAGCAGGGCTGGACGCCGGCACAGCAGATCAAAACGCAATCCGATCCGCGCGCCGCGGCTGTGACAGTCTGCCTGGCTGTCGACCATCTCCTGCAATGCCATGCGGATGCGTACCGGGGTCAGCACGACCGGCGGCGCCAACCGCTCCAGCAGCCGATACAGGCGTGACATGTGAATACCCTTGATGGCCGGGTCGGACAGATCAACCTGTACATCAGCACGGGCATGCACCTGCGCCTGATCCCGGGCCGGGCGCAGCGGCAAATCGATACCCTGCATGCCCACCCACTGCAATGCACCGGGCGTGGCGGCAGCGTCGGTCAGCGAGACGTCCGGCAAGCTCAGGCTGCTCATTACTCCCAGCCCTCGAACGGATTGGGCCAGCTCTCCCATACGGCGGGGCCCTGCGCCATTTCCTCATCGTTCAGCAAGCAGGCGTCCAGCGCGGCGCACAGTGCTGACGGGTCCATCTGCATGCCAATCAGCACCAGCTCCTGGCGGGCATCGCCCACTTGCTCATCCCATTTACTGCGAATCAAGGCAACTGACTCCGGGTCATCCGGCCACTGCTCGGGCGGCACCGCTGCCCACCAGTAGCCCGCCGGGCCGTGCCGCGCGACGGCACCGGCCTGCGACCATTGACCGGCCATGGCCGGCGCGCTGGCCAGCCAGAAGAACCCCTTGGAACGCACTACGCCTGGCCACTCACTATTGACCAGGGTGAAGAAGCGCTGCGGGTGGAAGGGGCGACGGGCGCGGTAAACAAAACTGCCAATGCCGTACTCTTCGGTTTCCGGCGTGTGGCTGCCGCGCAGCTCCTGCAACCAGCCCGGAGCCTGGGAGGCCGCGGCAAAATCGAACAGACCGGTATCGAGCACTCGCTCCAGCGGCACCTGACCAAACTCGGCCATCTCGATGCGCGCGCGGGGGTTGAGGCTGGCCAGAATGGCAATCAAGCGGTCGCGCTCTTCGGCGCTGATCAGGTCGGTCTTGTTGACCACGATGACGTCGCAAAACTCCACCTGCTCGATCAGCAGATCGACCACGTTGCGCTCATCTTCTTCGCCCAGCGACTCGCCCCGCTCCTGCACGCTGTCCTGCGAGCTGTAATCACGCAGAAAGTTAAAGCCATCCACCACGGTGACCATGGTGTCGAGCTGAGCCACCTCGTTGAGGCTCTTGCCGTCTTCGGCCTCAAAGGTGAAGGTCTCGGCCACCGGCAGTGGCTCGGAGATGCCAGTGGACTCGATTACCAGTTGATCAAAGCGTCCTTCGGCCGCCAGCCGGGAGACTTCTTCCAGCAGGTCTTCGCGCAGGGTGCAGCAGATGCAACCATTGCTCATTTCCACCAGTTTTTCATCAGTACGCGACAGCTGCGCGCTGCCATCGCGCACCAGCGCGGCGTCAATATTCACTTCGCTCATATCGTTGACGATAACCGCCAGGCGACGGCCTTCGCGGTTATTCAGCAGGTGGTTGAGCAGCGTGGTCTTGCCGGCACCGAGAAAGCCGGACAGCACGGTAACGGGAAGTTTGCGGGCTGCGGGCGCAGACCGGGCGAGATCATTCATCGGGTATTCCTCTGAGCAGGCATGAGCAGCCTCACCAGCGCACTCTGCTGGGCGTTTCGATGGAGGCCGCACTAAATGTTACGTTATAACAATAACGCAAGCAGAGCAATAAGGCCCTGACGTACAGACCAGACCGGGAGGGCAAACAAGAACAGCGCACTGAAACGCAAACAGCCTCCATTGCGGAGGCTGTCTAGGGGGTAGCGGAGCGCCTTAGATCAGGCGTCGCTGATATCGCTGGCGTCGTGACGCTCGGCGACCTGCTGGGCTTCATCGCCCCACACGCGATTGACGCGGCGCCCCCGCTGTACAGCAGGTCGCGCGGCAATCTCGGCGGCCCAGCGGCGCACATGCGCGTACTCGTGCACAGAAAGAAATTCAGCGGCCTCATACAGAGCACCTTCTACCAGCAGCCCGTACCAAGGGTAGATGGCGATGTCAGCGATGCTGTACTCATCACCGGCCATATAGCGGTTATCGGCCAGATGGCGGTTGAGCACGTCCAGCTGACGCTTCACTTCCATGGCAAAGCGGTTGATCGGGTACTCGAACTTGGCCGGTGCGTAGGCATAAAAGTGGCCAAAGCCACCACCCAGGTAGGGCGCCGAGCCCATCTGCCAGAACAGCCAGTTCATCGCCTCGGTGCGCTTGCCGTGGTCCGTCGGCAGCAGCGCGCCGAACTTCTCCGCCAGATACAGCAGGATCGAGCCAGACTCGAACACCCGCGTCGGCGGGTTGGTGCTATGGTCCATCAGCGCCGGAATCTTGGAGTTGGGGTTCACCTCCACAAAGCCGCTGCTGAACTGATCACCCTCATTGATGCGCACCAGCCAGGCATCGTACTCGGCACCGCTGTGGCCCAGCGCCAGCAGCTCTTCGAGCATGATGGTGGCCTTGACGCCGTTGGGCGTGGCCAGCGAATACAGCTGGAACGGGTGCTTGCCGACCGGCCGGTCCTTGTCGTGGGTCGGGCCGGCAATCGGGCGATTGATACTGGCAAACTTGCCGCCGCTTTCGCTATCCCAGGTCCAGACCTTGGGGGGGGTGTAGCTGTTGTCAGTCATGCAATGTCTTCCTGTGTTCTGAAACCAGTCAGCAAAGGGTAGACGAAGCAGCATGTCGAGCTACCGGCGACAGGTCAATGCCGAATTCTGCAGCACCCTTGCGCATCCATGCGATACGCAAGGGCGACAACGGACCTAGACCGACTCTGTCGCCGGCAGTTCGGGACGACGGCCGTAACGCTCGGCCAGCACCGCGCAGACCATCAGCTGAATCTGGTGGAACAGCATCAGCGGCAGAATCAGCGTACCCAGCGCCCCCCCGGCAAACAGCACCTGCGCCATCGGCACACCGGTGGCCAGACTTTTCTTGGAGCCGGCGAAGATGATGGTGATGCGGTCTTCGACGTTAAAGCCCAGACGGCGACCCAGCCAGGCAGTCAGTCCCAGCACCAGCGCCAGCAGCAGGCAGCACGCCACCACCAGCCCCAGCAGCTCGGTCAGCGGTACGGTTTGCCAGATCCCCTCAACCACCGCATGACTAAACGCACCAAACACCACCAGCAGAATCGAGCCCTGATCCACGCTCTTCAGCCAGCCCTTGTTACGCGCGACCCAGTCACCAATCCAGCGACGGGCAATCTGGCCAGCGATGAACGGCAGCAGCAACTGCACCACAATCTTGCCGATCGCATCCAGGGTATTTGAATCACCGGCCTGAGCGCCCATCAGCAGCAGCACCAGCAACGGCGTGACAAAAATACCAACAAGGCTGGAGGTCGCCGCGCTGCAGACCGCAGCGGCCACGTTGCCGCGGGCAATCGAGGTAAAGGCAATGGCCGACTGCACGGTGGCGGGCAGTGCGCAGAGGAACAGAATGCCCAGATAGAGTTCATCCCCTACCAGCGGCACCAGCGCCGGCTTGAGCAGCACGCCCAGCAGCGGAAACAGGATGAAGGTGCAGGCAAACACCAGCAGGTGCAGACGCCAGTGGGTCATGCCGGCAATGATGGCCTCACGCGACAGCTTGGCGCCGTGCATAAAGAACAGCAGACCGATCGCCAGGTTGGTCAACCAGTCGAACGCCTCGGCAGCCTGCCCCTGAACCGGGAACAGGCTGGCGGCAATCACCACCGCTATCAGGCAGAGAGTCATGTTGTCGGGAAGAAAGCGTGGTCGTGCCATGGTTGGTATCTCGTTTTCGTTATAGATGTTGCGATGCGCAGGACAGCAGTCTACTGTCTGCCCACCCGACCGACTAACGCGATTGGACAGCACAATGTCGACAAACAGACATAAGCACCTGAACCTGCGCGCCGTACCCGACCTGCCCGGCCTGCCACGCCCGCTGTATGCGCGCACCGAGTCACTAGCCCGCAGCACCACGACCCACTGGCACAGCCACCCGTGGGCGCAGTTGTCCTACGCCATTTCCGGCGTGCTGTCGGTGCATACCCGCAACGGCCGGTTTCTCGCACCGCCGCAGCGGGCGATTCTGGTGCCGCCAGACCTGCCCCATGCGGTGATCAGCTCGCCCGATACCGAGATGCGCAGCCTGTACATCCAGCGCGACGCCATGCCTTGGCAGGCCGGCCGTTGCGCGGTGCTGGAGATCAATCCGCTGACCCGTGAGCTGATCAACCAGTTCGGTCGCATTCCGGTCGAGTACGACGAAAGCAGCGCCGACGGGCGGCTGGTCGCCGTGCTGCTCGACCAGCTAACCGCCGCGCGCGACACCGGTCTCTACCTGCCATGGCCTGATGATTCGCGTTTGCAGCAGGTGTGTCAGGCGCTGTTCGATACCCCCGAACTGGCGCTGACCTTGAGCGACTGGAGCGCACAGTTGGGCTGTTCCGAGAAGACCCTGACCCGCCTGTTCCAGCGCGACACGGGGCTGAGCTTTCGCGCCTGGCGGCAACGCCTGCGGCTGCTCAGTGCCCTGCCGATGCTCGAGCGCGGGGAGCGAGTGACCGACATCGCACTGGCCTGCGGCTACGACTCCACCTCGGCCTTTATCGCCGCGTTTCGCACGCAAATCGGCGTCACGCCCAGCCAGTTCAGTAGCCTCCATACCTGACTCGACAGTCAGCCGGCAGCGCCTAAGCTCATAGAAGAACAGATAGCAAAATCCCGCAGAGGCCCCTCCATGAAAAAAGCGACACCCGTGCTACTCGCCAGCCTGACGCTGGCAGCCATGCTCAGCACCCCCGCGTTCGCCACCTCACCTACTCCCCATGTGCCGGCGGCCGAACCCGGCTACGAACAGCAGGCGGCCAGCGCCACCCAGCTGCTGCGCAAAGCGGTTGCCGCCTACCGCGAAGAGGGCAACGCCGCCTTTGCCCGCTTCAGCCGTCAGGGCGAATTCGTCGATGGCGATCAATACGTCTACGTGGTCGACGAGAACGGCTACATGCTGGCCAGCGGCGGCCCGTCTGCCGCGCTGATCGGCCGCGACATCAGCCCGCTGCTGGACCCGGAACTGCGCGATACCTTTGCCTCCGCGCTACAGCAGCCGGCGTCAAATGACATCTCCAGCGCGGAATATCGCTGGATGAACTGGAGCGACGGCAAGGTCGAGCGCAAGCATGTGTTCTATCAGAAGGTCGACGGCAAGACCTTTGCTGTTGGCTACTATCTGCCGCGCTCCAGCGAAGCCGCCGCCAAGCAACTGCTGGACGACGCCGCCGCCGCGATCGAGTCGGACGCCGAGGCCACCGTCAGGCGCATCAACCGGCTGGACCCCGAGTTCAACCGCGATGACCTGTACGTGTTTGTGGTGGACATGGACAGCATGAACATGGTCGCCCACGGCTACAGCCGCCGGCTGCTCAATATTCACTTCCCGGATCTGAAAAACCGCGAGGGTCTACGCGTCGGCCAAACCATTCTGGATGCGCTGGAGGCGGGGCAAGACAGCGTGACCTACACCTGGCCCAACCCGGTGACCGAGCGGCCGGAAGAGAAGAAAACCCTGATCCGCAAGGTCGACAACTATCTGGTGGCGGTGGGTTATTACCAGGAGCCTGCAACCGAGTAGGCCTGCCAGGCTGGTGACGCCCGTCATCAGCCTGCTTTGAGCTAGCGCAACTGACTGTCCTTACTGGCACTGCGATTGTAGCCGGCATCAACTCGGCCGTTTTTCTCCTGTTCCGCCTGACAGGCAAGACACAGCCGCACACCCGGCAACGCGACGCGCCTTGGCTCGGCAATCGGCTCGCCACACAGTTCACAGTGACTCAGGCTTTCCCCCTTGGGCAGATGCTGCCGGGCCCGCTCGACAGCCGAATCGAGCGTTGCATCGATCTGCTCCTGTACCGCACCGTCCTGCGCCCAACCGCTGGCCATAACACCTCCCGAATCACTCGTCGAAAGCCGCCTGTAACAACAATGGCAGCACCTTGCCTGCCGCGCCAGTGAGCAGCCATTCGTTGCCGCCACCCAGCGCCTGCGGCTGCGGGTTGATATGGACAACCGTCGCCCCGGAGCTCAGCGCGATCTCGGGCACCTGCGCAGCGGGATACACCACACCGGAGGTGCCAACCGACAGCAGCAGGTCGCAGTCCGCCGCCGCTGAAAATGCAGCCTCAAGCGTATCGAACGGCAGACTCTCACCGAACCAGACTACACCTGGCCGCACCTTCGCGCCGCAGTGCTCGCAACGCGGCGGGGCAAGACGCCGTCCTTCTGCTGGCTCGGTCGGCGGCTCAGCCGACATCCTGAACGGTTCAGCGCACAGGCTGCACCGCGGCTGGTGCAGACTGCCGTGCAAATGCAGCACATCGACACTGCCGGCGCGCTCATGCAGGTCGTCCACATTCTGGGTGACCAGCGTCAGCCGCGGCACCCGTTTGGCCAGCTCTGCGATGGCACTATGGCCAGGGTTGGGTGAGGTGCCAAGCACCTGCATACGCCGCGCTTCGTACCAGCCCCAGACCAGCTCCGGGTCATCCTCAAAGGCCTCTGGGGTTGCCAGTTGCATGGGATCAAAGCGCGACCAGAGTCCGCTCAACGCATCACGAAAGGTGGCAATGCCACTCTCCGCCGACACCCCGGCGCCAGTGAACACCACCACATGTCGCGCCTCACGCAAGCGCGTCAGCAGCGTCTGATCAAATTGCATCGCTCTCACCTCCCGGGTTGCTCAGTCGGCAAACACAACGCCCGACAGCGGCACCCCCATGGCCACCTGGTGGAAAGCACAGGTACCCGCGCTCTCGCCGGCTGCCCCTGCTACCACGTGCAAGGGTAACAGGTGCTCGGCGTCCGGATGAGCCAGTTGCGCACCCGGCGCCTGCTGCCATTTAGCCAACGCGGCGTCGCGCTCTGCCTGCGGCAGCATGACAGTCGCCTGCAGCCACTTGTCGAAGGCGCGCACGGCCGGTGCCGGGGTCGCCAGGCTGGCGCGCATCAGCGGAATGTTGTGAAAACTCATGCCGCTGCCGACGATCAAAACGCCCTGCTCGCGCAGCGGCGCCAGCGCACGGCCCAGATCAAGATGTGCCTGCGGGTCCATATCGGCGCGCAGTGACAACTGCAGCACCGGGATATCCGCTTCGGGGCGTACCAGCTTGAGCGGGATGAAGACGCCATGATCAAGCCCGCGCTGATGCTCGAACGCAGTGTCAAACCCCGCCTGGCCCAACAGCTCGGCAACCTCGGTTGCCAGCTCCGGCGCTCCCGGCGCCGGCCAGGTCAGTTGATAGGTATGCGGCGGAAAGCCGTAGTAGTCGAACAGCAGGCCGGGAGCGGCCTGGGTATTGAGGGTAAAGATCGGTTCTTCCCAGTGGGCGGAGATCACCAGCAAAGCACGGGGAGCGACGCTCAGGCTCGGCAGCAGATTGCGCAGCCAAGCCTCCATGCCCTGCCAGGTGTCGGCCGGCTCCCACTCCATGAAGAAGCAGGGACCGGCGCCATGGGGAAGAAAGACCGTCGGCAGTCGATTGGCAGACATGATCAATCCTCCAGCAAATGAGTCATCAGATACGCAAGCCCAGGCGTGCATCCAGCGAGAAGCGGTCGCCGCCGCGCAGGAAGATGCCAAAGGTCGTCAGCGCCCACAGCAGCGGGTATTCGACGCCGCCATCAGTCCAGAAGAAGCCGTTGGCCGTGTGCACGGTCAGCGCCACACCGAGCAGAAAGGTGACCGCCAGCGCCGCCGGACGGGTCAGCAGCCCCAGCACCAGCGCCAGGCCACCGAAGAACTCGACCAGCCCCGCCAGCAGCGCAAACAGAATGCCGGGAGACATGCCCAGCGAGCCTTCGAAGAACTGACCGGTGGCTTCCAGGCCGTAACCACCAAACCAGCCAAACAGCTTTTGCGCGCCGTGCGGCATCAGCATCAGGCCTGCGCTGATACGAATCAGCGGATAACCCAGCGGAGCCAGGCGCTCGAAGATGGCCAGGCCAGGCCAGGGGTTACGGTGTTTTGGTTGCTCATGATGTGTCTCCAAAAAGTTGCAGTGAGTTGATGGAGAGCAGACTATTCTGGTTTCCACATCTCGCAAAGACTGCAAAAAAGGAACCCATGGTTAACGAAACGGAAACCCTTGGTGGCTCACTGGAGGACCTGCACGCCTTCTGCGCGGTCATCGAGTTTGGCACCCTGTCTGCCGCCGCCCGTGAACGCGGCGAGACCAAGGGCAGCATCAGCCGCCGATTGTCTCGGCTGGAGCAACGTCTGGGCGTGGCGTTGCTGGCTCGCACACCCCGCTCGGTCAGCGTTACGGAAGAGGGCACCGCGTTCTACCTCAAGGCCCGTGACGCCCTCGCCCTGCTTGCCGATGCCAGCGCCAGCGCACGGGCGGCTCAGGATGTACCGGCCGGGCACCTGCGCCTGACTGCGCCGCTGGACCTTGGGGTCGGCGTACTGCCGCCGCTGCTGACCCGGTTTCGCGCGCTGTACCCGCAGATCGACATCGAGCTGTTGCTGACCGACACCCCGCTGGACCTCAGCGCGCACCGCATTGATCTGGCGCTGCGCGCCACCCCTGGCAACCTGCCGGACATGAGTTATCGTGCCTCAGCGCTGGCGCACTTTCGCATCCAGTTATACGCCGCCCCGCAGCTGGCGATACCAGAGCAGCCGCAAGAGCTGAGCAACTATCCGGTGCTGGCCTGCCGCGAGCAGGCCGGTGCCACGACCCTTGAGCTGGAAGATGAGCGCGGCCGACAAACCACCCTGACCATCAAGCCAGTCATGCGCACCAACGACTTTGCCAGCGCGCTGCAGCTGCTACGCCACGGCGCCGGCATTGGCCCGCTGCCAGACCTGATCGCCCGTGAATCGCTGGCGCGTGGCGAATTGGTCACGGTGCTGCCGCAGTGGCAAATCGCCCGCGGCACGCTCTACGCCATCAGCCTGGGCGGTGCTCAGGCTCCAGCGCGCGTGCGGCTATTTCGTGAGTTTCTGCGCCAGCAGTTGGGTCCGGATTCACACACTGGTTAAACTGACAGGCAGAAACGTCGTAACGGAGTCACCATGCAGATCGAGCTGATCGAGATTCGCGACCACCTGAGTCGCTTCCCGCCCTTCGATGAGCTGCCCGAAGAGGTGCTCGACGAAATCGCCCGTCAGGTGGAGGTCGGCTACTGCAAGGCCGGCACGCAGATTCTTACCTTCAACCAGGAGATCCACGAACTGCACTACGTGCGCAGCGGCGCGGTGGACATCTTTCGACGCAACGGCGACCTCTACAACCGCCTGAGCGAAGGCGATATCTTCGGCCACTTCGGCCTGCTGGGACGCAACCGCGTGCGCTTTCCGGCCAAGGCCATTGAAGACACACTGGTCTACTACATTCCCGGCACCCTGTTTGATCAGCTCTGCGAGCAGCACGAGCACTTCGCCGACTTTGTCGAGGCCGAAGGCCAGTCACGCCTGAAGGCGGCAGTTGAAAACGGCCGTGCCAGCGAGCTGATGAAGATCAAGGTGCGCAAACTGATCTCACGCCTGCCCGTCACCGTGCCACTGACCACCTCGGTGCAGGAAGCCGCACGCACCATGACCGAGCAGAGTGTGTCATCGCTGGTGGTCATCGATCCGCACAGCCAATGGCCCAACCCGGATCGGGTGCCGGTCGCCGAGCCGCACCACGGCGTGATGGTCGGCATCATTACTGACCGCGACTTCCGCACCCGGGTGCTGGCCGAAGGCTTGAGCGGCGACACGCCGGTATCGGCCATCATGTCGCCCAACCCGATTACCGTGCAGGGTGACGACACCGTGTTCGAAGCCATGCTCAGCATGCTGCGCAACAACATCCATCACCTACCGGTGGTGACCCGGCGGCGGCCCATCGGGCTGATCAATCTCAGCGACATCATCAAGTACGAGTCCCAGAGCAGCCTGTACCTGGTCAGCGCCATCTACAACAAGCAGTCGGTCGAAGAGCTGAAAAGCCTGCTGCCGGACGTGCGCGCGACCTTTGTGCGCATGGCCCGCGACGAAGCCAGCGCGCACATGATCGGCAGCGCCATGTCCGGTATCGGCCGCAGCTTTACCCAACGCCTGCTGGAGCTGGCCGAAGACCAACTCGGCCCGCCACCGGTGCCCTACGCCTTTATGGCACTCGGCTCCATGGCCCGCGACGAACAGCTGGTGGTCACCGACCAGGACAACGCACTGGTGCTGGATGACCGCTTCAATCCGGCCGAGCACGACGACTACTTCTTGCAACTGGCGACCATCGTCAGCGACGGCCTGGCCGCCTGCGGCTACAGCTACTGCAAGGGCGGCATCATGGCGACCAATCCCAAGTGGCGGCAGCCGCTATCGGTCTGGCGCGGCTACTTCAACGACTGGATCGATCGCCCAAAACCCGAGGCGCTGCTCAACAGCTGCATCTTCTTTGATCTGGATGCGGTCTACGGTGAAAGCGCGCTGGTCGAGGAGCTGCAGGAACTGCTGGCCCACCGCGCCAGCAGCAACGAGCCCTTTCTCGCGGCGCTGGCCCGCAACGCCCTCAATCGCACGCCGCCGCTGGGCTTTTTCCGCACCTTTGTGATGGAGAAGGACGGACGTCACAAGAACGTGATCAACCTCAAGCGCCGAGGCACCGCGCCGCTGACCGACCTGATTCGCGTACACGCTCTGGCCTGCGGCTCGCGCGCACAAAACTCTTTCGAGCGCCTGGACGCCATTGCCGCGACCAAGCTGATGCCGCCGGAGGCGCTGGAGCGGCTGCGCTACGCGCTGGAATTCCTGTCACTGGTGCGCATACGCCACCAAGCGGTCGATATCGAAGACGGTATGGACCCGGACAATGACGTGGAGCCGGAGAACATCCCCGCCGCTGAACGGCACAACCTCAAGGAAGCGTTTCAGGTGCTCAGCAACGCCCAGAAGTTTCTGCGCTTCCGCTACCCGCACCTGCCGGTCACCCGCACCCTATGATTCGCTTCAACCCAGCCGCCCCCGACGGCCCCGCCATCGACTGGACCAACGAGCTGGCGCGCCGCGCTGCGCGCAGCCGTCATCCGGCACTGCAAGCGTTCTACCAGGCCGGCTGCGCCACCGGCGACACGCCACTGGAGTCCGTGCCTCTGGTCGCCCTGGACATCGAAACCACCGGGCTGGACGCGCGGCGCGACGCCATTGTCAGCATTGGCCTGGTGCCCTTTGACCTGCAACGCATCCGTTGTCGCGACGCGTTTTATGAGGTGGTCAAGCCCACGACAGCACTGAGCGAGGAGTCGATTACCTTTCATCGCATTACCCACTCGGATATTCGCCAGGCGCCGCCCATGACGGCAGTACTGGACCGTGTGCTGAAGGCCATGACCGGCAAGATCATGGTGGTGCACTACCGGGCCATTGAGCGCGCCTTTCTGGATCGGGCAGTGCAGCAGCATCTGGGCGAATCGTTCACCTTTCCGGTGATCGACACCATGCAGCTCGAAGCGCGCCTGCACCGGGGCAGCGCCCAGCCAGGCTGGCTGGCGCGACTGTTCGGCCGCAAGATCGAATCCATCCGCCTGGCCGACAGCCGCCTGCGCTATGGCCTGCCGCCCTACTCCGCACACCACGCCCTGACCGACGCGCTGGCTACCGCCGAGCTGCTGCAGGCGCAGACCCTGCATCACTACAGCCCGACCACCGCCCTGCGCGAGCTTTGGAGCTAAGCCTGTTCAGCCCGGCAGCGAGCGCATCTTGCCCGGATTGAGCAGCGAGTGCGGGTCATTGGCGGCCTTGCTGGCCAGAATTGCCGGACTCAGGGTGCCGCCATGCTTGCCATCTTCGAGCATGAAGGTGTGACTGTTGTTGATTTTGATACCAAGCGACTGGTGCAGCGCCATGATCTCGTTCAGGCGCTCGTCCGTGCTGTAACGCACCAGCGGCAGGCCGGTGATCAGCGGCTGCTGATTGCCCAGGCGAATAAACTCCAGGTGCGTCAGCACCTCATCGCCTACCAGCGCGTTAAGCTCCGCCAACTGCTCCAGCACCCGGTCTATCGCGTAGTTGGTCTGCAGGTTGGTAAAGCTCTTGTCGTGCTTGAGCGCCTGCAGGGTCGAGTGATTCCAGCAGTGTTCCATCAGCGTCAGGCCGCTGGCCTGCATCTGGGCAAAGGTCTGCATCCACAACTGGCTGCCACCATGTTCGGCCAGTAACTCTGCCAGCGGCTGACGGTTGTGCGGCGCCACCAGGGCCATAACCAGAAAGTGCCCCGCGGGCTGCTCGAACCGGATATCACGGAAGTAGGATGCCGCCTTGCTGTCATACAGCGACAGCTCACGCTTCTCGATGCCAGCCGCATCCAACAAGGTGCGACAGAAGCCATAGGCCGCCTCGATACTGGCAAAATCCAGCAGATATTCATCCCAGTCGCGGGCCGGAGCCAGCGCCAGCTCAAGGTCCAGCAGGATACCGTTGGTGCCATAAGTGTGGTGATAGGTCAGCAGCTCCTCGCCGCGTAGCTCCAGCACCCGTGGTGTGGCCTCAATGGTCAGCACGCGAATCGCCTGCACCGTACCGGAGGTGGAAACAGGTCCGTAGTTGATCGAGCCAATGCCGCCAAAGCCACCAGCAAACAGCCCGCCGATACTGGCCGCGCGGTAGGTCGAAGGCATGCAGCGCAGCTCCCAGCGGCGCTCACGCACCAGGGTTTCCAGCTCGCCGATTTTCATCCCCGCCTGCACTCGCACCAGCCCATCGCAGAGCCACTGCAGCTCGGTGCAAGCCGTCATATCGATGACCACACCGCCTTCCAGCGGCACCGCCTGCCCGTAGTTGCCGGTGCCTCCACCGCGCACGGTCATCACCACGCCCAGTTCAACGCAGGCACTGACCAACGCAACCAACTCCGCCTCGTTGCGTGGTTTGACCACCAGATCAGCCAGCTTGTCAGCCAATTGCGGCACCAGCATCGGGCTGAACCAGTAGAAATCACGGGACAGCCGTTTGATGTGGACCTTGGAGGTGATCCAGTCCAGCTCCGGGAGCCTTGCCTGCAGCGCGCTCAGCGCCTCACTTGAAGTCATTTCTTTCCATCCTATTGCACCGGCGCACGCCGGAAGGACTCCAGCGCGCACCGTCTGTTTAGGGCATGACCGGGTTCTGTTTGACGAACTCGGTGGTGTAGACGTCCTGCAGCGACACCTTGTCGGTATCCACCAACTGGTTCTCTAGCAGCATGTCCCAGGTCGCCTGCATGCGCTCATCAGTGATGACACCGATGCCCTGAGCTGCCGCGTCACCGCCGGCGACCATGCCGCTGCTGCGCAGGCGCTCCAGCGCGAAGGCCAGCTGCTCGCTGCTCATCTCCGGGTTTTCTTTCTGGATCACCGCATTACCGGCCGCAGGGTCGGTGATGTAGCGCTTCCAGCCTTCACGCGAAGCATCCAGAAAGGCCTGCACCTGTTCAGGGTGCTGCTTGATCAGCTCGTCGCTGCAGGCAATCGAATTGCCGTAGGGCGGGTAGCCCTCCTGTCCGAGCGAGAACACGTTGAACTCAACCCCTTCGCGCTGCAGCGCAAACGGCTCGGAACTCATGTAGCCCTGCTGCGCCAGCGAGTTGTCGGCAATAAAGGGCTGCACGTTGAAGGTGTAGGGGCGGCTCATGGCGTCGGTGAAGCCGTACTGACTCTTCGCCCACGGCCACCAGGATGAGTGCGCGCTGGACGAGATCAGCACCTTGCGGCCTTCCAGTTCGGCCAGAGAATTCACATCCTTGTGGGTAATGATCACCGTCGGGTCGTACTGAAAGCTGGCACCAACCATGGTCAGCGGAATGCCCTGCTGCCGCGCCATCACGGTGCCGATGTCGTCCTTGATGATGCACTGCGCCTGCCCCGCCGCCAGCAGCTGCGCGGAGTTCACCTGCGGCCCGCCCATGCGAATGGTGACATCCAGCCCCTTGTCCGCGTAGAGCCCGTCGGCCAGCGCCTGATAGAAGCCACCGTGCTCGGCCTGGGCGTACCAGTTGGTGATAAAGGTGACCGGGGTCGCCGCCTGCGCGCTGGCGCCGCCTGCGGCTGCCAGCAGCGCGGCCAGCGTTGCGATTCGCTTGGCCCGGTTACGCGTGTTACCTGTTGCTTGCATGACTCATCTCCTGTCGCTTGAACGTTATGAACCTGACAAAACTCAGCTACGTGACTCGATGTGACCGCGGTACTGGCTGCGGCCCCAGGTCTCCACCTCGCGCTCAACCCAGCGCGCCTGATGTACTTCAGTGATGGCCTGTGCCCACTGGCTGCTCAGTTGCTCCAACAACTGCGCGCCCTGCTCCGGGGTCGCGCCGGTCGGGTTGCCAATCACCCCCGACGGCCCAAAGTCACGCGCGGTCCAGGCCGCGGCAGGCCGTGTGGCGGACAGCGTCGGACAGGGGAATGGCGGTGGGTAATGCGCCTCGGCGCGCTCCATGCGCAGGGTCTCGGGCGCCAGCTGCATCAGCAGCGCGGTCTCGCCGTGGCCGGCGTGCATGCCTAGCTGTCGCTCCTGCTCAGGCATGAAGCTGCTATCAAACTTCACGCTCCAGGCCGAGCGCGGTATGACCATAAAATCGCCGTGCCGCAAACGCAGCTCGCGCGCGGCCATCTCCAGCGGCTGCGGCTGGCCACCGTGGGCATTGACCATGATCAGCTTGCGAAAGCCGGCGCGATAAACCGACTCGCCAATTTCCTGAATGGTGTGCAGCAGCAGCTCGCCGGTCAGCGTGACGGTGCCGGGAAAATGCAGGTGCTCATCCGACTTTCCGTAGGTAATAGCCGGCAGCGCGTAGGCCGGAATCTCGGCCGGTAGCCGCTCCAATGCCTTGCCAACCACACCCGCAGCAACAATGGAGTCCACCGCGCAGGGCATGTGCGGCCCGTGCTGCTCAATCGCGCCGACCGGCAGCACGATGACGGTGTTGGCTTTGTCGGGCAGCGCGTCGATATCGGTCCAGCTCAGGTACGGCAGAAAGCGTTCTGCGGGGGTATAACCGTGCAGCATCATGACTCCTTGGTGCCGCCCAGCGGCAGGTAGGCGGTGGCTTCCACTTCGATCAGGATGTCCTCGGTCGGCAGCATCGCGCTGACCTCAACGACCGTCGAGACCGGCGGCTCACCGGGGAAGAAGGTACGACGCACAGCGCTGTACGCCGGAAAGTGGTCGAGGTTGCGGAAGTACTGCACCAGCTTGAACACGTCGCTCATCTGGCCGCCCTCGCGCTCGATGATCTGGCGAATCGCATCCAGCACATACCAGCTCTGCGCCAGAATCGGCCCCTGCTTGATATCGCTGGAAAACTCGCCGGTGCGGCCCAGGCTGTCGGCAATCTCGCCTGGAATATCGTCAAAGCCGCGGACGATCAGTCGGCGCGCCGGATCAACCGCAATCACCCCCGACAGAAAGATAAAATCGCCCACCCGCTTGGCGGCGGCGTAACGCGCCAGCGGCGCGCCGTTGGTTGCATCGTTGCTCATCATTCACTCCTGAAACGCAAAGGGTTCAAAGCGCCAGCGTCATACGCGGCGAGCGGCAACTGCCGCAGCAGACTGCGATGTATTCGCTGCGGTCCTCGTCATCCAGGCACTGGTCGCCGTGCAGCGGCTCGCCGTCGCTCCAGGCCACCACGCAGCTGCCACAAATGCCCTGCTCACAGTTGGTCTCCGGCGCAACGCCAGCCTGGCGCAATGCCGCGAGCATGGAGCCGCCGGCCGGCACGTCGATGTCCAGCCCGCTGTCGCTCAAGTGCAGCTGAAAGCCGGCTTGCACGCTGGTCTCACTGCCGACAAAGGCCTCTTCGTGCCACTGCTCGGCAGGTAGGCCAGCGCACTGTTCGCGTACCCGTGCCATCAGCCCTTGGGGGCCGCAGCAGTAGACGTGGGTCTGAGCCGGTAGCCCCGCCAGCAGAGCATTCATGTCCAATGTCTCGCGGGGGTTGCGCACCAGCTCGACCGGCCAACCAGAAGCAGCCAACTGCTCGATAAAGGGTGAGCTGCCCGTGCTGGATACCGCCACCACGAAGCTGAACGGCAACCCCTGCGCCGCCAGTTGGTGCGCCATGGCCATCAGCGGGGTCAGCCCCACGCCGCCACCCACCAGCAGGTGGTGCGCAGCCTTCGGCGCCAGCGCAAACAGGTTGTTGGGCGCACTGGTCGGCAACTCGACACCAATGCGCGCCAGCGCGTGCAGCGCCTGCGAGCCACCGCGCCCCGACGTCTCGCATTTCACGGCGATCTCGTAATGGCTCAAATCAGCGGGGTTACTGCACAGCGAGTAAGCACGGCAATGCTGCTCGTTGATCTGAATCTGCAGGTGCGCACCGGCCTCGAACGGCGGCAGTGACTCTCCCGTCGGGTGCTGCAGACGCAGACGCATGACATCCGAGGTGAGCATCTCGCAGGCGGCAATGCGCAGCGGGTTGAACTGGACTGAAAACATACATTGACCAAATAGACTGTACACTTGGTCAAACTAACTGCATAACGCATGCCAGCGGAATACCGCAGGGCTATTTCTAACGTTATTCAGGGTCGGAGGATGGGGAAAATCAGGTGCTCAGACCGGCACCGGAGAGCACAAACTGTACAAGCTCCTGCTCGATTTTCTGGCGGGTTTGCGGCGCCGTCAGCGGCGACTCCAGTAGCATCTCTGCCTGCAGGGTGTAGTCGGAGTAATACTGGGTCAACGCCCAGATATGCATGATCAGCAGGCGGCCGTCGAGCGGGCGCAGCGCGCCGTCGGATACCCAGCTGTTGATCTTCGCAACCTTGGCATGCGTTGCCTCCATGGCGCCCGGCCAGTAGTTCTCCAGCCGCGCCCCGCCGCTCAGCACTTCCATGGTGAAGATCCGCGAAAGCTCCGGGTTTTCCAGCGCGTAGTTCAGCTTGACCCGCACAAACTCGCTCAACGCCTCGCGCGGCGTCAGCTCCGGCTCGGCGCCAAACACGAAGAAGTTGCGCCAGCTCTCCAGCACCATGCTCAGCACCTGCGAGTAGAGCGCTTCCTTGTCTTCGATGTAGTAGTGCAGTTGCGACTTCTTGAGCTGCGCACGTTCAGCGATCGCCTGGGTCGATGCCCCCTGAAATCCGTGCTGACTGAACTCGGCAATCGCCGCATCCAGAATCTTGCGCATGATTTCCTGGCGGCTCTGCTTGGAGCGCTCCGTTCGCATATCTACTTTTGCCACAATTGCACCATTTCAGTGAATAACCGTCGCCCGACGCGCCATCAGAAGGCGCGCTCTAGCCGGGGCCGCGCGGGCGAGCCTTATCCTACCCTGCGCGCCTGATACAAACAAAAAAGGCCAGTCTTCCACCTGGAAGACCGGCCTTATGCAAGAGGTTGCCAAGCCCTTAACGCGGCTCGGTCATCAACCCCTTGATGATGGCGATACAGCCCACCAGCAGTACGATGGTGAATGGCAGGCCGGTAGATACCGACATCGCCTGCAAGGCGGCCAGGCCGCCGCCCAGCAACAATGCGATGGCTACCACGCCTTCGATGATCACCCAGAACACCCGCTGCGGCACCGGCGCATTGACCTTGCCGCCAGCGGTGATGGTGTCAATCACCAGCGAGCCGGAGTCCGAGGAGGTTACAAAGAACACGATAACCAGAATGATGCCGACAAAGGAGGTGATCGCCGTCAGCGGCAGCTCACCGAGCATCACGAACAGCTTGAGCTCCAGGGCTGCGTCCTGCACACCGGTGAATCCTTCGGTGATGAACTGGCCGATGGCGGTACCGCCGAACGCGGTCATCCACAGTACCGATACCAGAGACGGCACCAGCAGCACAGCGATCAGGAACTCACGTACAGTGCGACCGCGGCTGACGCGCGCGATAAACATGCCGACGAAGGGCGACCAGCTGATCCACCAGGCCCAGTAGAAGGCGGTCCAGCCCTGGGTAAAGTTGGCGTCTTCACGACCTATCGGGTTGGACAGCGCCGGCAGGTTGGTTACATAGGCCAGCAGGTTGTCGAAGAACCCGGCGGCAATCGCCAGGGTCGGGCCAACAATGATGACAAAGCCCATCAGCAAGATGGCCAGCACCATGTTGATCTCAGACAAACGCTTCACGCCCTTGTCCAGCCCGGCCACAACCGAGAGCAGCGCAATGCCGGTAATGCCGACGATCAGCAGCACCTTGGTGACGTTGCCAGAGCCCAGATCGAACAGATAGTGCAAACCCGCCGTCGCCTGCTCGGCGCCAAACCCCAGAGAGGTCGCCAGACCAAACAGGGTGGCAAACACCGCCAGGGTATCGATCACGTGGCCCGGCCAGCCCCAGACTCGCTCACCCAGGATCGGATAGAAGATCGAGCGAATGGTCAGCGGCAGCCCCTTGTTGAAGGAGAACAGCGCCAGCGCCAGTGCCACTACCGCGTAGATCGCCCAAGGATGCAGACCCCAGTGGAAGATGGTCGCAGCCATGCCAAGACGCTCGGCAGCAGCCACATCCCCCGCAGCGCCGCCCAGCGGCGCCCAGTCGGTGCGCAGTCCGTCCTCACCAACGCTGACGCCACCCAGCGAGGTTGAGAAATGCGACATCGGCTCGGATACGCCGTAAAACATGAGGCCGATGCCCATACCGGCAGCAAACAGCATGGCAAACCAGCCGAGATAGCCGTAATCAGGCTTGGCATCCATACCGCCGATGCGCACCTTACCCAGCGGCGAGACGATCAGCCCCAGACACAGCAGTACAAAGATATTGGCAGCGCCCAGGAAGAACCAGGCCAGGTTGCCGGTCAGCCAGTCGCGCAGCGCAGTGAACAGCGGTGCGACTTCAGCCTGCAGCGCCAGGGTAATCACCACAAACAGCACCACACTCAGCGCCGAGATGGTGAACACCTTGCCGTGGATGTCCAGGTTGAAAACAAAACTGCCAGAAATGTTGTCCTGACCAATAACGTAATCAGTATCGATCAGATTAGCCTCGCCGGTCGGTGCCGGGATGCCGTCGTGGCCGCTCGGGTCGGCCGCTTGGTCGTGATCATGCAATGGTTCTTTCGCCATCTGTATGCTCCGATGCTGCATTGCAGTTGCAGGCTAATGCCCGTTGACGTGCCACCAGCGCCCAGACGCGGTCCGGCGGCAACGATTGAAACCCCCAGGGGGTATTGAAAATGCACCTTGCGGTGCGCGGCGATGACATCGTTTTATGCCTCCGCAATCATGCTGTGGCCGATGTTTTTAGTGTCAAAGCCCGCTAATGATAGCCAGTTGCCGGGTATTAGTGAAATTTCCGGGCCGACTCAGGGCCTTAATTCACCGCGCTGATGCAGCGCCACGGCACCGGTAAAGAGCATCATGACCTGCTCTTCGGCCTGGCTTAGAATCTCGCTGCGCCGGGCCGGCTCACCCAGATAATCGAGCGATTGAAAGAGCATGTTGCGGTTGACCATACCGGCGATACGACGCACCTGCTGCGCCGAGACCTGCAGCGGCATCAGGCCCAGTGCAAGGATGTCTTCGGCCATATCGTCGGCAAACTCGTCCATCTGCCGCTGCAACTCGTTGCGCAACGCCAGCGACGGCCCATGCAGCTCGCGCACCGCAATCAAAACCCGTGAACGGTTGGCGTACGCATAGTCGAAGTACAGGCGCAGCGTTTGCCGACAAACCGCTTGCCCCTTGCTCACGCCGTTTTCACCGGCGCCTTGCTCCACCTCATTGGCGGCCTGGTGCCGGAGCGCCCGCAGCGCGGCACGCAGCTCACCCTCGGACTGGCGCAACAGCTGCAGGCCAAGGTCTTCCATGTCGCGAAAATGGCGGTAGAAGGTATTGGGGTTGAGACCCGCCTCGCGGGCCAGCTCACGCAAGCCCAAGCTGGTCAGACAGCGACTGTTGGCTGCCAGGCGCTCGGCGGCGTCCAGCAGCGCCCGTTTGCCTGGTGGGTCTGCGTGCATGTCCAGGCGGCAGTTTAAGGTGCTGAGCGCAAGATAGTGAGCACTTGGCGCGCGGTCATCCCATAACTGTCCATCAGTGCCTTGAGCTCCTCATTAAAGGCCAGCTCTTGCTGCAAGCCACTGTCCTTCTTGAGTTTTTCAAGGTGTTCCAACTGCGCAGCCAACTCACGTTCAGCAGCGCGAAACTCCGAAAGCTTGCTCATGTCATACCTGTGTGTAAAAAGGAAGTAACGAGGATTCTACACCAGCGGCGCCCAGATCATGCACCGATCACCGCCAGCGCCGCTGCAAACGCCGCAGGAGAGAGGCCCATGCCCACCATCACCATGCCACCGCGCACCCACACCAGCGACGGCGTTCTGCGCCGCGTTGGCATCGAGCTGGAAATGAACGGCATCGATATCGACCGCCTGAGCCAGCTGGTCGCCAGCACAGGTAACTACCAGATTGAGCAACCCGGCCGCTACGAACGCCGCCTGACGGGCGATGACGCCGGCGACTGGGTGGTCGAGCTGGACTCCAGCCTGGTCAAGCGCCTGGGCCGCAAGCCCCGCCCCGACGATCCGCGCTCAGCCGAGCTGATGAGCTCCGCCGAGGACGCCCTGATGTGGGTCGCCGAAGCGCTGGTGCCCGCCGAGCTGGTCAGCCCGCCGCTGCCGTTGGACCGGCTGGATGGCGTCAACGCGCTGATCGCACGACTGCGCGAGGCTGGCGCCAAGGGCACCGGCGACCGCCTGACCAACGCCTTTGGCATGCAGTTCAACCCGGAGATTCCGGACGACCGCGCCGACACCATCACCGCCTATTTGAAAGCCTTCCTGTGTCTGTATGACTGGCTGGCCGAGCGCACCGAGGTGAACCTGGCGCGGCGTATCACCACCTACGTGGACCCGTTCCCGGCCGCCTACGTCAAACGCGTCACCTCGCCCGAATACTGGCCCGAGCAGGCCCAACTGATTGATGACTACCTGGAGCACAACCCGACCCGCAACCGCGCACTGGACATGCTGCCGCTGTTTCGCCACCTTGACGAGGAACGCGTGCTGGCCCGCGCTCCGGACCCGCTGATCAAGGCGCGCCCCACCTTCCACTACCGTCTGCCCGACTGCCGTATCGACGAGCCCGGTTGGGACATGACCCCCGCCTGGAATGACTGGTTGCAGATTGAGCGACTAGCCTGCGATCTGGAACGCCTGCAGCGCTGCTGCGAGGCGTACCAGCAATGGCTAGATCAAGGGCTGGGCAGGCTGTTGGACAGCTGGCCACGGCAGGTTGAACGGGACTGGCTCAGCAGCGACGCGCCATGAACCGCCCGCGCATTGCCATTACCGGCCCCCGACGCGGGGCCTTCGGGCCGCGCTTTCTGGTAGCCCGTGCAATCCGCTACTACGGCGGCGTGCCCATCCAACTGGAACCGGGCGACGAGCGCCGTCTGCCACGCTATGACGGCGTAGTGGTGACCGGCGGTCACGACATCGACCCGGTGTTGTATGCCGCCGAGCCCGAGGTCAAACCGCGCTATGACACCGCCCGCGATGCCCTCGAAACGGCAGTCATCGACGACGCCCTGCACCGCGGCCTGCCGCTGCTGGGCATCTGCCGGGGAGCGCAGTTGCTGAATGTACGCTGCGGCGGCAACCTGTTTCAGGACCTGCGCTCACGTCGCAAGCTGACCTCACACCGGCGCACCATCTTGCCACTGAAAACCCTCTGCGTAGATGCCGGCAGCCACCTCGCGCGCCTGCTGGGGGTGCAGCGCGCGCGCATCAACAGCCTGCACAACCAGGCCATTAACCAGCTTGGCGAGGGTCTGGTGGTCAGCGCGCGCGACCTGGACCAGATCACCCAGGCTATCGAAGCGCCCGGCCGGCACTTTGTCATGGGCGTGCAATGGCATCCGGAGTTTCTGCTGTTTTTGCCGCGCCAACGCCGCTTGTTCAAGGCGCTAGTGTCGGCAGCGCGGGAGCTGGGTTAGCGCTTCAAACCGCAGCAGAAAACGCGAAACCAGCAACAGCGGCGTCGCGCCCCTTGCAACAACAGCCTGCACGATAACCGCTCAATACGAGGCCTCCTCCACGCTACCACGCGGCAACAAAGATATCGACTCGCCAGGGCAACCTGCTCCTGCACGTTTGTCGATATCGGCCAGCCCCCATAAACTGGTCAACCAGGCGCGTCGACGGGCTGAGCAAAAAGGGCGCGGTCGCATCTCTCATCTGCCGCCCCCATCGCCACGCAACTGCGCCGCCTTTTCCCTTTAAACCGGAGTACCCGTGTCTGTCGATCCGTTGAAAACCCTGTCCGACCTGGTCAGCGACGCCCACACACAGATTCAAGCGGCGCATCAGCACATCAACCCTGTGGTGGAGGTGCGCCAGAGCATGCGTGATGTCGGCATCCCCGCTGATGTGCTGACCCTGGACTGCCTGCGAACCCAGCGGCGCATCACCCTTATCCTGCATGACCAACACCCGGGCGTGGTGCTCTACCAGTTCGTCACCCGGGAGGAAGAGGTTGGCGGTGAATTCAAGCAGATGCCGCTAGCAGAGATGCGCAGCCAAACACTGTTTGACTGGATGCAGGATTATTTCGCCTGAATTGAACCAGGGTCTGTTGCCGTTTCGTTTGCCCGCCTGCCGGGAACCCCGTTTTGGCTAGACAAGGCGAAGGGAGTGCAATCGCTCTAGATAAGCGACCGACAGCGCCTGGCCCTGCGGGTGGCGCCGGTGCCTTGTACAGCCGTCCCCTTGAAACCCGAGGTAGCCGAGCGAGCCATCAGATTGCCCTGTTCGAGGGGCAAGTCATCCAGCTACAAGAACTACCGCGCGTGCTATCTGCCGGAACAACTGATCGTGCGTAACCTGGAACAGCTCATGAATCCGGTCGAGCCCGCCAGCAGACTGCATGAACGGCATGTGATCAGTTGGCTGCCGCGCCCAAATCCAGCCCGCTGATGCGCCGCACCGGCGTTTGCACCGCCGCCTCCAATACACCGGGCCGGCTTTCCAGCAAGCTGAAGTGTTTACTGGCGCGGGTAATGGCGGTGTAGACCAGCTCCTTGGTCAGCACCGGGTTACGCGCCTCGGGCAGCACCAGCACAGCGTGCTCGAACTCCGAGCCCTGAGATTTGTGCACGGTCATGGCAAACACGGTTTCCACATCCGGCAGGCGACTGGGCAATACAAAGCGAATGCCGCCCTTGCCATCGTTACGCGGGAAGGCGACGCGCAGCGCCTCAGTCTCCACCTGACCGGCGTGCAAGGCGGGCTCACGAATGCGTAGGGCAATGCCGATATCGCCGTTCATCAAGCCCAGGCTGTAATCGTTGCGGGTGACCAGCACCGGGCGGCCTTCGTACCAAAGCTTGTCGGCACGCAGCAGGCCGCGGCGGGTCAGCAGGTCAGCGACGCGCTGGTTGATCCCCTCAACGCCCCAGTCCCCTCGGCGTACCGCGCAAAGCAACTGAAAGCGATCAAAGGCGCTCAGCACGGCGGCAGCCCAAGCCTCCCAGCACAGATCATCAGCAGGTACATCTGCCCCCGGGCGCTGCGCCCTGAGTGTGCTCAGATAAGCGCCATAGCCCGGCAGCGCGCCTTCACCGCCCAACACCAATGCGCTGAACACCGGGTCGTTGCTGCCATTCAGGCGGCGACTCTGAATGTCGTCAAATTTGCCGCGTTGCAGCAGGTCGCGTGCGGCGGTGGCGTCGCAGCGATTGACCGCGCGGGCCAGCTCACCGATGCCGCTGGCAGCGCCAAAGCGGTGAGAATGACGCAGCATGGCGGTCTGCTGCTCCAGCAGATGGGTCGCCTCATCACCGGCCTGCAAGCCCGCCTCCATCACTGACTGACCAGTGACCTGCTGCAACCACTCCAGCGTAGCCCGCGAGTAGCACCCGGCATCGGCACGTCGACACAGATCGCCCAATACCGCGCCTGCTTCAACCGAGGCGAGCTGATCCTTGTCTCCCAGCAATACCAGTCGCGCCTGCGGCGGCAGCGCGGCCAGCACATTGGCCATCATTTCCAGGTCAATCATCGAGGCTTCGTCCACCACCAGCACATCCAGCGCCAGCGGGTTGCCCGCGTGATGACGAAAATGGCGGCTGTCCGGCAGGCTGCCGAGCAACCGGTGCAGGGTGCTGACCTCGGTCGGAATGGCATTGCGCACCGCGTCGTCGACCGGCAATGCTCCTACTTGCCTGCCGATGGATTCGGTCAGCCGCGCGGCGGCCTTGCCGGTCGGTGCGGCCAGGCGGATACGCAGCGGCTTGCCGGCCTCAACCGCTGGGGTCTGCAGCAGCGCCAGCAGCCGCACCACCGTGGTGGTCTTGCCGGTGCCGGGGCCACCGGTGATGATGCTGAAGCGCCCGCGCGCGGCCAGCGCGCAGGCGATGCGCTGCCAGTCAGGGTTCTGCTGACTGCCGGCAAACAGGGCATCCAGCCGCGCGGGCAGATCCTCAGCCACAGGCAGCGGTTGCTGCAGGCGCTGATGCAGGCTCGAGACCACGTGCCGCTCGTGCTGCCAGTAGCGGCGCAGATACAGGCGTTGGCCAACCAGCACCAGCGGGCAGCTACCCTGCTCCGGCTGCTCGCTATCAACTACCCGGCTGGCCCGCAGCGCCGCGCACCAGCTCTCCAGCGTGACGCCCGCCAGCACCGCCGAGGGTAACGGTGTATCAAGCAGACTTTCGCCCTCCGGCGGCAATGACAGGGCAAAGTCCGGTTCGGCCAGCGTCGCGGCCAGATCCAGGCAAACATGCCCATGGCCCAATTGGTGACTGACCAGCGCCGCCGCCAGCAGCACCGCCGGGCCGGTGTCCGGCGCCTGCTCCAGCAGAAAGCCGGCGAAGGCACGATCCAGCGCCCGCAACCAACCGTTGGCCTGCCAGTCATCCAGTAATTGCAGCAGCGCGGTTGCGCTATCGAGCTGCGCGGCGGAACGGTCGAGTGTGCCGAGCAGATCCAGTTGATCACCCTGCATGGTCAATCTCCTCAACCGGCTGACCGGCAAACAGGCGGTCCAGCGCTTCAATCAATTCGCGCGGCGGGCGCTGGTGGCAGATGCCGCCGTTCTCGGCGTCGACGCCGCGGACAAACCAGTAGAGCGCGCCGCCAATGTGGCGGTCGTAGTCGTAATCGGGCAACCGCGCCCGCAACTGGCGGTGCAGCGCCAGCAGGTAGAACACGTACTGCAGATCGTAGCGGTGCTCCAGCAGCGCACGGCTCATGGCCGCCTCGCTGTAGTCGGCCGGGGTCGCACCCAGCCAGTTGGATTTGTAGTCGAGCACGTAATAACGCCCTTCATGCTCCAGCACCAGATCGATATAGCCCTTGAACAGACCATTCAGACGATCACGCTGCAACGCCGGACGCGGCAGGCCATCCAGCGTCATCGCCGTGACCAGGCGATCGACCTGCTGCACGTCCACTTTGCCCGCCGCAAACATAAAGGCCATCTCGCTCTGGTAGCGCGATTGCGGCAGTTCCCCCAGTGCCAGCGTCGTATCCGGCACCAGTCCAGGACGCTGCAGCAGTTGAACCAGCCAGTCGCTCAGGCATTCACTCCACTCGCCCCAACCACGGCGCTGGCAGCGCGGCGCCAGCCAACGGCGGCAACGCTCGGCATCTTGCAAGGCCGCGAAGCCCTCCTGTGCCGCCAAATCCAGCAGGCCGTGCAAAAAGGTGCCGGGCTGCGGGCCACGCGGGAAGCGGTGAATGGTTGCTTGCTCGCCACGGCGCAGCGGCACAAAGCGACTCTGGCGCTCGTCGTCGGCAATCCACTCGGCCAGCGCACTGTCGGTACTCTCGCCGCTGAGCGCCAGCGCACTGTAGGAGCCGATCCACCAGGAATCAAAACGCCCATGGGATGGGCTGCGGGCATCGACCAGCGCCGGGCCGTCATCCAGCAGCTGCAAGCGGTCGTCACGCGGCCCGGGGGCGGCCTGCAGCGCGACCACCTCGCCGTCCGGCTGCCAGCGCGCCAGCCAGTCTTTCAACTGGCCAGACGATTCCAGCGTCGCGCCGCCACCGAGCAGCCAGGCGATCGCGCTGTGATGCAGTACCGACTGCTTGTTGTTGCCGCTCTTGAGATCGGCCATACCCAACCAGCAGGCGTGGCAGGCGCGCGTCAGCGCTACATAGAGCAGCCGCAGATCTTCACCGAGACGCTCGCGGTCGGCCTCGGCCACCTGATCGGCATCCGGCTTCAGTACCCAGCCGTCGCTCAGGCGCAGCGGCTGATCGGCCCGCACCGGGCGACTCAGGCAAATGAACGGCAGAAATACCAGCGGATACTCCAGACCCTTGGACTTGTGAATGGTCACCACCTTGACCAGCTCGGCGTCGCTTTCCAGCCGCAGCACCTGTTCGTCACCTGCGCCCTCGTCAGCGCGGCGGATCAGCTCGGCCAAGTGGCGGATCAGCGCCTGCTCACCATCCAGCTCGCGGGCCGCGCGTTGCAGCAGTTCGGCCAGATGCAGCAGGTTGGTCAGCGCTCGCTCGCCATCGTCCTGCTGCTGCAACCGGGCAGGCAGCGCAAAGTCGTGCAGCAGCCGGTGCAACATCGGCAGCACACCCTGGCGCTGCCAGATGCGTCGGTAATCGCGAAACTGGTCGACCCGTTGCTCCCACAGGCGCTCGTCCTGGTTCAGCTGATCCAGCGCCTGCCAGTTAAGGTGCAGGCTGTGGCTGGCCAGCGCCGCGCGTAGCAGACGGTCGTTGCCCGGCTCGGCACAGGCGCGTAACCAGCGCAGCACATCCTGCGCCTGCTGGGTGGCCAGCACCGAATCCTTGTCAGACAGATACACACTGCGTACACCGCGCGCGGCCAAGGCATCACGAATCAGCTGCGCCTCGCGGCCGGTACGTACCAGCACCGCCATATCGGCCGGGCGTACCGGCGCAAACGGTTGGTCGCTGCGCGCAAAACCGGCGCTGCCCTGCTGCCCGGCCTGCAGCAAGGCGGTCATCTCGCTGGCACAGCGCTCGGCCATTTCCCGCCGATAGGTATCGCCCGTCAACGGCTCTTCCGACTCCAGCAGCCAGGCGGTCAGGGCCGGCGCCCGTTCCCCCTGGTAGCTCCACACTTCGCTGCGTCCGCGCGCCTGCACCGGCAGAAACGGCATAGGGTTGTCATTGCCCTGGCGGAACAGGAAGGCGCCAGCAGCAAAGTGCTGCTCGGCCTGCTCAAATACCCGGTTCACCGCCGCGACCATCGGCTGGCTGGAGCGGAAGTTGGTATCCAGATTCTCATGCCGCCCGGCGGTGTCGCCACGGGCCCGCAGGTAAGTGTGAATATCCGCGCCGCGGAAGGCGTAGATCGCCTGTTTGGGGTCACCGATCAGCAGCAGCGCGCTGTCCTGGTCATTTTCAGCCACCCGATAGATACGGTCGAAGATGCGGTACTGCAGCGGGTCGGTATCCTGAAACTCGTCGATCAGCGCGACCGGAAACTGCTGCCGGATGACGTCCGCCAGCCGGTCGCCGTTGGGGCCCTGCAGCGCGGCATCGAGCCGGGTCAGCATATCGTCGAAGCCCATCTGCGCACGGCGGCGCTTTTCCGCCTCGAAGCGCACCGACATCCAGTCCGCCGCGTGACGCAGCGCATCACTCTCGGGATTGGGCAACGCCGCCAGTGCCTCGCGCAACTGCGGCAAGCCGCGCAGCGCCGGATGATCGGGCACATCGCCCTTCTTCCAGGCCTCGCCGAGGCCGTCTTCGCTGAGCCGCGCCCAAGCCGCCGCCGGCAACTCCAGCTTCACCTGCTCCGGCGTCAGCGCCCATTGGCGCAGGGTCGCGAACCAGGGTGCGTAATAGCGCTTCTGAATCTTGCGCTTGTCGACCACTCCCTGCTCAACCGCCTGATCCAGCAGCACTTCCAGGCTGTCCGCCCACTCGGCACACGGGGCCTTGAGTTCAGCCAGCTGCGCATCGCGCTGGGCCAGTGCCTGGTCCAGCAGCGCTTGCAACGCCGTTGCCGGTTCTGCGGATGCGGGGTTGAACAGCAGCCGTGTCTTGCCAAGCAGCGTATCGGGCTGCTGCCAAATCTGCTGCACCCAGCTGAGCGCGGCACCGCGCAGGTGATAGCAATGCAAGCGCCAGTAATCACGCGCCACCTCGGCCAGCAGGTCGCGCTGGTCGGTTTCCAGCGTCTGGGTAAACAGGCTGCCGCTGTCAAAGGCGTGTTCGCGCAGCATGCGCTGGCACCAGCTGTGAATGGTCGAGACCGCGGCCTGATCCATCCACTGTGCGGCGATATCCAGCTTGCGCGCGGCGCTGGGGTGCTCGGCTTCGGGGATATCCGCCAGCAGGCCGGAGAGAATCGGGTCCGGCTCACTCAGTTCGCCACGAAACGCCTGCGCGCCCTCGACCAGCCGTGCGCGGATGCGGTCGCGCAGCTCCTGGGTGGCGGCTTCGGTAAAGGTTACGACCAGCACATCCGGCGGCAGCAGTTCACGACTGAAAGCGCTGTCGCCCTCGCCGTGGCCGAGCACCAGCCGCAGGTAGAGAGCTGAGATGGTAAAGGTCTTGCCGGTACCGGCACTGGCCTCAATCAGGCGGCTGCCGCGCAGCGGGCAGCGCAGGGCCAGAGGGCGTTGATTGCTCATGCCTCGCCCTCCCCGGCCACGGTAATCATCAGCCATTGATCCTCAATTGCCTGCGCCAGCGGTTGATAGAGTGACTGCGCCCAGCCGATAAACTCGTCGCTCGCCTGCAGGCTGGCAAAGTCGGGATAGCTGCGCTGCAGGGCCGGGCTGCCGTCCACCTCGCCACTGCTAAAGTCGTTGCCCTCAAAACAGAGTTTGGCAGCACCGAGGCGCTTCTCCTCCTTGCCTTCGGTCAGCCAGGCAAAGGCGGTTTCCACCGCCACCGGCAGCGGTCGCTTCAGGCCTTGGAGGTAGCCAAGCAGCCAGTCATTCACGATGCGCCCGGCACGTTCTTGCTCCAGCGGTAGCAGTTGAATGCTGGCATCGGCGCTGATCAGGCCGGTGGTGAGGCGATGCCCCGAGGCCGCCGCCAGCACATGCTGACACAGCTCACTCAGCAGCTTGCGCCAACGCGGCACGCCTTTTTTTCCGAGCAGCTTGCCGGTCACCAACTGCACCCGCATCAGCCCATCCAGCTGGGCGCAGCGGCGCACGCCAGCGAGCCAGCTGACCACCTCAATCTTCGCTTCCGCCGTACTAGCCGACGCCTGCAACGGCAGTGGATACTCCAGCGGCTGATCCCACAACAGCAGCTGCTCACGGAAGCGCTCCAGCTGACCGCCTAGCGGCTCGACCAACTGGGCCAGCGTCAACGCACCAAAACCGGCCAGCGGCAGGCTGCCGCGCTGCTGCAGACGGCTCGCCTGCTCCAACAGCAACGCTTGCCAGTCATCCTGCAGGTCAGCCTGCTGCACCTGCTCCAGCAGCCACTGGCTGAGCTGATGTTGTTGCAGGCCGTCGAGCGCAAAGGGCTCATCGTCTTCGGTGTTGCTTTGCTGTTCCTGCAACCAGACTTTCAGCCGGGCGGCAAAGAAGTGCTCGACCGGATTACGCAAGAAGCGTTGCAGCGCCAGCAGCTCAATGGGCGCCTCCAGCGTGACCGGCGCCAGCGGCTGGTCTGCATCATCGCCAGCATGGGAGTCGTGCAGCTGACGCCACTCGCTGGCGTAACTGAACAGCGCGGAATCGGCGCTGAAATAGGCGCGACTGAAGGGTTGCAGCGGATGCTCAACGGTCAGCGCGTGCAACAGGTCAGCGCCATCCGCCGTGTGCCAACCAGCGGCCAAATGGTCGCGCAGTTGGCCGATCAGCACCGACGGCGGCCGTTCGCTGTTGTCGCGAATGCTGCGACCCACCCAACTGATATGCAGCGCATCGCGGGCCGAGAGCAGTGCTTCCAACAGCAGGTAACGGTCGTCTTCGCGCCGCGAGCGATCGCCGGGGCGGTAGTCCTTGCCCATCAGGTCGAAATCCAGCGGCGGCTGCGCGCGCGGATAGTCGCCGTCGTTCATGCCCAAGAGGCAGATACGTTTGAACGGAATGGCGCGCATCGGCATCAGCGTGCAGACGTTGACCGCACCGGCGAGAAAACGCTGGCTGAGCTGGCTCTGGCCCACTCCGTCAAGCCAGGCCTCGGCCACCACATTAAGCGGCAGCGCGACATCCAGCGCAACGCTGTCGCACAGCTCCAACCAGTCGGCCAGCCCTTCGTGCAGTTGCGCCAGCAGCAACTGATCACGGTCGCTGTCGGCGACAAAAAAGTCGTCCAGCAACTGTCGCAGGCGTTCGCCCCAGATCGTCGGCAGGGCCGCATCGGCCAGCTGGGTTTCGTGGCGGTCGAGTGCATCCAGCAGGCCGTTAAGCGGACCGATCAGCGCGGCATCCAGCCCGCCGATTTCGTCATAGGGTTCGATTTGCTGCCAGGCATCGGCACCGCCGCTGGCGTAACCCAGCAGCATCCGGCGCAGGCCAAAACGCCAGCTGTTGGCTTCCAGGCCCGCAGGCAAGCCCAACTCAGCGCGGCGTTGCTGGTCCAGCCCCCAGCGGATGCCTGCGCCCTCGATCCAGCGTTGTAGGGTCGGCAGGTCAGCCTCGCTCAGACCAAAACGACTGCGCAGCGCTGGCACGTCGAGCAGATCGAGCACTTCGTTGACCGGCAGTCGGCTGTCGGGCAAACGCAGCAAATGCTCCAGTGCAATCAGCAGCGGTTCCTGACCGCGCTGGCCCTGATCGGCCAGGGTAAAGGGAATCGCCCGCGGGTCGTCACCGCTGTGCTGGCCGAACACTGCCTGAATGTGCGGCGCATACAGATTGACGTCCGGCACCATGACGATGATGTCGCGCGGCTTGAGATCCGGGTCAGCAGCAAAGGCGGCGAGCAGTTGATCATGCAGTACTTCCACTTCGCGCTGGGGGCTGTGCGCCAGATGAAAACGAATGGATTGATCTTGCGAGGTATCAACCGCTGGCCACAATGCGCGAGACTCGACCAGCGGTCGCAGCTGCAGAATGTCCTGCTGCAGTTGCTGCAGCAGCGTATCGCCAGAAGGCGCTTCAAACAGGTCAACCCGGCCACCGGCTATGTCGGCAAAACGCGCCTCGTAAGTGGCGAGCTCATCGTGCTGATCGAGCAGGTTGATGTAGTCGCGGCCCTGCTTGCCCCAGGCGGCCAGCAGCGGATGAGCGTGCTGATGCAGAGTGCTCTCGTCCAACTGCATCGGGCTGCCCGGCCGCCGTTGCTGACGGCGGTATTCGTGGCGCAGCAGGTCCTGATCGGCAACGATATCGCCCCAGTGGTACTCGCAGGGGTTGAGCACGCAAAGCAGTACCTGAGAAAAACGCCCGATCACCGCCAACGCCTCGAGCGTCTGCGCGGGTAGCGATGAAATACCAAATACGATCACCCGTCGCGGCAGGCTGGCCGGTCGGCTGTCACAGTCGAGCAGGTGCTGGACAAAACGCGGATGGATGCCCGCCCGGCTGTCACTCAGGCGCTCAGCCCCCACGTCCGCCAGCACCGCGCGCCAGAGCGCCGGCTGCCAGCGTTCCTCGTCATCCAGCGGTCGCGGACCGGTGCGCGCCAGCCCGATATGGTCGCGCCCGGCGGCCCAGTCGTTCAGCCAGTCGGCGCGGTAGACCTGATACTGGTCGAACAGGTCGGCCAGCCGCACCGCCAGCTGGTAGCGCTTGCGGCAGTCGTGGTCATCGGCGAGAAAGCGTTTGAGCGGGGCAAAATCAGGCTGGTCTTGCAGCGCGGGCAGCAAGCGCATCAGCCGCCAGGTCAGCGGTAGTTTGTCGAGCGGGGATTGCTCGGGCACGCTGTCGCGGCCCAGTACGCCGCGGTAGCTGTCCCAGAGAAAGCGCGCCGGCAACTGCACATCCAGCGCCGCCGCAATGCCGCAGCCGCCCTGCGCAGGGTCGGCGGCCAGCGCCATCTGCAGCCATTGGGCGATGCCGTTGCTCTGCACCAGGATGACTTCGTTTTCCAGCGGCGCCAGCGGGTGCGCCCGCATCCAGTCCACCGCCAGCTCGCGCAACGTCTCCAGGCGGTTGCCGTGGATGATCATCAAACCGGGGGCGAGGCTGTTGGCGTCCTGCATGTGAGCTCCTGCTTTGGAAACAGCCGCCAGTCTATCACCGGGCTGCGACGGTTAGCGTCGCAGCTTACACCGCAAGTGGTTGAGAAGCGTTGGCGAGGCAGGCAGCGCAAGGCAAAGATCGCCGAGAAGCGATCGGAGTCGCGCTCGACTTTACGGATTGTAAATGAGCACTTCGATCGGACTCGCGCCTGAGGCGATTTTTAACGCAGCGATGGCAACGCAGGTAGCTTCTCAGCGACTTGCTAAACCTGGCTGCCGAGGAAGCGCCTCTCCCACGGCGTAATTTCATCCATATAGCTCTGCAGCTCCATCCGCTTGCTGGCAAGGTAGCCGTCGACAAACTCGGCGCCGAACAGCTCGCGCGCCAGGGTGCTGCGATCCAGGCGCTGAATGGCGTCGTGCAAGGTACCAGGCAAGGTCAGCTCATCGGGTGCTTCAAACTCGCCCTGCGCCGGTGCCGACGGCTGGCACTGGTTGTCGATACCGTACAACCCCGCAGCCAGTGACGCAGCCACGCTGAGATAGGGGTTGGCGTCGGCGCCGGGCAGGCGATTTTCAACCCGGCGCGCTTCCGGGCCGCTGGCCGGAATGCGCAGGCCAGCCGAACGGTTGTCGTGCGACCAGCACAGGTTGTTGGGCGAGGCGTAGGCATGGCAGAAGCGCTGGTAGGAATTGACGTAAGGAGCCATCAGCAACGTCAGCTCGCCCATGCAGTGCTGCAGGCCGCCGATAAAGTGCTCAAACGTCGCTGTCGCCTCGCCGCTCGCCGTTTCGGTAAAGATATTGTTGCCGTTGCCCTGCTCCACCACGCTCTGGTGGATGTGCATCGAGCAGCCCGGCACCCGCGCCAGCGGTTTGGCCATGCACACGGCGATCAGGCCGTGCTTGAGGGCGACCTCGTGCAGCGCGTGCTTGAACAGGAAAGTCTGGTCGGCAATCAGCAGCGGATCACCGTGCACAAAGTTGATCTCGTACTGACTGACACCCATCTCGTGCATGAAGGTGTCACGCGGAATACCCAGCGCCGCCATGGTGTCGGTCAGCTCATCAAAGAACGGCCGCAGCCCGCTGCTGGTGCTGACACTGAAGGCGCCGTAGCCGGCTTCCCGGCGGCCGTCTAAACCCACCGGCGGCTGAAACGGCTGGGTGTCGTCACGGTTCGGCTCGAACAGGAAGAACTCCAGCTCGGTCGCCACCACCGGCGCCCAGCCGCGTTCGGCATAACGCTCGACAATGCGACTTAGCAGCGCCCGCGTCGACAGCCCGGACAGCTGGCCGTCCAACTCCACCGCCTCGCAGATCGCCAGTGCACGCGGGCGTGCCGTCCAGGGCAAGCGATGGACCTGCTCCAGCACCGGGCGCAGCACCAGATCACCATCGTCACTGCCGTAGTACCGCGCGTCCGGGTAGCCGCCCATCACGCACTGCAGCAGCACGCCGCGCGCCAGCTGCAAGCGGCGGTCATCCAGAAAACCGTCTGCGGTCATCACCTTGCCACGGGGAATGCCGTTCAGGTCGGGGGTGACACACTCGACGTCGCCAACGCCAGCCAGGCGTTCGGCAAGAGAATCAAGGGATGCGGGGGCGTTCATTGAGCACTACCTGTGTTTGTTCATGCCGATATGGCGATGCCGGATCATACCCCATACAAGCCGCAACGACTCAAGCACCAACACGCACCGTGCCGACCCTGAACGCAAAAAGGCCAGCGCGAACGCTGGCCTTTTTATTTACCGCATCGACTCAGAAACTCAGAGCGCGATCGCCCTGCTCATCCTTGATGCGGGTGGGCAGGCCCATTTCGTTCAGCAGATTGATGAACGGCTTGGGGTCCAGCTCTTCGACGTTGACCATCTTGCCGGCATCCCAGGCGCCCTGCGCGATCAGGATGGCAGCAGCAACCGGCGGCACGCCTGCGGTGTAGGAGATGCCCTGGCTACCGACTTCGGCGTAGGCTTCGGCGTGGTCCGCTACGTTGTAGATGAACACTTCCTTATCCTTGCCGTCCTTCTTGCCCTTGACCACATCACCGATGCAGGTCTTACCGCTGTAGTCGGGAGCCAGCGACGACGGGTCGGGCAGTACCGCCTTGACCACTTTCAGCGGAATCACTTCCAGACCTTCGGCGGTGGTCACCGGCTGCTCGGACAGCAGGCCGAGGTTTTTCAGCACGGTGAACACGTTGATGTAGTGCTCACCAAAGCCCATCCAGAAACGCACGTTCGGCACGCCCAGGTTCTGCGACAGCGAGTGCACTTCATCGTGACCGGTCATGTAGCTGGTCTGTGAGCCGACAACCGGCAGATCGTCGGTGCGCTTGACCTCGAACATCTTGTTGCTGGTCCACTGGCTGTTCTGCCAGGACCACACCTGTCCGGTGAACTCACGGAAGTTGATTTCCGGATCAAAGTTGGTTGCAAAGTACTTGCCGTGGCTGCCGGCGTTGATATCGATGATGTCGATGTCCTCGACGCTATCGAAGTACTCGTTCACAGCCACCGCAGCGTAGGCATTGACCACGCCCGGATCAAACCCCACGCCAAGCACGGCGGTAATGCCCTTCTCAGCGCACAGCTCCTTGCGCTTCCACTCGTAGTTGGCATACCACGGCGGCGTTTCACAGATCTTGTCCGGCTCTTCGTGAATGGCGGTATCCAGGTAAGCCGCACCGGTTTCGATGCAGGCCTGCAGTACCGACATATTGATGAAAGCCGATCCGACATTGATCACCAGTTGCGACTGTGTCTTGTCAATCAACGCCTTGGTGGCCTCGATATCGAGAGCATTCAGGGCGTGGGCTTGCAATTCACCGGCAACCTTGAGGCTGCCCTTTTCCTTTACGCTGTCCACAATCGCCTGACACTTCTCGGCGGTACGCGACGCGATATGGATGTTACCCAGCACGTCATTGTGCTGGGCGCATTTGTGTGCGACCACCTGGGCCACACCACCGGCACCAATAATCAGAACGTTTTTCTTCATTTCTCTTCCTCGAAACGCCTCCTTGGAAAGGCTGGGTAGGTTGTGCCTCAGGAGAGGCTGTCCAGGTAATCCTGGAATCCGAACTCGCGCACCAGTTTCACCGACCCATCAAGTTCCTTGATCGCAATGGCGGGCATGTTCACGCCGTTGAACCAGTTCTTCTTGACCATGGTGTAACCGGCCGCATCAATAAAGGACAGGCGGTCGCCGATCTTCAGCTCGCTGTCAAAATTGAATTCGCCGAAGATGTCGCCAGCCAGGCACGACTTGCCACACACCATGTACTGGTGCGGGCCATCGCAGGGCTCCATCTTGGCCTCCTGACGGTAGATCAGCAGATCGAGCATATGCGCTTCGATCGAACTGTCGACCACGGCCAGCTGCTTGCCGTTATAGAGGGTGTCGAGCACAGTCACTTCGAGGGAAGTGCTCAGGGTAATGGCGGCCTCGCCGGGCTCCAGGTAAACCTGAACGCCGTAGCGCTCGGAGAATGCCTTGAGGCGGGCGCAGAAACGATCCAGCGGGTAACCCTCGCCGGTAAAGTGGATACCGCCGCCCAGACTGACCCAGCTCACCTGTTCAAGCAGGTGGCCGAAACGCTCTTCGATCTGTCCGAGCATCTGGTCAAACAGCCCAAAGTCGCCGTTCTCGCAGTTGTTGTGGATCATAAAGCCGGAAATCAGCGGCAATACCGCCTCAATCTTGGCAGCATCCCACTCGCCTAGACGGCTGAATGGGCGCGCCGGGTCAGCAATCAGAAAGTCCGAGCTGCTGACGCCGGGGTTCAGACGCAAACCACGCACCGTGTTGGCAGACGCCTCACGAAAGCGGGTCAGCTGGCTGATGGAGTTGAAGATAATCTTGTCCGAGTGCGCCAGGACTTCGTCGATCTCGTCATCGGCATAGGCCACACTGTAGGCATGGGTCTCCCCCGGAAACTTGATCTTGCCAAGCTTGACTTCGTTCAGGGAGGAAGAGGTGGTGCCGTCCATGTACTGACTCATGAAGTCGAACACGGACCAGGTAGCAAAGCACTTGAGTGCGAGCAGCGCCTTGGCTCCGGAGTGTTCACGCACGTAAGCGATCTTCTCCATGTTGCGCTCAAGCTTGCTCTTGTCGATGAGATAGTACGGCGTCTTGATCAATTCGGTCATACCCTCCAGCTGTCAGCGCCCGGTGACCGGGCAAGTGAAAGCGCGAAATTATAAATTAACCCACCCTAGGGAAGCACTGATTAATTCCACCTGCCCTCCGGCCGTCCGGCCACGCAGCTGCACGCTTGAGCCCTCGCAGGGGGCGCGCGGGATTAGCCACCGCGCACCTCTATCGATAGAAAAACCACCGACTCAGCCTACAACGGCAATGCTTCAGTTTCACGTCACCAACCAATTACATGCACATTACGCATAGAAATAAGAGTAAAAATGCATTGGAAATATAGGAGCTATGCTTTTTATAGTGACTGCAGCCGCTTAAAGCGGTTTCCGACAACAACAATGCCGCTCCAGCAGGGAGTCTCAAATGCGCTCACGTCATCTAATTACCGGCGCGCTGGCCACCGCCATCAGTCTGGCCGCCAACGCAGCTCAAACCCCCAACCCGGCAACTGCCACCACCGCGAGCGCCAACAAGGCGGTGCTGGAGCAGCTACCCTTTGCCGACCAGCAAGCCTTTGACGATGCACGTCGCGGCTTCATCGCCCAACTGCCCGACGGCAAGGTCACCAACCCCGATGGCTCTGTTTCCTGGGACATGAGCCAGTACGCTTTCCTCGATCAGGACACAGCCCCCGAGACCGTCAACCCCAGCCTATGGCGCCAGGCTCAGCTTAATGCGATTCACGGCCTGTTTGAGGTTACCGAAGGCATGTACCAGATTCGCGGTATGGATCTGGCCAACATGACCATCATCGAGGGTGACACCGGTCTGCTGATTATCGACCCTCTGATGTCGCCCTCAACCGCCAAGGCGGGCCTGGAGCTTTACTACCAGAACCGCCCGCGCAAGCCAGTGGTTGCCGTGCTCTACACCCACAACCACGTCGACCACTGGGGCGGCGTCAAGGGTGTCGCCAGCAACGAAGACGTCGCCGCCGGCAAAACACGCATTTACGCACCGGCCGGCTTCATGGAGCACGCGGTCTCCGAGAACGTCATCGCCGGCGCGGCCATGAGTCGCCGCGCCGTTTACCAGTTTGGCGCCATGCTGCCGCCGGGCGAACGCGGTCACGTCGATACAGGTCTCGGTAAGGCGCTGTCGATGGGTGAGCGTTCGCTGATCGCCCCGACCGACACCGTGCCAGACGATGGCGAGCTGACCATCGACGGTATCCGTGTGCAGTTCCAGATGGCCCACGGCACCGAAGCCGAATCGGAAATGATGATGTATTTCCCCGACTTCAAAGTGTTGAACACGGCGGAAATCACCAGCCAGCACATGCACAACGTCTACACCATCCGCGGCGCCGCCGTACGTGATGCCAGTGCCTGGGCGCGCTACATCGATCTGGTGCTGGCGCGCTTCGGTGACGAAGCCGACATTCTGGTGGCCCAGCATCATTGGCCGGTCTGGAACCAGGACGATATCAAGCGCTTCCTGTCGGTACAGCGTGACATGTACAAATACCTGCACGACCAGTCGGTGCGCATGATCAACAAAGGCTACCTGCCGGGCGATATCGCCGAACAGATTGCCCTGCCGCAAAGTCTGGATCAGCAATGGTATGCGCGTGGCTACTACGGCACCCTGCGCCATAACGCCAAGGCCATCTACCAGCGCTACATGGGCTGGTACGATGCCAACCCGGCCAACCTAAACCCGCTGCCGCCAGTGCAGAATGCCGCCAAAACCATCGAGTACATGGGCGGCGCCGACAAGGTGATTGAACAGGCCCGCAAGGATTACGAGAACGGTGAGTACCGCTGGGTGGCCAGCGTGATGAATCAGGTGGTGTACGCCGATGCCAGCAATCAGGCCGCCCGCGAGCTGGGCGCCGATGCCCTGGAGCAGCTTGGTTACCAGGCAGAAGCAGGCACCTGGCGCGGCGCCTATCTGATGGGTGCTCAGGAACTGCGCAACGGCACCCTGCCTCCTACCGTCGGCTCACTGTCTCCTGACGTTCTGCAGGCGCTCGACACCGGCATGTTCTTCGACCTCATGGCCGTTCGCCTCGACGCCGCCAAGGCCGAAGGCAAGCACCTTGTGATCAACTGGCAGCTGACCGACACCGAGGAGAACTACCGCCTCAACCTGGAACACGCCACGCTGACCTACCGCGCCGACGTGCAGGATGACAACGCGCAGGCCACCGTCAGCATGACGCGCAGCACCCTGGACCAGATCCTGTTGAAACAAACCACCTTCCCCGACGCGGTGAAGGCGGGACAGATCAAGATCAGCGGCGAACCAAACGCCTTCTTCGGCTTGCTGCAAATGGTGGAAGTGCCCTCTGGCGACTTCCCGATCGTGACTCCGGTCAGTAACTGACCTTTCGCCCCGCTCGCCGCCTGGCGCGCGGGGCTTTTTTCAGGGCAACTGCAACGCATGCAGCAGTCGCTCAGCAAAACAAGTTCGCCGCCCATTCAGATCAAACAGGTTAGACGCCAATAGCCAACTTTCCGGCTAGCAGCGCTTCGTGCCGGCCTGCTCGGTTGCCGAGGCTTCGCCCAGGCAACAGGCACCGTCTGCCCCTCCTCGCCATCGCTGCCATTGGCATGATCGTCCGCGACCAGTGCCGCAGTATCAACGCCGCACGACAGCGCATCCATACTGGCCACCACAACTCGATCACAGCGCCCGACGCTATACTGGTTGATCAACTCTATATCATCGTTGACCTGCACAACCAGGACACTGATGCGGTACTTGTCGCCCCACCTATTCATCCGCTTGGATGCATCTATATATCCACGAAATCCGGGCGGCGTAGATGCGGCAGGTGAGCTTGAAACCGTCCTTGTAAGCAGGCTAGAACCCTACCTCTACCGCACCGCCGAAGGCACGCGCTGCAGCCGCGTACATATCTGACGTTCGCTTTCAGCCGCTAGTCTCTGACTCAAGCACTGTGCGGGTGCGCCTGGCCGGCAACCACTACGCTGAGGCGTTAAGCCAACGGATGCGCAGGCCTGAAAGCAAACAGGGGAAGCCGAAGCTTCCCCTGCTGTTGGCCAGCCCTACAAGATACTCAGAAGCTGTAGCGCAGCCCTGCCGACATCAGGTCAAGGTCGTAGTAGTCGGCGACATCGCGATAGCGTTCAAACTCGGCAACCACAGCGAGGCTTTCGGTGAAGTTGTAACCCGCACCCACACCCCAGGACCAAATCCACTCCTGATCAGAGGTGCTTTGGACGTCTACTCCACTGAAAGTGAAGTCGCCTTCCGTTTCCAAGCGATGATAGCCAAGCTTGGCAAACAGGCTAAACGCATCCAGCGGCAGCGTGAGCACGCCATTCAAGCCATAACCTTCGGTTGCCACAGTTGTCCGCGCCACATCAACACCATCGGTTGCCGTGTATACCGCTTCACCTAAATCCAGGTACTCGGCTTCAAACGCGAAATACTGGTTGAGCTTGAGGCCTGCGCCAATCTTCCAGGCAGTGTCCTTAGTGTCTAGAGAAGACGTCGCCACACCCGGGGCTACGCCCCAGTAGTTATCAATATCACTTTTCGGCAGGTCCGCATCAGATTGCCCAACACTGGCAAAAATATAAGGCTGAGCCTCCTGAGCCAGAATTACCGGTGACACAGAGGAAAAGCCAACCAAAGCCGCTGCCAGCCATGTTTTTTTAAACATCTTCGAGTTTCCTTTTGCAACGCGCCGCCCTCATGGCGGCAGTCCTTTAGCCGAGGCAGTCCTGCCCCGGACGGCGCATCCTAAAGCGGAAACCATTAATGCGCCATCGCCCATCTGTGCAGGAAATGGCGTTTGCATCACAACGCCGGAGAAGAATGGAGGGCCGCAGTAGAGCCGCTCGGCAATACGTTTCTTGCGCACAAAGAAAAACACCCTGATCATTACTGATCAGGGTGTTTGGTATAGGTGCTTGACGATGACCTACTCTCACATGGGGAAGCCCCACACTACCATCGGCGATGCATCGTTTCACTTCTGAGTTCGGGATGGGATCAGGTGGTTCCAATGCTCTATAGTCGTCAAGCAATTTGTTGCTGCCCGCAGTGCGTGCAGCTTAAAAAGCTTGGATGTGTGACAGAAGCTAAGGTATTTGCAATCTCGCAAGTTCGCGAAGTTGTTTGATTCTGTTGGCTCGATAACACCAGATTGCTTGGGTGTTATATGGTCAAGCCACACGGGCAATTAGTATTGGTTAGCTCAACGCCTCACAGCGCTTACACACCCAACCTATCAACGTCGTAGTCTTCGACGGCCCTTTAGGGGAGTCAAGCTCCCGGTGAGATCTCATCTTGAGGCAAGTTTCCCGCTTAGATGCTTTCAGCGGTTATCTTTTCCGAACGTAGCTACCCGGCAATGCGTCTGGCGACACAACCGGAACACCAGAGGTTCGTCCAACCCGGTCCTCTCGTACTAAGGTCAGCCCCTCTCAAATCTCAAACGTCCACGGCAGATAGGGACCGAACTGTCTCACGACGTTCTAAACCCAGCTCGCGTACCACTTTAAATGGCGAACAGCCATACCCTTGGGACCGGCTTCAGCCCCAGGATGTGATGAGCCGACATCGAGGTGCCAAACACCGCCGTCGATATGAACTCTTGGGCGGTATCAGCCTGTTATCCCCGGAGTACCTTTTATCCGTTGAGCGATGGCCCTTCCATACAGAACCACCGGATCACTAAGACCTACTTTCGTACCTGCTCGACGTGTTGGTCTCGCAGTCAAGCGCGCTTTTGCCTTTATACTCTACGCACGATTTCCGACCGTGCTGAGCGCACCTTCGTACTCCTCCGTTACTCTTTGGGAGGAGACCGCCCCAGTCAAACTACCCACCATACACTGTCCTCGATCCGGATAACGGACCAGAGTTAGAACCTCAAAGTTGCCAGGGTGGTATTTCAAGGTTGGCTCCACGCAGACTGGCGTCCACGCTTCAAAGCCTCCCACCTATCCTACACAAACAAATTCAAAGTCCAGTGCAAAGCTATAGTAAAGGTTCACGGGGTCTTTCCGTCTAGCCGCGGATACACTGCATCTTCACAGCGATTTCAATTTCACTGAGTCTCGGGTGGAGACAGCGCCGCCATCATTACGCCATTCGTGCAGGTCGGAACTTACCCGACAAGGAATTTCGCTACCTTAGGACCGTTATAGTTACGGCCGCCGTTTACCGGGGCTTCGATCAAGAGCTTCGCCGAAGCTAACCCCATCAATTAACCTTCCGGCACCGGGCAGGCGTCACACCCTATACGTCCACTTTCGTGTTTGCAGAGTGCTATGTTTTTAATAAACAGTTGCAGCGGCCTGGTATCTTCGACCGACATGGGCTTACGCAGTAAATGCTTCACCCTCATCGGCGCACCTTCTCCCGAAGTTACGGTGCCATTTTGCCTAGTTCCTTCACCCGAGTTCTCTCAAGCGCCTTGGTATTCTCTACCTGACCACCTGTGTCGGTTTGGGGTACGATTTCTAGTTACCTGAAGCTTAGAAGCTTTTCCTGGAAGCATGGCATCAACCACTTCGCGTTCAAAAGAACACTCGTCATCAGCTCTCGGCCTTAAGCGCCCGGATTTACCTAAGCACTCAGCCTACAACCTTAAACACGGACAACCAACGCCGTGCTGGCCTAGCCTTCTCCGTCCCTCCATCGCAGTAACTAGAAGTACGGGAATATTAACCCGTTTCCCATCGACTACGCCTTTCGGCCTCGCCTTAGGGGTCGACTCACCCTGCGTCGATTAACGTTGCGCAGGAACCCTTGGTCTTCCGGCGAGGGAGTTTTTCACTCCCTTTGTCGTTACTCATGTCAGCATTCGCACTTCTGATACCTCCAGCCAACTTCTCAATTGACCTTCACAGGCTTACAGAACGCTCCTCTACCGCTCATCATAAGATGAACCCGTAGCTTCGGTGTATGGTTTGAGCCCCGTTACATCTTCCGCGCAGGCCGACTCGACTAGTGAGCTATTACGCTTTCTTTAAAGGATGGCTGCTTCTAAGCCAACCTCCTAGCTGTCTAAGCCTTCCCACATCGTTTCCCACTTAACCATAACTTTGGGACCTTAGCTGACGGTCTGGGTTGTTTCCCTTTTCACGACGGACGTTAGCACCCGCCGTGTGTCTCCCGTGCTGACACTCACTGGTATTCGGAGTTTGCATCGGTTTGGTAAGTCGGGATGACCCCCTAGCCGAAACAGTGCTCTACCCCCAGTGGTGATACACGAGGCGCTACCTAAATAGCTTTCGAGGAGAACCAGCTATCTCCGAGCTTGATTAGCCTTTCACTCCTATCCACAAGTCATCCGCTAACTTTTCAACGGTAGTCGGTTCGGTCCTCCAGTGCCTGTTACGGCACCTTCAACCTGCCCATGGATAGATCGCCCGGTTTCGGGTCTATACCCAGCGACTAAACGCCCTATTAAGACTCGGTTTCCCTACGCCTCCCCTAGACGGTTAAGCTCGCCACTGAATATAAGTCGCTGACCCATTATACAAAAGGTACGCAGTCACAGAACAAGTCTGCTCCCACTGCTTGTACGCATACGGTTTCAGGTTCTATTTCACTCCCCTCACAGGGGTTCTTTTCGCCTTTCCCTCACGGTACTGGTTCACTATCGGTCAGTCAGGAGTATTTAGCCTTGGAGGATGGTCCCCCCATGTTCAGTCAACGTTTCACGTGCGCCGACCTACTCGATTTCACAGCTAAGAGCCTTTCGTATACGGGGCTATCACCCACTATGGCCGCACTTTCCAGAGCGTTCTACTAAACTCAAAACTGCTTAAGGGCTGGTCCCCGTTCGCTCGCCACTACTTGGGGAATCTCGGTTGATTTCTTTTCCTCAGGGTACTTAGATGTTTCAGTTCCCCTGGTTCGCCTCACACACCTATGTATTCAGTGTGTGATACCCAGCTTATGCTGGGTGGGTTTCCCCATTCAGAGATCTCCGGATCAAAGGTCATTTGCCACCTCCCCGAAGCTTATCGCAGGCTATCACGTCTTTCATCGCCTCTGACTGCCAAGGCATCCACCGTATGCGCTTATTCACTTGACCATATAACCCCAAACAATCTTACGTTAATTGCTTAACTCAGATTATTCAGTGATATCGGTTTAAAACAGAATTAACGACAATTCCGGAACTTGCACTTGAGATTACAAGTTTACCTTAGCCACATTGCATGCAGTGAAACATGCCATGTGTCTGTACTTCTATCACATATCCAAATTTTTAAAGAGCGTCTGGTTCAGAGACCAGATATCAACAATCAGTGCCTGATTGTTCATATATGAACTCTGAGTTCCATTCTTGGCGTTGTGCTGCGTCGACCTGGTGGAGCCAAGCGGGATCGAACCGCTGACCTCCTGCGTGCAAGGCAGGCGCTCTCCCAGCTGAGCTATGGCCCCGTTCAGACCTGACACCTCGACAATTGGTGGGTCTGGGCAGATTCGAACTGCCGACCTCACCCTTATCAGGGGTGCGCTCTAACCAACTGAGCTACAGACCCAATCGCCTTTCTCTATGAATCAAGTAATTCGTGTGAGTGCTTGAAGAAGCGCTGAGATCTGTCGATTAAGGAGGTGATCCAGCCGCAGGTTCCCCTACGGCTACCTTGTTACGACTTCACCCCAGTCATGAATCACACCGTGGTAACCGTCCTCCCGAAGGTTAGACTAGCTACTTCTGGTGCAACCCACTCCCATGGTGTGACGGGCGGTGTGTACAAGGCCCGGGAACGTATTCACCGTGGCATTCTGATCCACGATTACTAGCGATTCCGACTTCATGGAGTCGAGTTGCAGACTCCAATCCGGACTACGATCGGTTTTATGGGATTAGCTCCACCTCGCGGCTTGGCAACCCTCTGTACCGACCATTGTAGCACGTGTGTAGCCCTGGCCGTAAGGGCCATGATGACTTGACGTCATCCCCACCTTCCTCCGGTTTGTCACCGGCAGTCTCCTTAGAGTGCCCACCATAACGTGCTGGTAACTAAGGACAAGGGTTGCGCTCGTTACGGGACTTAACCCAACATCTCACGACACGAGCTGACGACAGCCATGCAGCACCTGTGTCAGAGTTCCCGAAGGCACCAATCCATCTCTGGAAAGTTCTCTGCATGTCAAGGCCAGGTAAGGTTCTTCGCGTTGCTTCGAATTAAACCACATGCTCCACCGCTTGTGCGGGCCCCCGTCAATTCATTTGAGTTTTAATCTTGCGACCGTACTCCCCAGGCGGTCAACTTAGTGCGTTAGCTGCGCCACTAAAATCTCAAGGATTCCAACGGCTAGTTGACATCGTTTACGGCGTGGACTACCAGGGTATCTAATCCTGTTTGCTCCCCACGCTTTCGCACCTCAGCGTCAGTATCAGTCCAGGTGGTCGCCTTCGCCACTGGTGTTCCTTCCTATATCTACGCATTTCACCGCTACACAGGAAATTCCACCACCCTCTACTGTACTCTAGCCAGACAGTTATGGATGCAGTTCCCAGGTTAAGCCCGGGGATTTCACACCCATCTTATCAAGCCGCCTACGCGCGCTTTACGCCCAGTAATTCCGATTAACGCTTGCACCCTCTGTATTACCGCGGCTGCTGGCACAGAGTTAGCCGGTGCTTATTCTGTTGGTAACGTCAAAGTTGCAGCGTATTAAGCTACAACCCTTCCTCCCAACTTAAAGTGCTTTACAATCCGAAGACCTTCTTCACACACGCGGCATGGCTGGATCAGGCTTTCGCCCATTGTCCAATATTCCCCACTGCTGCCTCCCGTAGGAGTCTGGACCGTGTCTCAGTTCCAGTGTGACTGATCATCCTCTCAGACCAGTTACGGATCGTTGCCTAGGTGAGCCATTACCTCACCTACAAGCTAATCCGACCTAGGCTCATCTGATAGCGTGAGGTCCGAAGATCCCCCACTTTCTCCCGTAGGACGTATGCGGTATTAGCGTTCCTTTCGAAACGTTGCCCCCCACTACCAGGCAGATTCCTAGGCATTACTCACCCGTCCGCCGCTCTCAAGAAGAAGCAAGCTCCTTCTCTACCGCTCGACTTGCATGTGTTAGGCCTGCCGCCAGCGTTCAATCTGAGCCATGATCAAACTCTTCAGTTAAATACTGATTGGGTTTTGATAAAACCCTAAACTTGGCTCAGCTTTTGCAAAAAACTCGTGAATTCACAGAGTAACTTGCTAGGCTGATAATCTTTCTGATCATCGAGCACATTCAGCAAGCACCCACACGAATTACTTGATTCAAATTGTTAAAGAGCGATTCGGTCAGCGCTTCCGCTCAACCAAGGCCGCGCATTTTACGCTAACCTTCTGTTCTGTCAAGCATTTTTTTGAAGTTTTTTAGAAGCTTCAAAACCTGCTTGAGCGACCTGAAACGCTGCTTCCGTTCCGGGTCAGGGAGGCGCATTCTACAGGATCAAACCCCGCTGTCAACACCTTCCAAACAACCTGATGAGAACCTCTCATCTCACTCGATTCGGGCTCTTTCGAAGCGCCGTTCCGAGGTGGCGCATTCTACGCCGTCTCGCTGGGCTGTCAAGCTTTATTTTCAAGCTAACTCATTGATTAATAAGCGCTTTCGAATGAGCGTCCTGCCCTGCGAGAGCGCGAATTATAGAGACCTCAGCGGGCGCGTCAAGCCTTTTTTCAACACAATGCGCGCAAATTTCTTCTTGCCCGCCTGGCAGACGTAGGCAACGCCTGGCTGGAACACGAAATCACGATCTACAACCTCGCCATCTACCTTGACCGAGCCGGCATTCAGCAGGTCACGTGCAGCCGCAGCATTCTTGGTCATGCCGGCGCGGTTAAGCACAGCAGACACCGGCAGCTCGCTATCCACTTCAATCTCTACTTCCGGCAGGTCATCAGGCAGTTCGCCATCCTTCAGGCGGTTGCCGGCAGACCGGTGGGCGTTGGCCGCCGCTTCCTCACCGTGGAAACGCGCGACCAGCTCCTCAGCCAGCTTGATTTTGATATCACGCGGATTGGCGCCGCCTTCGATATCAACCTTGAACTGCTCGATTTCGTCCATGCTGCGGAAGCTAAGCAACTCAAAGTAGCGCCACATCAGGCTGTCGGGCATCGACACCAGCTTGTTGTACATCTCGCCCGGGGCGTCATTGATACCTATATAGTTATTCAGCGACTTGGACATCTTCTTCACACCGTCCAGGCCTTCCAGAATCGGCATGGTCAGAATGATCTGGGGCTCCTGCCCATACTGACGCTGCAGTTCACGCCCCATCAGCAGATTGAACTTTTGATCTGTCCCGCCCAGCTCGACATCCGCCTGCATGGCGACCGAGTCGTAGCCCTGAACCAGCGGGTAGAGAAACTCGTGAACAGCAATCGACTGCCCACCTTTGTAGCGCTTGTCGAAGTCATCGCGCTCTAGCATTCGCGCCACGGTGTACTTGCCAGCGAGCTGAATCATATCGGCCGAGGTCATCTTGTCCATCCAGGTGGAATTGAACATCACCTGGGTCTTGGCTGGATCAAGAATCTTGAACACCTGCTCTTTATAGGTCTCAGCGTTGGCCAGCACCTGCTCACGCGTCAGCGGTTGGCGCGTGACATTCTTACCGGACGGATCGCCGATCATGCCGGTGAAGTCCCCTATAAGGAACAGCACCTGGTGGCCGAGCTCCTGAAACTGACGCAGCTTGTTGATCAGCACCGTGTGACCAAGGTGCAGATCCGGCGCGGTTGGGTCGAAGCCGGCCTTGATACGCAGCGCAGTGCCGCGCTCCAGCTTGGCGCGCAATTCGCTTTCAACCAAAATCTCATCCGCGCCGCGCTTGATCAGCGCCAACTGCTCGTCAACCGACTTCATACGTCCAGATTTCCTGTAGGTTCAAGGTGGGTGGGTAAACCGGGGAACAAACCATACAACATTGCCTATCAATTACAAGCAAGGCGGGGTAGCAGGCGATCTGCACCCTAACAAGAATTGACGGTAGAAATCTGACAGACGGGACGAGCAAAAACTTGCCACGCACGCTTTTCAATTATAATTTAGCAAGTTAGTCCACTTTATCTAGAATACTTCTACACAAGAGCGCTTATGGGATCTCCAGATAAAAAGTCACCGCGATACCCCAAAAGCCACCTCGTGGCCGCCAGCGGAATCGCTGCAGCGCTGAGCATCATTCTGCTCGTTGTCCCCACTACTGACGTAGAAGCCAAGAAAACCTTCGTTCAACTTGAGCTTCCAGCCCCCGAATCCGAGACTGGTGACGCAGGCGCATCACTAGCCCAGTCGCCTGAACAACTGGACGCACTGGTCAGCGACGCAGTCACATTGCCAAAACCACTGGACATCGCCAAGCAGGCAACCGATGCCGCCAAGGGCGCGCCGATGGTCGCAGTAGAGCCGCCGACTCCGACTGAACCGCAGTGGCAGCAACTGACCGTCGCCAGCGGCGATACGCTTTCGACCCTGTTTGATCAGGCTGACCTGGGTGCCAGCACGCTGCACGCCGTACTCAATAGCAGCCAGGAAGCCCGCCGCTTTACTCGTCTGAATGTAGGCCAGGTGCTGGAGTATCAGACCGATGCAGAGGGTCAGTTGCTGGCCATGCGCTCCAAACTCAACGATCTGGAAAGCATCAGCATCGAGCGAACGGACGATGGCTTTGCCTTCAGCAAAGACGTCATCGAGCCTGAGGTCCGCGAACGCTACGTCCAAGGCACCATCAACTCCTCGCTGTTCCTCGCTGCACAGAACGCCGGCCTCAATCACAACCTCACCATGCAAATGGCCAACATCTTTGGTTACGACGTGGATTTTGCCCGCGACATTCGCCAGGGCGACAGCTTTGAGGTGTTGTTTGAGGAGCTGCACGTTGGCGACAAGAACGTCGGCAACAAGAACATTCTGGCGGCGCGCTTCACCAACCGCGGCAAGACCTACACTGCCGTGCGCTACACCGACAGCAATGGCTACGCCAGCTACTACCGCGCCGATGGCACCAGCATGCGCAAAGCCTTCATCCGCACACCGGTTGACTTTGCCCGCATCAGCTCGCGCTTCAATCCGGGCCGCCTGCATCCCGTGCTTAACCGCATTCGCGCACACAAAGGTGTCGACTACGCCGCCGCGACAGGCACCCCCATCAAGGCTACCGGTGACGGCCGCGTGGTCTCCGCTGGCCGCAAGGGCGGTTACGGCAACGCTGTTGTCATCCAGCATGGTCGCACATACCAGACCCTCTACGCTCACATGAGTCGCTTTGCCAGCGGGGTTCGCGCCGGCAGCAATGTGACCCAGGGTCAGGTCATCGGCTACGTTGGCATGACCGGCCTGGCAACCGGCCCGCACCTGCATTACGAGTTCCGTGTTGACGGTCGCCACGTTGACCCGCTTGGCGTCAAGCTGCCCGCCTCTGACCCGATCCCGGCCAGCGAGCGCACGGCCTTTCTGGCCAGCAGCCAGCAGCTGATGGCCTCCATGGATCAGAACCGCACCACTCAGCTAGCCGCCCTGGATCAGTAATGTCCCTTCTGTATGTCGGTATCATGTCAGGCACCAGCCTGGATGGTATCGACATCGCCCTCTCCCGCTTTAACGACGGCCAGCAAGCCGACTGCCTGGATGCACTCTGCCTCCCCCTGCCAGCCGCACTGCGCCAGCAATTGCTTGACCTGTGCAGCCCCAGTAACGACGAGTTGTACCAGGCCGGCGTTGCCGGCAACGCCTGGGCACGGCTTGCTGCAGAGGGCGTCAACCAGCTACTGGCGCGCCAAGGGCTCAGCCCCAGGCAGATCTGCGCCATTGGCAGCCACGGCCAGACGGTGCGTCACCACCCCGAGCAGGGCTTCAGCTTGCAGATCGGCAGTCCGGCGCTGCTGGCGGAGCTGACGGGCATCAAGGTCATTGCCGACTTCCGCAGCCGTGACCTCGCCGCCGGCGGCGAAGGTGCACCCCTGGTGCCCGCCTTCCATCACTGGCTGCTGAGCAGCCCGGCACTGACTCGCACACTGGTCAACATCGGCGGCTTCGCCAATCTCACAGTACTGCGGCCCGGCGAGGCAGCGTCGGGTTTTGACTCTGGCCCCGGCAACGCCTTGATGGACAACTGGGCACTGCGCCATATCGGCACCCCCTTTGACGCCGATGGACAGTGGGCCAGCCAAGGCCAGGTACATCAGGGGCTACTTGCGCGCATGCTGGCTGACCCCTACTTTGCCCGCCGCGGCCCGAAGAGCACTGGGCGCGAGTACTTCCACGAGGCCTGGCTGGCCGCGCATCTGCAGCAGGTTCCGGGCGTGTCGGCGGTGGACGTGCAGGCCAGCCTGACGATGCTGACTGCACAAAGCATCGCCGACAGCCTGCAGCAGGCCGCAAGCGATACCGCAGAGCTCTATATCTGTGGGGGTGGCGCGCGCAATTCGCACCTGATGCGGCAACTACAAATGCTGCTGCCGCGTCAGCGCGTACTCTCGACGCAAGCGCTGGGCGTAAACCCGGACTGGATGGAGGCGATGGCCTTCGCGTGGCTAGCGTGGCGGTTTGAGCAGCGACTGGCCGGCAACCTGCCTAACGTCACCGGCGCAAAGGGCGAGCGCGTTCTAGGTGCACTCTACCCAGCCTGATCAGATCGAGAAGGATGAGCCGCAGCCGCAGGTGGTGCTGGCATTGGGGTTGTTGATGACGAAGCGCGAGCCTTCGAGCCCCTCCTGGTAATCCACCTCGGAGCCTGCCAGGTACTGAAAGCTCATGGGGTCGACAATCAGACGTACGCCATCACGCTCAACGATGGTGTCGTCTTCGGCCAGCTCATCATCGAAGGTGAAGCCGTACTGAAAGCCTGAACAACCGCCGCCGGTGACAAACACCCGCAAACTTAGCTGCTCGTTACCCTCTTCCTCAATCAACGAACGCACCTTGCTGACGGCGTTGTCGCTGAAAATAAGCGGGGTGGGAATATAGACCTCAGGACTCGACATACAACCTCCAGCGGCCAGGGCCGCAGCACAACAGGGCCGCCATTATCCGTTTTCCCGAGGTTTTTGGTCAACTATTGTGCGCACCTTCGCTATCTGGAGCGTGCTCGGTGAAGGTCAACAGCTCCACACTCCCGCTCATGCAGTTGAGCTGGCCGCTGATCTGCGCGCCCATGACCATCTCCATCGAACGGTAATGCAGGTCACCACTGATACGCGCCTTGGCGTCCAGCTCCAGGTGCTCCAGCGCCTGAACGTCGCCACAGACCTGGCCATTGATGACCACGTGCGGCGCCTTGATGCTGCCCTCGACATAGCCGTGCTCACTGATACGCACCAGCCCTTGCTCAGCTTCAATATTGCCGACCACCCGACCATCTACCTGCACGGCGCCGACAAAGCGCAAATCCCCGGCGACCTCAGCGTCGTGGGCGATAATAGTGGTCTTGCCGCTAAAGCGGCTGATATCCGCTTTTTTCTGCTTGTCCGACGATCCCCACATCAGGGTACTACTCCTGTGACTGTCCAATCGAAAGACTGCTCAACCAGGGTGTCGTCCCCATCGCTGGCAGTCAACGTGACCTGCTTCGGCACAAAACCGTCCGGCAACCTCAACTGCGCCTGCTCACTGCGCGCCGGCACCACTTGAAAGTAACGGAAGTTCAGCGCCAGCACATCAGCTTCAGCGTCCGGCGCCAACTCGGCAAGCGGCAGGGTTGCCGCCTCACCGTCGCGTTCGCCACTGATTGCCAGGTCCAGCCCGGCCTGCAGCATGTCGCTCTCGTCGCCAACCCGGCTGACCATGATCTTGTAAGCAAACACCTGCGGATCATCAGTGGCGTGCAATTCAAACGCCTGAATGCGCAGCCCCGGACTCATAGCATCCGGCGCCAATACGCCCTGATACTGCGCCAGACTCTGCTGCTGACGGAACAGCTGGGCTTCCAGCTCACGAATGACCTGCTGCCCCTCGGCAACCGACTCGCGGGCAACCAGCAGGTCAACCTCCATCTGATGATACTGTTGACGCTGGCTTTCCAGCTCCTGAACCAGCTGCCCTTGGTGCTCAAGCAACTGCTCGCGCTCCTGGGCAACCGGTGCCAGGCGGCGCATGGCGGACTCCCAGCCCAGCCAGGCACTGACCGGAATTGCGGTCAGCAGCATGATCAGTACGGCACGCCGCCAGCGTCGTCGCGCCCGGCTTTCCCGCGGCGTGATGCTGACTTGGTGGTCCCGATACGACTGGGGTCGGGGCCGCTTGAGCTCTGTCATCAGGGCATCAGTGCCGGCTGCGCTAGCCCTGCGCGTTCATCCAGGCCGAACAGGATATTCATGTTCTGCACCGCCTGCCCCGAGGCCCCCTTGGTCAGGTTGTCGATCACCGACAGCACCACGACGGTATCGCCGCCCTGCGGCCGGTGCACCGCGATGCGGCAGACATTGGCGCCACGTACGCTGCGTGTTTCCGGGTGGCTACCGGCCGGCATCACATCAACAAAAGGCTCATCGGCGTAGCGCTGCTCAAACAGTGCCTGCAGGTCTACGCTGGTATCGGCCACGGTCGCGTAGAGCGACGCGTGAATGCCGCGAATCATCGGCGTCAGGTGCGGTACAAAGGTCAGCCCGACCGGCTGACCAGCGGCCAGTTGCAAGCCCTGGCGAATTTCCGGCAGGTGACGGTGACCGGCCACACCGTAGGCTTTCATGCTTTCAGTCGCCTCGCAGAACAGCGACGGCACGCTGGCTCCGCGACCAGCGCCACTGACCCCGGACTTGCAGTCGGCAACCAGACGCGCCGGATCAGCCAGGCCCGCCTCAAGCAGCGGAATAAAACCGAGCTGGGTCGCAGTCGGGTAGCAGCCGGGCACGGCGATCAGGCGAGCACCGCGAATGGCCTCACGATTGACTTCGGGCAACCCGTATACCGCCTCGCCCAGCAGCTCCGGCGCGCCGTGCGGCTGGTGGTACCAGCGGCTCCACTCCTCCGCGTCGCGCAGCCGGAAGTCCGCCGACAGGTCGATGATCTTCACCCCGGTCGCCAGCAGCTCTCCGGCCAGCGAGTGGGCAACGCCATGCGGCGTAGCGAAAAACACCACGTCACAGGCGCCCAAGGTCGTGACATCCGGCACACTGAAACGCAGATTGTCGTAGTGACCACGCAGGTTGGGGTACATATCGGCGACACAGAGCCCCTCCTCGGATCGCGACGTAATGACCTCGACATGCGCTTCGGGGTGCTGGGCCAACAGCCGCAGCAACTCAACACCGGTGTAGCCGGTTCCGCCTACAATGCCTACTTTGATCATTATTACGTCCTGATTCTCTGTGTCTTGTTTGAACAGTGGGTGCGACGTCAGCGTAGCTGACGCTCCGAGCTCCCTATGATAAAAGCGCTGACAGAAATTACCAGCACTGGCCCGGCGCCAGCGCCGCCAACAGGAGACTCGTGTGTACCTCTGGATAAAAGCCTTTCACATCATGGCCGTGATTACCTGGTTCGCCGGCCTGTTCTACCTGCCGCGCCTGTTCGTCTATCACGCCCAGGCCGAGGATGAGATCAGTCGCGAGCGCTTCAAGATCATGGAGCGCAAACTGCTGCGCGGCATCATGAATCCGTCGATGGTGGTCACCCTGCTGCTCGGCGGCTGGATGCTGTACCTCAACCCGGGCTGGCTTAGCCAGGGCTGGATGCACGCCAAGCTGACGCTGGTTGCGCTGCTGGTGGTGTATCACCACCTGTGCGGGCGCATCCGCGCCCGCTTTGCTGCAGACGTTAACACCCGCTCCCACGTCTACTACCGCTGGTTCAACGAGGCACCAGTGCTCGCTCTGGTCGGCATTGTGATTCTGGTGGTGGTTAAGCCCTTCTAGTCCGCCCTCACCGCCCGGTCCTGCGCCCATAGCCGCAGGGCCTGCAGTTTCTCGGCCATGACCACCGACAGCGGCGCCGTGCGGCTGATGGCATTGAGGATATGTACGCTGCCGAGTCGGCCGTCACCGGCGGCGTTGGCATACACAGCCGATACCACCGCCTGCTCGATCTCCGCCCCAGAAAAGCCCTCGCTGGCCTGCGCCAGCTGCTGCAGATCGAACTGACTGGCGTCGAACCCGCGCTTGGCCAGGTGAATACCGAAGATATCGGCACGTACAGACTCATCCGGCAGGTCGACAAAGAACAGCTCATCAATGCGACCCTTGCGAATGAGCTCTGGCGGCAACTGGCTGACGTCGTTGGCCGTGGCAACCAGAAATACCCGCGACTGGCGCTCGGCCATCCAGGTCAGCAACGTGCCGAGCATACGTCGCGACACGCCGCTGTCGCTCTGATCGCCGGCCACGCCTTTCTCGATTTCATCGATCCAGAGCACGCAGGGCTCCAGCGCATCGGCCATTTGCAACGCATCGCGCAAGTTCTTTTCCGTCTCGCCGATGTATTTGTTGTACAGCCCGGCCATGTCCAGGCGCAGTAGCGGCAGCCCCCAGAGCCCGGCCACAGCCTTGGCCGCCAGGCTCTTGCCGGCGCCCTGCACGCCCACCAGCAGCACACCCCGCGGGCGGTCCTGAGCGAGATCAGCCTGGGTGAAGGCGCTCTGCCGTTCGGCCAGCCACTCTTTCAAACGCTGCAGGCCACCCACATCGCCGAAGCGGGCGGTTTCCTGTTCGAAGTGCAATACACCATCCATGCCCAGCAGCTCGAACTTGGCCTTGTTCAGCGCCGGCAGGTCGGTCTGGTCGATAGCGCCATCGTCAATGATCAGATTGCGCGCCAGGCGCCGCGCCTCATCGTGCGTGGTGCCGCGCAGGTTGCGCACCACCTGCTGCAGGGTGCTGTTGTCCGTGCGCACCCGCTGCCCCTGGTTGGCGGCGCTCCAACGCACGGCCTCCTCGCGAACGATGGCGCTGAGTTCTTCCTCGCTCGGCATGTTCAGCTGTAGCCGCACAGCCAGGCGCGTCAGTTCGGGCGGCAGCGTCAGCCCGTGGCTGATCAGCAGCAGCGTAGGGGCACTGGTGGCACTGCTTTGCGCCAGGCTTTTCAACTGCCGCACGATGCGCGGCGAATCGAGGAACGGGTGCAGGTCGCAGAACACGTAAAGCGCATCATCCGCGGCGCGGCGCACCATCTCCAACGCGACCTCGGGGTCGCGCGAGTCTTGCTCGTCATCCACATCGGTACCAAAACCGAGACGGCTGAGGCCATCAAGATGATTCCAGGTGTACCAGGTTTGCGCCCGCTGCACCGCCAGAGAGCCGATGGTTTCCAGCACGCGCAGCTCCTGCCAAGACTCGATAACGATCAGCCGCACCCGCGATTCAAGCAGCAACCCCAGATCATGAATATCGTTTTTCAACCCACGCCTCCGCTGTGTTCTCTCTATCCTGATAGTGCCAATCCGGCTGCCTGCGGTACACTGCCAGGCATGCGGTTATCGACCGCGCCCCCCAGCCAACCAAGGAGCGCAGCGTGGATTGTCTGTTCTGCAAGATCATCGACGGCAAGATTCCGTCCAAAAAGATATACGAAGACGATCAGGTCTTCGCCTTTCACGATATCAACCCACAGGCGCCAGTGCACTTTCTGGTGATTCCGAAAAAGCACATCGCCACCCTCAACGATGTAACCGAGGATGACCGCGCGGTTGTCGGCCACATGGTGTACACCGCCCAGAAGCTGGCGAATGAGCTAGGCTGCGAGGCGGGCTTTCGTACCGTATTCAACTGCAACGAAATGGGCGGCCAGACGGTCTACCATATTCACCTGCATGTTCTCGGCCAGCGCCAACTGACCTGGCCGCCGGGCTGAGACCACGCAGCACCCACTCTGACGCCGGAGCAAACATGAGCACACGTCATTACAGTTTTCTGGATCGTCTGTTGAATCAGGCTGACCAGTCGCTACGCACCCTGGTGCCGGGTGCAGCGCAGCCTCAACGCCCCTCGCCGGCACAGCATCTGGCCAACGTGCCACTGGATGCCGAGGAGCGCCGCCATATCGCCGGCCTGATGCGCATCAACCACACCGGCGAGGTCTGCGCCCAGGCGCTTTATCAGGGCCAGGCGCTGACCGCCAAGCTGCCGGAGGTGCGCGAAAAGATGGAGCACGCCGCCGCCGAGGAAGTCGACCACCTGGCCTGGTGCGAGCAGCGGCTGGTTGAATTGGGCAGCCGCACCAGCGTGTTCAACCCGCTGTTCTACGGCATGTCCTTTGGGATGGGAGCAGCGGCAGGACTGATCAGCGATCGCATCAGCCTGGGCTTTGTCGCCGCCACCGAGCAACTGGTCGAGCGTCATCTGGATGACCACCTGACCCAGCTGCCGGAGGAAGACATCAAGTCACGCGCCATTCTGGAGCAAATGCGCGAAGACGAGATTGAGCATGGTCACGCCGCGCTGGAGGCTGGCGGCGCGGTCTTTCCCGCGCCGGTCAAACAGGCCATGGTGCTGCTGTCCAAGGTAATGACCAAGGCGACCTACAAGGCCTGATTGATTGCTCTCACGGTATCGGGGTGACGCAGGTGCAGCACCCCGAACAGCATTACCTGCAACAGATGGCTGCCGGTGGAGCCCAGCTTTTTGAACTTGCGGTACATCAGCAGGCACTCCAGCACGTGCACCCCCAGCACCACCAGCGCGATCAGATGCAACCGCTGCGGATTGGGCACCTCAATCAGGCCCGCCAGGCTAAGCAATACCGTCAGCCAGAACGCCAGCATCATCAGCTTGGCGAGTAACATGAATGCGCGCATCACAACTCCCTGTCTTTTGTTATCGGAGTCTGGATAGTAGCGGTCAGCGGGGCACTGCCAAGGGCCTGCCCAGCCAAACGGCTGACCGAAGGCGCCAGCAGCAGGGCACTCAGTCGATTTCGACGATCTCGTAATCGTGGGTCACTTCAACGCCGGCGCGGCCCATCAGGATGGACGCCGAGCAGTACTTTTCAGCCGACAGCTCTACCGCACGTTTTACGTGTGCTTCCTTGAGGTTCTTGCCGGTCACCACAAAGTGCAGATGGATCTTGGTGAACACCTTGGGTTCAACATCGGCGCGCTCGGCAGCCAGCTCGGTATGCACATCGCGGATGTCCTGCCGGGCCTTCTTCAGAATGCTGACCACATCAAAGCTGGCGCAGCCACCCAGGCCTACCAGCACGGTTTCCATCGGGCGGATACCCATATTGCGGCCACCGGCCTCCGGCGGGCCGTCCATGACCACGGTGTGACCACTGCCGGACTCACCCAGAAACATGACCCCATCGACCCACTTGATCGTCGCTTTCATTACTTGCTCCCGCCGCAAAATCGCTCGAAGGCCGGGAGAATACCACAGCCACCTGCGACAGATGCCCGCACTGGTCAGGATGGCAAAAACTGGACATAATCCGGTTTGGTCTCACGCTGAGGCTGACACGGAGGCGCCGCATTTTCCGCCGGCGCAATGACGGCCAGGACACGCTTTTAATGGTTTCAATCAACCTGACTCCTAAAATAAAAAACATCGACGCTTTTCTTGCCCACTGCCATCGCCGCCGCTTTGCGGCACGCAGCACACTGATCCACGCAGGCGACAGCTCAGACAGCCTGTTTTATATCGTCAAGGGCTCGGTCACCATTCTGATCGAGGACGAGCAAGGGCGTGAAATGATCATCGCCTACCTCAATCAGGGCGACTTCTTTGGCGAAATGGGGTTGTTTGATCTCACCCCGGCCCAACACGACCGCAGCGCCTGGGTGCGCGCCAAGACCGAGTGCGAGGTGGCCGAGGTCAGCTATGCCAAGTTCCGCGAACTCACCCAGCGCGACCCCGAGCTGCTCTACGCCGTCGGCCGCCAGATGGCCGAACGTCTGCGCAAGACCACCCGCAAGGTAGGCGATCTGGCCTTCCTGGATGTTACCGGCCGCGTCGCCGGCACCCTGCTGGAGCTGTGCAAGTTGCCGGACGCCATGACCCACCCCGACGGTATGCAGATCAAGATCACCCGCCAGGAGATCGGCCGCATTGTTGGTTGCTCACGGGAAATGGTTGGCCGCGTGCTCAAAAGCCTGGAAGAGCAAGGGCTGATTGAGGTGAAGGGTAAAACCATGGTGGTCTACGGCACGCGCTGACCAGGGTCTGTTGCCAGGGAAGCGCTGATTAATTCCACACGCCCTCTGCGAGTGCTCAAGCGCGCAGATGAAAGGCGCGATGTGCAGCCAATAGTAGCTCTATTGGCAAGCAGCGCAACGCAGCAGATGTATGCTTGAGCGCTCGCCCTAAGGGGCGTTCAGGTTGGGCCGCATCCGGCAGGGCTGCACTCTGCGTTGTAATTTCTCGACAGGTTCCGACATGCCTTCAAAATCACGCCTTGATTGCAGCCCAGGCTGAACGCCAGAGGGCTGCGGAATCAATCAGCGCTTCCCCAGTGTACAATCGCTCCCCAGGCCACTTCTGGAGGAGCTGAAACATGGGTTTGAATAACGACTGGATGCAGCGCGACATTTCCGTGCTCTGGCATCCCTGCACCCAGATGAAAGACCACGAGCACATGCCGGTCATCCCGATCCAGCGCGGGGAAGGCATCTGGCTGCACGACTTTGAGGGCAACCGCTACATGGATGCGGTCAGCTCCTGGTGGGTCAATATCCTTGGCCACGCCAACCCCTACATCAACGAGCGCGTGAAACAACAGCTCGACACCCTGGAGCACGTGATTCTGGCCGGCTTCAGCCACCCCCCGGTGGTCGAGCTGTCCGAGCGACTGGTGCAGATGACGCCAGCGCCGCTGACCCGCTGCTTCTACGCCGACAACGGCTCCTCTTGTATCGAAGTGGCGCTGAAAATGAGCTTTCATTACTGGCTCAACACCGGCAAGCCGCAGAAAAAACGCTTTATCACCCTGTCCAACAGCTACCACGGCGAAACCCTGGCAGCGCTGGCGGTGGGCGATGTCGCGCTCTACAAGGAAACCTATCAGCCGCTGCTGATGGACGTCATCACCGTCCCCTCCCCTGACTGCTACTACCGCGAAGACGGCGTCAGCTGGGAGGAGCACAGCCGGCAGATGTTTGCGCACATGGAGCAGGCGCTGGCCGACAACCATGAAGAAGTGGCCGCCGTGATCGTCGAGCCGCTGATTCAGTGCGCTGGCGGCATGCGCATGTATCACCCGGTGTACCTCAAGCTGCTGCGCGAGGCCTGCGACCGCTACGGCGTACACCTGATTCACGACGAGATCGCTGTTGGCTTTGGCCGCACCGGCAGCCTGTTTGCCTGCGAGCAGGCCGACATTGCACCGGACTTTCTCTGCCTGTCCAAGGCACTGACCGCCGGCTATCTGCCGATGGCGGTGTGCATGACGAACGACCGCATCTACCAGGCGTTCTACGACGACTACGAAAGCATGCGCGCCTTCCTGCACTCGCACAGCTACACCGGCAACCCGCTGGCCTGCGCTGCCGCGTTGGCAACGCTGGACCTGCTGGAGCGCGATAACGTGATCGAGGCCAACAAGGCCCTGTCCGCGCACATGGCCAAGGCCACCGCGCATTTTGTCGACCACCCGCACGTAGCCGAAGTCCGCCAGACCGGCATGGTGCTGGCCATCGAGATGGTGAAAGACAAAGCGACAAAAGAGGCCTACCCCTGGCAGGAACGGCGCGGCATTCGCGTCTATCAGCACGCACTGAAGAATCAGGCCATGCTGCGCCCGCTCGGCAGCGTGGTGTACTTCATGCCGCCCTATGTGATTACGCCGGAGCAGATCGACCATCTGGCCAGCGTCGCCTGGGAAGGCATTCAGCTGGCCACCCGGGACTGACGCCATGCGGGTATCGCGCTTTTATCTGGATCGCCCGCTGAGCGCCGGCGAGGTGCTGCTCGACGGCGATGTCGCCCACTACATCGGCCGGGTGCTGCGTCTGGCCCCCGGCGCGCCCGTGCAGATTTTCAACGGCAGCGGCCAGGAGTGGCCCGGGGAGATCAGCGCGGTCAGCAAGCGCGAGGTCAGCGTACAGCTGCAGGCACCGATCGAAGGTACGCCCGAGTCACCCCTGCACACCCATCTGGGACAGGCGCTGTCCCGCGGTGAGCGCATGGACTGGGCGATTCAGAAGGCGGTCGAGCTGGGCGTGAGTGAAATCACCCCGCTGTTTACCGAGCGCTGCGAAGTAAAGCTGCAGGGCGAGCGCGCCGACAAACGCCAGAGCCACTGGCAGCAGGTTGCGATCAGCGCGTGCGAGCAATGCGGGCGCAGCGTGGTGCCGGTTATTCACCCGCCAGCGGCGCTGCAGGACTGGATGTCCGACCTGCAGGCCGAGGTCAAACTGGTGCTGCATCACCGTACCGCGCAGGATCTGGGCAGTCTTAGCCAGCCCGCATCTGCAGCGCTGCTGATTGGCCCGGAGGGTGGGCTCAGCGCCAATGAAATAGAACAGGCCGAGCGCGCCGGCTTTCATGCCGCCTGCTTCGGCCCGCGCGTGCTGCGCACGGAAACTGCGCCGATTGTGGCGCTAACCCTGCTACAGCACCTGTGGGGCGACTTTCGCTAGGGCTCAACCAAACCGCAGTTGCTCAGCCGGCTGCGGCCGCCCCAGCAGATAGCCCTGCCCCAGGGTGCAGTGCTCCCGGAGCAATAACGCTACCTGCTCATCACGCTCAATGCCTTCGGCCACCACCGCCAGGTCAAGCGCTCGGCTTAGCGCGATCAACGCCTGGCAGACCTTCAGCTGCCGCTCATCCTGGTGGGCATCGTGGAGGAAGCTGCGATCCAGCTTGATGATGTGTAGCGGAAAGCGGTTGAGGTAACCGAGGGAACAGTAACCGGTACCAAAATCGTCCAGGGCGATGCGCACGCCCATGCCGGCCAGCTCACGCAGGGTACTGAGTACCAGCGCATCCTGATCAATCAGCAGGCTTTCGGTAATCTCCAGCACCAAACTCTGGGGCGCCAGGTCGCTGCTGCGCAGAATTTCGCGCAGGCGCGCAGGAAAGTCCCGCTCTTGCAGCTGTCGGCCGGACAGGTTGACCGAGCAGTGCAGCTGGCTGGCGCCGGCAAGCTGCCAGGCCCGCACCTGGCGGCAGGCCTGCTGCAGTACCCAGTCGCCCACCGCAACGATCTCGCCCAGTTCCTCCAGTAGCGGCACAAAAACGGCGGGCGAAATTGCCTCGCCCTCATGCTGCCAGCGCAGCAGGGCCTCAACGGCCGTCGCCCGCCGGCTGTGCAAATCAACCAGCGGCTGGTAATGCAGACTGAACTCACCGCGCTGCAGCGCCTGCAGCAGGTCGCTCTCCAACTGCAACCGACGCCGCACATTCACCTGCATGGAGTGATCAAAACGCTCATAGCGCGCCTTACCGGCGTCCTTGGCGCTATACAGAGCCAGGTCCGCAGCCTGCAAGGCTTCCTCAAGCCCCTGCCCCGGCGACAGCGGCGCAACCCCGATACTGGCGCTCACCACCACACAGCGTTCACCCAGCCGCAGGGGCTCGCGTAGCGCGACCAGCGCACGTGCGGCGACCTTATCGGCATCCGCCGGGCAGGCCAGATCATCAAGCAGCATGACAAACTCATCGCCGCCAAAGCGCGCCAGCTGATCACCGGGGCGCAGGCAGTCGCGCAACCGTTCGGCAACCCACACCAGCACCCGATCTCCGGCGGCATGCCCGAGGCTATCGTTGATCAGTTTGAAACGATCAAGGTCAATAAACAGCACCGCCGCGTGACGCGCACCCGGCAGTTGCAAGCGCTCAACCGCAGCCTGCAGCTGGTGATTGAGCTGATCACGGTTGATCAACCCGGTCAGCGCGTCGTGGCCGGCGGCATGCTCGAGCTGACGCTGTATGCGCCGTCGCTCGCTGATGTCGGTTTGCGAACCCGCCAGGCGGCGATGCCCACTGGCATCCAGCTCGACCACCCCGCGTGTCAGTACCCACATATAACTGCCGTCGGCGCGGCGCATGCGATATTCATGGCGCACCCAGGGCGTGCGCCCCTGCAAGTGCTGGTCAAACGCCGCTCGCAGTGCCGACAAATCCGCTGGGTGTACGCGCGCAAACCAGCTGGCAGCCTGCCCACCCAGCTGGGCCGGCGTCATGCCCAGCATGCTGGCCCAGCGCGCCGAGACATACAGTCGATCGGTGGTTACATTCCAGTCCCAGATGCCGTCGTTGGCGCCGCGCAGAGCATGGGCATAGCGCCCTTCGCTGGCTTCCAACGCCTGGTGCTCCGCCTGCACGTAGGCGTCGGCAGCCACGCCCATATCAAAGAAAACGATTTTCAGCAGGCTATCGACACGATCCAGCTGCTCAGCCAGGCGATCCGGTGCGTGAGCCAGGAGCTGACGCAGTGCGCGGGCCAGAAACAGCCGGTAGGCGCCCAGGTACCATCGCAGCTCCACGCCAGCCCGCTCGTGGTTCTGACCGATGCGTACGCGCTCCCGCAGGTAATCATCATCAATGTGGCCGGCAAACAGCCGTCGATAGTAGTGCAGCTGGCGCTGCTTGAGCTGGCTAACTCGGGCCGGATCAGACAGGATGGCTGCGGTTTCCGGGTAGCCCGCCAGGCGATCGTACAGCTCGTCGAGAAAGGCGTGACTAATCGCGTCACCGTCCGCCGCGAGCTGGCGCAGGCGCTCGCCGTCAGCCTCAGCCCAATCCAGAAAATCAAGGCGTTGCCGCAAGCCTGCGGCATCCAGCCCCAACTGATCGAGTAACGGCCTCATTACGGTAACTCCTTTCCTACCGCACGCTGCCAATAACCGGCTACCGGCTTGATTCACTCGCGTGCTTTACGTTGGTCAACCCACACACGAGCGACACAGGTGCAGCAACATCGGCGCAACCGCTTGATGTGAAAGCGACATCATTCTAGCGCAGCTCCCCCTGCCTGTTTAGGAGCGGTCAAGCCAGAATGCGCATTCACTGACCTGGGTCAAAAGCCAGCCTCCCAGCGCCTTGCCAATTGACCCATCCCGGCCCCTTGGGTAATGTTCAGCCGTTTAATTCACCCCCAGCTGAGGTAACCATGGCCCGGAAGAAAACCGCAGTGGACTTTGAGCAGTCCCTTGGCTCGCTGCAGGCACTGGTAGAGCGCCTGGAAAGCGGCGATCTCAGCCTGGAAGAATCACTCGCTGCCTTCGAACAGGGCGTGGCCCTGACCCGCGACTGCCAACAGGCACTGAGCCAGGCCGAGCAGAAGGTGCAGCAGTTGATGGAAAACAACGGTGAGCTGCGCACCGAGCCGTTTGACGGCGCCCGCGAATGAGCGAGTTTGCTGATTACCTGAGCCTGTGCCAACAGCGCATCAACGCCTACCTCGGCAGCCAACTGAACACCCCGCAGCCCCGCCTTGAGCGCTTGTACAGTGCCATGCGCTACAGCGTGGTCAACGGTGGCAAGCGGGTACGCCCCCTGCTGGCCTACGCCAGCTGCGAGGCGCTTGGCGGGCAGCCGCAGCAAGCCGACCCGGCAGCCGCTGCGGTAGAGCTGATCCACGCCTACTCGCTGATTCACGACGACCTGCCGGCCATGGATGACGACGACCTGCGCCGCGGCCAGCCCACCTGCCACCGCGCCTTTGACGAAGCGACCGCGATTCTGGCCGGCGACGGCCTGCAGGCACTGGCCTTTGAGTTGCTGGCTGGCGCCGCCCACTGGCAGAGCGCCACACGCCTGCAGATGGTGCAACTGCTGGGCCGCGCCGCCGGCCCGCAGGGCATGGTTGGCGGCCAGGCCATCGACCTGGGCGCGGTGGGCGAACAGCTGGATCTGGCAACGCTGGAATCCATGCACCAACACAAGACCGGCGCCCTGATCCGCGCCGCCGTGCAGCTGGGCGCACTGGCCAGCGAACAGGTAGACGACGCCCAGCTGGCCGCGCTCGGACAGTACGCCGACAGTATCGGCCTGGCTTTTCAGGTGCAGGACGACATCCTCGATATCGAAAGCGACACCAGCGTCCTCGGCAAACAGCAGGGCGCCGATATGGCCCGCGACAAGCCCACCTACCCGGCGCTGCTCGGGCTGGATGGCGCGCATCGCCTGGCCGATCAGCTGCGTGACCAGGCCATCAGCGCGGTCGACGGTTTCGGCCCTGCTGCCCAGCGCCTGCGCCAGCTGGCGGACTACATTGTGCAGCGGCGCTTCTGAAACAACCCTACGCGCAGTTGGGCTATTGCACCGCATCAGTTAAACTGCGCACTTGTTTTCCGGCCACTGCGGTGGCAATCAGAGCCTTGTTTGATGCCCACCACTTTCCACGACATTCCGCCACAACGCCCCGCTACCCCTCTGCTGGACAGTCTCGAGGACACCGCGCAGCTGCGCGCGCTGGACGAGAGCCGGCTAGGAGAGCTTGCGGATGAGCTGCGGGCCTTCCTGCTGTGGAGCGTCGGCCAGACTGGCGGGCATTTTGGCGCCGGCCTGGGTGTGATCGAGCTGACCATTGCCCTGCACTACGTCTACCACACCCCGGACGACCGGCTGCTGTGGGATGTCGGCCATCAGGCCTACCCGCACAAGATTCTCACCGGGCGCCGCGAACAAATGGCCAGCCTGCGCCAGAAAGGCGGCCTGGCAGCCTTTCCGCGCCGTAGTGAAAGCCCCTACGACACCTTTGGCGTTGGCCATTCCAGCACCTCCATCAGCGCCGGCCTGGGCATGGCCATCGCCGCCGGGCTGCAGGGACTGGACCGCCGCACCGTGGCGGTCATTGGCGACGGCGCGCTGACCGCCGGCATGGCCTTCGAGGCACTGAACCACGCCGCCGACGTAGAAGCCAACATGCTGGTAGTGCTGAACGACAACGACATGTCGATCTCGCGCAACGTGGGCGGGCTATCCAATTATCTGGCCAAGATTCTCTCCAGCCGTACCTACTCGCACATGCGCGAAGGCAGCAAGAAGATGCTGTCCAAGATCCCGCCGGCCTGGGAGCTGGCGCGCAAGACCGAAGAGCACGCCAAAGGCATGCTGGTGCCCGGCACCCTGTTCGAGGAGCTGGGCTGGAACTACATCGGCCCCATCGACGGCCACGACCTGCCTACGCTGGTACGCACTCTGACCAACATGCGCGAGCTCAAGGGCCCGCAGTTTCTGCACGTCGTCACGCAAAAAGGCCACGGTTTCTCCCCCGCCGAGGCCGACCCCATCGGCTACCACGCCATTACCAAGCTGGAACCCAAGCCGGCTGCCCCTGCTGGCGCCAGCAAGCCGAAGTTTTCCAATATTTTTGGCCAGTGGCTGTGCGACATGGCCGAGCAGGACGAGCGCCTGATCGGTATTACCCCGGCCATGAAGGAAGGCTCCGACCTGATCGCCTTCAGCGAGCGTTTCCCCAAACGCTACTTTGATGTCGCGATTGCCGAGCAGCACGCCGTCACCCTGGCAGCCGGCATGGCCTGCGAGGGCGCCAAACCGGTGGTCGCTATCTACTCGACCTTCCTGCAGCGCGGCTATGACCAGCTGATCCATGACGTCGACGTGCAGAACCTGGACGTGCTCTTTGCCATCGACCGCGCCGGCCTGGTGGGCGAAGACGGCCCGACCCACGCCGGCAGTTTTGACCTGTCGTACCTGCGTTGCCTGCCAAACATGCTGATCATGGCCCCGGCAGATGAAAACGAAACCCGGCAGATGCTGACCACCGGCTACCTGCATAAAGGCCCGGCGGCCGTGCGTTATCCGCGCGGCACCGGCCCGGGCGTAGCCATCGACCCGGCGCTGGAGCCCCTGCCCATCGGCAAGGGCCTGGTCACCCGCCAGGGCGAAAAGGTCGCCATTCTCTGCTTTGGCACCCTGCACCAGCACGCCATGAAGGCCGCCGACGCGCTGAACGCCACCGTTGCCAACATGCGCTTCGTCAAACCGCTGGACCACGCCCTGATCGCCGAGCTGAGCGCCAGCCACGATCTGCTGGTTACCGTGGAAGAGAACGCCGTGATGGGCGGCGCCGGCAGCGCCGTCAACGAATGGCTGCTGGCCGAGGGCATCAGCCTGCCGGTACTCAACCTCGGCCTGCCCGATATCTACGTTGAACACGCCAAGCCGGCCCAGATGCTGGCCGAGTGCGGGCTGGATGCTGCCGGCATCGAAAACGCCATCCGCGAACGCCTTGGCCGCCTCGGCTAAGGCTTGACCGCTCCCGGCGAAACGCCTAGAGTCCGCCCCGATTACAACGCGTCAGGTGCCTGCCCTGTGATAGGGCGGGTGAAACGGGAAGTCGGTTCAAGTCCGACACTGCCCCCGCAACGGTAAGAAGTCGCAGGCTAGCCCTGCAGCCGCAATCAACCGCCACTGTATCCACGGGAAGGCGATTGCGACTGACTTCAAGTCCGGAGACCGGCCTGTCGCCCGATAGCACCCCTAGAGGTGCTGTCTGCCAACGTGACGCGGAGGGCGCCACCGGTCAGCACGGTCGCCGGTGTCACGCCTCGACCACTGCCCGCTATTGTCCTCGGCTCAGACTGATCCAGCCCCGAGGACATACCATGAAGAACGCCCTGCTCCTGCTACCCGGCCTGCTCGCCTGCGCCGTTGCCCAGGCCAACGATGCACTCGACCTGCCTGACACCCTGATTACCGCCTCCCGCCAGGTAGAAGAGCGCAGCGCCTCCAGCGCCGCCAGCACCGTCTTTACTCGGGATGACATTGACCGGCTGCAGCCCTACAGCGTGAGTGACCTTCTGCGCCGTGTGCCGGGCCTGTCGATCACCACCAACGGCGGTCTCGGCAGCCTGACCGGCATCTCCCTGCGCGGCACCAGCGTGACCCAAACCCTGGTACTGGTTGACGGCCAGCGCATCGCCAGCGCCAGCGCCGGCCAACCCAGCCTGGAGTTCATCAACCTAGACCAGATTGAGCGTGTTGAGGTCATCCGTGGCCCGCGCTCCGCCATCTACGGCTCCGACGCCATTGGTGGTGTGGTGCAGATTTTCACTCGTCAGGGCAGCCAAGGCCTGGACGCGCGCGTCAAACTCGGCGTGGGCAGTAATCAGACCTTCACCCGAGACCTGGCTCTGTCCGGCGGCAACGGCCAGACCCGTTTTGCTCTGGGTGCCAGCCTGAACGAAACCGACGGCATCAACCGCACCACCAACAGCGTGGGTGGTGACCGCGACGATGATGGCTATCGCAACCGGGCCTTCAATGCGAGCCTGACCCACAACTTTACTGATGACCTGGAAGTTGGCGTACGCCTGCTGGAGCAGACCGGCAACACCGAGTACGACCTGATGGGCGACCCGGAAGACGACTTCAGCCTCAGCACCGCTGCCGCGCACGTTCAATGGCAGGTCAACACCCTGTGGCGCACCCGCCTGGAAGTTGGGCACGCGGAAGACCGCCGCGACACCTTGTCCAGCACCTTCCCGTCGTCCTACGACACCTACCGCGACTCCGCCAGCTGGCTGAACAATCTGAGTTTCAGCGATGCCCACAACCTGCAGCTGGGGCTGGACTGGTACGAAGACCGTCTGCGCACCGACGGCGCCTTCACCGACGACGAGCGCTACAACCAGGCCGCCTTTGCCCAATACCGCTTCAGCGGCGAGCAGATCAGTGCAGAGCTGGGTATGCGTCATGACGACAACGAGCAGTTCGGCAGCGAGAACACCTTCAACGGAGCGCTGATCTTTGCCCTGAGCGACAGCCAGCAACTGGTCGCATCCTACAGCGAAGGCTTCCGCGCGCCGACCTTCAACGACCTGTACAACGCCTGGGGCTCCAACCCGAACCTGCGTCCGGAAAGCTCCAAGAGCTATGAGCTGCAGTGGCGTGGACGCTTTGCCGAGACCGTGTTCGAGGCCTCTGCCTACCGAATGGACATCGACGACCTGATCACGCTGGATGCCACATGGACTCCGCAGAACATCAGCGAAGTACGTATCAACGGGCTGGAGCTGACGGCCGAGCGCGACATCCTCGGCTGGTATACCGTAGCGTCTGCAACCTGGCTCGACCCGCGTGACCGCGCCACCGGCAAGCTGCTGCCACGCCGCCCCAAACGCCTGCTGAGCATCGACACTGATCGCCAGTTCGGCGACGTTGGCGTCGGTTTCAGCGTTGTGGCCAACAGCACCCGCTACAACGATGCTGCCAACACCCAGGAGCTGGCCGGTTTCGGCACCCTGGAGGCACGCGCCAACTGGCTGATGAGCGACACCACGCGCTGGGACCTGGCCGTCAGCAACGTACTGGAAAAAGAGTACGCGCTGTCCAACGACTTTGCCGGCAACCCCTACCAGAACGAGGAGCTTAATGCGCGCCTGTCACTGACCTGGACACCCCAGCTCTAAGCCAAGCACCAACAGGCAACACCACCAAGCCCCGCCACCGTGCGGGGCTTGTTTTTTTGGCGCCCAGCTTGACCGCAACGTGCGCCGTATCCCGCGCTCGTCGCCCCAATTTGCCGCCCGGCACCGGGGTTCAGGCATAATGCGTCTTTGTCTGAACCGGAATTCGACGCCAGATGTTTTTTACCAACGAGCGACTGCAGTTTTTCCGCCCGCTCACCAGCAAATACCGCGAACAGATAGTCGAGTGCCTGCGCCTGCTGCACGAACGGCTGTACAGCGCCCGCGCCGACTACGGCGAATCGCTCAAGCGCGAGCAAGTGCTGGATATCTTCAGTGAAGCGCTGGAACGTGCCCCCCTTTTGGAAGGCGACGACGAAGATGCCAGCCGCTTCAAAAGCAATCGCGAACAGGCCAGCTGGATTCTCACCAGTCTGATCGAGAACGGCTGGCTGGAGCGCCAGGTGGACCAGGCGACCTTCCAGTCGACCTACCCCTTCAGCCGCATGGGTCGCCTGTTCGCCCAGTCGCTGGCCGAGGCTGATGGCCGCAACACCCGCACCCGCCACCGCAATACGCGCAACACCCTCAACGCGCTGTCGGCGTTTGCCGAGCACGGCGAGGTGTATGACCTGCTCGACGCCCACGAGTACGCCGAGCGCATCATTGCCGATTTCACCGACATCATCGCCGAGCTGGAAGAGCGTAAGCGCCAGCTGGTACGTGAGGTCGAGGCGCAGCAACTGGTGCAGCAGGCCAGCGATCAGTTCTTCGACTTTATGGAGCGTCGCTTCCAGCCCGACTTGGCCGTGCGCCTGTCGGCCGACAGCGTCGAGAAGCACCGCGAACGCATTCAGGATGTGATTGCCCGCATTCGCCGCAAGCCGCGCGAATGGAAGGCCGAAGCCGAACGCGAACTGCGCCGCCTAGCGCCAGACCTGCTCGTTGACGAGCGCAGCTCGATTCTCTGGCAGTTGCTCGATGGTATCGAAAGCTGCCTGCGCAACGCCGCCGACATCATGCTGCCGGCCCTGCGCCGCACGCTGCAGAGCTTCACCCAGCGCGCCGACATCATCATCCGTCAGCTCAGCTACCTACACAGCCAGAAGCACAGCGACATCGTTGGCCTGTGCCGCGAGCTGTCGGCCCTGCCCGCCGAGGAGCAGGCCAAGCGCCTGAGCGCTGCGGGTGACGAGATGGCGGTAGTCAATCTGGCGCTGGTCGATCCGGGCCAGGTGAAACTGCGCGAGCGCCGCGAACGCCCGCCGGTGCACAGCCTGATGGAAACCCTCGACGCACCGGAAGACGACACCCTGCGCACGCTGGCGGTCAATCAGCTGCTCGACAAGGCCTTCAACGTCAACGCCAGCGGCCTGCGCAACTACCTGCGCGCCGCCCTCGGCAACGGCAGCCAACTCAATACCCGCGACCTGCCGATCAACAGCGCCACCGACCTGCTTGCCCTCAGCCACGTGATCGCGCTGGCCAGCGCCGAGCATGCCGCCAGCGGCCTGCGCGTGCGCATCGAGCCGAGCGGCGAAACCATCAGCAACGAAACCTATTTTGATCGCCGTGACGGCTTCATCATCGATCTGGAACATGACGAACATGCGTGACGCGCTGGACCACCACCTCAACGAACGCGGCCTGAGTGCCGAGGACTTTTCCGAGCTGATGATCCGCCTGCTCGACCGCGGCGTACTCTGCCGTGACGAAAGCAACCGCGAGGCCGAGCTCTACGACCGCTACTTGCAGGCCGCCGAACTGGTCGAGGACTATCTCTCGGTACTGCGCATTCGCGTGCTGCACGAGCCGCGCTTTAATCTGGTCCGAGTGTTCCCGCCGGGTGCGGAAGTGCCCGGTCTGGTCGATGCCGACGACAGTTTTGGCAGCGGCCTGCGCGAGCGCCTCAACCAACAGGAAGTGGCGCTGATTCTGGTGTTGCGTGCCGAGTACGACAAGGCTCTGCGCGAAGGTCAGGTCGACGAGTTCGGGCAGGTCATGCTGTCGCTCGAAGCGCTCAACCTGAGCAGTCGCAACCTGCTGGGCCGCTCGCTGCCGGAACAGCAGAGCGAACGTCGCAACCTGCTGCGTCGCCTGCGCCAGCTCAGGTTGATCCGCAGCCCCAGCGACGCCGAACTGGACAGCGGTGAAGCCTGGCTGACCATTCGCCCGGGCATCATCAGCCTGGTGACCGACAGCGCGCTGGCCCAGCTCGCCAGCCCCGAGATTGAAAACCCAGAAGACCAGCCGTCCGCCGAGGAGAACAACTGATGTATCTGAAGCGTTCGATTACCGTCAACTGGGGCAACCTGCCGGTCGAAGAACTGGAGTACGGCCCGGTCAACCTGTTCTCCGGCGGCAACGGCTCCGGCAAGACCACCGCAGCGGATGCCCTGCAAACGCTGATGACCGCCGCCCACGACAACCTGTTCAACTACAACCCGGGGCAGGACGAAACCACCCAGCGTGGCCGCGGCGGCAAGCAGGTGCGCACCCTCGCCTCCTACGTGCTCGGCTGTGACGACGGCGCCTACGCCCGCCCCTGGGATACCGACGGCTATATCGCCGGCGTGTTCCACCCGACCCGTGGCGAGACCGCCGAACCCTTTACCGCGGTGATCGGCGTGCGCGCCCATCTGGATGCTGCCGGCAGCAGCCGGCAGGCGCGGCAGGACGAACTGCTGCTGATGATCATCCCCGGTGAAATGCTGTCGCTGTCGCACTTTCTGCGCGAGCAGGAAGACGGCCGCCACGTGATCGCCGTCACCGAACTGCCGGGCCTGTTGCGCAAGCAGTTCAGCGCCCAGCAGATCGAAGTCTACGACCGCAAGAGCGCCTATCTGGCCCGCCTGTACGCCGCCCTGCGCGGCCGCCGCGATGCGCTGTCGACCCGCGAAGCCAAGAACGCCGCGCGCACCTTTGCCAACTTCATGGCCTACAAACCGGTCAAGTCCATCGACCAGTTTGTTGCCGAGGAAGTGCTGGAGCCGCGCGAATTTGGCGACACCATCAAGCGTATCCGCGAGTTGCTGCGCACCGTCCACGGCATGGAGCAGGAAGCCGCGCGGGTACGTCAGGCCGTCGAGCTGCTGTCGCTAACCACTAGCCAGACCACCCAGTATCTGGACAGCTGGCTGGAGCGCACCGGGCTGGAATACGCCGCCGCTGCGCAAGCCTGGCAGAACAACCAGCAAGGCTATCTGGCCGCCAAGCAGGAACAGCAGCAACTCGCCAGCCAGCTCGAAGCCCTGCAGGAAGACCAGCGCCTGACCACCGAGCGCCTCGGCCAGGCCCACCATGAACTGGTACAGCTGGAAGCCCGCCGCCAAGGCATTCCGGCGCTGCAGAACAAAGACCAGCTGGAGCAGCGTCAGCGCCAGCTGAGCGAACAACTGCGCAACGCCGTGCCCGGCCTGTTGACCCAGGCCCATCAGCGCGACCGTAATCTGGTTGCCCTGCAATCCGCCGGCGCCCTGTTGTCGCAACACAGTCTCAGCCAGTCGATTCCGCAGCTCGCCAGCCGTGGCTGGCGCGACGCCAGCGCTGCGGTGCTGGCCGCCGAGCGCGAACCGGTCGCCGACCTCAACCAACTGCTGGCCCGCGACTGGATCGACCTGACTCCGCTGGACGCTGGCCTGGACGCCATCCGCAGCCAGCAACGCGCCCACAACCTGCTGGCCGAGCGCCTGCGCGAGCAGGACAGCGAAGGCGCCAGCCTGCTGCAGCGCGTCGACCGCCTGGTGCAGGACCGCACCGGCGCGCTGAACAACCTGGACCGTCAGGTCAGCCAGATTCGCCACCAGATCAGCACCCTGCAGAGCAGCCGCGTCACCTACCCCGCGTACGTCGAAGAAGCGCTGCTGGCGATCCGCAAGCAATGCCCGCAGGCCGACCCGCGCGTACTGTGCGACCACGTAGAAGTGCTCGACCCGGATTGGCAGATGGCTATCGAGGGCTATATCGGCGGCAGCCGCTACGCCATTCTGGTTGAGCCGGAATACGAAGCAGAAGCCATCCGTATCGTGCGCCAGATGAACAGCCGCGAGCGCAACCGCGCGCGGGTGATTCAGGGCAGCAAGGCCAAGCAGGACGCCGAGCGCATCAACCTGCCGAATGACTCGATTCTGCAGGTCATGCGCTTCAGCCATCGCGTTGCCGAGTACTACCTGCAGGCGTCCTACGCCACGGTCGCCCGGGTGGCCGACGCCGGCGCCCTGCGCCAGACCCGCCGCGGCATCACCCGCGACGGCATGGGCTCGGGCAACTACGCGCTGTTCCGCTGCGATATCGACGACAGCCAGCTGGTCTTCGGCGCCGCCGCCCGCGAGCGTAACCTGCGCGCGCAGGAGCAGCGCCTGCACGATCTGGATCTGCAGCAACATCAACTGCGCCGCGAACTGGAAGGCCTGCGTGAGCTAGCCCGCCAGCTGGGTCAGATTGCCCCGCTCGATTACGCCGCCCGCGCCAGCGAGCTACTCGACAGCCAGCGCCAGCTGCGCGAGGTAGAGCAACAACTGGAAGCACTCGACCTGGGCGCCCACCACGATCTGGAGACGGAGCAGCAGCGCGTTACCCTGCGCCACCGCGAGCTGGAACTGCACGGCAAGGAGCTGGACGTACAGCTCGGCCGCCTGCAGGAAAAACAAGTCAGCATCGGTCAGCGCATTACCCACTTTGCCGACCAGAGCGACGCCCTGCTCGACGCCCGCGACAAGGCCGAACAATACCTGCTGGATGCGGCTGCTCAGGTGCCGGGCCTCGACCCACAGGCGCGCCTGGAGCAACTCGACGCCATGCTGGAGCAGCGCGGCGGCCAGTTCGACTTCATCGCCGACGCCCAGGCACTGACCAGCAGCCTGCACCGCCAGGTCGCCGACCTGCAGCGCGCCATCGAGCACTACAACGAGCAGGCCCAGCCCGCCGATCAGGTGCTGGCCGACACCCCGGCGGAGCTGCACAGCCTGGCGTTCTTCCGCCACGTTGGCGCACTGCATCAGCAGCTCGACAACCTGCACAACCGCCTGCGCAACAACGTGCTGCTGGCCAAGCAGGAGCAGCTCGCCAGCCTGCGCGACAGCTTCAACACCACCTTTGTCAGCGACCTGTGCCACGAGATTCATCAGGCCATCAACGACGGCCGTCGCACACTGGAGCAGCTGAACAAGGAGCTGGAGCACCACCGCTTCGGTGCCGACCGCGAGCGCTTTCAGTTCGACTGGGACTGGCTGCCCGAGTACAAGGCCTACTGGGAGTTCTTCCGCGAACTGATCCAGATGCCGAATCTGGGCGACGGCACCAGCCTGTTCGACGATACCCTGTCCGAGCGCTCGACCGAGGTCCGCGACCAGCTACTCGCCCTGCTGCTGGACGGCGACGAACAGCAGGCCCTACGCGAGCTGGAGCGCATCAGCGACTACCGCCGCTATCGCCGCTACGACATCCTCAAGCACCCAGAGGGCAAGTCTGCCATCCGCCTGAGCGAATACGGCACCGGCTCTGGCGGCCAGCTGGAAACCCCGGCCTACATCATCCGCGCCGCCGCCGTGACCAGCGCCTTCCGCTTCAACGAAGGCGACAGCCACCTGCGCATGGTGATCGTCGACGAAGCCTTTATGCACATGGATGAAATCCGCTCGCGTGAAGTCATCGCCTACCTGACCGAAACCCTCGGCCTGCAGCTGATCTTCATCATGCCGACCAGCAAGGCCGGCCCCTTCCTGGAACTGGTCAGCAACCAGTTTGTGTTCAGCAAGGTGCCCAGCAGCCAGCAGGTCGGCGAGCTGAACACCCGCGTACTGCTCGACCGCCAGCAGCTCAACCGCGAGCGCGTAGCCGAGCTGTGGGCCCAGCATCGCCGGGTGATCCGCCAGCAGGGCGCGCTGGAGTTTATGGAGGACGTGATCTGACCGGTGAACGCGTTGCCGGCCACCCCGGCAACGCATTGCACCAGCAGATGCCAAACGCCGCACATTCACCCGAATAGTCGATTGCCCGACCTGCCAACACCCCGCAGGATCAGCGCAGGCACACCTGCAGCCAGAGGGAATTGGCATGTCCGGCAAACCCGCCGCACGACTCGGCGACCCCATACAATGCCCACAGACCGGCCACGGCGCCCGCGCCATCGCCAGCGGCGCCCCCAATGTGCTGTTCAACGGCAAACCCGCCGCACGCCTGGGCGACAGCACCACCTGCGGCAGCACACTGGCCGGGCAGGTTATCCCCAATGTGCTGATCAACGGCCGCCCCGCAGCAGTGCTCGGCAGCACCGGCAGCCACGGCGACGCCGTGATCGCCGGCTCCGGCAATATCTTCATCGGCACCACCACCGGCGGCGCCAGCACAGCAGTGCAGGCCGTCGACGCCCTGGTGCGTACCCTGCAAGCGCTGTTCGGCGCGCCACTGGCCACCCGCGCTAACATCGCCAACGCCGCCCCGCTAGAGCGCGAGGAAGAAGAGGAGGAAGAAGAAACTGAACTGCCGCAAAAACAGCGCATCACCCTGCGCGTCGGCATGTTCTTCGACGGCACCCTCAACAACCTGCCCAACGCCTCGCTCACCGCCCAATGCCGCCGCGAAGACCTGGCCCAACTCGGCCCCGACGGCCTTGAAACCGTCACCCGCTTCTGCCAATCCCACGGCTACAACGACAGCAACGGCGATGCCTTTTTTGATCAGCGGCCTGATAACAGTTATGGGAATGAGTTGAGCAATGTGGCGTTGTTGTTTCGGTTGTACCGGGATCAATCGAGAATCACCCTCCCCCCCGACGCCAGGGAGGCATGCATCCCTGTCTATATCGAAGGATCTGGCAGCAAAGCCGGCAAGGAAGACGCAACAATGGGCATGGCGTTCGGCCAAGGTGAAACAGGTGTCGTCGAGCGAGTAAGACGTAGCCCCGCTGCAATTCTGGCCAAGCTGCGCCTCTTGCTAAGCAGCAACCAGAACTTTCTAATTGACCAAATCGAATTCGATTTATTTGGTTTTAGTAGGGGGGCAGCAGCCGCACGCCACTTCGCTAATGAGATCGCTAAAGGCAGCAAGGGTGTTCTAGGAGAAGAAATTGACGCTGATGTCCCCGGGCTCGCAGAAGGATTCAGCTGGGACTCAAACACTCAGATCAACTTTATCGGCTTGTTCGACACCGTCGCAGCCATTGGCGCTCCCACGCAAGGACATTTAAGCGTCGGAGACGACTACAACCCGGGCGTCAATCTTTACCTAGATAAAGCCTGCGCCCGCAAAGTTCTGCATCTGACCGCAGCTGACGAGCATCGTCACAACTTTAGCCTGAACGAGGTTAGCGATACTCACGAGCAAGTCGCACTGCCCGGCGTCCATTCGAACTTGGGAGGGGGCTACCCTGCCCTCAGTTATGAAAGGTTGGTGATTGGAAAGCCTCGTCTCTATCGCGGCAACCACTACGCAATGGATGGAGCAGCCCACCAGCAGCTAATCCGATCATACGCCTGGCGGGCTCGCGAATGGGAGGAAGGTGTATTCAGAGACCGAGGCCTTCCGGGCGACGGCAGACTCATTAAGCATGAAACACCAGTTGAAAGATCACCAAACTCAGACATCCTGCTCACATTATCGATTGAGCGTAGCGTTCGAGGGGAGCTCTCTCGCATTCCATTGCGCCTGATGCACATAAAAGCAACGGCACACGACGTTCCGTTCGAGACCATGAGCAGCGGGGCCCCGGAATTCATCATCCCTGCGGACTTGCAAGCCATTGCAGATAAATTGATATCTGCGGTCTTAAACCAGCAGTGTCCAGCGCTGACTGAAAGCGAATACCGTTTTTTACATGCACGCTATATCCACTGTTCAGCAAACTGGGTACCAGTTAAAGGCTTTCTTGCGAACAAGCCGCGCAGCAAATTCCGCAGAGCAATCTATCCAGACACAGATCCACAGGAGGCCGGAAAGTGATCTGGCGCAGCACGTTAACCATCTTGCTACTAGCGCTGGCATCCTGCAGCCAACAGCCTCCCGGCGAGCACATGCCCGCACCAGCCAATCTACCGTTTGAGCGCTGGTATGTCGGCATGTTTGCGCCCGACTACATGGAAGTATGGGTAGAGCAGATTGATGTGACAGATAGGCAAGGGTTTACCTATTACAACGTGCATGGCGGTGTAGCTGCGATCAATACACCACCCGACAACAAAGGAGATCCGACGGGGTGGCCTGACAGAATCAGTTCAGGGAAGACCATGCCAATGATCAATATAGACTTGCCCGCCGGAGTGTCGATTGCGTGGCAGTCTTTGGCCGAGCCACAAGCTTATTACGTGGAGATAGCCATCCCTGAGTGGGTAAGAACCGAGATGCTCACAGAGCGTGAGGCATTTTGCGTATTTGACGGGAAAAATGTGCGCCAGCACCGCGACATTATTTCTATAGGACTAGCGCCAGGAGGTATCGCTAAAGCCTGGCTGGTCGGCCCATGCCTGCGGGCCATTGAGATTACTCGAGTACAGGCCAAAGTCAGAGAGTTCGGCCCCTACAACGGCAAATCCAACGGCGAGTTCTACCGCCCACCCAGCCCAAACGCCCAGCGCTATATCGACACCCACGGCATACCATTTGGCAGCTGGTAAGCGTGCTCAGCCCTTTTTGCCCGGGCGCTGGTCTTTTACCAATAACAGGTTGTTTTCGCGTCGCAGGGTAAACAGGCCGATCCCTTCCACCAACCCGCTGAACTTGCTGTAGCCGTAGTTGCGCGGGTCAAACTCGGGCATCTGCTTGGCCAACTGGCTGCCCACCGGGCCAAGGTTGGCCCAACCTTCGTCGTCAGACGCCGCCTCAATAGCTTGGCGCAGGAGATTGCACAGCTTGGTGTCCTGACGCAGTTCCTGTGCCGAGCGACGCTGAATAACCGTCTCCGCGTTCTCGGGGTGCTGGGTAAAGATTTCGGTGTAGATAAAGCGGTCGCAGGCGGCAACAAAAGGCTTGGGCGTTTTCTTCTCGCCAAAGCCATACACCACCTTGCCCGACTCACGCAGACGCGCCGCCAGCCGGGTGAAATCGCTATCGCTGGAAACAATGCAAAAGCCGCCAAGGTCTGCCGAATACAGCAAGTCCATGGCATCGATGATCATCGCGCTGTCGGTCGCGTTCTTGCCGGAGGTGTAGGCAAATTGCTGAATCGGCTGAATCGAGTGCTCCAGTAGTGAGGCTTTCCATTTACCCAGACTGGGCGTAGTCCAGTCGCCATAAATGCGCTTTACGCTCGCCACACCCAACTTGGCTACCTCGGCCAGCAAGCCTTCAACAATCGCCGGATTGGCGTTGTCGGCATCAATCAACACGGCCAACCGTGTCGGCTCCATCTGTGCTGCCATCGATTCACTCCCCTGTGTGTGCAGCCGACATCTTGGCAGGGGCCCCTGCACGGCGACAAGCCTCTCAGTGGCTTACCAGTTCGCAGAGCTGCCCCACCCCCTCAACAATCGCCGGCGTCGGGCGCACCAGCAGGTCGCTGTCCAGCACGTACAGACGTTGCTGTTCGACGGCGGCCAGTTGTGGGAAGCGGCGCCATTCGTCGAGCCAGCGCTCGGCGGAGATGCCGGCGTCGGCCACGGCAATGATGGTGTCGGGGTTGGCGACCAGCACGCCTTCGCGGCCTACCTGCGGGGCCAGGCCGGTTAGGTTGGCGAATACATTGTCCGCGCCGCAGAGGCTGAGGGCATCCGATAGCATTTGGTCGCCAGCTACGGTGTACAGCGGGTTGTCCCACAGTTGCAGGAACACGCGGGGCTGGTTGACGCTGCGCTGCTGCCGCAATTGATCAAGCTGACTGTTGAAACGGCTGGCCAGTGCGGCCGCTTGTGGCTTGCGCTCTAGCAGCTCGCCCAGCTGTAGGGTCATGTCGTCGATATCATCAAGCCGCTGGGGGTCAAACTCGGCAACCTGAATGTTCCAGCTGCGTAGACGCGCCAGCAATTCGGCAGGGTTGCCGCTGCTCCAGGCAAGAACCAGATCAGGTTTGGTGGCGACAACTCGCTCAGCCGACAGCGTACCGTAGCTGCCGACGCGCGCGACCTTGTCTAGCTCACCGGACAGCTGGCCATCATCCAGCACGCCAACCAGCTGACTGCGGGCATCCAGCTGCAACACCATATCGGTAAGAAAGGGGGCAATGCTAACCACCCGTTCGGCGGCGCTCAGCGGCGCAGCCAGCCAGCACAGCAGGCCAAGGCTGGCCAGCAGGCGCATTCAGTCGACCCAGGCCGCCGGGGGACGGTACAGCAGCATGACGCCAAGACTGACGACTACCAGCAGTACCAGAGGGATAACCTCACCTACGCAGAAGTAATGCACCAGCGCGACCAGCGCTGGCAGGGCCGCAGCACTCAGGCCCAGGCTCTGCAAGCGGTGCAGGCTGGCCCAGGCGCCAGCCGCCTCATCGCTGGTGCCCAGGGCATCGACGCGAATCAGCGCGCGCTTGTACAAGCGGAAGCGCCACAGCGTTAGCAGCAGTGTGGTCATGCCAATGGCGAACAGCGGCACGGCAGCGGCGTCGAACAGGCCGTTCCAGTCACCCAGTACCACCACCAGCAGAATCGGCAGCAGCAATACGGTCAGGCTGAGCATGCGCCAGACGCTGCGCAGGGTGCGCCAGTGGGGCTTGGGGTCAAACATCATCGGGCTCGGTTTCTGCCTGATGCAGCTGGCCCAGCATGTGGCCCAGCTTGCCGGCCTTGGTGGCCAGGTACTTGGTGTTGTGCGGGTTTTTGCCAAACTGCAGCGGCAAGCGTTGGGCCACCTCAACGCCAAAGCCCTGAATCGCTTTGACCTTGCGGGGGTTGTTGGTCAGCAGCTTGAGGCTGGTGATACCCAGGTGATCGAGCATCGGTTTGCAGATGCCGTAGTCGCGCTGATCGGCGCCAAAGCCCAATAGCTCGTTGGCTTCGACTGTATCGGCGCCGCCATCTTGCAGGTGATAGGCGCGAATCTTGTTCATCAGACCAATGCCACGGCCTTCCTGGCGCAGGTACAGCAGCGCGCCACGGCCTTCGTCGGCGATCGCCTTGAGCGCAGCTTCCAACTGAAAGCCGCAGTCACAGCGCAGGCTGAACAGGGCATCGCCGGTCAGGCATTCGGAGTGCAGGCGCCCGAGGACCGGCTGGCCGTCGGACACATTACCCATCGTCAGCACCACATGCTCCTTGCCGGTCGCTTCTTCCAGGAAGCCGTGCATGGTGAATGTTCCCCACTGGGTGGGCAGCTGAGATGAAGCAACAAAGGTGACTGTCACACCGGTCTCCTGTACAGCCTTTGCAAAAAGGGCTGACATATTAGCAGGAGAAGCCCTCGCGGGCGATCTGTGCGTTGCCTGGATAGCTGCGGTGAATGCTCAAGACTGCGCTGAACCGAGCCGGCTCTTGCTTCAGAACTTGCGCTCAAGCAGCAGCAGGTTGTCGCGCTCATCCATACGCACACGGCTGAGCCAGCTCATGCCCAGCAGTACATCCAGGGGATAAGCCCCGTCGAGCACCACGCCCTGCACATTGGTCAGCTCGATTTCGCCCACCTTGACCCGCGCCAGCGAGACCCGGTAGCCATCAACCGCGCCGCTGGCGGTGGTGGCGCGAATCGGCGTGCCGATCAGCTGGTAATCAATGCCCATGCGCCGCGCCTGATTGGCATTCATGGCGACGCTGGTGGCGCCGGTATCGACCATAAACACGGCGTGGTGACCGTTGATGGAGCCGGTCACCCGGAAGTGTCCACCCTCGCCACGGGGGATGCTCACCTGCTGCCGTTCGGCCTGGGCAAAGCCTTCGGTGTACTCGCGCTGCAGGCCGAACTGACGCGTCTGGCCGTCGATACGCAGGGTGGCAGTGTTACTGTCGGCAGCGACCAGCTCAACGCCCTGTACCGCGGGTTTGCCGACACGCAGCATGTGACGTGCGCCATCGATATTGACCACCGCGGCATTGGGGAACAGACCCACAACGCGGACATCGGACGCCGCCTGCAGCGCACTGGCGCCCAGCAGCATGGAGCCGGCCAGCAGGGCCGCCAAGGGAGAAAACCTGCGTTGTTCAGCCATTGAGATGTCCTTTCCGCAATGCCAGAGAAGGGCTACACCATAGCCAATAGCCATTCGCCCAGCAACAGCACCAGCAGCGCCATGACGCCGGCAATCACATCGTCGAGCATAATGCCCAGGCCACCGCCAACCCGGCGATCAACCCAGCCAATCGGCCAGGGCTTCCAGATATCGAACAGGCGAAACAGCACAAAGCCGGCGAGCAACCAGGCCCAGCCGGTTGGCGCCAGCCAGAGCGCAATCCACAAACCGACAAACTCGTCCCAGACGATACCGCCGTGATCGTGCACACCCAGATCCGCTGCCGTGCGATGGCACAACCAGATACCCAGCAGCGTAGAGAGCAGAATAACCAGCGCATAGCCGCCCAGCGGCAGCTGCTGCCAGAGCAGCACAAAGGGCAGCGCCGCGAGTGTGCCCCAGGTGCCCGGCGCGGGCCGAATGGCGCCGCTGCCAAAACCAAAGGCAAGAAAGTGTATGGGGTTGCGCCACACCGAGGCGGGGGTGGATTCGTGCGTGTCAGTCATCCTGACTCCTGAAATGTTGATAGCCGCCGGGGCCGTCTACCGGCCGCATGCCGAGCCCCAGATCCAGCTGCACGCCCTGCCCGGCTTGCACCTGACCAATCACGCTGACCCGCTGCCCGGCTTGGCGCCAGCGCTCGATCTGCCCCCGCGCCGCACGCGGCAAGGTAAAGAGCAGTACGTAATCATCCCCGCCGCGCAGCATCCAGTCCAGTTGCTGAGGTTCTGGCCAGCTGCGCAGCGCATCGGACATGGGCAGTTGCGGGCCGTTGATCTGCAGGCACACGCCGCTGGCCTTGGCGATATGCGCCGCATCGGCCAGCAGCCCGTCGGAGACGTCCAGCCCGGCACTGGCGTGGCCGCGCAGCATGGCGCCCAATGCCAACTGCGGTAGCGGGCGCCAGAAGCGCCGGTGCAGATAGTTCTGCTCGGCAATGGGCAGGCCAGCAGGTAACGACTGGCGCAGTACCACCGCCAGCCCAGCCGCACCATCACCCAGCCGGCCGCCGACGCAGAGCAGGTCACCGGGCCGTGCGCCACTGCGGGTCAGCGCCTGGCCGACCGGCACCTGACCAAACACTGTCACGCCGATATTCAGCGGGCCGCGCGTGGTATCGCCACCGATCAGATTGATACGGCAATCATGGGCAGCATCGCCCAGGCCGGCAGAAAACGCCTGTAACCAGCCCGGTTCGGCCTGCGGCAGGGTCAGCGCTAGGGTAAAGCCCAAGGGTTCAGCGGCCATGGCAGCAAGGTCGCTGACAGCCACGGCAAGGGCGCGGTAACCCAACTCGGCGGGGGGGCAATTAACGGGGAAGTGAACACCCTCGACCAGGGTGTCGGTAGAAATGACCAGCTGCTGACCAGCCGCTGGTTGCAGCAGCGCGGCATCGTCACCGATGCCCAGGGCGACCGCCCCGCTGGCTGCGGCCCGCTGCAGTCGCTCGGTGCGAAAGTAGCGGGCAATCAGGTCAAACTCGTCCAGCGCCATGGCCGGGCGATCAGCGTCCCTTGCGAGCGGCGTTGACCTCAGCCTTGCGCAGACGCGGCGCCAGCTTGTCGAGGATGCCGTTGACGTACTTGTGACCGTCAGTCGCGCCGAAAGACTTGGCCATCTCGATGGCTTCGTTGATGACTACGCGGTAGGGCACGTCGATGCGCTTGAGGAGCTCATAAACGCCGATACGCAGCACCGCCAGTTCGATGGGGTCCAGCTCCTTGATGTCGCGATCCAGCACGACGCCCAGCTCGCCGTCGATGTCGCCGAGATTACGCGGCACACCGGTCAGCAGCTCGTGGAAGTAGGCACCGTCCACCTTGCTGAAGTCGTTGTCGGTGCGAAACTGCGCCTCGATGTCCGATACCGGCAGATCAGCCATATGCCAGGCGTACAGCGCCTGCAAAGCCAGACTGCGAGCCTTGCGGCGGGCCGATGCCTTCGGGCGACCGGCGGTGCCAGAACTCTGCTGACCGTCCATCAGGCCTCCAGCTGCTTGATCACGCTGACCATTTCATAGGCAGACATGGCCGCTTCTGCGCCCTTGTTGCCGGCCTTGGTGCCGGAACGCTCGATGGCCTGCTCGATGCTGTCGACGGTCAGTACGCCGAAGGCGACCGGGATACCGTATTCCAGCGATACCGCGCCAACGCCTTTCACGCACTCACCGGCTACGTATTCAAAGTGCGGTGTGCCGCCACGGATAACCGCGCCCAGGGTAACAATGGCGTCGAACTTCTTCAGATCAGCCACTTTCTTGACCATCAGCGGAATTTCAAACGCGCCGGGTACGCGGATGATGGTGATGTCGGACTCGTTTACGCCGTGGCGCTTGAGTGAATCTACAGCGCCCTCGACCAGGCTCTCGACGACAAAGCTGTTGAACCGGCCAACAACCAGTGCATAGCGGCCTTGGCCAGTTACAAAATCGCCTTCGATGGTACGGATAGCAGTCATGGGCACTCTCTCTCAATTAAAGAACCGGCAGCGCGCTAAGGCGCTGTCGTGAATCAATGCGTTTATTCGCAGGGCAAGTATTCTACTACTTCCAGGTCAAAGCCGGATATGGCGTTGAACTTCATCGGTGCCGACAGCAGGCGCATCTTGCGTACGCCCAGATCACGCAGGATCTGAGAGCCGGCCCCTACCGTATTGTAGGTCGACGGGCGGCGTGGCGCCGATTTGCCCTGACCCAGGTTGGCTACGTGGTCAAGCAACGCCTGCGAATCCACCTGATTACCCAGCAGCAGCACCACACCGCGACCTTCAGCCGCCACCCGGCGCATGGCCTCCTGCAGGCTCCAGCGGCCCGGCTCGGGTACCAGGAACAGATCACGCAGCGGGTCGACATTGTGTACCCGCACCAGCGTCGGCTCCTCGGGCTGGATGTCGCCCAGGGTCAGCGCCATGTGCACCACATCGTCGGTGCGGTCGCGGTAGGCCACCAGGTTGAACTCGCCCAGCTCGCTGCTCAGCAATTTCTCTTCGGCGCGCTCTACCGTGCGCTCATTAAGCAGACGGTAGTGAATCAGGTCGGCAATGGTGCCAATCTTGATGTTGTGCTGCTTGGCAAACTCTTCCAGCTCCGGGCGACGCGACATGCTGCCATCGTCGTTCATGATCTCGCAGATCACAGCCGACTCGCCAAAGCCGGCCATACGGGCCAGGTCACAGGAGGCTTCGGTATGACCGGCACGCGCCAGCACGCCACCGGGCTGCGCCATCAGCGGGAAGATATGGCCGGGGCTGACGATATCTTCGGCCACGGCATTGGCAGCCGCAGCAGCCTGCACTGTGCGTGCGCGGTCGGCAGCGGAAATGCCGGTGCTGACGCCAACCGCCGCCTCGATGGATACGGTGAACTTGGTACCAAAACCCGAGCCATTGCGCTGCACCATCAGCGGCAGCTTGAGGCGCTCGCAGCGCTCCAGGCTCATCGGCATGCAGATCAGGCCACGGCCGTAGCGTGCCATGAAGTTGATGTGCTCGGCCTGGCAGGCCTCGGCGGCCATGATCAGATCGCCTTCGTTCTCGCGGTCTTCGTCATCCATCAGGATGACCATCTTGCCGGCGCGAATATCTTCGATCAGTTCTTCGATGCTGTTGAGTTTCATCCGGCCCTCCGGGGGCAGGTTAATCAGGATTTGAGGAAACCGTTCTCGGCCAGAAAGGCCATGCTGATGCCACCAGCGGTCGGCTCTGCGGCCTTCTCACCGAGCAGCAAACGCTCCAGATAGCGGGCAATCAGATCCACTTCCAGATTGACGATGGTGCCGGGCTGGTAATCGCCCATGACGGTTTCCTGCAGGGTGTGCGGAACAATGTTCAGGTGGAAGACCGCGCCTTCCACGGCGTTGACGGTCAGGCTGGTGCCGTCCACGGTGATCGAGCCTTTTTCGGCGATGTACTTCGCCAGCTCGGCCGGTGCTTCAACGCGGAAGTGCCAGGAGCGGGCATCCTGGTGCAGCGACAGCACCTTGCCGACGCCGTCGACGTGGCCGCTGACCAGGTGACCACCAAGCCGGGTGGTCGGCGTCAGGGCCTTTTCCAGGTTGACCCGACTGCCCGGCTTCAGCGACGCCAGAGCGGTACGGCGAATGGTCTCCTGGCTAACATCAGCCCAGAAGCCGTCACCGGGCAATTCAATAGCCGTCAGGCAGACGCCGTTGACCGCGATGCTGTCGCCCAGTTTGACGTCGCCCAGATCCAGCTTGCCGGTACGCACGTAGAGACGCACGTCACCGCCCTGGGGCTGCATGCTCTGAATCTGGCCAACCGCTTCGATAATACCGGTAAACATGAATTGCCTCGTTTTTGCCGTTGCCGGTCAGGAGACCAGCAGACCCAGACCATAAACAGCGACAAAGCCGAAGGCAAAGGCCATCAGCAACAGTCCAAAGCTGCGCAGGTAGGTCATGAATGTCAGGCCGGGCATCTTGCTCATGGCAACGATACCGGCAGCGGAGCCAATTATAAGCAGGGAACCACCCACACCAACAGCGTAGGTCAGCCCCATCCACTCGGCGATGGTCATCTGCAGGTCGGCCTTGAGCAAGGCGGCGGTCAGCGGCACGTTGTCGATCAGCGCCGAGAGCATGCCCATCAGGAAGTTGGCGGCCATCGGTGGCATCAGGTCGTACAGTGACGTCAGGCTCTGCAGGGTGCCGATGTACTGCAACATGCCGACCAGCAGCAACACGCCGAGGAAGAACAGCAGCGTCTCGAACTCGATGACCCGGATGTATTCCAGAATCGGGTCGTTGTCGATGTCTTCGTTGAAAAAGCGGGCGATCAGGAACATCAGCGCCAAGCCGGTCAGGAAGGTCAGCACCGGCGGAATGGCAAAGAACAGGCTGAGCAGAATGGTCGCCAGAATAGTGACCAGAAACAGCCCGCCGATGACCTGATCGACGCCGCGCAGCTCGTGCAGCTCATTGCGCTCGATGACAACCTCGTCGCCCATGCCGATCGACAGCAGCGCCGCCAGCAGCAGCACGGCCAGCAGTGCCGGCAGGCTCAGCAGCAGCAGATTGGTGATCTCGACCTTGTCGGCCATAAAGATCATCAGCGTGGTCACATCACCGGTGATCATCGCCACACCGCCGGAGTTGACCGCAAACACCACCAGCGTGGCGAAGCGCAGCATCTTGCGCAGCTCAAGGTTCAGGCTGAGTACCAGCGCCACCGACACCAGGGTGGCGGTGATGTTGTCGGCAATTGAGGAGAACACAAAGCAGAAGCCGCCGGTCAAGAACAGCAGTTTGCGCTCGGTAATGCGCCCAGGAAGGATGCGGTAGATGACGTTTTCGATCAGCCCCTTCTTGTTCAGGTAGGCAACGAAGGTCATGGTCGCCAGCAGGAACAGCCAGAGACTGGCGATATCGGTGATGTTCTCGTTCAGCGCCTCATGTACCTGCTCGCGTACCGCCTCGCTGGGCGCGGCGATAAACAGCACCAGCCAGGACAGGGCGCCGAACAGCAGCACCACCTTGGCCTTGTTTACATGGATAACTTCTTCAAGCACCACGCCCAAAAAGGCGATCACTGCCATCGCCAGGAGCAGTATCTGTACGCTGCTTTGCATTGGTTAACACTCTCAGGAAGGGAAAATCGGGCGTGCAGTGATGCGCCAATCCTGGCCTATGGCTCGCATATCGGTGATGGCGACGTCCATCGCCTCGCTCATGCTCTCGAAGGGGAGCTGCATCAGGGGGCGCGCCTGACTGCCCAAGAGGCGCGGCGCCATATACACAATCACTTCATCAACCAGGCCGGCACGCCAGAAGGCGCCCGACAGCCCGGCACCGGCTTCGACCAGTACCTCGTTGCAGCCGCGCGCGGCGAGGGTCTGCAACACGGCCTGCAGATCGACTTTGCCGTCTGCACCGGGGACCGCCAGCAATTCGCTGCCAACGGCCAGATAATCATCGGCGGCCTGCTCAGCGCTGGTGCTGATCACCAGCGTGGGGCCTGCCTCACGGAAAAAACGCTGCTCTAACGGCACCCGGCGCAGGCTGTCGACCAGCACGCGCAGGGGTTGTCGGGCCGCCGCGGCGGCCGCTTCATCATCCGGCAGCCCTAGTTCACTGGCGCGCACGGTCAGCGCCGAGTCATCCAGCAGCACGCTGTCGGCACCGCTCACCACCGCGCCGCTGCGCGCCCGCAGGCGCTGCACATCGGCCCGGGCAGCCGGGCCGGTAATCCACTTGCTTTCACCGCTGGCCATGGCGGTGCGGCCATCCAGGCTCATGGCCAGCTTGACGCGCACCCAGGGCAGACCCTGCTGCATGCGCTTGATAAAGCCGGGGTTAAGCGCCCGTGCCTGCTCTTCCAGCAGCCCGCACTCAACCGCAATACCGGCTTCGCGCAGCCGCTGCAGGCCGTTGCCAGCCACCAGGGGGTTTGGGTCCTGCATGGCGGCGACCATGCGCGACACACCGGCCTTGATCAGCGCATCGGCGCAGGGTGGGGTCTTGCCAACGTGGCTGCAGGGCTCAAGGGTGACGTACGCCGTGGCACCACGGGCTCGCTCGCCGGCCTGTGCCAGGGCGTTTACCTCGGCGTGACCTTCACCGGCACGCACATGCCAACCCTCACCGACCACCTCGCCATCGGCGACCAGCACACAACCCACGCGCGGATTGGGTTCAGTGGTGTACAGGCCGCGCTCGGCCAGCATCAGCGCCCGGCTCATCCAGCTGCGGTCGGCAGCGCTCCACTCAGGCATCGCTGTCGTCCTGCTCGCGGCGCGACAGTCGCTCGATTTCTTCGCGGAACTGATTCAGGTCCTGGAAGCGGCGATACACGGAGGCAAAGCGGATGTAGGCGACTTCATCGAGCTGCTTGAGCTCACGCATCACCATCTCGCCGACAGTCATGGCCTTGACCTCGCGCTCGCCGGTGGCGCGCAGGCGGTGCTTGATATGGCCGATAGCGGCTTCAATCTGCTCAACGCTGACCGGACGTTTTTCCAGCGCGCGCTGAAAGCCAGCCCGCAGCTTGTCTTCGTCAAAGGGCTGGCGACGCCCGTCCTGCTTAATTACCCGGGGCAGCACCAGCTCAGCCGTTTCAAAGGTGGTGAAGCGCTCCTGGCAGGCCAGGCACTCGCGGCGCCGACGAACCTGATCGCCTTCGGCGACAAGGCGCGAGTCGATCACCTTGGTGTCATGGGCGCCACAGAACGGACAATGCATGCAGGTTTTCCCGAGCGGATATAAAAGCGGCCTACATAGTACTCCTTTGTAGGCCGCGGATAAAATGTATCCTTATGTTACCCCTCCCGCCGCAAAACGGCGGGAGGGGGCACTCAGGCAGACGCTTGCAACCAGCTGTCACGCAGCCGACGCTTGGCCACCTTGCCGTTGTCGTCACGCGGCAGCGTCTCGACTACCTCAACCCGCTTTGGCACCTTGTAGCCAGCCATCTGCTCGCGGATAAAGGCCTGCACCTGCTCGGCTGTCACCTTGCCTTCCGGGCTGGCTACCACGGCCATCAACGACTCACCGTACTCGGCATCCGGCACACCGAACACCGCGCAATCAGTGACACCCTCCAGGGTGATCAGCACATGCTCGATCTCGGCCGGGTAGATGTTTACGCCGCCGGAGATGACCATGTCCGACTGACGGTCACAGACATACAAATAGCCCTCGGCATCCAGATAGCCGATGTCGCCAACCGTGGCCAGATCATCCAGCCCGGCCTTGCTGCGCGCGGCGTCGTTATTCAGGTAGGTAAAGTCCGGCACCATGGGCTGGCGCACATAGATCACGCCCGGCTCGCCCACACCACACTCGCGACCGTCTTCGCTGACAATACGAATTCGCGTATCGGCAATCGGCCGGCCCACACTCCCCGGCTTGCGGCGTGCGGACTGCGGGTCCTGCAGGGTGACCATGCCGGTCTCGCTGGAGGCGTAGGTTTCAAAGATTACATCGCCCCACCAGTCGAGCATTGCCTGCTTCACTTCCGGCGCGCAGGGCGCGCCGGTGGAGGCGACAAAGCGCACCGACGAGATATCGTACTTGGCCCGAACCTCTTCCGGCAGACGCAGCAAACGCACATACATGATGGGCACCAGATAGACCACCTCGATACGGTGCTGCTCAATCAGCGCCAGCGTCTGCTCGGCATCGAAACGCGGCATTACCACCAGGGTCTCGGCCTGCTGAATCGCCTGCTGGGTGAAGGAGGTCGGCGCGCTGTGATACAGCGGCGCGGTGACCAAGGCCCGAACACCGGGTGTAATACCCCAGGCGATGCGGCACAGCTCGCGCATGCCCTCAGCCATTCGCTCACGCAGCTCCGGCGGCGGCAGCAGACGCACCACTCCCTTGGGCCGCCCTGTGGTACCCGAGGTGTACGCCATATGGGCGCGTGGCGTGCGCTCCGGGCCGTCATAAGGCGCTTGCCGCGCAAGCCAGCTTTCGTAATCGCAGACATCATCCGCGCCAGCGCCGACCACCAGCACCTGCACACCCGCCGGAATGGCGCCGTCCAGCGTCGCCAGCAGGTCGGCTTCGACGATCAGTACCTTGGCCGCCGAATCGTTCAGCAGGTAGGCCACCTCGTCGGCCTTGAAATGCCAGTTGACCGGGCAGTAATAGCAGCCAGCGGTCAGACAACTCTGGATCGCATCGATAAATACCGGGCCGTTGCGCAGCATCACGGCGATCACATCGCCATCTTCAACGCCCAAACGCGCCAGGCCACCGGCCAGCCGCAGCGCGCGGTCGGCCACCTCATCACCGCTGCGGCGCAGCTCGCCACAGATGAGTTGTGCAGTCATCAGCGTGCTCCAAAGGGCTGGGTGATGCGCGCCATGCGCTCCTGCGCCTCGTGGTACTCGCGCTCCAACTGGGCAACCGCCTCGGCGGTCGAGCTCACCTTGCCAATGCTGCCGACACCCTGGCCAGCGCCCCAGATGTCGCGCCAAGCCTTGCTCTTGCTGCTGCCGCCAGAGCCGAACTTCATGCTGCTTTTGTCACCCTCGGGCAGGTCGTTCGGGTCCATGCCGGCGTTGACGATGCTGGGCTTGAGGTAGTTGCCGTGCACCCCGGTAAACAGGTTGCTGTAAACAATGTCATCGGCGCTGGTATCCACCAGCATCTGCTTGTAGGCCGGATCGGCGTTGGCTTCGTGGGTGGCAATAAAGCGCGTACCCATATAGGCCAGATCGGCGCCCATGGCTTGTGCGGCGAGGATCTGCTCGCCCTTGGCAATGGAGCCGGAAAGGATGATCGGGCCGTCGTAGAAGGCGCGAATTTCAGACACCAGCGCGAACGGGCTGAGCTGACCGGCGTGGCCGCCAGCGCCAGCGCAGACCAGAATCAGGCCGTCAACGCCGGCCTCAATGGCCTTCTTGGCGTGCTTGACGTTGATCACATCGTGGAACACCAGACCGCCGTAGCTATGAATCGGCCCGACCACCTCGTTGGGCGCGCGCAGGCTGGTGATGATGATCGGCACCTTGTACTTCACACAGAGGTCGACGTCGTGCTGCAGGCGGTCGTTGCTGCTGTGCACGATCTGGTTGACCGCAAAGGGCGCCACCTTGGCCTCAGGGTTGGCGGCCTGGTACTCGGCCAATTCAGAGGTGATGCGCTGCAGCCATTCATCCAGCAGCTCGGCCGGGCGCGCATTGAGCGCCGGAAACGAACCGACGACGCCAGCTTTGCATTGGGCGATAACCAGATCCGGGTTGGAGATGATAAACAGCGGGGAACAGATGACCGGCAAACTCAGATTGCCTTGCAGAACGGCGGGCAGACTCATGCGTGCGCTCCTGAATATTGTGCTAGGTGTTGTGGTTGTTCACCGACTATAAAAGCCCGCCTTCTGCTCTACAATGTCCGCACCCAAGCCCAAACTGTTTACTAATAGGCAACAATGTGGACATTAAGACCCTGCAGTATTTCAGCGCCATCATAGAAGCTGGCAGCATGAGTGGCGCGGCACTCCGGCTTGGCACCTCCCGCTCGCATATCAGCCGGCGGCTGAAGGCGCTGGAGCAGGACCTGGAGGTGCAGCTGCTGCGGCGTACTACCCGACGCATCGAACCCACGCAAATCGGCTGGGCGCTGTACGAACACGCCGCGCGCATCAGCCAAGAGTTGAACGCGCTGCAATCCACCGTCGACAATTTAGGCCGCAACCTGCGCGGCCACCTGCGCCTGAGTGTGCCCTCAGCCCTCGGCCAACAGGTGATCGGGCCGCTGCTGCTGGAGTTTGCCAACGCCTATCCGGACGTCAGCCTGCAGCTGACGTTCAGCAACCGCATCTTTGACCTGGTAGCCGAGGAAATCGACCTGGCCATCCGCGTCACCAACACGCCACCCGACACCCTGGTGGCCCGCGACCTGGGCCCGATCGACTGGACCTTGTGCGCCAGCCCCGGCTATTTGCAGCGGGTTGGCGCGCCGCTGCATCCAGAAGACCTGCTGCGCTGCGACATGGTCAGCGTCAAGGTACCGGACCTGCGCTTGCCGCTGGAGCTGTCTGATGGCAAACACAAGCAGGTCCTGACCCTGCGCCCACGCGTGCAGACCGACGATATGCTGTTTCTGCGCCGCGCGGCTGAACAGGGCGTGGGCTGTGTTCTGCTGCCCTACTACGCCGTACGCGAGCAGCTGGAAAGCGGCCAACTGCAGGTCGTGCTGCCCGGTTACCGGGCACGGGTCGACGCCTGGGGCGACCACCTGTATCTGTTGACCGCCCCCAACCTCTACCCCACGCTGGCCACCCGCGCGTTGATCGAGTTTCTGCGTAGCCGGCTGGCGGACATTCCGCTGACACCCAGGCAGCCGCTTGGCAAAATGTCCGACTGAGCCAGGAGCCGACCATGACACTGCAGACACTCACCAACGCCCTTCACCAAGTCCTGCCCGATGCCGAATTGACGCCCACCCGGGTGCCCGGCCTGCCCGAGCTGGAACTCTGGTTGCTGGACCCGGCCAATCTCGACCGCGCCTTCGCCGCCGAGGAAACCCGGCGCCTGCTCGAACACCCGCCCTACTGGGGCTTCTGCTGGGGCAGCGGGCTGGCCCTGGCGCGCTGGGTGCTGGACCACCCCGCCGAGGTGCGCGGCAAGCGTGTGCTGGACTTTGGCGCAGGCTCTGGCGTGGTTGCCCTGGCCTGCCGCATGGCCGGCGCCAGCGAGGTCATCGCCTGCGATCTGGACGCCCCGGCCCTGGAGGCCTGTGCCCTCAACGCACGACTCAATGACATGCGCCTCACCCTGTCGGACGACTACTTTGCGGTCAGCGGTGAAATTGACCTGCTGATCGCCGCCGACGTGCTCTATGACGTCGAAAACCGCCCGCTGCTGGAGCACTTTGCCGGCCGCGCCAGGCAGGTGTTGATCGCCGACTCGCGGGTGCGCGACCTGGTGCACCCCCGTTACCAGCGCAGCGCCGTCCTGCGAGGCCAGACCTGGCCGGATCTGGGCGAGCCGCTGGAGTTTCGCGATGTCAGTCTGTATCAGCTCACCCCTTGACCCCGGCGCCAGCGCCCCCATATAAAGCAGTCCCCCACACTCGCTGCGGAATCGCCTTATGTCCTCGCCTTACCTGTTTGACGCCACCACCGACACCTTCGACCGCTATGTGCTCGAAAACTCCTTCCACAAGCCGGTACTGGTGGATTTCTGGGCTGACTGGTGCGCGCCCTGCAAGGCGTTGTTCCCAGTACTGGAGAAGATTGTCGACAGTTATCAGGGCGAACTGCTGCTGGCCAAGGTCAACTGCGATACCGAGGTGGGCCTGACCGAACGCTTTGGCATCCGCAGCCTGCCCACCGTGGTGCTGTTCAAGGACGGCCAACCGGTCGAGGGCTTTGCCGGCATCCAGACCGAAAGCGCCATCCGCGAGTTGCTGGCCCCGCACGTCGCCGAACCGCAGCCCGAGGAAGAAGCCGCTCCAGAAGCCGATCTGGCCAGCCAGGCCCAGACCCTGATCGACGCAGGCCAGCCGCAGGAGGCGATTGCCCTGCTGCAGCCCGCGCTGCAGGCCGAAACCGATGACGCCCTGCTGCTACTGCTGGCCCGCGCCCTGCTGGCCGACGGCCAACTGGATGACGCCGACCAGGTCATCAATGCCGTACAGAATAAAGACAGCCACAAACAAACGCTAAGCGCGCTCAAGGCGCAGCTCAGCTTTGCCCGTCAAACCACCGATTTCCCGCCACGTGACAGCCTCGGAGCGCGCCTGGCCAGCGATGCGGCCGACAGCGAAGCGCAATATCAACTCGCCTTGCTGGACCTGACCGCCGGCGCCAGCGAGTCGGCACTGGCCGCCCTGCTTGACCTGCTGCAACGCGACCGCAGCTGGGGTGACGGCGCCGCCCAGAAAACCCTGCTGCAGGTTTTCGACCTATTGGGCGGCGACCACCCACTCACCGTGCAATACCGCCGCAAGCTGTACCAGGCGCTCTATTAAGAAAACACGGGGTGATGTAGCGCCCCGCAAGGGGCACCGCAGTCAAGGCAGGGTTGCCATAACGCAAAAATGAAATAAGATAACATTTTCTTATTTCAGCCGGAGTCTCGCCATGCGCCGCACCCTGCTTGCCCTCAGCCTTGCCCTGCCCTTCAGCCAGCCGTTGTTTGCCCACGAGCACCATGACCATGAACACGACAGCCTGGGCGCCCACGAGCACGGCGTTGCCAGCCTCAATCTGGTGGTCGACGGCAACCAGGTCAGCCTGGAGCTGGATAGCCCCGCCGCCAACCTGGTGGGGTTTGAATACCAACCCAGCACAGAAGCAGACCTGGCCACCGTAGCCCGCGTAAAAAGCGAGCTGCAGCAGGCCAACGGCCTCTTCACCTTGACACCCGCCGCTGGCTGCCAGCTGCAACAGGTCGAGCTGGACAGCCCGCTGTTTGCCGCGCATGACCATGACGAGCACGAAGGTCATGATCATGCCGACGATGACCAGGACGGGCATGCCGAGCACGCAGACATCCAAGGTCGCTTTGACTATACCTGCGATGCCCCCGAGCACCTTGAAGCCCTGACCCTGCCATTGTTCAATACCTACCCGGCGATGCAGCGCATTCAGGTGCAGGCCATCACCGCCAGCGGCCAGCACGGCGCCGCGCTGAGCGCCGACCAACCCACCTTGCCACTGGACTGAATCAAGCATGACCACACCACTGCTGCAGGTCAGTGACCTGCAGTTTGCCTGGCCGGGCCAGCCCCTACTGCTGGATATCCCGGCCTTCAGCCTGGAGACCGGCGAGCGCCTGTTTCTCAAGGGGCCGTCCGGCAGCGGCAAGACCACCCTGCTGGGCCTACTCGGCGGCGTGCACCAGCCGCAACAGGGCGCGGTCAGCCTGCTGGGTCAGTCACTGCGACAGCTGTCGTCGCTGCGCCGCGACCGCTTTCGCGCCGACCACACCGGCTACCTGTTCCAGCAATTCAACCTGCTGCCCTACCTCTCGGTGCTGGACAACGTCACCCTGCCCTGTCGCTTCTCCGCCCTGCGGCGTGAACGTGCCCTGCGCCAGCAGCCGGATCTGAATAGCGCCGCCGAACACCTGCTGCGTGAGCTGGGCCTGAGCGACGCCACCCTGCATCAGCGCAGCGCCGGCGTCCTGTCGATCGGCCAGCAGCAGCGGGTAGCCGCCGCCCGTGCGCTGATCGGCAGCCCCGAGCTGGTGATTGCCGACGAGCCCACCTCAGCGCTCGATGCCGACAGCCGCGACGCCTTTCTCAAGCTGCTGTTCGATGAGTGCCAGCAGATGGGCAGCAGCCTGCTGTTTGTCAGCCATGACACCAGCCTGGCAACCCGCTTTGATCGCGCCCTGTCACTGGCCGAACTCAACCGCGCCAGCAAGCCGGAGACACTCTGATGTACCTGTTGCGTCTCGCCCTGCAAAGTCTGGCCAACCGCCGCTTTTCTGCCCTGCTGACGGTGCTCGCCATCGCCCTGAGCGTCACCCTGCTGTTGTCGGTCGAACGGGTGCGTACCGAAGCCCGCGCCAGCTTTGCCAGTACCGTCAGCGGTACCGACCTGATCGTCGGCGCCCGCTCCGGCTCGGTTCAGCTGCTGCTGTATTCGGTATTCCGCATCGGCAATGCCACCAACAATATTCGCTGGGACAGCTTTGAGCAGATCAGCCATCAGCCAAAGGTCAAATGGGCCATCCCCCTGTCGCTGGGCGACTCGCACCGCGGCTTTCGGGTGCTGGGGACCAACCAGGCCTATTTCGAACACTATCGTTTTGGCCGCGATCAGGCGCTGCAACTCAGTGAAGGACAGCCCTTCTCGGACCTGTACGATGCCGTGCTGGGGGCCGATATCGCCCGCGAGCTGGGTTACCAGCTGGGCACCGAGCTGGTGTTAGCCCATGGCGCCGGTGCCGTCAGCTTCGTCAAACATACAGACAAGCCCTTCCACGTGGTTGGCATCCTGGCCAAGACCGGCACGCCGGTAGACCGCACCATCCATATCAGCCTGGAAGGCATGGAGGCGCTGCATGTGGACTGGCAGCAGGGTATGCCGGCTCGCGGCGCCGGCCAGGTCAGCGCCGAGCAGGCGCGCCAGCTGGACCTTACACCCAACGCCATCACCGCCTTCATGCTGGGCCTGGAGCGGCGTATCGACACCTTTGCCCTGCAGCGGCAAATCAATGAATTCAGCGGCGAGCCGCTGCTGGCTATCCTGCCCGGCGTTGCCCTGCAGGAGCTGTGGAGCCTGTTGAGCGTGGCGGAAAAGGCGCTATTGCTGGTCTCGGTATTCGTGGTACTGACCGGGCTGGTCGGTATGCTGACGGCGATTCTCAGCGGCCTGAACGAACGCCGCCGGGAGATGGCCGTGCTGCGTTCGGTCGGTGCCCGGCCGCTGCATATATTCAGTCTGCTAGTACTGGAGGCGGTCAGCCTGACCCTGGCCGGCATCGCGCTGGGTCTGGCACTGCTGTATGCTGGCGTGGCCGCCGCCCGGCCCTGGCTGGAGCAGCAGTATGGCCTGTTTCTGCCGCTTGCCTGGCCAACGCCGAGCGAGCTGAAGCTGCTGGGCGGTATACTCGCTGCCAGCCTGCTGATGGGCTGCATCCCGGCCTGGCGTGCCTATCGACAGGCGCTGCTCGACGGCCTGTCCATCCGCTTGTAATCACCGAGACGACCGATGCATCTGATTCGCCTGTTTGCCCTGTGCCTGGGCCTGCTGCTGACCCTGCCGGCCTGGGCCGCCCGAGAGCTCAGCTGGGATGACCTGGTGCCCGCTGGCAGCGGGCATCTTTACGGCATGCCCCAGGCGCAGCACGACGGCCTGACCTCAGAAGACCAGGCGGCCGGCAACCCGATGGCACAGAGCATGACCAACGCGCCCACGGTCGCCGCACTGGATGGCCAGGAGGTCAAGTTACCCGGCTATGTGGTGCCGCTAAGCGTGGACCCCAACCAGCGCGTCACCGAGTTTCTGCTGGTGCCCTACTTCGGCGCCTGCATCCACGTACCGCCGCCGCCGTCCAACCAGATCGTGCTGGTGCAGAGTGAAATTGGTATCGCGCTGGAAGAGACCTACGTGCCTTACTGGATCAGCGGCATCATGCGCGTCGAGCAAAATAGCAGTGAGCTGGCCAGCGCCGGCTACCGGCTGGAAGCGCTGGAAATCGAGATATTCAGCTACTAGGGCCGGCCGGCGGCTCTTCCGGCTTGGGCAGGGCCGCCTCGGCTGCCAACCTGAGGCTGTGCAACTGACGACGCTGCTGGGCGTTGGCCGGTTGCACGGTTTGCAGGGTGTCCAGAGCAGCCTGCCACTGGCGCTGGTGATACTGCAGCCAGGCCAGCTGCAGACGGTCAGCGCTGCTGCCGTTGCGCGCCACCTGGCCCCAGGCCGCCAGTGCACGCTGGTGATCACGCGCGGTTTGCCACAGGTAGGCCAGACGACGCAGGCGATCAGCACTCCTACTCAGCAGCCCCTCATCCAGCAGCGCCTGCATCAGGCGCGCCGCCTGCCAGGGCGCACCGCTCTGCGCGTGCAGAGCGATCAGGTTTTCCATATCGGTAGTATCCAGCTTAACGCCAGCCTCGCGGGCCAAACGCAGGGTCGCGGCGGCCGCCAGCTGTTCACCCGCCAGGCTTTGCACGCTGGCCAGCTGACGCCAGTTGTCGGCCTGCTCCGGTGCCCGCTGCAGCAATACCTGCTGCCAGCGCACCGCCTGATCAAAGCGCTCCAGCTCGTAGTTCATGCCCACCAGCAGGCGGTACCAGATGTCATCCGCCCCCGGGGTCTCGCGCACCACCTGCTCGGCCAGTGGAATGGCCTTGCGGAATTGCCCCAACTGACGATAAGCCTGTACCAACAGCTGGCGGTTGTTATCGGAACGCGGCAAGGCTTCCAGCTCCTTGACCGCCTCGGGGTAGCGCTGCTCCTGCATCAGCAGGCGGGCCAGGTTTTGTCGGTCCTGCAGGGCGGCGGCGTCTTCCAATTTTTGCTGAGCCAGCGCCTCGCGCAGCCAGTCGATGGCTTGGGTGTTGCGCTGGCCGGCGATGGCGAGATACGCCAGCCGCTGGGTCAGCAGAGCGCGCTCCAGGGTTCCGTTGCCCGCCTGCGGCAGGGCCGCTTCCAGCAGTTGTCGCGCCTTGGCCACCTCGCCTGCGGCTTCTGCCTCGGTGGCGCCCTGAATGGCCCGGTACACCTCGGCGTCGATCTGCTCCGCCCTGACCGGGGCACTCAGCAGGCACAGCAGCAGCAACCAGCGCAGCATCAGCGACGACCCTCCAGGCGAAAATTCATGGTCTTGCTCACCTCACGTGAAACAGCCACACCGTTTTCCCGGCGCGGGGCAAAGCGCCAGCGGCTGACCGCGCGGCGCGCCGCCCGCTCGAATACGCCGGGCGGTTCGGCACTGAGCACGCGAATGTTTTCCACCCGCCCATCGGCGTTGACCGTGAACTGCAGGGTCACCTGTCCCTCAATGCCTGCTGCCAGCGCGCGGCGCGGGTATTCGGGCGGGATATCCACCAGCGGGCTCACCTCTTCGGCGCTGCCAGGCGGCGGCGCGCTGACCGGGGCCGGCGGGCTGGGTGCGGGCGCAGGCGGTGCAGCAGCCTGCAGCGGGGGCAACGCCGGGGCGGCGCCCATGTCGATGCGGGTATTGAGCTGGGGTACCTGGATATTCAGATCCAGTGCCGGCACCTGTGGGCTCACCTGCGGCTGCGGAGTAACGTCCGGCGGCTGCTCGGGGGGCGTCGGACGCTCCGGCGGCTGCAGAGGGTCAGCGGGCTCTGTGCTGCTCTCCTGCACGCTGCGCGCAACACCCACGCGCAGTAGCTCCGCGGGCTGATCCGGCGGATGGCTGGGCGGCATAATCAGCGCCAGCATCAGACCAAACAGCAGCAGCGCCACCAGCAGCGCGCCAATAAAGCTTCCCAGTAGCCGCATCAGCGCCCCGCCGTCGCAGCCAGCGCCACATCTTCGACGCCCGCCAGCCGCGCCTGATCCATCACCCGGATCACCAGCCCGGTACGTGCATCGGTATCGGCCTGCACCACGACCGTGCTGTCGGGCTGGTCAACGCGCATGCGCTCGACCGCCGCGCGCACAGCGCGGATATCCACCGGTTTGTTATCCATCCAGATCTCACCGTCGGCACTGACCGCAATCAGAATGGTGCCCTTGGGTTTGTCGACCGCACTGTCGGCCGACGGCCGCTCAATGTCGATGCCGGTTTCCTTGACGAAGGAGCTGGTGACAATAAAGAAGATCAGCATGATGAAGACGATATCCAGCATCGGCGTAAGGTCGATACCGGCCTCATCATCAGCGTTGGCGTGGTGCCTGCGCATGCGCATCGCAATTTCTCCTAGTCGTGCTGCAGGCGGTCAGATAGCCGCTGCAGCGCTCGCCGCGACTGCTGATCGAGTCGCGCCAGACAAAACAGTCCACTGATGGCAATTACCATACCGGCCATGGTCGGCACCGTGGCACGGGACACGCCCGCCGCCATGGCGCGCGGGTTGCCGTTGCCGCTGATGGCCATTACATCGAATACCTGAATCATGCCGCTGACCGTGCCCAGCAGGCCCAGCAGCGGGCACAGCGCTATCAGCACCCGCACCATCGGCAGATAGCGATTGAGCTGCGCCTGCGCTTGCGCCAGCCAGGCGGTGCGGATATGCCGCGCGGCAGCACTGCGCCGCTCACCACGCGCCTGCCAGCCGTCGCAATAGCCTTCGGCGCGGCGCGGAAACACCAGCGACAGATACCACAGCCGTTCCAGCATCAGCGTCCACAGCAGCACCGTGGCGCCAAGAATGGTCCACAGCACCCAGCCGCCGCTGTCGAGAAAGTCCGGCAGCCGCCACAGGACCTCAGTCACTGCGCCGCTCTCCACCCAGGTGCAAGGCGATCAAACCGGCGCTCTGCTGCTCCAGTAGCTGAATCAACGCCTTGCTGCGCGCTGCCACCAGGCTGTGCATAAACAGCAACGGAATCGCCGCCACCAGACCCAGCACCGTGGTCACCAGCGCCTGTGAGATGCCGTCGGCCATCATTTTCGGGTCGCCGGTGCCGTATTGGGTGATGGCCTGGAAGGTGGCAATCATGCCGGTCACCGTGCCCAACAGACCGAGCAGCGGCGCCACCGCAGCGAGCAACTTGATCAGCCCCTGCCAACGCTCCAATGCCGGCGTTTCGCGCAGGATGGCCTCATCCAGCTTGAGTTCCAGCGTATCCAGCTCTTCCAGCCGCGGACGACTGCCAATGACGCTCAACACCCGCCCCAGCGGGTTGCTGTCAGCCAGCTGGTCGAGGTTGTCGATCTGCCGGTCTACACGGCGCTGTACCAACTGCAGCCAAACCAGTCGCACCAGCGCCAGCAAGATACCCAGCGCGCCCAGGGCCACAATGACGTAGCCAACGATGCCGCCCTGTGACAAACGCGTCAGCAGATCCGGCGTGCGCTGCAATTGCTCGATTACCTGACCGCGTGCCGGGTCGATGGCAATATCGGCTACCGCATCACGCGGCGCCACAAAGGCGTCCAGCAGATCCGCACCGCTCGGCTGGCGATCAGCCACCTGCAGTGCCTGACTATCGGGCTGGTAGAGCAGGTACTCGCCGTCAGCACTGGCCACGAAGGGGCCAACAGCCACCACGGACCGGGCCTGCTGGCCACCCTGGCGATCAATCACCTGGGCCTGGAAGCGCGCCACTTCACCGCTGGCATTCATGTCCTGCTGCAGCCGATACCAGAACTGCTCCAGCACCTCGACGCTGGGGATGCGGCTGCTTTGCGACAAGGCTTCCAGCTCGCTCTGACGCTCCGGGTAACGGGCATTGAGCAAGGAGTCCTGCCATTGGCTGAGGGTATCGCCAGCGCCCTGACGCACTACCCCAAACAACTCGCCGAGGTTGCCACTGCGCTCGGTCAACTCCTGACGCAACTGCGCCAGCTGCTCGGTCTGCGCCTTGAAGCGGGTATCCAGCTCGTCGGCCCGCGCCTGCGCACTCGCCAGCTCGGCCCGCGCCTGCGAGAGGCGCCTCTGCTGCTGATTGCGCTCACGCAGGAAGGTTTGCTCGCGTTCGCGCATCGCGGCCTGCTCAGCGCTGCGGGTCTCGCGAATCCGCTCCAGCAGCGCTTGCTTGTCCAGCGACTGCGCCTGCACCAACGGCGTCAGGCAGCACAGCATCAGCATCCAGGAAAGTCTTTTCATTGGGCGACCTCCGCGCTGACTGGCGGCATGGGCAAGGGCAACAACTGTGGCGACTGCTCGTTGCGAGCGATGGCGATGCCGTCACTCAGCGTGCGGCGGTAGCTGGCCGGCAGCGTTTGCCAGCTACCCGCGGCGGCGTCCCAGTAACCCTGTTCCTGACCATCAAGGCTTTGATAAAAGAGCATCAGACGGCCGATGCGCAAGAACTCGACCACCCGCTCCTGCTCGCCAGCGGGCAGCTGGCCACGCCAGGCCTCCAGGGTGCGACCGTAATCACTCTCGATCTGATAGGCCTCCAGTACGCGCCGGTAAAGCTCGGCGACACTGACCTCGGGGTCAATCAACAGATCTTGCAGGCGAGCAATACGGTCTTCGCGCTCATCCAGCAGAAAGGGCATATCCAACGCGACAAAGGCCTCCAGCGACTCGATCATACGGCGTATCAGCGGCAACATCTCGCGCTGGGTATCGGCCAGACTGTCGATCTGCTGCTGCAAACTGATCAGCTCCTGCGCCTGCGCCTCCACCATCAACTGCAGGCGCTCGCTGTACTCGTTCAGCGCGACGGCCTGGTCCTGCGCCCTGGTGTATTCCTGCAGGGCCGACTGGGCGGCATCGTCAAGGCTGTCGATGCGCTGTTGCGTGGCAACCGCCTCGGCGGTCAGTTCGCGGCTTTCCTGCTGCGCCTGCTGCAACGCCTGCTGCGCCTGCACACTAAGCGGCGCGGCAAGCATAGCGACCAGCCAAACTGCTTTCATTCGCTGTTCCCCCGGCGAAGGCTGGCCTGACCAGCCCGTCAAAAAGAGAATGATTATCATCTTTATACTGGAACTTCTGCAACCTCTGCGCAGCTGCGGCAGCCTGCCGCATCCGTCTGCGTCGGCTAGTTGCTCCAGATCAATAGTCCACCTGAGACCGGTCCGTAGAGTAGCAACAGCTCAACACATCAGGAGATAAATCATGTCCGCTTTTGCATCCCGCCTCGGCCTCACAGCGCTTTTTGCCCCCGTTCTGCTGGCTGCGTCGGTCACCGCTCAGGCTCACCAGGCTGGCGACATCATCGTGCGCGCCGGTGCCGTTACCGTTGACCCGAAAGAGGATAGCAGCCGCGTCAAGGTTGGCGGTGCACCGCAGGCCGGCACTGCCGCCACCCTCAACAGCGACACCCAACTGGGTCTGAACCTGGCGTACATGCTGTCCGACAACTGGGCTGTTGAAGTGCTGGCTGCGACCCCGTTCGAGCACGACATCGGCACCAAAGGGCTGGGCGGTTTGAAGCTGGGCTCCACCAAACACTTGCCGCCGACTGTCAGCGTGTTGTACTACCCGATGGCCAGCAGCTCCGCTTTCCAACCGTACGCGGGCCTGGGTATCAACTACACGTGGATGTTCGATGACAAGCTGAGCAGCGAAGCAGAAGCCGCCGGTTTCAGCGGTCTGGATCTGGATGACTCCTGGGGTCTGGCAGCGCAGCTGGGCATGGATTACATGCTAAGTGACAAGGTAATGCTGAACGCTCAAATCCGTTACATCGACATCGAAACCACCGGCACAACCTATGCAGGCCCGACCAAGGTCTCCGTTGATGTCGACATCGACCCACTGGTTTACATGGTCGGCCTTGGCTACAAGTTTTAAGCCAACCCTCACTCACGGCTGCACTTCCCCCTGGGGCCTTCGTGGTCTCAGGTTTTTTTTATTCAGGGCAACGCAAACAGCGCCTACATCTGCGGTCAGCGGCTCAGTGCGCCCCCAGCAAAGCCGTCAGGCTGACACGCCAGGTCCGCGGTTTGATACCAAACGCATAGAGCAGACGACGACCACTGAGCACCGCGTTGCGCGGCTCCAGCGACGCTGCCGGCTGACTTTCGAAAGGCACCGGCTCGACCCCTGGCTCGCGCTCCAGCAGGCCGTTGTGCACCAGCTCCTGGGCCAGGGTACGGGCAAAGCTGATCCAGCTGGCCACCTCAGCGCTGGCGTAGTGGTAACAGCCGTATAGCTCACTACCACAATCCATCTGCTTCAGCGCTGCCAGGGTCACCCGCGCCATATCGTCCAACGGCGTCGGTGTACCGCGCCACTCCTCCGCTAATGCGACGCTGTCACCTGAGTGCAGCTGCTGCAGCAGGCGCTGCAGCATGCCCTCGGGCGAGCTGTCCAGCACCCAGCCAAAACGCAGCAGCAGGTGACGGCGACATTGGCTCTCCAGCAACTGATCCAGCTCCGCCTGCAACCCACCATGCGCACCCACCGGCGCCAGCACATCCTTTTCGGTGTAGGGTTGGCCCTTGGCGCCGTCGAATACTCGCGTACTGGACAGTCGGCACAGTAGCAGCTGACGCTGGGCACACTGGCCAATCAACTCTTGCACGAAGCGACGCTCCGCCTCGAGCCCGTCTGCCGCCGGGTCGAGCACCTGAAACTGCTGATGATAGAAGCTAAGGTCCAGCACCGCGTCGGGCTGCAACGTATCGAGCCAACCCGCTACCTGCGCCGGCTGCCAGCAGGCTGATGACTCGTCGACCTGCAGAAACTCGATATCTTCTTGCGCCGCCTGGGCTATCAACGCTTGCCCCAGCAGGGACGTCTTGCCCAGCAGCAACACCCGCATTCGCATGCCTTGATGATCCTTGAATCAGAAACAGGCAATTATTGTGCAGCCTTTATGCCACTGTCGTCACCTGTCACATGCAGACTCAGCACTTGGGAAGCACTGCTTAATTCCACATGCCCTCTGGCGTTCAGGTTGGGCCGCATCCGGCTGGGCTGCAATCAAGGCGTGGTTTCGAAGGCATGTCGGGACCTGTCGAGAAATCACAACGCAGAGTGCGGCCCAGACTGGACGCCCCGCAGGGCGAGCCCTCAAGCATGCATCTGCTGCGTTGCGCTGCTTACCAATAGAACCACTATTGGCTGCACATCGCGCCTTGCATCTGCACGCTTGAGCACTCGCAGAGGGCGTGTGGAATTGATCAGTGCTTCCCTTGCTCAGGTGTAGGTAATCAGCTCGCGCCGCTCGGGGCTGTCCAAATGCGGAACCGCATTGAACCCGGCCAGGCGCATTGCCCGCTGGTTAAACACGCATTGAATCAAGCCGGTATTGCGGGTCTGCAGGTTCAGCTCAACCATGGTTTTGCTAGGCGCCTCCAGCAACTGGCGCACCAGCATGGCAATCGCGCCACCGGAGCTGACCGCCAGCACCCGGCTGCCCTTGAAGTTGCTCATGATGTGCTCGCGGGCGCTGAGGATGCGCTGCTCAAACTCGGCCCAGGTTTCCGGCAGCTCGCCCTCAAGCTCACCCTCGGACCAGAGCACGATGCCCTGCTTCAGGCGCTTGAAAAAGTCGGCCACCACCGGCTTTTCCGGTAGTGCCTGTTCCGGATGCTGCGCCAGAAAGGCGTGCAGGATGGAGTGAAAGTCAAACTCGTTGAGTTCGGCAAAGACCTGAAAGCCGGTCGGCTCGATACCCATGCCGGCGCAGATGCCCTCGGCAGTTTCACGATGGCGCACCATATCGCCGGTCAGGATGTGATCAAACTGCATCTGCTGGCTGGCAAAATACTCACCCAGCAGACGCGCCTGCAGGTGGCCCTTTTCGGACAGCTGATCGTAGTTATCGCTACCGAACGAAGCCTGACCATGACGCACAAAATACACTTCTGACATCTGAACCTTCCCGTACTGGAGTAACTGGGCAACCCGCCGGCCCAGGGTGATACGGGCACTTTCACGAGCCATAAAAAAACCCGGCAGACCGGGGATGGGAAAATCCTAGGTCATGCCGGGTTGCGGCGACAGCTACATTTTAGAACGGAATGTCATCATCAAAGCTGTCGTAATCCGGCGCCGACTGCTGCGGCGCCTGCTGTTGCGGAGAAAAAGCTTGGCTCTGTATCCGGGTCGCTAGTAACCACACAAAACTGCGCTATTTTTTCCAAATCAGCGGCTTGGATTACTTATGAACCGTTCATTAACAGAGGTAAAGAAGCCAAGCGCAACAACAAACCCATCACACAAACCCAATAAATTGAGAAACATCACTTCTACAGGTGAAAAGACACCAACGCCATAGGCTAACGAAAGCACAGGCGTTGCCAACACCAGCAAGACATGCAAGGTTCTTGCAGGCCGAAATAGGAAAATCATTCCGATATAGGCAAGGAAATAAAGCCCTACCGAAATCAGCATCGATATCACCATCACTCCATAGCCCATACGAGCGCCATAGCCTGACCAGTAAATAGCATCGATAGCGTCAGGGAAGAGCCAAGAGAACCACGGGACAAAAACCCACAGCCCGTGAAGCACCAGCATCGCAATTAACATGCCCCTATACAGCTTCAACATACCCCCCCCTATTCGACCAGCCTAATTTCTTCCCGAAAAATACACATTGGATCTTGCTCTGCCGGCAACCTAATCTCACTAGCGTTTATAGGGCAAACGTTATTCTCAGACCGGAACCATGAGCAGTTTTTAACATTCCTTTTGCCGACAATTACGCAACTCCCCCCCGAGCCCCGGGTAAGGCCTTGGCTTTTGCCTAACCTGCCCGGCCGCGCCATCGACTGCGAGTGTGTGTGGGTCAAGCCTTGCCTTTTGTCACGCTGACGTCCGATTCACCCAAAATTAGTGCAGGCCCGAGAAACAAGGCTGCCGATAAACTCCGCGACCAAAGACCTCTGATGCAGGACAGGCAAAAGGCCGGGGCTGCCCCCCAGACTTTCCTAGAAGGTTTCACAAGCCACAAAAAAACCCGGCAGACCGAGGATGAGAAAATCCTGGGTCATGCCGGGTTGCGGCGACAGCTACATTTTAGAACGGAATGTCATCATCAAAGCTGTCGTAATCCGGCGCCGACTGCTGCGGCGCCTGCTGTTGCGGCTGAGCGGCCGGCTGGGCTTGCGGCGCGGGGCGCTGCGGACGGGATTGCCCCATACCCTGCTCACCACCACCGCCCTGACGGCTGTCGAGCAGCTGCATCTGGCCGCCCATATCCACAACCACTTCGGTGGTGTAACGCTTGACGCCGTCCTTCTCCCACTCGCGGGTCTGCAGGCGACCTTCGATATAGAGCTTGGAGCCCTTGCGCGCATACTCGCCAACCACCTCGGCGATACGACCGAAAAACACCACGCGGTGCCATTCGGTGCGCTCCTGCATCTGGCCGGTCTGCTTGTCCTTCCAGCTGTCGCTGGTGGCCAGCGTCACGTTGGCTACGGCGTTGCCGTTGGGCAGATAGCGCACTTCCGGATCACCACCGACATTACCGATCAAAATTACCTTGTTTACGCCTCTGGCCATGCCATTCTCCTGCTGTACCTGGTGATCAAACGGGTGCTGCGACCCGGTTAAGTGCCTCACGATCCAATATCTTAGCGTCCACTTTCAAGTAGGCTGCTGCCTCCTCGGCAACAATCACGACTTCTGTCACACCTGCAACGGCCTGCAGGCGGGTGGCCAGCGCGGCATCGTCAAGACAGGCGGGGGACAACGCCAGGCGATAACTGGTCACATAAGGCGGTTCGCGCATGGTACCACCAATGATCAGCCACGACAGCGCCAGCAGCGCGCAACCGACGAATACACCGCCCAACCCGAAGTGGGCGAACAGCCAGCCACCAAACATGCCGCCCAGCGCCGCGCCGGCGAACTGGCTGGTGGAGTAGACGCCCATTGCTGTGCCCTTGCCCCCGGCAGGCGCAATCTTGCTGAGCAGCGACGGCAAAGTTGCTTCCAGCAAGTTGAAACCAACAAAGAACAGAATAATCGCCGCCACCAGCCAGGGCAGACTGTGCTGGCTCAACCAGAACAGCGGCTGCACCAAAGCCAGCACAGCAACAGCACCCAGCATCACGCGCTTCATCTGGCGCTGTCGCTCGGCGTAGATGATAAAGGGCACCATGCCAAAGAATGACAGCAGCAGCGCCGCCAGATAGACCCACCAGTGATCTTCCTTGGCCAGCCCCGCCTGCTGCTGCAACGCCAGCGGAATGGCCAGAAAGGTCGCCATCAGAATCGCGTGCAAACAGGCGATGCCATAGTTCAACCGGAGCAGCTGCCCATTGGTCAGCGCTGGCCACAACGCCCCCCGCACCACGCCGGCATCACGATGGGGCTGCGTGTGGCGCGGTGTCGGCACGGTCAGCAGCACCAGCACAACACCCAGCAGCGCCAACGCCGAGGTCGATAGAAACACGCCGCCGAGCCCCGCCATACGCGCCACCACCGGGCCGGCCACCATGGCCACAGCAAAGGCAACGCCAATGCTCATGCCGATCATCGCCATGGCCTTGGTACGATGCTGCTCACGCGTAGAGTCGGCCACCAGCGCCATCACTGCCGCAGCAATAGCGCCGGCGCCCTGCAGCACCCGCCCGGCGATTACCTGGCCAATACTGTCAGCATCGGCTGCGACCAGCCCGCCGGCGGCAAACAGCAACAGCCCGAACACAATCACCGGCTTGCGGCCAATACGGTCGGATAACATGCCAAAGGGAATCTGCAAAAATGCCTGGGTCAGACCGTAGGCGCCGATCGCCATGCCAATCAGAAAGGGGGTTGCCCCCTGTAACTGCTGACCCCAGGTCGCCAGCACCGGCAACACCATGAACAGGCCCAGCATACGAAAGGCAAAGACCAGCGCCAGCGACACAGAGGCGCGGCGTTCCTGGGGGCTCATGGAGTCAACCTGATGCATGACAGCTCCGGGTAAAAGCGCGGATATTACCATGCCTGCCCCCAGCCCGGGACGCGCACTGTGCGGGTGCGCCACTTTGCCGCCGACCCGGCGTAAGCCGTATACTTGTACGCTTTGCCGGCCGCGAGGTGAGAGTACAGTGGATACCATTCAGATCCGGGGTGCGCGCACGCACAACCTGAAAAATGTCGACCTCGACCTACCCCGCGACAAGCTGATCGTGATCACCGGACTGTCCGGCTCCGGCAAGTCGTCACTGGCCTTCGACACCCTGTACGCCGAGGGTCAGCGCCGCTATGTCGAGTCGCTGTCGGCCTACGCGCGACAGTTCCTGTCGATGATGGAAAAGCCCGATGTCGACCATATCGAGGGGCTGTCTCCGGCCATCTCAATCGAGCAGAAGTCGACGTCGCACAACCCGCGCTCCACCGTTGGCACCATCACCGAAATTTACGATTACCTGCGCCTGCTGTTTGCCCGGGTGGGCACCCCCATGTGCCCCGACCACGACCTGCCACTGACCGCCCAGACCGTCAGCCAAATGGTCGACCAGGTACTGGCCATGCCCGAGGGCAGCAAGCTGATGCTGCTGGCCCCGGTGCTGCGCGACCGCAAGGGTGAGCACCTGGCATTGATCGACGAACTGCGCGCCCAGGGCTTTGTCCGCGCACGCATCGATGGCCGCATCTATGAGCTGGATGAGGCGCCGACGCTCGACAAGAAGCGCAAGCACAGCATTGAGGTGGTGGTTGACCGCTTCAAGGTGCGCGAAGATCTGCAGCAGCGCTTGGCCGAGTCCTTCGAAACCGCCATTGGCCTTGCCGACGGTATCGCCATTATCGCCCCTATGGATGGCGAAGACGGCGAGGAAACCACCTTCAGCGCGCGCTTCGCCTGCCCCGAGTGCGGACATTCGATCAGCGAGCTGGAACCGCGCCTGTTTTCCTTCAACAACCCCGCCGGCGCCTGTCCGACCTGCGACGGCCTGGGCGTTAAGCAGTTTTTTGATGCGCGGCGCCTGGTCAACGGCGAGTTGACGCTCGCCGAAGGCGCAATCCGCGGCTGGGATCGCCGCAACGTGTACTACTTCCAGATGCTCAGCTCGCTGGCCGAGCATTTCGGCATCGATCTGGACCTGCCCTTTGACCAAGTCCAGGAAGAACACCGCAAGCTGATCCTCAGTGGCACCGGCAATGACAAAGTGCCCTTCCGCTACCTGAACGACCGGGGCGATGTCGTCCAGCGCGAACACCCGTTCGAAGGCATCGTGCCCAACCTGGAGCGGCGCTACCGCGAGACCGAGTCCCAGAGCGTGCGCGAGGAGCTGGCCAAGTACCTGAGCACCCAGCCGTGTCCGGATTGCCATGGCACCCGCCTGCGTCGCGAGTCGCGCCACGTGATGATCGACGGCCGCAATTTGCCCGGGCTGACGACCCTGCCCGTTGGCAGCGCGGCCGACTACTTTGAACAACTGACGCTGGAAGGCAGCCGCGGCGAGATCGCGGAGAAGATCCTCAAGGAAATTCGCGCGCGCCTGATGTTCCTGGTCAACGTCGGCCTGGATTACCTGACACTGGACCGCAGCGCCGACACGCTGTCTGGCGGCGAAGCCCAGCGTATTCGTCTGGCCAGCCAGATCGGTGCCGGCCTGGTTGGCGTCATGTACATCCTGGATGAGCCCTCTATCGGCCTGCACCAGCGCGACAACGAGCGCTTGCTGGCAACACTGGTGCACCTGCGAGACCTGGGTAACACCGTGATTGTCGTCGAGCACGATGAAGACGCTATCCGCCTGGCGGACTATGTAGTGGACATCGGCCCCGGTGCCGGCGTACACGGCGGCCGCGTGGTGTCACACGGCACCGCACAACAGGTGATGGACGACCCCGCGTCACTGACCGGCAAATACCTCTCCGGCAAGGTAAAGATCGCCGTGCCCGCCGAGCGTACGCCGCTACGCAAGAACGAGTGGCTGCGCCTCAAAGGCGCCTGCGGCAATAACCTGCAGAAGGTCAATCTGGAGATTCCGGTCGGCTTGCTGACCTGCGTTACCGGCGTCTCCGGCTCGGGCAAGTCCACACTAATCAACAACACCCTGTTCCCGATCACGGCCACCGCCCTGAACGGCGCGACAACGCTGGAGACCGCACCCTACGGCAGCTTCGATGGGCTACAGCACCTCGACAAAGTAGTCGACATCGACCAGAGCCCGATTGGCCGTACCCCGCGCTCCAACCCGGCGACCTATACCGGGCTATTTACGCCAATCCGCGAGCTGTTCGCCGGTACCCAGGAAGCCCGCTCTCGGGGCTACAAGGCCGGACGCTTCTCGTTCAACGTCAAGGGCGGGCGCTGCGAGGCCTGTCAGGGCGACGGCCTGATCAAGGTAGAGATGCACTTCCTGCCCGATATCTACGTGCCCTGCGACGTCTGCAAGAGCAAGCGCTACAACCGCGAGACGCTGGAGATCAAGTACAAGGGCAAGAGCATCCACGAAGTGCTGGAGATGACCATTGAAGAGGCCCGCGAGTTCTTTGATGCTGTCCCGGCGCTCGCCCGCAAGCTGCAAACCCTGATGGACGTGGGCCTGTCCTACATTCGCCTGGGGCAATCAGCAACCACCCTGTCCGGCGGCGAAGCACAGCGCGTCAAACTCGCGCGCGAGCTTTCCAAGCGCGACACCGGCAAGACGCTCTACATCCTCGATGAGCCAACCACCGGCCTGCACTTTGCCGACATTCAGCAACTGCTCGACGTACTGCATCGCCTGCGCGACCACGGCAACACGGTCGTCGTCATCGAGCACAACCTGGACGTCATCAAGACCGCAGACTGGATCGTCGATCTTGGGCCGGAAGGCGGCTCTGGTGGCGGCCAGATCATTGCCGCCGGCACACCAGAGCAGATCGCGGCCGAGGCGGCCTCGCACACCGGGCGCTTTCTTGGCCCGCTGCTGGAGCGCGACCGCGCCTGATCTCGAATAGGGAGCCGCCCCACGGCGGCTCCGCACTTCATTCAGCACATCCGCCACCAAATCGCAGACACAAAAAAACCGGCCTAAGCCGGTTTTTTTGTTCGTGCCTGACTAACTTACTCGTCAGCTGCAGCCGCTTCAGGGCGGTCAACCAGCTCAACGTAAGCCATCGGGGCAGCATCGCCAGCGCGGAAGCCGCACTTCAGGATGCGCACATAGCCACCCGGACGGGTTGCATAGCGCTTGCCCAGGTCGTTGAACAGCTTGCCGACAGCAGCTTTGCTGCGAGTGCGGTCAAACGCCAGACGACGGTTGGCTACGGTGTCTTCCTTGGCCAGGGTGATCAGCGGCTCGGCAACGCGGCGCAGTTCCTTGGCTTTCGGCAGAGTAGTTTTGATCAGTTCGTTCTCGAACAGCGACACTGCCATGTTCTGGAACATGGCCTTGCGGTGTGCGCTGGTGCGACTCAGGTGACGACCACTTTTACGATGACGCATCTCTCAATTCCTCGGTGTCAAGACGATCAGGCCGAAACCTTGTCGTCCTTCTTCAAGCTTGCAGGCGGCCAGTTGTCCAGACGCATACCCAGAGACAGACCACGCGAAGCCAGAACGTCCTTGATCTCGGTCAGGGACTTCTTACCCAGGTTCGGGGTCTTCAGCAGCTCTACTTCGGTACGCTGGATCAGATCGCCAATGTAGTAAATATTTTCAGCCTTCAAGCAGTTGGCCGAACGGACAGTCAGCTCAAGGTCGTCCACCGGACGCAGCAAAATCGGATCGATCTCGTCTTCCTGCTGCTCAACAACCGGCTCCTGGTCGCCCTTCAGATCGACGAAGGCAGCCAGCTGCTGCTGCAGGATGGTTGCAGCGCGGCGAATGGCTTCTTCCGGATCCAGAGTACCGTTGGTTTCCAGGTCGATAACCAGTTTGTCCAGGTTGGTACGCTGCTCAACACGCGCACTTTCCACCACGTAGGCCACGCGGCGTACGGGGGTGTAAGTGGCGTCCAGCTGCAGACGGCCAATGGAGCGGGTTTCGTCCTCATCGGACTGACGCGCGTCGGCCGGCTCGTAACCGCGGCCACGGGCCACAGTCAGCTTCATGGTCAGCTCGCCGTTGTCGGACAGCGTGGCAATCACGTGATCCGGATTGACGATTTCGACTTCGTGGTCGAGCTGAATGTCGGCAGCGGTGACAACGCCCGGGCCTTTCTTGGAAAGGTTCAGGGTTACCTGGTCGCGACCGTGCATGTTGATCGCCAACCCTTTCAGGTTGAGCAGGATCTCGATGACATCTTCCTGGACGCCTTCGATAGCGCTGTACTCATGCAAAACGCCATCGATTTCGGCCTCTACCACGGCACAGCCGGGCATGGACGAGAGCAGAATGCGACGCAGCGCATTGCCCAGGGTATGACCGAAACCACGCTCCAGCGGCTCAAGAGTAATCTTGGCACGCGTGGGCGAAGTTTCCTGTACGTCGATATGACGCGGAGTTAGAAACTCGGTAACCGAACTCTGCATGTGGGGCACCTTTATGCTGTCTGTCGCTTACTTGGAGTACAGCTCGACGATCAGGTTTTCGTTGATGTCGGCATACAGATCGCTGCGAGCCGGGATGCTCTTGAAAACGCCTTCTTTCTTGGCGCTGTCTACTTCAACCCACTCTGCACCGCCACGCTGAGCAGCCTGCTCCAGAGCGCTGTTGATGCGCAGCTGGTTCTTGGCTTTCTCGCGAACAGCGACCACGTCGCCCGGGGCTACCGAGTAAGACGCAATGTTGACGGTCTTGCCGTTGACGCTGATCGACTTATGCGACACCAGCTGACGTGCTTCTGCGCGAGTAGCGCCAAAGCCCATGCGATAAACGACATTGTCCAGACGACGCTCCAGCAGTTGCAGCAGGTTCTCACCGGTAGCACCCTTCAGACGGGCAGCTTCCTTGTAGTAGTTGCTGAACTGACGCTCGAGAACGCCATACATACGACGGACCTTCTGCTTTTCACGCAGCTGAGTACCGTATTCTGAAAGACGACCACGGCGTTGGCCGTGAACACCCGGAGGAGTTTCCAGTTTGCACTTGGAGTCGAGAGCGCGCACGCCGCTTTTCAGGAACAGGTCAGTACCTTCGCGACGAGATAGCTTGCACTTGGGACCAATATAACGAGCCATTTTACCGTCTCCTGATTAAACGCGACGCTTCTTGGGCGGGCGGCAGCCGTTGTGGGGAATGGGGGTGACGTCGGTGATGCTGCTGATCTTGTAACCACAAGAGTTCAGCGCACGCACAGCAGACTCACGACCCGGGCCGGGGCCTTTGACGCACACGTCCAGGTTCTTCAGGCCATACTCGAGGGCAGCCTGACCGGCACGCTCGGCCGCTACCTGGGCAGCGAACGGGGTGCTTTTGCGCGAACCACGGAAGCCGGAACCACCGGAGGTAGCCCAGCTCAGGGCATTACCCTGACGGTCTGTAATGGTGATGATGGTGTTGTTGAAAGACGCGTGGATGTGGGCAACCCCATCAACGACTGTCTTTTTTACTTTTTTACGTACACGAGCAGCTGGCTTAGCCATATCTGTAGATTCCCTCGCAATTACTTACGGATCGGCTTGCGCGGACCCTTACGGGTGCGGGCATTGGTCTTGGTGCGCTGACCGTGGACCGGAAGGCCACGACGGTGACGCAGGCCACGATAGCAGCCGAGATCCATGAGGCGCTTAACGTTCATATTGATCGTACGGCGCAGGTCACCTTCGGTAGTGCTCTTGGCGACTTCATTGCGCAGGGTATCAATCTGCTCTTCGCTCAGATCCTTGATCTTGACACTGGGCTCAATGCCAGTGGCGGCACAGATCTGTTGTGCCTTGGTCTGACCAATACCAAAGATATAGGTCAGAGAGATAACAGTGTGCTTGTTATCCGGGATGTTGACGCCTGCAATACGGGCCATCCAATTTACTCCGTCTGACAGCTACCTGACTCAACCCAAAGAGGTTGCTCGAAAAAGGGTGCAGTAGGGTAGCGCTAACAAAAATAAAATTCAACCACCTGACCAAAAAATGGCCAGGTGGTGGTTATCCTGAGACGTAGTCTTAATTCAGAACCGGGAATTAACCCTGGCGCTGCTTATGACGGGGCTCAGCACTGCAGATTACACGTACGCTACCATTGCGACGGATAACCTTGCAGTTACGGCAAAGCTTCTTAACTGATGCTGCAACTTTCATAGCCGACTCCTATAACCCGAATACTCAGCGGAGCATGCCGCTGCCGTAACCCTTCAGGTTAGATTTCTTCAAAAGAGACTCGTACTGCTGAGAAACGAGGTGCGATTGTACTTGCGACATGAAGTCCATAACAACCACTACGACGATCAGCAACGACGTCCCACCCAGATAGAAGGGCACATTCGCCGATACCACCAGGAACTGCGGCAGCAAGCAGACCGCGGTCATGTACAAGGCACCGAACAGGGTGAGGCGGGTCAGCACGCTATCGATATAGCGAGCAGATTGCTCACCGGGACGGATACCCGGAATGAACGCACCGGACTTCTTGAGGTTTTCCGCAACATCCTTCGGATTGAACATCAAGGCTGTATAGAAGAAGCAGAAGAAAATGATCCCTGCACTAAACAGAATGATATTCAGCGGCTTACCCGGCCCAATTGCCTGCGCAAAGGTTTGCAGCCACTCCATGTTGTCGCCCTGGGCGAACCAGGTACCCAGCGACGCCGGGAACAACAGGATACTGCTGGCGAAGATGGCCGGGATCACACCCGCCATATTGACCTTGAGAGGCAAATGGCTGGTCTGCGCGGCAAACACCTTGCGACCTTGTTGACGCTTGGCATAGTTGACCGTGATTCTGCGCTGGCCACGCTCGACAAACACCACGAACGCGATCAGGGCGATGGCCACCAGGCCGACACCAATCAACGCAAAAATATTGATGGTACCCAAACGGGCACCTTCGAAGGACTGACCAATGGCTGCCGGCAGACCGGCAACAATACCGGCAAAAATCAGCATCGAAATACCGTTACCGATACCGCGTTCGGTGATCTGCTCACCGAGCCACATCATGAACATCGCCCCGGCAACAAACGTGGTCACAGCGACAAAATAGAAGCTGAAACCGGCGCTGAAAGCGACACCCTGACTAGCCAGACCAACGGACATACCGATGGCTTGAATAAACGCCAGCACCAACGTCAGATAACGCGTGTACTGACTGATCTTCCGGCGACCGGACTCCCCTTCCTTCTTCAACTGCTCCAGCGACGGCGTAACCGCCGTCATCAGCTGCATGATGATGGATGCAGAGATGTACGGCATGATGCCCAGAGCGAAAATACTCATCCGCTCCAGGGCACCGCCGGAGAACATGTTGAACAGGCTAAGGATCGTCTCTGAATTCTGATTGAACAGATCGGCCAGACGATCAGGGTTTATCCCGGGAACCGGAATATGCGCCCCGATACGGTAAACGATGATCGCGAGGAACAGAAAGCGCAGGCGCCCCCAGAGTTCACTCAAGCCACCTTGATTCATTCCAGAAAGAGCGCCTTGCTTAGCCATTTAGTCCTCGATCTTGCCACCAGCTGCTTCGATCGCTGCACGTGCACCTTTGGTCACGGCCAGGCCTTTGACGGTAACCGCTTTGGTCACGTCGCCGGACAGGACGATCTTTGCACGTACAAACTTGTTGCCAATGATATTGGCATCTTTCAGCGCCTGCAGGTCAACGACCTCAGCGTCAACTGCGTTCAGTTCGCTGGTGCGAATCTCAGCAGTGACCATAGCCAGTTTGGAAGTAAAACCAAACTTCGGCAGACGACGGTGCAGCGGCTGCTGACCACCCTCGAAACCGGGGGCAACGCTGCCACCGGAACGAGAGGTCAAACCTTTGTGACCGCGGCCAGCAGTCTTACCCAGACCGCTACCGATACCACGACCGACGCGCAGCTTTTCACGGCGTGCACCCGGCGCGGAACGCAGATCATTCAGTTTCATGTCTTATTCCTCTACCCGAACCATGTAGGAGACCTTGTTGATCATCCCACGCACAGACGGAGTGTCTTCGACTTCAACGGTGTGACCGATGCGACGCAAGCCCAGGCCTTTAACACAAGCCTGGTGCTTCGGCAGACGACCAGCGACACTCTTGAACAGAGTCACCTTGATTTTTTCGTTTGCCATGTCCACTTACCCCGTGATGTCTTCAACGGTCTTGCCGCGCTTGGCCGCTACAGACTCGGGAGACTGCATCGACTTCAGACCCTTGTAGGTAGCCTGAACGACGTTAACCGGATTGGTGGAACCGTAACACTTGGCCAGTACGTTGTGTACGCCAGCGGCTTCCAGAACGGCGCGCATTGCACCGCCTGCGATGACACCGGTACCTTCGGAGGCCGGCTGCATGAACACCTTGGACGCGCCGTGAGCGGCACGAACAGGGTACTGCAGAGTGGTTCCGTCCAGGTCAACCTGAATCATGTTACGACGTGCAGCCTCCATGGCCTTCTGGATGGCGGCTGGCACTTCACGTGCCTTGCCGCGACCGAAGCCCACGCGACCTTTGCCATCACCGACAACAGTCAGTGCGGTGAAAGCGAAGATGCGGCCACCCTTAACTACTTTGGCAACGCGGTTAACCTGGACCAGCTTCTCGATGTAACCTTCGTCGCGCTTTTGATCGAAATTAGCCATAACTCTACCCTTAGAATTCCAGCCCGCCTTCACGAGCGGCGTCGGCCAGCGCTTTTACGCGACCATGGTACTTGAAGCCGGAACGGTCGAAGGCGACCTGAGTTACACCGGCGGCCTTGGCACGCTCTGCGACCAGCTGGCCAACTTTCTTGGCTGCTTCGATGTTGCTGGTGGAACCAGCGCGCAGCTCGGAGTCCAGAGTGGAGGCGCTAGCCAGCACTTTGGCGCCATCTGCCGAGATGACTTGTGCGTACATGTGCTGCGAAGAGCGGTGCACGCACAGACGAACGGCTTCCAGATCGCGCAGCTTCAGGCGCGTACGGCGAGCGCGACGGAGACGAATAACTTTTTTATCGCTCATTTGCTATGCCCTACTTCTTCTTGGCTTCTTTACGACGCACTACTTCATCGGCGTAGCGGACACCCTTGCCCTTATAGGGCTCCGGACGACGGAAATCACGAATTTCCGCGGCTACCTGGCCGACCAGTTGCTTGTCGATGCCTTTGATGATGATGTCAGTCTGGCTGGGGGTTTCAGCGGAAACACCCTCAGGCAGCTGGTAGTCGATCGGGTGGGAGTAGCCCAGCGCCAGGTTCAGAACCTGACCTTTAGCCTGAGCCTTGTAACCTACGCCAACCAGCTGGAGCTTACGCTCAAAACCTTGGCTGACGCCGATGACCATGTTGTTGACCAGAGCGCGGGTAGTACCGGCCATGGCCATGTTCGGGCTGCCGGCACGGGCTGCGAAACGCAGCTCGCCGTCTTCCTGAACAACTTCAACAGTCGGATGCAGGTTCAGTTCCAGGGTGCCTTTGGCGCCCTTGATCGACAGAGCCTGACCGTCCAGTTTGATTTCTACACCCTGCGGCAATTTGACAGGGTTCTTGGCGACGCGAGACATCGTTAACCCCCTATCAGAATACGGTGCAGAGAACTTCGCCGCCGATACCGGCAGCGCGAGCAGCGCGATCAGTCATCACACCTTTGTTGGTGGAGACGATGGAAACGCCCAGACCACCTTTAACTTTCGGCAGTTGCTCAACGGACTTGTACTGGCGCAGGCCGGGACGGCTCACGCGCTTCAGCTCTTCGATAACCGGCTTGCCTTCGAAGTACTTCAGTTCGATAGACAGGGTCGGCTTAACGTCGCCAACCACTTCGTAACCGGCAACGTAACCTTCTTCCTTAAGTACCTTGGCGACAGCCACCTTCAGCTTTGCCGAGGGCATGCTGACGTTGGACTTCTCAGCCATCTGGGCATTACGGATACGGGTCAGCATATCTGCCAACGGGTCCTGCATACTCATGGGCTATGTGCTCCTGAAACTGAGTAATAAAAGTCTGGATTACCAGCTGGCCTTGACCAGACCGGGCACATCACCGCGCATTGCTGCTTCACGCAGCTTGATGCGGCTCAGACCAAACTTGCGGTATACGCCGTGCGGACGACCAGTGACGCGGCAGCGGTTACGCTGACGGACCGGGCTGGAATCGCGCGGCAGTTTTTGCAGGGCTACCTGAGCAGCCCAGCGATCTTCTACAGAGGCGTTAACGTCACCGATAGTCGCTTTCAGCGCTGCACGCTTGGCAGCAAATTTGGCGACCAGGCGAGCGCGCTTGGCCTCACGGTTTTTCATACTGACTTTTGCCATTGTCCTGACTCCTAGTTACGGAACGGGAAGTTGAACGCGCGCAGCAGCGCACGACCTTCGTCGTCGGTCCGCGCAGTAGTAGTCAAGGTGATGTCCAGACCACGCAGGGCATCGATCTTGTCGTAATCGATTTCCGGGAAAATGATCTGTTCCTTGACGCCCATGCTGTAGTTGCCACGGCCATCAAAGGACTTGGCATTCAGGCCACGGAAGTCACGGACGCGCGGCAGGGAAATCGACAGCAGACGATCCAGGAATTCGTACATCTGCTCGCGACGCAGGGTAACCTTGACGCCAATCGGCCAGCCGTCGCGGATCTTGAAGCCAGCGATGGACTTGCGTGCGTAGGTTACGATGCCTTTGCGACCAGTGATCTTTTCCAGGTCAGCCAGTGCGTTTTCGATGACTTTCTTGTCACCGACTGCTTCGCCAAGGCCCATGTTCAGGGTGATCTTGGTGATTTTCGGCACTTCCATCACGTTCTTCAGGCCCAGTTCTTCCTGGAGCTTGGGAACGATGTTAGTGCGATAGGTTTCTTTCAATCTCGCCATGGTAAGCACCTAGATTCTCAAGCGTCGACGGCTTTTTGCGTCGACTTGAAAATACGAACCTTCTTACCGTCTTCGACCTTGAAGCCGACGCGATCGGCTTTGTTGGTCTCGGGGTTGAAGATAGCCACGTTGGAGACGTGGATCGGCGCCTCCTTCTCAACAATACCGCCCTGAGCACCAGCCATCGGATTGGGCTTGGTGTGGCGCTTGATAATGTTGACACCGGAAACCAGCAGGCGGGCATCGTCACCAACTTTCAGGACTTTGCCGCGCTTACCCTTGTCTTTACCGGCAATGACGATTACGTCGTCGTCGCGTTTGATCTTTTGCATGACCTGGCTCCTTACAGCACTTCGGGCGCGAGGGAAACGATCTTCATGAACTGCTCATTACGCAGCTCACGAGTCACCGGCCCAAAGATGCGGGTACCGATCGGCTCATTCTTGGTGTTGAGCAGAACGGCGGCGTTGCCATCGAAACGGATCAGCGAACCGTCGGTACGGCGTACGCCGTGACGGGTACGCACGATGACCGCGTTGAGCACCTGGCCTTTCTTTACTTTGCCGCGCGGAATCGCTTCCTTCACGGTCACTTTGATGATATCGCCAATGCCGGCGTAGCGACGGTGAGAACCGCCCAGAACCTTGATACACATAACGCGACGTGCACCACTGTTGTCAGCCACATCCAGCATGGATTGAGTCTGAATCATAACTTTCTCCGACCCTTAAATAATCCGCTAAGTTGCGCGGGCTTAAACTTGCGCCGCGCGCTCTTCGATCTGAACCAGTGCCCAGCTCTTGGTTTTGGCCAAGGGGCGGGTCTCACGAATGGTCACCAGATCGCCGATGCGGCATTCGTTGTTCTCGTCGTGCGCCTTGAGCTTGGTAGAGCGCTTCACGTACTTACCGTACAGAGGGTGCTTTTCCTGACGCTCGATGAGCACAGTGATGGTTTTATCCATCTTGTCACTGACAACACGGCCAGTAACGCTACGAACTGTTTTGTTCTCGGCCATGATCAGTTACCACCCTTCTGATTGAGCACAGTCTTGACGCGAGCGATGTCGCGCTTTACCTGGTTCAGCAGATGCGTTTGACCGAGCTGACCGGTTGCTTTCTGCATGCGCAGGTTGAACTGATCGCGCAGCAGGGTGAGCAGCTGCTCGTTCAGCTGCTCAGCAGATTTTTCACGAAGTTCTGTCGCTTTCATTACATCACCGTCCGCTTAACAAAGGTGGTAGCGAGAGGCAGCTTGGCTGCGGCCAGAGCGAATGCTTCGCGGGCCAGCTCTTCGGAAACACCTTCAATCTCGTAAAGGACCTTGCCCGGACGAATCTGGGCTACCCAGTACTCGACGTTACCCTTACCTTTACCCATCCGCACCTCGAGAGGCTTCTTGGAGATAGGCTTATCCGGAAACACACGGATCCAGATTTTACCGCCACGCTTAACGTGACGAGTCAGGGCGCGACGAGCCGCTTCGATCTGACGAGCAGTCAGACGACCGCGACCTACGGCTTTGAGCGCGAACTCACCGAAGCTCACCTTGCTACCACGATGCGCCAGACCACGGTTGTGGCCGGTCATCTGCTTGCGGAACTTCGTACGCTTAGGTTGTAACATGTGCGTACCCCTTACTTAGCAGCTTTTTTCTTGGCCGCGACGGCTTTGGTTTCTTCCTGGAGACCACCGATGATCTCGCCTTTGAAGATCCAAACCTTCACACCGATCACACCGTAGGTGGTGTGGGCTTCAGCTGTCGCGTAGTCGATGTCGGCACGCAGGGTGTGCAGTGGCACACGGCCTTCACGATACCATTCGGTACGGGCGATCTCGGCGCCGCCAAGACGGCCGCTAACCTGGATCTTGATACCCTTGGCACCAATGCGCATGGCGTTCTGTACGGCGCGCTTCATGGCACGACGGAACATCACACGACGCTCGAGCTGCTGAGCAACGCTTTGTGCAACCAGGGCACCGTCGAGCTCCGGCTTGCGGATCTCTTCGATGTTGATGTGCACCGGCACGCCCATCTGGCTGGTCAGGTCCTGACGCAGCTTCTCAACGTCCTCACCCTTCTTGCCAATCACGATACCCGGACGAGCAGTGTGAATGGTAATGCGGGCTGTCTGAGCCGGGCGCTGGATATCAACGCGGCTGACAGAGGCGCTTTTCAATTTGTCCTGAATGTACGCACGTACTTTCAGGTCGGTGTTCAGATAGTCAGCGTAGTTGCGACCATCTGCGTACCACACCGAAGTGTGTTCTTTAACGATACCGAGGCGAATGCCTACCGGATGTACTTTCTGACCCATTTGATCGACTCCTACTTGTCAGCAACCTTGACCGTGATGTGGCAAGACCGCTTGATGATGCGATCAGCACGGCCTTTGGCACGCGGCATGATGCGCTTCAGGGAGCGACCTTCGTTGACAAACACGGTGGAGACCTTCAGGTCATCCACGTCTGCGCCATCGTTGTGCTCGGCGTTCGCAATAGCGGACTCGAGAACTTTCTTGATGACGGCAGCGGCCTTCTTGTTGCTGAATGCCAGCAGGTTCAGGGCCTCATCCACCTTCTTACCGCGGATCTGGTCGGCGACCAAACGCGCTTTCTGGGCAGAGAGTCGGGCGCCCTTATGAGTAGCGGCTACTTCCATCTTCTAACCCCTTAGCGCTTGGCTTTCTTGTCTGCAGCGTGACCACGGTAGGTACGCGTAGCAGAGAATTCGCCCAACTTGTGACCGACCATGTCTTCGCTAACGATTACTGGGACATGCTGGCGACCATTGTGTACAGCGATGGTCAGACCGACCATCTGCGGCAGAATCATGGAACGGCGCGACCAGGTCTTGATCGGCTTACGGTCGTTCTTTTCTACTGCCACTTCGACCTTCTTCAACAGGTGAAGATCGATAAAAGGACCTTTCTTCAGAGAACGCGGCACTGTCGTATCCCCTCTAATTACTTGCTGCGACGACGGACAATCATCTTGTCAGTGCGCTTGTTGGACCGAGTCTTGGCACCCTTAGTCGGGAAGCCCCACGGAGAAACCGGATGACGACCACCGGAGGTACGACCTTCACCACCACCATGCGGGTGATCTACCGGGTTCATGGCAACACCACGAACAGTCGGACGAACACCGCGCCAGCGTTTGGCACCGGCTTTACCCAGCGAGCGCAGGCTGTGCTCACCGTTGGACACTTCACCCAGAGTCGCGCGGCATTCGCCAAGGACTTTGCGCATTTCGCCGGAACGCAGACGAACGGTGACGTAGGCACCTTCGCGAGCAACCAGCTGGACAGCAGCGCCAGCACTACGAGCTACCTGAGCACCTTTACCAGGCTTCAGTTCGATCGCGTGAATAGTGCTACCTACCGGGATGTTGCGCAGCGGCAGAGAGTTACCGGCCTTGATCGGCGCATCGGCGCCAGAGACCAGTTGATCGCCAGCAACAACGCCTTTGGGGGCGATGATGTAGCGACGCTCACCGTCGGCATACTTCAGCAGAGCAATATGAGCAGTACGATTCGGATCGTACTCGACGCGCTCTACAACAGCGGGGATGCCGTCCTTGTTACGACGGAAGTCCACGATGCGGTAGTGTTGCTTATGTCCGCCCCCACGATGACGCGTGGTGATGCGGCCATTGTTGTTACGACCACCAGACTTGCCTTGCTTCTCAAGCAGCGGTGCGTGCGGAGCACCTTTGTGCAGGTCAGCGTTAACGACCTTGACTACGAAGCGGCGGCCAGCGGAAGTAGGTTTACATTTAACAATTGCCATGATGTACCCCTGTCTTATTCAGCGCTGGCGAAGTCGATGTCTTGACCGGCTTCCAGGCTAACGTAGGCCTTCTTCCAGTCATTACGCTTGCCCAGGCCACGAATGGTGCGCTTGGTCTTGCCTTTGACATTCAAAGTCGATACCGCCTTGACCTTGACGTTGAACAGCTGCTCAACGGCCTTTTTGATTTCCAGCTTGGTCGCAGTGGTATCCACTTTGAACACGAACTGGTTCTGACCGTCGGCCAGCACGGTTGCCTTTTCGGACACATGCGGGCCAAGCAGTACCTTGAAAATGCGCTCTTGGTTCATCCCAGCATCTCCTCGAACTTCTTAACAGCAGGCACTGTGATCAGCACCTTGTCGTAAGCGATCAGGCTAACCGGGTCAGAACCTTGAACGTCGCGCACGTCGACGTGCGGCAGGTTACGCGCTGCCAGGTACAGGTTCTCATCAACGCCTTCGGTAACGATCAGCACGTTCTGCAGATCGAGTTCCTTCAACTTGCCGGCCAGAGCCTTGGTTTTCGGTGCGTCAACGGAGAAGCTCTCAACAACGACCAGACGGTCCAGGCGTACCAGCTCGGACAGAATGGAACGCAGTGCGCCGCGGTACATCTTGCGGTTCAGCTTCTGCTCGTGATTTTGCGGACGGGCAGCAAAGGTAGTACCACCGGAGCGCCAGATCGGGCTGCGGATGGTGCCGGCACGGGCACGGCCGGTACCTTTCTGACGCCAGGGCTTCTTGCCACCACCGGAAACGTCGGAACGGGTCTTTTGCTGCTTGGTACCCTGACGAGCACCAGCCATGTACGCGACAACGGCTTGGTGAACCAGGGTTTCGTTAAACTCGGTTGCAAAGGTCAGATCGGAAACTTCGATCGCGCTTGCACCAGCTACATTCAGATTCATGGTAACTCCCCCTTAACCCTTGGCCTTGACCGCCGGGCGAACGATAACGTCGCTACCGGTAGCGCCAGGCACGGAGCCCTTGATGAGCAGCAGGTTACGCTCAGCGTCAACGCGAACGACCTCAAGAGTCTGCACGGTTACCTGCTCGGCACCCATGTGACCAGACATCTTCTTGCCCTTGAATACACGGCCCGGGGTCTGACACTGACCGATGGAACCGGGTACACGGTGGGAAATAGAGTTACCGTGGGTAGCGTCCTGGCCGCGGAAGTTCCAGCGCTTGATGGTACCGGCAAAGCCTTTACCCTTGGACTGACCAGTTACATCCACCTTTTGACCTGCTTCGAACAGGCCAACAGTCAGCTCGGAGCCAGTTTCGTACTGGGAGCTGTCTTCCAGGCGGAACTCGAGCACCTGGCGACCGGCAGCAGCGTTGGCTTTGGCAAAATGCCCAGCCATCGGCTTGGTCACGCGATTGGCACGACGCTCACCCACAGTCACCTGAATGGCTTGATAGCCATCGGCTTCCAGGGTCTTAACCTGAGTGACGCGGTTCGGTTCTACTTCTACAACCGTAACCGGAATAGATACACCATCTTCAGTGAAAACGCGGGTCATACCGCATTTCCGGCCGACTAAACCAATAGTCATTTTGTAAACCTCATGAGTGCACGGGGCTATTACCCGCTATGGCCGCCCAACACAGGGCGTTACACGACCTTTAGCCCCCGTTGTGGGGCTATCAGCCGAGGCTGATCTGAACCTCTACACCTGCGGCCAGGTCCAGCTTCATCAGCGCATCGACAGTCTTGTCGGTGGGCTGAACGATATCCAGCACCCGCTTGTGGGTACGGATTTCATACTGATCGCGCGCGTCTTTGTTGACGTGCGGCGAAATCAGAACAGTAAAACGCTCTTTACGAGTCGGCAAAGGGATCGGACCACGCACCTGAGCCCCAGTACGCTTCGCGGTATCCACGATTTCCTGGGTAGATTGATCGATCAGGCGATGGTCAAAAGCTTTCAACCGAATACGGATCTGTTGGTTCTGCATTTGACCAGAAACTCCAAGCAACTGATTTCAGGCGCAGCCGAACTCCGGATGCACCCGTCCAAGGGAGGCGCAATTCTACTGATGCACCTCATCACTGTCAACCAAAAGAAAAGCCCCCGCGATGCGAGGGCTTTTCCCTTGTACAACTCAGATCATCATTCGATGATCTTGGCTACTACGCCGGCACCAACAGTACGACCGCCTTCGCGGATCGCAAAGCGCAGACCGTCTTCCATCGCAATCGGAGCGATCAGAGTGACGTCCAGCTTGACGTTGTCGCCCGGCATAACCATTTCCACGCCTTCCGGCAGTTCGCAGGAACCGGTTACATCAGTAGTACGGAAGTAGAACTGCGGACGATAGCCCTTGAAGAACGGAGTGTGACGGCCGCCTTCGTCCTTGCCCAGCACGTATACTTCAGCTTCGAAGCGAGTGTGCGGAGTGATGGTGCCCGGCTTGGCCAGAACCTGACCACGCTCAACGTCTTCACGCTTGGTACCACGCAGCAGTACACCAACGTTCTCACCAGCACGGCCTTCGTCCAGCAGCTTGCGGAACATTTCAACGCCAGTACAGGTAGTCTTGGTGGTGGCCTTGATACCAACGATCTCGACTTCTTCACCAACCTTGACGATACCACGCTCTACACGACCGGTTACTACAGTACCGCGACCGGAGATGGAGAATACGTCTTCGATCGGCATCAGGAACGGCTTGTCGATAGCACGCTCAGGCTCAGGGATGTAGGCATCCAGAGTCTCAACCAGCTTACGAACGGCAGTGGTGCCGATTTCGTTGTCGTCTTTGCCTTCCAGCGCCATCAGCGCGGAACCGATGATGATCGGAGTGTCATCGCCCGGGAAGTCGTAGGTGCTCAGCAGGTCGCGAACTTCCATCTCGACCAGCTCCAGCAGCTCTTCGTCATCAACCATGTCGGCCTTGTTCAGGAACACGACGATGTAAGGAACGCCAACCTGACGGGACAGCAGGATGTGCTCGCGGGTCTGCGGCATCGGGCCGTCAGCAGCGGAGCAAACCAGAATAGCGCCGTCCATCTGGGCCGCACCGGTGATCATGTTTTTCACATAGTCGGCGTGACCAGGGCAGTCAACGTGCGCGTAGTGACGAGTCGGAGAATCGTACTCTACGTGCGAGGTGTTGATGGTGATACCACGAGCCTTTTCTTCCGGCGCGTTGTCGATCTGGTCGAAAGCGCGGGCAGCACCGCCGTAAACTTCTGCGCATACACGGGTCAGTGCAGCAGTCAGAGTGGTTTTACCATGGTCAACGTGACCGATGGTGCCTACGTTCAGGTGCGGTTTGCTACGTTCAAATTTTTCTTTAGCCACGGTTGATAACCTCTTTAATTAGCCTAGGTTCAAGTTAGCCTTGCTTCTTGATGATTGCTTCGGCGATGTTCATGGGTGCCTCGGCGTATCTCGAAAACTCCATGGAGTAGCTCGCACGTCCCTGGGACATGGAGCGAACATCCGTGGCGTAACCGAACATTTCACCAAGCGGAACCTCAGCGCGGATCACCTTACCGGAAGGAGAGTCTTCCATACCCTGGACCAGGCCGCGACGACGGTTCAAGTCGCCCATTACGTCACCCATGTAATCCTCAGGGGTGACAACTTCGACTTTCATCATCGGCTCGAGCAACACGGCGCCGCCCTTCTGGGCCAACTGCTTGGTGGCCATAGAGGCAGCAATCTTGAACGCCATTTCGTTCGAGTCGACATCATGATAGGAACCGTCGTAGACGGTTGCCTTAAGGCCAAGCAGCGGATAGCCGGCGAGCACGCCGTTCTGCATCTGCTCCTCGATACCCTTCTGGATCGCCGGGATGTATTCACGCGGAACCACACCACCGACAATTTCATTAACGAACTCAAGCTTCTCGTCACCCGCCTCGGTCGGCTCAAAACGAACCCATACGTGACCATACTGACCACGACCGCCAGACTGACGCACAAACTTGCCTTCGATCTCACACTTGTTGCGAATCGCTTCGCGGTAAGCCACCTGCGGCTTGCCGATATTGGCCTCGACGCTGAACTCGCGCTTCATGCGATCAACGATGATATCCAGGTGCAGCTCACCCATACCGGAGATAATGGTCTGACCCGACTCTTCATCGGTACGCACACGGAAAGACGGATCTTCCTGCGCCAGCTTGCCCAGAGCGACACCCATCTTTTCCTGGTCGGCCTTGGTGCGCGGCTCCACCGCTACCGAGATAACCGGCTCAGGAAACTCCATGCGCTCAAGAATGATCGGCTTGTCGATAGCGCACAGGGTGTCACCTGTTGTCACATCTTTCATACCGATCAGCGCGGCGATATCACCCGCGCGCACTTCCTTGATCTCTTCACGGGAGTTGGCGTGCATCTGAACCATACGGCCAACGCGCTCCTTCTTGCCCTTGACCGAGTTCAGCACGGCATCACCGGACGAAAGCACCCCGGAATACACACGGGCAAAGGTGAGCGTACCGACAAAGGGGTCAGTCGCGATCTTGAACGCCAGAGCCGCAAAGGGCTCGGCATCATCGGCGTGACGCTCGTCGGAACGCTCTTCGTCGTTCGGGTGCACACCCTTGATCGCCACCACCTGATCCGGCGCAGGCAAAAAGTCGATAACCGCATCCAGCACCAGCGGCACGCCCTTGTTCTTGAAGGACGAGCCACAGACCGCCGGCACGATCTCGCAAGCCAGGGTGCGCTGACGCAACCCTGCCTTGATATCCTCGACGGAGAGCTCACCCTCCTCAAGGTATTTGTTCATGAGGTCTTCGTTGGCTTCAGCAGCCGCCTCGACCATCTGTTCGCGATACTCGTTGGCCTGATCAAGCAGCTCAGCGGGAATCTCTTCCTCAACAAAGCTCATACCCTGATCTTCGTCATTCCAACGAATCGCCTTCATGCGCAGCAGATCGATCTGCCCCATGAAGTTTTCTTCAGCACCGATGGCCAACTGCACGGGCACGGGCGTATGACCAAGACGCTTCTTGATCTGCTCGACCACGCGCAGGAAGTTGGCGCCCTGGCGATCCATCTTATTCACATAGACGATGCGCGGGACGCCATACTTGTTGGCCTGACGCCAAACGGTCTCGGATTGCGGCTCGACGCCCGACGTACCACAGAACACCACGACGGCACCATCAAGCACCCGCAGCGAACGCTCAACCTCAATAGTGAAGTCGACGTGGCCGGGGGTATCGATGATATTGACGCGATGCTTGTCGTACTGCTTCTCGGAACCCTGCCAGAAGGCGGTGGTAGCAGCAGAAGTAATGGTAATACCACGCTCCTGCTCCTGAGCCATCCAGTCCATGGTGGCAGCGCCATCATGGACTTCGCCCATCTTGTGGTTCACGCCTGTATAAAACAGGATCCGCTCCGTCGTCGTAGTCTTGCCCGCATCGACGTGCGCGCAAATACCAATATTACGGTACAGATTGATCGGGGTTGTACGAGCCACAATAGTCTCCTGAGCCGTTTAGAAGCGGTAGTGAGAGAACGCCTTGTTGGCTTCAGCCATACGGTGGACGTCTTCACGCTTCTTAACAGCGGCACCCTTGCCGTCAGCGGCATCAGCCAGCTCACCGGCCAGGCGCAGAGCCATGGACTTCTCGCCACGCTTACGGGCAGCATCAACCAGCCAGCGCATCGCCAGAGCGTTGCGACGGGAGGGACGCACTTCAACCGGAACCTGGTAGGTGGCACCACCTACACGGCGAGACTTAACTTCCACGAGCGGAGCGATCGCATCCAGAGCCTTTTCGAACAGCTCAACCGGATCTTCGGCCTTGGTGCGCTCTTTCAGCTTGTCCAGCGCGCCGTAAACAATGCGCTCAGCGGTGGACTTCTTGCCGCTTTCCATTACGTGGTTCATGAATTTCGCGAGAATCTGGCTACCGTATTTCGGTTCTGGCAGGATCTCACGTTTTGCCGCTACACGACGTCTTGGCATGATAAGCCCTCAAACGGTCTTCAGGTTAGCCCGGGACTGTAACGATCTGGTTACGCCCGACCTTACTCTTATCGACACAGGTAAATTGAATTCGGTATTACTTCGGACGCTTGGCGCCGTACTTGGAACGACCCTGCTTACGATCTTTAACACCGGAGGTGTCCAGAGAACCGCGAACAGTGTGGTAACGCACACCCGGCAAGTCTTTTACACGGCCGCCGCGAATCAGAACGACGCTGTGCTCTTGCAGGTTGTGGCCTTCACCACCGATGTAGGAAGAAACTTCGTAGCCGTTGGTCAGACGAACACGGCAGACTTTACGCAGAGCCGAGTTCGGCTTCTTCGGCGTAGTGGTATACACGCGAGTGCACACACCACGACGCTGCGGGCAGTTCTGCAGGGCCGGCACGTCGCTTTTTTCAGCAACGCGCTTGCGCGGCTTGCGAACCAGCTGGTTGATTGTTGCCATCTAGCAAACTCCACTGATGTCGGAATGACATACGTTAATAAAAAATGGCAGGACGAAGTGCCCCGCCAATTTTAGGGGTACGAGATCATATAGAGCCCGCACCCTGTCGTCAAGGCGCCCGGCCCTTGCGGGCCGGACCACCTATCAGCCTTCGCTTGAGTTCAGAGCATCAGACAGAGCCTGTTCAACTTCACTCGCGCTGACTTTGACCGGCTTGTCGGCTTGACGCTGACGCTTGCGCTCGGCGTGGTAAGCCAGACCAGTACCGGCCGGGATCAGACGACCGACGACCACGTTCTCCTTCAGACCACGCAACTGATCGCGCTTGCCGGTAACGGCAGCTTCGGTCAGCACGCGGGTGGTCTCCTGGAAGGAGGCCGCAGAAATGAAGGACTCGGTCGACAGCGACGCCTTGGTAATACCCAGCAGCACGCGATCGTACTTGGCCGGGAACTTGTCCTGGCCACCCAGCTCGGCGTTTTCTTCCAGCACCTGGGTCAGCTCTACCTGATCGCCCTTGATGAAGCTGGAGTCGCCGGACTCGGTGATCTCGACCTTGCGCAGCATCTGGCGAATGGTCACCTCGATGTGCTTGTCGTTGATCTTCACGCCCTGCAGACGGTAAACGTCCTGAATCTCGTTGACGATGTACTTGGCCAGCGCGCTGACACCCAGCAGACGCAGGATGTCGTGCGGGTTGCTCGGGCCGTCGGAGATAACTTCACCCTTGGTAACCTGTTCACCTTCGAACACGTTCAGGTGACGCCACTTCGGAATCAGCTCCTCGTACGGATCGCTACCATCGGTCGGGGTGATGACCAGACGACGCTTGCCCTTGGTTTCCTTACCGAAGGAGATGGTGCCGCTGATTTCCGCCAGAATGGACGGCTCTTTCGGGCGACGCGCTTCGAACAGGTCGGCAACGCGCGGCAGACCACCGGTGATGTCGCGGGTTTTCGAGGTTTCCTGCGGGATACGTGCAACAACGTCACCCACGTTCACCTTGGCGCCGTCGGACAGGTTGACCAGCGCGTTAGCGGGCAGGAAGTACTGGGCCGGTACGTCAGTACCCGGCAGCAGCAGCTCTTTGCCGTTCTCATCAACCAGCTTCACCGCCGGACGAATGTCCTTACCAGCCGCCGGACGATCCTTCGGATCCATGACCTCAATGTTAGTCAGACCGGTCAGTTCGTCAGCGGTGCGCTTGATGGTGATACCTTCGTCCATACCGAAGAAGGCAACGGTACCGGAAATTTCGGTCACAATCGGGTGGGTGTGCGGATCCCACTTGGCGACAACCGCGCCAGCGTCCACATTGTCACCTTCCTTGACGGAGATAACGGCACCGTAGGGTAGCTTGTAGCGCTCACGCTCACGACCGAACTCGTCGGCAATCGCCAGCTCACCGGAACGCGATACGGCAACCAGTGCACCGTCGGCACGCTCAACGTGCTTTAGGTTATGCAGGCGGATGGTGCCGCCGTTCTTGACCTGAACGCTGTCAGCGGCAGAAGTACGGCTCGCCGCACCACCAATGTGGAACGTACGCATGGTCAGCTGAGTACCGGGCTCACCAATCGACTGGGCTGCGATAACACCTACCGCCTCACCAATGTTGATCAGGTGACCGCGGGCCAGGTCACGACCGTAGCAGGTCGCACACACACCGTAGTGGGTGTCACAGGTAATCGGCGAGCGCACGATGACTTCATCGACGCTGTTCTTTTCCAGGAACTCGACCCACTTCTCGTCGATCAGGGTGCCGGCCGGAACGATGGTTTCCTCACCACCCGGCTTGAGTACGTCGCGGGCAACAACACGGCCCAGCACGCGCTCACCCAGCGGTTCAACGATGTCACCACCTTCAATGTGCGGCGACATCAGCAGGCCGTTGTCGGTACCGCAATCGGTTTCGGTGATCACCAGATCCTGCGCGACGTCAACCAGACGACGGGTCAGGTAACCGGAGTTGGCGGTCTTCAGTGCGGTATCAGCCAGACCCTTACGAGCACCGTGGGTCGAGATGAAGTACTGCAGTACGTTCAGACCTTCACGGAAGTTCGCGGTGATCGGCGTTTCGATGATGGAGCCGTCCGGCTTGGCCATCAGACCACGCATACCAGCCAGCTGACGAATCTGGGCAGCGGAACCCCGCGCACCGGAGTCAGCCATCATGTACATGGAGTTGAAGGACTCCTGATCAACCTCTTTGCCTTCGCGATCAAGTACGCGTGTGCTCTTGAGGTTGTCCATCATGGCCTTGGAGATTTCATCGTTGGCCTTGGACCACAAGTCGATGACCTTGTTGTACTTCTCGCCCTGGGTTACCAGACCGGAGGCGTACTGATCTTCGATTTCCTTCACTTCCTCGGTGGCTTCATCAATGATGCGTGCCTTCTCATCCGGGATGACGAAGTCGTTCACACCAATGGACGCACCAGAGATGGTGGAGTACGCGAAACCGGTGTACATCAGCTGGTCAGCGAAGATCACGGTTTCTTTCAGACCTACCACGCGGTAGCACTGGTTGATCAGCTTGGAGATCGCTTTCTTCTTCAGCGGCTGGTCGACCATTTCATAGGGCAGACCTTTGGGCAGCACCTGGAACAGCAGCGCACGGCCGACAGTGGTGTCGACGATACGGGTTTCGGTGGTCCAGCTGTCGTCCTTGTGCTTGACGGTTTCGGTGATACGCACCTTGACCATCGCGTGCAGCTCAACCTGACCGCTGCGGTACGCCATCTCGACTTCATTGACGTTGGAGAAGGCCATGCCTTCGCCGCGGGCGTTGATGCGAGTGCGGGTCATGTAGTACAGACCCAGTACCACGTCCTGGGACGGCACGATGATCGGCTCGCCAGACGCCGGCGACAGGATGTTGTTGGTGGACATCATCAGCGCACGCGCTTCCAGCTGGGCCTCAAGGGTCAGCGGAACGTGGACGGCCATTTGGTCACCGTCAAAGTCGGCGTTGTAAGCGGCACAGACCAGCGGGTGCAGCTGAATCGCCTTACCCTCAATCAGCACCGGCTCGAACGCCTGGATACCCAGACGGTGCAGGGTCGGCGCACGGTTCAGCAGTACCGGATGTTCGCGGATGACTTCAGCCAGGATGTCCCAAACCTCAGGCAGCTCGCGCTCAACCATCTTCTTGGCAGCCTTGATGGTGGTCGCCAGACCACGATGCTCCAGCTTGCCGAAGATGAAGGGCTTGAACAGCTCCAGTGCCATTTTCTTGGGCAGACCGCACTGGTGCAGACGCAGGGTCGGACCTACCACGATCACCGAACGACCGGAGTAGTCAACGCGCTTACCGAGCAGGTTCTGACGGAAGCGACCCTGCTTACCCTTGATCATGTCGGCCAGGGACTTCAGCGGGCGCTTGTTGGTGCCGGTGATGGCACGGCCACGGCGGCCGTTATCCAGCAGCGCGTCAACCGACTCCTGCAGCATACGCTTTTCGTTGCGCACGATGATGTCAGGCGCAGACAGGTCAAGCAGGCGCTTCAGACGGTTGTTACGGTTGATCACGCGGCGGTACAGATCGTTCAGATCGGAGGTCGCAAAGCGGCCGCCATCCAGCGGTACCAGCGGACGCAGGTCCGGCGGCAGGACGGGCAGCACGGTCATGACCATCCACTCCGGCTTGTTGCCGGAGCCGTCAAAGGCTTCCATCAGCTTCAGGCGCTTGGACAGCTTTTTGATCTTGGTTTCCGAGGTGGTCTGCGGGATTTCTTCGCGCAGCTTGCCAATCTCGTGAGACAGATCCATAGCAGTCAGCAGCTCGAAGACGGCCTCGGCACCCATACGGGCATCGAAGTCGTCGCCGAACTCTTCCAGTGCTTCAAAGTACTGCTCGTCGTTCAGCAGCTGGCCCTTTTCCAGGGTAGTCATGCCCGGCTCGATAACGACGTAGCTCTCGAAATAGAGCACGCGCTCGATATCACGCAGGGTCATGTCCAGCAGCAGGCCGATACGGGACGGCAGGGACTTCAGGAACCAGATGTGGGCAACCGGCGAAGCCAGTTCGATGTGGCCCATGCGCTCACGACGGACCTTGGCCAGTGCAACTTCAACGCCACACTTTTCACAGATCACACCGCGGTGCTTGAGGCGCTTGTACTTGCCGCACAGGCACTCGTAGTCCTTCACCGGGCCAAAGATCTTGGCACAGAACAGGCCGTCACGCTCCGGCTTGAAGGTACGGTAGTTGATGGTTTCCGGCTTTTTAACTTCGCCGTAGGACCAGGACCGGATCATCTCCGGGGATGCCAAGCCGATTCGAATGGAATCGAACTCTTCAATCTGTCCCTGGGACTTGAGCAGGTTCAATAAGTCTTTCAAGGCCTATACTCCTCGCAGTGTCTCAAGGGCGGCGCTCGCCGCCCGAGACGTGGGCAGTTGGTGTTTATTCGGATTCCAGTTCGATATCGATACCGAGCGAACGGATTTCCTTGACCAGTACGTTGAAGGACTCGGGCATGCCGGCCTCCATGCGGTGGTCTCCGTCCACGATGTTCTTGTACATCTTGGTACGGCCGTTCACGTCGTCCGACTTCACTGTCAGCATTTCCTGCAGGGTGTAGGCGGCGCCGTAAGCTTCCAGAGCCCAGACCTCCATCTCCCCGAAACGCTGACCACCAAACTGCGCCTTACCACCCAGCGGCTGCTGGGTAACCAGGCTGTAAGAACCGGTAGAACGCGCGTGCATCTTGTCGTCGACCAGGTGGTTCAGCTTGAGCATGTACATGTAGCCCACGGTCACCGGACGATCAAAGGTGTTACCGGTACGACCGTCGTACAGCTTCATCTGACCGCTATCGGGCAGATCAGCCAGACGCAGCATGTGCTTGATCTCGGTTTCCGCAGCACCATCAAATACCGCAGTTGCCATCGGCACACCGCCACGCAGGTTCTTGGCCAGCTCGATGATTTCAGCATCGCTCAGATCGTCCAGGCTTTCCTGACGACCGCCTACCTTGTTGTAGACCTCGTCCAGGAACTTGCGCAGTTCACCGATCTTGCGCTGCTCTTCCATCATGCGATTGATCTTCTCGCCCAGACCTTTGGCCGCGAGGCCCAGGTGGGTTTCAAGGATCTGACCGACGTTCATACGCGAGGGTACGCCCAGCGGGTTCAGCACGATATCAACCGGCGTGCCGTTCTCGTCGTGCGGCATGTCCTCAATCGGCATGATCACGGAGATAACACCCTTGTTACCGTGACGACCGGCCATCTTGTCACCCGGCTGGATGCGACGCTTGATTGCCAGGTAGACCTTGACGATCTTCAGTACGCCCGGTGCCAGGTCATCGCCCTGCTGCAGCTTGCGCTTCTTGTCTTCAAACTTCTCGTCGAGCAGCTTGCGGCGGTCAACCAGGTACGCCTGGGCGCGCTCCAGCTGTTCGTTCAGCGCGTCATCAGTCATACGCAGCTTGAACCACTGGCCACGCTCAATACCGGCCAGAATGTCGGCCGACAGCGCAGTGCCTTTCTTCAGGCCGGCACCACCTTCGACGGCCTGACCGTCCAGGGCAGAGGCCAGACGCTCAAAGGTCGCGGTTTCAACGATGCGGAACTCTTCCTGCAGATCCTTGCGGATCTCGTCGAGCTGCTCTTTCTCGATGGCCAGGGCGCGCGTGTCACGCTCTACACCGTCACGAGTGAAGACCTGCACGTCGATGACAGTACCCTTGGTGCCAGTGGGCACGCGCAGGGAAGTGTCTTTCACGTCGGAGGCTTTCTCACCAAAGATGGCACGCAGCAGCTTCTCTTCCGGCGTCAGCTGGGTTTCGCCCTTGGGCGTTACCTTACCAACCAGAATGTCGCCCGGGCCTACTTCGGCACCCACGTAGACGATACCGGCCTCATCCAGCTTGCCCAGCGCAGCCTCGCCCACGTTCGGGATGTCAGAGGTGATTTCCTCTGGCCCAAGCTTGGTGTCACGAGACACACAGGTCAGTTCCTGAATGTGAATAGTGGTGAAGCGATCTTCCTGAACAACACGCTCGGACACCAGGATGGAGTCCTCGAAGTTGTAGCCGTTCCAGGGCATGAACGCGACGCGCATGTTCTGACCCAGAGCCAGCTCACCCATGTCAACGGAAGAACCGTCAGCCAGAATGTCCTTGCGCGACACCACGTCACCTTTTTTCACCAGCGGGCGCTGGTTGATGCAGGTGTTCTGGTTGGAGCGGGTGTACTTGATCAGGGTGTAGATATCGACACCCGCTTCACCGGCTTCCACTTCGTCGTCGTTGACACGAACAACGATACGGCTGGCGTCGACGGAGTCGATCACGCCGCCACGGCGAGCAGTCACACACACACCGGAGTCGCGAGCTACGTTGCGCTCCATGCCGGTACCTACCAGCGGCTTCTCGGCACGCAGGGTCGGAACCGCCTGACGCTGCATGTTCGAGCCCATGAGTGCACGGTTAGCATCATCGTGCTCAAGGAACGGAATCAGCGAGGCCGCCACCGACACAACCTGACGCGGCGATACGTCCATCAGGGTGACGTCTTCCGGCGCCTTAACGGTGAATTCGTTCATGTGACGCACGGCCACCAGATCGTCCACCAGCTTGCCGCCTTCAACCTTGGCGCTAGCCTGGGCGATGACGTGATCAGCCTCTTCGATGGCCGACAGGAATACGATCTCGTCGGTCACCTCGGCGTCTTTAACACGGCGGTACGGGCTTTCCAGGAAGCCGTACTGGTTGGTACGCGCGTAGGTCGCCAGGGAGTTGATCAGACCGATGTTCGGACCTTCAGGGGTCTCGATCGGACATACGCGACCGTAGTGGGTCGGGTGTACGTCACGCACTTCGAAACCGGCACGCTCGCGGGTCAGACCGCCCGGGCCAAGGGCCGATACGCGGCGCTTGTGGGTAATCTCGGACAGCGGGTTGTTCTGGTCCATGAACTGGGACAGCTGGCTGGAACCGAAGAACTCCTTGACCGCAGCAGCCACCGGCTTGGCGTTGATCAGGTCCTGCGGCATCAGGCCTTCGCTTTCGGCCATGGACAGACGCTCTTTGACCGCACGCTCAACGCGCACCAGACCTACACGGAACTGGTTTTCGGCCATTTCGCCAACGGAACGGATACGACGGTTACCTAGGTGGTCGATATCGTCCACCACGCCCTTGCCGTTACGAATGTCGACCAGGGTCTTGAGTACTTCGACGATGTCTTCCTTGCTCAGCACGCCGGCGCCTTCGATCTCTTCGCGACCGATACGGCGGTTGAACTTCATGCGGCCAACGGCGGACAGGTCGTAACGCTCGCTGCTGAAGAACAGGTTGGCGAACAGGGTTTCGGCAGCGTCCTTGGTCGGCGGCTCGCCCGGGCGCATCATGCGGTAGATTTCTACCAGCGCTTCGAGCTGAGTGGTGGTGTTGTCGATACGCAGGGTATCGGACACGAACGGACCACAGTCGATCTCGTTGGTGTACAGGGTTTCCAGACGGGTGATCTGCGCCTTGGCCAGCTTGATGACCAGGTCGGCGGTGACTTCGGTGTTGCAGTCAACCAGGATCTCGCCAGTCGCCGGATGCACGATCGGCTTGGCGACGGTACGGCCAATCAGGTAGTCGAACGGCACTTCCAGGCTGGTGATGCCGGCCTTTTCCAGCTGGTTGATGTGGCGCGCAGTGATACGGCGGCCTTTCTCGACAATGACCTTGCCCTTGCCATCTTTGATGTCAAAGGTTGCGATCTCACCACGCAGGCGCTGCGGCACCAGCTCGAGCATCAGGCTTTCGCCCTGCACCTCGAATACGTTGGTGTCGTAGAACATGTCGAGGATTTCTTCGGTCTGGTAACCGAGGGCACGCAGCAGTACGCTGGCCGGCAGCTTGCGGCGACGGTCGATACGGACGAAGACACAATCCTTGGGGTCGAACTCGAAGTCCAGCCAGGAGCCGCGGTAAGGAATCACGCGAGCGGAGTACAGCAGCTTGCCGGAGCTGTGGGTCTTGCCACGGTCGTGGTCGAAGAACACACCCGGGCTGCGGTGCAGCTGGGAAACGATGACACGCTCGGTACCGTTGATGACGAAGGTACCGTTTTCGGTCATCAGGGGGATTTCCCCCATGTAGACTTCCTGCTCCTTGATGTCTTTGATCGCCTTGTTGGACGACTCACGATCAAAGATGATCAGGCGCACTTTTACACGCAGCGGCACGGCGAACGTCACGCCCCGCAGTACGCATTCCTTGACGTCGAAAGCCGGGTCGCCAAGGCGGTAACCGACGTATTCCAGAGCCGCATTACCCGAATAGCTGATAATGGGGAAAACAGATTTGAAGGCCGCGTGCAGACCGATATCACGGACAGCGCCCTGGGCAGATTCAGCCTGGAGGAATTCCCGGTAGGAATCCAGCTGAATGGCCAGAAGGTAAGGCACATCCATCACATGCGGCAGTTTGCCAAAGTCCTTGCGGATACGTTTTTTCTCAGTATATGAGTAAGCCATCAGCGTTCCCCAGCTTGGTCACCTGCTTGATTGGCCTTCCCGCGGCGCGGGAAAGCCTGAAAATGCGTGCAAGACACCAGTCTTGCTCACTCCCCGGGAGTGCTTCGCTGCATGCGCCAATCAGCGCGATACAACGGAAAAAGGCCGGTGGCACACAGGCCACCAGCCATCAATCTGACCGGTAAAATCAGATTGTCGACGCAAGGTCGGGCGAGCTTACTTGAGCTCGACCTTGGCGCCAGCTTCTTCCAGAGTCTTCTTGGCAGCTTCGGCCTCTTCCTTGGAAGCGCCTTCCTTGATGGTGCCCGGAGCGCCGTCAACCAGTGCCTTGGCTTCTTTCAGGCCCAGACCGGTCAGCTCGCGAACTGCCTTGATGACGTTAACTTTCTTGTCGCCAGCTTCGGTCAGAACGATGTCGAACTCGGTCTGCTCTTCAGCGGCAGCGGCGCCACCAGCAGCCGGGCCAGCAGCAACAGCAGCGGCAGCGGATACACCGAACTTCTCTTCCATAGCGGAGATCAGTTCGACAACCTGCATGACGGACATTTCGGATACGGCGTTGATGATATCTTCGTTGGTCAGAGCCATGACTCTAAATTCCTGTATTGGGGGACGGCCTGGGCCGTCAAAACATTAAAAGCGTAAAAAGCAAGCGAGGCGCCTATCAGGCGGCTTCGGCTTCCTTCTGATCGCGGACTGCAGCCAGAGTACGAACGAACTTGCTGGTAGCGCCTTGGATAACGCTCATCAGCTGTGCAATTGCTTCGTCGTAAGTCGGCAGGGAAGCCAGCTTGTCGATTTCAGTTGCTGCAAGGAAGTTGCCTTCGAACGCAGCTGCTTTGATCTCGAACTTGTCCTGACCCTTGGCAAATTCCTTGAACAGACGAGCAGCAGCGCCCGGGTGTTCGTTGGAAAACGCGATCAGAGTCGGACCCACAAAGGTTTCGTTCAGGCATTCGTAATCGGTGCCTTCGATCGCACGACGCAGCAGGGTGTTACGTACAACGCGTACGTAAACGCCAGCTTCGCGTGCATCCTTGCGGAGACCAGTCATAGCAGCAACGGTCACGCCGCGGGCATCAGCCACAACGGCAGACAGCGCACCTTTGGCAGCTTCGTTGACTTCAGCGACGATGGCTTTTTTGTCTTCGAGCTTGATTGCCACGGGTTTTACTCCTGGATTTACCATTGACCGCCCTTGCGAGCGGCAGTTTTGGTGTCTGATCCAGCCTGTACTGAATCGGGAGCACCATCTGCGTAGGCCTGAGGGATCTCTCCCGGGGTTTAAGGCTTGCGCCGCCTACGGTCTTGGATAGCCCCCACAGTGCAGGGACCCCAATAAGAAAGGCGCACCGCGCGAGCGATGCGCCTAATACATCAGATGTTCAGGGAAGCCTGATCGATCTGTACGCCCGGACCCATGGTCGTACTCAGGGTCACGCGCTTCAGGTAAACACCCTTCGAGGTGGACGGCTTGGCCTTTTTCAGGTCAGCCAGCAGCGCCTCAACGTTCTCCTTCAGCTTGGTGGCGTCAAAGCCAACCTTGCCGACGGAGCAATGGATGATGCCGTTCTTGTCGGTGCGGTAGCGAACCTGACCAGCCTTGGCATTTTTAACGGCAGTCGCAACGTCAGCGGCAACAGTACCGACCTTGGGGTTCGGCATCAGGCCACGCGGACCCAGCACCTGACCCAGCTGGCCAACAACGCGCATGGCGTCCGGGGAAGCGATAACAACGTCGTAGTTCAGATCGCCAGCCTTCATTTCGGCAGCCAGATCATCCATACCAACCTTGTCAGCACCCGCCGCCAGAGCAGCCTCAGCATTGGCGCCCTGAGTAAAGACAGCAACGCGGACAGTCTTGCCAGTACCGTTGGGCAGCAGAGTAGCGCCACGAACGACCTGATCAGACTTACGCGGGTCAACGCCCAGGTTCACAGCAACGTCAAAGGACTCAACGAACTTGACGTTGGACACTTCAGCCAGAACGGCTGCAGCTTCTTCGAAGGTGTAAGCCTTGTTAGCCTGTACCTTTTCGGCGATTGCCTTTTGACGCTTGGTCAGCTTAGCCATTACACACCCTCCACATTCAGGCCCATGCTGCGTGCAGAACCAGCGATGGTACGCACAGCAGCTTCCAGATCCGCAGCAGTCAGATCAGCCTCTTTGGCCTTGACGATCTCTTCCAGCTGGGCGCGGGTAACGGTACCCACTTTCTGGCTATTCGGACGCGGGGAGCCGCTCTTCAGGCCAGCGGCCTTCTTCAGCAGAACGGCAGCGGGCGTGCTCTTGGTTTCAAAGGTAAAGCTGCGGTCGCTGTATACAGTGATGATCACAGGAGTCGGCAGACCCGGCTCAACGCCTTGAGTCTTGGCGTTGAACGCCTTGCAGAATTCCATGATGTTGACACCGTGCTGACCCAGAGCCGGACCTACCGGCGGACTCGGGTTGGCCTGGCCGGCCTTGACTTGCAGCTTGATATAAGCCTGAATCTTCTTTGCCATTGTCTTTCTCCGAAGGGTAATAGCGCCTTGCGGCTTCCCGTTTAAAAACATTCCCCGACTGACAACAAAACCCCGCAATGCCTAAGCACTGCAGGGTTCAGGGAATCAGATGAGATCAGCCCTTTTCGACCTGGCCGAACTCGAGCTCCACCGGAGTGGGGCGACCAAAAATGAGAACCGCCACCTGAACTCGGCTTTTCTCATAGTTAACCTCTTCGACAACCCCGTTGAAGTCAGCAAAGGGACCATCGGTAACACGAACCACTTCACCCGGCTCGAACAGCGTTTTTGGCTTAGGCTTGTCGGTGCCATCGGCAACACGACGCAGAATAGCCTCTGCCTCACGATCAGTAATCGGCGCAGGCTTGTCAGCGGTACCGCCAATAAAGCCAAGCACGCGAGTAGTATCTTTCACCAAGTGCCAGGTACCCTCGTTCATCTCCATCTGAACCAGGACGTAGCCAGGAAAGAACTTGCGCTCGCTCTTGCGCTTTTGACCGTTGCGCATTTCCACCACTTCTTCAGTGGGGACCAGAATCTCGCCGAATTGGTCTTCCATTCCGGCCAGCTTGACACGCTCCTGCAGAGAGCGCATTACATGCTTTTCGAAGCCCGAATAGGCATGCACGACGTACCAACGCTTAGCCACGGAGCACCTTTAACCAATGAACTGAGAAACGATCCAGCCCAGCAGGCTATCCAGACCCCAGAGAATCAGGGCCATAACCAGAACCACAGCAACCACGATCATCGTGGTTTGTGCAGTTTCCTGCCGAGTAGGCCATACGACCTTGCGTATTTCGATACGCGCTTCTTTCAGCAGCGACCAGAACGCCTTGCCCTTGGAGGTCTGCAGCGCGACAAAGCCGGCAACCAGACCCAGAACAACTAGCGCGATCGCGCGATACAAAACAGGCTCGGCAGAGAAGTAGGAATCCCCGAACACACCAACGGAGACAATTAAAGCCACAACAACCCACTTAATGACATCGAAGCGGTTATCGTTAAGCTCTGCCTTAGCGCTCATGAATCTTAAAGTCCTGTTTTGGAAGCCAGATATAAATCTGGCAGGCCAGGAGGGAATCGAACCCCCAACCTGCGGTTTTGGAGACCGCCGCTCTGCCAATTGAGCTACTGGCCTGTAATCGCAGTCGAGCCGGCAATACTACCGGCCCGACAGTTCAAGATCAATCGATTATTCGATGATCTTGGCTACTACGCCGGCACCAACAGTACGACCGCCTTCGCGGATCGCAAAGCGCAGACCGTCTTCCATCGCAATCGGAGCGATCAGAGTGACGTCCAGCTTGACGTTGTCGCCCGGCATAACCATTTCCACGCCTTCCGGCAGTTCGCAGGAACCGGTTACGTCAGTAGTACGGAAGTAGAACTGCGGACGATAGCCCTTGAAGAACGGAGTGTGACGGCCGCCTTCGTCCTTGCCCAGCACGTACACTTCAGCTTCGAAGCGAGTGTGCGGGGTGATGGTGCCCGGCTTGGCCAGAACCTGACCACGCTCAACGTCTTCACGCTTGGTACCACGCAGCAGTACACCAACGTTCTCACCAGCACGGCCTTCGTCCAGCAGCTTGCGGAACATTTCAACGCCAGTACAGGTAGTCTTGGTGGTCGCCTTGATACCAACGATCTCGACTTCTTCACCCACCTTGACGATACCGCGCTCTACACGACCGGTTACTACAGTACCGCGACCGGAGATGGAGAATACGTCTTCGATCGGCATCAGGAACGGCTTGTCGATAGCACGCTCAGGCTCAGGGATGTAGGCATCCAGAGTTTCAACCAGCTTACGAACGGCAGTGGTGCCGATTTCGTTGTCGTCCTTGCCTTCCAGCGCCATCAGCGCGGAACCGATGATGATCGGAGTGTCATCGCCCGGGAAGTCGTAGGTGCTCAGCAGGTCGCGAACTTCCATCTCGACCAGCTCCAGCAGCTCTTCGTCATCAACCATGTCGGCCTTGTTCAGGAACACGACGATGTAAGGAACGCCAACCTGACGGGACAGCAGGATGTGCTCGCGGGTCTGCGGCATCGGGCCGTCAGCAGCGGAGCAAACCAGAATAGCGCCGTCCATCTGGGCCGCACCGGTGATCATGTTTTTCACATAGTCGGCGTGACCAGGGCAGTCAACGTGCGCGTAGTGACGAGTCGGAGAATCGTACTCTACGTGCGAGGTGTTGATGGTGATACCACGAGCCTTTTCTTCCGGCGCGTTGTCGATCTGGTCGAAAGCGCGGGCAGCACCGCCGTAAACTTCTGCGCATACACGGGTCAGTGCAGCAGTCAGAGTGGTTTTACCATGGTCAACGTGACCGATGGTGCCTACGTTCAGGTGCGGTTTGCTGCGTTCGAACTTCTCTTTAGCCATCGAGAGATCCCCTATTCGTGAGAGCAATGCGCGTGTCACGCGACCATTAAATAAAAGGCAGATATTTGCATATCTGCCTTGATACTGGAGCTCATGAGCGGATTTGAACCGCTGACCTCACCCTTACCAAGGGTGTGCTCTACCAACTGAGCTACATGAGCTTACACACCATTGCATGGTCAGACTGGAGCGGGTAGCGGGAATCGAACCCGCACCATCAGCTTGGAAGGCTGAGGTTCTACCATTGAACTATACCCGCCAAGTAGCCTGACTACGCGAAATCTGGTGGAGGGGGAAGGATTCGAACCTTCGAAGGCTAAGCCGTCAGATTTACAGTCTGATCCCTTTGACCGCTCGGGAACCCCTCCGTAAAAGAGGCGCCATTTTCATCACTTGGCGACCCTCTGTCAACACTTTTGTTAGCAAAAACACTTACTTGAAAAGGCTTTTGCCAACATCAACCTGGTCGTTGGACCGAGGTCGTCGTGAAGCGGGCGCAATTCTAGGGCAAGTTGCCTGACTTGGCAACGGGGGAACAGGCCTGATATTGATGTTGCAGCTGCGGAAAGTCGGCGCGCAGCCTGCCAAGCAGCGACTGATCCACCAGCCGCCGGGCAGCTGGCTGCACTTGAACCAGATACTGGCTGCGCAACTTATCGACCGACTCGACCCGCACGTCATTACCGTCGGCCAGCAACTGCGCCTGGCGCGCTTCGGCATAATCCAGTCGCGAGAAGACGCCCAGCGAGATGTTGCCCGCCAGCGGGCCGCGCGTAATAACAAAGCTATCGATGCCCTGCTCCTGCAGCAGCGACAAGCGCGCAAGCGCATCAACACTGCCACCCGAGACTGGCATCACAAGCCAGTAGTCGGTACTGCCGACCACCTCGTCTTCGACCAGCGCCGCCTGCACATCCAAAGCCAGCAGGCGCTGCAACAGCTGCTCAGCCTGACGACGCCCATCGAACACCCCCAGCTGAATACACAACGCAGCAGGCGCAGCCTCACTCACGGACGCCACCTCAGCGGGCGAAGCTGAAACAACGTCCTGGGGCGGCGATGATACGCTGTCGCTAACCGCAGGCTCGCCCGCCAGCAAGCTGTCGGGCCGCACGCCGCCAGACTGCAACTGCCACAGCGCGTACAGAATGTTAAGCAGCAGCAGAAACAGAAACAGCGAGCGCATCAATCAATCTCCATCGGACAGGCCAGCGCCAGGCCGTCAAACACCAAGTCATTGATGATATGACAGCTCTGCGGTAGCGCCTCGGCCATGCGCTCGGCGTCACCGCCAGTCAGGATGACCACCATCTCATCACCGAGGGCTTGCCGCGCCACCCGCAATTGCTCGCGCACAAACCCCACCAGCATCAGATCACAGCCAAACTCCACAGCCTCAGCCGTACTGTCGCCGGGACGCGGCGTTGCCAGATCACCACGCAAGGACTGCTCGTAACGAATCAGCCGGGTATGACGCTTCAGACTGCCACGCAGCAGTTTGCTGCCCGGCGCAATATACCCACCCAGGTGCTGGCCGCCGGCATTCACGAAGTCCACGGTGACCGCGGTGCCGAGATCGATAACCACGCAGGCACGACGACATAGATTGTAGCCAGCCACCAGAGCCAGCCAACGATCCATCCCCAACTTGCCGTACTCAGCGTAACCGTTACGCACGCCCGCCAGCTCCGGGGCGCTGCGCGCCAACACGGGGTGCAGCTTGAGCCAGCTGGTCAGCTGATCCAGCACCACCTGGTTTTCTTCTGCCGATCGCACAGATACCAGGCGGCAGCCATGGATCTCGCGCTCCTGTCCGCCGAGCAGGCGCTGAAGTTCGACCAGATCCGGCGCCATGTCCCGATCACGGACACGCCCCTCCCGGTCAAGCAGGCGCCACTTTATCAGGGTGTTTCCACAGTCCAGCTCAAGTAGCATTATTCAACCTCAGACTGACCTCACCACCACTGATCTCCTGCACACCTTGCTCCTGCTGCAACAGCAACGCGCCTCGGGTAGTCACACCTGCCGCCAACCCCAGCTGCTCGTGCGCTCCCGACACCACTCGCACCTGCTGACCCGCCCAGGCGTCGCGCTGCTGCCATGCATCACGGAAGGGTGCAAACCCTTCAGCCCGAAAGATCTCCATGGCCGGCGCCAGACGCTGCAAAAAGGCAGCCACCAACTGATTGCGGTCAAGGGTGGCCGACTGCCCGGTGCGATAGAGTGACGTCCAGGCCTGATCGACACTGTCGGCAGCATCCATCAGCACGTTGACGCCCACACCAATAACTACCAGCGCCTCGCCCGTCAGGTCACCACTGATTTCCAGCAGCACGCCGGCCAGCTTGGCACCGTTCAACAGCACGTCATTGGGCCACTTCAGCTGGCATCCCCGGTAGCCGACATCCTCCAGTGACTGCACCAGGCACAGACCCACCAGCAGGCTCAGCCCTTCCAGACCATGCGCGCCACCTGAGACCGGCTCAACAACCGACAGATAGATATTCTGGCCATAAGGACTGCTCCAGGGGCGACCGCGACGCCCGCGCCCCGCCATCTGCTGCTCGGCGAGGACCACCAAAGGGTGCGGCGCGCCCGGCAGCAGGCTGCGCTGGGCCTCGGCATTGGTCGAGTCGATCTGCTGATGCAGATGCCACTCCCAACGCGCAGACAGGGCCGACGGCAACTGCGCGCGAATCACCGCCGGGTCCAGCAGACAGGCACCCCGCGGCACCCGGTAGCCCTTACCACGCACCCGCTGCAGCGGGTAGCCCTGCTCCTCCAGCCGCTTGAGCGTTTTCCAGATCGCCGCGCGACTGACGCCCAGCGCCTCGCCCAGCGCTTCGCCGGAATGAAAACGCCCGTCTGCCAGCCGTGTGAGTATCGCGCCGAGCATCTATGCTGTTACCTTTTGAAATGAACGGCACATGATAACGCCGGGGCGCGCGAGCGGCTATCCTCGCGTGTTGCGACGCCACCAGGGCCTCGCCAGCTCCTCCAGCGCATCGGCCCGCGTTATCCCGATATCCTGCAATTGCGCCGCATCCATGCCCGCCAGTAGCTCAAGCTCGTAGCGCCGCCGACGCCAGGCACGCCACGTCCTCACCAACCACGCCAACCCATTCATCAGCAAATCTCCACCCATCAACAGACCATGGCCAAAGCATGGCGGGCGGATTAACATCAATCCAACGAATGTTTCTTATGCAACTCATCCGGAGAATTGATCATTGGCCCACTTCCCGACGATCGACAGCGAGCTGCTGCGCACCTTTACCGTGATTGCCGACCAGGGCGGCTTTACCCGCGCCGCTGATCAGCTCAACCGCACCCAGTCCGCCGTTAGTATGCAGATGAAGCGACTGGAAGAGGATGTCATCCAGCGCCCGCTATTTAGCCGCGAAGGCCGGCATGTTCAGCTGACCGCAGAGGGGGAAATGCTATTGGGGTACGCGCGGCGCATCCTGCGCTTGCAGGGCGAAGCCCTGAACAGCTTGCGCACACCAGACATGGTTGGCCTGGTGCGCATTGGCACGCCAGATGACTACGTTGCGCGCTTTCTGCCGGGCGTGCTGGCCCGCTTCGCCCACAGCTTTCCGCTGGTACAGGTGGAGATGCACTGCGAACCCTCGGCGCAACTGCTGCAACGGCACGACCTGGATTTGACCATTGTTACCCGCGAGCCGGGCAAGGAGATCGGCGAGCTGCTACGCCAGGAGCAGCTGGTGTGGGCCCAGGCGAGCGGCGCCGAACTGCAGCACCGGGAGCAGCTACCGCTGGCGATGTTCAATGGTGACTGCTTTTGTCGGCACTGGGCCTGCAACGCCCTCGAGGCGCAACAACGTAACTACCGCGTGGCCTATACCAGCCCGAGCCTGTCAGCCATCTTTGCCGTGGTGGGCGCCGGCCTTGCGATCACCGCCCAACCGCGCAGCCTGATCCCCGACAGCATGCAGGTGCTGGGGCCTGAGCACGGCTTGCCGGAAATGCCCCAGGCCAGCATCGTGCTGCTGCGCGATACGCGCCGCAGCTCGGCCGCCAGCGAGTCACTGGCGGCGCATGTCATAGAAGGCTTTCGCCACTAAGCCCAGCCGGCTTTACCCCCAATACAGGGTTTGCGGCTGCGCCTGGTCGGTGATGAAGAGGTGCCCGACATCGGGCACCGCAAAGCAGCGATCGCCGCGACGCGGTTGCCAGCTGTGATACTCGGCGTGGGTGATGCCGATTTCCCACAGCGTGTCGCACTGCCAGCCGCAGGGGCGCAGCTCCAGCCGCACCTCGGCACCAATCAAATTGATGGCCTCGACCTGCAACGGCAAATGGGCGTGATCCACCGCGCTCAGCTGCAGACGCACCTCATGTGGACGCAAGTACAGCTGCGCCTCACCCGCCGTGGCCGCCGCCTCGGGCAACCGCACCCAGGCATCGCCGCTGGCCAGCCGATCACCAGCCAACTCGCCGTGCAGCACGTTGACGTGTCCAAGAAAGTCGAACACAAAACGCGAATCCGGCTTGGCATACAGCGCCTCAGGCGTATCCACCTGCTCGATGCGCCCGGCACTCATAACCACCACCCGATCCGACAGCTCAAGCGCCTCTTCCTGGTCATGGGTGACAAACACACTGGTGAAGTTGAGCTCATCGTGCAGGCTGCGCAGCCAGCGACGCAGATCCTTGCGCACGCGCGCATCCAGTGCACCAAAGGGCTCATCCAGCAGCAGAACCTGAGGCTGCATGGCCAGCGCACGGGCCAGCGCGATTCGCTGCTTCTGGCCACCGGACAGCTGAGCCGGAAAGCGGTCGGCCAAGTGCGACAGCTGCACCATCTCCAGCAGGTTGCCGACTCGCTGGCGAATCTCGGCGGCCGAGGGGCGCTGCTTGCGCGGCAGCACATCAAGACCGAAGGCGATGTTCTGCGCCACGGTCATATGCCGGAACAGGGCGTAGTGCTGAAATACGAAGCCCACGCGGCGCTCACGCACATGGCGCCGGGTCACGTCCTCACCGTGGAACAGAATGCGACCGCCGTCGGCACTTTCAAGCCCGGCAATAATCCGCAGCAAGGTCGTCTTGCCCGAGCCAGATGGGCCCAGCAGACCGATCAACTCCCCGTCAGGGATATCCAGCTCGATGCCATGCAACGCCTGAAATGCGCCGAAGGACTTGTCGATGTGTTCTAGGGTAATGCTCATGTCGTTCGATCCGATTGAGTGCTTGCCGCCTGCATCTGACGGGCTTGCCGCCATTCCACTGCGCTCTTGATCAACAGGGTAAGCAGGGCAATGCCGGCCAGCAGCGACGCGCTGGCGAAAGCGCCAACCGCGTTGTAGTCCTGATACAGCAGCTCCACATGCAGCGGCAGGGTATTGGTCTGGCCACGGATGTTGCCCGAGACAACAGACACCGCACCAAACTCACCGACCGCACGGGCGTTGGTCAGCACCACCCCGTACAGCAGTGCCCACTGAATGTTCGGCAGCGTGATCTTACGAAACAGCTGCCAGCCGGAGGCGCCCAGCACAACACCGGCTTCCTCTTCTTCTCGCCCCTGTTGCTGCATGAGCGGAATCAGCTCACGGGCAACAAAGGGGCAGGTAACAAACACCGTCACCATGACGATGCCCGGCCAGGAGAACATCAACTGCACATCCCGATCCATCAACCAGCCACCCAGCCACCCATTGCTGCCGTACAACAAGAGATAAAGCAGGCCTGCCACCACAGGGGATACAGCAAAGGGAATGTCGATCAGGGTGATCAGCGCCTTGCGCCCGGGAAACTCGAAACGCGTCACCAGCCAAGCCAGAAACACGCCAAACACCAGGTTAATCGGCACCGTCAGCGCAGCGACAAACAGCGTCAGCCCGATAGCGTGCAGCGTGTACTCGTCAGTCAGGTTGTCCCAAAAGGTGGCGGCACCGGAGGAGAGCGCCTGACTGAAGATCATCACCAGCGGCACAACCAGCAGCAACGCTACCAGCAGCAATGCCAAACCGATCAACGACCATTTGATCCACGGCTGATCACCAATACGCAAGCGGCCTTGAGATTTCATGCAAACTCCTCAGCGGCCGTGCAGGCGGCGCAGGTAACGCGCCTGCCAGAGATTAATCGCCAGCAGCAAGACCAGCGACGCAATCAACACCACAGAAGCGATGGCACTGGCTGCGCCATAATCGAACTCCTGCAGGCGGATAAAGATCATCAGGCTGGTGATCTCGCTGACATAAGGCATGTTGCCGGCAATAAAGATCACCGCCCCAAACTCGCCCAGGCTCCGCGTGAACGACAGCGCGATACCGGTCATCAACGCCGGCCACAGGCTCGGGAACAAAATGCGGCGAAATACCGTGAGGTCGGACGCCCCCATACTGACGGCCGCCTCCTCGTCCTCTACTGGCAAGTCTTCCAATACCGGCTGCACAGTACGTACAACGAAGGGCAGACTGGTAAAGGACATAGCCACAACAATGCCCAGCGGGGTGAAGGCAACTTTGATACCCAGCTCAGTCAGCAACTGGCCATACCAGCCATTTTGGGCAAACAGCGCCGCCAGGGTGATGCCGGCAACCGCGGTGGGCAGGGCAAAGGGCAGGTCAATCAAGGCGTCAATCAGGCGTTTACCCGGAAACTCGTAGCGCACCAGCACCCAGGCCAACAGCAGTCCGGCGATACCGTTGAACAGCGAGGCGATTGCCGCGGCCCATAGTGTCACCTTATAGGAAGCAACCACGCGCTCGTCAGTAATGACGCCCCAGTATTGCTCCCAACTCATGCCTGCAGTCTGCACGATCAGACCGGTCACCGGCAGCAGCAGGATCAGACTGATAAACAGCAGCGATACACCCATACTCAACGCAAATCCCGGCAACACGCGTTTGCCGGGATTGCGTTGAAACGGCGACCAGCGGCCGCCTGACAACTCACTCATGCCGATCCTCTCAGCGACGCTGCAGCTGATCCAGCTTGCCGCCACTGCCGAAGTGTTCGCTCATAGCGGTTTTCCAGTCACCAGTGATGGCCTCAATCGGCAGCAACTCCAGCTCAGGGAAGCGATCGGCAAACTCGGCTTTGACCGCATCGTTATGTACCCGATAGTTGAACCCCGCGATCAGGCGTTGGGCGTCTTCGCTATACAGGTACTCCAGATAGGCCTTGGCCAGATCGGCTGTTTCGTTGCGCTCGACGCTGCGATCAATCCAGGTCACCGGAAACTCAGCCAGGAAGCTGACTTTGGGTACCACAACCTGATACTCGCCGTCGTACTGGGCCGCGATATTGTTGACCTCGGACTCAAAGGTCAGCAGTACGTCACCAATGCCACGCTCAACGAAGGTGGTGGTGGCACCACGCCCGCCGGTGTCAAACACCGCAACGTTGCCGAGGAACTCACGCAGGTAGTTGTCGATGGCTTCCTGGTCATCACCAAAGGTCTTCTGCGCATAGCCCAGCGCAGCCAGGTAGGTATAACGGCCGTTGCCCGAGGTTTTCGGGTTCGGCAGCACAGAACTCACGTCATCACGAACCAGGTCGTCCCAGTTCTGGATATTCTTCGGATTACCCTCACGCACCAGGAACGCCATAGTGGAGTAGTACGGAGAGCTGGCGTTAGGCAGACGCTCGCGCCAGTCGGCCGGGATCAGGTTGCCGCGCTCATGCAGAATGTCTACGTCGGTCACCTGGTTGTAGGTCACCACGTCCGCCCGCAACCCTTGAATGATCGCCTGGGCCTGCTTGGAGGAGCCACCGTGTGACTGGTTGATCTCAACGGTCTTGCCCGTTTCTTGCTGCCAGTGCTCGGCAAACAATTCGTTGTACGAGGCAAAGAGTTCACGGGCAATATCGTAGGAGGAATTCAACAGCTCCTGGTCTGCAGCTTGCGCCGGAACAACGCCAAGACTGCCGCTGACTGTCAGGGCCACAACCAGCTGTTTGATCAGTTTACGCGGGGATTGCAACATGTCTGTCTCCAACTGCACAGGGCCGCTAGGGCGAACACCTTTCTCAATGGGCGCCCAGATTACCGCCCACCATCAGTTAGAACAACAAGCAGGTTAGACGGATTTGCTTATTACTTCTAACGCTAAAGCATAAGCCCGCCAATATCGCCCGCAGCCAAACTGGTTCAGGATACTTTTTCGCGCACAAAGAAAAACACCCTGACCATTGCTGATCAGGGTGTTTGGTATAGGTGCTTGACGATGACCTACTCTCACATGGGGAAGCCCCACACTACCATCGGCGATGCATCGTTTCACTTCTGAGTTCGGGATGGGATCAGGTGGTTCCAATGCTCTATAGTCGTCAAGCAATTTGTTGCTGCCCGCAGTGCGTGCAGCGTAAAAAGCTTGGATGTGTGACAGAAGTTAAGGTATTTGCAATCTCGCAAGTTCGCGAAGTTGTTTGATTCTGTTGGCTCGATAACACCAGATTGCTTGGGTGTTATATGGTCAAGCCACACGGGCAATTAGTATTGGTTAGCTCAACGCCTCACAGCGCTTACACACCCAACCTATCAACGTCGTAGTCTTCGACGGCCCTTTAGGGGAGTCAAGCTCCCGGTGAGATCTCATCTTGAGGCAAGTTTCCCGCTTAGATGCTTTCAGCGGTTATCTTTTCCGAACGTAGCTACCCGGCAATGCGTCTGGCGACACAACCGGAACACCAGAGGTTCGTCCAACCCGGTCCTCTCGTACTAAGGTCAGCCCCTCTCAAATCTCAAACGTCCACGGCAGATAGGGACCGAACTGTCTCACGACGTTCTAAACCCAGCTCGCGTACCACTTTAAATGGCGAACAGCCATACCCTTGGGACCGGCTTCAGCCCCAGGATGTGATGAGCCGACATCGAGGTGCCAAACACCGCCGTCGATATGAACTCTTGGGCGGTATCAGCCTGTTATCCCCGGAGTACCTTTTATCCGTTGAGCGATGGCCCTTCCATACAGAACCACCGGATCACTAAGACCTACTTTCGTACCTGCTCGACGTGTTGGTCTCGCAGTCAAGCGCGCTTTTGCCTTTATACTCTACGCACGATTTCCGACCGTGCTGAGCGCACCTTCGTACTCCTCCGTTACTCTTTGGGAGGAGACCGCCCCAGTCAAACTACCCACCATACACTGTCCTCGATCCGGATAACGGACCAGAGTTAGAACCTCAAAGTTGCCAGGGTGGTATTTCAAGGTTGGCTCCACGCAGACTGGCGTCCACGCTTCAAAGCCTCCCACCTATCCTACACAAACAAATTCAAAGTCCAGTGCAAAGCTATAGTAAAGGTTCACGGGGTCTTTCCGTCTAGCCGCGGATACACTGCATCTTCACAGCGATTTCAATTTCACTGAGTCTCGGGTGGAGACAGCGCCGCCATCATTACGCCATTCGTGCAGGTCGGAACTTACCCGACAAGGAATTTCGCTACCTTAGGACCGTTATAGTTACGGCCGCCGTTTACCGGGGCTTCGATCAAGAGCTTCGCCGAAGCTAACCCCATCAATTAACCTTCCGGCACCGGGCAGGCGTCACACCCTATACGTCCACTTTCGTGTTTGCAGAGTGCTATGTTTTTAATAAACAGTTGCAGCGGCCTGGTATCTTCGACCGACATGGGCTTACGCAGTAAATGCTTCACCCTCATCGGCGCACCTTCTCCCGAAGTTACGGTGCCATTTTGCCTAGTTCCTTCACCCGAGTTCTCTCAAGCGCCTTGGTATTCTCTACCTGACCACCTGTGTCGGTTTGGGGTACGATTTCTAGTTACCTGAAGCTTAGAAGCTTTTCCTGGAAGCATGGCATCAACCACTTCGCGTTCAAAAGAACACTCGTCATCAGCTCTCGGCCTTAAGCGCCCGGATTTACCTAAGCACTCAGCCTACAACCTTAAACACGGACAACCAACGCCGTGCTGGCCTAGCCTTCTCCGTCCCTCCATCGCAGTAACTAGAAGTACGGGAATATTAACCCGTTTCCCATCGACTACGCCTTTCGGCCTCGCCTTAGGGGTCGACTCACCCTGCGTCGATTAACGTTGCGCAGGAACCCTTGGTCTTCCGGCGAGGGAGTTTTTCACTCCCTTTGTCGTTACTCATGTCAGCATTCGCACTTCTGATACCTCCAGCCAACTTCTCAATTGACCTTCACAGGCTTACAGAACGCTCCTCTACCGCTCATCATAAGATGAACCCGTAGCTTCGGTGTATGGTTTGAGCCCCGTTACATCTTCCGCGCAGGCCGACTCGACTAGTGAGCTATTACGCTTTCTTTAAAGGATGGCTGCTTCTAAGCCAACCTCCTAGCTGTCTAAGCCTTCCCACATCGTTTCCCACTTAACCATAACTTTGGGACCTTAGCTGACGGTCTGGGTTGTTTCCCTTTTCACGACGGACGTTAGCACCCGCCGTGTGTCTCCCGTGCTGACACTCACTGGTATTCGGAGTTTGCATCGGTTTGGTAAGTCGGGATGACCCCCTAGCCGAAACAGTGCTCTACCCCCAGTGGTGATACACGAGGCGCTACCTAAATAGCTTTCGAGGAGAACCAGCTATCTCCGAGCTTGATTAGCCTTTCACTCCTATCCACAAGTCATCCGCTAACTTTTCAACGGTAGTCGGTTCGGTCCTCCAGTGCCTGTTACGGCACCTTCAACCTGCCCATGGATAGATCGCCCGGTTTCGGGTCTATACCCAGCGACTAAACGCCCTATTAAGACTCGGTTTCCCTACGCCTCCCCTAGACGGTTAAGCTCGCCACTGAATATAAGTCGCTGACCCATTATACAAAAGGTACGCAGTCACAGAACAAGTCTGCTCCCACTGCTTGTACGCATACGGTTTCAGGTTCTATTTCACTCCCCTCACAGGGGTTCTTTTCGCCTTTCCCTCACGGTACTGGTTCACTATCGGTCAGTCAGGAGTATTTAGCCTTGGAGGATGGTCCCCCCATGTTCAGTCAACGTTTCACGTGCGCCGACCTACTCGATTTCACAGCTAAGAGCCTTTCGTATACGGGGCTATCACCCACTATGGCCGCACTTTCCAGAGCGTTCTACTAAACTCAAAACTGCTTAAGGGCTGGTCCCCGTTCGCTCGCCACTACTTGGGGAATCTCGGTTGATTTCTTTTCCTCAGGGTACTTAGATGTTTCAGTTCCCCTGGTTCGCCTCACACACCTATGTATTCAGTGTGTGATACCCAGCTTATGCTGGGTGGGTTTCCCCATTCAGAGATCTCCGGATCAAAGGTCATTTGCCACCTCCCCGAAGCTTATCGCAGGCTATCACGTCTTTCATCGCCTCTGACTGCCAAGGCATCCACCGTATGCGCTTATTCACTTGACCATATAACCCCAAACAATCTTACGTTAATTGCTTAACTCAGATTATTCAGTGATATCGGTTTAAAACAGAATTAACGACAATTCCGGAACTTGCACTTGAGATTACAAGTTTACCTTAGCCACATTGCATGCAGTGAAACATGCCATGTGTCTGTACTTCTATCACATATCCAAATTTTTAAAGAGCGTCTGGTTCAGAGACCAGATATCAACAATCAGTGCCTGATTGTTCATATATGAACTCTGAGTTCCATTCTTGGCGTTGTGCTGCGTCGACCTGGTGGAGCCAAGCGGGATCGAACCGCTGACCTCCTGCGTGCAAGGCAGGCGCTCTCCCAGCTGAGCTATGGCCCCGTTCAGACCTGACACCTCGACAATTGGTGGGTCTGGGCAGATTCGAACTGCCGACCTCACCCTTATCAGGGGTGCGCTCTAACCAACTGAGCTACAGACCCAATCGCCTTTCTCTATGAATCAAGTAATTCGTGTGAGTGCTTGAAGAAGCGCTGAGATCTGTCGATTAAGGAGGTGATCCAGCCGCAGGTTCCCCTACGGCTACCTTGTTACGACTTCACCCCAGTCATGAATCACACCGTGGTAACCGTCCTCCCGAAGGTTAGACTAGCTACTTCTGGTGCAACCCACTCCCATGGTGTGACGGGCGGTGTGTACAAGGCCCGGGAACGTATTCACCGTGGCATTCTGATCCACGATTACTAGCGATTCCGACTTCATGGAGTCGAGTTGCAGACTCCAATCCGGACTACGATCGGTTTTATGGGATTAGCTCCACCTCGCGGCTTGGCAACCCTCTGTACCGACCATTGTAGCACGTGTGTAGCCCTGGCCGTAAGGGCCATGATGACTTGACGTCATCCCCACCTTCCTCCGGTTTGTCACCGGCAGTCTCCTTAGAGTGCCCACCATAACGTGCTGGTAACTAAGGACAAGGGTTGCGCTCGTTACGGGACTTAACCCAACATCTCACGACACGAGCTGACGACAGCCATGCAGCACCTGTGTCAGAGTTCCCGAAGGCACCAATCCATCTCTGGAAAGTTCTCTGCATGTCAAGGCCAGGTAAGGTTCTTCGCGTTGCTTCGAATTAAACCACATGCTCCACCGCTTGTGCGGGCCCCCGTCAATTCATTTGAGTTTTAATCTTGCGACCGTACTCCCCAGGCGGTCAACTTAGTGCGTTAGCTGCGCCACTAAAATCTCAAGGATTCCAACGGCTAGTTGACATCGTTTACGGCGTGGACTACCAGGGTATCTAATCCTGTTTGCTCCCCACGCTTTCGCACCTCAGCGTCAGTATCAGTCCAGGTGGTCGCCTTCGCCACTGGTGTTCCTTCCTATATCTACGCATTTCACCGCTACACAGGAAATTCCACCACCCTCTACTGTACTCTAGCCAGACAGTTATGGATGCAGTTCCCAGGTTAAGCCCGGGGATTTCACACCCATCTTATCAAGCCGCCTACGCGCGCTTTACGCCCAGTAATTCCGATTAACGCTTGCACCCTCTGTATTACCGCGGCTGCTGGCACAGAGTTAGCCGGTGCTTATTCTGTTGGTAACGTCAAAGTTGCAGCGTATTAAGCTACAACCCTTCCTCCCAACTTAAAGTGCTTTACAATCCGAAGACCTTCTTCACACACGCGGCATGGCTGGATCAGGCTTTCGCCCATTGTCCAATATTCCCCACTGCTGCCTCCCGTAGGAGTCTGGACCGTGTCTCAGTTCCAGTGTGACTGATCATCCTCTCAGACCAGTTACGGATCGTTGCCTAGGTGAGCCATTACCTCACCTACAAGCTAATCCGACCTAGGCTCATCTGATAGCGTGAGGTCCGAAGATCCCCCACTTTCTCCCGTAGGACGTATGCGGTATTAGCGTTCCTTTCGAAACGTTGTCCCCCACTACCAGGCAGATTCCTAGGCTTTACTCACCCGTCCGCCGCTCTCAAGAAGAAGCAAGCTCCTTCTCTACCGCTCGACTTGCATGTGTTAGGCCTGCCGCCAGCGTTCAATCTGAGCCATGATCAAACTCTTCAGTTAAATACTGATTGGGTTTTGAGAAAACCCTAAACTTGGCTCAGCTTTTGCAAAAAACTCGTGAATTCACAGAGTAACTTGCTAGGCTGATAATCTTTCTGATCATCGAGCACATTCAGCAAGCACCCACACGAATTACTTGATTCAAATTGTTAAAGAGCGATTCGGTCAGCGTTTCCGCTCAACCAAGGCCGCGCATTTTACGCTAACCTTCTGTTCTGTCAAGCATTTTTTTGAAGTTTTTTAGAAGCTTCAAAACCTGCTTGAGCGACCTGAAACGCTGTTTCCGTTCCGGGTCAGGGAGGCGAATTCTACAGGATCAAACCCCGCTGTCAACACCTTCCAAACAACCTGATGAGAACTTCTCATCTCACTCGATTCGGACTCTTTCGAAGCGCCGTTCCGAGGTGGCGCATTCTACGCCGTCTCGCTGGGCTGTCAAGCTTTATTTTCAAGCTAACTTATTGATTAATAAGCGCTTTCGAATGAGCGTCCTGCCCTGCGAGAGCGCGAATTATAGAGACCTCAGCGGGCGCGTCAAGCCTTTATTTTCAATCCACCCCAAAAAGCCCATAAGAGCGGTGCAATCAGCACAGCCGATAGCGACTTATATACCCCTTGCCGAGCTGCCCACCCAGAATCCCGGCAGCAACCTTGCCCTAGACGATCACCAGCGCCCGGCCAACCACCGCCCGGGCAAATCTCAACACCGGCTCCGAGACAACGATACCGCTCTTGCGTAGCCGCCTGATCTCAATCGGGCCGACCGCCAGCAGCAGGGGCGTTCGGTCCGCCGCCAGCGCGCAATCAATCGCCAGGGGCTGCTACTGCCCGCCCACTGCAGACTTCGCTGAACTCAAGACAACAAAAAACCCGCCGAAGCGGGTTTTCTGGTTCAGCGCAGCGCCGTTCAGATGCAGTCTTCGACCGACTTGAGCGGGTAGTGCGCCGGGTACGGCAGGGTCGCCACACCAGAGTCGATGGCAGCCTGGGCTACGGCAGCCGGCACCTTCTCGATCAGGCGAACGTCCATCGGCTTGGGAATGATGTACTCACGACCAAACTCCAGCTTGATGCCGCCGTACGCCTGGGAGATGTACTCCGGCACCGGCTCCTTGGCCAGCTCGCGGATAGCGTGTACAGCTGCAATCTTCATTTCTTCATTGATGGCGGTTGCACGAACGTCCAGCGCGCCACGGAAGATGAAGGGGAAGCCCAGAACGTTGTTGACCTGGTTCGGGTAGTCGGAACGGCCGGTCGCCATGATCACGTCCGGACGGGACGCCTTGGCGGCTTCGGGCTTGATTTCCGGATCCGGGTTGGAGCAGGCGAACACGATCGGGTTTTCGGCCATCAGCTTCAGGTCAGCCGGCGGCAGCAGATCCGGACCAGACAGACCAACGAACACGTCAGCACCTTTCAGGGCGTCAGTCAGGGTGCGCTTGTCAGTCTCGGTGGCAAAGATCGCCTTGTATTCGTTCAGATCATCACGACCGGCGTGGATAACACCCTTGCGGTCGAGCATGTAGATGTTTTCAGCCTTGGCACCCATGCTGACCAGCAGCTTCATGCAGGCAATGGCGGCAGCGCCGGCACCCAAGCAGACGATCTTGGCGTCTTCGATGACCTTGTCGGCCAGCTCCAGCGCGTTGATCATGGCGGCAGCGGTCACAATCGCAGTACCGTGCTGGTCGTCGTGGAATACCGGAATGTCGCACTGCTCGATCAGCGCGCGCTCAATCTCAAAGCACTCGGGCGCCTTGATGTCTTCCAGGTTGATACCACCGAAGGTGCAGGAAATACGCTTGACGGTGTCGATGAAGGCTTGCGGGCTTTCGGACTCGACTTCGATGTCGAATACGTCGATGCCGGCAAAACGCTTGAACAGCACGCCTTTGCCTTCCATTACCGGCTTGCTTGCCAGCGGGCCCAGGTTACCCAGACCGAGGATGGCCGTGCCGTCGGAGATAACGGCAACCAGGTTGCCCTTACCGGTGTATTTGTAGGCGTTTTCCAGATCCTTGGCGATTTCACGCACCGGTTCTGCTACACCCGGGCTGTAAGCCAGCGCCAGGTCACGCGCGGTCGCGGTCGGCTTGGTCAGTTCAACGCTCAGCTTGCCGGGGCGCGGGTTGGCGTGATAGTCGAGTGCATCAGTTCTCAAATCAGACATGGTCAATAACTTCCGGTCAGGTTGCTCATGCGGACGACGGAGAGTACTTAAAAACACCCACCCCCGCAAGGTCATTCACGAGATCAATGTCAAGGACAAAAACTTACAACATTGTGCCATTCGGCCAACTTCAACGCCCCGCCACCGGCTGAATCTGCTGGGGGTGACGCAGGCTCAGCTGGTAACGACGATAGCCCGGCCGCAACCCGGATTGCGCGGCCCGATCCACCACCCAGCCCCGGACCTCGACCGTGCGACCGACCCAGCTGCTGTCGGGAACCGTTTCGAACTGGTGCAGATCATGCTGTCCCAGGCGTAGCGTCAACGGGCCTTCCATATCAATCCACAGGCTACTGCCACCGCGGCTGACCGCCGCGATGCGACCACGCAGCAGATGAAAGCCGGAGGCGTCCAGCTGACCCACCTCGGCAACCTGCGGATCCTGCCAGAGCCCGCGGCGCGCCGCCCGGGCTGCCTGTTCAGCCGCCTGGTGACACTCCGCGAGCGCGTCATTAGGCGGGATAACAACGGCATAACCCAGCCCCTGACTGAGCAGCCGCGCCTCGATACTGCGGCCTTGGGCATCAAACAGGTAACCGAGCGTACGTCCGTAGTGGTCGCGGTGGTCGGCGCCCAGTGCCAGCTGCAGCGGCTGCCGCTCGACCAGCCCCTGCAGCGCGCGCCGAGCCGCCTGCGCATAGGGCTCCGAAGGCGTACCGTCGCGACCAATCTCCGGCGTGTTGATACCGACCAGCCGCAGGCGTCGACCGTCGCTCAACCGCAAGGTGTCGCCGTCGGTGACACTGCGACTGCGCACCGGCTGCGCATCGGCGGGCATGCTGCAGGCGGCCGGCAGGGCAGCCTCCGGCTCGCCGCCAGCCGGACCACAACCAAGCAACGCGCAGGCAACAAAAAAGGCGCCCCACAGGGACGCCTTCTTGTGTTTCGCCAGAGCCATGAGGCCCAAAGAAACCGATTACTTGCTGCTGACTGCGCCGAAACGCGCCTTGAAGCGCTCGATACGTCCGCCGGTGTCCAGAACCTTCTGCTTACCGGTGTAGAACGGGTGGCAGGAGGAGCAAACGTCCAGGTGGATCGGGGCGCACAGGGTGGAACGGGTAGTGATTACCGCGCCGCAGCTGCAGGTCGCTTCGATAGTTTCGTAGTTCGGATGCACATCAGCTTTCATGGGAAAGTCCTCGGTTGGTTTGTGCCGCCACCGGATCAACCTGATCGGGCACCGCACTCAGTAGCTGTCCACCGGACCGTAGCTGGATGACGCAACAGGCGCAAACAGACTGACCGGAAAATAGGCCGGCGATAATAACAGAATCCGCCCATGACGCAAGCACCGCTGTTTTCCGCTCGTCGGTGTTACCATCGGCGCCACGCCCTCTGGAGTGTTTTGTGTGACCGGACCCATTCTGCAAGTAGCCCTGCCCTCTCCGCTGCGCCGGCTGTTCGACTACCGCGCGCCGCAGGGCGTGAGCGCCGGCGACCTGCATATTGGACAGCGGGTCCGGGTGCCGTTTGGCAAGCGCGCCATGGTCGGTTTGATTGCCGCTATCAGCGACCACTCCGAGGTGCCGGACAACCGTCTGAAGCCGGCCGAAGCCCTGCTCGACGCAACCCCTGTGCTGCCCGATAGCCTCTGGCGCCTGTGCCAGTGGACTGCGCGCTACTACCAGCACGGCCTCGGCGACACCCTGAGCGTGGCGCTGCCGGTGCTGCTGCGTCAGGGCGAGCCGGCACTCGCCCGCCAGGATCAACTCTGGCAACTGCTGCCCGGCGCCTACCCGGAGCACCCGGCCATCGCCCGCGCGCCGAAACAGAAGCAGGCGGTACAGGTGCTGGCACAGCACCCACACGGGTTGTCCCATGCCTTGATCAGTCAATGGGGCCTGAGCCGCGACACCCTGAGCACGCTGGAAAGCAAAGGCCTGGTGCAGCGTATTGAACAGTCCCCCCACCACATTGCCGAACCGCTGCCTTTATTAAGGGAGGCGCACCTCACCGCCAATGCCGAGCAGCGGGCAGCGCTGGATGCCATTTTGAATGCCGAGGGCTTTCACACCTGGCTGCTTGAGGGCGTAACCGGCAGCGGCAAGACCGAGGTTTACCTGCAAGCCATCGAGCGCTGCCTGCTGAGCGGGCACCAGGCTCTGGTACTGATCCCCGAGATTGGCCTGACACCCCAGACCCTCAACCGCTTCCAGCAGCGTTTCAGCGCGCCGGTAGTGATTTTGCACTCCGGTCTGAACGACCGCGAGCGGCTGGACGCCTGGATAGCCGCCCGCGATGGCGAGGCGGCGATCATCATCGGCACGCGCTCGGCCATTTTTACGCCGCTGGCGCGCCCCGGCCTGATCATCGTCGATGAAGAACACGACCTCTCCTATAAACAGCAGGATGGCCTGCGCTACAACGCACGCGATCTGGCGGTGTACCGCGGACATCTTGAGCAGGTACCGGTGATTCTGGGCTCGGCCACACCCTCGCTGGAGAGCCTGCACAATGTGCAGCAGGGCCGCTACCGGCACCTGCGCCTGACCATTCGCGCCGGCAACGCCAAGGCGCCCTCGTTTCAGTGCCTGGATATCCGCAGCCGGCCGCTGGAAGGCGGGCTGTCGCGCCCACTAACCGATCTGATTGGGCAACACCTCGGGCGCGGTAATCAGGTACTGGTATTTATCAACCGGCGCGGCTTTGCGCCCACCCTGATGTGCCACGACTGCGGCTGGATTGCCGAGTGCCGCCGCTGCGACGCGCGCATGACCGTGCACCAGTCACCGCCCCACCTGCACTGCCACCACTGCACCAGCCAGCGGCCGCTGGATCGCTGCTGTCCAAAATGCCAAAGCGAAGACCTGCGCCCACTCGGAGCAGGTACCGAGCGCACCGAAGAGTTTCTCAAAGAGCGCTTTGCCGATACCACGGTGCTGCGTATCGACCGCGAAAGCATGAGCCGCAAGCGCGCCATGCAGGAGATGATGGACGTTATCCATAGTGCCCAGCCGTGCATCCTGGTCGGCACACAGATGCTCGCCAAGGGCCATCACTTTCCCAACGTGACACTGGTGGCGATTCTGGATGCCGACGGCGGCCTGTTCTCCGCCGACTTTCGTGGCCCCGAGCGCATGGCGCAAATGATTACCCAGGTCGCCGGGCGCGCCGGGCGCGCCGAGAAGCCGGGACAAGTGATTATCCAAACGCATATGGCCGAGCACCCGCTGCTGATCGAGCTGACCGAGCGCGGCTACCCGGCCATTGCCGAGCGCGAACTGGCCGAACGCTCAATTGCCCAACTGCCCCCGTACCGCTTTATGGCGCTACTGCGCGCCGAGGCCAACCACGCGCGCGCCGCCGAAGACTTTCTGGAAGCTGCGCTGGAGCAGGCTGAGGTGCTGGTCGCGCAGCATCAGCTGGCAGATATCGACCTGCTCGGCCCCGTGCCCTCCCCGATGGAACGCCGCGCCGGCCGCCACCGCGCCCAACTATTGCTGCAAGCCGCCCAGCGCTCAGCACTCCATCAACTCGTGCACATGCTGCTGCCGGCGCTGGAGCAACACCCGCTGGCGCGCAAGGTGCGCTGGTCGATAGATATTGATCCGTTGGATATGTTTTAGCAGTGACGTGTGCCTCCCAGACTCTGACAGACCGAACGCAGAGCGTGGGAACGATCAGAGCTGTTGCACTGCGTGAAGACTGCACGGACCCACTCCCCGTTTACGCGGGCGAGTAGCGCAGGGCTGGCGGGAAATAGGACGGCAGCATGTCTGAGGAGCGTAGCGACGAGTTCTGCCGGCCCCCGTTAGCCCGAGCAACGCAGCGAACCCGAAGGGCCGCGTAGTCGGGTGCCCCGGGGGATCGCTAAGGGGGGCTGGGCAAGCAGCCCCCCTTGGCTCGCCGTAAAAGGCGAAAGGCTGACCGAGCAACGGCACGAAGGCGGCCCACCAGCGCAGCGCTAGATAAAGCCCGCGCAAACCACCACAACTCCCCCAACCGACCACAGGGTTTGGCAAGCCGCCCCATAAAACGGATAATGTCGGGTTTTCACTGGGCACCTGCCGGATACTCCTTTAAATGAAGAACCTGATCAGCCAACTGCTTGCCGACGCCGTAGACCGCCTCAAGGCCGACGGCGTATTGCCGACCGATATCGCGCCCTCTATTCAGGTCGAGAACGCGCGCGACAAGGCGCATGGCGACTTTGCCAGCAACCTGGCCATGATGCTGGCCAAGCCGGCCGGCATGAAGCCCCGCGATCTGGCTGAAAAGCTGATTGCCGCGCTGCCTGCCCACCAGGCGGTTGCCTCGGTCAACATCGCCGGCCCCGGCTTTATCAACTTTTTTCAGGATGCCGGCTGGCTGGCAACCCAGCTGGAGGCCGCGCTGGCCGATCCGCAGTTGAACGTGCGCGCCGACGTAGCCGCCCAGCGTGTAGTGGTCGACTACTCCTCGCCCAACCTCGCCAAGGAAATGCACGTAGGCCACCTGCGTTCTTCCATCATCGGCGACGCCGTGGCGCGGGTACTCGAAGCCCTCGGCCACACCGTAATTCGCCAAAACCACGTGGGCGACTGGGGCACCCAGTTCGGCATGCTGCTGGCCTATATGGAAGAGCACAGCGTCGACGCCGAAGCCGAGCTGGGCGATCTGGAGAACTTCTACCGCCAGGCCAAAAAACGCTTTGACGAGAGCGAAGACTTCGCCAATCGCGCACGTCAGCGCGTGGTTGACCTGCAGGCAGGCGAGCCGAGCTGTCTTGCTCTGTGGGAACGCTTCAACAGCATCTCGCTGGGCCACTGTCAGGCCGTCTACGACCGTCTGGGCGTCAGCCTGAGTCCGGCCGATGTGCGCGGCGAAAGCGCCTACAACGCCGACCTGCCCGGCATCGTTGCCGACCTGCACAACGCCGGCCTGCTGACCGAAAGCGAAGGCGCACAGTGTGTGTTCCTTGAGCAGTTCAAGAATGCCGAAGGCAACCCGCTGCCGGTCATCGTCCAGAAGGCTGGCGGCGGCTACCTGTACGCCACCACCGACCTGGCTGCCATGCGCTACCGCCATGCCCAGTTGCATGCCGACCGCGTGCTCTACTTTGTCGACCAGCGTCAGGCGTTGCACTTCCAGCAGGTGTTCGCGGTCGCCCGCAAGGCCGGTTTTGTCTCTGCTGACATGCAGCTGGAGCACATGGGCTTTGGCACCATGAACGGTGCCGACGGCAAGCCCTTCAAGACCCGTGACGGCGGCACCGTCAAGCTGGCCGATCTGCTGGACGAGGCCGAGCAGCGCGCCCTGCGCCTGGTCGAAGAGAAGAACCCGGAGCTGCCGGCCGACGAACTGCGCAGCATCGGTTCGGCCGTCGGTATCGGCGCGGTCAAGTACGCAGACCTCAGCAAGCACCGCAGCAGCGATTACAGCTTCAACTTTGACCTGATGCTGAGCTTCGAGGGCAACACCGCGCCCTACATGATGTACGCCTACACCCGCGTCGCCAGCGTATTCCGTAAGCTGGAACGCAGCATGACCCAGCTGGACGACCTGGCCCCGCTGGCGCTGGTCGAGCCGGCCGAGACCGAACTGGGCGCGCACCTGGCGCAGTTCAGCGCCACACTGAATTACGTTGCTCGCGAAGGCACCCCGCACGTACTCTGCACCTATCTGTACGAGCTGGCCGGTCGCTTCTCCAGTTTCTACGAGCAGTGCCCGATTCTGGCTGCCGACAGCGCGGCTCAACGCGATAGCCGTCTGCGTCTGGCAGCGCTGACCGGCCGCACCCTCAAGCAGGGCCTGAACCTGCTGGGCATCAACACATTGGAGCGTATGTAAGGGCATGGCAAAAGGACGCAAAGCCCCCCGTCGCGGCGCCAGCCGCGCCCAGGCAGCACCCAAGCGCAAAGGCATTCCCGGCTGGCTGTGGCTGGTCAGCGGCCTGATCATTGGGCTGTTTGTTGCCTTTTTGCTGCACCTGGAGCCGGGCCGCGACAGCGTCCGCCGCAGCCCCGAGCCGCCCAAGCCCGCGACTACACCAGCTCAGCCGCCAGCCGACCCAAAACCGCGCTACGACTTCTACACCCTGCTGCCCGAATCTGAAGTGGTGGTACCGCAGCAGGCCGAGCCGCAAGCACCGGCCGCCGCCAAGCCCGAAAGCAAACCGGCGACCAGCGTGAACTACTACCTGCAGGCCGGCTCCTTCCGTCAGCGCAGCGATGCCGACCAGGTGCGCGCACAGATTCTGCTGTTGGGCATGGATGTGAAGCTGGAGAACGCCACCATCAACGGCAACCAGTGGTACCGCGTGCAGGTTGGCCCCTTCGACAGTCGCGACAGCCTCAATCAGGCGCAGCGCACCCTCTCCGGCAACGGTTTCAACAACCTGCTGCCGCAGCAGCGCTGAGCACGCCCCGCACAGCGGGCGCTTGACGCCCGCCCTCCCCGCGCCTTGAATTTCTGATTCACGCCCCCAGATCAGAAACTCGGCAGCGATCCTGCCGCCTTTTTTCCCACAGCCAACCAGGAGTTGCGCGTGACTACAATCGTATCCGTACGCCGGCACGGCAAGGTCGTGATCGGTGGCGACGGCCAGGTTTCCCTCGGCAACACCGTGATGAAGGGCAACGCCCGCAAGGTACGCCGCCTCTACAAGGATCAGGTGATTGCCGGTTTCGCCGGCGGCACCGCCGACGCCTTTACCCTGTTTGAACGCTTTGAGGCCCAACTGGAAAAACACCAGGGCAACCTCGTGCGCGCCGCCGTCGAGCTGGCCAAGGACTGGCGCACCGACCGCGCCCTGCGCAAACTTGAAGCCCTGCTGGCGGTTGCCAATAAGGATGCCTCGCTGATCATCACCGGTAACGGTGACGTTATCGAACCCGAAGAGGGCCTGATCGCCATTGGTTCCGGCGGCCCTTACGCGCAATCCGCCGCGCGTGCCCTGCTGATGCACACCGAGCTGTCGGCTCGCGAGATCGTCGATACCAGCCTGAACATCGCTGGCGACATCTGCATCTACACCAATCGCAACCTGACCATTGAGGAGCTGGACGCCAATACCTGAGGCGTTCAGAGATACCCATGTCCATGACACCCCGCGAAATCGTGCACGAACTGGACCGCCACATTATCGGCCAGCAGGATGCCAAGCGCGCCGTCGCCATCGCTCTGCGCAACCGCTGGCGCCGCCAGCAGCTGCCCGAGGCACTGCGCAATGAAGTAACGCCCAAGAACATCTTGATGATCGGCCCGACCGGCGTCGGCAAGACCGAAATCGCCCGCCGCTTGGCCAAGCTGGCGCAGGCGCCCTTCATCAAGGTTGAAGCGACCAAGTTCACCGAAGTCGGCTATGTTGGCCGCGATGTCGAGTCCATCGTGCGCGATCTGGTAGACGCCGCCATCAAGCTGCTGCGTGAGCAGGAAATGACCAAGGTGCGCTACCGCGCCGAAGACGCCGCTGAGGAACGCATCCTCGACGCCCTGCTGCCCGGCGCCCGCCCGGCCACCGGCGACCAGCCCGAGCGCACCGACAGCAGCACCCGACAGCTGTTCCGCAAGCGCTTGCGCGAAGGCGAGCTGGACGACAAGGACATCGAGATTGAGGTGGCCGACGCCCCGGCCGGCATTGAAATCATGACCCCACCGGGCATGGAAGAGATGACCAGCCAGCTGCAGAACATGTTCTCCAATCTGGGCAAGGGCAAGAAGAAAACCCGCACGCTCAAGGTACGCGACGCGCTCAAGCTGGTACGTGACGAAGAGGCTGCCCGTCTGGTCAACGAAGACGATCTGAAAACCCGCGCCATCGCCGCGGTTGAGCAGAACGGTATCGTCTTCCTTGATGAGATCGACAAGGTCAGCAAGCGTGCAGACAGTGGCGGCGGTGCCGACGTATCCCGCGAGGGTGTACAGCGCGATCTGCTGCCGCTGATCGAAGGCTGCACGGTCAACACCAAGTTTGGCATGGTCAAGACCGACCACATCCTGTTCATCGCCTCCGGCGCCTTTCACCTGACCAAGCCCTCGGACCTGATCCCGGAGCTGCAGGGCCGTTTGCCGATTCGCGTTGAGCTGCAGTCGCTGACCCCGAGCGATTTCGAGCGCATCCTGACCGAGCCCGATGCGTCACTGAGCGAGCAGTACCGCGCCCTGATGGCGACCGAGGAGCTGAACATCGAGTTTGCCCCCGACGCCATCAGCCGCCTGGCCGAAATCGCCTGGCAAGTGAACGAGAAGACCGAAAACATCGGCGCCCGTCGCCTGCACACGGTGCTCGAACGCCTGCTGGAAGAAATCTCCTTCAGCGCCGGCGATCTGGCCGCCAAACACGAGACCCAGCCACTGGTAATCGACGCCGCCTACGTCAACAGCCACCTGGGTGAGCTGGCGGTCAACGAAGACCTGTCGCGCTACATCCTCTGACATGCCCTCATCGGATAGCGGCTGCTCAACACGCAGCCGTCTATCTCTGCTATTTCACTGCACTCCTGACAAACTTGGACTAGACTTTACCGGGCGCGGGATAGTATGGACCGGGTACCATCACTTGACGGGAGTTCGAGATGGAAGGATACGTAAGAACCAAGCGGCTGCTCGCAGCAGCGCTACTCATTTGCTCGAGCGGGGTACAGGCAGCTACCGAGCAACCCAACATTCTGGTCATCTGGGGCGATGACATCGGCTGGCAAAACGTCAGCGCCTATGGCATGGGCACCATGGGCTATACCACCCCCAATATCGACAGTATCGGCATGCAAGGTGTGCGCTTCACCGACCACTACGCACAACCTTCCTGTACCGCCGGACGCGCTGCGTTCATTACGGGCCAGTTTCCAATTCGTTCCGGCATGACCACGGTCGGCCAACCAGGCGACGAGCTTGGCTGGAGTGACAAGTCGCCCAGTCTCGCAGAGGTCCTGAAAGAAGAAGGTTACGCAACCGCCCTGTTTGGCAAAAGCCATATGGGCGACCGCAACAACCACCTGCCCACAGCCCACGGCTTCGACGAATTTTTCGGCATTCTCTACCACCTGAACGTGATGGAGGAAGAAGAACAGCGCGACTACCAGAACTTTGCCAACGCCTACCCTGGCGGCGCCGAGGAGTACCGCAAGAAGTTTGGCGCCCGTGGCGTGATTCATTCCTTCGCATCAGACCGTAACGACACCACCGAAGACCCGCGCTTCGGGGTCGTCGGCCGCCAGACGATCGAAGACACCGGACCGCTCACCCAAGAGCGCATGAAGGACTTCGACGGTGGCGAGGTGACGCCGCTAGCCATCGACTTCATGAAACGCGCCCAGGCGGACAACAAGCCCTTTTTTGTCTGGCTCAACTCCACCCGCATGCACGTATACACGCGTCTCAACGACGAGTGGCGCTATGCCGCCGAGAACTTCACCAGCGAGGCCGACCTGCATGGCTCGGGGATGCTGCAGCATGACCACGACATTGGCGTGGTACTGCAGTTCCTCAAGGATTCCGGGCTAGAAGACAACACCATCGTCTGGTACTCCACCGACAATGGGCCGGAACACAGCTCCTGGCCGCATGGGGCAACCACCCCATTCCACGGAGAGAAAATGACCACCTACGAGGGAGGGGTGCGCGTCATCTCGATGCTCAAGTGGCCAGGTGAGATTCAGCCGGGCGGCATTCTCAACGGCATTCAGGATCACCAGGACATGTTTACCAGCCTGGCAGCGGCCGCTGGCGTAGAGGACGTCGCGGCTCAAGTCATGCGCGACAAGAAGCAGTACATCGACGGCATCAACAACGTGCCGTACTGGACCGGAGAAGCTGACAGCTCCGCGCGCAACACCGAGATCTACTACTACGAGTCCAACCTCACGGCCGTTCGTATGGGCGCCTGGAAGTGGCATTTCTCGCTGAAAGAAGACTATTACGACAACGTGATCGGCCGCACCGTGCCCAAAGTCTTCAACCTGCGTATGGACCCGTTCGAAAGCTACGAGAGCGCAGACGCCTACGGCCACCTGCTGCAGAAGGTGTCCTGGCAAATGGCGCCGATGGGCGAACTGCTTTCTGCACATCTGAAAACCCTGGCCGACTACCCGCCGGTACAGGCCGCCAAGAGCTTCAACATGTCAGAGCTGGTGCCCGCGTTTCTGGAAAAAGGGCAGCAGTAACAGCCTGAGGGCGCCCGGGCACTTGCCCGGGCGTCGCCAGACTTGTAGCGTGTAGCGGCTTACCGCTCAGGACTCCGCTATGCCCGCACCAATCCCCACCACCATCAAACTGCATAAGGCATCTCGCTTACTGGAGCTGGGCTACGCCGACGGCAGCCACTACCAGTTGCCCGCCGAATACCTGCGCGTCTTGTCACCCTCGGCCGAGGTCCGTGGCCACGGCAAGCCGGTGTTGCAGACCGGCAAGCTGCACGTTGGGCTCAGTGGGGTTGAGACGGCGGGCCGATACGCCATCAAGCTGGTTTTCGACGACGGCCACGACAGCGGCCTGTACACCTGGGACTACCTGTACCAACTGGCAACCGAACAGACACAACGCTGGAACAGCTATCTGGAAAAGTTGCACCAAGCCGGTGCATCACGAGACCCGGACATCAGCGCCATTCGCTTCACACCCTGACGTTCTCGCCCCCTACACCGCTTTGCCATAAACATCTGATTTAGTACCAGCTGATTAAAAAGGCGTTAACAGCGCCGAACCTGCGTGCTAACTTGTCTCGAGAATGCGACACCCGGAAGCTGGTTTGAAACTTGCTGGAGTGCATTCAGAGCGGCTTCCCTGCCTCAGATTGGAGCGTTGAAAATGGGTAATAAATCCAATAACGAAGACTTGGGCCACAAGGCCAGCGAACACATTCTGGGTCCCAACCCGGTAGTTGGCGTGCCTGCGCGCGACCTCATCACCACTGCTCGCATGGTAATGCGCCAGACCATCAAGCAACCCGTTCACAGCATGCGCCATATCAGCCGTCTTGGCATGGCCGTCACCCAAGTCATGCTAGGCCGTTCCGAGCTGGGCCCAAGCGCTGACGACAAGCGCTTTGTCGACCCGACCTGGAGCCAAAACCCGCTCTACCGTCGCTACATGCAGACCTACCTGGCCTGGCGCAAAGAGCTCAACAGCTGGATCTCCAGCTCCGACTTGTCCCCTCAGGACGTCAGTCGCGCCCAATTTGTCATCGCGCTGATGACCGAAGCCATGTCGCCGACCAACACCGCCCTCAACCCGGCCGCCCTCAAGCGCTTCTTCGAGACGGGCGGCAAGAGCCTGATGGACGGTCTGACCCACCTGGCCAAAGACATTGCCCACAACGGCGGCATGCCCAGCCAGGTCAACATGAATGCCTTTGAAGTGGGCGGTAACCTGGCGACCACCAAGGGCTCGGTGATTTTCCGTAACGAAATACTGGAGCTGATCCAGTACAAGCCGCTGACCGAAGAAGTATTCGAGCGTCCGGTGCTGGTAGTACCGCCGCAGATCAACAAGTTCTATGTCTTCGACCTGTCGCCGGAGAAGAGCCTGGCCCGCTATCTGGTCAACAACAACATGCAGACCTTTGTGGTCAGCTGGCGCAACCCGACCAAGAGCCACCGCGAATGGGGCCTGAGCACCTACATCGAAGCACTCAAGGAAGCCATCGACGTGGTGCTGGAAGTGACCGGCAGCAAGGACCTGAGCATGCTCGGCGCCTGCTCCGGCGGCATCACCACCGTCTCGCTACTGGGCCACTATGCCGCGCTGAAAGAGAAGAAAGTACACTCCTTCACCCTGCTGGTCAGCGTGCTGGACACCGCGCTGAAAACCCAGGTTGCGCTGTTTGCCGACGAGCGCTCGATTGAGGCAGCGCGGCGCATGTCCTACCAGAGCGGTGTACTGGAAGGGCGCGACATGGCGCGCATCTTCGCCTGGATGCGGCCCAACGACCTGATCTGGAACTACTGGGTGAACAATTACCTGCTCGGCAACGAGCCGCCGGTATTCGACATTCTGTTCTGGAACAACGACACTACCCGCCTGCCGGCGGCCCTGCATGGGGAGTTTCTGGAGCTGTTCAAGAACAACCCGCTGACCCGCCCCGGCGCACTGGAAGTCTGCGGCACGCCGATCGACCTCAAGCAGGTCAAGACCGACTGCTTTATTATCGCCGGCCTGACCGACCACATTACCCCCTGGGATGCCTGCTACAGCTCGGCGCAGCTGCTCGGCGGCAAGTGCGAGTTTGTGTTGTCCTCCAGCGGCCACATTCAGAGCATTCTCAACCCGCCGGGCAATCCCAAAGCACGCTTCTTTACTGGCGGCGAGATGACCGGCGACGCCAAGCACTGGCTGGAAACCGCCACCAAGCAGTCCGACTCCTGGTGGCAGTACTGGCGCGACTGGCTGCATACCCGTGGCGGCAAGCGCAAGGCCGCGCCAGCCGTGCTGGGCAACGACAATCATCCGGCGCTCGAACCGGCGCCGGGCACCTACGTACACGAGCGCTGAACAGCGCCCAACTGAGAGCCGCCCATGCCGCAGCCTTATATCTTTCGCACCATCGAGCTGGACGGTCAGTATCTGCGTACAGCTGTCCGTCCGGGCAGCAGTACGCTACCGCCGCTGCTGGTCTTCAATGGCATCGGCGCCAACCTGGAGCTGGTGTTTCCCTTTGTCGAGGCACTGGATCCAGACTTGGAGGTCATTGCCTTCGACGTTCCCGGCGTGGGCGGCTCGTCTACGCCGGCCACGCCGTTCCGCTTTCCAGGGCTGGCCAAGCTGGCGGCACGCATGCTGGATTATCTGGACTACTCCCAGGTCAACGTGATCGGCGTGTCCTGGGGCGGTGCTCTGGCGCAGCAATTTGCCTACAGCCACCCTGAGCGCTGCAAGAAGCTGATTCTGGCAGCCACCTCCGCCGGCGCGGTGATGGTGCCTGGGCGGCCTTCGGTACTGCTGAAGATGGCCAGCCCGCGACGCTATATCCAGCCCTCGCACGGGGTGAACATCGCGCCGGACATCTACGGCGGCGCCTTCCGCCGTGACCCGCAGCTGGCCAAGAGGCACGCCGCCAAGGTGCGCTCCTCCGGCAAGCTCGGTTACTACTGGCAGCTGTTTGCCGGTCTGGGCTGGACCAGCGTGCACTGGCTGCACAAGATCCGTCAGCCAACGCTGATTCTGGCCGGCGATGATGACCCGATCATCCCGCTGATCAACATGAAGATGCTGGCCTGGCGTATTCCCAACTCCGAGCTGCACGTCATCGACGATGGCCACCTGTTTCTGGTGACCCGCGCACAAAGCGTGGCGCCGATGATCATGGCCTTCCTGTCGGAGGAAAAACAGCCGGCGGTTATCCGCCACGGGGCCGCCCTGAGGGCGCCCAGAGCATGACGCTCATACAGCTAACAGACCGAGCGAGACCTCGGCCACAGTGCCCGTGCGGCAGCCATTGCCGCTCGCCGCATTTGCGTTAGACTGCCAGCGACTTCCTCCCACGGATCAGGACAGCTGGATGCCCGACCACCCCCAAGGACGACTGCACACAACCGCTATCCGAGGGGATATATCCGCCACCTTGCTTGCTCTGCTACGCAGCCTGGCAACCCAACCCTGTCACCACGCCGACTACCTGCGCAGCACCCTTGAACACCTGCTACTCGCCGTGCAGAACAGGCTGGACCTGAGCCCGCTGGACGACGACCCACGCTTTGCTCACCCCGGCTGGCAACGGCCCGCCGGCCAGTTGCTGCTGCAACTCTGGCAGGCCTGGCAGCAGCCGCTGTCGGACTGGCTGCAGGGCCTGCAACTGGCCGACCATGAGCGCGCCCAATTGCACTGGCTGCTCGACCAGCTGGCCGCCGCCACTGCCCCCAGCAACAGCCTGCTCAACCCCGCGATTCTGGCCGAGGCCCGCGCCAGCAACGGGCACAGCCTGTGCCGCGGCGCGCATCACCTGTGGCAGGACCTGGCCAGCGGGCGCCCCTTCGCACAACCCAACCTCGACACCCAGTACCGTCTCGGCACAGATCTGGCCTGTACGCCCGGGCAGGTGATCGCACGGCACGCCGAGTTCGAGCTGATCTGCTACAGCCCTCGGCAACCGCAGGTGCATGAGCGTCCGCTGCTGCTGGTGCCGCCACCAATCAACCGCTTCTACCTGCTCGACCTCAACCCCGGCAACAGCCTGGTCGAGCACGCGCTGGAGCAAGGCCTGCAGGTCTACCTGATCAGTTGGCGCAACCCCAACCCCAGCCACTGCAACTGGGGGCTGGGGCGCTATGTCAGTGCCTGCCAGCGGGCCCTGAACGAGACTCGCCTGCACAGCGGCAGTACCCAGGCAACCCTGACCGGCATCTGCAGCGGGGGCCTGATCGCGGCACTGTTGTGCGCCTGGCAGCAAGCCGCCGGCTACGCGCAGCAGCTCAGTGCCCTGAGCCTGCTGGTTACCCCGCTCGACACCCGGCTGAACACCGATCTGCTGCGCCTGAACGGCCCGGCCGCGCGCCAACGCCTGCGCCGCCAGGCCTGGCAACAAGGTTATCTGGATGAACGCAGCAGTGGCGCCGCCTTTGGCTGGATGCGTCCGGACCAGCTGGTCTGGGCCCCCGCCATCACGCGCTACGGGCTTGGCCGCGAGCTGCCGTGCAGCCCGGTGGTGTACTGGGGGCACGATCACACTCGGCTGCCGGCGCAGCTGGTAGACGACCTACTGGATCTGTTTGACCGCGACCCGCTGGGCCAACCCGGCAGCCTGCAACTCAATAGCGAGGCGATCGACCTCACCAGCATCACCCTGCCAAGCTGGCACCTGGCCGCCCGGCGCGATCATATCGTGCCCTGGCACAACGCCTATCCCGGCATCCGAATGGGCGGCGCAAAGCACTTTACCCTGTGTCACAGCGGGCACATCCAAGGGTTGCTGTGCCCGCCGGGTCACCCCCGCGCCCACTATCACAGTGGCCCAGCCAACAGCAGCAACGCCGACAGCTGGCTGGCCTCGGCCGAGACGCAACAGGGCAGTTGGTGGCCCGCCTGGAGCAACTGGTTAAAAGACCACAGTGGTCCTCTGGTCAACGCCCCCGTCCAGGGCGATGGCGGTCTTGGCCCGGCACCGGGCCGCTACGTTCAACAGCATTAAGGAGCATGATGAAAACCCGCGACCGAATCCTGCTGTGCACCCTTGAGCTGTTCAACGAGCATGGCGAATCCAACGTCACCACGCTGGATATCGCCAATGAGCTGGAGATCAGCCCAGGCAACCTCTACTACCACTTCAAGGGCAAGGAGGTGCTGCTCGACGCGCTGGTCGATGACTTTCTACTCAGCACGCGCAGCCTGCTGCTGACCGACGACAGCCCGAACGACGTTGAACCGGAGGACCTCTGGTTGCTCCTGCACCTGCTGTTCGAGGCCATCGCCACGCACCGCTTTCTGTTCCAGGATCTGTCCAGCCTAATGAGCCGTTACCCAGCCCTGCGCCGGCAAATGCAACCCTGGGTCGCGGCCCTGCGTCTGCGCCTGGAGCAGGTACTGCACGCCCTGCATGCCAGCGGACACCTGCACGCCGACAGCGGCGAACGCAACCGCCTGCTGGATGCCCTATGTCAGACCTGCCTGTTCTGGCTGGACTACCAGCGCGTCTGCCACCCCGATGAGCTTGACCCGGCCAGCGGCGTGCAGCAGATGCTCGGCCTGCTGCAGCCTTGGCTGGATGCAGAAGGACAGGACTGGGTGCAGGCGCTGATTGCCCGGTACGGCTAGCAGGGCGTTTCCTGATGGCTCCCACGCGGAGCCGCAAAAAAACCCCGCGCTGCCGAAGCAGGGCGGGGTTCTGGTGCTGCGAGGTAACTCAGGACTCGGCAGGCTTGTCCGCCGCCGGCGCACTGGCCGGAGCCGGTGAGGAGGCGGTGGAGGTTGCTGCCGGCGCCTTCACAGCCGGTGTCGCCTTGGGCTTGGCCGGCGCTTTCGGCTTGGCGGCCGCACGCGGCTTGGCCGGAGCCTTGGGCTTGGCTGCAGCCGTGCTGGCCTTGGCCGCTGCCGGTTTACTGGCAGTAGTCTTGGCCGCAGGCTTAGCTGCCGGTTTGGCCGCAGCGCTGGCTGCCGGCTTGCGCGTAGCGCGCGGCTTGGCAGCCGGCTTGCTCGCCGCCGGGCTAGCCTTGGCCGCCGCCTTGGGTGCAGCGGTCTTGCCGCTGGCCAGGCCTTCAATCAGCTTGGTCAGCTCATCAACCTTGGCGTTCAACGCCTTAACTTCAGCCTGCGAGGGCACTCCAAGGCGGGAGACAGCACTGTTGAGACGCTTGTCGAACGCATCTTCCAGCTCGTTCCACTTGCCGGTCAGCTTGCCCTTGGCCTTGTCGGCTTCGGTCTTCGCTTTTTCCAGCGGGTTCTTACTGGACTTGGCCTTACCCTTGAGGGTTTCGACCTGCTTGTCGATCTCGGCCCTGGCTTTCTTCTCGGCCGCCTCACCATCTTTGATCAGGTTTTCGAAGAGCTTGACGCCCTCCTTCCCGACCTTGGCGTAGGCGCCCAGACCTGCCAGCCAGATCTGACGCGAATAGTTTTCGATATCAGCGACCCAACCCGGATCCTTGTCCTTCTTCTTACCCGCCATGGAGCAACTCCTCTGTGACCTTACTTGCTTTGCAGTGACTTGAGTGCAGCACTCAGATCATCCAGCTTAGCAGACAGCTGATCAATATCCTTCTTGCTCGGGATGCCCATGCGGCCCAAGGTAGAGGCAACGCGCTCGTCAAACACTTCTTCTACCTTGCTGAAGCGACCACCGGTCTTCTCGTGCACTTTTTCCTTGAAGGATTCGATGCGGCTGTTGGCAGCTTCGACCTGGCTGGCAACCAGCTCCTTGCCCTGCTTCTCGATTTCTTCACCTTCGTTGACCAGCGACTTGAAGTAGTCGGCGCCTTCCTTGCCAGCCTTGGCGTAGGCACCCAGGCCTGCCAGCCAGATCTGGTGGGCGTACTTCTTCACGTCACTGGCAAAGCCGGCAGCGTTGTCTTCGATTTTCTTTGCGGTGTTCTTGGCCATGTTGGTAACTCCAGTAATCAGTAAATTGAGGAACTGCAATGGACCGATTGGCGATCCTTGCAACCAAAGCTACGCGGCAAAATTAGAAAACACATACTAATCAGCAAAAAATATCGCAACGCGGCCTGCCCACCGACCTCAGGTCAGGTATTTGTCCAGCGCCTTCTGCACTTCGCTTTTCACCATGCCGGCCATGGGCGTGAGCATCATGCCCAGCTTGACCTGCACGCGCACATCCGACTCCGACACAATGATGCAGCCGTCAGCACCGCTGCGTTTGAAGTTCAATTGATCCCCTTCCCAACTGCATTTGGCGTCCAGCTTTTGTGCCAGCTTGTCGGCCAGCTGTTGGGCACGCTCTCTGGCCTGTTCCTTGCCAAGGCTGTGTTCACGGGTGATATCTACGGTCGCCATCGGCTCATCCTCACGGTGGTGTCAAAGCTCGCCAGCATGCCGCAAATGGGCCGGCGCGTCATCACCCTCGTCCCGCCGACGACTGCGGCATCACGGAAGCGCTTCTGTCGGCAAAAAATGGTTAGAATGGGGGCGAATTTGCCAGCGCAGAGCCAATCCATGAGCGATCAGCACGAGCACGAAAAAACCACCCACTTTGGCTACCAGACCGTCGCCGAGTCCGAAAAGGCCCAGCGCGTCGCCGAGGTCTTCCACTCGGTCGCCGCCAAGTACGACATCATGAACGACCTGATGTCCGGCGGCATCCACCGCCTCTGGAAGCGCTTCACCATCGAGCTGTCCGGCGTGCGCACCGGTAACCGGGTGCTCGATATCGCCGGCGGCACTGGCGACCTGACGCGCCGTTTTGCCAAGCGCGTGGGGCCGACGGGCGAAGTCGTACTGGCCGACATCAACGCCTCCATGCTCAAGGTTGGCCGTGACCGCCTGCTGGATCTGGGTGTGGCCGGCAACGTGCGTTTTGTCCAGGCCGATGCCGAGGCGCTGCCCTTCCCCGACAATTATTTCGACTGCATCACCATTGCCTTCGGCCTGCGTAACGTGACCCACAAGGACGCTGCCATCGCCTCGATGCTGCGTGTGCTCAAGCCAGGCGGCCGCCTGCTGGTGCTGGAGTTCTCCAAGCCCAAGAGCGAGCTGCTGTCCAAGGTCTACGACCAATACAGCTTCAAGTTCCTGCCGCTGATGGGCAAGCTGGTGGCCGACGACGCCGATAGCTACCGCTACCTGGCCGAGTCCATTCGCATGCACCCGGACCAGGAAACCCTCAAGGCCATGATGGAAGAAGTCGGCTTTGCCCGGGTGACTTACCACAACATGACCGGCGGCATCGTCGCCCTGCACCGGGGCGTAAAACCCTGATGCTGCCTGGCGCGCTGCTCCGCGCAGCCGAGCGCAGCATTGCTGCGGCGCTGGCTCGCGACCCGGTCACTGCCAGGCGCATCGGCGCGCTGGCCGGCAAGCGCATTCTGATCAACAGCCGTCAGCCTGACTGGCAGCTGTGGCTGGCGCCCGCACCCGGCAGCATTGGCCTGAATACCCGCAGCGACGCGCCAGCCGATGTTGAACTGCATGCCCCGGCCAGCCTGCTCGCTCGGCTGCTGGCCAGCAGCGACCGCAAGGCCGTGCTGCAGGAGCCAGAGGTGGAGCTACAGGGCGACAGCCAGGTGCTGATCGCGCTGCAGAATGCACTGGCCGACCTGCAGCTCGATGGCGAGGCCGAGCTGGCGCGCTGGCTCGGCCCGGTAGCCGGCCACGCCATCGGCAGTGCCCTGCGCCGCAGCCACCAGTGGGGCCGTGACAGCCGCGCCAGCTTGCGCCAGACGCTGGCGGAATACCTGACCGAAGAAAGCCGCCAACTGGTCGGCCAGGCTGAAGCCCGCGCCCGCGCCGAGCAACTGCATGACCTGCGCCTGCAGCTCGACCGCCTGGAAGCGCGCGTCGCCCTGCTCTCTCCCACCGACCCGGACTCGCCCGACGCATGAGACTGACCGCCTTGGTGCGCCTGCTGCGCATCCTGCATATCTTTACCCGCTACCGTCTGGACCAGATTCTGCTGGATCTGCCATTACCGGTACTGGGCCGTCTGTTGTTACAACTGGGCCCCTGGCGTCTGCGCCCGGCGCCGCGTGACCTGAGCCGCGGTGCGCGCCTGCGCAAGGCCTGCGAAGACCTCGGCCCGGTGTTTATCAAGTTTGGTCAGATTCTCTCCACCCGCCGTGACCTGATGCCCGACGACATCGCACAGGAACTGGCCCACCTGCAGGACAAGGTGCCGCCGTTCCCCGGCCCGCAGGCCCGCGCCCGCATCGAGGAGCAGCTCGGCGAGCGCATCGAGGATGTGTTCGCCAGCTTCAGTGACGAGCCACTGGCCTCCGCCTCGGTTGCTCAAGTGCACGCGGCACGCCTGAAGGACGGCAGCGAGGTGGTGGTCAAGGTGGTGCGCCCCGGCATCGGCGAGACCATCGACCAGGACATCCAGTGGCTGTTCGTCGCCGCCCGCCTGCTGGAGCGCGTCTCGACCGAGGGCCGGCGCCTGCGTCCGGTCGAGGTGGTCGAGGACTACGAAAGCACCATCTTCGACGAATTGGATCTGTACCGCGAAGCCGCCAACGCCTCCCAGCTGCGCCGCAACTTTGAAGGCTCGGAGCTGATCTACATTCCCAAGATCTACTGGGACTGGTGCCGTCACAAGGTATTGGTGATGGAGCGCATCGAGGGCATCCCGGTGACCGATCTGCCGGCGCTGGCCGACCAGCGTACCGACATGAAGAAGCTCGCCGAACGCGGCGTGGAAATCTTCTTTACCCAGGTGTTCCGTGACAGCTTCTTCCACGCCGACATGCACCCGGGCAACATCTTCATCTCGCGCAAGCACCCCTGGGAGCCGCAGTACATCGCCATCGACTTTGGCATCGTCGGCAGCCTGACGCCGGAAGACCAAAGCTACCTGGCACGCAACCTGATGGCCTTCTTCAAGCGCGACTACCGCCGCGTCGCCCAACTGCACATCGACTCGGGCTGGGTGCCGGCCGACACCCGCGTGAATGAATTTGAAGCGGCGATTCGCAGCGTCTGCGAGCCGATCTTCGAGCGCCCGCTGAAAGACATTTCCTTCGGCCAGCTGCTGCTGCGCCTGTTCCAGACCGCCCGCCGCTTCAATATGGAAGTCCAGCCGCAGCTGGTACTGCTGCAAAAGACCTTGCTGAACATCGAGGGGCTGGGCCGCCAGCTGTACCCGGATCTGGATCTGTGGAGCACCGGCCAGCCCTACCTGGAGCGCTGGATGCGCGAGCGCATGCTGCCGCAGAATCAGGTCAAGCACTGGCAGCAGCATCTGGAGCGCGTGCCCGCACTGATCGACAGCGCCCACCGCGCCCTCGACAACCTGGCCGACGCACCACTGCGCGAGCAGCCGCCGCAGCGCCCACGCTGGCCACTGCAACTGGCCGGTATCGCGCTGGTGATCTTCGGCGCCAGCGCGCTGGGCGGCGACGACCCGCAGCTCTGGCTGCACGCCGCGCCCACCCAGTGGGCGCTGATCGCCCTGGGCGGCTGGCTGATTCTGCGCCGCAGATAGTCAGCCGGGCGCATAACTGGCACACTTGCACCACTGAACGAATGACGACCCGCCATGACTGATTCAACCGCCGCCAACGACTGGCTCGACAGCATCCACTGGGATGCCGACGGCCTGGTTCCTGCCATCGCCCAGGATGTACACACCCAGCGCATTCTGATGATGGCCTGGATGAACCGCGAAGCCCTGCAACTGACCGTACAGGAAGGCCGCGGCATCTACTGGTCACGCTCGCGCCAGCGCCTGTGGCGCAAGGGCGAGGAGTCGGGCAACGTGCAACAGCTGCACGAGCTGCGGCTGGACTGCGACGCCGACGTCGTCATCCTGCAGGTCGAACAGATCGGTGGCATTGCCTGCCACACCGGCCGGCAAAGCTGTTTCTATCGGGTTCTGAAAGATGGCCAGTGGCAGACCGTCGACGCCGTCATCAAGGACCCCAAAGAGTTATACGAGCACCCAAAACATGTCTGACACCCTGAGCCAACTGGCCGCCGTGCTGGAGCAACGCAAGCAGGCGTCTGCCGACTCCTCCTACGTTGCCAGCCTGCACGCCAAGGGCCTGAACAAGATTCTCGAAAAGGTTGGTGAAGAGTGCACAGAGACACTGCTAGCCGCCAAGGACTGTCAGCACAGCGAGGACAAATCGGACCTGGTCTACGAGACCGCTGACCTGTGGTTCCACTCACTGGTCATGCTGAGCCATCTTGGCCTTGGCCCCGATGACATCCTGAACGAATTGGCACGCCGCTTCGACCTGTCCGGTCTTGAAGAAAAGGCGTCCCGCAGCAAATAAACTGGGCAATAGGCCCCGGAGGCAAAAATGGGTTTTGGTGGCATTAGTCTGTGGCAACTGCTGATCGTGCTGGTCATCGTGGTACTGCTGTTCGGCACCAAGCGGTTGAAGAACATCGGCGGCGATCTGGGCGGCGCAATCAAGGGCTTTCGCAAGGCAATGAACGACGAGGAAAAACCCTCGGTCGAGAACAAGCCCGGCGAGACGCTGGATGCCAAGGCCGAAGAGCACAAGCAGGACAGCCAGTCCAAGCCGTAATCTGCCAGGTTCCGCCCCATGTTCGACATCGGCTTTATGGAAATGCTGGTGGTGGCGATCATCGCCCTGCTGGTTCTTGGCCCGGAGCGTTTGCCCGGCGCCATCCGCACTGTCAGCCTGACCATTGGCCGCATCAAGCGCGGCTTCTCGGACGTGCGCTCGCAGGTTGAGCGCGAACTGGGTGCCGACGAGATCCGCCAGCAGCTGAACAACGAGCGCATCCTCGCCGAACTGGAAAAGCAGGGCCTGCACGCCGGCAGCCCGAGCAACCAGACCAGCGCCCGACCGGGCGGTAATCAGAGCGTCACACAGCCGACGCACACTGGCGCGACCGCAGAGCAACCCCGCGCCGAGTCCGCCAATGAGCAGCAAGACACCCGCCATGAGCAACCCTGATCTGCCGCCCGTCAAGAGCGGCGGCGACATGCCGCTGGTCGCGCACCTGACCGAGCTGCGCTCGCGCCTGCTGCGCATTGTGCTGATCTGGCTGGTGATCTTTGCCGGCCTGTTCTACTTTGCCAACGACATCTACGCCTTTATCTCCGAGCCGCTGCGCGCGCTGCTGCCCGAAGGCACCAGCATGATCGCCACCGATGTCGCCTCGCCGTTCCTGACCCCCTTCAAGCTGACGCTGATCAGCGCGCTGTTTATCGCCATGCCCTTTGTGCTGCATCAGGTCTGGGGTTTTATAGCACCCGGGCTGTACAAGCACGAGAAGCGTCTGGCGGTGCCGCTGCTGGCCTCTAGCATTCTGCTGTTCTACGGCGGCATGGCCTTTGCCTACTTTGTGGTCTTTCCGCTGGTGTTCGGCTTTTTCACCAGCGCGGCGCCGGATGGCGTGGCGGTGATGACCGATATCAACAGCTATCTGGATTTTGTCCTGACGCTGTTCATGGCCTTTGGCCTGTCCTTCGAGATCCCGGTGGCCACTGTCCTGCTGGTCGCCGTCGGCATTGTCGACGTAAAAAGCCTGAGCAAGGCGCGCCCCTACGTGGTGGTTGGCTGCTTTACCATCGGCATGGTGCTGACACCGCCGGATGTCATCTCCCAAACCCTGCTCGCGCTGCCCATGTGGCTGCTGTATGAAGTGGGCATCCTCTTCAGCCGTCTGGTACGGCCGCGCAGCCGCGAAGAATCGCAGGACAGCCCGCAGGCATGAACCTGCTGCTGCTAGAAGACAACGACTTCACCGACCCGCAGCACGTCCGCCTGACTGGCCGCCGCTTGGCGCATATGCAGGACATCCAGCAGGTCGGCAGCGGCGACACCCTGCGCGTTGGCCGCATCAACGGCCTGATGGGCCAGGGCCAGATACTGGAGCTGGGCCGCGACCACGCCCTGCTCGCCGTTGAGCTGAACGAGACACCGCCAGCCAAACTGCCGCTGACCCTGCTGCTGGCCATGCCCCGGCCGAAAATGTTCCGCCGCATCCTGCAGCACTGCGCCACCCTGGGCGTGCCCGAGATCATCCTGCTCAACAGCTACCGGGTGGAAAAGAGCTTCTGGCAGACACCCTTTCTACAGCCCGAGGTGATCCGCGAGAACCTGCTGCTCGGCCTGGAGCAGGCGCGCGACACCGTGCTGCCGACCCTGCGCATAGAAAAGCGCTTCAAACCCTTTGTCGAAGACCAGCTGCCGGCCATCATCAACCACCAACTGGCACTGGTTGCCCACCCCGGCGACTACCCCGCCTGCCCACGTGGTATCGAGCAGCCGCTGACCCTGGCCATCGGCCCGGAGGGTGGCTGGATTCCCTATGAGGTCGACAAATTGGTAGAGGCCGGCATGCAGCCGGTGCAGCTGGGCGAGCGCATCCTGCGCGTGGAAACCGCTGTCACTGCGCTGCTGGCCCGGTTGTTCTGACGTTCACGCACCCACAGTCTATGCTGTGCTCACGTATTGTCGACGGGGGCTCTCATGCGGGTAATCAAGACCACCTTGATCGGCGGCGCGGTATTTCTGGTGCCGGTGATCGTTATTCTCTTTGTGCTGGGCAAAGCGATCGCGGTGATGCGTCATGTCACCCGCCCCATCAGCGAGCTGCTGCCATTCGACAGCATAGCCGGCCTGGCCGTGGCCAACCTGCTGGCCCTGCTGGGCGTGGCGCTGGTCTGCTTTGGTGCCGGCATGCTGGCACGCGGCCCAAGGGCTCGTCGGTTGTACCAGCAGCTCGACGACGGCCTGCTGATGCTGCCAGGCTATGGCTTGATCAAATCCCTGTCCGACCAGTTCAAGGAGAAGCGGCCCGCCAACTCTCCGCTCAAGCCGGTACTGGTGCGCTTTGATGACTTTGAACAGCTGTGCTTTGAGGTCGAACGCCTAGCCGATGGCCGTGTGGTGACCTTTATACCGGGCTCGCCCGATCCCTGGTCCGGCAGCCTGGTGTATCTGGCACCTGAGCGTGTGCAGGGCTGCGAGCTGAGCGTCATGCAAGCCGTGAGTCACCTGCGTCGTGGTGGCCGTGGCGCGGACGCCTTGAACATCCCCCACGCATCGGTCAGCTGAACTGCGCAGCGCCTGGCCGGTCTGAGCAAACATGCATACCACCTCAGACCTTCCCGATCTGCTGGCCGGCCCGCTGGTCCGCCGCGTAGAGCCCGAGCGCATCCTACTTTGGCTGGTCGCCAGCCGCCCGCTGACATTAAGCGCAACCCTGCAGCCAAGCGACGCGGCAGCGCAGCAGCTCGAACCGGGTGACACGCGGATCATTCCCATTGGTCGGCACGCCTATGTTCACCTGCTGACCATCACCCCCGCCAGCCCGCTGCCACAGGATCAGATCATTCACTACGACCTGCGGTGGGACGGCGAGCAAGGCCGCGGGCTGCGCAGCGCCGCCGCGCACCTGTGCCATGGTGACGAGCTACCCTCGCTGATGATCGCCAGCGACAACCGCCGCCTGCTGCATGGCTCCTGCCGCAAGCCGCACTTTGCCGGCGAGGATGCGCTGGTGCGCACCGACAGCTGGCTCGCCGAACGCCGTGACCAGCCAGGGGAGCGCCCAGCCTGGCTGCTGATGACCGGTGACCAGGTTTACGTCGATGATGTCAGCGGCCCGCTGCTGGTCGCCATTCACCAGCTGGCTGCCCGTCTGGGACTGTCTGACGAGGCGCTCGAAGGCGCCACGGTGGCAGACAGCCGGGCCTTGTATCAGGCTGCCGAAACCTACTATCGGCGCGAGCAGCTGCTGCCTGATGTGCCCTCCAACATGGCGGTGCGCGACCGCTTCTTTGGCGGCGTACGCAAGCCGGTATTCACCTCGGCCAACGCCCACAACCACCTGATCAGCCTGGCCGAGATGCTGGCCATGTATCTGTTGGTGTGGTCACCGACGCCCTGGCGGCTGATCCAGCCAAACGAACCACCTAGCCTCAGCGACGAAGAGCGCCAACGCTATCAAGCCGAGCAGCAGCAAATCGCCGCCTTTGTTGACGGCCTGCCGCAGGTCGCCCGCCTGCTTGCCCATCAGCCTAGCCTGATGATCTTTGACGACCACGACGTCACCGACGACTGGAACCTCACCGCAGACTGGGAGCGCACCGCCTACGGCCACCCCTTCTCACGCCAGATCATCGGCAACGCGGTGCTGGCGTATCTGCTGTGCCAGGCCTGGGGCAACGACCCGGACGCCGTAGCAGAGCCGCTCGACGCCCTGGCTGATCTGCTCTCAGGTGCCGGTCAAAGCGGCAGCCTGGACGTCAGCCAGCAGGACGCCTGCATCGACACCGTGCTGCGCTTTCACGGCTGGGAGTACCAGATTGGCGGCACCCCCAGCCTGGTGGTGCTGGATACCCGCACCCGGCGCTGGCGCAGTGAGCGCAGCCCGTTCCGCCCGTCCGGTCTGATGGACTGGGAAGCGCTGACCGAGCTACAGCAGCGCCTGCTGGACCAGACCGCCGTGGTCATCGTTTCCCCCGCGCCGATGTTTGGCGTCAAGCTGATCGAAGGTATCCAGAAGCTGTTCTCCCTTGCCGGCCACCCGCTGGTCGTGGACGCCGAGAACTGGATGGCCCACCGCGGCGCCGCCAAGGTGCTGCTCAATATCTTTCGTCATGGCCGCACACCGGGTAACTACGTCATCCTCTCAGGTGACGTGCACTATTCCTTCGTCTACGACATCGCCATCCGTCACCGCGAACACGGCCCGCAGCTTTGGCAAATCACCAGCAGCGGTCTGAAAAACGCGTTCCCGCCGCGCCTGCTGGACTGGTTCGACCGCCTCAACCGCTGGCTCTACGCCCCGGCCTCCCCGCTCAACTGGCTGACCAAGCGCCGCCGCATGCGCGTCAGCCCCCGCGACCCCGATCGCGCCAGCGCCGGCGAGCGCCTGTGGAACGGCAGCGGCATCGGCCTGGTCGAGCTGGATGAGCAGGGCCGCCCAGAGAACGTGAAGCAATTGGACGCGCGCGGGTTTGATATCGGCTTTCCACCCCTGGAGGCAGAAGCGCTAATCCCCCAGCCAAGCAAACCCGATAGTGAGTGATGGAGCTGGGGCCAGCTCCGCTATCGGCGGCGACATCGTGCCGGGTGAAGCGCTCAGCTCAGCCGGTTGGCTGCTGCCGGTAGCTCTCAGGACTCACGCCGTACCAGCGCCGGAAGGCCTTGCCAAAGCTGTTGGCGTCAGCGAAGCCCAGTTGGTCAGCCACCTCCGCGCTGCGCAGACCTGCACGCAGCAGGTGCGCCGACCGCTCGGCCCGCCACAGGTCAGCCAGCTGGCGATAGCCGCTGCCCAGTGCCGCTAGACGACGACGCAGCGTGCGCTCGCTCAGGGCCAGCGCCGCCGCCAGTTCGGCCTGGGTTGGCAGTGTGTCGCCATAGGTACGCAGCAGGCCCAGGATGTCCTGAACCAGAGCCGGTACAGCGTCCAGCGCGGCCAGCTCACGCACGGCCAACTGTTCGTGCTCGCGCCAGAGCCTGGCATCGCCAAGCGCCAGCGGGGCAGCCAGGGCGGAGCGCTGATGCCAGACCACGTTCGCCGGCTGGGCAAAGCGCACTGTACAACCAAACACCTGTTGCCAATGCTGCGCCGAGCTCGGCGGCGCGCGCTTGAGATCCACCTGCTGCACCACCTGGCCGGCCAGCCGGCGCAGGTTGCTGACGTGGGCGGCGATGAAGGCGTCAATGGACGCGGGATGCAACACCACATCGTGCAATTCGCAAATCTGCACCCCCACCCGGTCCGGTTGATGAACCAGCCGCAGGGTCACCCCGGTGGTAATCAGCCGTTGAAAGCGCTCGGTGGCCTCCAGAATATGGCCAATGGTCGGCGCGGTCTGGATCAGCAGCCCCATGACCCGCATATGCATCGGCATGGCCGCACGGCCCACCCAAAGCCCCATCGCCGGGTCGGCACTGCGCTGGGTCGCCAGCGACCACAACCGCGTCATCAGCTCGGTTGGCACCCGACCACCGGGGTTGGCGCGCAGCGCCTCCAGATCAATGCCGGCGTCATGCAGCAGCGCGGCGCCATCAAAACCGCGACTGTCGAAGGTGTGCATCACCGCCAGCGGCCAGGCGGCCACCGTGCTCGCCCTGCTTGCCGGTTCACTGGCCATATTGAACCCGAGGATGGCCAGTGCCGACCTTGTTGAGGTCTCGCGCGCTCTTTAGCGTGAGCAGGCCATTCATAACAACAATAGAGAAAACCATGCGCTACCTGCTTATTCTATGCTTCGCCCTGCTCGCCGGCTGCGACCAGGACCCACCGGCCCAAAGCTCCATTCAACTGGCCCCCGAGGCTCTGGTCAAACAGAGCGATCTGTTCCGCAAGGGTGTGGAGCAGGTAACCGACGGCGTCTATGTCGCAATCGGCTACGGCTTGGCCAACTCGATCATGCTGGAAGGCGATGACGGCATCATAATCGTCGACACCATGGAGACGGAAGCAGAAGCCCGAGCGGTACTGGCCGAGTTCCGCAAGATCACCGACAAGCCGATCAAGACCATCATCTATACCCACAACCACACCGACCATGTGTTCGGCGCCAACGCTTTCGCCGAAAGCGCCGGCATTCCGGTCTACGCACACGACAGCACGGCGTACTACATCAACCGGGTAGTCAATCAGATCCGGCCAATCATCAGCACCCGCTCCATGCGCATGTTTGGCAATCATCTGCCACAAGGCGAACTGATCAATGACGGGATCGGTCCGCACCTGGGCGTCACCCCGGACAGCTCGCTGTTTGCTCTGCCGCCGACCCACACCTTCAGCGATCAGCTGTCGCTCAACATCGCGGGTATCGAGCTGGAGCTGGTGCACGCACCGGGGGAAACCGAGGACCAGATTTTTGTCTGGCTGCCGCAAAAGCAGACCGTGCTGACCGGCGACAACATTTATCAAGCCTTTCCCAACCTGTATACCATTCGTGGCACCTACTACCGCGACGTGAAGCAATGGGCAAACACCCTCGACCGCGTGCGCGCCCTGGGCGCCGAGCATCTGGTGCCCAGCCATACCCGCCCGGTACACGGCAAGGCGCAAATCGCCAGCCTGCTGACCGATTACAGCGACGCCATCAACTTCGTTCATGACCAAACCCTGCGCCATATGAACAAGGGCCTGACGCCGGACCAGATCGTCGAGGCAGTCACCCTGCCGCCGCACCTGGCCAGCAACCCCTGGTTGCAGGAGTTCTACGGCAAGGTGAGCTGGTCGACCCGTTCGGTGTTTGATGGCTATCTGGGCTGGTTCAGCGGCAACCCAAGCGAGCTGCAACCGGCGCCGCAACAGCAGCAGGCCGAGGACATGGCCGCCCTGGCCGGCGGCACCGACAACCTGCTCAACAAGGCCAAGGACGCCCTGGCGCAGGGCAACGCCCAGTGGGCACTGGTTCTGAGCGACCATCTGATGGTACTGCTGCCCGAGCACGAAGACGTCCGTGCGCTGCGTGCCAGCGCCCTGCGGACCCTGGCGGCCGCCGAGGCCAACCCCAACGCGCGCAACTACTACTTCACGGTTGCCCGCGAAGTGCAGGACGGGCTCAATCCGCGCTTCCGCTTGCACATGGACCCCGACTTTCTCGCCAGCCTGCCTATTGAGAACTTCCTGACCGCCATGCCGGCGCTGCTCAAGGCAGAAGAGACCTATGAGGTCGACAGCGCGCTGGGCTTTGACTTCCGCGACAGCAGCAAGCAGTTCACCCTGCGCATCCGACGCGGCGTCGCCAAGGTGAGCGACGGGCTGGACAGCGACGTCGTCGCCACCGTGCAAACCACCGAGGCCACCTGGAAAGCCATTGCAGCCGGCATCCAGAACCCGGCCACCGCACTGGCCGGTGAAGACCTGGACATCGACGGCAGCACCCTGTCTGCGCTGAAGATTCTGGGTTATTTTGAAAAGATCGACTGAGTGAGTCAGGCCCTGGCCGGCCAATGCTGGCCGGGGCCTGTCGCCGCAACCAGGCCGTCGATTAGGGCCGCTCCACAGCAGCGCGGCTGCGTCCGCTATCACACCCCGCAAGACAGCCTGGCCCGCGCCAGTCCACGCTGCAACATGACAGCATTGTCATGCGCGCATAACCCTCCTGTCAGTTGCCCAGACGTAGGATGAACCCGAGTCTGAACGAACTCATATTTTTTTGACAGGAGAGTGCTGATGAAACAGATGCTGATTGCTGCGGCTGTTGCCGCTGTTCTACTCCCGATGAACGCCATGGCTGAAGACGGTCTCGACCGCAGCCGCGCGGCGCACGAAAAGTTTCGTGCCCTGGTTGCCGAGCAAAAGGCCGACTCAGCCAAAACCGAGCGCGCTGAACTCCACGCCCAGCGCAATGAGGACACGTCCACTTTGTAAACCTGTGGTGCTCCCTTTGCCTCGGTTGCCCTGCCCTGTGCAGGGTTTTTTTTGCCTCGTCCCCGCATAACCCCCGCCGCTTCGCCGGCTTTCCCGTTCTGCCCCCGCACGACAACAGCCTTACCAGCCTCGCCTGCGCGCCACGCGCGCCGGTCCCCACGAAGCCCATGACTGGCCCTGCGCGTTCTGCTGCCGGGAGGTATTACCGATTACCGCACTGGGCAGTGGTCCAAATGATCCCGGACACGCCAACGCAAGGTGGCGCGGCAAGCAAGGCGGGCCATAGGCTCGGCCAGTCTTGTCACCCCAGCGCCAGGCCGTATGGCACTCGCCAGCAAGTCAGTCGGGTAGCGTGTAAGCAGCGGCAGAACCGGGAGAGATGAGCATCGGCTGGAGCCTGTGTGTACAGAGCGGCTCAGCAACCACCTGGCGGCGGGTCGGTGGCACCGCCAGGTAAACGGGTGCCAGACTGCGCTGTGCAGCCGGCACCCAGGGCGTGGCATACGCTTACTCGCGCACCTCTTCACGTCGATGCGCCCAGCGGTACAGCACAGGCAGCACCAGCAGGGTCAGCGTCGTGGAGGACAGAATCCCGCCAATCACCACTGTAGCCAGTGGGCGCTGCACCTCGGCACCGGTGCCCGTCGCCAGGGCCATGGGTACAAAGCCCAGCGAGGCCACCAGGGCGGTCATCAGTACCGGTCGCAGACGGGTCAACGCCCCCTCGATGATGGCCTGTTCGAGCCCCAGCCCTTCCTCACGCAGATTGCGAATGAACGACAGCATCACCAGACCATTGAGCACCGCCACCCCGGACAGGGCGATAAACCCAACCCCTGCGGAGATAGACAGCGGTATATCGCGCAACCACAGCGCTACCACACCCCCGGTCAGGGCAAAGGGGATACCGCTGAACACCAGCAACCCATCGCGCACGTTGTTGAACATCATAAACAGCAGGGTGAAGACCAGCAGCAGCGCGACCGGGACCACGATCTGCAACCGCTGCGCCGCCGATTGCAGCTGCTCAAACTGGCCACCCCAGGTGAGCCAGTAACCGGACGGCAGACGCACCTGCTGGTCCAGACGTGCGCTGGCATCGGCCACAAAGGAGCCGATATCCCGGCCACGCACGTTGGCGCTCACCACCACCAGGCGCTTACCGTTTTCACGGCTGACCTGATTGGGCCCCAACACCAGGTCAAGACTGGCCACCTCCGTCAGCGGAATAAAAGCCACGCGGTCATCCGAGGCACCGGCCGGCGCCGGCACCGGAATCAGCAACCGCGCCAGACCATCGATGTCGGTGCGCTGCTCGTCGCTGAGGCGTACCACCATGTCAAAACGCCGATCACCCTTATACAGCGTGCCGGCACGCTGCCCGCCCACGGCCACCGCAACGGTGTCCTGCACATCGCCGATATTCAGGCCATAACGGGCGGCCTTGTCACGGTCAATGTTGACTGTCAGTACCGGCAAGCCGGTGGTTTGCTCCACCTTCACCTCAGAGGCGCCGTCAACCTGCTCCAGCGCCTCGGCAATCTCGGCGGCCGTGGCATTCAGCACGTCCATGTCATCGCCAAACACCTTGACCGCCACGTCGCTGCGCACGCCGGAAATCAACTCATTGAAGCGTAGTTGGATGGGCTGCGACAGCTCGTAGTTGCTGCCAGGCACCGTTGCCGCTGTCGCCTGCAACCGCTCTATCAGCTCAGCGCGGGACAGCTCGGGGTTGGGCCACTGATCACGTGGCTTAAGCATGACATAGGCATCGGAAATGTTCGGCGGCATCGGGTCTGAGGCAATCTCGGCGGTACCGGTACGGCCAAATACTCGCTCCACTTCGGGCATGGCGCTGATGATCGCCTCTTCCAGACGCATCTGCATATCGACCGACTGGGTAAGGCTGGTACCGGGCACGCGCAGGGCCTGCAGGGCAAAGTCACCCTCACTCAGACTGGGAATAAACTCGCTGCCCATACGCGAGGCCAGGACACCACTGAACAACACCAGACAGGTCGCCGCCACCACCACCGGCACCCGGTGTCCCAGCACCCAGTGCAGAACCGGGTGGTAAGCGCGACGGGCGCCACGCATCAGGCGGTTTTCCTCTTCCTTGACCTGCCCGGTGACAAAGAGCGCAATCGCCGCAGGCACAAAGGTTACCGAGAGGATCATCGCCCCCAGCAGGGCCATCACCACGGTGAACGCCATGGGGTGGAACATCTTGCCTTCCACACCGGTCAGCGCAAAGATCGGCAGGTACACCACCATGATGATCAACTGCCCGTAGATCAGGGCTCGCCGCGCCTCGCGCGACGCCGCAAAGACTTCATGCAGGCGCTCGTTGCGGGTCAGCATGCGCCCATGTCGCTGCTGGGCATGGGCAAGCCGGCGAATGGCGTTTTCGACGATCACCACCGCACCATCGACAATGATGCCAAAGTCCAGCGCCCCCAGGCTCATCAGGTTGGCGCTAACGCGGTTGCTAAACATGCCGGTGAAGGTAAACAGCATGGACAGAGGTATCACCATGGCGGTGATCAGCGCCGCGCGGATATTGCCCAAAAACAGAAAGAGCACCGCCACCACCAGTAGCGCGCCCTCAATCAGGTTGGTGCGCACCGTGGCAATCGCCTTGTCCACCAGCGTCGTACGGTCATACACAGGGACTGCCACCACCCCCTCGGGGAGTGTGCGGTTGATCGCCTGCAGGCGGGTGGCCACTGCCTGGGACACCGCCCGGCTGTTCTCGCCAATCAACATGAAGACGGTGCCCAGCACCACCTCGCGCCCGTTCTCGGTCGCCGCCCCGGAGCGCAAGTCATGGCCCAGCTGCACCCGTGCGACCTGACTGACCCGTACCGGTGTGCCATCGTGGTTGGCCACCACGATATTGGCAATGTCATCCAGGTTGGCGACCTGACCCGGCGCCCGGATCAGCAGTTGCTCACCACTGCGTTCGATAAAGCCGGCACCCACGTTGGCGTTGTTACGCTCCAGCGCGGTGAGCAGGTCGCTGAGGGTCAAACGGTAGGCGGCCAGGCGCTTGAGATCCGGCGCAACCTGATAGACCTTGTCATAGCCGCCAATACTGTTGATTTCAGCGACGCCCGGCACGTTACGCAGCTGGGGTTTGACTACCCAGTCCTGAATCTCGCGCAAATCCGCTGGGGTGTAAGGGCTGCCATCCGGCTTGCGGGCTCCCTCCTCGGCCTCGACCGTCCACAGGAAGATCTCCCCCAACCCTGTAGAGATCGGCCCCATCGCCGTCTCCGTGCCGGGTGGCAACTGCTCGCGCACCGATTGCAGGCGCTCGTTGACCAGCTGGCGGGCAAAGTAGATGTCGGTGCCATCAGCAAAGATAACGGTCACCTGAGACAACCCCGAGCGCGACAGCGAGCGGGTCTGCTCCAGGTCAGGCAGGCCGGCCATCGCCGTTTCGATCGGGAAGGTAACCCGCTGCTCGGTCTCCAGCGGCGAAAACCCCGGCGCTGCGGTATTCACCTGAACCTGGACGTTGGTGATGTCCGGCACCGCATCAATCGGTAGCTTCTGATAGCTGGCTACACCCAGCCCGGCCATCGCCAGCACCGCCAGCATGACCAGCGCGCGCTGCTCGATGGCGAACTGAATAACACGCTCAAACATGACTCTTCCTCAGGGCTAGCTGCGCTTAATGTGAGTGTTCCGCCGAGCCTTTGCCCAGCTCTGACTTGAGGATGAAGCTGCCGTCTACGACCACCTCGGCACCCGCGTCCAGGCCCTCTACAATCTCCACACGGCCACGACCCTTAGCGCCCTGACGCACAGGCTGGGCAACAAAGCCGTCCGCGCGGCGCACAAATACACTGTCCTGGCCCTCCAGCGACTGAATCGCCCCCTCGGGCACGGTCACCGCGGCCTCGCGGCCGGCATGCAACACCTCAACATTGACAAAGAGCCCCGGACGCCACGCCCCATCCGGGTTTTCCAATGTGACGCGGGCCGTCGCCGTACGGGTCTGCTCGCCCAACAGGCTGCCCACGTAGGCCACCCTGCCCTGGACGCTCGTGTTCAGGTCAGGCGAGCGCACCGTGGCCATCTGGCCCACCAGTACCTGGCTCAAGTCACCCGGCGACACACTGAAGTTGGCCCACACCCGGCTCAGGTCGGACAGCACAAAAGCCACATCAGCGTCGGTGACGGTTTCGCCCACGACCAGGTGCTTTTCAACGATGACGCTGTCAAAGGGGGCGGTCAGCGTGTAGCGACTGCCGGTTTCAGACTCGTTGCTGCCAATCAGCGCGTTGAGCTTCTGGCGCGCATTGGTAACGGCAATGTCAGCCTCCTGCAGCGCCTGACGCGCAGCCAGAAAGTCCTGCTGCGCGGAAATGCCTTCCTGCCACAGCTTCTGCTCGCGCTCAAACACGGTGCGCGCCAACGCCAGGCGACGTTGACCGGCTGCCAACTCGCTGCGCTGTTCGGAGATTTGCTGACTGGACAGCACTGCCAGCACCTGACCACGGCTGACCTGGTCACCCAGGCTCACCAGCACCTGCTCCACCACCCCGGAACTGCGCGGCTGGACGTGCGCAGTGCGATCCTGATCAAAGCCGATTTCGCCCGGCAGGCGCAGCGTCCGGCCGACACTGGCGGCCGCGGCCGGCTGCAACACAATGCCTGCACGGGCAATCTGCTCCGGCGTCAGGCTGACTGCCGCCGGGCCATGACCCTGTTCCTCGTCATGCTCCCCTTCCGCGTGGCCCTCTTCGCCGCCCTCCTCGTGGTCGGCCTCTTCATCGTGCCCTTGCTCATCATCGTGTTCGGCTTCTTCCTCGTGGCCGTGCCCATCGTCTTCACCATGGGCACCCGGCCCCGCGTTCGCCGCTGCGCGGCCGTCAACCGCCTGGGTGCGCCCCTCGCCCAGCAGCACATAACTTCCGCCGGCCAGTACCAGCACCGACAGCATCACCAACCAACGTGTTTTACCTTTCATACAAACTCCCGCACAGGTAGATATGCGCAGCTGCCAGGCTGCGCAAAAGCAATCGCATGGACTCTGGCAATCGACCGGCTCACGGCAGGTCACCGAGCATCGCCGTTGCCTCGGCCCGGGCTTGTACGGCGGTGTCCAGCGCGTCCAGATAGCGGCTGCGGACATCAATCAGGGTGCGTTGCGCATCCAGTACATCCAGCAGGTCGAGCTTGCCCATCTCCAGACCGCGCGCAGCCTTGTCTACCGCTGACTCAGCGGCAGGAAGTATCTCGCGCTGATACAGCTGGGCCTCCTCATCGGCGGCCTGCCAGCTGCCCAACAACTGTTCCAGCGACGCCTCGGCTCGGCGCTGCTGTTCGCGCCGCAGGTCGCGCGCCTGCTCGGCCCGCTCGGCCGCCGCCAACATGCGTCCTTGCTGGCGATCAAACAGCGGCAACGGCAAGGAGAAGCCGACCACATTCACACGGTCGCGGGTCTCTTCGCTGTACTGGCTACCCAGGCTTACCGTCAGGTCAGGAATACGATCGGCCTTCACCACGCCCATGGCCGCCTCAGCGCGACTGACATCCTGCTCCGCAAGTTGGATTTGCAAGGAACTGGGCAGCCGCGCACGCAGACTCTCGGCCGGCGGTGGCGGCAACAGCGGCACGTCTTCCGGCACCGAGACACGGCGGCCCACCAGACTGGACAGGGCGATATCTGCGGCACGTTGCGCTTGCTCAGCCCGCCGCGCCAGCGCACGGGCACTGGCCAGCTCCACCTCAGCACGAGTCTGGGCGATCTGCGCCAGCTTGCCGGTGCTCACCTGGCGCTCTGCCGCCTGCGCTGTTCGGCGCGCCAGCGTCTCGGCCTGCTCTGCCAGCGATACCCGGCGCTGGGCGTGAGCCAGCGCGTAATAGGCTCGAATCACCTCAGCGCGCAGCTGGTTACGCTGTTGCGTGCTGGCCAGCTCGGCCATGCCAATCTCGCTGTCAGCCAGGTCAATACGTGCCGCACGCTTGCCACCCAGCTCGAGCGACTGGCTCAGCTGAATGGTGGTGGTGCTGGTGCGCTTGCGGGTGTCTTCCATCTCCCAGGAGAGTTCGGGATTGGGCAACAAGGCAGCCTGGCGACGCTCGCCTGCGGCGATGCCAGCATTTCGGTTGACGGCTTGCAGCGCCGGGTTTTGCTCAAGAGCCAGCGCCATGGCCTGCTCAAGGGTGAGGGATTCTGCGGCGCCAGCAACCGGGGCCAGAATGACAAGCAGCAGCGCGCTGGCACGCCGCCTCAGCTTAACAACAGCGGACATCAGTATACCTGCAGCGATCAGGACGCCCTGAACCACGGCGTCCAGAGAGTGAGCTTCAGCGCCCTGCACAGGGTACGGGCACCATCTGGCAGCGACTCTAGCCAGCCCCCCCTGTCGTCAGGGTGACTGCAAAATGACAAATATGTCAGCAAACGCACGGGCTCTTCGGCTTGTAATACCATGCCCTCACTCTCCTGTTGACCCTGTAGGGGCTTCAGGCTTGAAGATGTGCCAACACCTCCATCCACCCGGCGACACAACCGCCACTACGACGACTGCTATGCGTATATTGATCATTGAGGATGAACCGAAAACTGCGGCCTATCTCCATCAAGGGCTGAGTGAAAACGGCTATGTAGTCGATACCAGCGACAACGGCATCGATGGCCATCATCTGGCCACGCAACAGCACTACGACCTGATCATTCTGGATATAAACCTGCCCGGCCTCAGCGGCTGGGACGTGCTCAAGCGCCTGAAGCAAACACTGGACTGCCGGGTGCTGCTGCTGTCGGCCAAGAGCCGGCTCGACGACAAGGTCAGGGGGCTGGAAATGGGTGCCGACGACTATCTGGTCAAGCCATTCGAGTTTCCGGAGCTGCTGGCGCGGGTACGCACCCTGTTGCGCCGCACAGAGCAAAGGGCCGCAAACGACATCCTGCATGTCGCCGACCTGGAACTGGACCCGTCTCGCCATCGCGCCTACCGGGGCAAGCAACGCATCGATCTGACCAGCAAGGAGTTCTCCCTGCTGCACCTGCTGATGAGACGCGCAGGTGAGGTACAGTCGCGCACCCAGATCATCTCGCTGGTGTGGGACATGAACTTTGACTGCGATACCAACGTGGTCGATGTGTCTATTCGCCGCCTGCGCGCCAAAATCGACGACGCCTATGAACCCAAGCTGATTCACACCCTGCGCGGTGTCGGCTACGTGCTGGAGGTACGCGATTGAAACCTGCCACCTTGTCCGCCCGTCTGGGCCTGGGCTTCGCCGCCATGACCGGTGCGCTGGTGCTCGGCCTGGCAGCCCTGGCCTACTTCTCGCTAAGCCACCAGCTGACCGCACGCGCCCTGGACAAGCTCGATGGCAAGTTGCGCCAGATCGACCATCTTCTCAGCGAAAACAACGTCACCCTGTCTCAGCTCAAGAGCGATCCGCACAGCGTGCAGGACGTGCTGATCGGTCACGAAGAACTACACCTGACACTGCTGGATGCCAGCGAACCCGGCACGCCGCTGACAGGCAGCGACACCCTGCTCTCGCCCCCCATCTCCCCGCGCCAGGCAGGCAACAACCAGGTGCGCTATTGGCACTGGGAGAACGCCCAGGGGCAACGCATCCTCACCGGCTCACAACAAGTGCGCCTGCCCGATGGCAGCTCACTCTGGGTGCAACTGAGCTACGCCCGCGACAACGACACCCAGCTGCTCGCCGAGTACCTGCGCGCGATGTTGCTGGCCTTGCCACTACTGGTCATTGGCATCAGCGCCGGTGCCTGGTGGCTGGCCCAACGCGGCCTGGCGCCACTGCGCCAGTTCCGGGCAGTGACCGCACGCGTCTCGACCCAATACCTGTCGCACCGCATTCCGGCCGAGCGACTACCCCGCGAACTGGCCGAAGTCGCTGATAGCATCAACCATATGCTCGAGCGCCTGGATGAGGGGGTGGGGCAGCTCGCGCAGTTTTCCGACGACCTGGCGCACGAGCTGCGTACCCCTATCAGCAACCTGTTGGGCAAGGCCCAGGTGACGCTGACACGGGAGCGCAGCCAACCCGAGTACCGTGAAGTGCTGGAAAGCTGCGTTGAGGAGCTGGAGCGTCTGGGACGCATCGTGACCGACATGCTCTTCCTCGCCCAGGCTGAGGCTCAGACAGCACCGCCGCAAGCCACCGAGGTCAAACTGCAGCATGAGGCGCAGCGCGTGATGGCGCTGCTGCAGGTGCTCGCCGACGAGCGCGGGGTGAGCCTGCAGCTACTGGGTGCAGCCGAGGTGACAGGGAACCAGCTCATGATCCAGCGCGCCCTTTCGAACCTGCTGCACAACGCCATCAATCACTGCGCCGAGGGCAGCCAGATCACACTGACCGTGGAGTCAGCCCCCAACGAGAAACGCATCAGCGTCACCAACACCGGCCCTGGCATCCAGGCCGACCAGTTGCCGCATCTGTTCGACCGTTTCTACCGGGTAGACTACGGCCGCGCCCGCAGCGCCGGCGGCACAGGGCTGGGTCTGGCCATCGTGCGATCGATCATGCACCTGCACCACGGCGAGGTGGATGTCAGCAGTCAGCCACATGGCCCGACCACCTTCACCCTGCGCTTCCCCAATCCTCAGCGGCCGACGGAAACCCCCTGAATCAGGGTGCGCCACTGATGGCGTTTTGCTGTAAAGTCGCCACGCCCGTCAGAACAGACGCTGCCGAGCAGCTCTGCGTCAGCCATCAGCGCCGCAGAGCTGGCAGCGAACCGGGCGCTTCACAGTGAGCGTGACCCCCTTTCAGGAGCAATGGACATGAACAGCAAACGCATCCAAGCAGGCCTTATCGGTCTGATCGCCACCGGCCTGCTGGCCACCGGCCAAGCCCAGGCATTTGGCCTGGACACTCTCAAGTCGGTCGCTGGCGCGGCACTGAACACCGCGACCCAAGGCGATAGCAGCACCGATACCGCAGCGCTGGACCAGCAGCACAGCGACCTGATGCTGCGCTTCAATGCCAGCATGAACAACATGCTGATTGCCCAGGCCAAAACCCTGCAGGCCACCGGCAACACCGATGCAGCAACCCAGACGCTGAATGCTGCCCAGCAGTACGCCGTTGGCGGCGTCAGCGACTCCGACGCTATCTTGCGTGACACCCAGCTGACCAGCACCAACCAGCAACTGATTCAGAATGCCCTGAGCCAGGCCGCCGCCATGAGCGGTGAGAACCGCGCCGCCCTGATCGAGGCGATCCCGTACTACACTGCCGGCATCCAGGAGGGGAGCAAGCTGAGTGGCGCCTTCACCCAGTGGATCAACAACGCTCAAGGTGCCGCCGGCTCGCTGCTGTCCAACCCCATGGCCGCTGCGCAGTTGACCAGCAGCCTGGGCGACGCCACGACCATCGCCCGCAACCTGCCGGCGCTGCTGTCTGCCTGGTCTGGCACCTCGCGATCGTTCATGTCCTACGCCAGCGCCAACCAGCTGGATGTCAGCACCTTGCAAACCGCGCTGACCAGCAACTGAGCTGATTGCAGGCGCAGTGCCAGCCACTGGCCTGCGCCCTCGGCCAACTGTCACCCGCGTGACAGTCTCCGTGACAGGGCTGGGCATAAGGTGGGCCTCCCCGGGCCGCTGCCGCCCGCTCAACAACGGAGAACAACAATCATGAGCTTTGCTTCCCGCGTAGTCTGGATTACCGGCGCCTCGTCGGGCATCGGTGAGGCCCTGTCCCGAGCGCTGCTGGCCGACGGCGCCGCCGTCATTCTGTCCGGTCGCCGGGTCGAGGCGCTGCAGCAGCTCGCCGCGCTGGCACCTGAACGCACGTTGGTGCTGCCCTTCGAGACCACCGACTACGACCGCCTGCCGGCACTGGTGGAGCAAGCCTGGGCCTGGCAAGGCCGCATCGACCTGCTGATCAACAACGCCGGCATCAGCCAGCGCAGCCTGGCGCTGGACACCCGCTTCGACGTCTACCGCCAACTGATCGAGATCGACTATCTGGCCCCTGTGGCCCTGACCCAGCTGCTGTTGCCGCGTCTGGTGGAGCAGGGCAGCGGCCAGCTGGCGGTGGTCAGTTCGGTGGCCGGTAAGGTCGGCGCCCCCCTGCGCACCGGCTATTGCGGCGCCAAGCACGCCGTGGTCGGCTACTTCGAAGCGCTGCGAGCCGAAGTCGAGCAGGCCTACGGCATTGGCGTCAGCGTGATCCTGCCGGGCTCAGTGCGCACCGCCATCGCCAGCAACGCACTAGAGGGCAGCGGCACCGCGCGCGGGCGCTCGGACACCAATATCGACAATGGCATCGACCCGGATGACGCCGCTCGCACCATCCTTGACGGTCTGCAGCAGCGTCAACACGACATCATCGTCGCCCAAGGCATGGAGCTGGCCGCGCTGCAGATGCGTGCCGCTGATCCGGAACGCACCTTTGCCTTTACCGCCGCCGAGGGTGCCAAACTGGCGCAGCAACGCGACGAACTCGGCGCTGGCGCTTCCATCGACCCCAATGCTGTGAACCAGTAGGCGTGGCGGGTTGCAAAAAGCAGGTCTAAGGTGAATCAAGCAGCGCATCACGGGGTGTGATGCGCGCTGTATGCACAAGGAGTGTTATCCATGAAACACCTGCTATTGGCGTTGGTCTGTGCAACCGCTCTGGCTGGTTGCTCCAGTGAGTACATCATCAGTACCAACGATGGCCAGATGATCGCTACCGACAACAAACCCAAACTGGATCCGGATTCGGGCATGTACATCTTCAAGGATGCCGAAGGCCGCGAGCAGGCTATCCCCTCTTCCAGCGTCAAGCAGGTAATGGAACGCTGAGAGAGCTGCGCCCTGCAAAGCAGGGCGCAATGCCTGAATCCGCTCAGCGCGACTCCAGCGCACCCTGCACCTGCTGTCGATAAGCCTGCCACTCAAACCAGAACGGTCCCAGTCCGCGATAATCACGCTGCGGCCAGCCGCCAATGCGCCAGAGCACCCAGTCACCACACAGCTGCGTGTCGGCATACAACTGCGAGCAATCCACATCACCGCAGCGACAACCCAGCAGTATCAGCCGCGCCGCCTGACCTTGGGCGCTGCGTTGCCAACTGGTCAGCGAATACCAATCCACATCAGCGGCGAGCAGAAAGTCCTCAGCAAACGGATGGTAATCGCAGGCCAGCTCATAGTCGCGCACCCAGGCGGTCAAGGGCTGGTCGTCGACCAGCACCTGCAAGCGTCGGCCAGACGCCTCAGCGTCCTGTCCGCCGGCTTGCCAGCAGAGCGTTAAGCTGTTCACCGCCTCCCCCTTTTTGCCGACGTTAAGGCTAGCCAGTATAAACCCGCTGCCCCGCGGCACGGCCCGACCTCGCCAACCGCCCGCGCCGTCGGTCCCGCCTGCGCAAACGACGCCACCCCAGCACGGCACCGCTGATGCTGATCAGCAAGCCGCCCAGACTGAAGCCAACCATCCAGATATCCCACAACGGACGACGCTGCAGCAGCGGCAGCCAATCCCAACTGTGCAGCAATGCAAACAACACCCTCGAAACCCGCCGCGCCGGCGTGCTCTGGCTCAGCAACGCACCGGTGGCAGGGTCCACTTCCACCCAGCGGCCATCATCAAAGCGTGCCCGCAGCACCGGCAGCGGCTTGGGCAAATGCCCCAGCATGCTGTGTTCGGCTCGCGGGTAATAGTAGAAGTCGTACTCGCTCAGCCAGTCGAACTGCACCTGGCGGGCCGGGGCCATGGCCGCGATAGCACCATGCAACAGCTCAACGGGCAGCTGCGCCACCGGTTGGCCGTTGTGCGCATCAAGCACCCGCTGCTCGCCGTCGGCACTGCGCGCGGTGACCCAGTAGCGACCGGCCACCTGCCGCCACTGCAGCTCAACCGGTCGCCAGCCGTTGGCCTGAAACTGGCGCAACAGCGACTGGGTGCCCGTCTGCGGCGCCGCCGGTGCGCCACTGAAAGCCGCCACGTCCAGCGCTGCGCGCTGGCTGAAGATGCCCCAGGGGTTCATCGACATCAGCCCACTGAAAATCCAGCCCACCAGCAGCGCCCCGGCCACCAGCCCGGTCACATGGTGCCAACGCGCCCAGCCGCTGTACGGCGAGTGACTGCCATTGCGATAGGGCCGGCGACGCCAGCGCAACACACCCAGCACCATGCCCAGCAGCGCCATCAGGGTGGCGATCAGCGACAGCCAGATTACGGTATCGCTCCAGATCGGCTGCAGCGCATTGCCGCGCAGCGGATAGAGCCAGTGAATCCAGGTGCCGACCCAGTTCCACACCCGCTCGGTGCCGCTGGCATCGCGCACCACCGCGCCGGTCTGGCTGGAGACATAGATCAGCCGACGCTCTGCGTCGTGCAGGGCGATGCGATAGAGCGGTCGATGGGCATCCAGCCCGCGCGAATGCGTCCAGGCGTCCTCATCGATCAGCGCCTGCAGTTCAGCCGACGCCGCCGGCGCAAACTGCGCAGCAGCGGCCAGCGCCTGCCTTGCATCCACCGGGCCTAGAGGCTGCGCCGAGCGGGCATCCAGCACCACCGGCGCCTGGTCCGGGCGTGGCAGCAGATAGACCGGCTGGCCAGCGATGCTGCTCAGCGTCAGCCCATCGGGCCAGCTTGCCCCGGCTTGCAGGGGCGCTGCGCAACAATCGGTCAGCGGCAAGGCAGGCAGGTGCGCCAGGTGTTCACGCGGCGTCAGCTTGGGATAGCCAACGTAGAGCATCACCATGCCGGAGAAGAACCACATGGCCATGAACAGGCACACAGCGATCCCCAGCCAGCGATGCCACAGATACAGATAGCGTTTCATCAGGGTCTCCTGGCCGCCGACCGCAAGGCCGGCGGCGTTTGCGTCAGAAGCGCGTCTGCAAACTTAGCTCGACGCTGCGCGGCGCACCCAGATAGAGCATGCTGCTGCCGGCCTGACGGGCGTATATCTCGTCGGTCAGGTTGCGCCCGCGCAGGGTCAGCTCGGTCTCAGCGCTGAGCTGGTAGCGCACATGCGCCCCAAACAGCGTGTAGGACGGCACCCACCGGGTGTTGGCCGAGTCGGCATAAACCGAGGACACATAACGGGTATCCAGCCCCAGCTCCCAGTCGCTGCGCGGCGCCCAGCTCAGCCAGAGGTTGGCGACCCGTTTGGGTACGTTGCTCGGCCGATTGCCCGCGTAGGACACCGCGCTGCCGCCGACGTTGGCGTTGAACTCGTCGTACTCGGCATCGACCCAGGCCATGTTGCCCTCGGCGCGCACGCTGTCGGTGACCTGCAGCGCCGCTGCCAGCTCGATACCCCGGGCCGACTGCTTGCCGACCGGCAGGGTCTGACCGGGGTTGTTCGGGTCCGCGGTGGCGAGGTCTTCACGCTCCAACCGATACAGCGACACGGTGGCCGAGCCGCGACCGTTCAACAGGTCCAGCTTGCTGCCGATCTCCCATTGCTCGCCGGTGGTCAGGTCAAAGTCCTGCACCTGGCTGAAGCTGGCGGTGGTGAGAATGCCGGAGGGCGGGTCCGCCGCAGTGCTGTACTGCACGTAGACGTTGGCTACCGGCGTGAGCTGGTAGACCAGGCCCAGACGGCCAGTGGTCGGCTCGTAGTTCTGGCTGAAGAACGCCGGGTTGCTCGCTGAGGGCGCCTGGTGGTTGGTCACCTCCAGGTCAATCCAGTCGTGGCGCAGGGCGCTGATCAGCGCCAGCCGGTCGGTCAGCTCGGTGCGGTTTTCCAGATACAGCGCCCAGGTATCCAGCTCGTTGGTGCGCTGCGGATTATGGCCGGGCGTCATGCCGGGAATGTCGTAGAACTGGCCCGGAGCAAAGTTATCCGGGTCTACCACGTCAAACACCGCCGAGATTGAACGCGGGTAACGGGTCTGCACGTTGTGACTGTAATCCAGCCCCAGCGACCAGTCGCTGCGCCGGGACCAGAGCATGCCTTCATGCAGCAGATCGACACGGTTACCGTTGAGTTCCTGATCATGGCGTTGCAGCAAGGCGGCGGAGCGGCTGATCTGGCTGTTGTCGGCGGTATAGGTGTAACGCTCCAGATTGCGATAATCACGCTGGGTGTTGTAGTGGTAGAAGGTGTTGCGCAGCCGAGTGTGGTCGCTCAGCTGATACTCGGTGATCGAGCGTAGCCAGCGCACCCGCTGCTCGTAACGCCCGTCCTCGACGTTGTAGTTCTCGAAGCGGCGGCTATCGTCGATCTTCATCTCGCCACCCAATGGCTGCAGCGCTGGCGTGCCCCAGTAGGGGCTATCCACCTGCTCGTTCTGATATTCCAGCGCCAGCGTGTGCGACAGCCGTTCGTTGAAGTCAGTGCGCAGCGACAGCGCGCCGGTAAAGGCGCTGCGTTCTTCCCGGTCAGCCCAGCCGTTGCTGTCGGTCTGGCTGATATCCAGCCGCAGGGTGTTGCGCACCGGCCCCTCGCTCAGCACCTGATTGATGCCCAGTGCCAGCTCGCTGCTATCAAAGCTGCCATAGCGGATGCGCGCCTCGCGGAAGGACTCGGCAGGGTCCGGCAACTTGGTGATGTAGTTGATCGAACCGCCAACCCCGCCCGCGCCGTTGAGAAAGCTGGAGGCGCCACCAATGGCCTCAACCCGGTCAAAGATCCAGCTGTCGACCGGGCGCGCGGCAATGCTGTCGTACTGCACGGTGATGCCATTGAACATCTGCGTCACCTGCGAGCCGGTAAAGCCACGCCAGGAGACAAAGCCGGCCTGACCGGGCGGCGAGGCAGCAGTGACCCCGGGCACACCGGAAAGCATGTCCTGGGTATCCAGCGCATCACGCTGTTCAATCTGCTCACGGCCGACGACGCTGACCGAGGCAGGGGTGTCGCGCACGCTGAGCCCCAGACGCGAGCCTGACTCGGCGGGGGTATCCAATTGCAAGGCGTTATCCTGGCCTTGCTGACCGGTGATCAGCAGCGCAGGCAGTTCGGTAGTTCGCTCAGTGGTCTGCTCGGCGGCAGCCAGGGTAAAGGGCGCACACAGCAGCGCGCCAACGTACAACGGGTAAGTCGATTTCATGCAGGGCATTCCTGACAGGTACACGGGCTCGCGCGCGCTCAGCTTCTGCTGCGGACAGCGCGACACGAATGCAAAAGGGGGTACAGGTCAGAACGCCGGCGAGGCGCGGGGATTGGCTGAGGGCCAGAGATAACGAGGGTGGGGAAGATAACTGCCCAAAGGTGGGCGCAGACGCTGGGGGCGGCGCAGCAGGCCCAACCAGGCCAGGGCAAACAGCAGCCCCATGCCCAGCACCACGGCGCACACCGGGCACTTGACCGCCAGCATGCCAGCGCCGGAGGCGTCGCCGTCATTCAGGTTGATCATGCCGCTGCCCAAGGAGCAAAACACGATACCCGCGCCGCTCAGATCAAGCCCCAACATCTGTCCGTGCGCCAGACCACAGGTCGGCACATTCAGCAGCAGGCTGGCATAGAGCAGCCAGGCAGTAAGGGATCGGCGGGCGGGGCTCAGCGTCATGGCGGCAGTGTAGCAGCAGCACAGCCGGGCCGGCAGTGCTGCGACGAAAGATCGCAGCGACCTACTGAGACCAGGCAATAAACCAGGGCAGGGAGCGCGACGTCAGAAACGACTGAAGATATCGGCGAAGGGGGCGACCGGAATACCGGCGATGGTTTGCGCCGCCAACTCGGACTGGGCCGATGCCAGCAGGCTGGCAACACAGAGCCCCATGGCGACCACGCCGGGCAGCAGCCAGGCAGAATAGCGAGGATTCATGATGTGCTCCTTGCATGCCATTCAGTGCGGCACGCGTATCTTGTTTTTATTTGGAGAAGCGCTGACTCAGCTGACAGCCATGATCGGCATGGTCAACATCCACTGAGAACAGTCTGTTGCAGAAAACAGCCTTAGTCCAGTGAAAATTCAATTTCGTCTTCGGGTCAGCCTTCTCGCAGCACCCGTAGCCCGTTTGCCACCACCAGCAGGCTCACGCCCAAGTCCGCAAACACCGCCATCCACAGGGTTGCGGCCCCCATCAGGGTCAACCCCAGAAAAACCGCCTTGCAGCCGATTGCCAACCAGATGTTCTGCCGCAGCACCCGCACGGTCTGCCGTGACAGGCGGACAAATGCGGGCAACTTGCGCAAATCATCGTCCATCAGGGCGACATCGGCCGTTTCAATCGCGGTGTCAGTGCCCGCCGCCGCCATGGCAAAACCCATGTCCGCAGCCGCCAGCGCAGGGGTGTCGTTAATACCGTCACCGACCATCGCGACGCAGCGCCCGCGCGCGCGCTCGCCACGTACGGCCTCCAGCTTGTCCGCTGGCAACAGGTTGCCAAACGCCTGGTCAATGCCCACCTGGGTGGCCATGGCCTGCACAGTCGGCGCGTTGTCACCGCTTAGCATCAGCGTATCGATGCCCAGCGCGTGCAACTCTCGCACCGCATCGCGGCTACCGGCCTTGAGCGTATCGGCAACCGCAAACAGGGCGAGCACCTGGTCGTCGGTGCACAACAGCACCACGGATTTGCCCTCACGCTGCAGCAGTTGCACCTGCCAGCCCAAAGCGTCTTCGCGCAGGCCCAGTTGCGTCAGCAGCCGGCTGTTGCCCAGATGGTAGCGCTGCCCCGCAATCAAGCCGCTGACACCCTGCCCCGGCTGGGCTGCAAAGTCCGCCACCTCCAACCGAGGCAGCTCACAGGCGCTGGCCAGAGCGCGTGATACCGGATGCTCGGAGCGCGCCGCCAGGCTGGCGGCCAACTGCTGCACCTGCTCGGCCGAGTCCCCGGCCAGCAGTGCAAAGTCGGTCTGCTTGGGACGGCCCTCGGTCAGGGTCCCGGTCTTGTCCAGCGCGACCAGGTTCAGCTTGCCGCCCAACTCAAGATAAGCACCGCCCTTGATCAGCATACCGCGGCGAGCCCCGGCGGCCAGCGCACTGACGATGGTCACCGGGGTCGAGATAACCAGCGCACAAGGGCAAGCGACCACCAGCAGCACCAGCGCGCGATACACCCAATCCAGCCACTGGCCATCCAGCAACAGCGGCGGCAGCACGGCAACCAGCAGGGCCAGCAGACAGACCGCCGGGGTGTAACGGGCCGCAAAACGGTCAACCAGCCGCTGGGTCGGCGCGCGTTGGGCCTGGGCCTGCTCCACCGCCTCGATGATGCGTGCCAGGGTGGTGCCGCCGGCCAGCGCCGTGCTGCGGTAGACCAGGCTGCCGTACTGGTTGATGGTGCCGGCGTAGACTATCGCCCCCGGCTGCTTGTCGACCGGCAGGCTCTCACCGGTGATGGGCGCCTGGTCGACGCTGGAGCGCCCTTCCAGCACCTCGCCGTCCAGCGCGATGCGCTCGCCGGGGCCTATCCGTATCTGCGCCCCTAGCGGCACCTCGGCAACCGGCTGCAGCGCCCAGCTACCATCGGCCTGCCGCACATTGGCCTGCTCCGGCGCCAGCGCCAGCAAACCGCCAATCGCATCACGGGCGCGCGCCAACGACCGTGCCTCGATCAGCTCAGCCAGGCTGAACAGCACCATCACCATGGCCGCCTCGGGCCACTGCCCAATGAGCACCGCGCCGGTCACCGCGATGCTCATCAGCGCATTGATGTTCAGGCTGCGGTGGCGCACAGCGACCCAGCCCTTGCGGTAGGTGTCCAGCCCGCCCAGCGCAATGGCTGCCAGCGCCAGCAAGGCGCTGATCCAGCCGGGCTGGTCCAGCCAGTGACTGACCTCCGCGCCCAGCGCCAGCACGCCCGCGACGGCCAACGGCCACCAGGGTCGCGTGGGTGCAGCAGGCGCAGGTTCATCACCGAGCAGCTGCGGGGTAAAGCCCAGGCTGTCGATGGCCGCCAGGACAGCGTCCAAGCCTTGCGGCCAATGGCGGACAGTCATAACCCGCTGCAACAGGTTGAAGTGCAGCTCAAGCACCTCCGGCTGCCCTTCCAGCACCTCGCGCAGCAGACGCTCCTCGGTCGGGCAGTCCATCTGCACAATGCGGATACGGCTGAGCACGCTACCCTGTTGCGGCTGCAGCTTGGCGGTTGACGCTGCGCTGGCGCGAGCGCAGCAAGTGGATTCAACGTGACAGGATCGTTCGGCAGACATGGCAACACTCTCTGGGGTCTGTTGCCAAGTAGACTCCCTGTAGCCACTATAGAGTCAAGCAACCGGAGGACACAGATGAAAATCGGTGAGCTGGCCAACCGCACCGACTGTGCGGTGGAAACCATTCGTTACTATGAACGCGAGGGCCTGCTGCCTGAACCGAGACGCAGCGCAGGCAACTACCGACAGTACAGCGAGGTCCACCTGGAACGGCTGGTGTTTATCCGCAACTGTCGCGTGCTGGATATGACGCTACAGGAAATCCGTCAACTGCTGACCCTGCGCGAACAACCCGAAGCCACCTGTGGCGGCGTCAACGGGCTGATCGACGAGCACATCACGCATGTGGGCCAGCGCATTACCGCGCTGACCCAGTTGCAACAGCAGTTGATTGAATTACGCCGCCGCTGCCAGGCCCCGCACCCGGTCGATGCCTGCGGCATCATCCAGCAGCTGGGCACCAGTGGCAGCGTGCAGGCGCCGGAGGAGGACTCACACGTGGGTCATAGCCATTAGTTACGCCTGCTGCACCTGCTTGTCCAGCTCGGCCATCAGCTGCGGATCAAGCTTGAGCTGGCTGGACAGCTCCTGCAGATAGGCTTTCTCCATAAAGCTCTGCTCATCCACCACCAGCAGACTGGCCAGGTACATCTCGGCCGCCATCTCCGGGGTCTGCGCGGCGCGGGCCACCTCGGCCGGATCCAGCGGCTTGCGCAGCTCTGCATCAAACCATTGCAGGGTCTGCGGGTCGTTGGTCAGCTTGGCCACCTCGGCGTCGATCAGCTCACGCTCGCGGTCATCAATGTGGCCATCGGCCTTGGCTGCGCCAATCAGCGCCCGCAAAATGGCGTGACTGTGCGGCTCCTGTTGTGACGCCGGCAGCCGGTCGACCGTTTGCGGCTGGCCCTGCGGCGCATTGGCATTATTCTGCTGCCACTGCTGCCACGCCTTGAAGGCGACCACACCCAGCGCCGCCATGCCGCCGTATTTGGCCGCCTTACCGCCCATCTTGCGGGCCTTCTTGTTGCCCAGCAGCAGGCCCACGGCGCCCGCCGCCAAGGCGCCGCCTCCGGCGCCAGACAGCAGACTGCCAAGCTGGCTGGCACCGCCAGCACCCTGTGAGCCCTGGCGCGTGTTGGTGCTGCTGTTACCAGAGAGCGCGCCACTGGCAGACTTCAACAACTGATCAAGCAACCCTTGGGTATTCATTCAAGACTCCTTATTCAGACAGAATGCAGATCCAGCCACTCCTGCATAGTGCCTGCTTGGACCAGCATTTGCGGCGATCACTCCGTGGCAAGCTGTTGCGATATTTTTCAGTCGCTCGCCAAGGGCGCGCCAGAGCGCTTAACTGAGAGAAGAACGAGGTACCGCGAAACCCTGGGCCGACGCCCCCCGGATCGGAGTGACAACATGCACAACAGCGACACAGGCAAGACCCTGCTGGTACTCGGCGGCAGCGGATTGGTAGGCCTGGAAGTACTGCGCCAGGCGCTGGCCGATCCGCAGATCAGCCGGGTGGTTGCCCCCACACGCCGTCCGCTGCCGGCAGCGGTCAATCACTACGCCCACCTAGATAACCCCCAGATCGACTTTGACAGCCTGCCCGAAGACGCCGACTGGTGGCACTGCGACGCAGTCATCTGTGCGCTGGGCACTACCCGCAAGCGCGCCGGCTCGCGCGAGGCCTTTCGCGCGGTCGACCGGGGTTATGTCAGCAACTGCGCCCGACTGGCCCGCCGTGCCGGTACACGCACCTTTGTGCTCAACTCATCCCTTGGTGCCAGTCCACGTTCGGGCTCGTTTTACTTGCGCGTAAAGGGCGAGGTAGAGCAGGAGCTCGGCGCCATGGGCTTTCCCTCCCTCAGCCTGGTACGCCCGTCCCTGCTGGACGGCGACCGATCCGAAAACCGGCCTGGCGAACTGGTCGGCCTGCTGGTATCACGCGCCTTCAAGCCGGTCATGCCCAAGCGCTTGCAGGCAGTCAAGGCCAGCGACGTGGCCGCCACCCTGCTGCAGGCGGCGATCACGGCACTAACCGGCCGCCACGTGATCGAGTCCAACGCCATCGTTCGTCACCGCTGAAACAGGCCTGTGAACGGCGGTAAAACGCCGTTCTGCCGACCGCATCAATAATGGCCTTTTGATTTCACTGTATACTGTATTCGCTCCCGCCACCGTCTCGGCAGCGGGAACGGCCAGGCGTCCCAAACCGTCTAGAATGCACACAGATCCAGCGGAAAATAGAACAATCATGATCGTCTACAGCAACATGCGCTTTCTGGTAGTGGATGACTTCAGCGACTTCCGCTCATCGGTCAAGGGCATGCTCGGGCAGATGGCCGCCCAGCAGATCGACGTCGCCGCCAACGGCGAGGAAGCACTCAACCTCTGCCGCAAGACCCGGTACGACGTCATCCTGCACGACTACAACCTGGGCGAAGGCAAGAATGGCCAGCAGGTGCTCGAAGAGCTGCACCATGAAAAGCTGATCAGCCCCCACTGCATCTTCGTCATGGTCACGGCCGAGAGTAGCCAGGCGATGGTCATGGCCGCGCTGGAGTTTGAACCCGACGCCTATCTGACCAAGCCCTTCAACCGCGCCAGCCTGCAGCAGCGCCTGGATAAACTGGTCGAACGCAAACGCCTGCTTGCCCCGGTACTGGATGCCTTGGCCCGCGAAGACCAGGCCGCCGTGGTCAATGCCTGCAACGCCTTGCTGCAACGCGACCCGCGCCTGGCGCCGCTGTGTCAGCGCTACAAAGCCAACGCCCTGGCCGTGCTGCAACGCCACGACGAGCTTGAGCAGCTCCTGCAAGGCATTCTGTCCCAGCGCCCGCTGCCCTGGGCGCTGATGAAACTGGCCGACCACCTGTTGCAACGCGGCCAGCTGGACCAGGCCGAGGCGCTCTACGAGCAGAGTATCGAGCAGTTTCCGATGCTGCCGGCGGCCTTTGACGGACTGGCCCGGGTAAAGCTGGCACGCGGCGAGACCCTCAAGGCGCAGGTGTTTCTTGAGCAGGCGGTTAAGATCTCCCCCAACAACCCGCAACGACAGGCCGAGCTGGGCCGCGTCGCGCGCACCAACGAAGACCCGGAGCGCGCCGTGCGCGCCTACCGTCAGGCGGTAACCCTGGGCCGTCACTCGGCCTTTCGCAACCCTGAACACCACCTCAGTCTGGCCGACAGCCTCAAGGTGCAGGCCGGCGATACCGCGCCCAACCCGCGTGTTCAGCTGGAAATTCGCCAAACCCTGGAAGACCTGACCCGTAGCTGGAAGGACGATCAGGGACTGGGTGCCCGCGCCGACCTGCTGCAGGCTGATGTGCTGCGCCGCAGCGGCAAGCAGGCCGACGCCGAACAGCTGCTGCGCAATGCCGGCGACAAGCTGGCCAACCTGGAGACCTTTTTCAGCGCCGATACCGCCCTCGCCGTTGCCGAGCAACTGCGCGAACTGGGTCGCGGTGAGCAGGCCGATCAACTGCTGGGCACCTGTGCCGAGATGTACGGCGACGACCCGGCGGTGATGGCCGGCATTGCTGCCCAAACCAGCAACCCCAGCATTCTGCACGGCGGCGAGGAAGCCGCAGCGCGCAACCGAGAGGGCATGCGCAACTATCAGCAGCAACAGTATCCTGCAGCGCTTGAGGCGTTTCGCGACGCGCTGGCACGCCAGCCACGCAACATCAGTTATGCCCTCAACACCGCCCAGTCGCTGCTGCGTCTGCTGCTGTCCGCCCCGGACGACGCGCTGCTGACCGAATGCCGAGCCTGTCTGGCGCAAGTGCGCAGCCTGCCCACCAGCGACCCGCGGCACGCTCGCTACCGCAAGCTGTTGGAGAAGGTCGATTCGCTGTGAGCAACGACGACGAGCAACTCGACTTCTCGACGGTCATCGCCTCCACCGTGCATGACATGAAGAACTCCCTCGGCCTGCTGATGCAGTCCTACGGGCAGTTGCTCGCCCAGCTGCCACCAGCGGCGGCCGATGCGGACCAGCGCGGCGTGATTGAATACGAGTCCATGCGCCTGAACGGCATGCTGGTGCAAATGCTTGGGCTGTACAAACTGGAGGTCAATCAGCTGCCGCTGCGCCCCAGCTATCTGGAGCTGGACGACTTTCTGCAGGCCCAGCTGGCGCGCCACGACGATATCCTGCGCGCTCGCCGGATTCAGGGCAGCTTCGAGGTGGCCGAAGACGGATTGATGGGTTTTTTCGACAGCGAGCTGGTCGGCTCAGTGGTCGGCAATGTGATCAACAACGCCATCCGCTACACCCACTCGGCCATCCACCTGAGCGCACGCATGGACGGCGAGCAACTGCTGATCAGCATCAGCGACGACGGCGCTGGTTATCCGCAAGCCATGCTCGACAACCAGTCCGACTACGCCTTGGGCATTAACATGAGCACCGGCAGCACCGGCCTCGGGCTGTACTTTGGCGAACGCATTGCCCGCCTGCATCGGCGCAACGGCGTGGCCGGGCACATCGAACTGAGCAACCAGGGCGCACTGGGAGGCGGCGAGTTTCGTATCTGGCTGCCCTGACGCAGCGACACTCAGCCCGGCTTTCCGTCAACTCGCGGGCTCAGAAGCATCGGCCCGTAACAGCCGACAAACAGCAAAAACGCCAGTGCCCAGAGTGCCGCACTCAGCCAATAACCTGCCTGCGGTGACCAGGTGCTCAGCCAGACACGGGCCGGCACCGCCAGATTCAGCGCGGCAAACGCCACACTGATCAGCGCCGGAGGCTGCAGGGCGCGGCCGGTATGACCCAGGGTCACCCGGGCAATCATCGCCAGAATCATGCCGGCCACACCACCAATGACCAGAATGTGCACCGCCTGGCTAAACCCCACCTCCCAGCCAGCGTGCCAGCCCGCCATCGTCAGGCAAGCCAGCGCCATCCACAGATACGACAGCTGCAATGACCATAGCAGGGGCACGCGCCAGATGGCCGGTTTATACCAGCGCGCCAGGCGCAGCAAATGACCAGCAGCCAGGGCGGCAAACAGCAGCGCCTGAAACGGATGCGGCCTCAGGCCCACACCAGAGAGCACCAGCAGCGCTGCTGCAATGCTGCCCACCAGCAGGGCGTTGTCCAGCCAGGCCAGCGGCTCTGGCGCAGAGGTCAGCCCCAAGCCATTGCGAGTGAAGAACGGAATCACTCGCCCACCAATCAGCGTCATCAGGCTGGCGATCAGCCAGATAGCACCCAGCACGCCCTGCCGCTGCAGGCTGTGATCGCCTTGCAACAACCCCGCTAACGCCACCAGATTGCACAGGCTGAGCAGCAGCAAGACCAGCACAGTCGGGTAATTACGCCGCTGTTTGACCTTGACCAGACGGCGCCCAAGCGCCAGCGCCGCAACCGGCAGAAACGCCAGATCCAGCGGCAACAGCAGCCAGCCCGGGAGCCCCAGTAACCAGCCCATCCGGGCCGCCAGCCAAAGCGCTGCCAGCCCCGCCAGAGGCCAGCCGGACAGGCCGGCAATACCGGTCCAGTTCTGCACCGCCGTCAACAGAAACCCCACGACCACCGCTGCGGCAAAACCAAACACCATTTCATGCCGGTGCCAGGCCAGCCAGCCACCGGCCGGTTGCCATTCCAGTCCACCAAACCAGGCTGCCACCCACAGCGGAATTGCCAACACGGCAAACACGCCAGCGGCGAGAAAGAACGGTCGAAAGCCCAGGCGAAAGAGCGCCACCGGGTGGGACATGTATAACTCCTTGTCAGACGGGATTAGCCGGCCGGTTGGCGCCAGCAAACAAAATAGTGTTCTCGAGGTGGATATGCTGGTTCAGATCCAGCATCAACTGCTCCAGACCACGATACAGCGCCGTCCAGGTATTGCATGCGTTTGGCGGCAGCTGCAGGTCCTGCGTCAGACGTGCGATCTCGTCCAGCGCTTCACCGTGCTGCTCATGCTCAAAGCGCATGACCGCAATCGGCCCACCCGCCATTGCAGTTTGCCCCCGCCGCAACAGCGGAAACAGGATTTGTTCCTCCTTGAGCATATGACTTTCCAGCTCCTGCAGCAGCTCGCCCAACAGATCCGCCAAGCCGAGCGGGCAATGTTCATGTGTGCCATGCACCTGCTCAACCCGCCGCGCCAGCCGCATCAGCTCCGGCAACTGCTCCCGGTGGCGGGCGTGGTAACGCTGCAAAATATGTTCAATCAGCTCTGAGGCCGTCACCTCTCGCCAGTCTCGCCGGCCCGGACTGCCCTCGGCGTCCAGACGCTCCAGGACTGCAGCGAGGGGAGCTGGATCGAGCCCCTTGAGCTCACAGGCCGCCAAAAGGCTGCGCTGGCCATGGCAGCAGAAGTCCAGGCGGGCTTGATGAAACAGGGCGGTGGCACCCGGAACGTCCCGTGCCAACTCCCCCATGCTGCGCTGAAGGTAATCGCTGTGCATCACTGTCTCCTGCGTTGATGTGCTGTCCCCTCCTCCAAAGCAACCGCCATGCCATCACACAAATTATTGATATATAGCTAAAATTATTTTTTATGGTCAAAGAGACCCAGCCGGAGTACGGTTAATAAAACCAGTACAGGGTTCCATTGACCATGATTGCGCAAATGCTCCTGCCAGACCTGATCGCCAACCTCCCAGCGGCCGTGCGTCTGCAGCGCCTGGTGCACGTTCTGCGCGAGGCCTTCGCCTGCGGCGCTGTTGTGCTGCTGCAGCGAGAGGGCGAATGCCTGCGCCCACTGGCCGCCACCGGTCTGGTTCAGGAAGCCTTGGGCCGCCGTTTCGAGATTGCCCGCCACCCGCGCCTTGCGGCCCTGTTGTCCCGTCGCGAACCAACCTGGTTCGAGCCGGACAGCCCGCTGCCCGACCCCTATGACGGCCTGCTCGACGGCGCACCTGATGACCCGCTGCCGGTTCACGACTGCATGGGCGTAAGCCTCTACATGGAAGGCGAACTGTGGGGCGCATTGACGTTCGACGCCTTGCAGGCAGGAACCTTTGACGAACGGGCACGCCAGCGCCTGCAGCAGCTACTGCCCCTGATTGAAACCACCCTGCGCATCACCCGGCTGGAACAGGACAATCGCGCTCTGCGCCTGCATCGCGGCCAGGAGGTGCAAGCACAGCCAAGCCAGCAGAGCCACAACATCATTGGCGCCAGCCCAGCGATCAGTCGTTTGCTGGATGAGCTTCGCGTGGTTGCAGACTCGGATCTGCCGGTGCTGCTCAGCGGCGAAACCGGTGTAGGCAAGGAACTGTTCGCCCACTGGCTGCACCGCCATTCCGCTCGCGCCAACCAACCGCTGGTGCAGGTGAACTGCGCAGCGCTGCCGGAAACCCTGGCCGAGAGCGAGCTTTTTGGCCATGTACGCGGAGCCTTCTCCGGCGCCACCAGTGACCGCGGTGGCCGCTTCGACGCTGCCGACGGCGGAACCCTGTTCCTCGACGAGATCGGCGAGCTACCGCTGGGGCTGCAGGCCAAACTGCTGCGCGCGCTGCAAAATGGCGAGATCCAGCGCCTGGGCGCCGACCAGCCTCTGCGCGTCGATGTACGGATCATCGCCGCCAGCAATCGCAACCTGGCCGACTCAGTGGCCAAGGGCGATTTTCGCGCCGACCTGTACCATCGCCTGTCAGTCTACCCCGTCCCCATCCCACCCCTGCGCGAGCGTGGCAACGACGTGCTGCTGCTGGCCGGCCACTTTCTTGAACAGAATCGCACGCGGCTGGGGCTGCGCGGCTTGCATCTGACCGCCGATGCCGAGCAGGCGCTGCTAGGCTACCACTGGCCCGGCAACGTGCGAGAGCTTGAGCACGTCATCAGTCGCGCGGCCATCAAGGCACTGGGCCGCGAGGGCTCGCGCCAGGCACTGATTGGCCTGGACGCACCGCTGCTGGACATTCCCAGCGTGGCAGCACCCGCCGGTGCCGACCCGGCAGAGAGCGAGCAGCAGCAACAGGTCCAGCCCATGCGCCAAGCGGTCGAGGCCTTGCAGCGCCAGCAGATCCGTCTGGCTCTGCAACAGAGCGACCAGAACTGGAGCGCCGCCGCTCGCGCATTGGGGCTGGACGCCAGCAACCTGCACAAGCTAGCAGCCCGACTGGGCATCAAGGCTGGCAACGGCCACTGAACGACTGTGCATTCACACCTACCGACCACTGGAACGCAGCCATGCAACTGACTCCCGAGCAACGCCAACAGGTTCTGCGTCACCCCTTGCTGGGCCACTTCAGCGAGGACAATCAGCAGCGGCTGCTGAACGAGGCACACCTGCGCGAGTACCCCGCGCAAAGCCTGATCCTGCGTCAGGGCGATGAAGCGAAACGCTTCTTCATGGTTATGCGCGGCAAGGTAAAGCTGTTTCGCATTTCGGCCGACGGCAAGGAGAAGGTGGTCGAGATCATCAGCGCTGGCCAGACCTTTGCCGAAGCGGTGATGTTTATGCGCCATTCGGTCTATCCGGTATGCGTGGAAAGCCTGGAAAGCGTGCAGTTGCTCAGCCTGCCCAACCGCCTGATGCTGCAGTTGCTGGAGACCAACCCACAAACGTGCCTGCACTTGCTGGGCCATCTGAGCATTCGCCTGCACCAGCGACTCGACGAACTGGAAAACCTCACCCTGCAAAACGCCACCCAACGGCTGGCGCTGTACCTGGTCGGCCAGGTGCGCGACCAGCAAGGCGACAGCGCCGAACTGGACCTGGCTCTGCCCAAGGGTCTGATCGCTGCACGCCTGTCGATCAAGCCGGAAACCCTGTCCCGCGCGATCGGCACGCTGCGCGAGCAGGGGCTGATCCAGACGCGCGCCCGGCACATTCGTATTCCCAGCCTGAGCCGCCTGCTGGAGGCCTTTGCCCAGGAGCAGGCCAGCCCCCTGCGCGGCAACCTGATTGCCAGCAGCAGCGACTGATGGTTTGGCTATGGCGGGTTCTGGCTGCTACCTGCATCGGTCTGGGGGCCGTGGGCATCATCTTGCCCGGGTTGCCAACCACCCCGTTTCTGCTGGTCGCCGCCTGGGCTGGGGCCCGCGGCTGGCCAGCGCTGGAAGCGCGACTGTTGCAACACCCGCACTACGGGCCGTTGATACTCGACTGGCGCCAGCGCCGCGCAGTACCACGACGCGCCAAGTGGGCCGCCAGCGCATTGATGCTGCTCAGCGCAACGATGATCTGGCTGCTGCCGGCACCCCACTGGCTGCGCATCGGCCTGCCGCTGTTTCTGCTCGGCGTGGCAGCTTGGCTATGGACACGGGCTGAGCCGTCGCGCAAAGTTGACTAAAATCAAATAATAACGATTCTCAATATCGAACAATAAGTTACTTGTTCATGAGGATCGTACCAATGCCCAGAATTACGCCCCTGTTTCATCTCAGCCTGCTCGCCCTGGCAGTCAGTCCGGCGTTCGCCGGTGACGCCCTGGAACTGCCCGAAGTTACCGTCACCGCCAAGGGTTATCAGGCTAGCAAGCTGGAAACGGCAGGCGCCTCCGTGGTACTGGAACCGACTCAGCGCCTTCCCGGCGACAACGTCGGCGCGTTGATGCGCGGCCAGCCCGGCCTGGCGGTGCAAAGCGACGGCGCCTGGGGCCAGAACCCGGTGCTGCGCGGCCAGCGCCTGGAAAGCATCGTGTTGCAAGTGGACGGCAACCGCCTCAACTCTGCTCAGCCACAGGGCGCTATCGCCTCTTTGGCTGACCTCGGCCTGCTGGAGCGGGTGGAAGTCATCAAGGGGCCCAGCTCCGTACTGCACGGCAGTGGTGCTCTGGGTGGCGTGGTCAACATGCTGACCCCGGAGCCCACCTTCGATCACGCTGGCGAGCTCAACGGCCGGGTTGGCCTGGGCCTGTCCAGCGTTGACGAGGGCCTACAGGGCGCAGCCCTGCTCGAAACCGGCAACCAGCGCCATGGGCTGGTGCTGGGCGGTGCCGCCAAGCGCGTACACGACTACGAGGGCGCCGACGGCGAGGTGGACAATACCGGCTACGAGAGCCGCTCCATGCTGTTCAAGTACGCCTACTCACTGGGTGACTACGGCCGCCTGCACCTCAACCTGCAACAGCACAAAGACCAGGATGTCTGGTTTCCCGGTTCGACCAAGCCGGCGCCGGCTGCGGTGCTGGGCAATCTGACCATCCACTCGCCAAACACCGAGCGCACCCTGTACGCCGCCGGTTACGAAGGCGAGGTTGGCTCCGGCACCCTCAGCGTCGACCTCTACCAGCAGGAGGTGTATCGCGAGATTCGCGCCTACAGCAGCGGCCTGGATCGCAACCAGGTGTGGAACGACGTCACCTTCACCACCCGGGGCGTGCGCAGCACCTACCGTCTGCCCCTGGGTGAAGCGCACCTGCTCAGCGTTGGCGTGGACCAGTGGCGCATGACCGGCGACCCGGCCCGCTACCAGTTCGCCGGCCCGTCGCAGAACATTCAGCGCAACGACCCTTTCAGTGATGGCCAGATCGACTCGGCAGGCGTGTTTATCCAGGATGACATGCAGTTTGGCCGCCTCAACGTCCAGGCCGGCGCCCGCTGGGATCGGGTCAAGGGTGACGCCGACAGCAAGGGTAGCGGTGCATCACGTACCACCAAAGGGCTGAGCAACAGCGACTCCAACCTGTCCTGGTCCCTCGGTGCGATCTACAATCTGCAGCCGCTGCTCAACCCCTACCTCAGCCTTGGCCGCGCCTATCGCGCACCAGACATGCGCGAGCGCTTTGAAGACGCCACCCGTGGCGACGGCTATTTCCACCAGGGCAACCCGCAACTCAAACCCGAACAGGCAACCAGTCTGGAACTGGGTCTCAAGGGCGATGACGGCCGCAGCAGCTACCAACTCGCCGCGTACTATAGCCGCATCGATGACTACATCGCCGGCCGGGTAACCGGACAAACGAACGCTCAGGGTCTACCGATCAAGCGTACCGAGAACCTTGACAAGGTTATCATCCAGGGCACCGAAGGCCAGTTTGCCCATCCCGTTGGCGTCGTCACCCTGGACGGTAGCTTCACCTGGCTTGAGGGCGACAATCGCCAGGACGACGAGCCGCTGTATCGCATGCCGCCGCCAGAACTGACACTGGGTATCGGCCAGCCACGGGCGCTCGGTTTCAGCTGGCATTCGCAAGTACGTGCAGTCAAGAATCAGGACCGTGTAGCAACCCGCTTCTCCAATGGCACCGAGAACGACACTGCTGGCTTTGTTACCGTAGATGCGTCACTGGGGTGGGGCTTCAGCGCAATCGCTGGCATGCAGAACCTGGATCTCGGCCTGACGTTGCGTAACCTGCTGGATAAGGGTTATCACGAGCACCTGACCGAAGGCATCAGCGGCTGGGAGATCCAGTCCCCCGGACGCAATGTTGCGCTGACCCTGCGCGGCGAATTTTGACCTGCGTCGCCGCGCTGACCCGGCAGCGCGGCATCCCCCTCACAACAGCGCCAGGGCCGAGAGTACCAGCAACAGCCAGCCAGACACCGTCGCTCGCAACCAGAGCGGGCCGGTAGCCAGCCCCATAAAACGATCAATCAGCCAGTGGCCCTTGAGCAAGGTCAGCAGCACGACCGCAGCCATCAGCCAGTCTGGCTGACGCTGCGACAGCGCCACGCCCAACAGCGTCAGTGCCAGCAGCGCCAGCCAGAAGAATCGCAGGGACAGTCGCATGGGCCAACCTCAGGGCAACAGATAAAGCAGTGGGAACAACGCCAGCCAGACCAGATCAACCATGTGCCAGTAGCTGCCGGCCGAGTCGCCAGCCATTTTCTGGCGCGCCGCATCCGGGTAATAACCAGCACGGGTACGCACAGCCACCACCGCCAGAATGACCATGCCGAGCATCACATGCATGGCATGAAAGAAGGTGGTGAAGAAATAGAAAAAGTAGAACGTGTTGGTGCGCAGGTTGTACCCCTCGCCAATCAGCACGGCGTACTCGCCAAACTTGATCAGCAGGTAACCCAGCCCGCAGAGCAGCCCGAGCGCAAAACCGCGCACCAGCGCGCGCCGTGTGCCGCACTCCAGACCGCGCGCCACCAGATAGCTGGCCGTCAGCAGCAGCAGGGTATTGCTCACCCCGGCCAGCGGATGCAAGGTTGCCACGCCGGCGCTGAACTCCAGCGGCCAACGACTGCGTGCGTAGGCAAGGGCAATCAGCAGCAACGCAAAGACCAGCAGCTCTGCAAGAATGAAACACCACATCGCCAGATCGCCGGGCAACGCCCTGGGCTCTGTGCCTGGCACCTCGGCCAGGCCCTCGACGGCCCTCATCTCCCGGCGCCTCCGGTCAACAGCAGATACAGACGCGGCAACAATTCGGGCAGCTCGGCGGCACGCCGAATGACCCGATAATGCCCCTGCCCGAACAGGTACGGCAGATAGTCGGCGGCCTGCTGGTCAATGGTCACGCAGAAGGGCTGTACGCCCGCCTGACGCGCCTCCTGCAAGGCATGACGGGTATCTTCCATGCCGTAGCGCCCTTCGTAGATATCCAGATCATTCGGCTTGCCGTCGGTAAGCAGCAACAGCAGCCGCTGCTCGGCCGGGCGCTCCCGCAAAATGTCGGTAGCCTGCCGGATGGCCGCGCCCATGCGCGTGTAATACCCAGGCTTGAGCGCCTGAATGCGACCGTGAATGGCCTCGCCCCAGGCCTCATCAAAGTTCTTGATCAAGCTGAAACGCACATGGTTGCGCCGGCGCGAGGAGAAGCCGTACATGGCAAAGCTATCCTGCCCGGCGTGCAAGGCTTCGCCAAACAGATGGAGACTGTCACGAATCACATCAATTACCTGATAGCGGTCATCGGCCCAGGCCTCGGTCGACAGCGACAGGTCAGCCAGCATCAGACAGGCAAGGTCTCGCTGGCGACCAACCTGACTGCGCCACAACAGCGGCTGACTGTCCGCGTTGCCGCGCTGACGCTCGCAGGTATAGGCCAGGCAAGCCTGCAGGTCGAGCTGACTGCCCGCCGCCTGCCGGCCCAGCCAGGCGCGCTGCGGGCGCAGCCCCTCAAAGCGTCGCCGCAACCCGCTGGCCAGACTGGCCAAACGCGGCGGCAGTGGCGCCGCTACTGCGCCCCGCGGCAACAGCGGCACCACAGAACAGTGATCAGCCAACAGCTGGCGCTTGCGCCAGTCCCATTCGGGGTAACGACAGCCCTCACCCAAGGGCAGGTCGTCCTCCGCCGCACTCGGCAGATCCAGGTCCAGCTTGATGCGCGAAGCCGATGTGCTGCGGCTGCGAGCCAGACTGAGAAAGTCCAGATCCGCCGCCGTGGAGTCGGCGTCCGGGTCGTCACGGTCATCCTGACAGCGGTCAACCGGCACAAATTCAGACCAGCTGAACAGGCTTTCCAGACGAAAGATCATCAGGCCATTTTCACGACGGGGATCATCCACATAACGCGCCTGCTTGCGACCCTTGCCTTGCCGTATTTGCCCCCCCGCAGGCGGCGACTCCGCCGGCGCCTGCGCAGCAGGCGGCACGGTGCCAGCGCTGCCATCCGCGGCGTACAACCACAGCGGCACCGGCAAGGGGTCGCCAGGGGCAGGCGGCAACTGCGATTGACTACCCGGCTGCAGCAGCTCCGCCTGCATGCAGGCCTCCCGCTCGCGCTGGCTCCGCGGCAAGCTCGCCGGGTCACCACGCTCAACGATCAACGCCTGCGCCAACCGGGAATACAGCGCCCTCAGGCCGGGAAAGCGAGCCAGCGCCGCCAGTACCCGAGCCTGACTCGCCCGCCAGGCATCCTCGGCGGCTGGCAAGGGCTCGCTGGCCAGCACAGTCAACCACAAATACAGTTCGCGGTTCAGCCGGGCTTCGGCAAACACCTGTAACTGCGCTGGCAGATGCAGGCTGTCAGACTCGCGCCAGGCCAGGGCATGCCGCCGGCCAGTCCCGGCCAGCCGCTGCAATAGTGGGCGGCGCAGCATCAGACTGCGCTCGCTGCTGGCTTTGATGGTCAGACCGGCGTCGCCGCCGAGGGCGCGCAGGATCAGCGCCAGACGCGGCCCCTCGGCCTCCAGCGTGACGCGGGCGGCGGGATAGCCCCGACTGGCCAGGCGCGTGACCAGTCGGTGCCAGCGGATGCCAACGGCCTCTTCCATGCCGTCAGGCCCGGCTGTCGAGGGCGGGCACCTGCTCACGGGTGCGGCGCGCCAGCCAGAAGCTGGCCAGATACATCAGCAGCCCCAGACCAAACAGGACGCCGAACACCAAGCGCGCCCAGTAAACGCCCTCGATGGCTGCCTGGGTTGCCATGAAGGACAGCGCTTGATCGGCCTCCGGCAGACGTTGCAGCTTGACCTGTACGACCCCTGCAGCCGTCAGCAGGAAGGTGATCATCAACATGCTGATGCACATCGTCCAGCAAGACGCGATCTCCAAACGCTGGGCAACCGGGCTGTTGCACTCCTTGCCGTGCAGTAGCGGCCACGCATAGGAAATGATTGCCAGCACAATCATCACGTAGGCGCCAAAGAACGCCAGATGACCATGCGCAGCGGTCAGCTGCGACCCGTGGGTGTAATAGTTGACCGGCGCCAGGGTATGCAGAAAGCCCCACACACCGGCCCCCAGAAACGCCATGATGGTGCAGCCGGTAGCCCAGGTGATCGCGGCCTTGTTCGGATGCACACGGCGACGCTGACGCAGCATACTCAGGGCAAATACCACCATCATGAAGAAGGGCAAAGGCTCTACCGCCGAAAATATCGAGCCAATCCACAACCAGTAGGACGGCGCACCGATAAAGAAGTAGTGGTGCCCGGTGCCGAGAATGCCGCTGATCAGAGCCATGGCGATGATCAGGTACAGCCACTTTTCCACTACCTCACGGTCTACGCCGGTGGTCTTGATGAAAATGAAGGCCAAGATCGAACCCAGGATCAGCTCCCACACACCTTCAACCCAGAGGTGCACAACCCACCACCAGAAGTACTTGTCCAGTACCAGCGAAACCGGGTTGTAGAACGCAAACAGGAAGAACAGTGCCAGACCGATCAGACCGGTAATCAAGACCATGTTGATCACCGTCTTGCGGCCACGCAGGATGGTCATACCGACGTTGAAGATAAAACCCAGACAAACAATCACGATACCGATCTTGGTGATGGTCGGCTGCTCCAGAAACTCGCGCCCCATGGTGGGCAGCAGCTCATTGCCGGTCAGCTCGGCCAGCCGCGCATAGGGCACCAGCAGGTAGCCGAGAATGGTCAGCACTCCGGCGACAGCGAACAGCCAGAACAGCACCCAGGCCAGCTTTGGGCTGTACAACTCGGTCTGGCATTCCTCTGGAACCAGGTAATAGGTGGCGCCCATGAAACCGAACAGCAACCAGACAATCAGCAGGTTGGTGTGCACCATACGGGCAACGTTGAAGGGAATTTCCGGAAACAGGAAATCACCAATGATGTATTGAGTACCCAGCACCAGACCAAACACGATCTGGCCGAGAAACAGCAGCATGGCAAAGACGAAGTAGGGCTTGGCCACCGCCTGTGACGCGTATTTCATGTACGAACTCCTTGAATCAATGGGGGAACAGCGTCGGCCTTAGCCTTCCTTGTTCGGTGGCCAGTCGTTGGTGTCGATGCGGGAGGTCCAGATGAGAAACTGGGCCAGATCGTTGAGCTCTTCGTCAGACAGATTGAATTGCGGCATCTGCCGACGTCCGGGTGCGCCGGTCGGCATGGCTTTCATCCAGGCGTTGAAGTACAGCTTGAATACCTCTTCGTTTCCCATACCGCGGCGTTCAAAGACGTTTCCCAGTTCCGGGGCAAAATAGGCCCCTTCCCCCAGCAGCGAATGGCAGCCGATACAATTGTTTTCCTCCCACAGTGCCTTGCCATGCGCCACTGCCGGGGTTAACTGGTCACGGTTCTCACGCTCCGGTACCGCCGTCACGGTGTCGAAGGTGAGACCAACAAACAGCAGCATGAAAAACATGCCGCCTCCGTAGTAGATATTGCGGGCCATGCCCTTGGTAAAGCGCTCCGACATCGTTATCTCCTCAGGTAGTGTTGGCTGGCCGGCGTCCAGGAGCGGCGCAGGCACGTTGTTTTCAGGGGGTGATTGCCAGATGCAACGCCGCAATATCGTGCAGCGCCTGCAGTGCCACGGCGTCATCGGTCAACGCCTCGCAAATACCCACTCGACAGGCGTCCAAGGGCGCTAGCCCGGCCTGCATCAGACGAGCGGCATGGATCAGCAGGCGGGTCGAGGGGGCTTCTTCCAGGTCGTGCTCACCAAGCTGACGCAGCGCCTGCGCCAAGCGCACCAGTTGCTCTGCCTGCGGCTGGGCCAGGCCCGACTCTCGGCAGACAATGCGCGTTTCCAGCTCGGCGTGCGGATAATCAAAGGACAGCGCCACAAAACGCTGACGCGTGCTGGGCTTGAGGCCTTTGAGCAGGTTGCGATAACCAGGGTTATAGGACACCACCAACATGAAGCCGGGAGCGGCCTGCAATAGCTCACCGGTGGCATCAAGCGGTAGCAGACGCCGATCATCGGCCAGCGGGTGCACAACGACGGTAATATCCTTGCGCGCCTCAATGATCTCATCGAGGTAGCAGATGGCGCCCTCGCGCACGGCGCGGGTCAGCGGTCCATCTTGCCAGTAGGTGCCCTGGGCACCGATCAGGTGGCGACCGACCAGGTCGGCGCTGGTCAGGTCGTCGTGGCAGGCCACGGTGTAGAGCTTGCGGCCCAGGCGCTCGGCCATGTGCTGCACAAACCGGGTCTTGCCGCAGCCGGTCGGGCCTTTGATCAATAGCGGCAAACCAAACTGATCCGCGCGCTCAAACAGCTCGACTTCGTTGCCAGCGGCCTGATAGAAAACCACATCGTCCGGCGCAGAACGCAAGTGGGTTGTAACTGAGGGCATGACGCGCTCCTTTTGGCCTAGTAGACCAAAACAGAGCAGCCATCATGCCAACAAATAAGCCATTGAAAAACAAAGACTATTTTGCATTAATGGTACTTATCACCAAGCCCAGACAGGGTATTTAAAACCCTATAAAGGTTAAAAGAACCTAGCGCGGCATCATCCGCACCCCGTCCAGTTCGCTCAGCGGTTGCGGGTGACCAAGGTGAAAGCCCTGCGCGTAGTCCACACCCAGCTCACGCAGCTGCTGCAGAATGCTGTCGCTCTCGACAAACTCCGCCACGGTCTGCAGACCCATTTCGTGGCCAATGGTATTGATCGAGGCGACCATTGCGCGGGCGATCGGATCGCTGGCAATGTCCTTGACGAAGACGCCATCAATCTTCAGGTAATCCACCGGCAGTGACTTGAGGTAGGCAAAGGACGACAACCCCGAGCCAAAATCATCCAGGGCAAACTGGCAGCCGATGTCCTTGAGCCGGCGCATAAATTCGATTGCCTTGCCCAGATTGGCGATGGCGCTGGTTTCGGTAATCTCAAAGCAGATATGGCCAGGCGGCACCCGATGGCGCTCCAGCGTGTCCAGCACAAAGGCCAGAAAACTCTCTTCCCCCATGGAGGCCGCCGACAGGTTGATCGAGTAATTGCCCAGCGGCCCGCTGCGGCGGCGGTTGTAGTCGCCCAGCCAGGCGAGGAAGTTGCCGACCACCCAGCGGTCAATGGCGGATGCCAGGTCATAGCGCTCGGCCGCCGGCATAAAGGCACCAGGCGGAATCACCCGCTCATCCTCACCCAGCATGCGTACCAGCACCTCAAACCCGGGCTGGCGGTCCAGCTCGCTGATCGGGTAGATCGGCTGTACATACAGCCGCAACAGGTCGGCATCCAGCGCCTGACGCAAGCGGTTGACCCATTGCATTTCGCCGCGCCGCTCCTGCATCTGTGCATCATCGACCTGGTACAGATGAATGCGGTTGCGGCCGGCGTCCTTGGCCGCGTAACAGGCACTGTCAGCTGCGCTGAGCAGCACATCGAGACTGGCCAACTGCTCCTCGATCTGCACCAGGCCGATGCTCACGCCGACAGCAAAAGTCTTGCCCTGCCAACTGAAACGAAACTCCTCCACCAGCGCGCGCAAGCCCTCGACAACCGACAGGGCCTCGTCCAGCGTACAGCCACACAACAGCAGGCCAAACTCGTCGCCACCCAGGCGGGCCAGCACGTCCGAGCTGCGAATATGGCCCTGGAACAGCTTGGCCAACTGGCGCAGCAACTCGTCACCGGCTGCGTGTCCACAGGTATCGTTGACGACCTTGAACTGGTCCAGATCCATGTAGCAGAGCACCTGATCGCCACCGCTGGCCAGCTGACGCTGCAGAGCCAACCTCACCCGGCGTTCAAACTCCTTGCGATTGGCCAGGCCGGTCAGGGTATCGTGCGCGGCCTGGTGCGACAGCTCACGGGCCAGCCGCCGGTTGGCACTGACGTCGCGGAACGTCAGCACCGCACCGATAATGTGTCCGTCGGCATCACGAATCGGCGCTACCGCATCCTGTACCGTCACCTCGCTGCCGTCACGCCGTCGCAATTGCGACATGCTGCCGGGCTGCCGGCTGAGCGCCTGACGATAGCGCCGCAGCAAGGCACTGACCGGGTTGAGCAGGCTGTCGCCGGTGACCTCGTCGAACAGGCAGTAGATCTCATCCAGCGGGCGGTCGTGGGCTTCGCTCTCACACCAACCGGTCAACTGCTCGGCGACCGGGTTGAGGTAGCGCACACGGGCATCCGGCCCGGTGGTGATCACCCCGTCACCAATGGATGCCAGGGTCACCTGCGCCAGCATCTTCTCCTGAAACAATTGCTGCTCAATGCGCCGACGCTCGGTGATATCACGGATCAGACAGGTGTAGTGGTCATCCGCCAGCGCGCCCTGACTGACCGTCAGCTCGGCTACAAACTGATCGTGCTCGCTACGGCTGAACAGCACCTCCTGCTTGGTCTCGCTGCCGGTCTCGGGCAACGGCAGCCCGGTCCAATTGCGTTCGGCTACCAAGCGCGCCATGGGCTGTCCGATCAACAACCCGGCGGGCAGGCCGAACAGGCGCTCGGCGCCGGGGTTACAGGTAGCCAGTACGCCCTCGCGGTTGCAGGTCACCACGCCATCGCGAATGTCGCGGATGATGCTCTGGGTGACGCCCACCGCGCGCCGCAGGGCGTGAATCACCTGGTTGTACTGGGCGGCGATCTGGCCGACCTCGGTAAAAGGTTCGACCGGCACATCGCGCTCAAAGCGCCCCTCACGCTGGTGCGCCGCCATCGCTTCCAGTAGTTCGATCAGCTCGGTGCGTGCACCGTGCTCTGAGACATTCAGACCCGCCAGCTCATCCTCCGGCGTGACGCGCATCGGCCAGAAGCGGTTGATCACCCGCAGCAGCAACCAGGTCAGGCCAAAGGCCCAGACCCCAGCCACCAGCAAGCCTTCGAGCTGCACCACCAACTGCTGCAAACGACTCAGGCCCGTGCCCAGACGCAGCGGGTCAGCAAACAGCGCCACCGCCAACGTGCCCCAGACACCGCTGGCCAGGTGCACCGGTACCGCACCAACGGCGTCGTCTACCCGCAGGCGCGTTAGCAGCCGATCGGCCAGATACATCACCACCGCACCAATCAGGCCGATGAAGAACGCGGCGTGCGCATCCACCGCGTGGGCGCCGGCGGTTACCGCCACCATGCCGGCAATTAGGCCGTTCAGCGGATACACCGGATCAATCAGTCGCCAGCGCCACCAGGACATCAACATGCCACCCAAGGTACCGGCGATGGCTGCCAGCACGGTGTTGGCAATAATACCGGGCACCCGGCCATCAAAGCTCAGGGTACTGCCGCCGTTAAAGCCAAACCAGCCGAACATCAGCATCAATGCGCCAAGCATCGCCAGCGGCAGGTTGGAGCCTGGCAGGCTACGACCGTCACGGTCCTGCTCATAGCGGCCCTGGCGCGGCCCCAACAGCAGAATCACCGCCAGCGCCACCCAGCCGCCAACGCTGTGCACCACGGTCGAGCCGGCAAAGTCGACAAAGCCACGCGCCGCCAGCCAGCCGCTACCCTCGGCAAATACCCCGCCCCAGGCCCAGTGCCCAAACAGCGGATAAATTAAGCCGGCGATCAACAGGGTAACCAGCAGGTAGGCGCTGAAGCGCATGCGCTCGGCGGCTGCGCCAGACACGATGGTGGCGGCGGTAGTGCAGAACATCGCTTGAAACAGGAAGAAGGCCGCAGGCCAGGTGGCCGTGAACGAAGGCATCGCAAAGCCCTCGCCAAACCAGCCACTGGCGCTGGCACCAAACATCAGACCGAAACCGAACAACCAGTAGCAGAAGACCGCGACGCTGAGATCGGCCATATTCTTGACCGCCACGTTGATCGCATTCTTGCTGCGCGTGAGGCCCGACTCCAAACAGAGAAAGCCGATCTGCATGTTGAACACCAGACCGGCACACAGAACCAGCCACAGAACATCAATCATCGAGATGGGCATGGGTGCACCTGTTCTAATTGGAAACTGGCACTTTGATAGCGCAGCCAAATCGGTCGTGCACCGCACTGGTGCGCGGATTCAGAAGGGAGAGGCTATCCGGCTCAGGATAGTGCAGAGCAATGCAGGTTCTGTACCAAAATTCGTCGATTTGGCCAGAAACGTGTCGCCAGAAAGGCGTGAACGCATGCGCCAGGACGGCGCAGGAAAGGCGTGTAGACGCGCAACGCCCGGCGGAAGCGTCAGCCTCCGCCGGGGCCGGTGTCATCAGTCAGCGATGTGCACCAGTTGCTTGCCGAAGTTCTTGCCGTTCAGCATGCCTTTGAACGCCTCAACGGCGTTGTCCAGGCCTTCGGCCACGGTTTCGCTGTATTTCAGCTTGCCGGAGGCTACCTGCCCAGCCAGCAGCGCGGTGGTTTCCTGATGCTTGTCCTGCCACTCGGTGACCAGGAAGAAGCGATGCTCAGGCTTGGGATCCAGCGCACCAAAGATATGGAACGGGGTTTCAACCTTGCTCTGATCTTCCGCGTTGTAGGCCGATACGTAACCACAGATCGGCACGCGGGCACCCGGGTTGATCAGCTTGGCAACGGCCTTGGCAACAGCGCCACCCACGTTTTCGAAGTACACGTCGATACCGTTCGGGCAGGCGGCCGCCAGATCAGCGTCCAGGTTGCCCGCCTTGTAATCGATGCAGGCGTCAAAACCCAGCTCCTCGACCACGTAACGGCACTTCTCCGGGCCACCGGCGATGCCGACCACGCGGCAGCCTTCCTGCTTGGCAGTCTGGCCCACCACAGTACCAACCGGGCCGGAAGCGGCAGCGACCACAACGGTTTCGCCCGACTTGGGCTTGCCGACATACATCAGGCCGCAGTAACCGGTGCGGCCCGGCATGCCGGCCACGCCCAGGTATGTCTGCAGCGGCACGCCCTGATCCTTGATCTTGTAGACCATCTCGGCGTTACCCGGAATGATGCAGTACTCTTGCCAGCCGGAGTACACGGTGACCACATCACCGACCTGATAGTTGTCTGACTTGGACTCGACCACACGGCCAACGCTCTCACCGACAATCGGCGCACCGATTTCAATCGGGTCCATATAGCCCTTGCTGTCGTTCATGCGCGGGCGCATGTAAGGGTCCAGCGACAGCCACAGGGTCTTGATCAGGACTTCGCCGTCCTTCAGAGCACGAACCGGCTCTTCCTTCAAAACCAGATCGCCGTCCTGGATTTCACCCTGCGGGCGCTTGTTCAGCACAATCTTGCGGTTGGTATGGGCAGACATGAATGCCTCCTCGCTAACGATGAATGAGCGACCAGCCACTGGCCGCGAACTCCCGGATCATAAACCAGTGACGGGGCCTGTCAGCCTTTGGCCCCCTACTATTCATGCACTTGATTGAACGCCAATCCGCAGGCCGAAACGCTCTCAGCCAAGCTCGCTGAACTGCAGCGCACCACCTTCACTGATCACCCGGTTACGACCGTAGGCCTTGCCACGGTAAAGGCGCTGGTCGGCCCGGCGATAGAGGTCCGCGGCATCCAGCGCGTCGGTGGGCCAATGCGCCACGCCAAAGGTCGCCGTCAGCAACAGCTCCTGCTGGTCACCCCAGCGCAGCGGCGTCTGCTGCAGTTGGCTGCAGAACATGCGGGCCAATTGTTCGGCCGCCTGGGCATCGGTGCTGCGCAACAGCAGACCAAACTCCTCACCGCCGAGTCGGCCGATCACATCGGTCTTGCGCAGGCGCCGCTGCAGCACGGTACACAGATGACGCAAGGCACGATCACCCACCTCGTGGCCCCAGCCATCGTTAACCTGCTTGAAGTGATCGACATCCAGCAACACCAGGGCAAACCCGTCACCGCTGCGCTGGCCCTGCTCGATGCACTGCTCAAACAGCTGCTGAAACCGGCCCCGGTTATACACCCCGGTGAGTGCATCGGTTTCTGCCAGGCGCTCGAGGGTGTGCTGGGCATTGGCGCGGCGTACTTCGTAAAAATGCACAAACAACAGAATCATCAAACCGCAGATCACCGCGTTGCCGAGGTCGATCAGCCCGGGCGCCGACTGCAAATCGGCGTAGCGACTCCCATACAGCACCACCGCCAGCAGCATGAAAGGCAGCGACAGCAGCAGCCCGGCTTTGCGCCCCAACAGCAGATACGCCAGCATCGGCACCATGTAGATCCAGACGAAGGCCGTGGTAGACGCGTCTGGCATCAGCATGATGTAGATTTGAAAGCAGAAGGTGGGCAGCAGGTAGGCGTAGATCCAGGGGGTCAGCGAGCGAACTCGGCGAATACGCCAGGCAGACACGAGCAGCACCCCGCCCACGGTAATCTCCAGGCAGGCCAGCAAGCTGTTGTTGTTATCGAATTGCAGCGAGGCGAAGCCCCACAGCAGAACGCCGGTAGCTACAAAGATCAGCTGCAGCAACGAGCGGCGCGCCTGCTCGCCCAAGCCATTACCGGCCGCCTCGTCCATTGGGGACTTTCCGCTCACGTTGACCGCCCCTCCTTGCTCACGCCCGCTACCGGCGGAGTATAGCCCAGCGCAGGCCACCGCTCAGAACAGTCCGTCAGCTAGTCCGCGTAACTCTCCAGCAGGTGCTGATCCTTCAGGCGCACATAGTTGGCCGCCGAGTAGGTGAAAAACTCGCGCTCCTTCTCGGTCAGTACACGCACCTGCTTGGCCGGGCTGCCCATGTACAGATACCCGCTTGCCAGCGTTCGGTTGGCCGGCACCAGCGAGCCTGCGCCGATGATCACCTCGTCCTCGACCACCGCACCGTCCATGACGATACTGCCCATGCCCACCAGCACCCGATCACCGATGCTGCAGCCGTGCAGTAGCACCTTGTGGCCGATGGTGACGTCACTGCCGATGGTCAGCGGGTAGCCATCAGGGTTGAAGGGGCCGGCATGGGTAATATGCAGCACGCTGCCATCCTGCACGCTGGTACGGTCGCCGATGCGGATACGGTGCATGTCGCCGCGAATGATCGCACCCGGCCACACCGAGCAGTCGTCACCCAGCTGCACATCGCCCAGTACCACGGCTGAGGGATCAACAAATACCCGGTCGCCCAGCGCCGGCTGCCAGTCCCTGAATCCACGTACGTTCATCGCTTCACCCTTGAATTTTGCGGCTATCGCCGTCATTGAGAAGCTCTAACGAAGTCTCGATGCCAAGCGCGCCCGAGTTGATTACCATGGGCGCATTGTAAGTCATCGATCGAATCAGGATACCCGTCATGCCCAATCCGCTGCTGCAACCCTACGATCTGCCGCCCTTCGCCGACATTCGCGCCGAGCACGTCAAACCGGCCATCGAGCAGATTCTGGCCGACAACCGCGCACAGCTTGATGCGCTGCTGGCCAACCCGCCGGCACAGTGGACCTGGGCCAACCTGATCGAGCCGCAGGACGACATGGGCGAACGCCTCGGCCGTGCCTGGTCACCGGTCAGCCACCTCAACGCGGTAATGAACAGCCCCGAGCTGCGCGAAGCGTATGAGAGCTGCCTGCCGCTGCTAAGCCAGTACTACACCGAGATGGGGCAGAATCAGGCGCTGTTTGCGGCCTACCAGCAGCTCGCCGCCAGCGACGAGTTCACCACACTGGATAAGGCCCAGCAGACCATCCTTGAACACGCCCTGCGCGACTTCAAGCTGTCCGGTATTGCCCTGCCGCCCGAACAGCAAAAACGCTACGGCGAGCTGCAGATGCGCCTGTCCGAGCTGCAGAGCACCTTCTCCAATCAGGTGCTGGACGCGACCCAGGCCTGGACCAAGCACATCACCGATGCGGCCCAGCTGGACGGCCTGCCAGACTCCGCACTGGCGCAGGCCAAGCAGGCCGCCGAAGCCCGTGAGCTGGACGGCTGGTTGATCACGCTGGAATTCCCCAGCTACTTCCCGGTGATGACCTACGCCACCGACCGCGCCCTGCGTCAGGAGGTGTACACCGCCTTCTGCACCCGCGCTTCCGATCAAGGCCCCAATGCCGGGCAGTTCGACAACGGTCCGGTGATCGACGAGATTCTGGTATTGCGTCAGGAGCTGGCCGAACTGCTGGGCTTTACCAACTACGCCGAGCTGTCGCTGGCGACCAAGATGGCCGAGAGCACCGATCAGGTACTGGGCTTCCTGCGCGATCTGGGCGAGCGCAGCAAACCCTTCGCCCAGCACGATCTGGCCGCCCTGAAAGCCTTCGCCGCCGAACAGGGCTGCGACGACCTGCAGCCCTGGGACGTCGGCTTCTACAGCGAGCAACTGCGCCAGCAGCGCTACGCCATCTCGCAGGAAATGCTGCGCCCCTACTTCCCGGTCGATACCGTGATCAACGGCATGTTCGGCATCGTGCAAAAACTGTACGGCATCGAGCTGCGCGAGGTCGCCGAGTTCGAGCGCTGGCACAAGGACGCGCGCCTGTTTGAAGTCATTGAGCAGGGCGAAGTCATTGGCCGTTTCTTCCTCGATCTGTACGCCCGCGCCAACAAGCGCGGCGGCGCCTGGATGGATGGCTGCCGCGACCGCCGCCTGCTGCCCGACGGCGCCCTGCAGCGCCCGATTGCCTATCTGGTCTGCAACTTCACCCCGGCGGTCGGCGGCAAGCCGGCGCTGCTGACCCACGACGAGGTCACCACCCTGTTCCACGAATTTGGCCACGGTCTGCACCACCTGCTGACCCGGGTGAACTACGCCTCCGCCAGCGGTATCAATGGCGTCGCCTGGGATGCGGTCGAGCTGCCGAGCCAGTTCATGGAAAACTGGTGCTGGGAGCCGGACGGCCTGGCGCTGATTTCCAGCCATTATGAAACCGGCGAACCGCTACCGCAGGATCTGCTCGACAAGATGCTGGCCGCCAAGAACTTCCAGTCGGGCCTGGGCATGCTGCGCCAGATCGAGTTCTCGCTGTTCGACTTTGAGCTGCACGTACGCAAGCAGCCGGAACTGAGCGCACAGCAGGTGCTGGATCAGGTGCGCGAGGAAATTGCGGTGGTCAAGGTGCCGTCCTTCAATCGCTTCCAGAACGGCTTCAGCCATATCTTTGCCGGTGGCTACGCAGCGGGCTACTACAGCTACAAGTGGGCAGAAGTGCTGTCGGCCGATGCTTTCTCGCGCTTTGAGGAAGAAGGCGTGCTGAACGCCGATACCGGCCGCGCCTTCCGCGACAGCATCCTTGCCCGCGGCGGCAGTGAGGCGCCAATGGCGTTGTTCGTCGCCTTCCGTGGTCGTGAGCCGTCGATTGACCCGCTGCTGCGTCACAGCGGCCTGAGCGGGCAGGCAGCATGAGCGGCCCGGTAAAGCGCTTCATTGCCGGCGCGGTCTGCCCGGCGTGCAGCACCATGGATACCATCAAGATGTACGAGGTAGACGGCGTGCCGCACCGCGAGTGCGTGCAATGCGGCTATACCGACACACTGGATGCGCGTGGCAACTCGGTGCCCAAGGAACTGGGTACCCGGGTCAATGAGGTGCGCAAGGCGCCGAAAAAGCCGACCAGCCAGACAGTGCAGTTCTTCCCCAATCCGCGCCTGAAAAAGAAAGACTGAGACTCAGGCGGCGCCGTCTGATCAGATTGCGCCGCGCAGCTCGATATCCACACCCAGTTGCTGCGACATGCACGGCCACTGCGCCCACAGACGCTGCACACTGGCAGAGTCCAATTGCGCACGGTAGGCCTGAAACTCGGCTGACTGAAACAGGTCTTCGGGCAGCAGCCCGGCCACCGCTTCCTCGACCGCGGCATCCAGCCGATTGGCGAAGGGCTCGCCCAACAGGTGATGCACAATCAAATTGGCGCGCGTGGTGTCCATGGGAATCAAGGATTCACCACCGTGAGACACATAGCGGTCATTCACCTCTTCCACCAGCCGATGCGCCAGATAGGCTTCGTCCAGCAGGGTGACCAGTCCACGGTGCTCGGCCGGCAGATCTGGCGGCTGCAGGAAGAAGGCTTCAGCCACCTTCAGCACCGGTAGCATGCGCGGCTTTAGACTGGCCGACTCGGCCACCGCCGCGGCCGCTTCCAACACATCCGGAACCTGCTCGATATAGGCAGTAGCAAAGCGCTGCAGGTGACCAACCGGGTCCGCCTGCAAACGTATGGCAGGGTGCAGATCTGCGATACGGGTCTGCAGCCAGGCTTGCATCCCCTCCTGCGAATCACTCTGTGCCGTTGCTTCGGCAATACGGCGTTTCAGCCCAGCGATGTTCATACTCAGCTCCACAACGGCAACCGGAAGCTGCCCAAGAGCAGCATCACTTTGACATTAGTTTGAAAGCGGAAAACCTAGCAGAGCCGGTCGACATCGTCAAAGTGACTCACGCCGAGTCATCAGATCAAATTGCAATAAGAAGTCGAAAAGACACAGCGCATGACAACATTGCGCAGTCCGGCCCCCTGTCTATACTCCAAATGTCTGGTGGCCTGTGGGGGAAGTCCTGGACGCGGGGTCAAGGGTAACGCCACTGTGCGCTACCCCCTGCGGTTCGCAGCCTGTCAGGGTATCTGTGCGGCCTGTTAGCAGCCTGATACCCCCTCCGTTCCGTGCACCGGTAGCGATAAAAACAATAAAGGGGGACCGGGAATGTTGCGAGCAGCAATCACCTGGCCGGTTGGACTGTCCCTGTCTGTACTCGGCGCCCAAGCGAGTGCCGAGTGGGGCGTCAACATGCGCCGGGGCGTCACCGAAGTCAGTCAGTCCGTGTTCGATCTGCACATGACCATCTTCTGGATCTGTGTAGTCATCGGCGTTGTGGTGTTTGGCGTCATGTTCTGGTCGATGCTGATGCATCGCAAGTCCGAGGACAGCAAGCCCGCCACCTTCCACGAGCACCTGGGCGTGGAAATTCTATGGACCGTGGTCCCGCTGGCGATCCTTATCGTCATGGCGATTCCGGCCACCAAAACCCTGATCGACATCTATGACGCCGACGAGGCGGACATCGACATTCTGATCACCGGCTACCAGTGGCGCTGGCAATATCAGTACGTGGGCGAAGGCGTGACCTTTTTCAGCAGCATGTCGACCCCGCGTGATGAAATCGGCAACGTCAGCGACAAGAACCCCAACTACCTGCTTGAAGTGGACAACCCGCTGGTCATTCCGGTGGGCAAGAAAGTCCGCTTCTTGGTGACCGCTGCCGACGTAATCCACTCCTGGTGGGTACCGGATTTTGCGGTCAAGAAGGACGCTATCCCCGGCTTTATCAATGAGGCCTGGACCCGCGTGGAAGAGCCCGGCATCTACCGCGGCCAGTGCACCGAACTGTGCGGCAAGGACCACGGCTTCATGCCCGTGGTGGTCGAAGTGCTGCCGCAGGATGAGTACGACGCCTGGCTGGCCGAGCAGAAAGAGGCCGCCGCCAAGGAGGCCGAGCTGCGCGAGAAGGACTGGACGCTTGATGAGCTGGTTGAGCGCGGCGAGAAGGTCTACGCCTCCGCCTGCGCCTCCTGCCACCAGCCCAACGGCGAAGGTCTGCCGCCGATGTTCCCGGCGCTCAAGGGCAGCGCCATCGTCACCGAGGATATGGCCCAGCATCTGGATATCGTGCTCAACGGCGTACCGGGCACAGCCATGGCTGCGTTCGGCAAGCAATTGTCCGAAGTGGACGTTGCCGCGGTCATCACCTTCGAGCGCAACGCCTGGGGCAACGACACCGGCGAAATGCTTGCGCCCGTCGACGTGCTGAACGCTAAAGAAGCCCAATAGGAGACCTGTCATGAGTGCTGTGATCGATACCCATCACCACGACCATGCCCACGGTCCGGCCAAGGGCCTGATGCGCTGGGTGCTCACCACCAACCACAAGGACATCGGCTCGATGTACCTGTGGTTCAGCTTTGCCATGTTCCTGCTCGGCGGCTCGATGGCCATGGTCATCCGCGCCGAGCTGTTCCAGCCCGGCCTGCAACTGGTGCAGCCCGAGTTCTTCAACCAGATGACCACCACCCACGGCCTGATCATGGTGTTCGGGGCGGTCATGCCGGCCTTTGTCGGCCTGGCCAACTGGATGATTCCGCTGATGGTCGGCGCACCGGACATGGCCCTGCCGCGCATGAACAACTTCAGCTTCTGGCTGCTGCCAATGGCCTTCGGGCTGCTGGTGTCGACGCTGTTCATGGAAGGCGGCGGGCCCAACTTCGGCTGGACCTTCTACGCGCCGCTGTCGACCACCTACGCACCACCCAGCGTCACCTTCTTCATCTTTGCCATTCACCTGGCCGGCATCAGCTCGATCATGGGCGCGATCAACATCATCGCTACCATTCTCAACCTGCGCGCGCCGGGTATGACGCTGATGAAGATGCCGCTGTTCGTCTGGACCTGGCTGATCACAGCCTTCCTGCTGATTGCGGTCATGCCGGTACTGGCCGGGGTAGTGACCATGATGCTGATGGATATTCACTTCGGCACCAGCTTCTTCAACGCTGCCGGTGGCGGTGACCCGGTGATGTTCCAGCATATCTTCTGGTTCTTCGGTCACCCCGAGGTGTACATCATGATCCTGCCGGCCTTTGGCGCGGTCAGCCAGATCATCCCGACCTTCAGCCGCAAGCCGCTGTTTGGCTACACCTCCATGGTCTACGCCACCGCGGCCATCGCCTTCCTGTCGTTCATCGTCTGGGCGCACCACATGTTTACCGTCGGCATCCCGATCACCGGTGAGCTGTTCTTCATGTACGCCACCATGCTGATTGCCGTACCCACCGGGGTGAAGGTGTTCAACTGGGTCAGCACCATGTTTCGCGGTGCACTGACCTTCGAGGCGCCCATGCTGTTCGCCGTGGCCTTTGTGATTCTGTTCACCATCGGCGGCTTTTCCGGCCTAATGCTGGCGATTGCCCCGGCAGACTTCCAGTACCACGACACCTACTTTGTGGTCGCCCACTTCCACTACGTGCTGGTGCCCGGCGCCATCTTCGGCATCTTTGCCTCGGCCTACTACTGGCTGCCCAAGTGGACCGGCCACATGTATGACGAGACCCTGGCCAAGACCCACTTCTGGATGAGCTTCATCGGCATGAACCTGGCGTTCTTCCCGATGCACTTTGTCGGGCTGGCCGGGATGCCGCGGCGGATTCCAGACTACAACGTGATGTTCGCCAACTTCAACATGGTCTCCTCGGTCGGCGCCTTCATGTTCGGCGTTACCCAGCTGCTGTTCCTGTTCATCGTCATCAAGTGCATCCGGGGCGGCAAGAAGGCTGCGGCCAATCCCTGGGAGGGCGCGGAAGGGCTGGAATGGTCGGTGCCATCACCCGCGCCATACCACACCTTCTCGACACCCCCCGAGGTGAAGTGAGCGGAGGCCGCCGCGATGAGCGAGACACAGACCAATCGCCGCCTGGTCGGCAAACTGCTGCTGACGGTAGTAGGCATGTTTTGCTTCGGTTTCCTGATGGTGCCGCTGTATGACGTGATGTGCGAGGCGCTGGGCATCAACGGCAAAACCAGCGGCACTGCCTACCAGCAGGAAGTCGAGCATATCGACCGCAGCCGCACCCTGCGGGTGCAGTTTGTCGCCACTCTCGCCGAAGGCATGAGCTGGGACTTTGGCCCCGAAGCCGAACAGCTCAGCCTGCACCCGGGCGAAACCCGCGAGATGCTGTTTCTGGCGCATAACCCGACTGACCGGCCGATGGTGGCCCAGGCCATTCCCAGCGTGTCGCCGTCCATTGCGGCGGCCTACTTCCACAAGACCGAGTGTTTCTGCTTTACCCAGCAGGTGCTGCAGCCGGGGGAAAGCGTCGAGATGCCGGTGCGTTTCATTGTTGATCCGGCGGTGCCGGCACAGGTCAAGCACCTGACCCTGGCCTACACCCTGTTTGATGTATCGGAGCGAATGCCTGACAAGCTGGCCGCCGCCCAGGCGCAGGCCCACTGAGCACGATTGCCGTATAAGGAGAACAACAGATGGCCAATCATCAGACCTACTATGTGCCGGCCCAGAGCAAGTGGCCGATCATTGCCTCGATAGCCCTGCTACTGCTGGTGTTTGGCGGCGGTAGCATGATCAACGGCGACAGCGCCGGTGCTGGCAGCGGCCTGGGCCGCTGGCTGTTCTTTGCCGGCGCCCTGATGACCGCCTGGATGATGTTCGGCTGGTTCAGCAATGTGGTAAAGGAAAGCCACGAAGGCCTCTACAGCCCGCAAATGGATCGTTCCTTCCGCATGGGCATGGGCTGGTTCATCTTCTCGGAGGTGATGTTCTTCGCGGCCTTCTTCGGTGCGCTGTTTTACGTGCGCACCTTTGCCGGCCCCTGGCTGGGTGGCGAGGGCGACAAGGGCCTGGCCAACATGCTCTGGCCAGACTTCACCTATCAGTGGCCACTGATGGTCAACCCGGACCCCAAAACCTTCCCAGGGCCAAGCGAGGTCATCAGCGCCTGGCAACTGCCGCTGATCAACACCCTGCTGCTGATCTCCTCCAGCGTCACCGTCACCTTTGCCCATCACGCTCTGCGCAAGGACAAGCGCGGCGCCACCAAAGCCTGGCTGGGCCTGACTGTCGCGCTGGGTACTGTCTTTCTGGTGCTGCAGGCATTCGAGTATCAGCACGCCTACCACGACCTCGGGCTGACCCTGAATTCCGGCATCTACGGCGCCACCTTCTTTATGCTCACCGGTTTCCACGGCGCCCACGTGACCATGGGCACGCTGATTCTGGCGATCATGCTGATCCGCATCGCCAAGGGCCATTTCAGCTCCCAGCAGCACTTCGGCTTTGAAGCCGCCAGCTGGTACTGGCACTTCGTGGACGTGGTCTGGGTTGGGCTGTTTATCTTCGTCTACATATTCTGAGCTGCGGCCATGATGTGTGCCGAGTCACTGCAACCAGGGCGCGTGCCAGGCCAGCTGGCCCGCCCAGAAGCCCCAGGCAATCAGCGCCATCAGCAGCACTGTGAGGCCGATGCGCACACTCAACGCCGTTACCAGACGGCCGCGGCCGCCGGTGTCTTTCATCAAAAAGAACAAGCCGCTGAACAGGCTGATCAGTATCAGCGCCAGCAAGATCACGATGACCAGCTTGAGCCACATGGCCGCCCCCTGATTGTTGTTATGGTCGGCCTGAGTATAGCCGGAGCAGCCCATGCTGCTGTCTGAGACCGTGGAGCGGCGCCGTCGCTTTGCGCCCGGCTGGCTACTCTGGGTGTTTACCCTGAGTCTGCTGCCGCTGCTGCTGGGTCTCGGCACCTGGCAACTGCAACGCGCCGAGCAAAAGCAGCAGTTGCAAGCCGACATCGATGCCTTGGCGCAAGCACCGGCCAAAACCCTGACGCAACTCGGCACACAGACGCCTGCCGACTGGCAGCCACTCAGTCTGCAGGGTCGGCTCGACCCACAACATATCTGGTTACTGGACAACCGCACCCGCAACGGGCAGGCCGGCGTGGAGGTACTGCAGGCCTTTCAGTCAGACCGTGGGGACTGGCTGCTGCTCAATCGCGGCTGGCTACCCTGGCCGGACCGGCGCCAGCCGCCATCCGTCAGCACACCACCGGGCAGGCTGCAGCTGCAGGCAGAAAAGTTGCCGGCCAGCAGCGCCGGCTGGCGGCCGGGCAGGCGCGCCTGCGAGGCGGATCAGCCTGGCTGCGTGGTTGCTCAGCTGGATCTCGGCGCCCTGCGCGCGCAGTCAGCGTTGCCGCTGCTGGACTGGAGCGCCCGCCTGACCAATGCAGGCAGCGCCGCACTGACGCTGGACTGGCCGGCGCTACCCATGAGCGCCAGCCGCCATACCGGCTACGCAGTACAGTGGTTCAGCCTGGCGGCGGCACTGCTCGCCCTGTTTCTCTGGGCCGGTTTTCGGCCTCAATAGCACGTCGATCTCGGGGGAATAATAATGATGAGCCTGACCGAATCTGAACAACGCCCGTCGCGCCCAAGGGGCCAGCTCAAGTTGCTGGCCATCATCGCCGTCGTGGTGGGGCCTATTGCACTGGCAGCGCTGATGGCGCAGCTGAATCTCGGCATGCCGGAAGGTCACGCCAACAAGTCCGCGTTGGTGGAGCCCGCCATCCAGATCAGTGACTGGCAGCTCGCTGTGGAGCCGGTTGGCTACGGCGCGCCCTGGCGCCTGCTGGTCACCCATACCGGCACCTGCGAGCGCCAATGCATGGCGCTGGTTCACGAGGCGCGGCAGATCAACGTGGCGGTCGGACGCGAGGCCGGGCGCGTGACCCACGTGCTGGCGTCACCAGTGGCGCTGCGCGCCGACGAAGTGGCCGCGCTGGAGGCACAGTTTCCGCGGCTGGAGCGCACCACCTTCGACAGCAACGCTTACCTGAAAAGCCTGCAAACCCAGCCCGACAGCTGGTTAATCGGCCCACAGCTGTGGCTGGTCGACCCGCTAGGCCGCGTGGTGCTGCATCACAGTGCCAGCCAACCTGGCAAAGACCTGCTGGATGACCTCAAGCGTCTGCTGAAACTCTCCAAGGTGGGCTGAGCCATGCGCAAACCCGGCTACGCACTCGCTCTGGCAGCGCTGCTGCTGTGTTTTGTAGTGGTCATTCTTGGCGCCTACACCCGCCTGGTCCACGCCGGACTGGGTTGCCCGGACTGGCCCGGCTGCTATGGCTTTCTCAGCGTGCCGCAAAGTGAGCACGCCCTGCAGACGGCACAGATACGCTTCCCCGACGACCCGGTCGAAGCCTTCAAGGCCTGGGCCGAGATGATTCACCGCTACGCCGCAGGCACCCTCGGATTGCTGATTCTCGCGCTGGCAGTTATCGGCCTGCGTCAACGCCGCAACCCCGACTACCCCACCGGCCTCGGCCTCGGCCTGCTGACGCTGGTGGTGTGTCAGGCCCTGTTCGGCATGTGGACCGTGACGCTCAAGCTCTGGCCGCAGGTGGTGACGGCGCACCTGCTGGGCGGCTTCGCGACCCTGAGCCTGCTACTGCTACTGGTGCTGCGGTTGTCCGGGCGCCTGCCCGCCCTGACACCCTCCCGCGCACTGGCCCGTCTGCGCACCCTGGCCAAGGTGACGCTGGCGGTGGTGATTGTGCAGATCATGCTCGGCGGCTGGACCAGCACCAATTACGCGGCGGTAGCCTGCATCGACTTGCCCACCTGCCACGGTGAATGGTGGCCGGAGATGGACTTTCACACCGGCTTTAACCTGCTGCATCAGGAGATAGGGCCGAACTACCTCGGCGGCATGCTCGAGGGGCCTGGTCGCACCGCGATCCACGTCACCCACCGTCTGGGCGCACTGGTCACCACCTTGGTGGTACTACTGCTTGGCTGGCAGCTCTGGCGGGCGCGCCTGCGCGGCCTGGCGGCGCTGCTGAGTCTGGCGCTGGCCGCCCAGGTCAGTCTGGGCATCACCAACGTGCTGGCCGCCCTGCCGCTGGCCATTGCCGTCGCGCACAACGGCATGGCGGCCTTGTTGCTGCTGTGCACAGTGTCAGTCGCCTACCGATTGCGCGCGCCTGCGCCGGCACGGGTTCGACTGGCCGCCAAACCACGAGGCAAACTGGCAGGCCCGCTACTTGGCAACCATACTGCGAGAACAACAACACAGGTGCGCTAAACGCGCCGACAGGGGGACGGACCATGGCTAGCATTACCCATGCAGTAGCTGCGCAGGCCGGCTGGCGTGACTATCTGGAACTGACCAAACCCAAGGTGGTTGCGCTGATGATTATCACCTCGGCCATCGGCATGCTGCTGGCCAGTGACAGCGCGGTCCCGTGGAGCACCCTGCTGCTCGGCAACCTCGGCATCGCCCTGTGCGCAGGCTCAGCAGCGGCCATCAACCATGTGGTAGACCGACGCATCGACGTGCAGATGGCCCGCACCCAGCGGCGCCCCCTAGCCCAAGGCCGCGTCGAGCCGCTGAATGCCGTGCTCTTTGCCATGCTGCTGGGCAGTGCCGGGCTGGCCGTGCTGCTGTCCTGGACCAATACCCTGACTGCGGTGCTGACCCTGGGCTCGCTGCTGGGCTACGCCCTGGTCTATACCGCCTTCCTCAAGCGCGCCACGCCGCAGAATATTGTCATTGGCGGGCTGGCCGGTGCCGCGCCGCCGCTGCTGGGCTGGACGGCCGTAAGCGGGCAGATCGACGCCGGCGGCCTGCTGCTGGTGCTGATCATTTTCGCCTGGACGCCGCCGCACTTCTGGGCTCTGGCCATTCACCGCAAGGCCGAGTACGCCAAGGTCAATATCCCTATGCTGCCGGTCACCCACGGCGAGCACTACACCAAGCTGCATATTCTGCTGTATACCTTTATGCTCTTGGCAGTGAGCCTGCTGCCCTTTGTGATCCACATGAGCGGCCCGCTCTATCTGGTGGCCGCCGTGGTGCTGGGCCTGCGCTTTATCGACTGGGCCATTGCCCTGCTGCGCAACAGCCGCCCGCATGCGGCCATCAAGACCTTCAAATATTCCCTGTGGTACCTGCTGTGGCTGTTTGTGGCGCTGCTGCTGGACCACTACGTCGAGGTGGCTGAATGGCTTTAACTGGGGTACAGAAAACCGTTCTGGTATGTGTGGCAAGCATCGCGCTGGTGGTTGGCGCCGTGGTCAACAAGGTAACCCGTCCGGCACCGCTGGACCGCAACGCGCTGCAGCAAGCCGGGGTGTATCTGTTCGACAGCCCGCGCGCCTTGCCCGAGGTCAGCCTGCGCTCGGCTGCCGATCAACCCTGGGGGCTGCACGACCTGAACGGCCAGTGGGATTTGCTGTTCTTTGGCTACACCTTTTGCCCTGACATCTGCCCAACCACCCTGGCCGAGCTGCGCCAGCTGATGCAGAAGCTGCCCGAAGAAACCCAGAACCAGTTGCAGGTGACGCTGGTCAGCGTGGACCCCAACCGCGACACCCCTGAACAACTGGCCAGCTACCTGGAGTTCTTCAACGCGGGCTTCGCCGGCGCCACCGGCGCCAGCGACCAGCTCGCCAATCTGGCCAAGGCACTGTCGGTTGCCTATATCGAGCCCGATACCAGCATCGAAAACTATCTGGTCGACCACAGTGGCCAGGTGGTGATCGTCGACCCGCACGGGCGCTACGTGGGCTTTATCCGCCCGCCGCTCAATACCGATCAGCTGGCCCAGTGGCTGCCGCGCATCATGGCACAGGAGTAATCAGGCGCGGCGCGGAATCGCCAGCGCCAGCATGAACATCGCCGCCGCGCACACCACCACCGACGGACCGGCCGGCGTATCCAGCTCCCAGGACAACGCCAACCCGCCAAGCACGGCCAGCATACCCAGCACGCTGGCGCCCAGCGCCATCTGCTCGGGCGTGCGCGCATGACGCTGGGCCGCCGCGGGCGGGATAATCAGCAATGAAGTGATCAGCAGCACCCCCACCACCTTCATCGCCACAGCAATAACAATGGCAATCAGCAGCATCAGCGCCAGCCTGATCGCCGTGACCGGCAGCCCCTCAACCCGGGCCAGCTCTTCATGCACGGTGATCGACATCAGGCTGCGCCACAGCAAACTCATCAGTACCAGCACGATCAGCAGGCCACCCAGCATCCAGGCCAGTTCATTCGAGGTGATCGCCAGCAGGTCACCAAACAGGTACGCCATCAGATCGACGCGCATGTTTTCCGCCAGCGCCAGCACCACCAGGCCCAGCGACAACGTACTGTGCGCAAGGATCCCCAGCAGGGTGTCGCTGGCCAGCCACTCCTTGTGTTGCAGCGCCACCAGCAGCACCGCAATCAACACGCAGCCCACGGTTACCGCCACCGTCAGATTGATATCCAGCAACATGCCCAGGGCCACCCCAAGCAGCGCCGAGTGCGACAGGGTGTCGCCAAAATAGGCCATGCGGCGCCAGACCACAAAGGAGCCAAGCGGCCCGGCCACCAGGGCCAGCGCCAAACCGGCCAGCAGGGCGTAGAGAAGAAAGTCAGGCATGCTTGCAGTCGGGTCCGTGGCTGTGTTCGTGGGGTACTACCTCACCATGCAGGTCATGCCCGTGATCATGGTGGTGGTTGTATACGGCCAGGGCGCTGGCCTGTTCGCCGAACATGGCAACAAAGGCCGGATCGGTGCTGACCTGCTCCGGGTGCCCGGAACAGCAGACGTGGCGGTTGATACACACCACGGTGTTGGTGGTGGCCATCACCAGATGCAGGTCATGGGAGACCATCAGCACGCCGCAGCCGTAACGGTCGCGCAAGCGGGTAATCAGCTGATAGAGCTCGATCTGACCGTTCACATCGACGCCCTGCACCGGCTCATCCAGCACCAGCAAATCCGGCTCGCGCAGCAACGCGCGCGCCAGCAGAATGCGCTGCAGTTCGCCCCCCGACACCTGCTGCAAGGGGCGCTCCAGCAAGTGCTCGGCCCCCACTTCGAGCAGCGCCGCCTCAACCGCCGGCCGCCGCACCCCCGGCACCAGCAGCAGAAAGCGCAGCACGGTCAACGGCAGTGAGGGGTCAACCTGCAGTTTCTGCGGCATATAGCCGATGCGCAGCCGCGCACGCCGCCGAACCTCGCCGCTGCTTGCCTTGAGCAGCCCAAGTACCACCCGCACCAGGCTGGTCTTGCCTGCGCCATTGGGGCCAATCAGCGTGACAATCTCGCCAGGCTTGACGCTGAGATTGACGTTTTCCAGCACGTCGGTCTCGTTCAGCCGCAGGCTGACCTGCCGCAGTGACAGCAGTGCGTCGCTCATGCCGCCGCCTGGCACTGACCGCACAACCCGCTGACCTCGACCGTTTCACTGTGCACGGTAAAGCCGTTGGCGGTGGCGGCACCGGCAATCGCATCACTGATGCCCGACTCCTCCAGCTCAATCGCCAGGTGGCAGTTGAGGCAGATCAGAAAATGTCCGTGATGGCGATGCTCCGGGCTGGAGCAACCAATAAAGGCGTTGAGCGAGGCGATACGGTGCACCAGTCCCTGCTCTTGCAGAAAGTCCAGAGCGCGGTAAACCGTCGGCGGCGCCGCGCGGCGACCGTCTTCGCGGGACAGGGTCTCCAGAATATCGTAGGCACCCAGCGGCTTGTGGCTTTGCCAGACCAGCTCAAGCACACGCTTGCGCAGCGCCGTAAAGCGCACACCGTCGCGGGCGCACACCTGCTCGGCGGCGCTCAGCGCATGGCTGACACAGTGCGCGTGGTTGTGCGGTTTTTGCGGATCAGGAAGGGACGACGTCTCACTCATCGGGCTACCTCGCGGGCTACGCCCCGCCGGCCATTGCGGCGGGGTCTGTTCAGAGGTGAATGACCTGTTATCATATAACGCTTTTACACCTCGAGGAATTCCCCATGTTACTACGCTTGCTGCCGGCACTGGCCGCAGGTTTGTTGCTGTCCTGCTCCACGTTCGCCGACAGCCGGGTGCTGACCACCATCAAGCCGATACAATTGATCAGCAGCGCTTTGCTTGATGGCATCGATGAGCCCGCAGTTCTGCTGCCACCGGGCGCCTCGCCACACGCCTTCGCGCTGCGCCCGTCAGACCGCCGCGCCCTCGCCGAAGCCGAGCGCATCTACTGGGTCGGCCCCGGCCTGGAGCTGTTCCTTGAGGGCGTATTGCACGACAGTCCCAACGCGCGCGAACTGATGGACGTGCCCGGCCTGACGCTGCGCGAATACGCCGAAGCGCACAGCGAACACGGCCATGAACACCACGATCATGAGCACGACGCCGGCAACCTGGACGCACACATCTGGTTGTCACCGGACAACGCGCTGACCCTGGCGCGCTGGATGAAAGCGGATCTGGCACCGCTTTACCCGGAGCAGCAGAGCCGACTGGACGCCAACCTCGCCCGCTTTGAACAGCAGCTGGAGGCGCTCGACGCGGCCCTGCACAGGCGCTTTGCCCCGCTCAAGGACAAACCCTACTTCGTCTTCCATGATGGCTATGCCTATCTGGAGGAATACCTGGGCATCGAACACCGCGGTGTCTTCAGCCTCTCGCATGAAGTGCAGCCCGGCGCGCGTCACGTCAATGCCCTGCGCGAGCAGCTGCAGCGCGCAGGCCATGCCTGCGTCTTCAGCGAGCCTCAGTTTACCCCGCGACTGGTCCAGAGCCTGACCGCCGGCTTGCCGCTCGACAGCGCACAGCTCGACCCCCTGGGCGCCGCCACCCCGGCCAGCGCCGACGGCTACCTACAGATGCTGAGCAGCCTGACCGACAGCCTAGCGGGTTGCCTGGAAGGTATCTGAGCCAGTGAACAACCGGTGCTCCGTCGCGGGCACCGGTTAGCCTTCCTCGCCGCGCAACCAGCGCTTACGCACTCGCCAACGCCACAGCGCCCATCCGCAGATAGCCAGCTCGACCACAAAAACCCAATGCACGATGAAGTTCAGCCACCAGGGCGTATAACGCGCGGTCACCGTTACCAGCGCGTAGCGCTGATCGACAAAGGGCGCAAACCACCAGATATCACCGGCCAGACTGTCCAACAGCACGTGCAGCATGCCGCCCAGGCTGAACACCAGCAGTAACCAGGGCGCAGTCATACGTCGACACAGCGCCAACCAGCCCAGTGCGCCCGACAGCAGACACAACCAGAGCAGCGGCCAATGGGTTGCATAGCGGTGGTGGTGGACCATGCCGTGGTCAACGAAGTAGAAGTACAGCATGTCAAAATCCGGCGCGATGCCGCCCAGGCAGCCAGCTAGCAACAGCCAGATTGGGCGCACCGGTGCACGGCGCAGCGGCGCCAACAGGTAGCTAGAGAGAATAAAACCGGACGGCAGATGGGCAATCAGCATAGGCCTGCGTCTGTTCAGCAGTGAGGAGGGCAAGCCTGCTGGCAGCCCGGACTGCACTCAGACCACACCGGCACCCGGCGGTTCTATCTGCCCTCAATCCGAGGCAAGAAACTGCAGCAAGGTTGCGCGCTGCGCGTGACCTGCGAGCCACCCCTTGATCTCTGCAGCCCTGGCCGCATCGGCAGCGCCCACCTGCTGCTCCAGGCGCTCGCGCTTGAGCTGAGCCATCTTCTCGTCGCGCACCCGCCGCTGCCATTGCTCGGTGAACACCGCCGGCAGCTTGTGCGCCAGCTCCAGCGACTTCAGCAGGTGCCACTCCCCGCCGTCCAGCCACGCCTCGTCACAGCGGCCACACAGATCGATTCGACTGGACACCGCCCCGGACACCGAGAACTTGGTCATCAGGCCGCTGCACTTGGGGCAGGCCAGGGCCACCTTGGCGTCGGCATCCTCAACCACCTCGGAGGCAAGCTCGCCATCTGCCAGCGGCAGCTCGTTACGTTCTACCCAGTCGCGATAGTAAAGCAGCGACAGCAACGACCCTGCACACGCGGGGCAGCCCATAGCGGGCAAGCCATCCTCAACCTTGCTCGCTTGCAGGCGGGTATGTCGACATTTGGGACACTGCATGGGGTTACCTTTCAGTCCGTGAACCACGCGGCGGTTCGCCGCTTCCTCGAGGCAGCAGCTTAGCCCTTGAACTGCGCGCACAACAAGTCTTTGCGGCCGCAGCGAAGCACCTACTGACCCCACAGGACGACACCTTTAAGGTCCGCTTTTGTAGCGTTTTTTTCCACGCACTACATTTTTGAATACAAAAATAAGACTCTTTTGTACACAATGTGCATCCCCTCCTGCGCAGATAGTCATGGCGGACCGGTATCGGCAGCCCTGCAAAGGCGGAATAAAACATGCAAGCGACCGGTACCTACAACAAGACGCAAGGAAAGGCCCATGGCTAACGATAACTTTCAGATCAAGCACATCGACCCCACTCTGCACAATGAAGACCTTGCCCCGCTGCCACCGGGCAAGCGCCACTGGGGCTGGTTCGAGATATTCAACGTGTGGTCCAACGATATCCAGAGCCTGTTCGGCTACACGCTGGCGGCGACCCTGTTCATCTCCTACGGGTTAAGCGGCTGGGCGGTGCTGGCCGGGATTGTACTGGCCGGCTTTATTGTCATGGGCCTGGTGCAACTGACCGGCAAGCCAAGCGTGAAGTACGGCGTACCTTTCCCGGTCATGGCCCGCTCCAGCATGGGGGTACGTGGCGCAAACTTTCCGGCGGTGGTGCGTGGGATTGTCGCGATCTTCTGGTACGGCGTGCAGACCTACTTCGCCTCAACCGCGCTGGCACTGCTGCTCAACGCCCTGATCGAACCGGCCGCCGACGCGCCAACCCTGCTGGGCATCACCGCCATCGGCTGGCTCTCCTACTGTCTGGTCTGCGCCTTTCAGGTGCTGCTGTTCGTGCGCGGCATGGCGTGGATCACCCGTTTTCTGAACTGGGCCGGGCCACTGGTGTATGTGGTGATGATCGCGCTGATGCTGATCATCTGGTGCCAGGCCGGCCCCAGCCTGCTGACCGAGCTGGGCACTATCTTCAGTGGCAGCGGTGAGTACGAGGCCGGTCCGGTCGCCGCCTTCTTTGCAGTGGTTGGCACCATGGTGGCGTACTTCGCGGCGGTGGTGATCAATTACGGCGACTTTGCCCGCTTTGTCAAAAGCGAGAAGCAGATGACCGTCGGTAACTTCCTGGGGCTGCCGGTGAGCCTGGCGATTTTCTCGGTCATCGCGCTGGTGATCACCGCCGGCACCGTGGTGGTATTTGGCGAGACGCTGACCAACCCGACCGATATTGTCGCCCGCGTCGACAGCCTCACGCTGACCATTATCGCCGCACTGACCTTCTTTGCCGCCACAGTCGGCATCAACCTGGTAGCCAACTTTATTCCGCCGGCCTACGACATCGCCAACCTGGCGCCCGCACGCATCAGCGCCCGCACCGGCGGCTTTATCACCGCAGCCATTGCGTTCTTTATTGGTGCACTGTGGGTGGCCTTTATCAGCCAGGTGGGCATCGCTGCCTTCGTCGACACCCTGGGCGCCATTTTGGCACCGCTGTACGGCATCATCGTCGCGGACTACTACCTGGTGCGCAAACAGCAGCTGAACCTGCAGGATCTGTTCAGCGCCGAGCCGGGTAGCAGCTACTACTTCAACGGCGGCTGGAACCGCAAGGCAATGATCGCTTTTGCGGTGGCCTCTGTGTTCTCCGTTGCCTCGGTATGGGTGCCCGTGCTGAGCCAGTTGCATGGTTACGCCTGGCTGCTGGGCGCACTGCTGGGCGCCGTGCTGCACTATCTGCTGATGCGCAACACGCCCACAAAGCAGTAAGCCTGTTACCCCAGGTGCTGCAAGGCCGGGTCAATGGACTGACCGGCCTTGCGCAGCTGCACCTTGGTGCGCTGGCACGCCAGCATGCACAATTGCGCGTCATCTGCGCCCTTGAGATTGATCACGGACCAGAGCAGGGTTTTCAGCCCCCCGATGCGACCGAAGGCTGAAACGCAGCACAGGATCTAGCGACTACGCAGCGCAGCCCAGGTCTTCTGGCCGACAATGCCGTCGACCAGCAAACCGGCGGTCTGCTGAAACTGCATTACCGCCAGCTCGGTTGCCGGGCCAAAGTCACGATCGATTGACAGCGGATAGCCTCGGGCGGCCAGCAGTTCTTGCAGCTCCTGCACCGCATCACCAAAGGAGCCGCGCCGCAGGGCTACCGTGGCACCGCCTTGCGCCTGCGACACCCGCAAGCCCTCCAGCGCTGCCAGCGCGGTCTTGGCTTTCTGCAGATACTGGCGCCGATCTTCCAACCCGTTTAGTCCGCCGTTGACCAGTCGAGTAGCGCGAATCAGGTCATCACGGTCAGCCGCCTCGTTGATCTGGCGGGTGTGCCAGTACTCACAGGCGATTTTCAGCGATGTGAGTGGCTCGGCCGCCAGCTCTGGCTCGGCCTCCAGCGGCAGGCCCAGACGCTCGCTCATTTGCCGGTAGTTGGCTCGCCCGGTCAGCTGGATCAGCCCGCGCCCCTTGTAACGCCGGCCGTCGCCGCGCTCGGTGTTGCCCAGATCCCGCCGCCCTTCGTAGGCAGCACCGCTGGCAAACTCCTCGGTGGTACGAAACCCGGCACATTCGTGGGTCACCTGCGCCATGAAGTGCGCAATACGCAGACGACTGTCGATGCGGTAATGGGCGAGGGTGGGGGCGAAGGCGGCAGAGATATCACCGACGATGCGCCGCTGGGCATCAGCGCGAGCGCCGGAAAAGCGCGGGGAAACGGCGAGAATGAAGGCTCCGTCGACAGGAATCATGGGCAGCTCCGTGGATTGCTTTCATAGCAAACGGCACTGCCCAACGACGCCGCTGATCTGTTCTTTATTCAGCTTAGCCGCTATCGACTAGAGCGCCAGCGGCAGACCTACCGGCACCACCCGATGCTGCAGCAGCAGACGGGCAAAATGCTGCGGGTCCTTCACCAGCACGCCGGCCTGCCCGGCAAATTCCTCTGCCGCAATCTGCCGCGACAGCCAAAAACGCAGCGCCGCCAGCCGCAGCATGGCGGGCCAGCACTGGGCCTCAGCGGCAGTGAAAGGGCGCCGCGCTGCGTACCCTGCCAACAGCGCACGCGCACGGCGGGGCTGCAGCGCGCCGTCGTCACCCAGACACCAGTCGTTCACGGCAATCGCCACGTCGTACAGCATCCAGCCACTGGCCGCGTTGTAAAAGTCGATCACACCGCTCAGGTGGTGGCCGTCAAACAGCACGTTGTCACGGAACAGGTCAGCGTGCAGCACGGCGCGCGGCAGGCCCGGATCCTGCCGGCGCCAATGCACCAGCTGGGTCAGCAAGGTCTCCAGCACCTCGGCCAGTTCACCGCTGTGCTGCGAGAGCTGGCGACGCGCCTGATCCTGCATCCAGTCAACGCCACGTTCATCCGCCCGGGCCAACGCGTTGTCACGGGTAGCCAGGTGCAACTGCGCCAACCAGCCGCCAACCGCCTCGCAGTGACTGGCATCCGGCTGCTCGATGTGCCGCCCGGCCAGGCGCGGTTGCAACAACGCGGGGCGCTCCTTGAGCTGGTGGATGCAGTGGCCGCTGCGATCGGCAACCGCGTAGGGCACGGCCAGGCCAGCGCCCTGCAGGCAGGCCAGCAGCTCGACCAGAAACGGCAGAACCGCCGGGTCACCGCGCTCAACCAGGGTGAGAACAAAGTCGCCCTGCTCGCAACTGACAAAAAAATTGCTGTTCTCGCTGCCGCCTTCAATGCCCTGAAAGCCAATCAGGCGCCCCAGGTCAAAGCCGGCGACAAAGGTTTCCAGCTCGGCCTGCGCCAGCGGAGTAAATACCGACACGGCTCAACTCACCACTCAAAGATCTTCCAGGAAGGGATACGCAGCCCGTCAGGCTGGTCGGAGCGCACGTAGTTGCCGTCTTCATCCACGGCCACCAGATAGTAGGGCGCGCCGCTGCTGGGGATGACCTTGATGGCATAGAGGAAGCCGTTGACGCGGTACTCCTCAACCGTCCGATCACCTTCCTGACGGATGGTTACTTCCGGGTCACCCGGGACCGCGTCTTGCGCCATGACCGATGCACTGCCCAGCAACAGCGCGGCGGCCAATCCAAAGCCAACTTTGCGAATCATGGTAGTCTTGTCCTTTGCCTGAATGATGCTTTCATTCTAGCCCCATTGGCTCCCGAATTGTTGACCTGACGCATGACAGACACCACACCCCTGATCCTGGTGGACGGCTCGTCCTATCTTTACCGCGCCTTCCACGCCCTGCCCCCGCTGACCACCAGCAAAGGCCTGCCCACCGGCGCCGTCAAGGGCGTGCTGAACATGCTGAAAAGCCTGCTCAAGCAGTATCCCCAAAGCCCGATTGCCGTGGTATTTGACGCCAAGGGACCGACCTTCCGCGACGAGATGTTTGAGCAGTACAAGTCGCACCGCCCGCCCATGCCTGACGACCTGCGCGCCCAGATCGAGCCGCTGCACGCAGCCGTTCGCGCACTCGGCCTGCCACTACTGTGTGTCGACGGCGTTGAGGCCGACGACGTGATCGGCACCCTGGCGCGGCAGAGCGCCGACGCCGGCCGTGCCGTGGTGATCTCCACCGGCGACAAGGATATGGCGCAGCTGGTCGACGAGCACATCACCCTGGTCAACACCATGACCAACACCGTGATGGACATTCAGGGCGTGCGCGACAAGTTTGGTATCGGGCCGGAACTGATCATCGACTACCTGGCGCTGATGGGCGACAAGGTCGATAACATCCCGGGCGTCCCCGGTGTCGGTGAGAAAACCGCACTGGGCCTGCTGACCGGCGTGGGCGGCGGCCTGGACGTGATCTACAACAGCCTGGACAAGGTGCCGGAACTACCGATTCGCGGCGCCAAGAAGCTGCCCGAGAAGCTCGAAGAACACAAGGAGATGGCCTACCTGTCCTACCAGCTGGCCACCATCAAGCTGGATGTACCGCTGGAGGTGCAAGTCGACGCGCTGCAACCCAGCGCCGCCAACCGCGAAGCACTGATCGAGCTGTACCGCGAGATGGAGTTCAAAAGCTGGCTGGACGATCTGCTGCGCGAAGCCAAGGCCGAAGGCCAGGCCAGTGACAGCGGCGATGCCGCCGAACAAGCGCAAGAAAACCAGTACGAGATCATCACCGAGCAGGCCGACTTTGAACGCTGGCTCGGCAAGCTCGAGGCCGCCGAGCTGTTCGCCTTCGACACCGAAACCACCAGCATCGACGCCCAGCGCGCCGAACTGGTTGGCGTGTCGCTGGCGGTGCAGCCCCACGAGGCAGCCTACATTCCGGTTGCCCACAGCTATATGGGCGTACCCGAGCAACTCGATCGCGATAAGGTACTCGCCGCGCTCAAGCCCTATCTGGAAGACCCGGCCAAGGCCAAGGTCGCGCAGCACGCCAAGTACGACATCAACGTGCTGGCCCACTACGACATCCGCGTGCAGGGCGTGGCCTTTGACACCATGCTCGAATCCTACGTGCTGGACGCCACCGCCACCCGTCACGACATGGACAGCCTGTCGCTCAAGTATCTGGGCCAAGGCACCATCAAGTTCGAAGAGATCGCCGGCAAGGGCAGCAAGCAGCTGACCTTTGATCAGATTGCACTGGAGCAGGCCGGCCCCTACGCCGCCGAAGACGCCGACGTGACCCTGCGCCTGCACCAGACCCTGTGGGCCAAGCTGCAGCCACAGCCGTCGCTGGCGCGTGTGCTGCAGGAGATTGAAATGCCGCTGATGCCGGTGCTGGCACGCATCGAGCGCAACGGCGCACTGGTCGACGCCAAGCTACTGGGCCAGCAGAGCATTGAGCTGGGCGAAACGATGGTCGCGCTGGAACGCCAGGCATTCGAGCTGGCGGGCGAGGAGTTCAACCTCGGCTCACCCAAGCAGCTGGGCGCCATCCTGTATGAGAAGCAAGGCCTGCCGGTGCTGTCGAAAACCGCCAAGGGTCAGCCCTCCACCGCCGAGGCGGTGCTGGCCGAACTGGCAGAGCAGGGCTTTGAGCTGCCGCAGGTGATCATGCAGTACCGCAGCGTCAGCAAGCTCAAGAGCACCTACACCGACCGCCTGCCGGAGCAGATTAACCCGCGCACCGGGCGTATCCACACCTCCTACCATCAGGCCGTGGCCGCCACCGGGCGCCTGTCGTCCTCCGACCCAAACCTGCAGAACATCCCGATTCGCACCAGCGAGGGCCGACGCATCCGCCAGGCCTTTGTCGCGCCCAAGGGCTACAAGCTGCTGGCCGCCGACTACTCGCAGATCGAGCTACGCATCATGGCGCACCTGGCCCAGGACACCGGCCTGCTGGATGCCTTCAAACACGACCTGGACGTACACCGCGCCACCGCCGCCGAGGTGTTCGGCGTTACCCTCGACGAGGTGACCACCGATCAGCGCCGCAGTGCCAAGGCGATCAACTTCGGCCTGATCTACGGCATGAGCGCCTTCGGTCTGGCCAAGCAGATTGGCGTCGACCGCAAGCAGGCCCAGGCCTACATCGACCGCTACTTTGCCCGCTACCCGGGCGTGCTCAGCTACATGGAGCGCACCCGCGAGCAGGCCAGCGAGCAGGGCTATGTCGAAACCCTGTTCGGCCGCCGGCTGTACCTGCCGGAGATTCACGCCAAGAATCAGGCCATGCGCAAGGCCGCCGAGCGCACCGCCATCAACGCGCCGATGCAAGGCACCGCCGCCGACATCATCAAGCGCGCGATGATCAAGGTCGAGTCCTGGCTGAACGACAGCAGCCTGGATGCCCGCGTCATCATGCAGGTACACGACGAATTGGTTCTGGAAGTACGTGAAGACCAGATCGATGCCGTCACCCAGGGCCTCAAGGAGCACATGGCCCAGGCCGCCGAACTCGATGTACCGCTGGTAGTCGAGGTAGGGGTGGGGGATAACTGGGACGAGGCGCACTAGCGGCGGCCCTTTGGGCCGAGCTGCAAGCTGCAAGCTGCAAGCTGCAAGCTGCAAGCTGCAAGCTGCAAGCTGCAAGCTGCAAGCTGCAAGCTGCAAGCTGCAAGCTGCAAGCTGCAAGCTGCAAGCTTAATCAGGGTGCGCGCGATGGCGAGGCGGTCAAGTATTTTCTACTGGCTTTACCGCTACACATGGTCGCAAGAAATCCGCGCGGCTCGCCCCCGCACCGGCCCAGCTTGCGGCTTGCCGCTTGAAGCTTGCCGCTGAAAACAGCCGCGCCTAAGCGCGACTGTTTTCATAACCCTTCCGTCTAAATCTTTTTTTGAACTTATCCCGAACCCGCCCGGTCAGAGCTTATGAACGGCTTGAGAGCCATTCATGCTCCTTAGATGTGATTTAGTGTTGGCAGAAAAACCGGGCACTCCCTTTCCTAGCACAGCCCGGTTAGTTGAACCCCGAGCCTCCCTCCCCATAGAAGCTCGGGGTTTTTTTTGCCTGACATTCAGCTCTCACCCGCTTCCAGCTCATCTGGCTCAGTCGGGAACAACCACTGCGCCAGCCGTGCGTGGGCCTCATCAATGCCCATGCGCTTGGGCGAAGAGAACAGCTGCACACTGGCATTGGAGCGCAGCTCCTTGCGCATACGCGTCTGCACCTTGAGCAGTGCATTCTTGGCCGCGCCAAAGGCCATCTTGTCGGCCTTGCTGAGCAGCACGTGGGCCGGAATATCACTCTTGCGTGCCCATTCCAGCATCATGCAGTCAAAGTCCGACAGCGGATGACGCAGGTCCATCACCAGCACCAGCCCCACCAGGCTCTGGCGACCGGTCAGGTAGGCATCCAGATGTTGTTGCCAGTGCGCCTTCAGCTCCAGTGGCACCTTGGCGTAGCCGTAACCGGGCAGATCCACCAGGCGGCGCTCGTCATCCAGCCGGAAAAAATTGATCAGCTGGGTGCGCCCCGGTGTCTTCGAGGTACGCGCCAGTCGCGCGTGCGTCAGGGTGTTCAGGGCGCTCGACTTGCCCGCATTGGAGCGCCCGGCAAAGGCCACTTCGAGTCCAAGATCGGGCGGGCACTGGGATACCAGGCTGGCGCTCTTGATAAAGGTGGCCTGCTGACACAGGGAGACGAGGGGGGTGCTGGAAGACATGGAATTCCCGTTGGGGCCGGCCCTGCCGACCCAAGACTGATGACATTCACGTTTGAGGCCCGCTTAGTATATAATGCCGCGGTTATGGGAAGCACTGACCAATTGCCCCGGCCCGTGTCAGCCCCCTTAGACTCCTGCCAGCCAAGACTGCAGCTTCGGGTGCGGCATTTAAGCCATTGCGCCAGGGCCAGTGCGCCGCTAGCATGAGCACAAAATCAAGGCAGCCTGCGCTGGATAACGCGGTCAACAAGGCCGGACAGCAGGCAAGGCCAACACGTTTTCTTTTAGCCGTTATTGGATTAGCCGATGAATAAATTACTCGTTAGTCTGCTGCTGACCCTGGGTGTCGCCACGAGCGCGCATGCTCTGGAAGGCAACGCAGAAGCAGGTCAAGGCAAGATCGCTGTCTGTGGCGCCTGCCACGGCGCGGACGGCAATAGCCCGGCCCCCAACTTCCCGAAGCTGGCTGGTCAGGGCGAACAGTATCTGCTCAAGCAGCTGACTGACATCAAGGAAGGCCGCCGTACCGTTGTTGAAATGACCGGCATGCTGGCTGGACTGAACGAGCAGGACATGGCTGATATCGCCGCCTACTTCGCCTCCCAAAGCATGACCCTGGGCGCTGCCGACCCGGCCCTGGCCGCACGCGGCGAAGCCATCTTCCGCGGCGGCAACCTGGAAACGGGCCTGCCGGCCTGCACCGGCTGCCACTCCCCGACCGGCAAGGGTAACCCGCCCGCCTCCTATCCGCGCCTGGCCGGCCAGCATGCCACCTATACCGCCAAGCAGCTGACCGACTTCCGCGAGGGCAACCGCACCAACGACGGTGAAGCCGCGATCATGCAGACCGTGTCCAGCCGCCTGAGCAACAAGGATATCGAAGCGGTTTCCGCCTATATCCAGGGCCTGCGTTAAGCGTAAGGGCTTGTAACAAAAAAAGGGCGGCCATTGGCCGCCCTTTTTTGTGCTCGCAGGTTTGTGTCTGGTAATCGCGGAATCTTTGTTCTACTGTCGGGTCTCATATCTGTCATATCCCCGTTTTGGAGTCTTACATGCGTGCGTTGTTCAGCGTTGCCCTGATCTGGCTGCTCGGCAGCTTTGCCCTGGCCCAAGCCCAGCAGGCCCAATACCAGGCTGGAGTACACTACGTCGTGCTGCCGACGCCGGCCGCGACCGCCGACCCTGACAAAATCGAGGTAGCAGAGCTGTTCTGGTACGGCTGCCCGCACTGCTACACCCTGAACCCGCTCGTTACCGAGTGGAGCAAGACCCTTGCTGACGACGTCAACTTCCGCCCGGTGCCGGCGATGTTTGGCGGCAACTGGAACACCCATGGCCAGCTGTTCTACACCCTGGACAGCCTGGGCAAGCTGGAAGAAACCCACGACGCGGTATTCAACGCTATTCACAAGCAGGGCAACCGCCTGGAAAGTGAAGACGCCATGATCGACTTCCTGGAAGACTACGGCATCACCGAAGAGGAGTTCCGCAAGGCCTGGAGTTCTTTCGGCGTAAAAAGCCGCATCGACCAGGCCAGCCGCCTGGCCCGTTCGTACCGCGCCACCGGGGTGCCCTGCCTGATTATCAACGGCAAGTACCGCATCGAAGGTCAGATGGCCGGCAGCTACGAAAACATGATGAAGATTGCCGAATACCTGATCGAGCAGGAACGCCAGGCAGCACAGCGCTGATCCATGCTGTCGGTTGGCAACATCAACAGTCGCCGCACTACCCGGGGCCACATGGCGCCGGGTGAGCTGCGTACCAATGACCTGTGCGCCACCGACCGACAGCCACTACCCGATGTGCTGCGCCTGCTGAGTTTCAATATCCAGGTCGGTATCAATACCCAACGCTATCACCACTACCTGACCCGCAGCTGGCAGCACCTGCTACCGCACGCCGGGCGCCAGCGGCAGTTGGGGCGGGTAGCACAGCTGCTGGGCGAGTTTGACCTGGTCGCGCTGCAGGAGGTCGACGGCGGCAGCCTGCGTTCCGGCTTCGTCAACCAGGTTGAGCACCTCGCCCGCGAAAGCGGCTTTCCCTACTGGTACCAGCAACTCAACCGCAACCTCGGGCGCTTCGCTCAGCATTCCAATGGTTTACTCAGTCGCTTTGCCCCGGACCTGCTCGAAGATCACAAGCTGCCAGGCATACTGCCTGGACGCGGCGCCATCCTGACACAGTTCGGACAGGGCGAAGACTCGCTGCTGGTGGTCATGATGCATCTGGCGCTGAGTCCCAAAGGACGGGCAAACCAGTTGGCCTACGTACGCGAGCGCATTGCCGACCATCGCCATGTGGTGCTGATGGGTGACATGAACACCCACGCCGAAGACCTGCTAGAGTGTTCTCCGCTCAAAGGCGCCAACCTGCAGGCGCCCGACCTGCCTGGCACCTATCCCAGCTGGCGCCCGGCGCGCGTGCTGGACCATATTCTGATCAGCCCCAGCCTGGAAATCGCCCGGGTTGACGTACTACCGCAAGCCATTTCCGATCACCTGCCGGTGGCCATGCATATCAAGCTGCCGAGCAGCCTGTGTCAGGACCCGACGCCCTCCGACCTGTCCCCCTCATCCTAGGCCCGGGAAGCAGAGCAGCACCGCTTGATTGGCTGAGCTGCAACAAGCACTGCGCAGACTAGCCAGCCTGCCCGCATTCCCTATAATCTCTGGTAATTAACCCCCGGAGCCCCCATGTCGGATACCCAGTTAAGCGCCAACGGCTCGCACCACGATATCGAGCCTGACGAGCAGACCGAGCTGCTCAAGCGTGGCCTGGTTCGCGTCAGCATTGCCGCCGCCGGCATCGATCCCTTGCTGGATAAACGACTAAACGAGCTACGTCGCGCCTTGCGCGCAGAAGCCCCTGTTCACCTGCTGGGCGAGCTGCTACCGGACCTGGAACGCGCCGTGCTCGCCGCCGACCAGACCCGCCAGCAACGCGCCATCGAAACCATCAAGGCACTGCAGGAGCTGATTGAGCAGTTGCACGAATGCGACCCACCGAAAGAGGTGGCCCGCAGCCTGCGCGAGCTTGATCGTCAGCTCGATGAGCAGGCCGATCTGCCGCGCCTGCTACCGGCCTGGCTGGCCGAGCTGCAGCACCTGCAACGCCAAACGTTGCAGCAGGAACAGCCTGCCGCCGCTGGTGGCTTGTGGTCACGACTGCTGGGCCGCAAGGAGCGAGCCGGCCAAGCGGCCGCTGCCGACAAGCAAATCGATACTGCCGACGACACCCCGCTTGCCAGCGCCCCGGCGCCGGAACCCCCGGCCAGCGTTGAAGCGGTGCCCAGCGGCAATATCAGTGGCGAAGAGCAGCATTTTTCGCAGCTGGCCGCCCATATCGAATCGATTTTATTGCGCCTGCTGAGCGAGCTACAGGTGCTGGAACGCCAGCAGAACGCCCGTGACCAGCTACGCGACCAGGTCAGCAAAGGCCTTAACTGGTACGAGCTGACCGCCGTACTGGACTCGCTCTGCGAGCTGGTACTGGGCGCTCAGCAAAGCCGACAGGCGGATTTCGAGCGCTATCTGCAGCAGCTCAACCAGCGTCTTAGCCAGTTCCAGGGCAACCTGGAAGACGCCCAGAGCAGTTACAGCGGCTCGCTGGATGCCGAGCGCGAGCTGGCCGGCGCCATTCGTGGACAGGTGGAGCTGATCAACGACAACGTGCGCGCTGCCGACGACCTGAACACCCTGAAGGCCAACGTCGAAACCCGCCTCAACAGCCTGCTGGATAACATTGATGAAGCCCGCGCCCTGCGCGAGCAGCGCGACAACGAAGTCGCCGAGCGCCTGTCCACCATGGTCGAGCGCATCCAGGTGATGGAGCTGGAAGCGCAAACCTTCCGCCGACACCTGGAGGAACAGCGCCAGCAGGCGATGGTCGACACCCTCACCGGGCTCGCCAATCGCAGCGGCTTGCAACAGCGCATGGACGAGGAGTTTGAACGCTGGCAGCGCTACGGCGGCCGACTGCTGCTGGTGGTGCTGGATGTAGACAACTTCAAGTCGATCAATGACCGTTTCGGACACCTGGCCGGCGACAAGGTGCTGCGGCTGATTGCCCAGCAGCTGTCACGCCGCCTGCGCAAGACCGACTTTATCGGCCGCTTCGGTGGCGAAGAGTTTGTTATTTTGATGCCCGGCATTAGCCCCGAACAAGGCGTTGTGGCGCTGGAAGAGCTGCGCGAAGGCATCGCCGGCACACCCTTTCACTTCAAGAACGAGCCAGTGCCGGTCACCATCTCCATTGGCGCCACTGAGTTCCTGCCCAACGACTCCCTGGACAGCACCTTCGATCGCGCCGACAAGGCGATGTACCAGGCCAAGGAGCAGGGCCGCAACAGGGTGGTGCACGCGGCGAATCCATGAGTATGCTGATCCGATACCGCCTGGTTCTGGCCGCCCTGTCAGCCTTGCTGCTCGCCGGCTGTAGCACGTCTCCCAGCATCAACACCCGCTACCAGGCCAAAAGCCAGGACAGCCGCGTGCAGTACGTGGTACTGCATTACACCTCGTCCGGTTTCGAACGCTCACTCTTCACCCTGACCCAGCGCGATGTCAGCAGTCATTACCTGATCAGCGACGGTGAGCCGGTGATCTATCAGCTGGTGGATGAAAACCGCCGCGCCTGGCACGCCGGCGACAGCAGCTGGCAGGGCCGCACCTGGCTGAACGCCAACTCGATTGGCATCGAGCTGGTACAGCCCGGCTACACCGACACCGCAACCTGCCGCCAGTGGCACCCCTGGCAGCAGCCGCAGATCGACGCGTTAATCGATCTGCTCAAGGACATCCAGCAACGCCACCAGCTACCACCGGACGCCTTCATCGGCCACAGCGACGTCGCGCCACAGCGCAAGGTCGACCCCGGCCCGCTGTTTCCGTGGGCGCAACTGGAAGCGGCGGGCCTAGCCGCCCGCGCTGATCCGCAGCGCACCGACGTGATGCGCCACTGGCTGATGGGCCGCACACCCTCGGTGGCCTGGTTCCAGCAAGGACTGCAGCGCTGGGGCTACGCCGTACCGAGCCACGGCAGCCTGGATGAGGCCACCCGCAACGTGATCGCCGCTTTCCAGATGCGCTTTCGCCCAGCGCGCTTTGACGGGCTACCCGACAGCGAGACAGCCGCGCTGCTGGCCGCGCTGGTACCAGAGCAGGGCCGCGCACTGCTCAACGATCCCACGCCCCAGTGGTATCAGCCGGATCAGGCTCAGCTCAGCCCGCGCCTGCCACCCTGCACCGCCGCGGACTGATCAGGCATGCTGAACTGGATCTGGCTCGGCTTTTTCATCAGCGCTTTTGCTGCCGCACTCTGGCAATGGCTAGGGCTGGGCGACGCCGAGGTGTTCAGCCGTCTGGTCACCGCGCTGTTCGATATGGCACGGCTTAGTGTGGACATCATTCTGGTGCTGGTCGGCACCATGACCCTGTGGCTCGGCTTTCTCAACATTGCCGAGAAGGCGGGGCTGATCAATCAGTTGGCCCGCCTGCTCACACCGCTGTTTCGCCGCCTGATGCCGGAGGTGCCAGCAGGGCACCCGGCGCTGGGGCACATCACCATGAACTTCGCCGCCAATGTGCTTGGTCTGGACAACGCCGCCACACCCATCGGCATCAAGGCCATGCACTCGCTACAGAGCCTCAACCCGAGCAAGGACACCGCCAGCAACGCGCAGATCCTGTTCATGGTGCTCAACACCTCGTCGCTGACGTTGCTGCCGATCACCATCTTCATGTACCGCGCGCAGCAGGGCGCCAGCGACCCGACCGAAGTGTTCCTGCCGATCCTGCTGGCTACCAGTGCCTCCAGTCTGGTTGGCCTGCTGAGCGTCGCGCTGATTCAGCGCCTGCGGCTCTGGGACCCGGTGGTGCTGGCGTATCTGGCGGGCGGCGCCGTCGCCCTCGGGCTGTTGCTGACCACCCTGGCTGGCCTGTCGGCCGAGGCGCTGGCAGCCACTTCTACACTGGTCGGCAACCTCACTCTGTTCGGCATTGTCATCGCCTTTTTGCTGATCGCCGCGCTGCGCAAGGTGAACGTCTACGACAGCTTTATCGAAGGGGCCAAACAGGGCTTTGAGGTCACCATCTCGCTGCTGCCGTTTCTGGTCGCCATGCTGGTGGCCGTCGGCGTGCTGCGCGCCAGCGGCGTGCTGGATGCACTGCTCGACGGCATCCGCTGGCTGGTCGAAGGGCTGGGTTGGGACACCCGCTTTATCGACGCCCTGCCAACCGCCTTCATCAAACCCCTGTCGGGCAGCGGCTCGCGCGCCATGATGATCGAAACCATGAACACCTTTGGCGTCGACAGCTTCCCGGCCCAGCTGGCCGCCACCTTCCAGGGCAGCACCGAAACCACCTTCTACGTGCTTGCCGTCTACTTCGGCGCCATCGGCATCAGCCGCGTGCGCCACGCGCTCGGCTGCGCGCTGCTGGCTGATCTGGCCGGTATGCTCACCGCCATTGGCGTCTGCTATTGGTTTTTTGGATAACAGCGGCTGAAGGCTGAAGGCTGAAGGCTGAAGGCTGAAGGCTGAAGGCTGAAGGCTGAAGGCTGAAGGCTGAAGGCTGAAGGCAAATCAGTCTTGCTGGTTGGCCAGACCGCGTCAAGCACCCTATTATGAGCACAATCGTTGGTAGCCACTCGCTCTGCTTTAAGCCTCCAGCCTCCAGCCTCGAGCTTCCAGCCGCGCAGTACACCGCTTCACACCCAACATAAGGTTTCCCCATGCGCGCCCGCTTCGACCAACTCCACCGCCAGCCAGGCCCCTGGTTTGTGGCCTTGGGCGGCGCGGGTATGTTCGGCGCCAACTTCTATCTGTATGGTTCGGCCGGCGAGTGGATTGCGGTAGATTGCGGCTTTGCCCTGAACCCGACACCCAGCGGTCGCAACGCCGTCTCGGTGCCCAGTCTGGCCGCGCTGGAACGCTATGACATCACGCTGTCGGCGATTCTCATCACCCACGGTCACGAAGACCACATCGGCGCTATTCCACACCTCTGGCGCGCGCTGGAGTGCCCGATCTACGCCAGCCCCTTTGCCGCCAGGCTGATTCGCGCCAAGCTAGACCCGGGCCTGACCTGGCCGCGTTTGCAGGAGATTCGTCCGCTTGAGCCCATCGGCATCGGCGCGTTTCAGGCCGAATGGATTCCGGTCACCCACTCGATCCCCGAGTCCCATGCCATCGTGCTGGAGGTCGCCGGCAAACGCCTGTACCACAGCGGCGACTGGAAGCTGGACAACCATCCGGTGGTTGGCGAGCTGACCGCGCAGGCACGCCTGCAGCAGCTGGGACGTGACGGCATTGACGTTGTCGTTGGCGACTCGACCAACGCCCCGGTGTCCGGCGCCAGCCGGTCTGAGGCCACCGTGCAAAACGGTCTGCAGGATGCTATCCGGCCCTGTCGCCAGCGCGTTATCGTCACCTGTTTTGCCAGCAATCTGGCGCGCCTGCACAGCCTGGCGGATATCGCCTTCGACTGCGGGCGCTATGCTGCGCTGCTGGGCCGCAGCCTCACCCACATGCACAGCATCGGGCGCGCTCAGGGCTACCTCCGCGCGCGACCCGGCTATATCGGCCCATGGGAACTGGGCCATCTGCCGCGCGAGCAGCAGCTGTGGGTGTGCACCGGCAGTCAGGGCGAACCGGGCGCGGCGCTGGGCCGGTTGGCCGCTGGCAGCCATCCGCACCTGAGCCTGGAGCCGGGCGATACCGTCATCTTCTCCTCGCGCCTGATCCCCGGCAACGAGGCGGCGCTGGAGCGCATCAAGCAGGGTCTGAAAGAGCAGGGCGTCGAGCTGATCGACGACGACCTGCAGCCCCAGGTGCACGCCTCCGGCCATCCCCCGCAGGACGACCTGCGCCAGCTGTACGGCTGGCTCAAGGCCCGCTACCTGCTGCCGGTCCACGGCGAGCTTTATCACCAGCAGGCGCATATGGCGCTGGGCCGCGAACTGGGACTGGGCGGCCTGATCCCCGGCAACGGCGACCTGATCGACCTCAGCGCACAGCCGGCCAAGGTGGCAGAGCTGCCGTGGGGGCTGGTAGAGGTTTAGGCCAGCTGGAGGCTGGAGGCTGGAGGCTGGAGGCTGGAGGCTGGACAGGGTGCACGCCATTCAAAAACGTGCTCAAGCAACCTTGCCTGATAGCGGCCAAGATCCAGTCACTGCAACAGCTCAGGCTGCTTCTAACTTCCAGCCTTCAGCTTCAAGCCTTCAGCCGCCGGTGCCCCAGCGCCGGCCCGCTAAAACAGTTCCTTGGTCCGCTCCCACAGCATCCCCATCGCCAGCAGCGGCGCGCGCAAGCGCTGGCCGCCCGGGAAGGCCAGGTGCGGTACCTTGGCGAACACATCAAACCCGCTACTGGCCTGGGTGGCGATGGCTTCGGCGAGCAGGCGGGCTGCCAGGTGGGTGGCGTTGACGCCGTGGCCGGAGTAGGCCTGGGCGTAGAATACATTGGGCTGCTCATCGAGCCGGCCGATCTGCGGCAAGCGGTTGGCGCCGATGCCGATCATGCCGCCCCACTGGAACTCGACCTTCACATCGGCCAGCTGCGGGAACACCTTGAGCATCTTCGGCCGCATGTAGGCGGCAATGTCCGCCGGGTCACGGCCGGAGTAGTGACAGGCGCCGCCAAACAGCAGGCGATGGTCCGCCGAGAGGCGGTAGTAATCCAGCGCCACCCGCTGGTCACACAGCGCCATGTTCTGCGGAATCAGGCTGCGCGCGCGCTCCTCGCCCAGCGGCTCGGTGGCAATCACATAACTGCCGGCCGGAATCACCGTGCCGCCAAGCTTGGGGTTGAGCTGCCCCATATAGGCATTGCAGCCCAGCACCAGCTGCTTGGCCCGCACCCGGCCGGTGGCCGTGTGTACGGTCAGGGTGTCGCCATACTCAATGCGGCTGACGGGCGAATGTTCAAACAGCCGAGCGCCGAGCTGACGAGCAGCGGCGGCTTCGCCCAGCACCAGATTAAGCGGGTGCAGGTGGCCGGAACCCATATCGGTCATGCCGCCGATATACTGATCGGAGCCGACCACGCTGTGCAGCTGCTCGCGCTCGATCAGCGTCATCTCGTGGCGATAACCCAGTGATTGCAGCTCTTCACGATCAGCCAAAAAGCCTTCCATGTGCGCTGGCTTGTTGGCCAGATCGCAGTAGCCCATGGTCAGATCACAGTCGATATTGAAGCGCGCAATGCGCTCGGTGACGATCTCGACCGCCTCGATACCCATCAGCTTCAGGCTACGCACACCCTCGGCGCCAATCTGCTTTTCGAAACGGTCAACGTCATGGCCAACGCCGCGAATCAGTTGACCGCCATTACGGCCGCTGGCGCCCCAGCCGATCTGATGCGCTTCCAGCAGCACCACCGACAGCCCGCGCTCGGCCAGCTCCAGCGCCGTGTTAACGCCGGTAAAACCGCCGCCAACGATGCAGACATCCGCCTGCTCCTCCCCCTGCAGAACCGGCAGCCCGAGCTGCTGGTTGGCGGTGGCGGCGTAATAAGAAGGGGCGTGCTCGTGGGTATGGGTTGCGCTGCGCAGCATGGGATTATCCGTTTGCGATCATGGCGTTTGAAATCGTGAAACACCGTAAATAAAATTTGACGCCAGCATAACCAGATACCAGCGCCCCTACAATCCCACTCAGTCTGACTCCGGAATCGGCAGTGCCAGCGTCTCTTTCAGCTCTTCCATCACGATATAGCTTTTCGACTCCCGTACGCCGGGCAGGCGCAGCAGAATATCGCCCAGCAGCTTGCGGTAGGACGCCATCTCGGAAATCCGCGCCTTGATCAGATAATCGAAGTCGCCCGAGACCAGATGACATTCGAGCACGTGCGGCAGCTTGGTCGCAGCACGGCGAAAGTCATCAAAGATATCGGCCGACTTGGAATACAGGCTGATCTCGACAAACACCAGCAGGTTGGCCTGCAGCTTCTGCGGGTTGAGCCGCGCGCCGTAACCGAGGATGAACTTCTCCCGTTCCAGCCGCTTTACGCGCTCCATACAGGGCGTGGTAGACAGCCCCACACGCTCGCCCAGCTCCACATAGGACATCCGCCCCTCTTCCTGCAGCAATTGCAGGATATGGCGGTCGATGCGATCCAGCTCGCGACTGGAGGCCTTTCTGGTTTTCATGAAATACCCCTGAAAAACAACTTTTGAAAAGAACCTTACTCTGCAATACGCAAAATAAACGAAAAATCAGGCCAGATCACTTGCCATAGAATAGCGATATCACCCAACAACAAATTCATCAGCACATTTGCGGGAGCACAGCATGCAGGTTCTCATCCTCGGTAGTGGCGTCATCGGCGTTACCAGCGCCTGGTATCTGGCCCGCGCCGGCCATCAGGTCACCGTGGTTGATCGCCAGCCTGGCGCCGGCCTGGAAACCAGCTTCGGCAACGCCGGCATGATTTCCCCCGGCTACTCTGCCCCGTGGGCCGCGCCGGGCGTGCCGTTCAAGGCGGTCAAGTGGATGCTGGCCAAGCACCCGCCGCTGTCCATCCGCCCGACCAGCGACCCGCACCAGTACCGCTGGATGGTACAGATGCTCGCTAACTGCACTGCAGCGCGCTACGCGGTCAACAAGGAACGCATGATGCGCCTGGCCGAATACAGCCGCGACTGCCTGATGGATCTGCGCAGCGACAGCGGCGTCGATTACGAACACCGTGAGCAGGGCACTCTGCAAGTATTCCGCACCCAGAAACAGATGGATGCCGCCGCCAAGGACATCGCCGTGCTGGAACGCTGCGGCGTGCCTTACGAAGTCCTCGACCGTGACGGCTGCGTGCGCGCCGAACCCGGCCTGGCCGCCAGTGCCGGCAAGATCATCGGCGGCCTGCGCCTGCCCAACGACGAAACCGGTGATTGCCACCTGTTCACCACCCGCCTGGCGGCCAAGGCTGCCGAGCTGGGCGTCGAATTCCGCTACAACTGTGCCATTGCAGAACTGCTCAGCGATGGCGCGCAGATCAACGGCGTGCGCCTGGAAAGCGGCGAACTGCTGACCGCCGACCGCTACGTGCTGGCCCTTGGCAGCTTCTCACCGAAACTGGCCCGCCCGCTCGGCTTCGACCTGCCGATCTACCCGGTCAAGGGTTACTCGCTGACCCTCCCGGTGGCCAACGATGCGATGGCGCCGGTTTCCACCATCATGGATGAAACCTACAAGGTCGCCGTTACCCGCTTTGCCGACCGCATCCGCGTGGGCGGCATGGCCGAGCTGACCGGCTTTGACGACAGCCTGAAAGAGAAGCGCCGCGCCACACTGGAAATGGTCGTCTCCGACCTGTTCCCGCAGGGCGGCAAGGTGGCCGAAGCCACCTTCTGGACCGGCTTTCGCCCGATGACCCCGGACGGCACGCCGATCATCGGCGCCAGCAGCCTGCGCAACCTGTATTTCAACACCGGGCACGGCACCCTCGGCTGGACCATGTCCTGCGGCTCCAGCAAACTGCTGGCCGACCTGCTGTCCGGTGAAAAGCCCGCACTGAACGCCGGCGATTACAGCTTTGACCGTTACTCCAACCACAAGGAACACCAGCACCATGGCCATCCAGCGTCTGCACACTAACCACCGCATGAGTCAGATCGTGATTCACCAGAACACGGTCTATCTTGCCGGTCAGGTTGCCGCCGATGACGACCTCACCAAAGGCGCCGCCGAGCAGACCCGCAGCACCCTCGCAGAGATCGAGAAGCTGCTGGCCGAAGCCGGTACCGACAAGACCAGGATCCTGTCGGTGACCATCTACCTGAAAGACATCGACGCCGACTTTGAAGCCATGAACGGTGTTTGGGATCAGTGGCTGCCGGCTGGCACCGCACCGGCCCGCGCCACCGTTGAAGCCAAGCTGTGCGAGCCGGAGATTCTGGTCGAGATGTCGGTCGTCGCTGCACTGCCCTGAGGTTGCGGCAACACTTGTTCACCCTCTCAGTCACCGCTCCCACGCGTTCAGTGGTGTCTGATATTCTGGCGGGGCACGTTGCCCCGTCTTTTTTATTCAAGATGCCTTGTCATGCGCCCAGCCCACGCCCTGATCGACCTGTCTGCCCTGCGCCACAACTACCAACTGGCCAAATCCCTATCCGGTTGCCGCGCCTTTGCGGTGATCAAGGCCAATGCCTACGGGCACGGCGCCGTGCGCTGCGCCGAGGCCTTGCAGGGTAGCGCCGACGCCTTTGCCGTGGCCTGCATAGAGGAGGCACTGGAGCTGCGGGCCGCCGGCATCCGCCAGCCGATCCTGCTGCTGGAGGGCTGGTTCGAGGCCGAGGAGCTGCCACTGCTGGCCGAGCACGACCTCTGGGCCGTGCTGCACCATGAAGAGCAACTGCTGCAGCTGCAGGAGGCCACCCTTAGCCGCCCACTGCACATCTGGTTGAAACTCGACAGCGGCATGCACCGCGTCGGCTTCAGCCCCGATGAATACGCCAGCGTCTGGCAGCGTCTGGCCACCCTGCCGCAGGTGGCCAGCTTGAGCAAGATCACCCACTTCTCCCGCGCCGACGAGCCCGAAACCGGGCGGACCGAACAACAACTGGCCACCTTTGCCGCCGCCACCGCCGGCCTTGAGGGCGCAGCCAGTCTGTGCAACTCACCCGGCATCCTGGCCTGGCCGCAAGCCCATCACGACTGGCTGCGCCCTGGCATCATGCTGTATGGCGCCACGCCGTTTGAGTTCGCGCAGGAGAACGCCGCCAAGCTGCGCCCGGTGATGCAGCTGACCTCACGCATCATCGCCGTGCGCGAGCTGCCGGCCGGAGAGCCCATCGGCTACGGCTCGCGCTTTATCACCCCCCGGTCGACCCGGGTTGGCGTGGTTGCCATGGGTTACGCCGATGGCTACCCGCGCCACGCCAAAGACGGCACGCCAGTGCTGGTCGACGGCCAGCGCACGCGGCTGATTGGTCGAGTGTCGATGGACATGCTGACGGTTGACCTGACCGACCTGCCCGCCAGCGGCCTGGGTAGCGCAGTTACCCTCTGGGGCGACGGCCTGAACGCCAGCGAAGTCGCCCGCTGGGCCGACAGCATTCCCTATCAGCTGTTCTGCAACCTGAACCGCGTACCCCGTCACTATCGAGACTGATGGAACTGCACGGCCGTTGAAAATTCTGAACAGCCGTGCAATTATCCTCCCGGTGGAACGCCGTCCGTGCGTTCACTCCCATGATTTGCCGGAGGAAGCAGCCATTGGACGTTGGTGCCCGTCTCAAAACCATTCGTAAACTCAAGGGTTTGTCCCAGCGTGAACTGGCCAAGCGCGCCGGCGTCACCAACAGCACCATCTCCATGATCGAGAAGAACAGCGTCAGCCCCTCGGTCAGCTCCCTGAAAAAAGTGCTCTCCGGTATCCCCATGTCGCTGGTCGACTTTTTCTCGCTGGAGCTGGAGCAAGACAGCCAACGCAAGGTGATTTACCGCGCCGACGAGCTGCTCGACATCGGCAGCAATGAAGTGACCATGAAACTGGTTGGCAAGGGCCACCCAAACCGCGCCTTCGCCTTCCTCAACGAGACCTACCCGCCGGGTTCTGACACCGGCCCGGACATGCTCAACCACGAAGGCGAAGAAGCCGGCACCGTGGTCAGCGGCCAGCTGGAAGTGACCGTAGGCAGCGAGGTCTATGTGCTGGAGACCGGCGACAGCTACTACTTCGACAGCAACCAGCCGCATCGCTTCCGCAATCCGTTTGATGCGCCCTGCGTGCTGATCAGCGCGACCACACCGGCGAACTTCTAACCCCCCGCCGGTGGATCGTAGGGTGGAGAACGCCGCAGGCTTCTCCACCAAGCAACCTCGACAATCTCGCCCAGCGCCGTCTTCAAGGCCGCCCGGTCACGGCATGCCGTGACCCTATGCCTCGGGTTCCGGCGGGGCGCCGGCCAGTGAGCGGTAGACGCTGACCATGGCGGTTGCCGTATCGATACGGCTCTGCACCAGATCACTGCGCACACCGGTCAGCTGCTGCTCGGCATCCAGCACTTCGAAGTAGTCGATATAGCCCTGCTCGTAGCGCAGGCGCGCCTGGTCGACCGCCGCCTGCGCCGCTTCGCTGGAGGCCTGCAGCCAACGGCTGCGCTCTTGCGCGTGGCGGTAGCGCACCAGCCCGTTCTCGGTTTCTTCCAACGCCAGCAACACGGCCTGCTGGTATTGCGCCAGCCGCTCGGCACCGGTGGCATCGGCAGCGGCAATACGCGCACGCACGCCTTCCACATCAAGAAAAGTCCAGTCGATACCCAGCGTTACGCTGCGTGACTCGGCGCCCGCAGTGAACAGGTCACCGTCGCGGCCCACCACCGAGCCCAGCAGTGCGCCAAGGGTAAAACGCGGGAACAGATCGGCAGTCGCCACGCCGATACGCGCCGTCGCTGCGGCCAGATGCCGCTCTGCCGCCTGGATATCCGGACGGCGGCGCAGCACGTCAGCCGGCGTACCCACCGCAATACGCGCACTGATCGCCGGCAACGGCCGGGGCGCAGACAAGGGTTCATTCAACGCCGCCGGCGGCTGCCCGGTGAGCACCGCCAGCCGGTGCAGACTCAACTGCACCGCCGCCTGGCGCTGCGGCACCAGTGCGCGCAGGGCGTCCAGTTCGGCCTGCGCCCGCACCCGATCAAACTCGGTGGCGCTACCGGCGTCTACCCGGGCGCTGACGATATCCAGCGAGGCCTGCTGCAGCTCGACGTTCTCTTCGGCCACCGCCAGCAGTTGCTGCTGACCGCGCAGGGCGAAGTAACTGCTTGCCAGCTGCCCGGCAACCGCCACCTGCATGGCCGCCAGATCGGCGGCGCTCGCCTGCAGGTCCGCCTCACCGGCCTCAACCGCCCGTTGCAAACGACCGTAGAAATCCAGCTCCCAGCTGGCAACTGCGCCCAGATTGTACTGCTCCACCCGCTCACGCGCAGGATCGCTGCGTTGCACCTCGGCCAGATGCTGCTCGGCCGCTGAACCTGCCAGTGTCACGCTCGGCCAGCGGTCGCGACGCGCCCCGCGCAACAGGGCCTCGGCACCCTGATAACGTGCCAGCAGGGTACGCAGGTCCAGGTTATCGGCCAGCGCGTGGTCAATCAGGCTGGCCAGCTGAGGGTCCTCAAAACCCGACCAGAAGCGCACTTCGGCTGCCTGCTGGTCGGTTGCCAGCGCACGGGCCTGACTGTATCCGTCCAGCGGCACCGGCGCCGGCGCCTGGTAATCCGGGCCCACCGCGCAGGCCGTCAGCATCACACTCAGAGCCAAGGGTAATAGCTTATACATTGGCTGTTTCCTCCTGCTGCGCAGCGGGGCGTTCGACGGCCAGCGAGGTGCCAGCCAGCTTGCGCAGCGCGACATAGAACACCGGGGTCAGCAGCAACCCGAACAGGGTCACGCCCAGCATGCCGGTAAACACGGTAATGCCCATGGCGTTGCGCACTTCGCTGCCAGCGCCCGAGGCGAGTACCAGCGGCACCACACCGGCGATAAAGGCGACCGAGGTCATGATGATCGGGCGCAGGCGCAGGCGACTGGCTTCCAGCGCCGCCTTGACGGTCTCCACGCCGTCCATTTCCTGCTCGCGGGCAAACTCGACAATCAGAATGGCGTTCTTGCACGCCAGCCCCATCAGCACCACCAGACCCACCTGAACAAAGATGTTGGCGTCACCACCGGTCCACCAGACGCCGAGCATGGCGGCCAGCAGACACATGGGCACGATCAGGATCACCGCCAGCGGCATCACCCAGCTCTCATACAGCGCCGCCAGCACCAGGAACACCAGCAGCAAGGCAACCGGGAACACCACCAGCGCGGCGCTGCCCTGATTGACCTGCTGGAAGCTCAGATCGGTCCACTGGATATCCATGCCCGGTGGCAGCGACTTGGCCGCCACGGACTCAACCATGGCCAGGGTTTCGGTGGACGACAGCATCGACGGATCGGACTGACCGATCAGGTCCGCCGCCGGATAACCGTTGTAACGGATCACCGGGTCCGGGCCGAAGCTCGGCGTCAGGCTGACCATGGTGTTGAGCGGCACCATCTCGCCCGCGCCATTGCGCACGTACAGGCTGTCGATGTCACTTGGCTCGTCACGGAAGGGCGCATCAGCCTGCGCGCGCACCTGATAGGTCCGGCCAAACAGGTTGAAGTCGTTGATGTACTGCGCACCAAAGTACAGCTGCAGGGTGCCGAACAGTTCATCCAGCCGCACGCCCTGGGCCTTGGCCTGCAGACGGTCCACCTCGGCATCCAGTTGCGGCACATTGGCCTGATAGGAGGTGATCGGGAAACTCAGGCCCGGCGTCTGGCTCAGTTGCATCGCCAGCCCGTCGGTCGCCTGCTGCAGGGCGCCGTAGCCGTTGCCGCGGCGATCCTGAATGTACAGCGAATAACCCGATCCCGCGCCCAGACCAAATACCGGCGGCGGCATGAAGGAAATGGCAAAGCCTTCTTTCAACTGGCCCAGCTTGCCGTTAATCTCGGCGGCAATCTCATCAGCCGTACGCTCGCGGATGTCGAAGTCGTCGAACAGGATAAACACGGTACCGACGTTTGGCGTATTGGTGCCCTGCAGCGCGTTAAAGCCGACAAAAGCCGCCGCGTTGGCGACACCCTCGGTGTCCAGCGCCAGGTCGCTGACCTGACGCGCCAGCGCCTCGGTACGGTCCAGGGTCGCGCCTTCGGGCAGACGGATGCTGCCGATCAGATAGGTCTTGTCCTGCACCGGAATAAAGCCGCCCGGCACCTGACGGAACATCACCACGGTCACGCCCAGCAGCAGCAGATAGGCCACAAACACCATGCCGCGACGACCCAGACTGCGGCCGACCAGCCCTTCATAGCGTTCGGCGTTACGCTGGAAGAAGCGGTTGAACGGGCGGAACAGCCAACCGAAGCTGCGGTTGATCATGCGGGTCGGCAGATCCGGCGCAGCGCCGTGGGGCTTGAGCAGGGTGGCAGCCAGCGCCGGCGACAGGGTCAGCGAGTTGATCGCCGAGATCACCGTGGTAATCGCGATGGTGACCGCAAACTGGCGGTAGAACTGCCCGGTAATGCCATCCAGAAACGCCATCGGCACAAACACCGCGCAGAGCACCAGACTGATCGCCACAATCGGGCCACTGACCTCGCGCATCGCCTGGTGCGCCGCCGCCAGCGGGGCCAGACCCTGCTCGATATTGCGCTCGACGTTTTCCACCACCACGATGGCGTCGTCCACCACAATGCCGATCGCCAGCACCATGGCAAACAGCGTCAGGGTGTTGATCGAGAAGCCCAGCATCAGCAATACCGCGAAGCTGCCGACAATCGACACCGGCACCGCCAGCAGCGGAATCAGCGAGGCGCGCCAGGTCTGCAGGAACAGGATCACCACCAGCACCACCAGCGCGACCGCCTCCAGCAGGGTAGTGATCACCGAACTGATAGAGGTGCTGACAAACACCGTCGGGTCGTAGGCTACTTCCCAGCTCAGGCCGGCCGGGAAGTCTTCGGCCAGCTCGGCCATCTTGCCGCGCACCGCCGCAGACACATCCAGCGCGTTGGAGCCCGGCGACTGGAAGATCGGCAGCGCCACCGCCTGACGGCCGTTGAGCAGCGCGCGCAGCGAATCCTCCTGGGCCGCCAGCTCGATCCGCGCCACGTCACGCAGGCGGGTTATCTCGCCGTCTGCACCCGTCTTCAGAACGATGTCACCAAAGGCTTCGGTGCTGTCGAGCCGGCCCTTGGCGTTAATCGAAATCAGCAGATCCGAGCCCTGCGGCATCGGTGGCGCACCAAGCTGTCCGGCCGACACCTGCACGTTCTGCTCGCGCACGGCAGCATCGATATCGCTGGCGGTCACGCCCAGCGAGGCAGCGCGCTGAGGGTCCACCCACAGGCGCATGGCGTAGTCACCGGCGCCAAACAGACCCGCCTGACCAACACCGGGGATACGCGCCAGCTCGTCGCGAATATGCAGCACCGCGTAGTTGCGAATGTAGGTCGCATCCAGGCTGTCATCCGGCGAGATCAGATGCACCGCCATCATCAGGTTGGGCGACTGCTTCTGGGTAGTCACCCCCAGCTGTCGCACGTCCTCGGGCAGGCGCGGCAAGGCCTGAGACACCCGGTTCTGCACCTGCACCTGGGCCTGATCCGGGTCGGTGCCCAGGGCAAAGGTCACAGTCAGTGCCAGGCTGCCGTCACTGCCGGCCACCGACTTCATGTAGATCATGTCTTCCACACCGTTGATGGCTTCTTCCAGCGGCGTGGCGACGGTCTCCGAGATGGTTTTGGGGTTGGCGCCCGGGTAGCTCGCGCTGACCAGCACGCTGGGCGGCACAACCTCCGGGTACTCGCTGACCGGCAGCATCGGGATGCTGATCAGGCCAACCACAAAGATGATGATCGACAGCACCGAGGCAAAGATCGGTCGGTCGACAAAGAAACGTGAAATATTCACGGCAATAGGCTCCCTTGGCGTGCTCCAGAGAGCACGCCCCAGCAATATCGTAAAAAGGGGAAGTCAGCTCAGGATCAGAACGCGGTCTGCAGCGCGACCTCGGTACTGACCGGCTGGCTGCGGTCCATCGCCACCAGCTGGGGCGCGACTTCGATACCCGGATAGAGAATTTTCTGCAGGCCATTGACCACCACCCGGTCGCCCGCCTGCAGCCCGCCGCTGATCACCAGCAGGCCGTCCACCCGGCGGCCCGTCTCGACAAAGCGCCGAGTCGCACGATCCCGCTCATCGAGCACATAGACATAGCGACGATCCTGATCGGTCAGCACGGCTTTCTGGTCAATCAGGATTGCCTTGCTGGCCGCCGCCACCGGCATCTGCACCCGGGCAAACTGGCCGGGGCGGAACCGGCCCTGCGGATTGGCAATCACCGCCCGATACTGCAGGGTGCCGGTGCCCGGGTTGAACTGGTTGTCGACAAAGTCCAGCTCACCGCTGAACGGAAAGTCATCGCCGCTGCCCAGGCCCAGGCGCACCGGCACCGCTACCGCCTCAGCATGCGGGTTGGCCTCGACGGTTTGCTGATCGCTCTCGAAGTACACGTACAACGGGTCGACCGAGACCAGTGTCGCCAGCAGTGTGGCGTCGGCTGTCGCCAGGTTGCCCCTGGTAATCTCCGCACGGCCCATGCGGCCGGACACCGGCGCCTTGACCTCGGTATAGGCCAGATCCAGCTCGGCGTTATCCTGCGCGGCTGCAGCCGAGGCCAGCGCGGCCTGCGCCATGCTGTGCGCGGCGCTGCGCTGCTCCATCTCCTCGCGAGAAATAGCGCGACGCTCCCACAACTGCTCGGCGCGCCGCGCTTCACGTGCGGCCAGCGTCACCTGGCTGCGGGCCCGGGCCACATCGGCGCGGGCCATTTGCAACCGCGCCTGATAAGGACGCTGATCGATAACAAAAAGCACCTCGCCTTGCTGCACCAGCTCACCCTCCTCAAAGGCCACCTGATCGATGTAACCGCTGACTCGCGGACGCAGCGCCACGGTTTCCGGGGCCGCCAGGCGGCCGGTAAAGCTGTCCCAGAGTGTCACATCACGCGGCTGGGCCACGGCAACATCCACTTCCGGCGCTGGCATAGCCTGATGGGCGACCTGATCGCCGCTGGCCTCGCAGCCGGCCAGCAGCAGCAAAAGCATCGACGCGGCGCTGACCCGCGTAAAGGCATTCAAAGCAGGCGTGTTCATGATTCCATCGCTCCCTGTGAGTTGGGCAAGTTGGCAGGCAAAAAGGAGGGTCTGTCCCCGTACTCCGTTTGGCGCACTGGCAGGTGGAAGGGGATCAGGTATGGCGCAAAGAGTAAGCTCGGGGAGCGGATCGCAGGTAGCGGGGTTCTGCGCAAAAATTGCCTATTTCTACTTTCATAGAGAATTTGGCAATCCACTGGCCTGGCGCCAAAAAAGGCATGGCCGCGCCAGAAGCAGGACAAAGCGAACCTTACAGCACAAGGCTTTGCGCGATCCTGCAAGCTTATTGCCTGATCCTGCAATTGCCAATACGCTGTCATAAAGCGGTCTATTACGCTGCGTATACTGTCGCGAAACTCCAGAGGAGCACGTTTCAGATGAGCGATATAAACACCTGTCAGCCGCGGCTTGATCTGCCCATGTGCCGCCAATTGGCCGACCTGGCTGGTGAGCGTGCGCCGCTTGAAGGCATCAATGACACGGCCATTCCCGGCCTGCAGGTGTATCGAGCCGACCACCCCACCAGCTTCAACTCGGCCGTCTACGAGCCCGCGCTGTGCGTCATAGCCCAGGGCAGCAAAACCGTGCAACTCGGCGACAAGGAGATTATCTACGGCCCGTTGAGCTACATGATCTCGGCGGTCGAACTGCCGGTGGTGGGCTGCGTAGTGGACGCCACCCCAAGCCAGCCCTATCTGGCCGTCAAGCTGTCGCTCGACCAGCAGGAAGTGGCCGACCTGATTCTGGAGCTGGGCGACGCCCTGCCACCGCTGGATCAGCAGCGCGAATGCCCTGCCGCCTCCTGCGGCCTGTGCGTGGCGCCACTGGACAGCAATATTCTGCAAGCCATGACCCGGCTGGTCTCGCTGCTATCCTCCCCTACCGACTGCCGCATTCTGGCCCCTCTGGTGCGGCGCGAGCTGATTTATCGGGCATTGGTCGGCGAAATGGGCTGGCGCCTGCGCGACTTTGCCGCCACCGACACCCAGGCTCACCGCATTTCCAAGGTGATCGCAGTTCTCAAGGACCGTTTTGCCGAACCGCTGCGGGTACGCGAGCTGGCCGAAGACGTGAACATGAGCGAATCCAGCCTGTTCCACAGCTTCAAGCAGGTTACGCGCATGTCGCCGGTACAGTTTCAGAAGAAGTTGCGCCTGCACGAAGCCCGACGACTAATGCTGACCGAAGGACTGGAGGCCGCCACCGCCAGCTACCGCGTCGGCTACGAAAGCCCATCGCACTTTAGCCGCGAGTATCGCCGCATGTTCGGCGCGCCGCCGCGCGCCGACGTCAGCAAACTGCGCGGCGAGCAGGGAATGGCGACCGCGCTGTAACCAGAAGGCTGTTGGCGCCTGCCGACGGCGACTTTTTTCGGCCAGGCTAGGCCAACAGAGTGGGTATACTGCGCAGCAGATCCACCAGCCGCAGGCGTAGCGATGAGTCAGCACAGGCAGCACAGCGAGTACCGGGCCGCACCACCGCCCGAGCAGGCGCGCCTGCGCCCGCCGCCGCTGCCTGCGGAACCACTGGCGCGCATCGAGCTGCTCGACAGGCTCACGCAACACCTGGCCCGAGGGCGGCGCCTGGCGCTGCTTACCAGCCCGCCGGGCTACGGCAAAACCACGCTGATGCACACCTGTGCCCTGCAACTGCAGCAGGACTGGCTCTGGCTGCGCTGCAGCAGCGCCGACAACCAGCCAGGGCAACTGCACAGCCAGCTGACCGCGCTGCTGGACGTAGCACCAGCCGCTGACCCAGCCCACCTGGAAACGCTGCTGTTCAACCAGCTGGAAACACGCCAGGCACCACTGGTGCTGTTTCTGGACGACCTGCACCTGCTGCGCAGCACCCGGGCACGCCAGTTGATCAACCGCCTGCTGACACTGGCGACGCCGCGACTGCAGCTTGTTGCTGCCAGCCAGGGCCAGCCGCAACTTGCCATTACCCACCTGCACCGCGACCAACAGTTACTGGAGATCGATAGCGCAGAGCTGGCCCTGGACAGCCAACAGATCGCCGCACTGGCCCGCGCCCGGCACATCGAGCTGGACAATGACAGCCTCTATCAGCTGCGTACCAGCACCGAAGGCTGGATCAGCGGCGTACTGCTGGCCCTGTCTGCCCGCGCCCGGCAGGCAAACACCGACGACGACACTGCGCGTTACCTGAATGAGTCGGTGCTGGACAGCCTGACCCCGCGTCTGCGCCATTTTCTGCAGCAAACCGCGGTGGTCAGCGCCTTTAGCCCGGCGCTGGCAGCGCACTTGAGTGGCGATGCGCAGAGCGAGAGCACCCTGGCCCAGCTAGGCCGGGCCGGCCTGTTTATCGAGCACAACCCGGACCCGCTGCTACCGCTGCGCTACCACCCTGCGCTGCGCCACGCCTGCCAGCAGCAACTGCTGCAGCGCGCGCCGGACCGCCTGCGGCAGCTGCACCTGCGCGCTGCGGACTGGCTGCTGCAACACGGCTGCTACGGCGAAGCGGTCTATCAACTAGGCCGTGGCGGCGATTACAACCGCTTGCTGGCCGAAGTCGAGCAGCACAGCTTTGATCTGCTGCGCGAAGGCAAGGTGGACTCCATCGTCGACTTTCTGATGGACCTGCCCAACCGCGACACCGACCATCTAACGCTGGCCATCACCGAGGCCAGCACCGTGATCGCCACCAATGACATCGAGCGCGCCCGCCTGTGCCTGGCCCGCCTGCAACGCTTGATACGCGAGCTGCCGCCGCCAATTCCCCGACCCGAACGGGTGTTCCAGAGCATGGCCTTTGTACGCAGCCGACTGGCGGTACTGGCTGGCAACTACCGCCACGGGCTGCGCCTGACCGGCGACAGCCTGCGCCGCTGGCCACAGCAAACCGCCGCCAGCGCGGTGTTGCTGTACAACCGCGCCAGCTGCCTGCACGCATTGGGTGAACTGCACGCCGCCCGCCAGGTAGCGCAGGATGCACTGACCCGGCTCAGTCAGTTTGCCTTTCGCGGCTACACCCACAACCTGCAGCTGCTGCTGGCCCAGATTGACCTCAGCCAGGGCGACAGCGCCGGCGCCGCCCGCCGCCTGGGCGCCCTGACCGACCAAGCCGATAGCCGCTCGAACACCTTTTACGAGCTGTTTCTCAACATTGGGCAGGCGCAGGTTCTGCAGCAACAGGGCACCTTTGAGGCGGCACGACAGCAACTGGCCCAGGCCGAAGCAACCGCACTGGAAGTCAGTCACAGCGCCGCCTTACCCTGGGTACTGCACTACCAGGCCTGCCTGCACGACGCCTGGGATCAAAGCGCCACCGCCGCACGCCTGTGGGATGAAAGCCTGCGCCTGAGCCGGCAATTTCGCCTCTGCGGACTCTATCGGCTCGCCGCTGCCTGGCGCGTAAGGCTCGCCGTGCGGCAGCAGGACGAGGCCAGCATCCAGCACTGGCTAGGGGAGTGGCGCTGGTGCCAGCAGCAGGGCGAGGCCGGCGCCCACCGCGAAGAGCTGCTGGCCTATGCCTGGGTGCTGCAGCAACAGGGCCAGCACAACGAGGCCAGTCAGCGCGCCGCAGACCTGCTCAGCCAGGCCCAGCAACAGGGCAACCACTGGCTGGCCCTGCAATCACACCTGCTCAGCGCCCAGCTGGCACGCGACCTCGGCCAGCAAGACAAGCTGATCAACCATCTGGAAGCGGCGCTGCAGCTCAGCCTGCAACACGGCTTTGCACAATTGCTGCAACACGAAGGCCGCAACCTGAACGACGCGCTCAGGCCACTGCTGTCCGCCCGCTTTCGTCAACAGCAGGGGCTCGCCCCACTGCCCGCCGACAACCCGCTACTGCATCCGCTGCAGCAGCTGGTGACCGACCGCCAGACCCAGCAGCTGCTGATAGAACCGCTGACCCGCCGCGAACAACAGGTGCTGCAGCGCATCGCCCGGGGGCAGAACAACCAGCAGCTGGCCGAGGCACTCTCGGTCAGCACCAGCACCATCAAAACCCATATCAACAACCTGTTCCGCAAACTGGGCGCCAGCGAGCGGCAGCAAGCCATCCAGATTGCTCGCAGCCTCAAACTGCTGCCCTGAAGCCTCGCGAGCCAGATCAACGGCCCACCTTCTCCACCCATCTCCACCCAAAAAATCCACCCTTGGTTGGACGCGCCAGCCCTGGCACTTTGCTAAAAAGCACAACGTGTTTCACCCCGCCCACGAGGTCACCATGACTGACAAGCTGCTCAACGAACGCGAGCTGAACTTCCAGCTCTACGAAATGCTCGACACCGAAGCGCTGCTGGAGCGTCCGCGCTACGCCGAGCACGACCGTGCCGTCTTCGATGCCACGCTGGAAACCGCCCGCGGCATCGCTGCCGAGTTTCTCGCCCCGCACAACCAGAAGGGCGACGCCAACGAGCCGACCTTCGACGGCGAAAAGGTCACCCTGATTCCGGAAACCAAGGCTGCCTGGAACGCGCTGGCCGAAGCCGGTTTTCACGCTGCCCACCACGATATGGAAGACGGCGGCCTGCAGCTGCCCGAAGTCATCCTGCGCAGCTGCGTGGCCTACTTCAGCGCTGCCAACATCTCCACCTCCGGCTACTCCTTCCTGACCATCGGCTCTGCCAACCTGGTCAAGAGCTTTGCCAATGATGAGCTGCGCGAGCGCTTCCTGCCGCCGATGCTGGACGGCCGCTACAGCGGCACCATGGCGCTGACCGAACCGGGCCAGGGCTCTGCACTGGGCGATATTCGTACCACCGCCCGCCCGGCAGAAGACGGCAGCTACCGGGTGTTCGGCCAGAAGATGTTTATCTCCGGCGGCGACCACGAGCTGACCGACAACATCGTGCACATGGTGCTGGCGCGCATTGAAGGCGCACCGGCAGGTGTTAAGGGTATTTCCCTGTTCCTGGTACCCAAGGTGCTGGTCAACGAAGACGGCAGCCTGGGTGCGCGCAACGACGTTGCCCTGGCCGGTCTGCTGCACAAGATGGGCTACCGCAACACCACCTCCACCGTACTGAGCTTCGGTGAGAAAGACGGCGCGGTCGGCTATTTGGTCGGTGAGGCCAACAAGGGTCTGTCGTACATGTTCCAGATGATGAACGAGGCGCGCATTGGCGTTGCCCTCGGTGCCTCGGTGCTGGCCTATCAGAGCTACATCCACGCACTGGACTACGCCCGCGAGCGCCCGCAGGGCCGCCTGCCGGGCAGCAAAGACCCGCTGTCGGCGCAGGTACGCATCGTCGAGCACGCCGACGTGCGCCGCATGCTGCTACAGCAAAAGGTTTACGCCGAAGGCAGCCTGAGCCTGTGCCTGTACGCCAGCAGCCTGTTCGAAGACTCGCACACCGCGCCAACCGAGGCCGAGCGCGCGGACGCCGCCGAGCTGCTCGACCTGCTGATCCCGATGGTCAAGTCCTACCCGTCCAAGTACGGCGTGATCGCGTCCGATCTGGGCATCCAGATCCTCGGCGGCTCCGGCTATATCCGCGAATACCCGCTGGAGCAGTACTACCGCGACAACCGCCTGAACCCGATCCACGAAGGCACCGAGGGCATCCACGGCCTCGACCTGCTGGGCCGCAAGCTGGGCCAGCGCGGCGGCAAGGGCTATCGTCTGTTCCTCGACGCCGCACGCGCCAGCATCAATGAGGCCGCTGGCACCCAGCAGTGCGCCGGCCTGGCTGCCGCGCTGAACGACGCACTGGGCATTCTCGAGCAGCTCAGCCCGGAACTGCAGGCGCAGGTTGCTGCAGATGTGGACCTGGGGCTGGCCAACGCTACCGCGTATCTGGATCTGTTTGGCCGCGTTGTCGTGGGCTGGATCTGGCTGCGTCAGGCACTGGTGGCCGAACGCGCACTGGAGGCCGGCGCAGCTGACAGCGAAGCTGACTTCTATCAGGGCAAGCTGCACGCCGCGCGCTACTTCATGGACTGGGAGCTGGCCGGTCTGGCCAGCCAGGCACAGCTGCTGCGCGCCGGCAATCGCCTGACCTACGACATGCAGGACGCCTGGTTCTGACTTCAGGAGTGGCCGGCGGAGGGTTGTCGGCCTGATAGAAGGGAAAACGCGAATGGCGCCACGCATGCCATTCGCGTTTTTTATGCCCGGGCTCAGTAGGGCGGAAAGGCTTCCAGTACGCGGGTGGTCATGCGCCGGGCCTGCTCATCGCGCTTGGCCGGGGTCTGCGGCGAGGAGCTCAGGCGCTCGCTTTCGCTGCCGCGCCACAGCAGTCGACCACTGGCCGGATCCAGCAGGTCGATCTGCAGGGTGACTTCCTTGTACTCAGACGGGTAAGTCTGGATCGACGGGCCGCCCCAGAAACCACCACCCCAGCCCCAGTAACCGCCAAAGCTGGTGCTTACGTTTTCCTCGCGATTCTCCACCACGACATAGGCCTTGACCGACAGATCGGCGCTTTGCCCCTCCCGCACAGGGCGCAGGCCACGAGCGTCCAGCCCGTCGGTCACGGCCTGTTTAACTCGTTCAGCGGTCAGATCGCTGCTTAAACGCGGATCATCAGCGGGGGTAAAGGTGACCTTGGGCTCGGCCCATTGCCAGGTCTGGCTGGTGGAGAAGTCATAGCTGGTGTCGTAGTCCGGCTTGATGGTGGTCTGGCACGCCGCCAGGGCAAAAATACAAGGCAACAGAAGCAAATAATGAAAACGCATGTGATGTACTCCGATGATGATAATGCCGTTACGCCCGACGGCTCCCAGTGTAGCGCGGCAGCAGGCCAACTGCTTCCCGACCGCGCCCCGAATAGAGCCATTGGTCGCGCTTCCCTAAGACACCGAAAAAGCGTGCAAATTGCACGGCCAAATTTTGCGGGTCGTGCAATGCGCACAGGTCAAAAAGCCATCAAAAATACATAGATGATTGATTTACAAGGACTTAATAGAAAATAAAAAGCTGGCACGGGCTCTGCAATATTCCTGTCAACGGTCACCGATAGGCCGGATACGGACAACGCGAGACAGGAGAAACACCTATGAACAAGTTGAAAACCATTGCCATTGCAACCGCTACCGCCAGCGTACTGAGCATGAGCCCGCTGGCCGCGCACGCCGATGACGGTGACCTGACCGAGGCCCGCCAGGAAGGCTCTATCTGGACCGCCATCACCCTCAACCGTCACCTCAACCCCTTCAGCATTGATGTGGACGTCGAGAACGGTGTCGCCACGCTGACCGGTGACGTGGAAAGTGACGTCGACCGCGACCTGGCAGAACAGGTAGCCAAGGACATTGAAGGCATCCAGCGCGTCGACAACCAGCTGACCGTCAACCCGGACGCTGAGCGCAAGGAGAGCGCCGAAGGCAATACCCCGCTGTCAACCAGCTTCAGCAACGCCACCACTACGGCAACCATCAAGTCCAAACTGCTGTGGAACAGCAACACCGAAGGCCTGGACATTGATGTCACCACCAACAACGGCGTGGTTACCCTGAGCGGCACCGCCCAGAGCGACGCCGCCAAGGACCTGGCTGGCATGCTGGCCAAGGACACCGACGGCGTACACCGCGTGGACAACGAAATCCGCGTTAACGCCGATGCCACTGCCGCCGCCAAGGCACAGAACGCAGCCGACGACGCCGGTGAGGCCATCAGCGACGCCTGGATTACCAGCAAGATCAAATCCAGCTACCTGCTGAGCAGCAACCTGAGTGGCCTGGATATCTCGGTGGACACTAAAAACGGCGTCGTTACCCTGAGCGGCACCGTGATGTCCAGCGCAGAGAAGGATCTGGCTATCCAGACCGCTGAAAACATCAAGGGCGTGAAGGAAGTGACCGCAGAGAACCTGCGCACTGCCAGCTAAACACCAGGCCGGCCACACCTCGCCGGCCGCACCTCGCCGGCCACACCTTTCCGACGCTTGAAGCAGAACCGTTTTTTGTTAGGCAACCAACAGAAGGATACGGATCATGAGCACCAAGACTGACGAACTGAACGACCTGATTGAAGTCACCCGTGACGGCAAGCGCTTTTACGAGCACGCCCGTGACGAGGTTAAAGAACCCCAGCTCAAGGCCCTGTTCACCGACATGGCCCAGGCCAAAACCGACGTAATCACCGCCCTGCAGGGCAAGGTTGCTGCCAACGCCGACACCCCGGCCACCGGCGGCACCCTGACCGGCAAGCTGCGCGAAGTCTATGCCGACACCCGCGCCAAGCTGTCCAGCGACGAGGGCGCCACCTATATCGCCCAGCTGGAAGAGGCCGAGGACCGCATTCTGCACGCTTTTGAAGATGCCATGGATGCACAGGAACCCGACCTGCGCGCCGACGTGGCGCCGCTGCTGCCCAAGGTACGCGCCTGCCATGACCGCATGCGCGATCTGAAGAAAGCACAGTAAACAACACCCGGTCGCCGTCAGCCTTCCCGCTGGCGGCAACCAGAGAGATCAGGCCGGAGCGATCACGCCGCAGGCTTGCTGAAAAGGAGAAACACCATGCTTAGTTGGGCTATTACTTTCCTGATTATCGCCATCATCGCCGCGGTTCTGGGCTTCGGTGGCATCGCCGGCACCGCAACAGGGATCGCCAAAATCCTGTTCCTGGTCTTTCTGGTGCTGTTCATTGTCTCGTTCATCATCGGGCGCCGACCCAAGTTATAGCGGCCCACGCTGAATGACCCCGCACCCGCCATCATGGCGGGTGCTGTGGTATCCGCCCGGCAACTACACCGATAACAGGTGACAGCAACTCAGCCCCATGGCGCTGTCTGCCGGCGCCGACAGCATAGCCCCGCGCAAACATCTGCGGTGTTGGCGCGGGCCACACCGGCCCACCGCTCCAGCGCCACACCGAGCTATTGCCTACCAGCGGGGAAGTCATGGCAGCGCGAGCGTGCTACCCGACGGCGGGCGGCAGCCTGTTAAACTGCGCCCACTCACCAAGGAGCCCGCTATGAGCACGCAAAAACCCGAAGGCGTCCAGGTACGCCGTGAAGTCATGGGCGACGCCTTTGTCGACCGCGCCTTGAACAACGCCACCGAGTTCAGCCAGCCGCTGCAGGAGTTCGTCAACGAGCACGCCTGGGGCGGGGTGTGGAATCGTGAAGGGCTGGACCGCAAGACCCGCAGCCTGATCACGCTGGCCGCGCTGACTGCACTGAAGTGCCCGCAGGAGCTGAAAGGCCACGTGCGCGGCGCGCTGAACAACGGCTGCACGGTCGAGGAAATCCGCGAAGCGCTGCTGCACTGCGCGGTTTATGCCGGCGTACCGGCAGCCATCGATGCCTTCCGTGCGGCGCAGGAAGTCATCGACAGCTATCAGCAGGGTTAGGCCATCAGCCTTCGATGGACTCCAGCGGGCCGAAGAACTCGTAACGGATGTTGCCCGCCGCCACGCCCAGCGCCCGCAGACTGGCGTAACAGCTCTGCATGAAGGCCTTGGGGCCGAGCAGGTACACGTCAACCTCGCGCTCGGCGGGCAACAGCGCCGCCAGTCGCTGCTGATCGAACAAGCCCTGTGCCTTGTCCGCGTCTTCGGCCAGCGGCGCGCTGTAGACCACCTCGACCTGCAGCGCCGGGTAGTCCTGCTGCAGGGCGGTTACAGCACTCCCAAACGCCTGCTGCCGACTGTTCAGTGCACCATGCAAAAAGTGCACGGCGCGGCCGCGTTCCAACGCCGGACGCAGCATGCTCAGGGTCGGGGTGATACCCACGCCACCACTGAGTAGCACCAGCGGCCGCTCAGCGTCATTGAGCACGAAGCTACCAGCCGGCGCACTCAGCAGCAGCTCGTCACCAACCTGCACCTGGTCATGCAAGAAACCGGACACCTGACCGCCGGGCTCGCGCTTGACGCTGATGCGGTAGTAATCCAAGCCGGGGCGGCAGGACAGCGAATAATTGCGGCGCACGGTCTGGCCGTCGATCTCCAGCACCAGGCCGACATACTGACCCGGCTTGAAGGGGGCGAGCGCGCCGCCATCGGCCGGCTGCAGGTAGAACGACTCGATTACCTCGCTCTCGCGCTCGCGGCGCACCACGCGAAATGCCCGCTCACCACGCCAGCCACCTGAGCGCGCGGCGTTACCCGCGTATTCGGCCTCCTCGGCGGCAATCAGCAGCTCCGCCAGCTGACCGTAGGCTTCGCCCCAGGCGCCCAGCACCTCGTCGGTGGCGGCGGCACCCAGCACCTCGCGGATGGCCGCCAGCAGACACTCGCCAACAATCGGGTAGTGCTCCGGCTGAATACCCAGCGAAACGTGCTTCTGCACGATCAGCGACACCGCATCGCCCAGCGCCTCCAGCCGATCCAGATTAGCCGCGTAGGCCACCACCGCATTGGCCAGCGCCTGACGCTGGGTGCCTTTCGCCTGATGGCTCTGATTGAAGTACGCCTTGACGGCAGGGTAGCGTTCAAACATCAGCGGGTAGAAAACCCCGGTAATATCCGTTGCCCGGGCTTTGACTGCCGGCAGGGTAGCAGCAATGATGTCTTTACTGGCTGGAGATAGCATGATGAATCCTTATTGATGAGTATCCATCTCTCCATTGCAGTCTTCGTGCCAGAAAAATAGCATTTAAATTCAATACGTTATTTTCTATGTTGTGAAAATAACAACAAGCGGCGCGTGGTCATATCAACCACATGAAGTCATTATGACCAACACTGATATTCTGCTGACACTGAGCGCGGAGCTGTCCCGCGACACCCCGGCGCGCGCGCGCTTTGCGCGTCTGCTGCAGGGGCTGCGCCAGCTGATCCCCTGTGACGCAACCGCGCTGCTGCAGTTGCACGGCAACACCCTCATCCCACTGGCCGCGGACGGCCTCAGCCCCGACACCCTGGGGCGCCGCTTCGTGGTCGACGAGCACCCGCGCTTTGCACGCATCCTGCTCAGCCGCGAGCCAGTGCGCTTTGCCGCCGACTCACCGCTGCCCGACCCCTACGACGGCCTGATCAATGCGCCGCCCGAGCAACTGCATGTGCACGATTGCCTGGGCGTCGCCCTGTATCTGGATGAGGCACCCTGGGGTGTGTTGACCCTGGACGCCCTCGAGCCGGACAGCTTCGAGCGCATCGAGCCACAATTGTTACGCCGCTTTATCAGACTCACCGAGGCCAACATCAAGCTGGCGGACCTGCTGGCACGCCTGCAGCAACGCGCCGACCAGAACCGTCAGGTTGCGCAGGCGCTGAGCGACGAACTGGGACAACAGACACTGATCGGTCAAAGCAAGGCCATGCAGGCGCTGCAACTGGACATCGAGATGGTGGCGCACTCCGACCTGCCCGTGCTGATTACCGGCGAAACCGGCGTTGGCAAGGAGCTGGTTGCCCGCCAGTTGCACGCCGGCTCGATGCGCGCCGACGCGCCGCTGGTGTACGTCAACTGCGCCGCACTGCCGGAGAGCCTGGTAGAGAGCGAGCTGTTCGGCCATACCCGTGGCGCCTTTTCCGGCGCAGCACAGGCCCGCGCCGGACGCTTTGAGCTGGCCGATGGCGGCACCCTGTTTCTGGACGAGGTCGGTGAACTGCCCCTGCAGGTACAACCCAAGCTATTGCGCGCGCTACAAAATGGCGAGATTCAACGGGTCGGCAGCGACCATCAGCGCCAGGTTGATGTACGCATCATCGCAGCCACCAATCGTGACCTGCAGCAGGAGGTAGCGCGTGGCCAGTTTCGCGCGGATCTGTATCACCGCCTCAGCGTGTACCCGATCAAGGTGCCCAGTCTGCGCGAGCGCGGCCGCGACGTGCTATTACTCGCCGGTCACTTTCTTGAGCTGAATCGCCGCCGCCTCGGCCTGCGCGGCCTACGCCTGGAGCCCGCCACCCGCGACCTGTTACTGCGCTACGACTGGCCAGGCAACGTACGTGAACTAGAACACCTGATCAGCCGCGCGGCGCTCAAGGCGCAGGCCACGACAGAGCCGCGTCGCCTGTCGAGCATCGGCCCTGCTCAGCTGGATATCCACCTCGACGGCGAGGCACCCGCCGCCGCACCGGCACCCAGCATCCCGCTAGCGACGCCGGGCAGCACCCTGCGTGAGGCCACCGACGCCTTTCAGCGCCGGATGATTGAAGAGGCGCTGCTCCGTCACCACGGCAACCAGGCCGCTGTCGCCCGCGAGCTCGGGGTGGACCGAAGCAACTTCAGCCGCCTGCTGCAACGCCTGGGTATTGCCTCGGCTCACGCCGCAAAACGCTCCTCCAGGTAGGCGTTGATCGCGCTGGACTCATACAGCCAGCGAGTCTGGCCAGCCTCGTCAATGCGCAGGCAGGGTACCTGGATCTTGCCGCCTTCGGTTGCCAGCGTTTGCCGATGCTCGGCGTTGTTGGCCGCATCGCGCAGCTCGACCGGCAGGTTCAGGCGGCGCAGGGTGCGACGGGTCTTCACGCAGAACGGGCAGCCGCGAAACTGGTACAACGCCAGGTCGGCAGCGGCGCGATCAACCTCGGCCTGTGCCTCGGGTGTGCGCTGCATCGGCCGCGGGCGCGTGATAAAGCTGATAAAGATAACAAGCTGGCCGGCCAGCACCCGTAGCGCCTTGACGAACATGGCAATCCCCTGAGTTGAAATGTGCCGCGCAGGATACCCTGTCTCCCCTTGTCACCCAACATGACCTGACCAACGCAACGGGGCATAATCTCGCCATGAAGCCCGAAGACCTCCTCCTGCTGGTTACCCGCGAAATGCCGTACGGCAAGTACAAGGGTCGCCTGATTGCCGACCTGCCCGGTCACTATCTCAACTGGTTTGCCCGCGAAGGCTTTCCAAAAGGCGAGATAGGCCGCCTGCTGCAGCTGATGCAGGAGATCGACCACAACGGCCTGGCACCCCTGCTTGAGCCCCTGCGAACCCGCCCCCGCAGCACCTAGGGAAGCACCGATAATTCCACCGGGCGAGGGCATGAAGAATTGATTTGCGCCTCTATGGCATTCAATTGACGCCATAAATCTGTCTTTTCCGGTCAAAACGCGCTAACCACTGGACTTATTGGCCATGAGCCACTATTGATGGCTGGACAGGCCATTTGTGGTCGCATCAGGGAAGTGCTCTCATGTTTCGCAAACTGTTCGCCAAGGATACGGCGCGCCAGCAGACGCATTCTGCTCATCAACAGGCCTTTATAGACGCCATCCGGCACAACAACGCGGTCATCGAGTTTGCGCCAGATGGCACCATCATCGATGCCAATGACACCTTCTTACAGCTGGTTGGCTACCACCTGCATGAGATTCAGGGCCACCACCACGCCCTCTTCTGCCCGCCCGATTACGCCGCCAGCGAAGCTTACCGGCAGTTCTGGCAACAGTTGCGCGAGGGCCGCGCGCAGAGCGGCGAGTTTGCCCGTCTGGGCCAGGGCGGCCGGCGGGTCTGGTTGCAGGCCAACTACTTCCCGGTTATCCGTGAGGGTGTCACCGTGCGCGTGGTCAAGCTGGCCAGCGACGTTACCGCCAAGGCCAATCAGCGCCGCGAAACCCAGGCGGTGATCGAGGCGCTGGATCGCTCCCAGGCGGTCATCGAATTCACCCCCGCAGGAGACATCCTGCACGCCAACGACAACTTCCTGCAGGCCATGGGTTATCAACTGGAGCAGATCGTCGGCCAACACCACCGACTGTTCTGCGACCCTGACTTTTACAGCAAAAACCCGGACTTCTGGGATGAACTGGCGGCCGGGCGCTTTCGCTCCGGGCAGTTTCATCGTCTGCGCCGCGATGGCAGCGACATCTGGCTGGAAGCCACCTACAACCCGGTGTTTGACGCCAGCGGGCGCGTCGTCAAGGTGGTCAAGTTCGCCAGCGACATCAGCCAGCAGATCAATCAGACCAACTCCCTGCGCGACATTACCGGCGCCGTGCACGCTGCGGTGCACACCACCCTGCGTCACGCCGACGACGGCACCAGCGTACTCAGCAACGCGGTTGCTGCGGCCGAACGCATCAGCGGTGCGGTGGACAAGTCGGCGGGCTACGCAGCCGAGTTGGTGACCCAGTCCGGCCGCATCAGCGACATCGTCGGCACCATCAGCAGCATCGCCGAACAAACCAACCTGTTGGCCCTCAACGCCGCTATCGAGGCCGCCCGCGCCGGCGAGCAGGGCCGTGGCTTTGCGGTGGTTGCCGATGAGGTACGGCAACTGGCCAACCGGGCGCAGCGCTCCACCGTAGAGATTCGCGAGCTGGTCGAAACCAACCGCTCGCTGGCCAACCGCATGGGCGAGCAGATGCAGACTGCCAGCCACTGCGCAGGTGAGGGCGCGGACCTGGTGCAGCAGGCAGCCAGCGTGTTTGCCGCCGTGCGTGCCGACGCTAGCAGTCTGACCGAGCTGATCGAACCACGCGGCAACGCAGCCTGAAACGCCCGCACCATGGGCTATGCTGAACGCACGGGCGCACATCCGGCGCACCGGGCTGACAGAGGAGCCGCTCATGGCCAAGATGCTGGTGTTGTACCACTCGATGTACGGGCACATTGAAACCCTGGCGCAGGTTGTCGCCGAAGGTGCGCGACAGGTACCGGGGCTGCAGGTGACCATCAAGCGGGTACCGGAAACCATGCCTGAAGAGGCCTTCAAGGCCGCCGGCGGCAAAACCGATCAGGCTGCCGAGGTGGCCAGCCCCGGCGAGGTGGCCGAGTACGACGCCATCGTGCTGGGCACCCCGACACGCTTTGGCAACATGTCCGGGCAAATGCGCACCTTCCTCGATCAGACAGGCGGCCTGTGGGCCAAAGGCGCGCTGCACGGCAAGATCGCCAGCGTATTTACCTCCACCGGCACCGGCGGCGGGCAGGAAATGACCATTACCTCCACCTGGACCACACTGGCGCACCACGGCATGATTCTGCTGCCAATCGGCTACGGCACCAAGGAGCTGGCCGATATTGAGCACGGCAAGGGCGGCACGCCCTACGGCGCCTCCACCATCGCCGGTGGCGACGGCTCACGCCAGCCGGATGCACGCGAACGTGCCATTGCGCGCTACCAAGGCAAATACGTCGCCGGCATTACGCAAAAACTGTTTGGTTGAGCTACCTGCGGCAGCGGTCTGGGGTCAGGTCGCTGGGTGAAAAGGCACATTGAATTATGGTTATAATCTTATTAAGATTGCGACCATCATTTATTAGAGCAGCCGCTCAACGCCGCCTTTTCACCCACAGCAGGAGCAAAACCCATGGCCAGAATGCTGGTGCTTTACCATTCCATGTACGGACACATTGAAACCCTGGCGCAGGTGGTTGCCGAAGGCGCGCGCCAGGTCGCCGGCGTTGAGGTGACCATCAAGCGCGTACCGGAAACCATGCCGGATGACGCCTTCAAAGCCGCCGGCGGCAGAACCGATCAGGCCGCTGAGATCGCCAGCCCCGGCGAGCTGGCCGACTACGACGCCATCGTATTGGGCACGCCAACGCGCTTTGGCAACATGTCTGGCCAGATGCGCACCTTCCTCGACCAGACTGGCGGGCTGTGGGCCAAGGGTGCACTGCACGGCAAGGTCGCCAGCGTGTTTACCGCCACTGGCTCCGGCGGCGGCCAGGAAATGACCATCACGTCCACCTGGACCACCCTAGCTCACCACGGCATGATCCTGCTGCCGATTGGCTACGGCGCCAAGGAGCTGGCCGATACCGAGCACGGCAAGGGCGGCACGCCCTACGGCGCCTCTACCATCGCCGGCGGTGACGGCTCGCGCCAACCGGATGCGCGTGAACGGGTCATTGCCCGTTATCAAGGCAAGTATGTCGCCGAAGTGACGCAGCAGCTGTTTGGCTGACCGGGTTACAAGGTGCATAACGGTGTCGGCTGCGCCTGCAGGCGCAACGACCATCGCCCCTACCACCATGCTGCCGCGAGGCATGCCGGAGAGCGCTGGTGACCACCACAGACCCCCAAACTGCAATGATCACCGGCGCCTCCAGCGGCATTGGCGCCACCTACGCGCAGCGCCTGGCGGCGCGCGGCTACAACCTGCTGCTGATCGCCCGCAATGAAGCGCGCCTGCAGCAACTGGCCGCTGAACTCGCCGCCTGCCACGGCGTACAGGCGGATCTGCTGTGTGTCGACCTGGAGCAGCACAGCGGCATTGAGAAAGCGGCTGAGCGGCTGCGCAGCGACGCGCAAATCAGCCTGCTGGTCAACTGCGCCGGGGTCGCCCTCAACGGCGGCCTGGGCGAGGCGGATCTGGACAGCACCCACAGCCTGCTGCAACTCAACCTGCTGGCCCTGACCATGCTGTCCAGCGCCGCAGCGGTGCGGTTCAGCCTGGCCGGGCGCGGCGCCATCATCAATATCGGCGCGCTGGTTGCGCTGTCGCCGGAGCGCGGTAACGCTATCTATAGCGCCAGCAAAGCCTACGTGCTGAACCTCAGCCAAAGCCTGTGCAGCGAGCTGAGTGGCAGCGGGGTACAGGTGCAGGTAGTGCTGCCCGGTATCACCCGCACGGAACTGCTGGAACGCGCCGGCAGCTCACTGGCGCACATCCCGCCAAGCATGGTGATGGAAGTAGAAGACCTGGTGGACGCTGCCTTGCGCGGCTTTGATCAGGGCGAGCTGGTGACTATTCCTTCGCTGCAGGACAGCAGCGAGTGGCAGGCGCTGACCCAGGCCAGGCTGCAGCTGGCCCCCAACCTGTCACATAACCAGCCGGCAGCGCGCTACAGCTGAGGGCCACGGCCTGCCGTTCAGGCCGACTCGGTGAGCGCTTTCAACTGCTCGCGGGTGGTGCTCAGCAACTCGGTCGCCAGCGCTTCGTCCTTGACGCTACGCGACAGCAACAGTGAACCGACCATCGCCGAGAGCACCAGCATGGCCTGTGCGCGACTATCGTCACCGTGCAGCTTACTGGCGATGTTGTTCAGCCGGTCTTCCACCACCTCATCGGTAATCTCGCTCTGCTGACCACGCTGACCCAGCTCGGCGGACACCGTGGGTAGCGGACAGCCCACCCCCGGGTTGTGCCTGTGGCTGTCCGACAGGTAGGTGTCGATCAGCGCACCGAGCGGCACATCCGGGCCGGTGTGCATGGCGAGCGAGGTCTTCAACCCGTCTACCGCGTGGCGCAGAGCCTTTTCGACCAGTTCATCCTTGGATTTGAAATGCGCATAGAAGCCACCGTGGGTCAGGCCCAGCGCCTTCATCAAAGGCTGCAGGCCAGTGGCGCCCACCCCGTCGGCGCGAAAGCGACGGGCCGCCTCATCAAGGATCAGCTGATGGGTTTTGGCCTTGTGGTCTTCTGAATAGCGCATGACGCCTCCGGTTATTGAATGCCGACCGTCATCTTACGCCTATTGCCGGCTCGCTGGCACTACCCGCTGACGAACGCGACAGCACCAACATGCACAGCGCCGGCAGGAACAGCAGGGTCAGCAGGGTGCCCATCACCACACCGCCAATCAGCACGCAGGCCAGCGAGGCCCAGAACACCGAAAAGGTCAGCGGGATAAAGGCCAGTGCAGCCGCCAGCGCGGTAAGAATGACCGGCCGGGCGCGGCGCACCGTGGCCTCGATCACCGCTTCGCGCACGGCCATGCCGGCGCGCTGGTTCTGCTCTATTTGATCGGTAAAGATCAGCGTGTTGCGCATCAGAATGCCGCCAATGCCGATCAGCGCCAGAATCGCGTTAAAGCCGAACGGCTGGTTGAACAGCAGCATGGCCGGCACCGCGCCAATCAGCCCCAGCGGCGCGGTGGCAAACACCATGAACATCTGCCCGAACGAGCGCACCTGCAACATGATTACCACCAGCATCAGCAGAATCATGATCGGGAACAACGCCGACAACGCCTTGTTGGCAATCGCGCTCTCTTCCACCGGCCCGCCGATGGTAATGCTGTAGCCCGCCGGCAGCCCGGCGACGATGTCCTCCAGGTCGCGGTAGGCGGCCATGGCTGCATCCGGCGGCTGGGTACCGGCAACGATATCGGCGCGCACCTCAAAGGTTGGCTCGCGATCTCGGCGGCGCAGGACCGGGTCTTCCATCACCGGCTCAAAGTGCCCCACTTGGCGCAGGGCGATGGACTGGCCGGCGTCGTTGCTGAGGGTCAGATCCTCGATGGCGCCCAGATTCTGCCGCTGCGCATCCACCGCCCGCACCATAACGCTGACCGTGCGCGTGCCTTCGCGCACTTCGGTAATCGGGTTACCGGACAGCAGCGCATTGATCTGCGATTTGACCTGCGCCGGAGTAAAGCCGAGCAGCCGCAGGCGGTCCTGATCCAGCACCAGGCGGTAGCTGGCGGCGCGCTCGCCCCAGTCGATAAAGGTATCGCGGGTCAATGCGTTGGCGTCCACCCGCTCGCGCACCTGCTCGGCCAGCGCGCGCAGGGTGTCGAGGTCCGGGCCACTGACGCGGAACACCACCGGGAAGGGCACCGGCGGGCCAAACACCAACTGGGTAACGCGCACCCGTGCACCGGGAAAGGCGCCGTCGGCAATACGCTGACGCAGGCTGCTCATCAGCGCATCGCGGGTGTCGGCATCCGGGGTCTGCACAATCAGCTTGGCGAAGGCAGCGTCCGGCAGCTCGGGGTTGAGCGACAGGAAGAAACGTGGCGCGCCCCCCCCTACGTAGGAGTCCACCATCAGGGTTTGCGGCTCGGCCATGATCACCTGCTCGACCCGCCCCACCATCGCCTCGGTGTTCTTGAAGGCGGTGCCCGGCGGCATGTAGACCTCAACAATCACCTCAGAGCGATCGGAGTTGGGGAAGAACTGCTTGTTCACCACCTTCATGCCCATCACGCTGAGTACAAAGGCAACCAGCACCAGGGCGCTGACCAGCCAGCGCTGGCGCACGCAAAACTGCACCATGGCTCGCAGGCGCTGGTAATTGGGGCCGTCGTACAGCGCCTCGTGGCCGCCAGCCTTGCCCTCGATCTTCGGCAGCATCTTCACCCCCAGATAGGGCGTGAACACCACCGCCACCACCCAGGAGGCGATCAGCGCAAAACCGACAATCCAGAAGATGTTGCCGGCGTACTCCCCGGCGCCGGAGCGGGCAAAGCCAACCGGCAGAAAGCCGATGATGGTCACCAGGGTGCCGGTCAGCATCGGCGCCGCGGTAGATGACCAGGCGTAGGTCGCAGCCGCCAGCCGGTCCATGCCTTCCTCCAGCTTCACCACCATCATCTCGATGGCGATGATGGCGTCATCCACCAGCAGGCCTAACGACAGAATCAGCGCGCCCAGGGTAATGCGATCAAACTCGCGGCCGGTCATCATCATCACCACAAAGACGATGGCCAGGGTCAGCGGCACCGCCGCCACCACCACCAGCCCAACGCGAAAGCCCAGCGCCAGCAGGCTGACCAGCATCACCACACCCAGGGCCACGAAGAACTTGAGCATGAACTCGTCAACCGCGTTGCGAATCTTGCTGGCCTGGTCCGAAACCTTTTCAAAATGGATGCCCAGCGGCAGGCTGTCATGCACCCGCTGCTCCTCGGCCTGCAGCGAGGTGTCCAGATCCAGGCCGTTGAAGTGCGGCTCCATGATCACCCCGAGCATCAGCGCCGGCTTGCCCTGGTGGCGAATGCGGTAGCTGGCCGGGTCTTCATAGCCCTGACGCACTTCGGCCACGTCGGCGATGCGCAGCACCCGCCCGTTAGCGACCACCGGTACATTCTCGATCTGCTCAAGCGAACTGAAAGCGCCATCCACACGGATATACGCGCGCGGGCCGGCGGTTTCTACCGAGCCGGCCGGCGCTACCGCGTTTTGCCGCGCCAGCGCGGTAAAGATCTGCTCCGGGGTCAGCCCCAGGGTCGCCAGACGCTGGTAGGAAAATTCAACATAAATGCGCTGCGCCTGCTCACCCAGAATGTTGACCTTCTTCACCCCCGGCAGCTGCAGAAAGTTCTGCCGCAGCTGCTCGGCCAGCTGCACCAGTTGCCGGTGTGGCAACTGGCCGGCTTCCAGCGCGTAGAGCGCAAAGTAAACGTCGTTGTATTCGTCGTTGAAGAAGGGACCGGCTACGCCGGAGGGCAGTTTGCTGGCCTCATCACCCAGCTTCTTGCGGGTCTGGTAGAACAGCTCGGGGATCAGCTCGGGCGGCGCAGCATTGGAAAAGATCACCTTCATCGAGACAAAGCCCGGCTGTGCGGTGGTTTCCACCCGGTCGTAGTAATCCAGCTCCTGCAGCCGCTTCTCCAGCCGATCTGCCACCTGCTCCTGCATCTCGCGGGCGGTGGCACCAGGCCAGGCGGCGGTTACGGTCATCACCTTGACGGTGAAGGAGGGGTCTTCGGCGCGGCCCAGCTGCATAAACGCAAAGGTGCCCGAGAGCATGACCGCAATGATCAGAAACAGCGTCACGGCGGGGTTGCGCACCGCCAGCGCCGAGAGATTGAAGGTTGCCATCTCAGTGCTCCTGCGTGCCGGCGCTGCCACTCAGCTGGTCCGGCGGCAGCAGCCGCACAGCGTCCCCCTCGTGCAGCAGGTGCGCCCCCAGGGCAACCACCTGCTGGCCCGCCTGCACCCCGGACTTGAGCAGCGCACGCTCCTGCCCGAGCGCAGCCACCTCAACCGGGGCAAACTGCACGGCGCCCTGCTCGATGCGCCAGACACCCGTGCCCTGTCCGTTATCGAGCAGCGCACCAATCGGCACCTGCAGCAGCGTCTGCTGCTCATCACCCTGCAGGCGAATGCTGATGGTCGAGCCGATCACCAGCGGCAGCGGACTGTCGCCCAGCACGTAGCGCGCGCGATAGGTGCGGGTAACCGGGTCCGCCACCGCCGACAACTCGCGCAAGGTCGCGGCAAAGGGCTGCTCCGGGTGGCCGAACAGATAGGCCTGAGCCTGCCCCTGGGCCAGCGCCCGGCGTGTTTCCGGAATATTGATCACTGCCTCGCGGGCGCCATCATGCGCCAGCCGGGCGACCACCTGACCGGCCGCCACCACCTGCCCCTGGTCGGCCAGCACGTCAGTCACAATGCCATCGGCGTCGGCGGTCAGCGTGGAGTAGCCGCGGCGGTTTTCAACCTGTGCGGCATCGGCACGGGCCGACGCCAGATTGGCCTCGGCCACCCGCAGCTCGGTTACCAGCTGGTCATGGGCCTGACGAGAAATGGCGCCGTTGTCAGCCAGCTGCCGGTAGCGCTGCTCGTCGCTCCGCAGCTGCCGTACCGAGGCCTCACCCGAGCGCACCCGCTGGCGGGCAGCGCGCAGCGCCAGCTCGAAGTCGTCGACATCCAGCACCAGCAGCACATCACCGGCGGCGACCCTATCACCCGGGTCTACCCGCCGCTCGATCACCTCGCCGCCAACCCGAAAACCCAGCTCGCTTTGGATACGCGCGGCAATCACGCCAGTAAACAGGGCTTCGTTGGCGCCCACCTGCTGCACCTCGGCCGCCAGCACCAGCCGGCCCTCCGGCGACGTCGGCGCGGTAGCGACCGCCTCCTTGTCTCCGCACCCGGCCACACCCGCGACAAGCCCCACCAACAGCATGATTCTGGCAGCTGACATCCTTAACTCCACTCCGTTGTGCCGCCCTGGCAGGGCGCTTTTTTATCAATGTCCGATGGCTTCCAGCAGGGTGGCCACGCCCTGACCGCCGGCGATGCACTGGGTCGCGACCGCGTAGCGACCACCGGTGCGCTTGAGCAGCGCAGCGGCCTTGCCGGTAATGCGCGCGCCGGTGGCGCCCAGCGGGTGCCCCAACGCCAGTGCGCCGCCGTCCAGGTTGACCCGCTCCAGCGGCATGTCCAGCTCACGCAGACAAGCCAGCGACTGGCTGGAGAATGCCTCGTTGATTTCCATCAAGTCGACATCATTGATTGTCAGACCGCCGCGGGCAAGTACTTTGCGCGTTGCTTCCACCGGCCCCATGCCCATGATCTCCGGTGCGCAGCCGCCAACGGCAGTGGCCTTGATGCGCGCCAGCATCGGCAGATTGTGGCGCCGGGCAAAGTCTTCGGTGCACACCAGCACCGCCGCGCTGCCGTCGGTCAACGGCGACGAGGTGCCCGCCGTCACTACACCGCCAAAGGCCGGTTTCAGGCCCGCCAGCGCCTGCATATTGGTGCCGGGGCGGATGCAGCCGTCTTCGCTGACCAGACCATCGGGCGTGGTGATCGGCACAATCTCATCGGCCAGCAAGCCCGCCGCCCGTGCCTCGGCAGCCTTGGCGTGCGATAGCACCGCCAGCGCATCCTGATCCTCGCGGCTGACGCCATAGCGACGCGCCACTTCTTCTGCCGTGTGCCCCATGGCCATGTACACCTCGGGAAACGCCTGCAGCAGCGTCGGGTTGGGTGAGGGGGTAAAGCCGCCCATCGGCACGCGAGTCATCGACTCAACCCCGGCGGCGATATAAGCCTCACCGGCGCCCAGCAGCAGTTGGCCGGCAGCGAAGTGAATGGCCGTCATCGAAGAGCCGCAGAAGCGGTTCACGGTCACGCCACCCAGGGTTTCCGGAAAACCGGCACGAAAACTGGCGATACGGGCGACGTTGGTGCCTTGCTCACCCTCCGGGTAGGCACAGCCCATGATCACGTCTTCCAGCAGGGCGGGGTTGAGGTCAAGGCGCTCAACCAGCCCACGCAACACCTGGGCAGCGAGGTCATCCGGGCGCAGATTGATCAGCCCACCCTTGCGGGCAAACTGGAAAGGGGACCGCAGATAACCGGCGATTACGATGGAGGTCATGGTCATGCTCCTGTTGGTGAACGCATCCAGCTTTGAATGATGACCATAATTCAATTTAAGCACTTTAAATGTCAAGCATAATTTAAAGGCGTTACGCGACGGAAACACGGAGTAATTCCACACACCCTCTGCGAGCCCTCAAGCGTGCAGAGGCAGGGCGCGATATGCAGCCAACAGTGGTTCTACTGGCAAGCGGCGCAACGCAGCCAGAGGTATGCGGACCGAATCAGTGCTGCCCTTGCAGATAAGGGTCCAGCAGGGCAGCCATGTCGTCAGCCAGGGCGCTCAGGTGCGCCGGCGAGATGTCGCGCTGGGCAAAGCTGCGCAGACCGATGATCTGCCCCTGCAGCAGCCGCGCCAATCGGGCGGGGTCTGTTTCCGGGCGCAGTTCACCCGCCTCCCGCGCCTGGGCCAGGCACTGGGTCAGGCGCTGCTCCATCTGGTCCAGCACGCGGTTGACCTGCTCGCTCAGCGCCGGCTCCTCGGCATTTACCTCCAACAGCGTCTTGATCAGCATGCAGGCCCGCGGCGGCGTGCCAGGGCGCACCAGGCAGGGGCCAGCCAGGCTGCGCAGGTAATGCCGCAGCCCCTCAACCATGCCCTCGCGCTGGCTCAGGCACAGCGCCAGCTCCTCGGCCATTTGCGCGGCGTAACGATCCAGCACCTCACTGAACAACCCGCGCTTGCTGCCGAAGGTGGCGTAGAGGCTGCCAGGGCGCATGTCCAGCGCCTGCTCGATGTGCTTCATCGAGGTGGCGTGGTAGCCGCGCTCCCAGAACAGCTCAACAGCTTGATCCAGGGCGACCTGACGATCGTGACGGGCGGGACGAGGCATAGCGTGGTCCTGACGGGGTGATTGAGCAGACGTTCAATAATGACTTGAATGATCGCTCAAAAACAGTCAGGATGCCAATTGTTGAATGATCACTCAAAAAAACACTGCAATCTCCAGGAGGCTCCATGTCCCGTTTTACCCTGCACGACAAGAACAGCGCCCCCGAGGCGGCCCTGCCGCTGATCGAGAAGTCAGAGAAGGGCTTTGGCCGCCTGCCCGGCCTGCACGCTGTGATGGCCGAGGCTCCGGCTCTGCTTGATGGCTATCAGGTACTGCACGGCCTGTTTCAGCAAACCAGCTTCAACGCCGATGAGCTGACCGTGGTCTGGCAGACCATCAACGTCGAACACGCATGCCACTACTGCGTACCGGCCCACACCGGCATCGCCAAAATGATGAACGTATCGGACGAGATCATCGACGCGCTGCGCAACGAAACCCCGTTGCCAGACAGCAAGCTGGAAGCCCTGCGTACCTTCACTCTGGCTATGGTGCGCGAGCGCGGTAACGTCAGCGAGGCCGACCTGGACGCCTTCTTCGCCGCCGGCTACGGCCAGCGTCAGGTACTGGAAGTGATTCTGGGGCTGGCCCAGAAAGTGATGAGCAACTACACCAACCACGTTGCCCAAACCCCGGTAGACAGCGTGTTCGAGCAGTATCGCTGGGAGCGCGCCGAGGGCTGATGAGCCCACTGCGCTTGGCCTGAGGCAGCGCGGGGGCTGAACGGCGTTGGCGTCACGCCATTCAGCCCCGTTTACGCGGGCGAGTCGCGCAGCGTTATGGGGCGGAAGCGCCACCGCCAGCTGAGACGCGCCGCGTAGTCGGGAGCCCCCGGGGCTCAGCAAAGCCACAGGCAAACCCGCCACCCGCACCGCAGTAAATAGGATATCGGTAACGCCATTAACGGCGTCGATTAGCTCATCGCGCTATCCAAGGCTTTACTCCGTAGACCGATCGGTCTATAACTATCCCCATGAGCAAAGAAGATAGCCGTCACATTCTCGTCAAAACCATGCAAAGCGCCTTGCAGAGCAAGGGGCTGCATGGTGTTGGCCTGAGCGAGATTCTGAAGACCGCCGGGCTGCCGAAAGGCAGCCTGTATTACCACTTCCCTGGCGGCAAAGAAGAGCTGGCACTGGCGGCCATTGCCCAGGCCGAGGCTGAGATGACGGCGTTTTTGGAGCAGGTGTTTACCCGCTTTGATGACCCGCTGGACGCGCTCGCCGCCTGGATCGACAGCGCCCTGCAACGCATCGCCGCCAGCCGCTTCAAGCTTGGCTGCCCGCTGGCCGCCGCAGCACTTGATTGCTCACCCGACGACACTGACCTGCTGCTGGCCCTGAACCGCGCCTTTGACACCCTGCGCAACCAGCTCAGCGCGCACATCAGCCGCGCCGGCTTCGCCAGCGAAGCGGCCGCCGACCTCGCCGCCCTGGTGCTGACCAGCTACGAGGGCGGCCTGATGATGGCTCGCGCTGCCGGCAGCACCGACCCTATCGAACGCGCCTTCCGAGCGCTGCTCAGCCACGTTCGCCTGCAACAGAAGGAACTCACCCATGGCCACTGACCCACTCGCTCCGCGCGCCCTCAAGCTGACCGCCGCCGACGGCTATCCGCTGGCCGCCACCCTGTATCCGGCCAACCAGCCGGTCGGCCAGATCTTGGTCGGCAGCGCCACAGGAGTGCCGCAGGGTTTTTACCGCCGCTTTGCCGAGTACGCTGCCAGCCACGGCTACACCACCCTGACGCTGGACTATCGCGGCATCGGCGCCTCGGCCCCGGCCAGCCTCAAGGGCTTTGAGATGGATTATCTGGACTGGGCCGATAAAGACCTGGCCGCCGGCGTGGACTACCTCAGCCAGTCAGATCTGCCGCTGTATCTGGTGGGCCATTCCTTCGGTGGCCACGCCTTTGGCCTGCTGCCCAACCGCGACGCCATCACCGCCGTGCACACCTTCGGCACCGGCGCCGGCTGGCACGGCTGGATGCCCAAGGGCGAGAGCCGCAAGGTGCAGGTCATGTGGAATCTGGTGCTGCCGCTGATTGTGCGCATCAAGGGTTATCAGGCCTGGAACTGGCTAGGCATGGGTGAAGACCTGCCCAAAGGCGTCTACCGCGACTGGAAACACTGGTGCCGCTACCCGCGCTACTTCTTCGAAGACCCGAACATGGCCTGGCTGACCGACCACTTTGCCGCCGTGCGCACTCCCATCAAGGCGGCCGTTTCGCTGGATGATCTGTGGGCAGGCCCGGCCTCACGCGATGCCTTTATGAGCGCCTTTACCGGTGCCGATTATCAGGCGCAAGACATTGACCCCAAAGCCCTCGGCCTCAAGCCGCTGGGCCACATGGGTTACTTCCGCGCCTACGCCGAACCCCTCTGGCGCGATGCGCTGGACTGGTTCGCTCACTATCCGACCGCTGCCCAGGCAGCGTCACGCCACAAGGAAACAGCATGAACCCGAAAGACATGACCGGCCTGCAGATCATGCAGGCTGCCGCCGCCGGCCATATGCCGATTGCGCCGATTGCCAAAACCATTCCGATGCAGGTGAAGCTGGCCGAAGAGGGCCGCGTGGTATTTGAAGCCACCGCCGACGAAAGCCACACCAATCCGCTGGGCGGTGTGCACGGCGGCTTTGCTGCCACCGTGATGGACTCGGTCACCGGCTGCTCGGCCCACACTACCCTGGGCGCGGGCGAAGGCTACGGCACCATCGAGCTGAACGTGAAGATGTGCAAGCCGGTGCCGTTCAACAAAACCCTGATCGCCGAAGGCAAGGTCATCAACAAGACCCGCCGCCTGATCATCAGCGAAGGCTATCTGCGCGACGAGAACGGCTCGCTGTATGCCTACGCTACGGCGACCAATATGATTCTCAGCTAGGAGCCTCAAGCCTCAAGCCTCAAGCCTCAAGCCTCAAGCCTCAAGAATGGTGCTCACCGGCAAGGCCGAGTTCCGGCTCGGCCACGGCGAACCTTGTCCTCTGCGGTAAGAACCCCGAGAATCGGCGCAGTGCCCTTTGGCAGTAAAACCGGGCCGCAGAGGACAACCGCATGCATCACATCCAACTCAACTGCGACATGGGCGAAAGCTTCGGTGCCTGGACCATGGGCATGGACGAGGCCGTCATGCCGCACGTGCACAGCGCCAACATCGCCTGCGGCTTTCACGCCTCCGACCCGTCCACCATGCGCCGCACCGTCGCGCTGGCCATGCAGCACGGTGTGCGCATCGGCGCGCATCCGGCCTACCCGGATCTGGTCGGCTTTGGCCGCCGCTCGATGGCCTGCTCCGCGCAGGAAGTGGAAGACCTGCTGCTCTACCAGCTCGGCGCACTGGACGGCATCTGCCGCGCCGAAGGCGCCAGCCTCAGTTACGTCAAACCCCACGGCGCGCTCTACAACGACATGATGAAGCAGCCCGCACTGCTCAAAACGGTGCTGCGCGCCGTTGCCCGCTTCAACCCGCAGTTGCCGCTGATGCTGCTGGCCCGCCGCGACAACCGCGAAGCCGAGCAGCTGGCCGCCGAGCAAGGCATCGGCCTGCTGTTTGAAGCCTTTGCCGACCGTGGCTACGACCCCGACGGCTACCTGCTGCCACGCAACCAGCCGGGCGCCGTGCACCACGACCCGGAGCGCATCCTGGCCCAGGCGCTGAGCTTCGCCCGCAGCGAGCCGATCACCGCCAGCGACGGCAGCCAACTGACCCTGCGCGCCGACAGCCTGTGCGTACACGGCGACAACGCCGAATCGGTCGCCGTGGTCGCGCGTATCCGCGCCGCACTGGACGCGCTGTGAATCTACGCATCGAGAGCGCAGCCATCGACAGCCTGATGGTGCGCCTGTTCGATGAGATAGACGAAGCCAACATGCCCTGGCTGATCGCCGCCGCAGAACAACTGCGCCAAGCCTTCGGCGCGCAGTTGATTGATCTGGTGCCGTCGTACACCACCTTGCTGCTGCACTACGACCTGCACGCCCTGAGCGAAGCTGACGCCATAACGCTGATCCGCAGCAGCCTGCACAACCTGCAACCGCTGGCCGCCGACACCGGCACCCTGCACGCCATCCCGGTCTGGTATCACCAGAGCGTCGGCCCCGAGCTGCCCGCCATCGCCCAACGCGCCGGGCTCAGCCCGGAGCAGGTGATCGCGCAGCACTGCAGCCGTGACTACCCGGTGTTCACCCTCGGCTTTGCGCCCGGGTTTGCCTATATGGGGTTGGTGGATGAGGCGCTCGCCTCGGCCCGCCTCGGCACCCCGCGTCAGCGGGTGCCCAGGGGCAGCGTTGGCATCGCCGAACGGCAAACCGCCATCTACCCTCTGACCTCACCCGGCGGCTGGAACCTGATTGGTCGCTGCCCGCTGACCCTGTTCAGCGCCGAGCGCGGCAGCCTGCTGCAACCCGGCGACCGGGTGCGCTTTGTGTCTATCGACCACGCCGAATTTATCCGCCTGGGCGGCGACGACACGGCCATGGAGGCCAGCGCATGATCGAGCTGCTGGTTGAACACAGCCTCGGCTTTGCCCAACTGCAAGACGGCGGCCGCTTTGGCGTGCGCCATTTGGGCATCACCCAGGGCGGCGCGCTGGACTGGGTCGCCATGCAGCAGGCCAACTGGCTGCTCGGCAACGCCGCCGATGCCGCCGTGATCGAAATCCCCCTTGGCGGCCTGCAACTGCGCGCGCACGCCGAAGGCTGGCTGGCACTGAGCGGTGCCGATCTGGATGCAAAACGCGATGATCAGCCACTGGCACCCGGTCAGGCATTCCAGCTGCGCCACGGCCAGACGTTGCAGTTCAACCGCCCCAAACGCGGCGTGCGCGCCTACCTCGCCACCCCCGGCGGCTTTGCCGCAGACCCGGTGCTGGGCGCCATCGCTACCGTTATGCGCGAACAGCTCGGCGGCCTGCACGGCAATGGTCGCGGCCTGCACAACGGCGACCGCCTGCAGGGCAAGGCCAGCAACGCCGAACCCAGAACCCTGCCGGCAGATGCACTCTGGTATCCGGGCCATGAGGTCGTGCTCGACCTGATCCCCGGCGCGCAAATCGCCGGCTTTGCCGGTGCCAGCCTGTTCGCCGCCTTCAACCAGATCTGGACCCTCGACCAACGCGCCGACCGCATGGGCATGCGCCTCGCCGGCCCCGCCCTGCGCTACCAGGGCCAGGCGCTGATCTCCGAAGGCATCCCCCTCGGCGCCGTGCAGGTGCCGCCAGACGGCCAGCCGATCATCCTGATGAACGACCGCCAAACCATCGGCGGCTACCCGCGCCTCGGCGCGGTCACGCCGCTGTCGCTGGCGCGGCTGGCGCAGTGTGCGCCGGGGCAGAAGGTGAGGTTGCGGGTGGTGAGTCAGGAAAGCGCGAGACGAGAGATGCTGAACGTTATCAGCGCACTACAAACACAGGGCGCATCTTTCGGATCGTAGGGTGGACAAAAGCGCAGCGCTGTCCACCAAACGCCACCCGACGCAACGCTGAGGCGCACCACCACTCACACCGTCAACCACCCCACCAGCCGCCGCACCCAGGGCGCAACCAAGGTCACCGTCGGAAACGCCACCGGCCAGGTCAGCGCGCAGCTTCTGAGCCACGCCGCAATAAAGTGCTCATCAAAGCCCTGGGTGACCGCAATCACAAAGGCCGACACCAAGGTCACCATGATCGCCGACAGCAACGCGCCGAAAACAAGCGGAGCAAAACGCGCAGGAATAGCCATATCAGACTCCTTCAAGAAGATTGAGAACCAGCGCTGAGCCATACAGGCCCAGACCAAAAACGCTATGGGTGATCAGACTCTGCAAGCGGGCGGCATTGGGGCGCGGCGTACGACTCGCCGCAACACCGGCGCCCATACCGGGCTGCATCAGCAGAAAGGGCGCCGCCACCGTCACAACGCCCCACGCCAAGGCGGGCAATAGCGTTGGCTGACGAAGCCACTCGGCGCCGCACATCGCCACCAGCAGCAGCGCAAACACCACCCCGATCAGGTAATGCGCGCCCCAGCCAAGCAACGCCTCCGCCGGGATCGGCCGGGCAGCGGCAATGCGTTCATGCCGAAAGCGCCCATGCGCCATATGCCCCAACCAACGCCCCACCAACGCATAGTCCGCCGGCGGAATGCCCAGCAGCTGTTTGCGCACCAGCCCCCAGCCGTCCATCACCAGCGTTGCGCCTACGCCAACAGCAACCGCGCTCCACACATCATTCATTTTCTGCCTCCTGTGAGTTGCCCTGAACGGGCAGAAAATGCACGATGCCACTTAAAGTCGACTTTAAGTCAAGGACGCGAACATGGACATCAACGAGGTCTCGAAAGCATCCGGCCTGCCAGCCTCCACACTGCGGTATTACGAAGAAAAGGGGCTGATCAAATCGATTGGCAGGCGCGGCCTGCGCCGGGCATTCAACCCGCGCGTGGTGCAGCAGCTGGCACTGATTGCGCTGGGCCGCGCGGCGGGGTTTTCACTGGATGAGATTGCGCAGATGTTCTCGCCAGACGGCCGCCCCGAGATTGATCGCGAGCAGCTATCCAACCGCGCCGACGCGCTGGACCGCAAAATCCGTCAGCTCTCAAACCTGCGCGACGGCCTGCGCCACGCCGCCGCTTGTTCCGCGCCCAATCACCTGGAGTGCCCGAAGTTTTGTCGGTTGATGGATGCGGCGGCGATGGCTGCTAAAAGTAAGAAGACCCGTAAGAGCAAGGTGAGTCCGCCGGCGGCAGAGTGAGCGCAGCTCCAGCGTCATCCTCGGCAACTCAAGTCAGTCGGTACTCGCACCAACCGCACCATTGATCGTTCCCACGCTCCGCGAGGGAATGCATGCAAGGACGCTCCGCGTCCGACCCCTCAAGCACCATCTCGTTCGTAGGGCCACGGCATGCCGTGGCCGTGCTGCCTCCATCATCGCGACTTTGCTCGACATTTGCGGCGCCGTCCTGCTCGCCTTTCGCCTTCTCCGGCGAGCCAAGGGGGGCCGCTTGCCCGGCCCCCCTTAGCAATCCCCCCGGGCACCCGACTACGCGGCCCTTCGGGTTCGCTGCGTTGCTCGGGCTGACGGGGAGTCATAAAACTCGGCTCTTCGAGCCTCAGACATCCTATGACTCTCTTTCCCGCCAGCCCTGCGCTACTCGCCCGCGTAAACGGGACTGGGGTCCGTGCATTCGCGACGTTCCCAGCTGCCCAGCAATACCTTGGCAGGTGATCTAGCCTTTAGCCATATTCAGGGTTGGCAAACGCGGCGTCTAGTAGCACTATCGAATCACCGCACTACTCGCGGCCCCGTCAGGAGGCATGGATGCTACATAGACTCGACTCGTTTCACCTCGAATACCCGATAGCACCCTCACCCGCGCGCAAGCCTTCGTCGTCGTCCAGTGGGGCGTTACGCCTCACGCGATTTAACATTCCGCACTCACGCAAAAATACCTCTAATCTATTGACATATAAGGAAATATTAGGCCGCGGCGTGCAGCGCTACGCCACGTAAGAAAGTTAGCGCGATCTAATTATTCGCTGCGCTCACTCGGACGGCTAAAGCCCGAACCCTAACCAAACTATAAGGATCCTCTACAAGCACATCCCCGCCGTGCTGCCTTACAGAGAATGATATTGAGGTTTTTATGTCTAAGGGATTTTTTGAAAACGTTGCAGCCGACAAAAGCCAACTAGGGTTTGATTACCAAGATCTTGTTTGCCTAGAGTATCTAATCGATATGAAACCAGGTGAAACGGTTGGGCTGGAAATATTTGACGATGTGCATCATGAAAGGATTTGTGGAAGTAACTCCCTTATTCAAGTAAAGCACTCAATTAATGACAACAGCACTCTGACAAATAGAGACATTGATCTTTGGAAAACTCTTTATAACTGGAGCAAAGCATTAGACCAGCTCAGCTCAAGTGACATTGAATTTATATTTTTCACCAACAAGAAGAAGACAAGCCAGAGCGGCATCATTCAATTATTAGATACTGAAAAGCCGAACACCCCTGATTTAATTAAATTAATTTCCGAAACCAAGGAAGACATTGGTGCCAAGGAAAAAGAAAAGGATGCTGGCGCTGCAGCAAACCCTATAAAGAAATATATTGACTACATAGATAGCTTGGATTATGCGAAAAAATACAAACTACTAAGCAAAATAAAATTCATATTCTCACTCGAAGACATCTTTTCTCGACTGACCAAGAAGATAGAATTTTTCTCTATCAGTGAAGGTCAGTCTTTAGATGTTGTATACCAACTAATAGGTGCATTTAGAGAACAAAAATACAAACTGATAAGTGGCAAGAAAAAAATGTCAATAGATTACACCACATTTAGAAAAACATTCCAATTTGACCGCATAATACAGATATCGCAGGACAGAAAGATAGACTTTAGCCGGTATCATCAATTTAAAAATATAAACACCATCGATCCAAAAAACGGGATATTTGCAAAACAGCTTGCCGATATTGATATCCCACCAGAAGATATAACTGAATACGCAATTGAATATGCTGCAACCAATATGTTTATACAAAAACTGATTATTTCTGGCGATTTTAGTAAATCTGAAAACGAGTCCATTAATGAAGAGGTCTTTTATGGATGGAAATCTCTACATGAAAGGCTGTATGACCGAGATGGGATAGATACTAATAACGAGCATAATCGTGTCGCGCGAAATTGCTTTCGTGGTATTGGTGACATACCTGTAGCTGTTGCAAACTCATCATTATCTCGTGCGATGGTGACAGGAAAAGGCGAGGAGCTGTCCGATATATGTCGTATCGGATGGAGGAAAGACTGGAAAGATTTATATGGAAATAATAAATGATTGGAATTCTAAACAATGAAGCTCTGTGCTTGATTGCCATACAGTCTATCTTGGCATTAAAACCACGCCTCAACATTGCCAACTCCTACCTAATTGCCCCGCTTGTATTTGACAAAAAAATACTTGGACACCTCAAGCGAAAAACTACAGACATTCTATCTGCCCAAGAAATGGTCACAGAAAACAGCTCCCGCTTTATAGGATTTAATGAAAAGTTCAATGACTCATTAATAGTTAGCACAAACGCCATTGCGATGGGTTTGGAGCTCGGTTTATTTGATCTAAAGGGCGGAGAGCTAGTTTTGGCAACATCGGATTCTTTTTATACAGAGAATTTAGGTCATAAATTTGATGACTTTATCAGAGCCTCTGAGAATGTAGCCAAAATATTAGCCGAGCCCCCATCATCACTGTATGCCTTATTGAGGATAGAAGTATGACTGTGCAGATTAAAAACATATTGATTTGGCAGAAAAGTGGTGGCGTTCGAAACTTGGAGCTAAAACGTAACGCTGTAAATGTCATCACTGGTGAATCAGGGAAGGGCAAGTCCTCCGTTCTTCATATCATTGATTACTGTCTGCTATCGTCTAAAGCAGATGGTATATCAAAGGCAAACATTGATGACAAATCCAGCTGGTACGGACTACGACTTTATACAAGTCGGGGCCTAGTTACTATTGCTCGGGCTGCGCATCATGTCGGAGAGACGAGCACCGTTTACTTTTCTGATACTGGTGAAATTCCTGACACCCCCATACACAACATTAAGATCACGAGCTTAAAAAAGGCTTTAGATAAGGAGTTTGGCTTAGATAGTGACCTTAAGATCCCATATGGCGGTAAAACCATAAAAGCGGGCTCAAAAGTTTCTTTCAGACATTTCTTAAGCCACTGCTACCAAGATCAAAACACCATTGTCGCTCCAGACTATTTATATAACAAGCCAAATGATATAAAAGTTACTGAGAGAATTGAGCGTACGTTTAGGATGGCCTTAGGCATCGTTGACGCTAAAGGAGCGATTGTAAGTGAAAGGCTGGATAAGTTGAGATCAGATCGCCTAAGCATCGAGCGTCGCTCAGAGCTTATGGGGAAAAAACGACTAGAGTTCCAGGAGGATGTGGTTTCTCTTGAAGAAGAAGCAATCTCTTTGGGACTTATAGAAAAAGCCAGCGACGACATCCAGTCAGCTTTAGACGTTTTAGAAGAAATTGCTAACTCGCCTATAGAGCGGTTTAGCGATACAGGTGAGAAGGTTCAGGAGTTGGAATTAAGGGAGCTTGAACTTAATAGGAAGTTAAGAAAATTCAAGAGCTTCTACCAGGGCTATAGAGAATACCAGTCTATAATCAAGGAAAGTGACGATTCGATTCGTCCTGTATCATACCTAATCGATAGGTATAGAGAGATTCTACCAGGGACCAAAACCAACGAAATCTTACAGTCATTAGAAAACGAATTAAAATCAGCCAAACAGATCTGGAAGAAGCGCAACGATTCTTTGTTGCATGTCGATATTTCTGACCAGACTAAGACCTTAGAAGCAGAGCTGAAGGATCTTCGCATTAAAATACAAGAGCTCAAGGGTTTATCTGAGCGCCTGTCTTCCCCTAAGGAAATATATCGCTACCAAGGTAAGCTAGGAGTAAAAGTTGAGCTTTACTCGGATAAGGCTACCCCACTAGATTATTCCGAAAGGCTTTCTGAAATCGATGCCAAAATCTCTCATTTAGACGATATCACTCAAGACATTGATTCCAAACGAGAGTTTGTGATGGGAAAACTCAATGAGAAAATCAATGAGCATTTAAGCCGACTGAAGCTAAAAGGTTACGAAACAAGCCGGGCAATTTTTTTGGAACGTGAAAAAGCTATAAACCTGATTATCGACGAAGGGCGCTCAGTAGAGAAGATGGTTGATATAGGCAGCGCGTCTAACTACTTATATATTCATCTATCTTACTTCATGGCGTTGCATGAAGTGGCACGCGGTAACAATGTACCTTGGATGCCTCATTTTTTGGTTTTTGACCAAGTAAGCACACCTTATGCAGTTGAAAACTCTGATGATATAACCAGCCTTGACTTAGCCCTCAAAGAGTTAAATAGTTTTGTAGATAGCATGAAAGACAAAGGAGGCATACAGGTCATTCTCATGGAGCACATACCAGAGTCTCATTGGACAAACCTCAAGCTAGACAACTTCAAACTAGTAGATAAAGAACTAATTGATGGGTACGGGCTTATTAATTAGCTGTACAGATCAAGTATTCACCTGACACCGGCCCCGTTCCGGGGCTGAGTTAAACAGCGTCCTCCGTGGCCGGTTCTGGCTGCTCAACAATACCTTCGATGAACGCTTGGCTTGGCGTTCTCCCGTTCATCATCCGACCCTGGTGGGGCCGCTCGTAGTTGTAGTGGTGCAGGTACTTATCGAAGTCCTCCTGCATCTGTTCAACGCTCTCATACCACGTCGTACGCCCTGCCACGCGGAAGTGCTCATCCAGCAGCGTGCGGTGTAGTCGCTCCACAAATCCATTGCTCTGCGGACGTCGAACACGCGTGGTTCGGTGCTCGATCCCTTCGAGCTGAAGGAACAGTTCGAAGGGATGGTTATCCGGCCTGCCGCAGTATTCGCGGCCGTTATCCGACAGCACGGTTTCTACCCTCACGGCGTGCTGCTCGAAAAACGGCAGCACATCGTTATTCAAGACATGAACCGCAGTGACCGGCATCTTGCTCGTGTACAGCCTGCCAAAAGCAAAACGGCTGAAGCAGTCGATAACAGTTTGCAGATACACCTTGCCGACGCCTTTGAGCGTGCCGACAAAGAACGTGTCTATCGCAACCAGTTCGCCGGTGTGATGCACCTCAATCTGCCGCTCCCGGAACTCAGGGCTAAAGCGTTCCAGCAGGCGAATCTGCTCATCGCTGAGCTCCAGGGCACGATCCTTCTGCTCTCGTTCCAGTCGCAACAAACGGTCATGCTTGGACAGCAAGTCATGCCTGCTCCAGACGCCTCGAACGCCGCCTGAGCTAACTGTGATGCCGCGCAGGGCCAGTTCTTGTGATACCCGCAGTGGGCCATGGGTAGGGCGTTGTAAGCTGTAGTCCAGAATGGCTTGCTCAATCTCGGGCGACACCCGGTTAGGATGCGCACCTTTGCAGCCCGGCAGCTTATCCAGCAGGCCAGATGACCCGTAGGTCTGGTAATTCCTGCGGATCTCGTAGAACTGCTGGCGGCTGTATCCCATCACCTTGCAGGCCTTGCTGACGTTGCGTAGCTCTTGCGCCAAGTCCAGCAGGCTGAGCTTACGTCGTGCTATTTTCTCCTCGGTGGTCATGCGTGCTTCTCCAGGTTATGGACAGGTAGGGGTACCCGTTTCATAACCCGGTTCGAGGCCGTATGACCACCACCCCTGACAGTGGTCAACTGTCAGGTGAATACCGTATCAGCACAAATTAGCCATTGGCTAGAGTTGAATTTAGCCTTAACAAATTCATGTTGCCGGACTGGTTTTTCACTGCGCTACAAACCAGCCGCAAATGCGAGCGTTATACAAGATCTAAACTGCATTTTTAAATCATCTCAATCGTTGTTCTCGACCACAAGAACCGCGAAGCATCGACCCAGAGTAAGACCTCGACCCAGTGCACGGCCCCACCGGGTCCCCGTTTACGCGGGCGAGTAGCGCAGGGCTGGCGGGAAAAAGAGCCGTAGGATGTCTGAGGGGCGTAGCCCCGAGTTTTACGGCTCCCCGTCAGACCGAGCAACGCAGCGAACCCGAAGGGCCGCGTAGTCGGGGTGGCCTAGGTGTGATCTTTCAGTAGGTTGTTCATTCGGGACATACCCGGCAGATTGGAGGTGCGAAACAACAAGCCCCCGGAGTCCCGAATGAACAATCACAAAAATGCCCGATTAACTGTCCATGGTCGAGCCCTTTTGATCACTCGTATCCTTGAAGATGGTCTGCGCCCCTGCGAAGCTGCACAAGCGATGGGGGTCAGCCTGCGTACCGCTTACAAGTGGCTCGCGCGCTACAAAAACGAAGGCCACGACGGGCTGCACAATCGTTCTTCCCGACCTCGCTATTGCCCGCATGAAACGCCACCTGATCAGCAACAGCAGATCATTGAACAGCGCCGCGAGCGCCGAGTTTATAGGCATATCAGCGCCCAGGTAGGCGTGAGCGTCGCCACTATCGGCCGAGTTTTACGACGAGCTGGCCTGAACCGGCTGAGTGCGCTTGAGCCTGCGCGGCCGACCAATCGATATGAGCACGACAACCCTGGCGACCTGTTGCACTTGGATATCAAGAAGCTGGCACGCTTCCGGCGCCCCGGTCACCGTGTCACAGGTGAGTTCAAAGGGAAGTCGCACGGCGCAGGCTGGGAGTACATCCACATAGCCATTGACGACCATAGCCGTGTTGCGTGGGCAACGACTCATCCTGACGAGACGGCTGCCAGTGCATGGCGTGCGCTGACTAGCGCCATTCGCTACTACCGGTCACTCGGGATACGTATTCAGCGCTTGCTGACGGACAACGGTAGCTGCTATCGCTCCGCGCTGTTTGCACGCGCTTGCCGACGACTGGGGCTCAAGCATGGCCGCACGCAGCCCTATACGCCACGAACCAACGGCAAGGCCGAGCGCTGGATACAAACGGCATTACGGGAGTGGGCTTATGCTCGTTCTTACGACGACTCTGAGCAAAGAGCAGATCATCTAAATGCATGGCTACATCAGTACAACTGGCATCGCCCACACTCAGCTATCGGTGATCTGCCACCTATCAGCAGGCTGCCGAAGATGAACAACCTACTGGCTTTACACACCTAGGGGGTGCAGGGGGAAATGGCCATGCATTTCCCCCTGCTCGCCGTAAGGGCGAAACCGTGACGTGAAGAATCATTGCAGATAGGCAGCAGCGAGCACGCACGCCAGCACGGGCACGGCATGCCGTGCCCGCCCACGCAGGTGATTGCGGATACCCCGTGTGGGGGTGATCCATTGGGGCGACGTTCACGCGCGATTATGCACTCCGCCACGGCAACGCCGGTGCCGCCAACCGCTCCCCATCAAACCCCGCGACCTTGCCGAAACGCGCAGACTCCGCCTGCCACTCCCGCGTAGCTTCGATGATGTATTCGCGGCTGTAGCCGACAAAATTCCAGAACATCAACACCTTCTCGGCCGGTTCTCCGCCGATGAGGATCAGCCGGCTGCCGGGGGTTAGGGTCAGGTGCAGGGTGGTGGGGCTGGGGTCGAGGGCGGCTAGTTCGTTTTCGGCGAAGCGTTCGCCGTCCAGTTCCAGTTCGCCTTCCATCACCAGCAGGCCGTGTTCAAAGGCGGGGTTGAGGGTCAGTTCGCAGGTGCCGCCGTTGGGGCTGTGGATATCCAGGCCGAGCAGCGGGCTGTAGACCTCGACCGGGGAGCTGCGGCCGGCGAAGTCGCCGACCAGCAGGGTGAAGTCGATGCCGTTTTGCTGCCAAGTGGGCAGGCTTGGGTAGTGGGTGAAGGCGGGGGCGGCGTTGGCCATGTGTGGCGGCAGGGCGATCCACAGTTGGGCGGCGTGCAGGCGGTTGGTGGCGTCGGTGGAGTCTTCGGTGTGGCTGACGCCGCGGCCGGCGGTCATCAGGTTCACCTCGCCGGGGCGGATCACTTGCTGGTTACCGAGGCTGTCGCGGTGCAGCACCTCGCCTTCGATCATCCAGGTGAAGGTTTGCAGGCAGGTGTGCGGGTGCGCGCCTACGTGCATGCCGTCGCCCGTTTCAAAGCGGGCAGGGCCGGCGTGATCGAGAAAGCACCAGGCGCCAATCTGGCGGCGCTGGCGGGTAGGCAGCACCCGGTTGACCGGCAGGGTGCCGCCAATTTCGGCGCTGCGGGCGGTGATGCGCTGTGGGTTGGCTGTGGTCATCGCGGCGTTCTGCTCCCGAGCGTTTCTGCCAGCATAGGGGGCAACAGTGGCTCCAGCAAATGTACCGACATAACAACATTAAATAATAACGACACTTAATGCGTCGTTATTGACTATCGTTGCATTCAGACTATTATCGAGCTTCCCGTGACCCACAACAAAAACAAGGAAGGACACTGCATGCACACACGTTCGTTTCTCCCCTGCGCCATCAGCGCAGTCCTGGCCCTGGCGGCCGCTCCGGCCCTGGCGTTGGACATCATGCTGGTCAACGATGACGGCTGTAACTCAGACGGTATTCAGGCTCTGGCCAGCGTTCTGCAAGAACGCGGGCACACGGTCAGCATGTACGCCCCTTCGGGCGAGCAAAGCGGCCAAGGCTCGCGCCTGACCCTGCCCAAGGGCAGCTGCACCGTGCGCTTTGAGCTGTCTGATACCGACCTCAGCGGCGCTCCGGTTGGCGACAGCCGCTTTTATTGCATCAAGGCAACCGCCGTGCCGGCCAGTGACAGCTGTACCGCCGAGAGCCATTTGCCGCTGCCGTTTCTGGAGCTTGGTCAGACTGTCAGCGCCAGCCCCGGCGACAGTGCATTTATCGGCCTGACGGCCTTTGGCGAGCAAAAGCCCGATCTGGTGATCTCCGGCATCAATGCCGGCGACAACATCGGCTTGACGGCCAACTACTCCGGCACCGTCGCCGCCGCCATGACATCCCTGCGCAACGGCGTGCCCGCCATTGCCACCAGCCTGTCGGTGCGTTCAAGAGACTTTCAGCCTGCTGCCAATTTTGTGGCTGATCTGGTGGCCGAGCTGGAGCGCGTGGCTGATGGCGGCCCCTTGCTGCCAGCCAAGACCGGTTTGAACGTGAACATTCCCGCTGGTACGGCCAAGGGCGTGCTATTCACCCAGGTCGGCACCGACTCCACCATTGGGGTGGCGGATCAACTGCAAACTGACGGCACCTATATCCGTGCCTACGACCTCAAGCTGGCCCCAGAAGGTGTACCCGTGGAGCAGATTACCGATGAGGCCACTGCCCTGCGCGAAGGCTATATCAGCATCAGCACCATCGACGGTGACTATAACGCGACCAGCGCCCCTCAGGCCTTCACCCGCCTCAAGCTGGACAGCCTGGCAGAGCAGCCATGAAGGAGGCGCCAATGAAAGTACTGCAACTCGGCGTCGTGGCGCTCAGCTGTCTTAGCCTGTCCGCATGCCTTGGCAGCAGCAACAGCGATGACGCTCCGGCCGCCGAAACACCAAGCTTCTCGTCCAGCGGGGTCTATCAAGGGCTGCTGCTGACCGACGCGGGGGAGCCGCTGTGGGCAACCGCGCTGGTGACCGAGCAGGGCCCGGTTCTCGGTCTGGTGCGCACTGCGGACGATCAGTTGCTGGGGCTGTTTCAGGCTCAGCCCAGTGCCCAGGGGCCGGCGCAGGGTTCCTGGCTGGCGCAGGGCGAGTTGCCCGAGGATCTGTCTCTGGCGGTGCAAGACCTGAACGCCGACAGCTGGCAAGGCAGCTTCAGCACCCAGGCGCTGCAGGGCGACTGGCAACTGCAGCAATATACGTCCGCCCAGCCGTTGACGGCGGAAGGACGCTATACGCTGATGTTCGCTGACACGGCCAGCGTGCTGACGCTGGCCGCCGACCAGCGCTTTAGTCTGGAGAACCCGGACTGCCAGCTGCAGGGGCAATGGCAGCAGCACGCCACCGAGGGTACGCCGATCCTGAGTTTGCAAGTGGAACAGCAGCAGGGCTGTACGCTGCTGGGCGAGCTGCAACAGCTGCAGGCCTACACGCAGGATGACGCGCTGGTTGACCAGCCGTTGCTGCAGCTGCTGTGGCGCAGCGAACAACAGGCCGGTGCCAGCTACCTGTTCCGCTCGCAAAACCCGGAGTAGGGCACAATCGAGCGCGCTTTGCTCTGGGGGGGAACGCCCAGTTGCGGTATGGTGTGGCGGCCAGAATCGACGCGAGCCTGCCCACCATGAAAAAGCACACCCCCCTGAGCAAGGCGGTCCTGGGCGCAGCAACGCCCCGCCGCGTTACCCCGCTGGACGCCCTGAGCGCCGCCAGGGCTCAGTGGCTCAAGGGGCAACGCATCAATATCAACACGCTGGCCGAGACGCTGGGCGTCAACCGCGCAACATTGTTTCGCTGGGTGGGCAACCGCGACCAGCTGTACGCCGAGGTGATCTGGTCACTGGCCCTGCCTGGGTATGAACAGGCGGTCTCTCAGGCGCCGGGCACCGGCGCGGATTACGTCTGCAACCTGTTTACCGAAATTTTTGCCTTGTTTTCCTCAGCCACGCCGCTGCACACCTTTCTGCAGAACGACACCGAGTACGCGCTGCACATCCTGATCGGCAAAGACAGCCTGATCCAGCAGCGCACCACCGAGATCGTTCAGCAGGCGCTGGAGCAGCAAGTCGCCGGGGGGCACTTGCAACCAGCCATCGCCCTGCCGACCCTGGCTTATCTGCTGGTCAGGCTGGCCGAGAGCTTTTTGTACTGCGACGTGCTCAGCGGCCGCCAGCCGGACCGCGAGGCGGCTCTGCTGGCGGTGCGGCTACTGGTCTCCAACCCGGCCGCAGCTGGCGATTAAACCCGCCGCCCCTCGACCGGGATCTTGTAAAACAGGCTGTAGATTACCGGCAGCACCACCAGCGTGAGCACGGTGGCAAAGCCCAGACCAAACATGATCACCACGGCCATGCTCTGGAAGAAGGCGTCGGTCAGCAGCGGCGCCATGCCGAGGATGGTGGTCAGCGCGGCCATGGAGACCGGGCGCACCCGGCTGATGGCCGAGTCCACCAGCGCGCTGTAGGCCTCTTTGCCGGAGTCGATCTGTAGCCGAATCTCGTCCACCAGCACGATGCCGTTCTTCACCAGCATGCCGCTCAGGCTGAGGAAGCCCAGCAGCGCCATAAAGCCGAACGGGATGCCGGTGAGCAAGAAGCCCAGCGTTACGCCGATGATTGCCAGCGGTACAGTCAGCCAGATGATGGTGGCGCGTTTGAGCGAGTCAAACAGCAGCACGGTGATCAGGAACATGGCCAGGTAGCCAAGCGGCAGGCTGCCAAACACGGCGGCCTGGGCATCATGCGAGCTTTCGTACTCGCCGCCCCACTCCAGCTGGTAGCCACGCGGCAGGTCGATGGCTTCGATCTGCGGGCGGATGCGGGCAAACAGCTCGGCGGCGGTCTGGCCGCTGATGATGCTCGGGTCGGCCTGCACGGTCAGCGTGCGCTTGCGGTCTTCGCGCAGAATCAGCGGGTCTTCCCAGTCGGTGACAAAGCCGCTGACCACCTGGCTGATGGGGATGTAGGCATTGCGAACCGTGCTCCAGACCAGCAGGTCGTTCAGGGTGCTGGCGTCCAGCCGTTCGTTTTCCGGGGTGCGCGCCACGATCGGCAGCATGCGCGTGCCGTCGCGGTACAGGCCAACGTTAACGCCGCTGAAGTTCATCTTCAGCAGGGTATCCAGATCGCCCTTGTCCACGCCCAGCTCACGGGCCTGTGCCTCGGCAAACTGCGGGCGTACCAGCTTGGTGCGCTCACGCCAGTTGTGCAGCACGGCATCGGCCACCGGGTCGGCCTGGAGGATGGCAACCGCCTGCGCGCCCAGGGCACGCAGCACTTCTGGATCGGGGCCGGTAAAGCGCGCCTCGATCTTGCTGTCGCTGCCCGGCCCAAGCATCAGTTGCTTGAGCTTGACCTTGGCGGTGGGGTGCCGGGTTTTGAAGTACTCATCCAGCTCGGCAATCAGCGGCACAATCTGCTCGCGCTGCTCGGTACGTACCAGCAGCTGGGCGTAGTTGGCGTGGATGCGCTCCGGGAAGTAGGTGAGGATGAAACGCAGCGCGCCCTGGCCGATGGTGGTAGTCACCTCGGTAACGCCCTCCTGCGCCAGCACGTACTGATCCATCTCGGCCACCACCTGCTGGGTGTAGCGGATGTCGCTGCCCTTGGGCAGCCAGACGTCGACAAAGAACATCGGCGTGTTGGACGGCGGGAAGAACGCCTGGCGCACCTGACTGAAGCCCACCACCGAGGCCACCAGCAGCGCGCCCAGCATCGCCAGTGTCAGCACGCGGTGGTGCAGGGCGGAGGCCAGCAGCTTGCGGTACACCACAAACACGATGCCGCGGTACGGGTCTTCCGGCTCGCTCTGCTCGTCTGTTGCGGGCTGATCGCGGAAAAACAGGCTGGCAAAGAAGGGGGTCAGGGTGATCGCCGTGACCCAGCTGAGGGTCAGGGAAATCAGCAGCACCTGAAATAGCGACAGACAGAACTCGCCGGTGGAGTCATCCGACAGGCCAATGGGGGCAAAGGCGATGATGGCGATAGCGGTGGCGCCCAGCAGCGGCAGGTTGGTCTGGCGCACGATGTCGCCGGCTGACTGCAGCGTGCTCTGGCCGCGCTGGCGACCGACCAGAATGCCTTCGACGATGACAATGGCGTTGTCTACCAGCATCCCCAGCGCAATCACCAGCGCGCCCAGCGAGATACGCTGCAGCTCAATGCCGATCATCTGCATGAAGATAAAGCTGCCCAGCACCGTCAGCGCCAGCACCAGGCCAATCAGCAGGCCGCTGCGCAGGCCCATGAAGATCAGCAGCACAATAACGACGATGGCAACCGAGGCAAGGAAGTTCCAGACAAAGCCGCTCACCGAGGTCTCTACCTCGGCAGACTGGTTGTAGAACATGGTCACCTGCATGCCGGCCGGACGGTCCTGCTCCAGCTCGGCCAGCCGCGCGGCCACTGCGTTGCCCACGTCCACCACGTTGACGTGCGCGGCGTAGGACACGCCCAGCCCCAGCGCCGGATTACCCTGTGCGCGGTAGAGGCTGGTGGGGGTTTCGGTAAAGCCGCGGGTTACGTGCGCAACATCACCCAGGTAGACCTGCTTGGAGCTGCCGGGCGGGCTGATGATCAGCCGCTCCAGCTCGCTGACATCCTGAAACTCACCGGTGGGGTGCAGGCGAATAGACTCGCTGCCGACCAGCATGCGGCCGGCGTCCGATACCACGTTCTGGCTGCTCAGCAGGTCATAGATGGCCTGCGGCGCAATGCCCAGCGAGGTCATGCGCGCACGGGAGATTTCCAGATGCACTTCTTCCTGCGGCACACCCGCCAGGTTGACCTTGCCCACCCCCTCTACCAGCACCAGTTCGCGGCGCAGGTAGTCGGCATAATCACGCAGCTCACGGTAGTCGTAGCCGTCACCGCTGATCATGAAGAAGGTGCCGAACACGTCGCCAAAATCATCCATGATCTGCGGCTCGCTCACGCCCGGCGGCAGGTTGGGGCGCAGGTCGTTGATGCGGCGGCGCATCTCGTCCCAGATCTGCGGCAGCTGCTCGGCGCGATACTGGTCCTGTACTTCCACCATGATCTGCGACAGACCGGCGCTGCTGGTCGAGGTGACGGTGTCCACGTACGGCAGCTGCTGGATGGCGTTCTCCAGCGGGTAGGTCAGCTCCTCTTCCACCTGCTGCGGCGAGGCGCCTGGGTAGGGCGTGACCACCATGGCCATCTTCAGGGTAAAGGCCGGGTCTTCCAGCCGCCCAAGGTCGACAAAGGCAATGACCCCGCCAATGCCAAGCAGCAGTGCGACCAGCCAGCTGGTCACCCGTCGCTGGATAAAGTACGCAGCAATATTCATTACAGCCCCCGCTCGCGGATCCAGGGACGTACCGGCTGACCTTCGCTCAGCTCGTTGCCACCGGCGGCGACGATCTGCTCGCCGGCTTCCAGCCCGCTGAGTACCTCGATGCCGTCATTGGTCAGCTGGCCAACAATAACGCTGCGGGCGCTGACGCGCAGGCCACCATCCTGCTCGTTGATAACCCACACCTGTCGCGCATCGCTGCCCTGGCTGTCGGGGCTGAACACCGCTTCAACCGGCACCACCATCGGCACGCGGGTATTGCGGGTGATACGGGCAAAATCGATGATTACCGTGGCACTCATGCCCGGCAGCAGCACCATGCCTTCGGGAATCGGCATGCTCAGGGTCACGTCATAGGCCAGCGTGGAGGGGTCCGGCTGGCTGGCGTACTCCTTGTACACCGCGTCAATCAGCGTGTTTTGCAGGTTTTCCAGCCGCACCCGCGCGACCAGATCCTTGGGCTGCAGGTCACGGCGCAGGTTGCTGAACAGGTTTTCCGGCACCTGAAACACCACGTCAATGCTGTCGCCGCTATACAAGGTGGCAATCGGCTGATTGGGCTGCACTACCTGAAACTGCTCCACATGGGTACGCGCCACCACACCGTCAAAGGGCGCATTGATGCGGGTGTAGGCCAGCTCCTGACGGGCCAGGTTGAGCGCGGCTTCGGCGGAGTTGAACTGCGCCTTGCGCTGGTCGTACTCGGCCTGCGAGACCATCTGCCGTTCAACCAGTTGCTCCATGCGGGTCAGCTGGCTGCGGGTCAGGTCATAGCTGGCCTGACGGTCACTCAGCTTGAGGCGGTAGTCGGTGTCATCCAGCAAGGCGATCAGCTCGCCGCGCTTGACCTCCTGGCCTTCGTGCACCTTGAGCGATTGCAACTCACCGCCCAGACGGAACGACAGCTGCGCCTCCTCTGGCGCCTTCAGCCGCGCAGGAAACTCGCGAATACGCTCGGCACCGGGGTCGGTCAGGGTAAACAGCTTGACCGGACGGGGCTTGTCCGCCAGCGGTGCGGCCGGCTCGGAGCAGCCGGTAAGAAAAGCGGTGAAGGCAATGGCCGAGAGACCTGTGGCAATCCAGCGTGCAACGCAATCCATGGGTAACCTGCGAAGTAGTTGGCAAAAGGTAGGGAAAACAGCTGTCGGCATTATAGAGCTACAAAAATTTACATGCGGGAAAATCCTGACCAGATTTCGCCATATTGTCGCCTTTTTCCGCCATGCGACTCCGCACGCAGCATCCGTGCTGGCCGCCTGGCGTCACCCAATCTATGTTTTTATATATTGTATTGGCCTTAATCGTGCTGCCGTGGGGGCCGTGCTGTTTCGCCAGCGGTGAGGCGCTGCTGATCGACTCGGTGCATATCCAGCGCGGCCGCACCATTGTCGTGCAGGCCTCGCTGCGGGCTCAGCAGCTGATTGCCCCCCAACCTCCGCTAAAAACATCGCACTGGCAGCAAACGCGCCCGGAAGCTAAAATTTTTCGCAATTTCCTGAACAAATGGCCAGTTTTTTGCTGCAGGGAAAGATCGGCCCCGTCCAACGGACGTGGAACGGTCGCCAATAACTAGATCCCAGGAGAAGCATTCATGAGTTTCAAACGCACGCTTGCCCTTGCTGCAGCACTGACCCTGCCCCTGCAGGCAGTTGCTGCCGACGACCCGCTGAAGGTCGGTTTTGTCTACGTTGGCCCCATCGGGGACCACGGCTGGAGCTACCAGCACGACCAGGGCCGCAAGGAGCTGGAAGCCCACTTTGGTGACAAGGTGCAGACCACCTACGTGGAAAACGTCAACGAAGGCGCCGACGCCGAGCGCACCATCCGCCGTCTGGCCCAGGCCGGCAACGACGTGATCTTCACCACCTCTTTCGGCTTCATGAACGCCACCGAGCGCGTTGCCGCCGACTACCCGGACAAGACCTTCCTGCACGCCACCGGCTACAAGCAGGCCGAGAACCTGGGCACCTACCTGTCGGTGACCTACGAAGGTCGCTACGTCACCGGCACTGCGGCCGGTCTGGTCACCGAGAGCAACGTGCTGGGCTATATCGCCTCGTTCCCGATTCCGGAAGTGATCCGCGACATCAACGCCACCTATCTGGGCGCCAAGGCCGTCAACCCGGATATCGAGCTGAAAGTCGTGTGGGTCAACACCTGGTTTGACCCGGCCAAGGAAGCTGACGCCGCCAACACCCTGATGGATCAGGGCGCCGACGTGATCATCCAGCACACCGACAGCCCGGCGCCGCTGCTGGCAGCGCAAAAGCGTGGCGCCTGGGGTGTAGGTCAAGCGTCTGACATGAGCCACTTTGCCCCTGAAGCGCACCTGCTGTCAGTGGTCAACCACTGGGGTCCGTACTACATCAATACCGTTCAGGCGGTGATGGACGGCAACTGGGAGTCGACTGACTACTGGGGCGGCATCAGCGACGACGTTATCCAGATCAAGGAAATCAACGCCAAGCTGACCGACGAGCAGCGCGCCAAGGTTGAGGGCGTTATCGCGGCCATCAACAGCGGCGAGTTCCACCCCTTCACTGGCCCGATCAACGACCAGAGCGGCGCAGAGCGCGTGGCCGCAGGCGCCAGCATGACCCGCGAAGAGCTGGCCACCATGGACTGGTACGTCGAAGGCATGACCGCCACCATCCCCAAGTAACGACCAGCCGTAGACCTGCCCATCACAGGTCAGCGGCCCGCTACAAAAACGCCCCCGTCAGCAACGCTGGCGGGGGCGTTTTTTGTGGGCAGAGCCGATCAGAGCAGCGCTTTGCCCAGCAACAGCACCCCGGTCACCGCCAACAGGCTGTACACCACCTGACGAAAGCGCTGCTCGTTCAGGCGGTGATGCAGCACCTCGCCCAGCACCACACCAATCACCAGCAGCGGTAGGTAGCTGGCGATGCGTGGCAGGTTGGGTAGCAGGCTGCCGTCGAGCAGAAACAGCACCGTCATGCTGCTGTTGAGGGCAAACCAGACGCTGATCAGCGTGGCGCGCAGCTGGCTCTTGTCCAACCGGGTGCCGGCCAGCGCATACACCAGCAACGGGCCGCCGGAGGCAAACAGGCCGTGGGTCAGGCCGGCGCCCAAGGTCAGGCTGCGGCTCAGCCAGCTCGGGTGCGGCGGGCTGATATGGCCGCGCACCATGCGCAGCAGCTCGCGCCCGGCAAACCACAGCACCAGCAGGCCAAACAGCGCCTTGAGCAGCTCGCCGCTGAGCCACGGCCGCAGACCATAGCCCAGCAGCATACCGACCAGCATCAACGGCAGGATCAGCCGGAGCAACGTGGGCCAGTGAATGTGCTGTCGGTTGCGCCAGGCCAGGTAGCCGCTCATGCAGATGTTGAGCGGCACCAGTACCGGCAGCATGGCGGGAATGGGCAATAGCAGCGCACCGAGCGACAGGGCGATGACGATACTGCCGAAGCCGGTGATGGCTTCGATGGTGTAGGCCAGCAGGATAAACAGCCCCAGCCAGAGCCAGGGGTTGAGCAACAGGGTGTCGAGGGACATTGGGTCTTCTTGTGTTAGCCGAGTTCACCAGCAAAGCGCTTGCGCACCTGCCGCAGGTAGAGCGCCGGGGCAAAGCGCCAGAGCAGACTGCCAAAGCGCGAGACCGGCTCTGGCAGCAGCCAACGGTGCCGTTTTGTCAGCGCCTGGTCAATCAGGCCGACCATCCACTCCGGGGTGCGCATGCCGCCGACCATCGAGCGTGCATGGCTCGCCGGCTTGCCGTCCTTGCCAAGGGCGTTGTGCTCAATCGGGGTATCGAGAAAGCTGGGGTAGACCATCAGCACGTGAATGTTGTCGCGTTCCAGCTCCAGCCGCAGCACCTCGAAGAACTGGGTCAGCGCACCTTTGGCCGCGCAGTAGGCGGCGCGCCCCGGCACCGGCATCCAGCCCGCCATGGAGCCGATGCACAGAATCTCGCCCTGGCTGGCGCGCAGCAGCGGCAGCGCCGCCATGGTCAACTCCACCGGCCCCTGCCAGTCCACGGCCATGACCTTGCGAAACACCGCCGGGTCAGTCTGATGCGCCGGTGAGCGGTGGGTGATGCCAGCATTGTTGACCAACCGATCCAAACGGCCGAAATGCGCCAGCGTCGCCGCCAGCAAGCGTTGAATGTCGTCGGCGCTGGTGATATCGGCGGTGATCGCCAGCACCCGGTCGGGCGCGTTCAGCTCCTGCTCGCGCTGCTGAAGCAGTGCCTGGTTGACGTCGGCCAGCACCAGACTGTGGCCGGCGCTAAACCAGCGCTGAGCCATGGCCCAGCCAAGGCCCGAGGCGGCGCCGGTGATTAAAATAACCTTCATTTGAGCGTCCTGTGGGTTGTTCATTTTTGTGCCTGTAGGCAGGAGGCCTGAAGCTGGAGGCTGGAAGCTTGAAGCAGCCCGAGCCGTTTAAGAGATTGGAGTCTGGCGCAGCGTCGGATTGGCAAAACGGCCCGATCAGCGCTCGTACTACTTCCAGCTTCCAGCTTCAAACGTCCAGCCTTCAGCCTCTAGCCTTCAGCCCTCTCGCTTCTACAAAAAACTCAAACGTCTGCGCCGACGTCTTCTGCAACTGATAGCCAAACTCCTCCTTCAACCGCCGGTTGCTGAGTACCGGGCGGTAGCGCAGGAAGTTGATTTGCTCGGGGCCGGTGGGTTTGCCGAGCCATTTGGCGATTTGCAGCGCGCTTTTCAGCAGCCAGGGTGAAACGGTCAGCAGTGGCTTGTTCAGCCGCTGGGCGATCTCGGGCATGGTCAGCGCGCCGTCGCCGGCCATGTTGAAGATGCCCTGTTTGTCTTCGCGGATACCCATTTCCATCGCGGCCAGTACGTCTTGATCCCAGATGAAGACAAAGGGCGAGTCGCTGCCCTTGATCGCCAGCACCCGTTTGGACTCGAACAGGTTGGTGATCTGGTTGCGGGTCTCGACGCCGAGCACGGTGCCCGGACGGAAGATCAGCTGCGCCAGCGCCGGGTGCTCGCGGCGATAGCGCGCCAGCAGCTCCTCGATCTGGCGTTTGTGATCGGAGTAGGCAAACTCGCGGTTGCCGCGGATGGCGTCCTGCTCGTCGATCCAGGCCGGGTTGTCGGCGTAGTAGCCGTAGGCGGCGCCGGAGCTGGTCACGGTCAGCTGCTGCACGCCCGCCGCAACGCAGGCCTTGAGCACGTTGTGGGTGCCGTTGACGTCGATATCGAAGTCGCGCTGGCGGTCCTTGGAGGCCTGCAGAATGGACGCCAGGTGCACCACGTGGGTGATCTGCTCACGCTTGAGCAGCTCGGCCAGCCCGGCGTCACGGATGTCCATGACCTGCAGCGGAAAGTCGACATCGTCGCGGCTGCGGATGTCGGTACCAATGACGTAAAAATCCTTGGCCAGACGGTTGCCCAGCTGGTGGCCGATATAGCCGGCGGCGCCGGTGATCAGAATGCGTTTGCTCATGGTTACAGGCTCTGCGATACGCCGCGGCGAGCGGCTTGTTGTTGTGCGTGGCGGTCGGCCCGACGGCTCTGGCGCGCCCACAGCTGCGACAGGGTCAGCCCGGACACCAGATGCCAGACGCCCCAGAAAGCGGTAATCAGCATCATGCCGCCGGCGTCGGGGAAGAAGGTGAAGAGAATCACCAGCCCCAGACCGGAGTTTTGAATGCCCACCTCCATGGTCACCGCGCGGCGGTCGGCTACCGGCAGACGCAACAGCCGGGCCATGCCGTAACCCAGGCTCAGCGCCAGCAGGTTGTGGGCAACCACCAGCCAGAAGAAACTGTGGAAGCGCTCGATAAACAGGTCAAAGTTCTTGCTGAAGGCAATGGCGACAAAGCCGAGGAACACCAGTAGCGAGATCACCCGTAGCGGCTTTTCACTGCGGGTTACCAGCTTGGGCCAGCGCTTGCCGCTGAGCATGCCCAGCACCAACGGCAGCGCCAGCACCAGCAGCACGATGACCAGGATGCCGGTCGGGTCGAGACTGATCTGCGTCAGATACTCGCGGGTGTGCGGGTTGAGCCAGCCATACAGGGCGAAGTTGAACGGCGTCAGCACCGTGGCGGCAAGACTGGAAACCGCCGTCATGCTGACCGAAACGGCGACATTGCCGCGGCCCAGCCAGGTCATGACGTTGGAAAAACTGCCACCCGGGCAAGACGCGACCAGGATCATGCCCAGCGCCAGCTCGGGGTCGATATTCAGCAGCCAGGTGAACAGGCAAGTAGCCGCCGGCAGCAGCAGAAACTGCGCCAGCAGACCGGCCACCGGCGCCACCGGTGCCTTGATGATGCGTTTGAAGTCATCCAGCGTCAGGCTCAGCGCCACGCCAAACATCATGGCCGCCATGATCAGGTTGAGGGTGATCAGGCTGGCCGGATCAAACTGCATCGGCAGCGCGCCGCTCATGTTGCCGGCACCGTCTGCGGTGCGGCCTGGTCAAGGCCGGCTTCCAGCTCGGCGATGTGCTGGTGCAGCGCTTGCAGATAGGCGTCCTTGTTGACGTAGTAGGCCATGCGCGCCAGCTTGATGTAGTCGTAACCGCCATCGAGGTTGCTGCTCGCCTGCTGGCGTTTGGTCGCGGCAAAGCTGGCCGCCTGCGCACTGCCCTGGCGGTGCTGCTGGATATACAGCGCCGTCAGCCTGGCCTGCAGGTTGCGGCCTTCCCAGCCAAGGCCGGCCGCCTCGATCATGCCCATCATGAACAGGTTGTCGTACTCGGGGTGGAACACGTTCAGATACAGCTGCGGGGCATCCACACCCGTGGGCCAGTTCAGGTGCTCGCGCTGGATGAACGGGTAGTCCAGCTGGTATCCGGTGGCCAGCAGGATCAGGTCGTACTCGGCGCTCTGGCCGTCGACAAAATCGACCCGCGTTCCGTCCATGCCTCGAATGTCACGGCGCGCCTGGATGTCGCCGTGGCCCAGGTGGTGCAGGATCAGCGAGTTAACCACCGGGTGCGACTCGTACATGCGGTAGTCCGGGTCAGGGAGCCCGTAGTCCGACGGCTTGCCCATGATGAAGCGGATCAGCGCGGCATCCACCTTCTGCTTGAGCGGCCTTGGCAGCTTGAGCTTGCGGGCCGCGCCCAGGGTATCGGTGGGCTTGCCCTTGATGAATTTGGGCAGAAAGTAATAGCCACGACGCAGGCTCATGTCGACCGATTTGGCGTAGTGCACCGCGTCTACCGCGATGTCCGCGCCGGAGTTGCCGCAGCCGACCACCAACACCCGCTTTCCCTTGAATACCTCCGGGCTGCGGTACTCGGACGAATGCATGATCTGGCCATCAAAGCGGCCCGGCAGGCTCGGCCGGTTGGGCGTGTGCAAGGTGCCGTTAGCAATCAGCAGCCCGTCAAAGCGGCGGTTTTGCTGTTGCCCGTCGCGCTCGGTCACTATGGCCCAGCCCGCGTCCTCTTGCGTCACACTGAGCACCCGGGTATTGAACTCGTAGTGCTGGTACAGGCCGAACTGGCGCGCATAGTTCTGAAAATAGCGGCGCATTTCACTGTGATGCGGATAAGGCGCCACCGCGTCGTCCATCGGAAACTCGGCAAACTCGGTCATGCGCTTGGAGGAGATCAGGTGCGCGCTGTCGTACATGGTGCTGTGCGGGTTATCGATGTCCCACAGCCCACCGACGTCGCTGTGCAGCTCAAGGCCGATAAAGGGGATGTCCAGCTTCTGCAGGTTGCGTGCAGTGGCCAGGCCCATAGGGCCGGCGCCGATGACAGCGTACATGGGGTTACCTCGTCTTGTTCTTGTCATTGTTATGCGCCCGGCTCGTCATGCGTTACAGAAGCACGACGGCAAGGTTATGATCACGAGTCTAGCCAAACGCCCCCCGGCGGTATCGAACAAAACGGGACAGGAAACCGGCAATTCAAGCCATGTCGAGCGTCGATCACAGTGTTACTCCGCTCTATGCCCAGGCGCTGCTGCAGTCCGCGCAGCGTCTGGGTATTGCCCTGCCCGCCGAGCTGGTAACGCGGCTGCAGGGCAGCGAGCGGATTCCGCTGGCGCTGCAGGACGAGCTGTGGGACAGCTATTGTCGCCTCAGCGGTGACCCGCTGGCCGGCCTGCGGCTGGGGCTTGAGGTGCAGGTGGGCCACCTGGACAGCGCCGGCATGCTGCTGGTCACCTGCGACACCCTGGGCGAAGCCCTGGCAGAACAGGTGGAATACGCGCCGGTGATTGGCGGCGGCGGTGACTTTGAGCTGCTGCATCAGGGTGATGAGGTGGCGCTGGACTATCGCCCGCAGCTCAACGTGCGGCAGGCCGAGCGAGTGGAAGCAGTGCTCTCAGGCCAGCTGAATCTGACCCGCTGGGCCACCGGTGGCCAATTCCGCGCCAGCGGCGTCTGGCTGGCGCATCCTCCGCTGGCACCGCTGGCCGAGTACCAGGCGCTGATCGACTGCCCGTTGCATTTCGAGGCGGGCTGCAACCGCATCACCTTCAGCGCCGATCAGCTGGCGCTGCCACAGATTCAGGCCAACAGCGCGCTGCGCGATCATTTGCGTCAGCTGGCCGATCAGACCCTGGCCAGCCTCGGTCAGCACAGCCTGGCCGCCGAGGTGCAGGCGCAGGTGCGCAACCAGCCGCGCTGGGGCAAGGAGCGCATTGCCGAACAACTGAACCTCAGCGGTCGCCACCTCAATCGCAAACTGAGCGAGGAAGGACTGTCGTTCAAGATCCTGCGCGAAGCCGTGCTGCAGGATATGGCCTGTCAGGCGCTGCAGCAGGGTCGCCTGAGCGTGGCGCACATTGCCGAGCAGCTCGGCTTCTCTGACGAGAATGCCTTTAACCGCGCTTTTCGCCGCTGGCAGGGCGAAACCCCAGCGCGCCACCGGGCGCGCTATCGGGCTCAGACCATGTAGCGCTCGCTCAGCGCGTCGGGGGAGACTGGCTCGCAGATCAGGAAGCCCTGAAAGCGTGTGCACCCCTCGGCGACCAGAAAGTGCAATTGGTCAGCGGTTTCTACCCCTTCGGCAATGACGTCCAGGTTCAGGCTGCGGGCCAGTGACAGAATGGCCCGCGCCACGGACGCATCGCGCTCGTCGTGCATCACGTCCCGCACAAACGAGCGGTCTATCTTCAACTGGTTGATTGGCAGTTGTTTGAGATAGGACAACGAGGAAAAGCCGGTACCAAAGTCGTCCAGCGAGAAGCCAACGCCGGCGTTCTGCAGATGCCTCATCTTCTCGATGGTGTTCTCCAGGTCCGCATGCAGCAGGCTTTCGGTAAGCTCCAGCCGCAGGGCACCGGGCCGCAGGCGAAACCGGAAGAGCGTAGTCAGCACGTCGTGTACAAAGTGATCGCTGCTCATCTGCTCGGCGCTGACGTTGACGGCCATCACCCAGTCCGCGCGTTTGGGGTCTTTGGCCCACAGCGATGCCTGGGCACAGGCCCGGTTCAGCGCGTGAAAGCCCAGTTGCTCGATCAGGCCGCCGCGTTCGGCCAGCGGAACAAACTCGGCAGGCGCCAGGACACCCAGCTCGGGGTGGCGCCAACGCAGCAGGGCTTCGGCGCCACAGACCCGGCCGTGCGGGTCGGTAATGGGTTGGTAGACCAGAAACAGCTGATTGTCGTTGAGCCCCGCGCGCAGGTCATTGACCAGTCGCGTGTAGGAGTTGGCGGCCTCCTGCAACGCGGGTGCAAACACCTGACTTCGGTTGCGTCCTTGTGCCTTGGCGTCGTACAGCGCCAGGTCCGCTTGCTTGAGCAGTTCTTCAGGGTCGTAGTTGTCACTGCCATAGAAGGTCAGGCCGATGCTGGAGGTGACCACCACATTCTGATTGCTGATCAGGAAGCTGCCGGCGATCGCCTGGCAGATCCGGTTTGCCACCTGGGTGGCGATGCGTTCGGCCACCTCGATGCTGTCCCATTCAGTACCCAGCAGCACGGTAAACTCGTCGCCGCCCAGGCGCGCCACCGTATCGGAGGCGCTGACGCAGCGTAACAACACCGCAGACAGCTGGCGCAGCAGGGCGTCTCCCTGGGAGTGACCAAGGGTGTCGTTGATGGTCTTGAAGTGGTCGATGTCCAGCAGCATCAGCGCACCCCATCGGCGCTTGTCGCGCGCGCAAGCCACCGCCTGCAGCAGACGGTCGGTCAACAGCCGGCGATTGGGCAGCCCGGTCAGGTCGTCGTGCAGTGCCAGCCGCTGGGCTTCTGCTTCAGCTTGCTTGCGCTCGGTGATGTCACCCTGGATGGCAACGTAGCTGCGGGGGCTGCCGTCCTCACCGAGTTGCGGCACGATGGTGGTGTAGACCCAGTAGCGTTCGCCGTTTTTGCGCCGGTTACAGAGCTCACCCTGCCACACATGGCCGCGGGAGATGGTGTGCCACAGCGCGGAAAAGAAGGTGTTGTCGTGTACGCCCGCACTCAGCAGCCGGAAGCTGTTGCCGACCAACTCGGCCTGGCGGTACTGGGATATCTGGCAGAACTTTTCGTTTACCGAGGTAATGACGCCACGGCTGTCGGTATTGGCGACGATGGCATGGGCATCGAGTGAGACGCGCAATTCGCGCATTTCACTGGCTACGCTGTCCAGCTGGCTGCGCTTGAGCGCCAGCTCGGTGATGTCGAACGCCATCAGAATGAAGCCGCTCAGGCGCGCGCGCCGGCCGTGTCCGTTAACCGGCGAGATAACCACCTTGCGATGCCAGCTGCCCTGCGCGTTCTCCCCGTTCAGATACAGGTACTGGGCGCCGCTGCGCTGGCTGGCAACCTGCTGCGCGGCGCTGCTGATGCGCGCACGTACCTCGGGGCGCAGTGCCGCTTGCAGGGGCTGGCCAGGCCGCAGGCGCTCGCTGCACAGGGTGTCGTGCTCGGCATTGGCGTTACGGTAGCCGACGCTCAGGTCCGGGCGCAGAAAGATCACGCTGGCAGGAATCGATTCCAGAATTGAGCCCAGGCTGGCCGAGGTGGTGGCCAACTTTTCCTCCGAGGCGCGCAAGCGCTGACGGGGCGCATCGATGATGGCAAGAAACACCAGATAGCAAATGATGATATAGGCCAGAGCCTGCAGCATCTGGCCAAGCAGGAACAGGGTCGGGGCGGCGTTCTGGCTGCTGAGTCCAAGCAGGCTGCTGCCGACCCCGTGGGTGAGGCAAGCCAGACCGATCCAGCTGGTCCAGCGCTGATAGAAGCGCGCCGCGTGGGCGAACAGCAGCAGACCGGATACCAGGCCGGCGAACCCGCTGAGCATGTGAACGTAAGCTTGCAGGTTCAGTGGGAGCAGGATGCCCAGCGCGCCATTGAGGGCGCTCCAGCCCCAACCCAGAGCGAGACCCAGCGCCAGGAAGGCGCCGGCTTGCCAGAGCCAGGATGGCCCAGGGGTTGGGATGCGCAGCACCAGTATCAGTACGACCAGCAGTTCGATGCCGCGCGCCAGTAGCCAGGCGGCCAGCGGCAGGGACTGGTTGGCGCCCAGGTCCAGCGCCAGCAGGCCGGGCTGCAGCAAAGCGTGAATGATGTCGCAGGCGGCAATAAAGGTGAATCCGCCAATCAGCAGATTGGTGCTATAGCCGGGAGCGGTATTGTCCGATGTCCAGGCCGCAAACACGATCAGCAGGGCGACGAAGGGCGGAACGAGTTCCAGCAGCAGATTCAGCAGGATGCCCGTGGCTTCGTTGAGTGCGAAGGGACTCAGCTTCCCGGCCTGCCCGCTTAACACGATGCTCAGCAATAAACCGAGCAGTAGCATCAGGGTCACGCGGCTGGACGCCTGATAACGCAAGGGGTCAATGTCTATGGCAGGTTTGTCAGGAGGGGCGGAGGTATTCATGACGACGGCGGCGCCTATTGCAGGGTTAAGCGGGTTGGGTTAATCGGAGTGCGCGCGCTATGCCTGGCGGCAGGGGGGTTACGATTGTGTGCGAGGGCGCTGGGCGGTGCGCGCTCCGCTCGCAAGGCGTTGTCACCACCCGTGGCCAGGGCCGGGCGAGCGACGCGAGGCGACCCTTTGGCCACCTCGCGGCAGACACTCAGCTACTCGCGTCGAGCGTTCGGGTAGCCGCGACCTTCCGGGGACGCGCCTTGGGCTTGCGCGGTGCCTGCTTCGCCGCCGGGCTGGCAGGTTCGTCGGTCGCTTCACTCTGCTCGGGTTGCAGTTTTTCGATTTCCTCCAGTGCCTCTCGCAGATACCCGACCATCTCCTGAACCTCTGGCTGCGATACCACGCGGCGGCAGGCGGTCAGGCCGAACTCCAGGTTGCCGGCGTAGCTCTGCACGGTGATGTTCAGGGCGCAGCCGTGGTAGGGAATGGACACCGGGTAGAAGTTCGTGATGCGCAGGCCGGCGATGTACAACGCCTGCTGAGGCCCAGGCACGTTGGAGATCGCCACGTTGATGATCGGCGGCATTCGCCGGGCGGCGCGCGAACGGCCGTACATGGATGCCAGACTGGTCATCAGCCAGGGCGAGCCAAATACCGGAATGTCCAACCCCATCACCGGGCGCAGTTCGCGGACTACCGCCTTGGCTGCTTCTGAGGAGTCATGAATGGCCCGGAAGCGTTTGGCGAAATCCTGGGTATCGGTCGCCAGATCGACCCGCACCATGGACACCTGGTTGTTCATGCTCTTGTCATTCGGGTCGCGGATGCTGACCGGGACTCCGGCAATCAGAGAGTCTGCCGGCAGTTGATCGCGCGCCTGGAGGTAGCGCCTGAGCGCGTCGCTGCACATGGCCATGACGACAGTGTTGACGGTGCCCCCGACCTGCTTGCCGAGACGCTTGATATCCTCGAACGGCAGATGCATGGCCGCATAGGAACGCTGGTTGGTGACCGAATCGTTGAAGACCGAGCGCGGTGCCAGCCCCAGGCTCAACGAGCGCGCGCCCTTGAGTTTGCGCTGACTGAGCACGGTCTTGCCGGCCGAGCCGATGGCCTTGGTAGCGGTTGGCAGCAAGGTGGCGAGGGTGCGGTACTTGCGTGCCGAGTTGAGCACAGCGGCTTGCAGTAGCTCGGCCATGCCAAGCTGGTAACCGTTGTCGCGGCGCTGGCGCACGGGCGGCGAAATGACCCGGCCTTCGGGGGCAAGGTCGTAGAGCAGGCGCGCCAGCTCGGCACCGGCCTGACCATCAATGCGGCTGTGATGGGCCTTGGTATAGAACGCGATCTGCCCCGACTGCAGGCCTTCGATCACGTACATTTCCCACAGCGGGCGACTGCGGTCGAGCAGGCTCGAATGCAGCCGTGCCACCAGTTGTTCCAGTTGCTCATGCGAGCCGGGCTTGCGCAGCCGCAGGCTGCGGATGTGGTAGTCCAGGTCGATATCGTTGTCGGTGATCCAAACCGGTTCGGCCAGCTCGAAGGGCATGGGCGCCAGCTTGCGCGTAAGCACCGCCGAGAGGTGCATGCGCTCTGCGATCATGCGTTTGACCGCTTCGTAGTAGTCGTCGTCGTAATCAGTGGGTACGTCGAGTAGCATCAGGCTGCCAACGTGCATCGGGGTTTCCGGCGTTTCCATATGAAGGAAAGCGGCATCGGTATTGCTGAGGTGTTCCATAGACAGCCCTCTTGTTGCTTGGCGCTTTACAGCTGCGGGTGTGGGTAGAGCAACCAGTCTTAGTTCAACCGGGCTCCGAACTTTTTTGCTCCTGTTGTTGCAGGGTGATTTTTGAAAGTTTGCCAACCGGAGTTTTCGGTAGGTCGTCAAGTATGCTTAGCGCGCCAATGTTTTCATGTTTACCAACCCGGGTTTTCAGAAACGTTTGAAGTTCTGAAAGTGTGAGGGGTTTGGCGCCTGTTTTTAGTGAAATAAACGCTTTGGGCGTTTGTCCGCGATAGGCGTCGGTAATACCGATCACACACACTTCCCTGACATCGGGGTGTTCCTGAATCGCTTCTTCGATAATGCGCGGATAAACGTTGTAGCCTCCGCACAAGAGCATGTCTTTTGAGCGGTCGATAATGAACACAAAGCCGTCTTCGTCCATGTAGCCAACATCGCCAGTGCGAAAGTAGCCGTCGGGCAAGAAGGCCTCGCGAGTGGCCTCAGGATTGTTCCAGTAACCCTTCATCACATTGGGGCCGCGAATACACAACTCGCCAATCTCGCCGAAGGGAACAAAGCCCTTCTCGTCGAGAAAGCGAATGTCGATACCAGGCAGTGGCCGCCCGCACGAACCCGCCCGGCGCGGCCCATAGACGGGCGTAAAGGTGCCGGTCGGCGAGGTCTCGGTCATGCCCCAGCCTTCGGAGATGGCGCAGCCGGTGAGCTCCTGGAAGCGCTGGGCTACCTCCAGCGGCAGCGGCGCACCGCCGGAGCCGCAATACCTGAGCGAGCGCAGGCTGCGTTGCGCTATGTCCGGGTGCCCCGCCAGCGCGGTAAACATGGTGGGCACGCCGGAGAACACGGACACCTGCTCCTGCTCAATGGCGTCGAGCACCTCGGCAGGATCAAAGCGCTGCAAAAGACGCATGTGGGCGCGCAGCGCAATCGGCAACAACATGCTGGCGGTCAGCGCGTAAATATGAAATAGCGGCAGGGTCACCAGCACCCGCTCCCGCTGGTACTGCAGCACGGCAGGCTCACTGTGCACCAGCACGCTGAGCAGTTGAGTACAGGCTGAGACCAGATTCCGGTGTGTCAGTACTGCGCCCTTGGGCGTGCCGGTGGTGCCGCCGGTGTACTGGATGACCGCCGGGCTGTCAGCCCCCTCGGGCCAGGCCGGCTGGCGGTACTGTCCGTCATTGTGCAGCAGGGCATGCCAGCTCAGTTCCGGGCTGGGACGTGGATTCTGCTCGTCTGCCAGCTGGCCGTGACGATCTGACACCGCTCCTACCACCAGGTGCCGCACGCCACTGTTGTCCAGCGCGGTGCGTCCGCGCGCATAGAGCTGGGGGTCGTCCAGGGTAATCAGGATGTCGGTCTTGCTGTCATTCGCCTTATGGCAAATAACCCGTTCGGCATCCAGTGGCGAATAGTTGACCACGGTACCGCCGATTTTCAGGATGCCGAAAAAGGCAATCATGTAGTGCGGCGAATTCGACAGCAGCAGACCAATGTGGCTTCCGGGGCCCGCACCCAGTTGCTGCAAACCGCAGGCGGCGCGGTTGGCCAACTGCTCCAGTTCGCTATAGCTGACCTGCCAGTCGCCAAACGACAAGGCGCACTGTTGTCCTGCCTGCCGGGCTGCGGCTTCCAGCACGTGGTGGGTAAGGTGCACCTCGGCTGGCAGGTGGGTGGTGGCGCCGTTGAGGCAGGACGCTGGGCTGTTCTTATTAGTCGTATCCACTGTTTCCCGTCCTTGATATTGCGTTGGTTCAGCTGTCTGTGGCGTTTAGTCTTTCACGGGGTATTTGATTGTTGCGAGGTGCTAACAGACCCGCAGGAGGTGAATAGTGGACAGCAATACACTGTGCGGCAGTGCCAAATTTATGCTGTCTTATTTTTGACAGGCCGCTGTAGGCGTGGGTGAAACTGCAGTTGGAAAGTTAGTTTTAAGTTGCGCCAAGTTCCCAGCGTTAAGCCTTTGACGCTTTGCGGGCCACGCAGTGCAATCCGAATACAAAAAGCGGACGCTATTAAGGGCAATAGTGGCTGTCAGAATTGCGTGAAGATGACATATTCAGGTGAATATCGTCCTTAATACAGTGAATGCCGGACGTAATATGCCGCCAGCAATAGACAGCCAATTCCGTTTTGCCCTAAGTCTTTTAGCACGCCTGCTGCTCAGCGCTGGCTGCGATGGTGCGCGCAAGAGCGCGCATCGCTTATAACAAGAATAGGAGTACCGATATGGCGTCCGACCAGATCAAGGCACCGTCCCTGCTGCTACAGATGATGGAGCTGCGCGCGCCCTACGAACTAGCCGGCACCATGATGCTCTGGCCGTTGCTGCGCGCTGCGCCGCGGGGCGACGGCCATGCGGTGCTGGTACTGCCAGGCCTGTTAGCCCACGACCGCTCCACCGCCCTGTTACGCCGTTTTCTCAAGCAGCGCGGCTATGCACCGCACGGCTGGGAGCAAGGCAACAATCTGGGTCCGCGCGCCGGGGTGCTGGAAGGGCTGATCGGGCGCCTTGATGCGCTGCATGCCTCGTCCGGCGGCCGGGTCAGTGTGGTGGGCTGGAGCCTGGGTGGTATCTACGCTCGCATGCTCGCCAACGAGCGGCCCGAGGCGGTACGCAATGTCATCATGCTTGGCAGCCCGATCGGCGGTCAGCCACGCGCCAGCAACGCCTGGCGTCTGTATGAGCGGGTCAGTGGCCGGCGCGCCGATGATGTCAGTGACTGGGTCCGTGCCGAGCACAATGAGAGCGTTCCCTCCACCTCCATCTACACTGAAACAGACGGGGTTGTAGCCTGGCGCAACAGTCTGCAGGCAAGTGGTGAGATGGCGGAAAACATTCGGGTGCACGCCAGTCACCTGGGGCTTGGCGTGAATGCGGCCGTGCTCTATGCCGTGGCTGACCGTTTGGCTCAGCCGGAAGGCGGCTGGCAGCCGTTCGAGCCGCCCAGCCTGTTGCGCCACGCCTATCCCCAGGCCAATTGAGCGTCAGGGCTCGGCTTAACCGCCGAGCCCGTTGTCAGCCAACCCTCTACTAGAAGGAGTCGCATCGTTAATGAGGCGTGCTTGATCCCGCGTGGCGGCACCCGCAGTTCAGCAGTTCGATAGGTCCAGCCAGGCAGTAGGAGAATAAGAATATGGTGAATAGTTTGGTGGGCGACTTCGATGCGCGTGTTTATGGCCCGCAACGCATCGCCGCGGTGGTCGAGACCTTGGAGGATCAGCAGGTTGCAGCATCAATGGTGCTGGCAGGCAGCGGCTTGAGTCGCGAGCATCTGTACTGCGCCAGCACTAAAGTGTCCTACCGCCAGGTTGCGATTGTATTTGGCAACGCCTTGCGCCTGAGTCAGGACCCAGAGACAGCCTTGATTGCCGGCGCACGGATGCATCTCAGCTCCTATGGCATCTTCGGCTTTGGCCTGCTCAGTAGCCCTAACCATATCGATGAGATCGAGTTTTCCATTGCGTTCAGCAAGGTCATGGGGCCAGTCGCCGGGCCGATCAGCTACACCCGCAGCAAGACGCTGGTCACCTACGACTATGACGTCTACCTGTCGCCAGACCCCTTTGACCCCCTGTACCGTTTTTCACTGGAGTTTGCCCTGTCGGCGCATTTCACCCTGGCTGAAATTCTCTATCGGCATCCGGCGTTCAGTTTCTCAACGCTGCGACTGGTGCTGCCCGACTCCCCCTGCGCCGAGGCCTACCGGCGGCGCTTTGGCTGTGACGTTGTCTTTGGTGCGTCGCGCAACCAGCTGGAGATCGCCAGCGACTGGCTGTCGCAGCCGCAGCTGTCGCCGGACCGGGTGACTCACGACATCATGCGTCAGGAATGCACGCGCGCCATCGCAGCGGCCGCCACGGCCAACGGCCTGGCGTCACGCATCTACAAGCTACTGGTCAAGGAGCTGCCCTGGCGCTTCCCCAATATCGATGCCATGGCCGAAGAGCTGAAGATGCACCCCCGCACGCTGCGGCGCCGGTTGACCACCCAGGGCACCTCGTATCGTGAAATTCTGACGATGGTGCGCCGTCGTCTGGCCATCGCTTACCTGCGCGAAACCCAGATGAGCTCGGAAGAGATCGCCAGCCGGCTGGGTTACAGCGATGCCTCCAACTTCCGGCATGCGTTTATTCGCTGGACCGGCAAGTCACCACAGACCTACCGCAACCTGTAACGGGAGGCCACAGCGCTTGCCGGGCGTAAGAGGGCGTTGCCGTCTGGCGTGGCAGGGACTATTTTCAGAGAAGAACGGCTGTTTGGCATCAAGTGACAAGCGGCTGCGATCGATGCCTTGCACGATGGAGGTTATCCGCTTCGTTGCGGCGGCGTTGGTGCGCCGTTTTGCAACCGAGGGGTTTACAACAACAAGAGGATCGTTACATGAACCACCCGCGTTCCCACCTAAAACAGTGGGCCAGAGCTGCGCTCTGCGCAGTCACCCTCGGCGCCGCCCCTCTGGTGGCAGCCGCCGACAAGCCAAACATTCTGATCATCATGGGTGATGACATCGGCATCACCAACATCAGCAGCTACAGTCACGGTGTCATGGGTTACCAGACCCCGAACATCGACAGGCTGGCCAATGAAGGCATGATGTTTACCGACTACTACGGTGAGCAGAGCTGCACCGCCGGCCGTTCGGCCTTTATTACCGGCCAGCATCCGGTGCGCACCGGTCTGACCAAGGTGGGTGTGCCGGGCGCCCCGGTGGGCATCAAACCGGAAGACCCGACCCTGGCCGAGCTGCTCAAGCCGCTGGGTTATGCAACCGGTCAGTTCGGTAAGAACCACCTGGGTGACCGTAACGAGTATCTGCCGACCGAGCACGGCTTTGACGAGTTCTTCGGTAACCTCTACCACCTGAACGCCGAAGAAGGCCCGGAAGATCCGGACTGGACCACTGACCCCGCGATCGACAAGCTGGTGCGCCCGCGTGGTGTGATCCGCAGCAGTGCCGACGGCAAGGTGGAAGACCTGGGTCCGCTGACCCGCGAGCGCATGGAGACCATCGACCGCGAGTTCCTGCAGGCCTCGATGGATTTCATCGACCGCTCGGTGAAAGCCGACAAGCCGTTCTTTGTCTGGTTTAACTCCACCCGCATGCATTACTACACCCACATTGCCCCGGAAACCGAGGGTCTGTCGGGTCAAGGGTTCTACAACGACGGCATGGTCGAGCATGATGGTCAGGTTGGTGAGCTGCTCAAGCAGCTGGATGATCTGGGTATCGCCGACAACACCATCGTCCTCTACACCACCGACAACGGCGTGCACTACAACCAGTGGCCTGACGCCGGCATCACCCCGTTCCGTGGCGAGAAAAACACCAACTGGGAAGGCGGCTTCCGCGTTCCGGCGCTGGTACGCTGGCCGGGCCAGATCGCCGCTGACGTCGTGTCCAACGACGTCATGTCGCACCAGGACTGGGTACCTACCCTGATGGCCGCTGCCGGTGTGCCGGATGTGAAAGAAAAGCTGCTGACCGGCTACCGTGCGGGCAGCAAGCAGTACAAGGTGCATCTGGACGGCTTCAACTTCCTGCCCTACCTGCAGGGTGAAAGCGAGACGTCACCGCGTAGCCAGTTCTACTACTTCAGCGATGACGGCAAGTTCCTTGCCATCCGTGACGGTGACTGGAAAGTGGTGTTTCAGGAGCAGCGCGCCCACCGCTTCGACGTTTGGCGTGACCCCTTTGTTGAGCTGCGTATCCCCAAGGTATTTCACCTGCGTCGTGACCCCTTTGAGCGCGCGGATACCGACTCCAACAGCTATAACCTGTGGTGGGACAAGAAGGTGGGTATCGTAGCGCTGCCCGCGATGGTGCGTGTGCAGCAGTTCCTGAGTTCTTTCCAGGAGTTTCCGCCGCGTCAGCGTCCGGCCAGCTTCACCATCGACCAGATGATGGAAAAGTTCATGAGCATGCAGCCACAGCAGTAAGATTCGCGTCAGTGGTTATCAGCGCCCGGGCTTGTTGCCCGGGCGCTGTCGTTTCAAGGGTTCAATCGCCAATCGACAGCCGAGCTGCAGGTCGCCGGAGCCGGCCGCCGGGGCAGCGTCTGCAACGCCAGGCGCAGCGCGTCCGGCTGCCACTCGGCAGCCTCGCCGTAGCAGGCTGCCTGCAGGGCGCCTATAGGGCTGTGCAGGTGGCGCCGCAGCCATGCCTGCTGATCAGCGGGGAAACAGTCAAGCCAGCTTTGCAGCGCCTGCAGGGCGGCCCGCGGGGTGCCTGCGCGCAGGCACCGGTGCAAGCGCCGTCGGCGCCACCAGCGACGGCCGTGATCTGAGCACGCCAGCGCATTGCCGATCAGCAGCATTGGCGCCAGTAGCAGGGCCAGGTGCTGCCAGATGCTGACCGGGTGCCGTGCGACCGCCGCAAGGGGGGCAACCTGCAGACGCCGGGCAGGCAGACTGAGTTGCTGCAGCTGACCGTTGCGGGTGTCGCGCCACTGCAGGGTCAGTGCCGGAATCTCCAGCTCGCCGCTCTCCAGCAGCAGGTAACGCACCTCCTCTTCACGCGTGTAGCGCTGAATCACCCGTTCGCCCTGCTGGTCCAGCTGTGGCGGGCTGCGGTACAGCCGGGTGCCCGGCGGTGCACTGAGCGGCAGGGCCGGAGGAAGCAGGCTGCCCGCCTCGTCCAGCTCGATGCGCAGCCGCCGCAGCAACACGTCGCCGACCTGCAGGTCGGTACGCGCCGGGGTATAGCGCTCCGTCAGGCGCAGTTGCGGCGCCAGGGTGTCGCTGGGTGCGCTGCTGGCGGCACTGACGCTGAAACGCAGGGCTGGCACCGGCAGGGCAAGTTCGCGCGGCTGGCGCTGGCTATCGGCGTAGCGAACCCTAACCTCGCCGGCGTGCAACTGATAGTCGCCCGGCGGCAAGGGCGCAAAACGGTAGCTGCGCTGTATACCGGCCCAGCTCTGGCCATCGATCCGTGGACTGAGGTTGAGACTGGCACCGGGAGTGGCCTGGTTACCTGCGTCCAGTTGCAGGGTCGGAAATTGCGGCGCCGCCAGGAAGTAGCTGGGGACCAGCACTTGCAGCTCCAGCTCCAGCGCCTGGCCGCTGGACAGGCCGTTCTCGGCGTTGCTCTGCAGGCGCAGCAGCGGTTCGGCAGCGCTTGCCGGCAGCGCCAACGCCAACACCAGATAGAGGATGCGAGCTGGGCTCATGGCTGACCCTCCTGCGGCGTCAGTTGCATCAGCATGCGCCGCTTAAGGTAGCCGGCTGGGCTGCCCTGCAGGTTGTCCAGCCAGAGCTCGGTCTGTTGCTCACGGCTCTGCTGCTCGGTGACGCTGACGCCGCGCTTGCGTTCAAGATCGTTGCGGACATCGTCGGCGTCCATGTCGGCGTCCTTGGCGTGCTGCTGCTGCCGGCGTGCTACCAGCAGCAGCGCTCGCTGCAGGTTCTCCTGCGCTTGCTGCCAGTGTGGTCGCAGGGCCAGCGCCAGTTGGTAACGCTCGGCGGCCTCACTGTGGCGCTGCAGGCAGCTGAGCGCATTGCCCTGGTTGTAGTAATCCTCGGCGTCGGTGCCCTGCTCAAAGGCCGCCAGTGCCGCCTCGCAGTTGCTGGCCCGGTACAGCGCCGCGCCGCGCCAGCGCGGGTCGCTGAACAGGGTGGCGGCCTCTGCGTAGGCGCCCTGCCGGTACAGCTGCATGGCCTGTTGCGGCTCGCTGCGCCAGAGGCGCCAGAGTTCCAGTTCGGCAGCCTCGCTGTGGCCGGGTTGCAGCAGGGGCAACAGCAGCAGCGCCGGCGCGGCTCGCCGCAAGCGCAGGGCCAGCAGCAGTGCGGCCGGCCAGAGCAGCCACCAGCCGCGGTCATGCCAGCGGCTATCGGGGTCATCCTGGCGCGCCAGCCGCTGGCTGGCATCGAGCGCGCGCAGCAGCGCAGGCAGGTCGCTGTCATCGTTGCGCATGGCCACCACCGGGCTGTCGAGGCGGCTGGACAGCGCGTCGCTGTCACCGCCAGCGACCCACAACAGGCTGTGGCTGTTGGCGAGCGCGGCCTCGGCACCCTCCTCAACATCAGCGCTGATCAGCAGGCGCATGTAAGGCTGGCTGGACTCGGCCTGCAGTTGGTCCATGACCTGCAGCAGCGCCGGAGTGTCGCGGCCCAGGCGCGGCATCAGTTCAGTGGACAGACTGTCCAGATACAGGGTGAACAGCGTGGCGTCATCGGTCGGCGGCAGCAACAGGTGGGCGCTGCCGGCGTAGGCCAGCAGGGCGTGGCGGGCGCCGGGACGCTGGGCGAGCAGGTCGTGAATCTTCAGCTTGGCGCGCTCCAGTCGGGAGACGCCGCGTTCCTGCTGATCCATATCCGAACTCAGATTGAGAGCAATCAGCAGGGGCGCCTGGCGCTCGGCAAAGGGGGGCGCCTCACGATCCCAGCTGGGTCCGGCGGCGGCCAGCGTGGCCAGCAACAGAATGCAGAGCAGCATCACATTGCCGCCGCTGTTGCGGCCACCGGAGACCAGCAGGTGCGGCAGCAACTGCGGTGCAATCAACCGCTGCCAGCTGGCGCGGGCGCTGTTGCGACGCAACCACCAGCCCAGCAGCAGCAGCGGGGGCAGCAACAGCAGCCAGGCGGGCCGGAGAAAATGCAGTGGCAGCCAGTCGATCATGCAGGTCTCCGTTGCAGCCACGGCAGGGCGAGCAGCAGGCGCAGCAGCAACAATACGATCGCTGCGGCCAGCGGATAGTGGTACAGCGGCGTACGCGGTTGAAATGCGAGCCGCTGCTGCAACTGGGGTGTCAGCCGGTCAAGGGCGGCGAAGGCGGCGGCCAGTTCAGCCTGATTGCTGGCGTGCAGATAGCGGCCACCAGTGCTACTGGCGATCCGCTGTAGTTGCTCGGCATCCAGTCGCTGTTCGCCCTCGCCGTCGGGATCGCCAAAGCCGATGGTATGGATGATGATGCCCTGGTCTGCGGCCACTTGAGCGGCTTCGTCGGGCAGCTTACGGCTGGCGGTGTCGCTGCCATCGCTCAACAGGATCAGTACCCGCTCCTGATTCTGGCTCTGCTGGAACAGGCGGATCGCCAGACCGATGCTGTCGCCCAGCGCGGTACGTCGCCCAGCGACGCCGGGCTGCAACTCGGCCAGCAGCTGGCGCAGGGTCGCGTGGTCCTGGGTAAAGCTGGTCTGCGTGTAGGGCTCATCGCCGAACACCAGCAGGCCAAGACGGTCACTGGCGCGGCGTTGAACGAAGGCATCAAGCACCTGTTGAACAGCCCACAGGCGGCTGCGGTCGTCGCCAGCGTCGGTGTTGGCCATCGACATCGAAGTGTCCACCGCCAGCAGCAGATCACGCAGCGGTTGCGATTTGACCAGCGGCGGCTCCAACCGACTGGGCGCTGCCAGCGCGACCACCAGCAGACACCAGGCCAGGGCTTCCAGCAGCGTGGCCAGCCAGCCGGCGCTGCTGCCGGCGGCGTTGGCCGGCGTCAGCCCCAGCGGACCGGCCAGCTGATGAAAGAACGGCAGTCGCAGCGCATCCTGACGTTGCCGGGCACCGGGCAGCCAGCGCTGCAGCAGCCAGGGCAGCGGTAGCAACAGCAACAGCCAGGGCAGATCAAGGACATACATGATGCTGTATCCAATGGCGGCAGCGGGTGAACAGCAGGGCACGGCGCGATGCGTCCAGGCAGGCGCAGTGTGCTGCTGGCCAGTAGCCCAGCTCGACCAGCTCCGGCGGCAGCGGCGTGTCGATCTGCTGGTTCAACTGATGCAACCAGCGCTCGCCGTGCAGGCTGGCGACCTGCGCGCGTGGCCAGACCTGCAGTGCGGTGTGCCGCAGCAGACCAGGCAGCTGCTGCAGCTGCGCCGGATCCTGTTCGCAGGCCCGTTGCAACGCGTTCAAGCGCTGCACTGCCCGGCGCCGATAGGCATTGCGCTGGTAGCGGCGCCACTGGCGCAGCCCTTGCCAGAGCAGCGCCAGCGCCAGCAGCAGCAACAGCGCGCAGGCGGCGGGGGCGGGTGGCCAGGCGGAAATCGGGACTGGCAGCGCCAGGTCATGCAGCTCAGGAATCGGGATATCAGCCATGCCCACCCCCCAGCAGTGCGTGCAGTTGCTGCGCTGCCGGTTGCGCCGCCGACAGCGGCAACACGCCAATACCGATGCCCTGCGGCCACTCCAGGATTTGCTGCAGGCGCAGTTGGTGCAGGCGCTGCAAGGTCTGACGCTGGCTGCTGCTGTCGAGGTTCAGGCGCATCTGCAGGTCGCCGTCGCTGGCGACCAGCTCGCCACCGCTCGGCAACTCGATCAATAGCGGGTCCTGGGTCCAGCACAGCAGCAGGTCGTTGTGACGCTGCAGCGCCGAGAGCAGGTCATGGGTCTCGGCGTTCAGGCCATTGAAGTCACTGATCAGAATCAGCAGGTGATCCTTGCCGGCCAGGCGGCGGGCCCGTTCCAGCACGGCGTTGAGCATATGTGGGCCGTCGCCGGGGTGACGGGCATGCAGCTGCTGGTTGAGCTCGCACAGACGCCCGAGCAAGTGCATGAAGGCGCGATGGCCGCGTGCCGGGCGCAGCGCTTCGATACTGTCGTCGTTGAACAGCAGCGCGCCCACCCGGTCGTGCCGCTCCAGCGCCGCCCAGCCGAACAACGCGGCGGTGTGTGCGGCCAGCACCGACTTGGTGGTGTGGCGGCTGCCGAAGAACTGGTTCATGCGCTGGTCGATCAGCAGCAGTACCGGCTGATCGCGTTCCTCACTGTACAGCCGCAAAAACGGCCGTCCTAGGCGTGCGGTGACCTTCCAGTCAATCAGCCGGGCGTCGTCGCCGGGCCAGTAAGGGCGCAGCTCCTCGAACGACAGACCGCGCCCGCGCAGACGGGTTTCGTGGCGTCCGGCGAGCACACTGGCGGCCACCTGGCGGGCGTGCAGCGGCAGTCCCCGCGCTTGCTCGCGCAAGGCGCTGAGTTGCTCCAGATCGACGTAAGCGGCCGAGGACGGCTGCATGGTCAGGCGACTGCCACCAACTGCAGCAGCCGCTGCAGCAGCGCATCGGCGGTCAAGCCGCTGGCCTGCGCCCGGTAGGACAAGATCAGGCGGTGGCGTAGCACCGGCAGCAGCGCCTGCTGCACGTCCTCGGGCAGCACAAACTCGCTGCCGCGCAGCCAGGCGCGGGCGCGTGCCACGCGGTCCAGCGCAATGGCGCCGCGGGGGCTGGCGCCCACCTCGACCTGTTCGGCCAGGTCGGCGTCATAGCGTTCGGGCTGGCGGGTGGCACGTACCAGATCGACGATGTACTGCTCAATGGCAGGGCTGACATGAATCTGGTCAACCTCGTGCCGCGCCGCCAGCACGGTTGCCTGCGCCATCTTCGACAGTTCGACCGCGCTGTTGCGGTCGTGCTCGCCGCGCACCAGTTGCAGCATTGCCAGCTCGGATTGCTCATCCGGGTAGTCGACCGTCAGGTGCATCAGGAAGCGGTCAAGCTGGGCCTCGGGTAGCGGGTAGGTACCTTCCTGCTCGATCGGGTTCTGGGTGGCCATCACCAGAAACAGCTCGGGCAGCGGGTGACGCTGACCGGCGACCGTCACCTGGCGCTCCTCCATCGCTTCGAGCAAGGCGGACTGCACCTTGGCCGGTGCGCGGTTGATCTCGTCGGCGAGCACCAGGTTGGCGAACAGCGGCCCCGGGCGGAAGGTCAGATGCCCCTGCCCCAGCTCACCGAGGTATTGCTCGGCACCAGTAATGTCGGAGGGCAGCAGATCGGGGGTGAACTGCAGGCGCACGAAGTCGGCTTCCAGGGAGCGGCCGAGCTGCTTGATGGCGCGGGTCTTGGCCAGGCCCGGCAGACCTTCGACCAGCAGGTGACCGTCAGCCAGCAGCGCCAGCTGCAGCCCTTCGATCAACGCCTGTTGGCCGAGAATGCCATGAGCAAGTTGCACGCCGAGTTGTTGGAATTGTTGTCGGTTGTCCATCGCGGACTCCAAGGTGCATGTCTGGGACGATCCTAGAGCGCTGACAGCATTCTTGCATGGCTTTTCATGACAATCGACTGTCTGCAATACCCTGCCATAACCCAGGCGCCTGGCTCAGCCCCGACAGCAATGCCCCGCCTGAATGTTCTCGCCCCCCTTTGGCCGGCGCCTGCCACGTAAAAGTCGCCGGAAAAGATCGCCGAGGCACAGCAGCGACCGTTGCTCTGCATGACGATATCAGGGGCTTATGGGCCTCCTTCAGATGCGGGGGCGCGACTCTGGCAGGTACTCCGCTGTTGCCCGCTGCTGGCTATCTCCTGCTGACCGCATGGCACTGACCGCCTGCTCGGCGGGGCGCCTGCAGCCCCGGGAATCAGTCTTGCCAGAAATCCTCGTGCACACGAATGGATTCCTCTTCCAGCAGCGGGCCAATCACCTCAACCTGGCGTTGACCGGCCTCGAACACAGTGCGGCACGGCAGGTCCAGCGTCGGGTTTTCCGGGTGGTTGCCGGTCATCTCCTTCAAGCGCTTTTCGCTGGCGCCGTAGACCACCCGGCCAACCCCGGCCCAGTACACCGCACCGGCGCACATTGCGCAGGGCTCGGCGCTGGTGTACATGGTGCAGCCGGCCAGCACCTCGGGGCTGTAGTTGGTGTTGGCGCGGGTCATCAGCACCCGCTCGGCGTGGCCGGTCATGTCGTGATCGGGCAGAAAGGCGTTCAGCTGCTCCATCAGCACGTTGCCGTCGGCGTCGACCAGAATGGCCGCGAACGGGTGGATGCCCTGCTCGCCGGCATCGATGGCCAGACGGAAGCTCTCGCGCAGAAAATGAATGTCGCGTTCGGTATGGCTCACGGGTATGTCCTTGCTTGTATCTTGAAAAGCGGCAGCGCAGACACCGCCGGCTGTTATCACTTCTTCTTCGGCAGGCTCCAGGCGAAGAAGATCTGTTGCGTCCATTGCACCGACTTGAACAGCAGCAGGCTGACAATGGCGAGAAAGAACAGACCGGCGAAGGCCTGCGGAATCTTGAAAAACGAGGTCGAGAACTGAATGAAGTAGCCCAGCCCCTCTTCGGCGGCGACGAACTCGGCTACCACCGCGCCGATGATCGCCAGGGTGATCGCTACCTTGAGGCCGCTGAAGATATGCGGAATCGCGTAGGGAATGCGGATCTGCCAGGTTTCCCGGCGGGTCGGCGCATCCAGTGAACGGCTCAGTTCGATCAGCTCGGCTGGCGTCTCGTTGATCCCGGTGGCGGTGGAGACCACCAGCGGGAAGAAGGTCAGCAGGCAGGTGATCAGCACCCGCGAGGGGTCATCCGAGCCCATCATCACGATGATCAGCGGTGCCACCGCCACCACCGGGGTGGACTGCACCACCACCAGCATCGGGTACAGGGTGCGCGACAGGAACTCCGAGCGCATCATCGCAATCGCCAGCGGAATGCTGATCACGATCGACAGCGCAAAGCCCATCAGGGCGACGCGCAGGGTGGCCCACAGGTGCATCATCCAGCGGCTGAACTCGACATCGAAGAACGCCTTGCCGATTTCGCTTGGCGCCGGCAGCACGTAGGTCGGCAGCTCAAACACGCGGCAGACCAGCTCCCAGAGCACAATCAGGCCGACAAAGAACAGCCACGGCGACAGGTTCAGCAGCAGCAGCGCGCGACGCGCTGCGCCGTCAGTGGGCTTCTGGCTCATAGATGTGTTTCCTTATGCGGTCAGTCAGCTCACTGAAACGGGGTTGCTTGATGGTCTCCGCGCTGCGCGGGCGGGGCAGATCGACTTCGATCAGGTCCAGCACGCTGCCCGGGCGCTTGCTCATCACCAGCACGCGGTCGGCGAGCAACACGGCCTCGGAGATCGAGTGGGTGATAAACAGCACGGTTTTCGGATTTTCGTCCCAGATTTTCAGCAGATCGAAGCCGGTCTGCTCACGGGTCATGGCATCCAGCGCCGAGAACGGTTCGTCCATCAGCAGAATATCGGGGTTGAGCAGCAGGGCACGGACGATGCCGACCCGCTGCTGCATGCCGCCGGACAGCTCGTCCGGCATCTTCTCGGCAAAGGCCTCGAGACCGGCCATTGCCAGCAACTCGTTGGCGCGCTTCTCATCCTGCGGCGAGTAGCGGCCAAATTTATGCTTGAGCGGGAACAGCACATTCTTGCGAACAGTCAGCCACGGCAGCAGGGTCGGCTTTTGAAACACGATGCCAACGTCGTCACGGGGGCCGTTGACCTGCTTGCCGAATACGCTGACTGTGCCTTCGCTGGGAATCAGCAGGCCCGAGACCATCCGCAGCAAGGTGGACTTGCCGCAGCCGGAGGGGCCGACCACCGCCACAAACTCGTGGCGATGGATGTCGAGGTCGATGCCTTGCACCGCCATCGGACTGCCCGGCGTGGGATCGTAACGGTGCCCAACGCCGGTCATCCGCACGAAAGCGCGTTCGCTAGTGTGCTCCATGGTTACTCCGCTGCCGGCATGAAGTCGCGATTGACGATGCTTTCCGGGTCCAGCGAGTCCGCGCTCAGTGCATTGGCGCGGGCCACCCAGTCCCAGGTGCTGGCGATGCGCTCGGGTGTCATGGCTCCAAGGCCGTCCGCTTCGCTGATCTCGTTGAAGCTCAGCGGCATGGAGTCGCCGATCTGCGCGGTGGCAACCGCAGCGTCTACTTCCGGCACCATGGTGTGCAGGTCAGCCGCGGCCAGTTCCGGGTGCTCGTGGGTGAAGCGCAGCGACTTGTCAAAGGCGCGCATAAAGCGCTTGGCCACATCCGGACGCTCGCTGAGGAACTTGTCGGCGGCAACCACCGCAGAGCTGTACAGCGACAGGCCGGCGTCAGACCAGCGAATCACGTTGATGTCCTTGCCGGCGGCCGCGGCCTGCTGCTTGAACAGCGCGATGTTGGTGACCCAGGCGATGATCGCGTCGGTGTTGCCGGTGACCAGCATCGGGCCCAGCGCGCCCGGGTCGGATTTGGTCAGGCTGACCGAATCGGCGGGCATGCTGTTGGCTTCCAGCACCAGCGGCAGGAAGGCGTTGGAGGAGGTGAACGGGGAGGTCGCTACCTTCTTGCCGGCGATGTCGCTGAAGCTCTCGATGCCGGAGTCAGACAGCGAAAAGAACGCGTGCGGGCCCTGGTTGAAGATCATGTAGACGGCGCTGACCGGCACGCTGTCCTGCGCGCGGGCGGCCATCAAGGCGCCAATGTCGGCGCTGCCGATATCGGCCTGGCCGGTGGCGATCTTGGTGATGGCGTCGGTAGAACCGCGACCGCTGGCGACGCTGACGTCCAGCCCTTCGTCAGCGAAGAAGCCCTGCTGGATGCCGACGTAGACCGGCGCCTTGTCGCCACCGGGCAGCCAGTCCAGCTGATAGGTAACCTTGTCGGCCGCAGCGGCAAACCCGCTGGCGGACATGGCGATGACCATCGCCAATACGCCGGACGCTTTTTTCAACATGAGTGATTCTCCAGAGTGATGTGCTTGGCTTTTATCCTGACCAGTTGGGCAGGTTTTATTTCTCTTGAGCAAGTTGCGGGCCAGCTTTCTGCTGCCCGCAGGGCTGGCTGAAAGTGACGTATTTTCAGTGACTTGGCGCAGGTCGTCGGAGGGGCTGGCGGTGCGCTGGAGATTCCTGACCAGCGCGCCGCGCGTTTTTGGTGCGAGGTGAACCAGAGTCGTGCGTGCTATCCCCTGGCCGGCGTGGTCTTGGCGACGGCAGTACGGTTGCGCAGTGCCTGCCGCCGGTCCGCCAGCCCCACCACCAGAATGCCCAGCGCGATCAGCGCAAAACCGGTCAGGTCGCTGCCGGTCGGGACTTCATGCAGAAACCAGGCAGCCGACAGCATGCCCACCGCCGGCACCGAGGCCGAGCTGAGCGACAGGCTGACCGCCGGCAGTGAACGAATCGCGGCCACCTGCGCGGCGACGCAGATGCCGGAGGCAATCGCGCCGCTGAACACCAGCATCCAGATAAACTCGGGCTGCCAGTCGATCTGGCTTGGGCTTTCCACCAGCAGGGCCAGTGGTAGCAGCGCCAGCACCGACGTCAGCAGCTGCCAGGGGATCAGCGACAGCACGTCGCCCTGCCAGTGGTGTCGGCGCACGTGAATCAGCCCGGCGGTCCAGAGAAGGGTGCCCAGCATGATCAGCCCGCCGCCGATAAACACCTCATGGTTGCTCCAGTCGATACTCAGCGGGTTGAACACCGTCAGCAGCCCGGCCAGCCCGAGGCCCACGCCGATGGCGCGTGGCAGGGTAAAGCGTTCACCGAGAAACAGCGCCGCCGCCGGCACTACCCAGATTGGCGTGGTGTAGGCGAGGATTGCCGCCCGGCCCGCCGGCAGATACTGCACGCCAAGGGTGACCAGGGTGATGAAGGCCATGTTCTGCAGCACGCCGACCGACAGCAGTACCGGCAAGTCGGCGCGCCGTGGCAGGCGCAGCACGCCGAGTACGGCGGCGATGATAAACATCGCCAGCGTGCCCAGCGCCATGCGCATGCAGGTGAACAGCATTGGCGGGCTGTAGGTCAGCCCCAGCTTGAGAATCGGGAAGTTCAGCCCCCAGCCGAGGGCGTTGAAACACAGCAGCAGGTAGCCCAGGCCGAAGGCGTAGCTGTGACCGCCGGTTTGCCCGGCGGTCGTTGCGTTGGCCACCTCAGTGCTCCACTTCGAGGGCGCTTTCGTGCCAGTTGCGCAGGGCGCGGTCAGACAGCCAGACCATCAGCGCGAACAACGCGATACCGGTCAGGGTGATCAGCAGCAGTGCGGCGAACATGCGCGGAATCTGCAGGTTATAGCCCGACTGCAGAATCATGTACGCCAGGCCCGCCTTGGCCCCGCCGGTGCCGGCGACAAACTCGGCCACCACTGCGCCGATCAGCGCCAGCCCCGAGCTGATGCGCAGGCCACCGAAGAAGTACGGCAGCGCGCCCGGAATACGCAGGCGGGTCAGCTCCTGCCAGCGGCTGGTGCGGTACATGCGGAACATGCTGAGCAGGTTCGGATCGACACTGCGCAGACCCAGCGTGGTGTTGGAGATGATCGGGAAGATGGCGATGATCACCGCGCAGACGGTCAGCGCCCAGGTGGTGTCATCCACCCAGATGATGATCAGCGGCGCGATGGCGACCACCGGCGTTACCTGCATCAGCACCGCGTAGGGGAACAGGCTCATCTCGATCCACTTGCTCTGCACAAACAGCAAAGATGCTGCGACACCCAGCACCACCGCGATGACGAAGGCCAGAAAGGTCACCTTGAGGGTGATGTAGAGCGCGCCCAGCAGCGGCTGCCAGCCGTCGATCAGCGCTTTGAAGATCTCCACCGGCCCCGGCAGGATGTACTTGGGCATCTCCAGCGCCTGTACGGCGATCTCCCAGAACAGCAGAAACAGCACGCCCACAGCCAGCGGCGCGGCAACCTTGACGAAGTTTTCATTCTGGATCAGCGGCGCGCTCATGCCTTGACCTCCTGAGGCTGGCCCATGGCGCTGGCGCGCTCCAGTGCCTGCGAGACCTGACGGCAGTAGCCGGCAAACTCGGTAGAGACGCGGAAGTCGCTGTTGCGCGGGAAGGGTTGATCGATGCGGATGTCGTCGACGATGCGGCCCGGGCGGGCGGCCATCACCACCACGCGGCTGGACAGATAGACCGCCTCGTAGACGCTGTGGGTAACAAACACGATGGTCCAGCCGTTCTTCTGCCACAGCTTGAGCACGTCATCGTTGAGTTTGTTGCGGGTCATCTCGTCCAGCGCGCCGAAGGGTTCATCCATCAGCAACAGGTTGGGCTCGGTGACCATGGCGCGGGCAATCGAGGCGCGCATCTGCATGCCGCCGGACAGCTCACGCGGGAAGGCGTTGTCGAAGCCCTTGAGGCCGACCATCTCCAGCGCATCGTCAATCTTGCGCTCGGTCTCTGCCCCGCTCTGGTGTTCCAGATCGAGCGGCAGACGCACGTTCTTGCGCACCCGTGCCCAGGGCATCAGGGTCGCGTTCTGAAAAACGAAGGCCAGCTTGCGGCCCTTGTCGCCGACCACATCAATGCCCTGTTCCCAGAACTTGACGGTGCCGGTGGTCACGTCACCCAGCCCGGCCATGATGCGCAACAGGGTGCTCTTGCCACAGCCGGACGGCCCCAGCAGGCTGACGAATTCGCCCTGGCGGATGGTCAGATCGGCGCCCTTGAGCGCCACGGTGCCGTTGGCGTAGACCTTGTTGACGCCCTCGACCTGCAGCACCGGGCGCGGATTGCCGTGGCTGTCGGTTGAGCTATGCTCGGCGGCGCTGTCGTTGACCGGCGTGGCCTTGAGCGGCGTCACTTTGGCGCTTGTCATCGGTATCTCCCGTGGCGGCCCGCTGCGGGCCGCCGGTTGGTGGCTTAATCAGGGCAGAACGGGTTCGCTGGGCAGGTAATCCAGGCTGTAGACATCCTTGATATCCAGGCTGGCATCGACCAGACCGGCCTCCAGCATGAATTCGTGGATCTTCGCCCAGCGCGCGTCGGTCATCACGCCGATACCGCGGGTCGCCGCGTCGCCACCGGTGACCAGACCGTATTCCTGCATCTTGGCGATGCCGTAGGCGATCTGCTCGTCGGTCATTTCCGGGTTGGCTTGCTGGATCAGCGCGTTACCCGGCGCCGGGTCCTTGAAGTAGCTGGCCCAGCCTTCCATGCTCGCCTGCACGAAGCGGCGGACCAGATCGGGGTTTTCCTCGATCAGCCCGTCAGTGGTTTCGATAGTGGTGGCATAGGCCGGGTAGCCGTAGTCCGCCAGCAGGAACACGGACGGCTTAATGCCCGCCTTCTCCATGGCAAAGGGCTCGGACGACAGATACCCCTGCTGCACGATATTGGTATCGGCAAGGAAGGGCGCGACGCTGAAGGTGTAGGGGCGGATCATGTCGTCGGTGTAGCCGTACCTGGACTTCAGCCAGGGCCAGAAGGTGGTGTTGGCGAAGGCAGCGATGTAGACCGGCAAACCTTCTTCCTTGATCTGCTCCAGCGAGGTGATGTGCGGGTGCGCAATCAGCGCCTGCGGGTCACCCTGAAAGGCCGCCGCCACGGTCGTGACCGGCATGCCCTGCTCTACTGCCTTGACCGCGCCAACGGCGTAGCCCATGGAGAAGTCGCGCTTGCCGGAGACCAGCAGCTGCATGCCGTTGACCTGCGGGCCGCCCATTTCAATGGACACATCCAGGCCGTACTTTTCATACAGGCCGGTGGCCTTGGCCTGATAGAACCCACCGTGTTCGGCCTGGGCATACCAGTTGGTGCCAAATACGACCTCGTCCAGCTCGGCCGCCATCAGTGATGTGGACAAACCGCTGGCAAGCACCGCGCCGGCCATGCCGAGCAGTGCAGACGACTTCAGATTCTTGCGAGGGTGGCGCATGTGTTGCTCCTTGCTTGCAGTAGATAGCTGACCAGTTATTCAACATTTTTCCTGCAGCAAGCGCCGTGCCATGTGCCGTAAGTGCCGTTATTTCCATTTCCTGAACAGTTGGTCAGCAAAAATGTGCACCGGATTGCATCGCAGTGTCGGCGCGCTGCACTGCGACGGCTCAATTTTCGCGATTCAGTGGCTGCCCGCAGCCAGATCAACCGAGGCTGGTTCCGGAATGACCTGCCCAGCCAGGCGGGCGACGCGGGCACCGAGGGCGCGGGCGATTGCCTGCTCGCCGTCATCGACCCCCAGGGTGCCGTTGAAGCCGGTCACCGCTGAGGCGCCGTAGGGCGAACCGCCGCTACGGGTGTGCACCAGCGCCGGCACGCTGTGCGGCACCCCCGCGAGGATCATGCCGTGCTGCAGGAACGGCAGCAGCAGGTTGAGCAGCGTCATCTCGTTGCCCGAGTGCATGCCGCCGGTCGAGGTGAACGCCGCGCCCACCTTGCCGATCAGCGCGCCCTGACGCCACAGCGGGGCGACCTCGTCGATAAAGGCGCGCAGCGGTGTGCTCATCAAGCCGTAGCGGGTGGGTGAGCCCCAGATGATGCCGGTCGCCCACTCCAGGTCAGCCATGCTGGCCTGCGGCAGGCTGCGATACTCGGTCTGCGCGGCAATGAAATCAGCACGTTCGGTATCCACGCTGAACTCGGGCTCGGACAATGCCACCCGGCGCAAACGCACCTCGGCGCCCTCGCTGGCGGCCCCTTCGGCGATGGCTTTGGCCAGGGTCAGAGTGGTGCCGTAGCGGGAATCGACAACGACGGTGATGCGCGATGGGGTCATGAATGGGTGCTCCTGAGTAAGGGTAAACAAAATCGCTACATGAGCTGGCATGCAATATGAATACCTGACCAGATGGACAAGTGGATATTTCCTCTCAGGAGAACGGCATGACACAGCAGTACGGGGCACAGGCGGCCAACCTGCCGGTGATCGACATCAGCCCGATGCGGGGCGGCAGTGAGCAGAGCAAGGCGGCCATGGCAGCCACCTTGCGCGAGGCCTGCGAGCACAGCGGCTTCTTTTACGTCAGCGGCCACGGCATCGACAGCGCGCTGATCGAACAGGTATTCAATGCATCAAAGCAGTTCTTCGACCTGCCGATGGCCGACAAGCTGCTGGTCGACAAGGCGCAATCCAAGGCCAATCGCGGCTACGAGCCGCTACGCGGGCAGACGCTGGAAGCCGGCGCGCCACCGGACCTGAAAGAAGGCTTCTACATCGGTGAAGAAGTGGCCGCCGATGACGAGCGCGCGCTGACACGCTTTAACACCGGGCCAAACCAGTGGCCGCAAGGCGTGGCAGACTTTCGCCCGGCGATGGCGCGCTACTACGCCGCAATGGAGGCGCTGAGCGCGCGCATCATGGCGGCGCTGGCGTTGTCGCTGAGCCTGCCGGAAGACTTCTTCGCCGACTTCTGCGAGCACCCGCTGTGCACCCTGCGCCTGCTGCACTACCCGCCCCAGCCCGGCAACCCCGCGCCGGGCGAAAAGGGCTGCGGCGCGCACACCGACTTTGGCGGTATCACCGTGCTATTGCTCGACGACAAACCCGGTCTGCAGGTCTGGGACGCAGCCGGCGAGCGCTGGGTCGACGCCAACCCGATCCCCGGCACCTTCGTGGTGAATCTGGGCGACATGATTGCCCGCTGGACCAACGACCGCTACCGCTCGACCCTGCACCGGGTGGTCAACACCTCGGGTGCAGAGCGCTACTCGGTGCCCTTCTTCTACAGCGGCAACCCGGACCATAAAGTCCGCTGTCTGCCGGTCTGCCTGCAGCCCGGTGATGCGCCGCGTTACCCCGTTACCACCGTCGAAGCGCACCTGCAGGAGATGTACCGGAGGACCTATGCCTGAGCAGCAAAAACCCACCTTTGTACTGATTCACGGCGCCTGGGCGGGCAGTTGGGTGTGGGATGCCCTCAAGCCCGCACTCGAAGCCGCAGGCCACGCCGTGCTGGCGCTCGACATGCCCGGCAACCCGCAGCACCCGGCGGCGGATGAAGACATCAGCATGGCCGGCTGCATGGCGCATATCGCGGCGGCCTGTGCTGAATTTGATGGCCCGCTGCTGCTGGTCGGGCATTCCGGTGGCGGGGTGATTGTCACCCAGGCGGCCGAGATGCTCGCCGAGCGGGTGGTGGGTGTGGCCTATCTGGCGGGCATGATGTTGCCCTCGGGGCTGGGCTTTGCCGAGCTGAGCAACGCGCTGCTCGCCACCAACCCGGAAGCGGCGGGCATCTGGCCGCATCTGGTGTGGGCCGAGGATCGGCAGTCATCCAGCGTGCCGCCCGAGGCGGTGTGCGAGGTATTTCTGCAGGACCTGCCGCGCGACCAGGCCATGGCGGCTGCGCAGCGCTTCTGCAGCCAACCCGAAGGCACCCGCGCATTGGTCGCCGAATGGACCGCCGAGCGCTTTGGTCGCCTGCCACGTCTGTATGTGGAAGCCACAGAAGACCGCTCCGTGGTACTGGCCGCGCAGCGCAAGATGCAGGCGCTGGTGCCCGGCGCGCAGGTGCTCAGCCTGCCCTGTGGACATGTACCACAGGTGGTGCAGACCGCCGCTGTGGCCGATGCCCTGTTGGCGTTCGCGCGCGGTAAGCCACGCCCCGCGTAGCAGCACAGCAGGCTGCTCCGTTACCGCCAGGTCTCAGCGGGTTGCCGTCTTGCTCAGGGTATTGAAGGCAATGTCGGTGCTGGGGAATACCTTGCCCACCTGCTGGCCAAGCCAGTCGGTGTGCTGCAGCTGATCCATCACCGGGCCCTTGACCTCGGCCAGATGCAGGCGGATATCCCGCTCGCCCAGCCCCTCGGTCAGCTCGCTGAGCATGTCCAGCCCGGTGCTGTCGATATGGTTCACGGCGGAGAGAATCAACAGCACATCGCGGGTATCGGGATAGTCGGCCAGCGCCTGGTAGATCGCCTGCTCCACCGCCTTGGTATTGGCAAAGAAGATGTTCTCGTCGATCCGCAGGGCCAGCAGGTGCGGCTCAATCTCTACCAGATGCCGCTTGGTGTTACGGAAGTACTGGGTATCGGGCACCCGGCCGACCACCGCCACATGGGGGCGGCTGCCGCGCCAGAGCTGGGCAATGATCGAGCAGCAGATACCCAGCACAATGCCGGCTTCAATACCCAGCACCAGCACACCCATTGCCGTACCCAGCAGGGTTAGCCCCTCGGCCCGATCGTAACGCCAGGCCCGGCGCAGGCTGGGCAGGTCAACCAAGGGCACCACGGCGACCAAAATCACCGCCGCCAGCACCACCTGCGGCAACCAGGCCAGCAGCGGCGCCAGACTGATCAGAATCAGGCCGATCACAGCGGCGGCAAACACCCCCGCCAACGGGGTATTGGCGCCCGCTTCGATGTTCACGCTGGAGCGCGAAAAGCCGCCGCACACGGCAAAGCCGCCGCTCAACGCCGAGCCCAGGTTGGCCGCGCCGAGGCCCAACAGCTCGCGGTCCGGGTCGATACTCTGGCGCTTGCGCCGGGCCAGCGACTGGGCGATGGACACACTTTCGACAAAGCTCACCAGGCTGATCAGCAGCGCCGGCAACAGCAGCGCACGCAAACTCGACACCTCCGGCGTCTGCCAGACCAGCGCCGGCAGCCCGGCCGGAATAGCACCCACCACCGGCACACCCTGCGCCGTCAGATCAGCGCCCCAGGTCACCAGCACACCCAGCACAACCACCAGCAGCGGCGCCAGCTTGGCCAGTAGCGCCGCCACACCCTCGGGCAAGCCAAGACGCTGCAGCAACCCCGCCAGCGCATGGCGCGCAAACAGCAGCCAGCCCAGCGCCAGCAGCCCCATACCCAACACCAGGGTGTTGCTGCGCTGCCACTGGGTAAACAGCTCAGCCGGGCTGGCCGGCCAGTCCGCCAGACCAAACAGCTTGGGCAGTTGGCTGAGCACAATCAGAATCGCCGCGCCGCTGATAAAGCCGTTAATCACCGGGTGGCTGAGAAAGTTGGCCAGAAAGCCGAGGCGCAGCAGGCCGAAGGCAAACAGCATCACCCCCGACAGCAGCGCCAGCCAGATCGCCAGTTGCAGATAATCTGCCGACCCCGCCACCGCCAGCGGCGCCAGCAGCGTGGCGGTCATCAGCCCGGTGACGGCCACCGGGCCGACCGACATGGTCATGCTGCTGCCAAACAGCGCATACCCCAGCAGCGGCAGCAGACTGGCGTACAGGCCGATCTGCACCGGCAAGCCAGCCAGCATCGCGTAGGCCATGCTTTGCGGGATAATCATGATGCCCACCACTAGGCCAGCGGTCAGATCACCTGCCAGCCAGGCACGGCGGTACTGGCGCATCCAGCCAAACAGCGCATTGCTGCCCGGCGGCTGCAGACGCGGCGACTCGCTCACAGGCTCACCCGGCGGTCAAACTGCCCGAACAGCCACATGCCAAGCAACATGGCGGCAACAAACACCAGCGCCTGCGGAATCAGCGCCGAGGCCGCCACCAGCGCCGGCCCCGGGCAGAAGCCAGCCACCCCCCAACCAGCACCAAACAGCAGGCTGCCGATCACCAGGCGCCGATCAACCTGGCGGTTGCTCGGCAGCTGGGCCTGCTCGCCGCGCAAGGTGGTGCCGCGCCGCTGAACCCATTGCATGGGCACAAAGGCCACAGCAATCGCACCGACCATCACCAGCGCCAGCGATGGGTCCCAGGCGCCCGCCAGATCAAGAAAGCCCAGCACCTTGGCCGGGTTGGCCATGCCGGAAATCAACAGGCCAAGGCCAAACAGCAAGCCGCTGATCACTGCAAACACCCCTCGCATGGTTCAGACTCCCAACAGATGACGCAGGAAAAACACGATGGCAAAGCCCGCGCCCATGAAGCTCAGGGTAGCCACCAACGAGCGCAGCGACAGCCGCGACAAGCCGCACACCCCGTGACCACTGGTGCAACCGGAGCCAAGCCGCGAGCCAAACCCCACCAGCAGGCCCGCCACCACCAGCGCAACCGGCCCGGCATCAACCTGCACGCTGATTTCACCGGCCAGCGCCAGATATAACCAGGGCGCCAGCAGCAAGCCGAGTACAAAGAGTAACGCCTCACCGTTGCCCGTCTGCGCTGACAACAGGCGACCGACCAGCCCGCTGATGCCGGCGATGCGGCCATTGAACAGCATCAGCAAGGCCGCCGCCGCGCCGATCAGCGCGCCGCCCAGCAGCGCAGACAACGGCGTGAAGGCAACCCAGTCAATGCTCATCCGGGGTCTCCTCGGCACAGTACAGGCCGTACAGGGTATGCAGAATCGCCAGCGCCTCGCGGCTGGCCACCCGATAGTAGACCTGCTTGCCTTCACGGCGGGTGTCTACCAGCCCCTCGCGGCGGAGCACCGCCAGTTGCTGCGACAGGGTCGGCTGCACGATGCCCAGCAGCGCTTCCAGTTCGCCGACATTGCGCTCACCGTCCACCAGCTGGCAAAGCAGCAGCAGCCGGTCACGATTGGCCAGCGCCTTAAGCAGCTGATGGGCCTGATCAGCGGAACTGCGCAGACGCTGCAGGTCAGTGTGATTGTTCATGAAAGCACCAGGATCTTGTGCACGATTCCGTTGACCGACAATATATAAAAAAATAGATTGTTTGCAAGCCGCCGCGCAGCCAGCCCCCTCGAGCAGCGTCTGCACCTGCACACGACAGGATCAGTTGGCGCGCGTACCAGGGCTGATGGGCCATCATCAGGCAAACGCACGGCGCTGGCACCCGACGGGTGCTTTGGCCGATACTGCCGGCTCGCAACGACAACCACAGGAGACCTCGCCCATGACCACCTCGCGCTTTGACCTGACCGGCAAGACTGCCCTGATTACCGGCGCCTCCAGCGGCCTTGGTGCCCACTTTGCCCGCGTGCTGGCTGCTGCTGGTGCCCGTGTGGTCGTGGCGGCCCGCCGCGCCGAGCGCCTGTCTGCGCTGGTCGACGAACTCAAGCAGCAGGGTTATGAAGCGCTGGCCGTGACCATGGACGTGACCGACGCCGACAGCATCGACGCCGGTTTCAACGCCGCCGAGCAGGCCTTTGGCGTCTGCGACATCCTGGTCAACAACGCCGGTATCGGTGACCCGGTGCCCTTCCTCGACATGGACGAGGGCAACTGGCGCAGCATGCTCGACACCAACCTGGACGGCGCCTGGCGCGTTGCCCATCGCGGCTGCAAGGCCATGGCCGGCAGCGGCCAGGGCGGCAGCGTGATCAATATCGCCTCGATTCTCGGCCTGCGCGTGGGCAAGGCGCTGACCCACTACGCAGTGGCCAAGGCCGGCGTGGTACAGTTGACCAAGGCCATGGCCATGGAACTGGCCAAGAACCAGATCCGCGTCAACGCCATTGCACCCGGCTACTTCCGCACCGAAATGAACTCGGATTACTTCGACACAGAGCACGGCCAGAACTACGTGCGCAGCAAAGTGCCGATGGCACGCCTGGGCCAGCTGGAAGAGCTGGACGGCCCACTGCTGCTGCTTGCCAGCGAGGCTGGCTCGTTCATGACCGGCACCATCATCAATGTGGACGGCGGACACGTAAACAACAGCCTGTAACGCCCCTGAGCCAGTTGTCGCAACGCTGGCTTGCCGCCCGGCAAGCCGCTATCTTGAAGCGTAAACCCTCTGGCAGCGGACCCAGACGATCTCATCCATGACCACACCAGACCACGCAAGCAACGGACGCATCGCCCTGGCCCTCGGTATGCTGCTCGTGACCCTGTGCTTTCTCTACCTGGGGACCAGCGCCTGGCAACATCGGGAAGAGGAGTGGCGCAACCTGCAGTATCAGACGGTCGATGGCGACCTGCGCAGGCTGCAGCAACAGGAGGAGGCGTTGCGTCAGCAGGCGAAGATTGCGGTGTTTGGCCTCAGCGAGGACCCGGATCTACGCCGTTTGCTGCGGCGCGTTGCCTATCTGGTGGAGCACTATGGCCTGGATGATCCCGAGGTTGCACGCCTGCGAGCCCAGATCGCCAAAGACCTGTCCGGCTTTTGGCAGCTGCTGCAACAGGCCGGCGCCAAGGAGCTGCAAATCCATCTGGCGCCTGACAGCACCGCGCTGCTGCGCATGCAACGTCCGGAGCGCTGGGGCGACCGTGCTGACAGCAAGCACCCGTTGCTGCAGTACAGCCAGCAGCATGGTGAACGGGCGGATGGCCTGGCGCTCTACCCTGGCGGCACCAGCGAGAGCGCCGTTGCGCCGGTGTTTGCCAGCGACGCCAGCGGCAGCAGGGTGATCGCCACCCTGCAGGTCGGCTTTCCGACCTTCGCCCAGTACACCGGCCCGACCGACCAGGCACTGGCGCTGCTGGTACGTCCTTTCCACCTGGACGGCCATCAGCACGACAGCCCGCTGCACAAGATAGATACCGGCCGCTGGCTGCTGGCTGATAGCCCCGGGACCGTTGATCTCGAAATGCTCAACCAGGCAGCCCAGGTCACCCGCAGTATCGCCAACCCGCACTTGTTTAAGCACGGCGAACAACTCTGGCTGGCCAGCCTGCTGCCCCGAGCCGCCTACACGCTGAACGTCAACGAAGCAGAACACCCTGCCGCGCTGATGCTCTGGCGCGACATGACCGAGGCCTACACCGCCCACCGGCACGACTTGCTGCACCTGGCCGGCAACTGGTTGCTGGCCTGGTTTACCGCCATCACCCTGTTTACCCTGCTGCTGATCTACACACGCCGCGCCGCCAGCCGTCAGATGGCGCTGCACGCCGAGGCCATCAGCAATGAAAGCCAACGCCGCGAACGGGACCGCCGTCTGCTGGAGATCATCAGCCACGCGCAGTCAGCCTATATCCAACGCAACGAGATGGCCGCCAGCCTGCAACGCTTGCTGGAACAGATTCTTGGCCTGACCGGCTACGGCCGTGCAGACTTTTTGCAGGCCCTGCCGAACGACGACGGCCAACTGCAGCTGCACAGTCTCGCCAGCAGCACCAGCGATCCGGTGCCGGCAGCGCTACAGCCAACCCTCACTCAAGTACTGCGCGAATCCCATCCGCAGCAACGGCTGGCCAGCGAGGCCCAGGGCATGCCACGGGCGCTGGTGCTACCGCTGATTTTTGCCGGTCGCCAGTTCGGTGTGCTGGCGCTGTCCGGCGGCGAGCAGCCGCTGAACCCTGACCTGCGCGCCTTTCTCGCGCCGCTGCAAACCGCGCTCGGCCAATTGCTGGACGCCCTGCGCCAACGTCGGGAAAACGAAACCATGCAGCGTGGGCTGGAGCGCCAGCGCCAGGCCTTGCGGCAACTTAACAAGATCGCCGCAGACCCCGGCCAGAGCTACCAGCAGCGGATGGTGCGCTTGCTGGACCTGGGCTGTGACTACCTGCGGCTGGATCTCGGGCTGATCAGTCACATCGAGCAGGACAAGTACCGGGTCGAAGCCGCCAGCAGCAGTAGCGACGCCCCTACGGTCGGCACCGAGTTCGAGTTGGCCCAGACTTACTGCTCTCTGACCTACCAGGCGAACGACGCGCTGGTCATCGACAGCATGGAGCATTCACGCTTCAGCGGGCATCCCTGCTATCAATCGTTTGGCCTGGAGAGCTATATCGGTATCGTCCTGGTCGTCGACGGCCAGCGCTTTGGCACCCTCAACTTCTCCAGTGCCAACACCCGCGCGCAACCCTTCGACGAAGTGGACATGGACTTTATCCGGCTATGCGGGCGCTGGTGCAGCAACCTGCTTGAGCAAGCCGCGGGTGAACAGCAGCGCGAGGCCCTGCTGCAGCGCTTCCGGAAGCTCACCCAACACTTGCCGGGCATGGTGTATCAGTATCAGGTAGACAGCAGCAGTGGGCGCAGCTGGTTCCCCTACAGCAGCGAGGGCATTGGCGACATCTACGACATGACGCCCGACCAGGCGGCGCAGGACGCCCAGCCAGCCATCGACCTGATTCATCCGGACGATTGGCAACAGGTGGCGCAGGACATCCAGCGCTCCAGCGAACAGCTCAGCGACTGGCGCTCCGAATTCCGCGTGCGTCACCCGCGCCTGGGTGAAATCTGGGTTGCCGGCTACGCCAGCCCTGAGCGCCTGGATAACGGCGACCTGATGTGGCACGGTTTTATCGCTGATGTCAGCGCTCGCAGGCACATCCAGCAACGGCTCGACGAGGAGCTCGCACGGCTGGCGCGCATCATCCAGGCCACCGGCGTTGGCAGCTGGGAGTGGGATATCGGTAGCCGCCAAATGGAGGCCAGCCCGCGCTGGTTCCAGATGCTCGGCTATCAACCCGAAGACCTGAGCCCGCTGACGATCGATGCATGGACCGATCTGCTGCACCCCGATGACGTCGCCGACGCCCTTGAACAACTGCACACCCACCTGCGCGGCCACTCCGACTACCTGCGCTACCTGTCCCGTGCCCGGCACCGTGAAGGTCACTGGATATGGATTCAGAGCCAGGGCCAGGTAACTGCCCGTGATCCACAGGGCCGGGCGCTGACCCTTAGCGGCATCCACGCCGATGTCAGTGCCGAGATGCGTGCCAACGAAAAAGTGCGCGAAGCCCGCAGCTATCTCAGTGCGGTCATCAACGCGTCTACCGAAGTCGCGATTATCGCTGCCGACCCGCAAGGCCAGATCAGTCTGTTCAACAGCGGCGCAGAACGGCTGCTTGGCTACCACAGCGACGAGGTCGTCGGTAAGCATTCCCCTCTGCACTTTCACCTGCCCGAGGAGCTCGCGGAGCGCAGTGCCCAGCTCAGTGCCCAGCTCGGTTATCCGGTGGAAGGGCTGGAGGTCTTTCTGCACGAGCCGCGCGGCGGCGAACCCCAAGTCAACGCCTGGACCTACCAGCGCAAGGATGGCAGCCGTCGCCAGGTCAAGCTGACCATTACCCGCATCGCCGACAGCCAAGATCACTTGATCGGCTTTCTCGGCATGGCGACCGACATCACCGAGCTGATCCAGACCACACGGGCCCTGCAGAACAGCGAGTCACGCTACCGCAGCATGGTCAGCAACCTGCCCGGCGCGGTCTATCGCTGCCCCGCCGTCGAGGACCGGCGCATGACCTACATGAGCCACGGTATTGAGCGCATCAGCGGCTATCCGGCCAGCGACTTTATCGACAACCACCAACGCAGCTATGCCAGCATCATCCTGCCCGAAGACCTGCCCATCACCCTGCAGCACCTTGAGCTGGCAGAGGATGACCCCAGCTTCGAGATCACCTATCGCCTGGTACACGCCAATGGCCATCTGGTGCAGGTGCGTGAAAAGGGCCGTGGCGAGTTTGACAGCAGTGGTCAACTGCAGAGTTTTGACGGCTTTATCTGGGATGTGACCGAGCAGGCGCGCGTAGAGCAAATGAAAAGCCAGTTCGTCTCCACTGTCAGCCACGAGCTGCGTACCCCGCTGACCGCCATCAACGGCTCGCTCAAGCTGATGCACGGCGGCGCGCTGGGCGAGGTGCCCGAGCGCATGCGCTCGCTGCTGGACATTGCGGTGCAGAACAGCGACACCCTGATAGGGCTGATCAACGACCTGCTGGACATGGACAAGCTGGCCGCAGGCAAACTGGCCGTACAGCTGACGCCACAACCTTTGCAGCCCTTGCTGGAGCAGGCATTGCAGCGCAACCAGACTTACGCCGCGCAGTACCGGATCGAGCAGCACCTGGGCCAGGTTGACGACGTGATTGTGAACGTAGACGCCCAACGCCTTGGGCAGATTCTCAGCAACTACCTGTCCAACGCCGCCAAGTTCTCCCATTCCGGTGGTCGCGTTACGCTGAGTGCCCAGGCCGCCGAGGGGTGGGTGCGGATCAGCGTCCAGGACCAGGGCATCGGCATTCCCGAACAGGAGCAGGCGCGCATCTTTGAAAAGTTCTTCCAGGTCGACAGTTCCAATACCCGGCAACGCGCCGGCTCCGGGCTGGGGTTGGCCATTAGCCGCGAACTCGCCCAACGCATGCACGGCGACGTTGGGTTTGATTCCAAGCCGGAACAGGGTTCATGCTTCTGGCTACAGCTGCCGCTGGCTGACGAGCTAGGCTAGGCAAGCGGAGGGGGCAGAGTGAAGCAAGAACACGACACAGCAGACAATCGCGAAGCGCGCCGGCTAGAAGCGCTGGCCCGCCTGCAGATTCTCGACACCCCCAGCGAGCAAGCCTTTGATGACCTGACCGAGCTGGCCGCACGCTGGCTGCAAACCCCTATCGCCCTGGTGTCGCTAGTCGACGATCAGCGCCAATGGTTCAAGAGTCGCGTCGGTCTGGAACCCGACCAAACCCCGCGCGAAATGGCGTTCTGCGTACACGCCATTCAAGCCCGTGACCTGCTGGTGGTCCGCGACGCCACCCGCGATAGCCGCTTTCGCGACAACCCGCTGGTCACCGGAGACCCCAACATCCGTTTTTACGCCGGCGTGCCGATCGCCAGTCCGGAGGGTGAGCTGATAGGCACCCTGTGCGTAATCGACCAGGTGCCGCGTCAGCTCTCAGCCGAACAACAAGACACCCTGCGCCGGCTGGCGCGCATGGCCGAATTCCAGCTACGCCTGCGCGCAAACCTGCTCGAGAGCGAGCAGCGCACCGCCGAGCTGGAGCACCAGCAGGTGCTCAACCATCGTCTGCTCGACTCTCTCAAGGCCGGCGTGGTGGCATGCGATGACAGCGGGCAGCTAACGCTGTTCAACCGCACCGCCAGACACTGGCACGGCACCGACGTCATGCACCTACCGCCCAGTGAGTGGGGCCGCTACTACGACCTTTATCAGGCCGACGGCCGCACGCCGTTAGCCAGCGATGCCGTCCCGCTACTGCGCGCCTGGCGCGGCGAACCCGTGGACAACGTGGAGATCAGTATCGCCGCCGCAGGCCAGCCGCTGCGCTATGTGCTGTGCAGCAGTTGCCGGTTGTATCCAGAGCGCAGCGGTCCCGGCGCCGCCATCTTGATCATGCACGACATTACCGAGATTCGTCGCGCCAGCAACCTGAAAAGCCAGTTTCTGGCAACCGTCAGCCACGAGTTGCGCACCCCGTTGACGGCTATCAGTGGCGCCATCGGCCTGCTGCGCAGCAGCGCCGGTGACGTGCCGGCAGACACCAGCAGGCGCCTGCTGAGCATCGCCCACGACAACAGCCAGCGTCTGAGCGAACTGGTGAACGACCTGCTGGATATGGAAAAACTCGAGGCCGGCCAGCTCGATCTGCGCCTCACCACCCAGCGGCTGCGCCCTATCGTGGAGCAGGCGCTGGAAATCAACCAGCCCTATGCCGCGCGCTATCAGGTCAGCTGGGCACTGGAGCCCGGTCCGCTTGATCCGCTGGTGCACGTGGATGAGCGCCGCTTGCATCAGGTACTGGGCAACTACCTGTCCAATGCCGCCAAGTTCTCTCATCCCGGTGACCTGATCCAGGTCCGTATTGTTATCGAGGGCAGCGAGGCAGAGGTACAGGTCGTCGACCAGGGCATTGGCATTGCAGAAGATCAGCAGCGGCTGCTATTTCGCAAATTTACCCAACTCGACAGCAGTAACGTACGCCAGCATGGCGGAACCGGTCTGGGACTGGCAATCTGCAAGGAGCTGATCGAGCGCATGCAGGGACAGGTCGGGGTGCGCTCACAAAGTGGAGCCGGCGCCTGTTTCTGGTTCCGCCTGCCACTGTTTCAGGCGGCACTGTAGAGCTGTTGCGTGAACCTGCGCGGCAAATAACCATCAATAGCTAACTGATAGGCAAGGCGATGACCGGACTAGAACGCATCATGCACATTGAAGACGACCCATCGATTCAGGAAGTCGCGCGAGTCGCGCTGGAAGTCGTTGGCGGCTTCAACGTACACAGCTGCGCGTCCGGCGCTGAAGGGGTTGATGACGCCGAGAGCTTCGCCCCGCAGCTGGTACTGCTGGATGTCATGATGCCGGGCATGGATGGCCCGCAAACCCTCGAAAAGCTTCGCCAGCTGCCGTGCATGGAGGGTGTGCCCGTGATCTTCATGACCGCCAAGGCGCAGCTCCAGGAAGTTGACGCCTACCGCGCTCTCGGCGCCGCCGGCGTTATCGTAAAACCCTTCGACCCTATGACCCTGCCCGACCAAATTCGTCAGATCTGGGAGCAGCAGAATGACTGATATCAACTCGCTGGGCCCGCAGCTGGCCGCACTGGAAATTCGCTTCCGACAACGATTGGACGAGGAGCTTGCCACCTTGGCCCAGTTGGCCGAGCGCTTCAACGAAGGCCCGGAGACGCTGCGCGAGCTGCGCGACCGGCTGCACAAGCTGGCCGGCTCCGCGGGTACCTTTGGCTATGCCGCGCTGGGCGCCCGTTGCCGCACACTGGAGGAGCAGGCCCAGAGCGAACTGGACAACAGCACCGCCAACCCGGAAGTGCTCGCCGCCCTGGCCTCCGCCACCAGTCAGTTACATACCCTGTTGCAGCGCAGCGACGCGCAGAGTACATCGCCACAACCACTGGACCCGCTCAGCAGCCTCGACAACGAACACCGACATATCGGCCTGCTGATCGAGGACCGCACTCTAGGCAAACAGATGGGGCAGACGCTAGACAGCTTCGGCTACCAGGTCAGCCTGTTCCGCACCGCCGACGAGGTGCGCACCAGCGGACAGCTGGATGCACTGATCATCGACACCAGCCCGCCCGGCAGCCGCCTGCTGCAGGAGCCCGTGTTCCAGCAGCCACCCGGCCAGTTACCACCGCTGCTGATCATCAGCTCGCAAGATACCTTTAGCAGCCGCCTGCAGGCGGTGCGCGCCGGTGCCATTGGCTTTTTCACCAAGCCGGTGGACCTGCCCCTGCTGGAGCGCCGGCTCGAACGCGGCTTCAGCAACCAGCAGGGCGGCCCTTTCCGGGTATTGATCGTCGATGACGACGCCGAGCTGATCGACCGCTATCAGCTGGTGCTGAGCAACGCCGGCATGCTGGTGGACAGCGTCGCTGATCCCAATAACCTGCTGGAGAAAATGCACAGCTTCATTCCCGAAGTGGTGCTGATGGATCTCAACATGCCCGAGTACAGCGGCCCCGAGCTGGCCCAGGTGATTCGCCTGGACGACGACTGGCTGCGGGTGCCCATTGTCTACCTGTCGGCCGAGACCAACGCCGACCGGCAGATGTCCGCACTGCTCAAGGCCGGTGACGACTTCATCACCAAACCGATCAGCGACAGCGCCCTGCTGACCACCGTTTATGCACGCGCCCAGCGTGCCCGCATGGTCAGCGACGCGCTGGCCCGCGACAGCCTGACCGGCCTGCTCAAGCACGCCGATATCAAGGAGCAACTGGAAGTCGAGGTCGAACGGGCCAGACGCTGCAAGACACCGGTCAGCGTGGTGATGATTGATATTGACCACTTCAAGAACGTCAACGATAACTACGGGCACGCCTGTGGCGACAACGTGATCCGCGCACTCTCCAACATGCTGCGCCAGCGCCTGCGCAAGATTGACCGTCTGGGCCGCTACGGTGGCGAGGAGTTTGTCGCCGTGCTGCCCGGCTGCAGCAGCGAAGACGCCTACCAACTGCTGGAAAACATCCGCGTCGCCTTCAATGCCCTGCAGTTCTCTGCCGACGGGCAGCAGTTCAATTGCAGCTTTAGCGCCGGCATCAGCGCCTGCGAAGCCGACAGCTGGGCCGACGAGGAACTGCTGGAACGCGCCGACCGCGCGCTCTACCGCGCCAAACAGGACGGTCGCAACCGCTTGTGTCTCGATGCCGCCGATAGCGGAGACGCTAGTTGAACGCGCTGATTGTCGAAGATGACCCCTGGATCGCCGAGCTGCTGCGCCTGATACTCATCGACCTGGACGCCAACTTCCAGATTGAGCACCTGAGCAGCGCGGTCGCCGCGCAGAATCACCTGCGTGGCAACAGCATCGACCTGCTGATCGCCGATCTGAACCTGCCCGACGGTAACGGGCTGGAGGTTGTGCGCACCGCTGCACGCCGCGCGCCAAGCAGCCTGCGTCTGCTGACAACTACCGATATCAGCCGCCAGGTGGTACTCGACGCGCGCGACGCCGGCATTACCGATTTCTTTGCCAAACCCTTCAAGGTCGACGCCCTGCGCGGCCGCCTGGCACAGCTGCTGCAACGTAGCCAGGCCAACGTCAGTGCCAGCGCCAACCTCGGCGACTTGCCCAGCTTTCTGCGCGCCCGCCTGGAGCAGCCCCTGCGGCTGGCGTGGAGTTCGCCCGCGCAGCAACAGCTCGCCGCCAGCAGTGCCAAAGAGCTCGACTTCGAGCGCTTCAGAGCTCTGGCTGAGGCCGAGCCGATGCTCACGTTGACCGCCCTGAACCGCGCCAACCGCCAGCTGGAGCGCGGGCGCGCAACCTGTCTCTGCCTGCAGACGGTCTGGGAGCGCCTGGGCCCGGCCGGTTGCCGCGAGCTGGTGGCGCGCATGGCACAAGCCCGGATTGCACTGGAGCACCCGCTGCTGCAACAGCGGGTCAGCGAGTTTGCCAGCCAGCAGCAGGCTCTGAGCGACGCGCTCGGACGCCAAAGCGTCGAGCAGACCATTCCTGTCGGTCCGCTGCGGGCGGCCATCAGCTGCAGCCGGCTGGGCGAGCTGGCGGTGATCAGCGCTGTTCAGCACTTTCTCAACTACGGTCAGCAGATCGATGAGAGCAGCCTGGATACGCTGATCAATCAGTACGCGGCAGACTTCGGCAACTGCATCAAAACCCAGCAACAGCTGCCCTTTTTGCTGCGCGAACTCACCGGCTCACTGTTCAAGCTGCCCCGAACCGGCCTGCGCAAAGACCGCATTCTGCTGCGCATTGCCGCCCTGGAAACCGGGTTTACGCCCGCAGATCCGGACCAACTGCGCCAGCTGCGCCGCCTGATCGGCCTACCTACCTGAGCAGGCGGACGACAGCTTGCGGGTCAGCTGCTCGGCACCAACCGCCTCACAGCCACGGGTGTTCTGCCCGGCCCACAGCGGCGAGAAGTCGCTGCTGCCAGCCTTTTCTGCCGCCCCACGCAGCGGCGCGATGGCCGTGCCGGCCAGCGGGAAGGGCGGCGGCAACTCACTCAGCGGCCCCAACTCGCGCATCACCCGATTGACGATGCCGCGCGCCGCGCCGCCGGAGAACAGATTGGTCAACGCCGTGTGCTGCGCCGCCTCGCTCTGCAGCGCAGCGCGGTGCAGCGCCGTGGTGGTCGCTTCAAAGCAAAGCAGGTAGGCGGTGCCAATCTGCACGCCGGCAGCGCCCAGCTGTAGGGCCGCCCGTACGCCGTCGGCGTCGGCGATGCCACCAGCAGCAATCACCGGGATATCCAGGGCGCCGACCAGCTGCGGCAGCAGCGCAAAGGTACCCATCTGCAGACTCAGATCGGTCGACAAAAAGTGTCCCCGGTGCCCGCCGGCTTCCAGCCCCTGCGCAATCACGGCGTCCGCGCCGTGGGCCTGCAGCCAGCGCCCTTCGGCCACGGTTGTGGCGCTGGACAGCACCTTACCGCCCCAGCCCTTGATGCGCTCTATCATCGCAGGCTCAGGCAGGCCGAAGTGAAAGCTCACCACCGGCGGGCGGTAGGCGCTGATCAGCTCCAGCGTGTCCGCGTCGAACGGCCGACGCCCCGCCCCCGGCTTGATCGTCTCGATATCCAGCCCCAGTTCGGCATAGTAGGGTGCCAGCGCGCTACGCCACTGCTGCTCGCGCTGCGCGTCCGGCGGTGGCGTCTGGTGGGCAAAGAAGTTCAGATTCCAGGGGCCGGCGGCCTCACGCTGAAGCGTCTGCAGCTCAGCCTCTAACGCCTCGGCGCTCAGCATCGCGCAGGGCAGCGAACCCAGTCCGCCAGCGCGGCATACCGCCAACGCCAGCGCGCTATTTTGCACACCGGCCATGGGTGCCTGAATCAACGGCAAGGTGCTGCCCAGCAGATCGGTCAATGTCATCCAACGTCTCCCATGCGTATTGGCTGTGCAGGGATACTAGACCGCCACAGGGCGCAAAACCAAGGCGCGTTCCTGTCGCGCCGGTTCAGAGTCCGAATACCCGCTGGGCATTGCCCGCCAGAAACAGCCCCTGCGCCTGGTCGTCCAGCCCTAGGTTCTCAAGGCCTTCCAGCGCCTTGGCAGGTGGGATCATCGGGTAGTTGGTGCCAAAAAGCACCTTGCTGCGGCCGTGCGCGCGCATGAACTCGATCAGCTGCGCTGGGTAGCGCCGCACCGTGTAGGCAGAGGTGTCGATAAACAGGTTTTCATGCTTGGTGGCCACCGCGATAGCTTCATCGGTCCAGGGATAGCCAATGTGGCCGGCAACAATTTTCAGCTCCGGAAAATCGAGCGCTACCTGATCCAGATAGATCGGCCGGCCAACCTCCGATGGCATCAATGGCCCCGTATGACCGATCTGCGTGCAGAACGGAATGCCCAGTTCACAGCAGGCCACATAGACCGGATAGAAGCGACGGTCCGTCGGCGGCGCCTCCCACAACCAGGGCAACACGCGGATCGCCTTGAAGCCCAACTCCTGCACGCAGCGGCGCACCTCGCGCACCGCCTCCATCGGCCGGCTGATATCCACCGAACCAACGCCAATCAACCGCTCTGGCGCCTGGGCTACAAACTCGGCTACCTCATCGTTGGAAATCATCACGTTACGCGGCGCGTACCAAGCGCTGATCAGGGCCTGGTCAACCTGTCCGGCCTGCATTGCATCCAGGGTGGCAGACAAGGGGATCGCCTCCTCGGGGATGCTCCGGCGGGTCCAGCGGCGCAGGGACTCGAACATCGGGTCCTGCGAGTGACGCAGGGTGGGGTGTTACGCCCAGGCATCAATGATCATCAGCGTTCTCCTCGATAGACGGCAGCAGGGCCCGACACGCGCAGGCAATCAGCTCCGCTGCATAGGTATGCGGCGGCTGGGCAGTACGCCCGGACAGCCAACCACGACAAAATATTTGCGCCGGCCCGATCAACTGGCTGAACAACACTGGCGCCGGCAGCGCTAGCAGTGTGCCCGCGCTGCTATGCCGCGCTTGCCAGGCGGCCAGGGCATCAGCCAGCGCGGCATTTTCCTGGGCCTGCCGATCGCGAATAGCCTCAAGCCACTCGCCACGCAACTGGTTGAACAGAAAAGACGCTTGTAGCCGCTCGTTTACTACCCAGTCCAGATGCGCGCTGATCAGCGCCGCTATACCGGCCCGCGCCGAATCCGCCCCGCCCAGCGCCTGCAACAGCGCAGCGTGGTAATCGGCAATGGCATTCAGATACAGCTCACCGGCTAGCGCTTCCTTGGACGCAAAACAGTGAAAGAAACTACCGTTCGATACCCCCGCCTGCTGGCGAATCGCGGCCACGGTGGCCTGCTCATAGCCCCGCTCGACGATGATCTCTAGACCCGCCACCAACAACTGATCACGCGCGCTCATGTGTCTTCCTTTCACCAACTAGAGCAACACTCTAGATCATTACTCCAGCCCAGGTAAAGCACTGATAAGGAGGTGCCCGCGCTTCCCCAAGGAACATGACCACGCCAGCAGGGGTCACACCACTATCCCTTCAACGCGCAACCGGAGACTCGCATGCACACGACAAACGACGACACGCCAATCCCCGCGATGGGCCTGGGCACCTTCCGTCTCAAGGGTGAAGACGCCTACAACGCGGTGCGCACAGCTCTCAAGCTCGGTTATCGCCATATCGATACCGCGCAGATCTACGGCAACGAGCAGGATGTGGGCCGCGCCATCGCCGACAGCGGGGTGCCGCGCGAGGAGCTGTTTGTCACCACCAAGATCTGGACCGATCACTTTGCCGAGGGCAAGCTGATCCCCAGTCTGCGCGAGAGTCTGGACAAGCTGCAGCTGGAGCAAGTAGACCTGACCCTGATTCACTGGCCTTCGCCCGGTGGCGACGTGCCGATGCAGGTGTATCTGGGGCAACTGATGGACGCGCGCGAGCAGGGCCTGACGCGGCTGACCGGGGTGTCCAACTTCACCATCGACTTGCTCAACGAGGCCTTTGAACTGGTCGGGCCGGACAATATCGCGACCAATCAGGTGGAGATTCACCCCTTCCTGCAGAACCGCAAACTGGTGGAATTTGCCCGTGAAGAGAACCTGCACCTGACCGCCTACATGCCGCTGGCGGTCGGCAAGGTCATGCAGGATGAGACCTTGGACCGCATCGCCGAAGAGCACGGCGCTACGCCGCCGCAGGTCGCCATGGCCTGGCTGATGCAGCAGGGCATCGCGGTGATCCCCTCATCCACCAAGCGTCTGCATCTGGAGAGCAACCTGGCAGCCGACCGCGTGCGCCTGAGCGCCGACGACCTCAACTTTATCGAGCGGCTGGACGCCGGCGGGCGTATCGCCAACCCCGACTTTGCGCCGGAGTGGGATTAAGGAAGCACTGATCAAAATACCCCGCTAATCCGCCAACGCCGGCAGATCGCGAAACAACGCCAACGCCTCTGGATTGGCCAGGGCGTCGGTGTTTTTCACCGGCAAGCCGTGCACCACGTTGCGCACCGCCAGTTCAACGATCTTGCCGCTGCGGGTGCGCGGAATATCGCTGACCGCGACGATCTTCGCCGGCACGTGGCGCGGGGTGGTGTTGGCGCGGATGACCTGCCGAATCTCGGCTTCCAGTGCCGCATCCAGCGTCACACCGTCGCGCAGGCGCACGAACAGCACCACCCGCACATCACCCTGCCACTGCTGGCCGATGGCGAGCGACTCCAGCACCGCTTCGACCTTTTCCACCTGCCGGTAGATTTCCGCGGTGCCGATGCGCACCCCGCCGGGGTTGAGCACCGCGTCCGAGCGGCCGTGGATGATCAGCCCGCCGTGCGGCGTCTCTTCGGCGTAATCGCCGTGCGCCCAGACGCCGGGGAAGCGTTCGAAGTAGGCGGCGTTGAAGCGGCTTCCGTCTTCGTCCTTCCAGAAGCCCAAGGGCATGGACGGGAAAGGTGTGCTACAGACCAGTTCGCCCTTGCCTTCGCTGAGCCGCTGGCCGTCGTCATCCCACACCTCGACCGCCATGCCGAGCCCCTTGCACTGCAGCTCGCCACGCCAGACCGGCGCAGTCGGATTGCCGAGGGCAAAGCAGGAGACGATGTCGGTGCCGCCGGAGATCGACGACAGGCACAGGTCCGGTTTGAAGCAGCGGTAGACGTAATCGAAGCCTTCGTGCGCCAGCGGTGAGCCGGTCGACAGCACCGCCTTCAGGCGGCTCAGCTGGTGGCTGCGATTCGGCTCGACCCCGGCCTTTTCCAGCGCGGCCAGATACTTGGCGCTGGTGCCGAAGATACTAATCTCTTCTTCATCAATCAGGTCGATCAGCCGCTCGGCAGAGGGCTCAAACGGTGAGCCATCGTAGAGCACCAGCGTTGCACCCAGCGCCAGCCCGGAGACCAGCCAGTTCCACATCATCCAGCCGCAGGTGGTGAAGTAGAACAGCACGTCTTCGCTGCCCAGGTCGGTGTGCAGGCCGTGTTCCTTGAGGTGCTGCAGCAGGGTGCCACCGGCACCGTGGACGATGCACTTGGGCACCCCGGTGGTGCCGCTGGAATACAGGATATAGAGCGGCTGGGCAAAGGGCAGGGCGGTAAACGCCGGACTGCCCGCCGGCTGGCTGACGTGGTCCCAGTGAACAGTGGATACCAGCGACGCAAACTCGGCCAGACAGGGCTGCACGCCGCCGTAAGGCACCATGATCAGCTGCTGCAGGCCGCTCAATTGCGGCAAAATTTCCGCCAGTTTGCTGCTCATGTCCAGTTGCTTGCCGGCATAGCGATAGCCGCTGCAGGCGATCAACACCCGCGGTTCGATCTGGCCGAAGCGGTCGACCACGCCCTGCACGCCAAAGTCCGGCGAGCAGGAGGACCAGACCGCACCAATGCTCGCCGCCGCAAGCATGCCGACCACGGTTTGCCAGGTATTGGGCATCAGCGCCGCAACGCGATCACCCGGCTGCACACCGAGCGCCAGCAGATGCTGCTGCAGCCCGGCCACCCGCGCGGCCAGCTCGGCGTAGCTGAGCTGTTCACGCTGGCCGTCTTCGCTGATCGCAATCAGCGCCAGATGATCGTCGCGGCGGCGCAGCAGGTGGGCGGCAAAATTCAGCTCGGCGCCGGCAAACCACTGCGCGCCGGGCATGGCATCCGGGTTATCCAGCACCCGCTTGGGCGGCGTGCTGAAGTCCACCGCAAAGAAGTCGGCCACCGCCTGCCAGAAGTCCGCAACCGCGCTGACGCTCCACGCATGCAGCGCGGCGTAATCGCCTAGCGCCAGCGCGTGGCGTTGATTGATAAAGCGCCGGAAGGCATCCATCCGGCTGGCCGCAACCCGCTCCGGGCTCGGCCGCCACAAGGGTTCGCTCATGCCTGCTCCCGCGCCAGCAAGGCCCGCGCCACGCGTGAGCCGTTGGTTTTACCCAGCACGTTGCAGATGTGCTGCCCGGCCTGCACCAGCGCGGCCATGTCCACACCCGTCTCGATGCCCAGCCCGTTGAGCAGGTAGAGCACGTCTTCGCTGGCGACATTGCCGGTTGCCCCCTTGGCATACGGGCAACCGCCGAGCCCGGCGACCGAGCTGTCGAATACCGCCACGCCTTCCAGCAGGCTGGCGTGAATGTTCGCCAGCGCCTGCCCGTAGGTATCGTGGAAGTGCCCGGCCAGCAGGCTGCGGTCGATATCACGACCAACCACCTCGATCAGCCGCCGGGTATCGCCCGCAGTACCAACGCCGATGGTATCGCCAAGCGAGACCTCGTAGCAGCCGCTGTCGAGCAGCTCACGGGCAATCGCCGCCACCTGCTCCGGCGCCACGTCACCATCAATCGGGCAGCCAAGCACGCAGGAGATATAGCCACGCACCCGCACGCCATGCTCCTTGGCCGCCGCCATGATCGGCTCAAAGCGCTGCAGGCTCTCGGCAATCGAGCAGTTGATGTTCTTCTGGGAAAACCCCTCGCTGGCGGCCGCAAACACCGCCACTTCCTTCACGCCGGCTTCCAGCGCGCCGTCAAAGCCCTTGAGGTTCGGCGCCAGCGCCGCGTAGGTCACGCCGGGCTTTTGCTGAATTGCGGCAAACACCTCGGCAGAGCCGGCCATTTGCGGCACCCACTTGGGCGAAACGAAGCTGCCGACTTCGATATAGCTCAGCCCGGCAGTGCTCAGGTCATCGACCAGACGCACCTTGTCGGCGACGCTGATCGGTTGTTTCTCGTTTTGCAGGCCATCACGCGGGCCGACTTCGACCAGGCGCACCTGTTGCGGCATGCTCATGCCGTTGCCTCCTCAGCAAGCGGTTGCAGCGCCACCAGCACCCGGCCTTCGTCAACCAGATCACCCTCGGCGCAGTGAACGGCCGTGACCTCACCAGCCTCGGCAGCGCGGATACTGTGCTCCATTTTCATCGCCTCGACCACCACCAGCAGCTCGCCGGCGGCCACCTGCTGGCCCGGTTCAACCAGCACCCGCACCACGCTGCCGTTCATCGGCGCGCTCAAACCGCCGTGGCCGTGTTGCCGGGCTTCCACCTCGCTGATCGGGTTAACCTGCGTGACTCGCTGCAGCTGCCCGTTCCATTCGACAAACAGCCACTGCCCACGGCGTTGCACGCCATAACGGCGGCCATCCACCAACAGCTGATCGCCCTGCAGGCTGACGCCCGCAGCGGGCAGGGCACGCGCCTCGGCCTCGCCACAGCGCAGATGCAGGCGCTGCTCGCCGGCCAGCCCCAGGCGCAGGCCGGAAGCAGTAGTCCAGGGGCTGTGCGGGTCATCAGCGCGCGTGGCAGCGGGCTGGGTCAGCAGCCAGGCGCGGGCGGCCAGCGCCCAGAAGGCGTCGGGCAGCGGGGCCGGGGCAGGCAGCAGCGCGTCGGTATGACGGGCGATAAAGCCGGTATCCAGCTCGGCAGCAGCAAAGGCCGGATGCGCCAGCACCCGGCGCAGGAACGCGAGGTTACTGTGCACCCCGCCCAGCTGCTGCTCGGCCAGCATCGCCAGCAGACGGCGGCGGGCGGTTTCCCGGTCTTCGCCCCAGGCAATCAGCTTGCTCAGCATCGGATCGTAAAACGGCGAGACGCGGTCACCCTCGACCACCCCGCTGTCGACCCGCCGACCCGCGCCCGCAGCCGGCTCGCGGTACAGCGTCAACTCGCCGCTGGCGGGCATAAAGTCCTGCTCCGGGTCTTCGGCATACAGCCGCACTTCAATCGCGTGGCCGCGCAGCACGATCTGCTCTTGTGTGAGCGGCAGCGGCTGGCCTTGAGCGACACGCAGCTGCCAGGCCACCAGATCCTGCCCGGTGATCAGCTCGGTCACCGGATGCTCGACCTGCAGGCGGGTGTTCATCTCCATAAAAAAGAACTCGCCGCGGGCGTCGAGCAGAAACTCCACGGTGCCGGCGCCCACGTAGCCAATGGCGCGCGCGGCGGTTACCGCGGCCTCGCCCATGGCCCGGCGCAGCTCGGGCGACAGGCCCGGTGCCGGCGCTTCTTCCACCACCTTCTGGTGACGGCGCTGGATCGAGCAGTCGCGCTCGGCCAGATACACCGCGTTGCCGTGCTGGTCGGCAAACACCTGAATCTCGACGTGGCGCGGCTGCAGCACGTATTTCTCCACCAGCATACGCGCATCGCCAAAGGCCGCCTGTGCTTCACGCTGGGCAGAGGACAGCGCCTCGCTCAGCTCCGCTTCCGTTTCGACCACCTTCATGCCCTTGCCGCCGCCGCCAGCCGCGGCCTTGAGCAGCACCGGGTAGCCAATCTTCGCGGCCTCAAGGCGGAAGGTCTCCAGCGCCTGATCGGCGCCGTGATAACCCGGCACCAGCGGCACCCCGGCGGCGTCCATCAACGCCTTGGCCGCCGACTTGCTGCCCATGGCATCAATCGCGCTGGCCGGCGGGCCGACAAAGATCAGCCCGGCGGCAGCCACCGCGCGGGCAAAGTCGGCATTCTCGGAGAGAAAGCCGTAACCCGGGTGAATGGCATTGGCGCCGGCGGCCTTGGCCGCGGCGATGATCGCCTCGACCTTGAGGTAACTGTCACTCGGCCGCGCGCCGCCGAGGTTGACCGCCTGATCGGCGCTGCGCACATGCAAGGCGTCGCGGTCGGTATCACTGTGCACCGCCACGGTAGCGATACCCAGCTCGCGCGCGGTGCGCATGATGCGGCAGGCAATTTCGCCGCGGTTGGCAATCAGCAGGGACTCAATCATGGTTCGCGCACCAGTCGGGTTGGCGTTTTTCCAGGAAGGCCGACAGGCCCTCCTGACCTTCGGGGCTGATCCGCACCCGGGCAATCGCCGCCTCGGTGTAGCGGCGCAGCGGGGTACTCATTTCACCCAGCCCGACTTCCTGCAACAGCGCCTTGGTTGCGCTCATCGCCAGCGGGCCGTTCTGCAGCAGGTTACCGATCCACTGCGCCAGCGCCGTATCCAGCTCAGCCGCCGGATAACACTCGGCCAGCAGCCCCAGCTCGCGGGCGCGCAGGCCGTCAAAGCGCTCGGCGGTCAGTGCGTAGCGGCGGGTAGCGCGGGCACCGATGGCCTGGGTGACATAGGGGCTGATCACCGCCGGCAGCAGACCGATGCGCACCTCCGACAGACTGAACAGCGCGTCCTCCGCGCCAATCGCCATGTCGCAGCAACTGATCAGCCCCAGCGCGCCACCAAAGGCCGCGCCCTGCACCACCGCCAGCGTCGGCACCTTGAGCTGCGCCAATGAGGCCATCAACTGCGCCAACTCGCGGGCGTCGTCCAGATTGGCGTTGTAATCCAGCGCCGCGCAGTCGCGCATCCAGGCCAGATCCGCCCCGGCCGAAAAGTGCTTGCCACGCCCCCGCAGCAGCATAAAGCGCACCGCCGGGTTAGCCGCCACCGCATCCAGCGCGTCCAGCAACTCGCGGATCATCTGGGCGTTGAAGGCGTTATTCTTTTCCGGCCGGTTTAGCCATAGGGTGGCTACGCCTTTTTCGGTGAATTCGAGTTCTAGGGTCTGGTAGTTGTTCATTTTGTTCTTCTCGATTAGAGCCTGGTTTCACACGGCGGCTTGTTTCTGTGCGGCGGCCGGGCTGGAGGCTGAAGGCTAGAGGCTGGAAGTATCGGGGGCGAGGTAAGTGGCTGGTTTTCGCGGCTTGGTTTTGCGTCGCTGATTCTTGCACTCAACCTTTCACTCACACAGAGATAAGTCTTCCAGCCTCTAGCCTTCAGCCTCCAGCCCGGCGCAGTCCGGCGCAGTCCGGCCCGGCCCGGCCCAAAGGGCCGTCCGGCGGCGCGCTCCGCGCGCCGCTACATCCGAAACACCCCAAACCGCGTCGCCTCAATCGGTGCGTTGAGGGCCGCCGATATCGCCAACCCCAGCACATCCCTCGTCTGCGCCGGGTCGATCACGCCGTCATCCCACAGGCGGGCGCTGGCGTAGTAGGGGTGGCCCTGGCGTTCGTACTGATCGAGGATCGGGCGGCGCAGGGCCTCGGCCTGCTCGGCGCTGAACTGCTCGCCGCTGCGCTCGGCCTGCTCCTGCTTGACCTGTACCAGCACGCCCGCGGCCTGTTCGGCGCCCATCACCGAGATGCGCGCATTCGGCCACATCCACAAAAAACGCGGATCGTAGGCGCGGCCGCACATGCCGTAGTTACCGGCGCCAAAACTGCCGCCGATGATCACCGTGAACTTGGGCACCCTCGCGCAGGCCACCGCGGTCACCAGCTTGGCGCCGTGCTTGGCGATGCCGCCTTCTTCGTACTTCTTGCCGACCATAAAGCCGGTGATGTTCTGCAGGAACAGCAGCGGAACGCCGCGCTGGCAGGCCAGTTCGATAAAGTGCGCGCCCTTCTGCGCGGCCTCGGAAAACAGGATGCCGTTGTTGGCCAGAATCGCCACCGGATAGCCGTGCAAATGCGCAAAACCGCAGACCAGCGTGGTGCCGAACAGCGCCTTGAACTCATCGAGCGCGCTGTCGTCGACCAGCCGCGCAATCACCTCGCGCACGTCGAACGGCTGCTTGCTGTCGGCCGGAATCACCCCGTACAACTCTTCCACCGGGTAGCGCGGCGGCAGCACCGCGCGGCTGTTCAGCCCACCCTGCTTGCGCCAGTTCAGATTGGCGATACAGCGGCGGGCCAGAGCCAGGGCGTGTTCGTCATTCTCGGCGTAATGGTCGGCCACACCCGAGGTGCGGCAGTGCACATCCGCGCCGCCCAGCGCCTCGGCGCTGACCACCTCGCCAGTCGCCGCCTTCACCAGCGGCGGCCCGGCGAGGAAGATAGTCGCCTGCTCACGCACCATGATGGTCTCATCGGCCATCGCCGGCACATAGGCGCCACCGGCAGTGCACGAGCCCATCACCACAGCAATCTGCGGAATGCCCGCCGCGCTCATATTGGCCTGATTGAAGAAGATCCGCCCGAAGTGCTCACGGTCCGGGAATACCTCGTCCTGCCGTGGCAGGTTGGCGCCGCCCGAATCGACCAGATAGACGCAGGGCAGGCGGTTCTCGCGGGCGATGGTCTGCGCCCGCAGGTGCTTCTTCACGCTCAGCGGATAGTAGGAACCGCCCTTCACCGTGGCGTCATTGGCGATGATCATGCACTCAACGCCCTCGATCCGGCCGATACCGGCGATCACCCCGGCGGCCGGCACCGACTCGCCATAGACCTCATGGGCGGCCAGCTGGCCAATTTCCAGAAACGCCGAACCCGGATCGAGCAGCGCATCCACGCGCTGACGCGGCAACAACTTACCCCGCGCCAGATGCCGCGCATTCGCCGCCTCACCACCGCCTTGCGCAATGCCTGCCAGCAGGCTTTGCAGCTCGCTGACCAGGGAGCGCATGGCGTCGGTGTTGGCCTGAAACTCGGTGGAGGTCGGGGTGATTTGGGTTTGTAGGATGCTCATTGCACCGCTCCCCGGCTGAAAGCTGAAGGCTGGAGGCTGGAAGGGCAGGTCCGCAGGCGTAACGAGCGTTGCAGGTTAGACGTGTCCACAGCAACGATTGGGTTGCGCAACCAGGCGCCGGCCTCTAACCCCCACGCCGTGGCTGGACTTCCAGCCTCCAGCCTCCAGCTTCCAGCTGCTTCAACGCGTCTCATTAAAAAGCTCCCGTCCAATCAACATCCGCCGAATCTCGCTGGTGCCGGCGCCAATCTCGTACAGCTTGGCGTCGCGCAGCAGGCGGCCGGTGGGGTAGTCGTTGATGTAGCCGTTGCCGCCGAGAATCTGAATCGCATCCAGCGCCATCTGCGTTGCACGCTCGGCGGTGTAGAGAATCACCCCGGCGGCGTCCTTGCGGGTGGTCTCGCCGCGGTCGCAGGCCTGTGCCACTGTGTAGAGATAGGCGCGGCTGGCGTTCAGCTGGGTATACATGTCGGCGACCTTGCCTTGGATCAGCTGGAACTCACCGATGCTCTGGCCGAACTGCTGACGGTCGTGGATATAGGGCACCACCACGTCCATGCAGCTCTGCATGATCCCGGTCGGGCCGCCGGAGAGCACCACGCGCTCATAATCCAGGCCGCTCATCAGCACCTTCACGCCGCCGTTGTACTGGCCGAGGATGTTCTCCACCGGCACCTCGACGTTGTCGAACACCAACTCGCAGGTATTCGAGCCGCGCATGCCCAGCTTGTCCAGCTTGGGGCTGCGGGAGAAACCGGCCCAATCGCGCTCGACGATAAAGGCGGTGATGCCGTGGGGGCCTTTCTCCGGCTCGGTCTTGGCGTAAATGACGTAAACGTGCGCGTCCGGGCCGTTAGTGATCCACATCTTGCTGCCATTGAGCACGAAGTGGTCACCCTTGTGCTCCGCCCGCAGCTTCATGCTGACCACATCGGAACCGGCGTTCGGCTCACTCATCGCCAGCGCCCCGATGTGCTCGCCGCTGATCAGCTTGGGCAGGTATTTCGCCTTCTGCTCCGGCGTGCCGTTGCGGTTGATCTGGTTCACGCACAGGTTGGAATGCGCCCCGTAGGACAGCCCCACCGACGCCGACCCGCGGCTGATCTCCTCCATCGCCACCACATGGGCCAGATACCCCAGCCCAGAGCCGCCGTACTCCTCAGGCACGGTAATGCCCAGCAGCCCCATGTCACCAAAACGCCGCCACATCTCCAGCGGAAACTGGTTCTCCCGGTCGATCTCCGCCGCCCGCGGCGCCAGCTCGGCATCAACCAGATTGCGGGTCTGCTCGCGCAGCATGTCGATGGTCTCGCCCAGACCGAAGTTCAGCGATGGGTAATGCATGGGTTCACCTGTGTTTATTGTTGTTGGTGCGTCAGTGTTGTCTTTCAGGGCAGGCCACGCCCGCGATGGTCAGCGCCCAGGCAGCTCCATATGCAGCAGCGGATAGGGCTTGCCCTGCCCATCGACCGGTGAGCGGCTGACCACCGCAAAGCCAAGGTGCTGATAAAAGCCCACCGCCTGCGCGTTCTGCTCGTTCACATCCACCTTGGTGGCACCCTGATGTTCAATGGCATACGCGGTCAAACGCGCGCCCACGCCTTGCCCACGGGCCTCGGGGGCAATAAACAGCATCTCGATATTGCCGTCGCTGACGCCGCAAAAGCCCAGCAACTCGCCATCGCTGCCCTTGGCGGCACGCAGATCCACAGCAGCAAAATACTGCTCCAGAATCAGCGGCTTCAGCTCCAGCAGGTCAGCCTCGGCCAGAAAGTCATGGGTAGCGCGCACCGACGCCTCCCAGATGGTCAGGAGCTGCGGATACTGCGATTGATCGACGGTTTCTATATGCATGATTCACTCAAAAAGGGGGGTACGGTTGGCGTTAATTCGTTTGCTCCAGCGCCGTTCGACAGCGCTCCTCCGCGGTATCCAGCTCAATCTGCATCTGCTCGATATCCAGCAACTGCTGCGCCAGCTGCGCACGGCGCTGGGTAATCTTGTCCAGGAAGGTTTCCAGCTGCTTGCGATTGCCGTGGCCGGGGTCATACAGCTCAATCAGCTCGCGACACTCCGCCAGCGAAAAGCCGATGCGCTTGCCACGCAAAATCAGCTTGAGAATCACCTTATCCCGAGGACTGTAAACCCGCTCCTGCCCGCGACGCTCGGGGCAGAGCATGTTCTGCTCCTCATAAAAACGAATCGCCCGCGTGGTGATATCCAGCTCACGGGCAAGGTCGGAAATGCTGTAGGTCTGGGTCATGGAGCGGCAGCTTGGGTTGCTTTACGTTAACGTAAAGGTAAGCTGGTGGGCGCTGGTGCGTCAAGCTGCAAGCTGCAAGCTGCAAGCTGCAAGCTGCAAGCTGCAAGCTGCAAGCTGCAAGTGATCAGCTTTATCTGCGGGCGAGAGAGTCAATATCTGGATTGCAACGAATACTGCCCCACTCACATCTACAAATAGAGGAGGACGAGACAGCCGCGATGTCGGACGCGGCGCTCAAGGGAAAGGTGACAAAAGGCTCAGTGCCAATCACCGAGTATGCAGTTTTTCGTGACCACCGAACGGGGCCGACATCAAGTAAGTTTGGAAACTGCGTAACGCCTTTGTAACCGGACCGGATTGCGGAGCGGCTTTTGTGTTATAAGCGCAGCGAACACAAAAACCGCGGAGCAATTTGGTTCCGGTTGACAAACTTGTTACGTGTTGAGCAGATAATTGTACTGCGCTGGCAGCAACGCGAACTCGCCCCACGCGAGATCTTCGATACAAAGGCCGATACCATTCTCCGCAATTTTTCCATACATTATAACGATGCGGCCAGTAGTCTGATCATTGATTCCTTTCCTCTGCGATATCTCTTCGTTAGCCTTCAAGTAGAAATCGTGAACCTCGCGGTTGCAATCTAATTCCGTCATCCTGATATTGTGGGGCTTAGGATTCTTGGCAGTACAGAAAGAACGTTTTACCCAGCCATAATATAGACGATCGCTCTCATCTTCTTCAGTCACATCTTTTACGTGATGCAGAAGGTCGATTAGACGAACTGCATTCCTACGGCCGGGAAGATGATAGTACTTGTAAAGGTTTTCGTCGAAGTTGCGGCATATGCCGGCTACCGTTGATATCTTACTTGGCAGTATGAAAGACTCGCCCTTATGCCTTCCAATGGGCACCTCCGAAGCTGGCCCGTTTTCATCTTCTACAGGAGTCTCATCATATGCCCCGGCCGGATCTTCGGGTCTCTCGGGCTTCTCCTGCAAAAATCCCGAAATGATGACGAGGTTCTCGTCGTCAATAGCTTTCTGAGCCTCTTCATAGGTATCGTACCGCTTACCCTCTGCTCTCTTAGTCCTAAGGTCGCATTTAACCTCTCGATATTTCCTTACGTGCGCAAAATATGCGTCTCGGCCGTTGGAAAAATGGTCCTTCTCTTTCGGTACTCGAATCAAGTTTGTGAAGCAAGCTGGACAGAAAATATTACCTTCCATATCTGCTGTGTAGTCGGATGGGATGACCTTGTCAGCTTGCGCTTTGAGCAGCGCCTGACTGCCCTCTTCGTACGACCAGCCATCCAGTTTATAAGCAAACTTGATTCGCTGGTTTGGCTCGTCATTTGCCATAACTTATCCCTCAAGACTTTCCACGTAACGCCCAAAGCAACGGCGCGCGTTAGCGCGTCCAGCCCGCAGGGCGTTGTTGCCTTTGTTTGTTATGTGTTTTGCGCCACAAAGTACCTAGCAAACTAAATACAATAGCGATAACGCAGGTCGTAAATAGCGGAATTATTTGAAATACTGCAATCATTGGCCCGACTGCCCCCCAGCTAGCAAATGAAACTAGGACAAAGAGAATTAAGCCAAATAGAAGACCAAGACAATACTCTATTGTGGGCACAACTTTTAAAAACATAATTATTGCTGTGGGCAAACCTGCAACTAGCGAAACCCAGTAGATACCAATAGGAAGTAGAGAAGGAATAAACCCCGCTATAAATATAATCAGGCCTCCCAGTATTATTCCCATCTTTTACTCCAGTAACACATAACGTAGAGCTTTGCGAAAACTTTTGTAACCGCGAAGCAGTGGAAAATTTTTCTGGCAACAGCGACTTTTTATGAGTTGACCTTAATAGCCTCAAAGATCTTGATGTACATGGGCTTATTTTCACCGTAGTCCTTACGATCCGTTACCACTGTGATGCTGACGAAAGCCGCTCCAACTTCGACCGCTGCTACCACGTAGTAGGTTGGGGCAGACTCGCCCAGCCATACGCCTTCATACTCGCGTAACACCCCTGACTCAATTGAACGGACCGCAGTTTGGGGAGTATAGAAATCCTGTACGGAACTGAATCTGTATTCGGCGAACTCCTCCAAGCTTCCACCATTCTTGCTGTACGCGGTGGCCGTAATAGAAACACTGCCATCGGGGCTAGAAATTGAAAGGTAGTCAGAGTTGGCATTTTGCTGCCAGTCTGCAGGCGCCTGCACCTCAAATACGTCACCAGCAGACGAATAGTACTTCATCTCTACTTCAGCACCTGCCACAGATGAGGCTCCTACCAACCCCAAAATAAAAGCTTTGAATGTTTTCATGCTGATTTACTCATAACGCCAGGCTCTGGGCTGCATGGAGCGCAGCGTAATGCAGTCCCTAGCAGCCGTTTGTTAGGCATGTTCCTCTCCCATACCAAGTCCTCTTAGTATCTCCCAAACTGGAAGAAATACACGTAATGCCTTGTACGAAAATCTTGGCAAGTCGTCGCAGCAATAGATTTCATCCCATTTAACTTCAAAAATATAATCGAGATACCTAGAATAAACCTGTCTTAGTAAACCGGTCTGATATATATCCAAATTATGAGTAAAAACAGAGTTAATCATGCTTGTTTTAACTCCATACCAATCTGGAAGTGAAATCTCAGAGCGTACGCCTAAGCCATCAGTACTGCGAAAGCATTTATCAAACTCTTCTTTTACTATTCGGATTGCTAGTCCATGAAAATTGGACTCCATAGACTCAAGCCAATACTCTCTTTCTGATTCGTCTATCTGATCATAAATTGCCTGTATCTCAGAGACTCTCCCTTCTTTTGTGTCACCATAAACTTCATCATCAAGCGAAGAGCTTCTAAAAGAAGCAAAAGGGTTTAGAACAACAGCATATATCACATTGGGATTTGGAAATTGTTGCCCAATTTCTCCCCATTGCTGCGTGGCATAGACAATCGAGTGCAGCCCCTCAGCTTCCAGTCTATGAGAAATGGAGTTCGATATTGTATTTAATGCAGCCTTGCTCCAATCTGGTATCTTTTGGTCGTTATTTTTATCAGTATCTATCCAGCCTTCAATCTCTGGAAACTCTACTGCAACGGTATACATCGACCTGTCATCTAGTAGATTATTCTCAAACCACTGGTAATAAGACTCATCTGGATAATAGATGGTCAGTCTTATTTCTCCATTATCATCAGAGGGAATGAGCGCGGCTGAAGATTTGTTGTTTCCAAGTATTTCTTGCACAAATGCATCTCGAACTGTTCGCGTCGCCATAGGAGCTATTAAAATGCTATTTATCGCTCTCTCTGTTAATCCTGGGTAAATAGAACAAAAATGATTTGCGTATGCCAAAAGCTCTGTATATGCCTGTCTCTCGGTCTGTTTCGACTTCTTAAGCTCAATTATCGTTAAACCGATACATTCGGAATTACCAAACAAGTCAATACGTGTGGTTGAATCACCAGATTTTTCTAATCGAAGCTCTCTTGCAGAGAGAGTTAATGACTCAAGGCCATCAACCACCTCATTTATCTTTCTCTCGACAATTTGCTGAAAAAGAATACTTATTGGAGGGAATCCTTCACCATTCCACTCAATTGGATCACGTCGGCCATGAATCAAATCAGACAATGAGTCTTTATGATTATCAAATAAGTAGTCCCTGAAATCATTCTCGCTTAGCTGCATTTCTATATCCGTACTAGTTCGATGTTACTTTGCCTAACGCAAAGCTCAGCCGAGCGCTTTAGCGCATCGGCTGTAGCGTATTGTTAGGAGTGGTTATTTTCGCCAATGTCCCATTACCCACTCCCATTGACGATGATTATAGTCCCAGCGCCAGTGCGCTCTTACCCACTCGGTTTTGCCAATGGGCTTAGGAGTCTTAATGTTCTGGGGTCTGTCCGGTGGCTTTGGCGGTCTTGGTGGCCGTGGCGGTTTAATTCTTCGCATAACGTATCTCCTTTCTACGGGTGTAGTCGGGACAACGACTGCAGACCTCCATTGTTCCCCATTAAAAGCACATTAGCCGAGCTGGCTAAATATGTAGATCTCCTAACAGTGATTAGATCGCACTAACTTTAATACGCGGCATAACGCCGGATGAGGCGATCTAATATTTTCTTATATTTCAATGGATTAGCGGCCATCGCGCACGAGTGCTGAACGTTAAACCGCACGAGGCTTAACGCTCCACTGATCGACGGCAGTGGCTTGCACGCAGGTGAGGGTGCTGTCGGGTATTCGAGATGAAGTGTGTCGAGTCTATGTAGCATCCATGCCTCCTGACGGGGCCGCGAGAAGTGCGGTGATTTGATAGTGCTACTACACGCGTCGTTTGCCAACCCTGAATTAGGCTAAAGATTAGGTGAAGTAGCGCGGCCTTGGCGCGCAAATACGGACGTGGCGAATGCACGGACCCAAGTCCCGTTTACGCGGGCGAGTAGCGCAGATTTATCGGGAAAAAGAAGCGTAGGGTGTCTGAGGAGCGAAGCGACGAGTTTTCGCGTGGCCGGCGAGGCTTCCCCGATAAATCGAGCAACGCAGCGAACCCGAAGGGCCGCGTAGTCGGGTGCCCGGGGGGATCGCCAAGGGGGGCCGGGCAAGCGGCCCCCTTTGGCTCGCCGGGAAGGCGAAAGGCGGGTTATCAGACAGCGCCGAAGTGACCGGCATGACCGCCAAACCCCATAGATCCTCGCCTTCGCGAGGGTGGCGTGATGATAGGGTCCACGATTCAGGGCTATCCGAGCGCAGGTTTCGGGTTAAGCCCGTTGCCGAAACACCAACACCAACCCCAGCACAATCGCCCCCATCCCCAACAAACTCAACGCCGCCATGCGGTTGCCGAGGAACAGGAAATCCAGCAACGCCGTACAACCGGGCATCAGGTAGAACAGACTGGTCACGTTGACCAAGTTGCCCATCCGAATCAGCCGGTACAGCAGCAAGGTCGCTCCGACCGAGATCAGCACACCCATGTACAGCAGCGGCACGACAAAGCCGACGGTCCATTCCACCTCAAACGGCTGAAAGGGTACGACCACCGCGCACATCAGCAGGCCGATGGCGTATTGCAGCGGCAGCACGTCCATGGGTGATTGCTGAATACCCTTCTGGAAGATCGAACCCAGGGTGATGCACAGCAGCGCTGCCAACGACAGGCCGATGCCCAGCAGCGAGAAACGCGCCGCCAGCAGGCTGTCGAGCACCACCAGCGTCAGGCCGCCGAGCGCCAGCAGCAAACCCAATACCCGCAACAGGTTGGCGCGGCGTTCAACCAGCATCAGGGTGAGGATTGGCTGCACGCCCAGTACCGTCGCCAGCACCCCGGGCGTGAGCCCGGCGTCCAGCGAGAGCAGGTAGAAGATGGTGTAGCCGCCGGTCAGCAGTACCCCGACCAGGGCTACCTGCTTGCGGGTACCGCGCGCTGGCAACCAGCGCCGCCGGGTGAGCGCCAGCAGCCCGAGGGCGGCGCAGGCCAGTACAAAGCGCAGCAGCAGAAATGCAAAGGCCGAGGCGTGTTCCAGCCCCCATTTGGAGAAGATCGCGCCCGCGCTCCACAGCAATACGAACAGCGCAGTCGGGCCGATGGCGGCCCAGTTCAAACGTTGAATAACCATATGTCACCTGTCAGGACACAGGTTCGCCCCACGGCAATACGCCAGTCAGGGAGAACAGAAATCAGAAAAGGGGTAGCGAGATCAGTGCGCCGGTGGCGGTGAAGCCACTGCAGCCACGATGGCTACGCCGGGAGGGGTGACCGGCAGGCAGGCCACGGCAGCCTGCACACGCGCAACCACACCGGCAAGCGCGGGGCGGTTTACAACAGCGGTGGTCTGGGCAGTGGACATGCGGTCACTCTGGACAGGTAAAAACGAAAACGTCGTCGTTTGACGACTCAAGGAGACTAGCACTGGCTTGATGCCTGGGCAAGCTGCAGGGCTGGGCCGCACTTGCGCTGAAGGCGTCCGGCGGGGTGGTTTGGTGCGCCTGGATCCCCCGCCTGCGCGGGGGATGACGGTAAGAGGGCGCGGGAGGATGACGGCATGGAGGGCTGGGCAATCAGCCCCCTCGGCTCGCCGTGAAAGGCGAAAGGCGAGCTAGAACGCGGCGTAGTGAGCGACCCAACGGTGCACTGATGGAGGCGACACGGCCACGGCACGCTGTGGCCCTACGAAAGCCGAGACGCCGAAAGGCATGAACACAGACCTTGATGAAGCACGGCGACCCGCTGGCCGAGTTGGAACCCGGCCGTCCCGGAATCAACTACGAATCAGCTGCGCTACCGACTCCTGCACCCGCGCCGTCAGCTCGGCCTCATCCAAGCCGCAGATGTCGCCGTTGTTCACTGCCGGGCGGCCCTGGATAAAGCTGTACTTCACGCTGGCCGGCTCACCGCACATCAAGGGTGCGATGAGGGGGCTGTGCACGCCGGCAAAGCGGGGCTGGTTGATGTCGAACAGCACCAGGTCGGCGGCCATGCCCACGGTGATCTCGCCCACATCGTGCAGGCCCAGCAGCTTGGCGCCGTTGCGGCTACCCCAGCCGAGCACCTGTTCCAGCGTGGTGGCGTCCGGGCCGTGCACAGCGCGGTGGATCAGCCAGGCGAGGTTCAGCTCCTGCAGCATGGAGCCGGACTCGGCAGAGGCGGAGCCGTCCACACCCAGGGTGATCGCCATACCTGCCTGCTCCATCTTGATGGCCGGGGCAATGCCGCTGCCCAGACGGCAGTTGGATGTGGGGCAGTGCGCGATGCCGGTGCCGGTAGTGGCGAGGCGGTCGATGATGTAGTCGTCGCAATGCACCAGATGGGCAAACCACACATCGTCGCCCAGCCAGCCGCACTCACCGGCGTAATCCACCGCGCGTTTGCCGTACTTTTTCAGCGAGGCAACTTCATCAAAGTCCACTTCCAGCAGGTGCGAGTGCATGCCCAGCGTGAACTCGCGGGCGTAGGCGGCCTGTTCGCGCAGGCCGTCCGGGTCGCTGGAGTGAATCAGGCTGGTTGGCGCTACTACCAGCTTGCGCATGGCGTCGCCGCCGTCCTGGTGATAGCGCACGCGGCTGGCGTCCAGCCGCGCGATGATCTGCTCGATGCTTTCCGGGGAGATGCCGTGCTCAATCATGCCGTGATGGCTGCCCACCGAGGTGGCACTGCCGCGGCACAGCACCAGACGCATGCCCAGCTCGTCGGCGGCGCGCCAGACGGCATCTTCCAGTTCAGGGCTGGTGGTGGCGTGATAGAGGTAATGATGATCTGCGCAGGTGGTGCCACCAGAGCGCAGCAGCTCGTACAAGCCCAGCCGCGCAGCGTGGTACATCAGCTCCGGCGTGACCTTGGGCCAGTAACGGTAGGGCACCGAGCCCAGCCAATCGTTGAGGTTCTGGTTCAGGCCTTCTGGCACGCCCTTCATGATGGATTGGGCCAGGTGATGGTGGGTGTTCACCAAGCCGGGCCAGACCACGCAGCCGCGCGCGTCGATCAGGGTTTCACCTGCGGCCAGCGCCAGATCGCAACCCAGCTCGGTAATCTTGCCATCGCTGATGCGGATATCCGTCGCGTTAGCGGCGGTGGGGGAAAAAACAGCTTGTGCGTTCTTGATCAGGTAAGTCACGGAGGTACTGCTCCTCTGTTGCTGCCAAAGAGCAATGTCCCGGAGTGAGGGAATCACTGATCAATTCCGCATGCCCCTGACCGCTTCTACTCTGTCGCCTGGTATTGAAATGACCGCAGCGTGCGGCCCTAGGGAAGCACTGATTAATTCCACACGCGCTCTGCGAGAGCTCAAGCGGGCAGATGCAAGGCGCGATGTGCAGCCAATAGTGGTTCTATTGGCAAGCAGCGCAACGCAGCAGATGCATGCTTGAGCGCTCGCCCTACGGGGCGTACAGGCTGGGCTGCACTCTGCGTTGTGATTTCTCGACAGGTCCAGACATGCCTTCGAAACCACGCCTTGATTGCAGCCCAGCCGAATGCGGCCCAGCCTGAACGCCAGAGGGCATGCGGAATTAATCAGTGCTTCCCTGGAGTAACAAGTGCAATTTTTTGACCAACCTTTCAGCCGCGCTACAGCCGCCGTTTCATCGGGTATCCGCCGTAAAAAGCGGGCGCAGGGTGAGCAAAACCAGTGCAAGTGGTCAGCTTTTGCGCGATCACGGTGCAATCTAAGCGCTCAAAACCAAACTGTCGATTTGCGAAAGGCCACGCCAGCCGGCGCGTTCGTCGGATTTGCCCGAGTTGGCGCAATTACTGCTTGAGTATTTGTGCCTGAGGCTTAGGGAAGCGCTGATCAATTCCACACGCCCTCTGCGAGTGCTCAAGCATGTAGCTGCAAGGCGTGCTGTGCAGCCAATAGTGGTTCTATTGGCAAGCAGCGCAACACAGCAGATGCATGCTTGAGCGCTCGCCCTACGGGGCGTACAGGCTGGACCGCACTCTGCGTTGTAATTTCTCGACAGGTCCCGACATGCCTTCGAAACCACGCCTTGATTGCGGCCCAACCTGAATGCCAGAGGGCATGCGGAATTAATCGGTGCTTCCCTTATCCTCGGCAACGTGAGTAGAAGCTGTCAGGGGGCAACACCCCAGGTCATTGCTCAGTTAGCGGACAATGCGCATAGCGCGGTGACGCGGACTGACAGGCCACAGCCTCCTTCCACCTCCCGCCCGCGTCATTCTCCGCCCCATTTGCTCCCAACGGGACTACTCGGAGATTCACCATGACAACCGCAACAACCCCTGAATACGGCCTGAAAGAACTGCAGCTGGAAACCACCTTCGGCGGCATGGGCAAGGAAACTGCCCGCGATATTCCGCTGATCGACCTGACCGATTTCGAAGCCCGCCGCAGCGAGATCACCGAGCAGTTGTGGAACGCCGCCACCGAGGTTGGCTTCTTTCAGCTGGTCAATCACGGTCTGGACGTGAAGCTGGTGCAGCGCGCCTTCGACCTGTCTGAAGCCTTCTTCGCCCTGCCAAACGAAGAGAAAGCGCGCTTTGCGCTGAAAAAGGGCCTGAACAGCGGTTGGGAGTTTATGTCGCAGGTGCGCCCGTCCACCCGCACGGCCGATCAGAAAGAATCCTTCCAGATCACCCTGCCGCACATGGATGACCTGTGGCCCAACCAAACCGTGGTGCCGGAATTCCACCGCATCCTGCTGGACTTTGAATACCGCGCCTGGCAGCTGGGCATGCAGGTGCTGTCCTGCTTTGCCGAGCGCCTCGGGTTTGCACGCGACTTTTTCACCAAGGCGCATGACCGCCGCCAGCCTGACTATCAAAGCACCCTGCGCCTGCTGCATTACCTGGCCATGCCGGAAGATGATCAGGACGAAAGCCTGTGGCGCGCCGGTGCACACACCGACTTTGACTGCCTGACCATGGTGTTCCAGAAGGAGGGTCAGGGCGGCCTGCAGGTCAGCCCGGGCAAAGACGCCGAAGGCGCCGGTGACAACCGCGAGTGGAGCAGCGTGATTCCGCGTGACGACATCATCACCTGCAACATCGGTGACATGCTGATGCGCTGGAGCGACGACCAGCTCAAGTCCACCCTGCACCGCGTACGCATGCCGAGGCCCGGCGAGTACCGCGGCCCGCGCTACAGCATGGCGTTCTTCTGCCAGGCCAATAAAGACGTGATGATCGAGAGCCCCGCCGGCAAGTACCCGCCGATTTCAGCAGCCGATTATCTGCTGCAACGCATTCAGGCCAACTTTGCGGAAGCCAAGAAGTAACCCGCAGCGCTAGACACCCGGCCAGCGCGCCGGGTGTGTTGTCTCAGGCGCCACCTTCAAGGTCGGTAATGGCTCTGCTCAGGTTGGCTCGGGCCTGTTGCTCCATCTGCGGCCCAAAGCAGCCGGAGGTGTAAATACTCGGCCGCTGCAGAAAACCACGCAGCACCTCGACGCGCTTGCGACGATACAGCGGCAACGGCACCAACCGATACTCCTGCCGAACCGCCTGCTCGAAAATGTCGTACACCGCCGGCGGCGTACCCAGTATCGACAGATCAATATCCACCAGCACCGCTTCATCACTGGTCTGCGCGGGCGCGTTGTGCTCGGTTGCCATGATCAAACGATGAACCCGAGCCACCGCCTGCTCATCCACTCCCTGCTCAGTCAGGAACGCTGCCGCCCAGTCTGCGCTGTCCTGCTCGTTGCTGCTGGAGAACGGCTGGTAGATTGCATCGTGAAACCAGAGGGCGATTTCGACCTCTCTGGGGCGCTGTACGCTGGCAAAGCAGTCATCCAGATGCCGCAGGCACGCCGCCACATGCTCTGCGGTGTGATAGTGCCGCCCCTTTTGCGCATAGGCTTGCATCAGAGCAGTGCAGGTGTCCTGGTTTGGGCCGAGGCTCCAGGCTGCCATCAGCTGTGCCCAACGCTCTGCGTTCATGGCCGATTGCTGCGCCATCATGTCTCCTTGGCTGTTCGCCAGTCAGTCCCCGCCACCGCCACAGCCGCCACAGCCGTCGGAGGAATCACCGCCGCAGCCGCCGCTGCAACCCGAGCCGCAACCAATGTGGCCGGCACAATAGTCATCACCCGGCGTCCGCCTGCAGTCAAGCGCGTAGCGAAAGCCATCGGGGATGTTCAGTTCGGCGTCGATGGCAAACAACAGCGGTAGCCGGTGCGCAGCACGCGGCATGATGCCCTCGCGCTTGCACGACAAGCGCCAGGCCGTCTTGATACCGGTCTGGGCGCTGGTTGGAGAGCGCATGGCTTCGGCCGGGGTGTGATGCAGAAAGCGGCCCAACGCCTTGCTGCAGAAATACTCGTACTTGCGGGTAAAGAGGATGAACTCGTGCCAGGCCACATCCACCGCCTGCGACGGCATCGACACCATACGCCGCCCCGCCGTGTTGCACAGGTGGAAGTACTCGCGCAGCCCCTGCATGACTCGCGTTACCTCAGCGTCGCTCAGATGCGGATAGGTTTTACCGACTTTCGCCGCAATCGACTCAGGGAAACGATAGGTGTCGATCAATCGTTCGCGACGGGCACGACGAGCCTTGCCATAGGCTCTGTACAGCGCAAACAGCGCAATCGCCGCCAATACCAGGAGAATGAGATTATCAACACGCATGCAATGGTCCGTCCTTGTCCACAAAGTGAACGCAGCATAACCGATGCACGCGGCCTGTACTTGCTCTGACTATGCGTAGGCGGAGCAGGCCAACGCCCGCTCCGCCTTGCATCTCACTCAGCGATTCTCCTGCAGCCAGCGTCCCAGCAGGCTGCGTTCTTCATCGCTCATGCCGCTCATGTTGCCCAGCGGCATGTAGTGCGTCGCTACCGCCGCCTGATAGACCTTGTCACCGTGCTGCTTGAGGTGCTCCAGGCTGTCCAGAATGATGCCGGCAGGCGGTGCCTGGAAGGCCGGGCTGGTTGGCCTGGCGGCGTGGCAGGCCTGGCAGTGGGTAGCCAGCAGCTGGCTGATCTCGGCACCTGTTACCGGACTCGCTGCCGCGCTGTCACCATCGGTTTGCGCGGTGCCGGGGCTGTGGGTTGCCACGGTAGAGGGTGCACTTGGCGCCATGGCCCAGATCAGGGCGACAGTCGCCAGTGCGCTGACAACCAGAATCGAGGGTTTGAACTGGCCCTGGTTACGCAGGTTGAAGAAGTGCCGCGCGTAGGCGGTGATAGCGCCAATGGCCGCCAGCGCCAGCCAGCCGTGGGCATGGGCGTAGAACATCGGGTAGTGGTTGCTGATCATGATGAACAGCACCGGCAGCGTGAGGTAGTTGTTGTGGCGCGAGCGCAGCATGGCGCGCTGGGCCAGCATCACCACCTCTTCACCCGGCTTCTCGCCACGGGCCACCGCATTCACCAATGCACGCTGGGCCGGCACGATACCGAGGAACACGTTACCCACCATGATGGTGCCAATGACCGCACCGACGTGAATGTACGCGCCACGACCGGCAAATACCTGATACAGGCCAAAGGCAACCGCGACCAGAATCAGATACAGCACCGCGCCAAAGGCCATGCCGTTACGCGCCAGCGGGCTGCGAATCAGCGCCTCATACACGGCGACGACCGCGACCAGGGTGCCCACGCCAATGGCGACGGCGCCAGCGCCACTGAGCGCCACCTTGCTCGGGTCGATCAGGTAGCCGGGGTTGCCCATGTAATACACCACGGCCAGCAGCGCCAGGCCGCTGAGCAGGGTGCTGTAGGCTTCCCACTTGAACCAGTGCAGGTCGGTCGGCATCTGCTCGGGGCCAACTTCGTACTTGGCCACCTCATAGAAGCCACCGCCGTGGATCGCCCAAAGGTCGCCCTTGATGCCCTTTTGCTTCTTCCACGCTGGCGGCTCGCGCAGGTTGTTGTCCAGCCAGACGAAGTAGAACGAGGCGCCGATCCAGGCCACCCCGGCAATCACGTGAAACCAGCGGATGATCAGGCTAAGCCACTCAGACAGGTAGACCAGCATGGGCTGCTCCTTGTACGGCGTCGCGGTCGTAACGGCATTGGCCGGCGATGTAGGTGCGACGAATGCTGCGGTCGTCGCCGAGGATCATCAGGTCGAACAGGATGCCCGACAGATCGCGCTCGGCGCTGTGCTTGAGTTGCTGAATCGGGCTGGCGGCGCGGTCGAGGATCAAAAAGTCCGCCATCTTGCCGGGTGCCAGGTTGCCGGTCTCAGCCTCCTGATGCAGCACCTTGGCGTTGCCGAGGGTCGCCATGTAGAACGCCTGGAAAGGGTTCAGGCTCTGGCCGCGTAGCTGGCAGACCTTGTAGGCCTCGGCCATGGTGACCAGCATCGACAGGCTGGTGCCGCCGCCCACATCCGACGCCAGACCGACCTCAACATCCGCCGTCCGGGCGCTGGCCAGATCGAACAGGCCGCTGCCGAGGAAGGTGTTGGAGGTCGGGCAGAAGGCGATGCGGGTGCCGGTTTCGGCCAGCCGGGCGCGGTCGGCGTCGTCGATATGAATGCCGTGCGCCAGCACACTGCGCGGGCCAAGCAGGCCGAAGTGGTCGTAGACATCGAGATAACTTGAGCGCTCCGGGAACAGCTCGGCAATCCAGGCGATCTCGGCCTTGTTCTCGGCCCAGTGGGTCTGCATCAACAGGCCGTCGGCCTCGGTCATCAGCTTGCCGGCGTAGGTCAGCTGCTCTGGGGTCGAGGTGGCGGCAAAACGCGGGGTGACGGCGTAGCGCTGGCGCCCGGTGCCGTGCCAGCGGGCGATCAGCTCGCGGCTTTCTTCATAGCTCGCCTCGGCGGTGTCGCGCACGCCGTCCGGGGCGTTGCAGTCCATCATCACCCGGCCGGTGGTGATCGCCATGTTGTAGTCGTGCGCAGCGCTGAACAGCGCCTCACTGGCAACCTGGTGCGAGGTGCTGAACACCAGCGCCGAGGTGGTGCCGTGCGCCAACAGCAAGTCGAGGAAGACCTTGGACTGCTTGGCCGACCAGTCGGCATCGGCAAAGCGTGATTCGCTCGGGAAGGTGTAGGTTTCCAGCCACTCCAGCAGCTGGGTGCCGTAACTCGCCATCACCGCCAATTGCGGCATATGTACGTGGGTGTCGATCATGCCGGGCATGATCAGGCCTTCCGGTGAATGCTCAACCGGCGTGCCCGCCGGCAGGGTCGGCAACAGCTCGGCGGCGTCACCAACCGCCTGCACCCGGCCATCGGCAACCACCAGCAAGCCGTCGGTGAAGTAGCTGTAACTGGCCGGATCGGGCGTGCCCAGCCCCGGTTCGGATAAAAAGTGCAGCAATGGGCCGCGGAAGGCCGACAGGCCGACGGCATCAGAGTTGGTCGTCATCCTAGCTCCCCCGGTAGGTTGAGTAGCCCCACTGGTTCAACAGCAGCGGCACATGGTAATGGGCCTGCACGTCGTCCAGGCGGAAGGCGATGGTGACGGCCGGATAAAAGCAGCGCAGCCCCTGCGCGGCGTAATAGCCGTCGGTGTCGAAGGTCAGGCGATACACACCGGCGACCGCTTCGCTGCCGAAGCCGTTCAGCACGCGGCCATCGGCGTCGGTCTCGGCACTGGCCAGGGTGACCCAGCTGTCGCCCTGTTGCTGCTCAAGGACAATGCGTACACCGGCAGCGGGTTTGCCGCTGCCGAGATCGAGAATATGGGTAGTAATCGGGCTCTTGCTCATAGCAGCTTGTCCAGACGAATGTGAGTGATCTTGGCTTGTTCTTCGGCGGCGATGCGCAGTTCCTGCTCGCGGCTGTTGGGCAGCCGCTGCTCCAGCAGCTCGAGCATGTCTTCGGCGCTCTTGCCGGTGGCGCAGACAATAAAGATAAAGCCGAACTTGTCGAAGTAGGCGTCGTTGCCGTCTTTCAGGCGCCGCAGTATCTCATCAGGCGCCACGCGCGCGCCGGCCTGCTCGCCGCTGGCCAGCGCTTCGGTACTGGCGTACTTGGCTTTCAGGCTCTTGATGTCACCGATCTTGGGGTGCGCCTCAAAGGCCACTAGCCAGTCAGCTTCGTGCAGGTTGGGCCAGAGCGCGCGGGCGGTGCCGTGCAGCGCCTCGGCGCTTTGATAGGGGCGGGCGGCGACCATCGGGCGCGCCCAGGCATCGGCAGCGCAGCAGTCACGAAAGACCGCCAGCGCCTGGTCTTCAGGCAGGGTGTTCAGGTGTTCCAGAGTCATTTTGTCTCCACCGGCTGTTGCGGTGTCTCAAGGGTGTTGTCCTGTTTCATCAAGTCACGCAGCTGCGGCCAGCTCACGCCGCGTCGCCGTTCGCGCGGCGCCGCTGGCCTACCGAGGGCCAGTAGCTCGGCGCTGATCGATACCGCGACCTCCATCGGCCGCTTGCCGGGTACATCACTGCGCCCAACCGGGCAGCGAATGCGGGCGATCTGCTCGTCGCTGTAGCCCCGGTGATTGAGTCGCTGACGAAAGCGATCGGCCTTGGTCTGCGAGCCAATCAGGCCCACCGAGGCAGCGTCATCGGCGTCCAGCAGGGCGCGGCACAGATCGTAATCAAGCTGATGGTTGTGGGTCAGAATCAGCACATGGCGGCCACGGCACAGGGCCGGAGCGTCGCCCACCGGGTCATCGCTGTGCAGCGTGCGGATGTTGGCCGCCAGATCGCTCGGAAACACCTCGGCGCGCGAGTCGACCAGCGTCACCTGCCAGGGCAACTGCCCCATGATGGTCATCAGCGCCTGGGCCACATGGCCGGCACCAAAGACCACCAGCTGTGCATCGCTGCCGGGCTGGCCTTCGAGCAGCACAGACACACTGCCGCCGCAGCACTGACCCAGCGAGGCGCCCAGCGGAAAGTGCTCCAGCACCGTCTCGAAGCGACCGGCCGCCAGCTGCTCACGGGCGCGGGCGGTGACCAGATATTCCAGATGGCCGCCGCCAATGGTGTCCCAGGTGTGTTCACCTGTGATGACCATCTTGCTCGACGGCTCACGCGGCACCGAGCCGGCCACCCCGACCACCGTGACCAGCACATAGGGCTCGCCGCGCTGTTCGCAGTCGGCGACCGCCTCAAACCAGCGCAGTTGCTTGTTCATTACACGGCCTCCTGCTCGGCCAACGCCCACTGGCGGGCAGCGGTCACCGCCGCGAGCATGCGCTCGGGGGTGGCCGGGGTATCCAGCGGCGGGCTGTAGCGGTAATCGGTCAGGCTGGCTACCGCGTCACGCAGGGCACTCCAGACCGCAATGCCGAGCATCAGTGGCGGCTCGCCCACGGCCTTGGAACGGAACACCGTGGCTTCCCTGTTCGGGCTATTGGCCAGCAGAGCGACGCGCAAGTCCGGCGGCGTATCCGACACTGCCGGAATCTTGTAGGTGGCAGGCCCGGTGGTCAGCAGGCGACCCTGATCGCTGTAGACCAGCTCCTCGGTGGTCAGCCAGCCCATGCCCTGCACAAAGCCGCCCTCGATCTGGCCGATGTCGATCTCCGGGTTCAGCGACTGCCCGGCGTCGTGCAGGATATCCGTGCGCAGTACGCGGTATTCGCCGGTCAGGGTATCCAGCACCACCTCGGAGCAGGCCGCGCCGTTGGCGTAATACAGGAACGGGTGGCCCTGCCCCTTGGCGTGGTCGTAGTAGATATTGGGCGTGGCGTAAAAGCCTGAGGAGGACAGGGCGATGCGGTTCATGTAGGCCTTCTGGATAAAGTCGGCCCAGTCCAGACGAATGTCGCCCGCCACCAGCTGGTTGTTCTCAAAACGCACCGCGCTCTGCTCACAGCCATACTCGGCGGCAGCAAAGGCAATCAGCCTGGCCTTGATCTTCTCGCAGGCATCCAGCGCCGCCATGCCGTTCAGGTCCGAGCCGGAGGAGGCGGCGGTTGGCGAGGTGTTGGGCACCTTGTCGGTACGGGTCGCGGTGACTTTCACCTTGTCCACGTCGATCTGGAAGGCCGCAGCCACCACCTGCGCAATCTTGATGTACAGGCCCTGACCCATCTCGGTGCCGCCGTGGTTCACCTGCAGGCTGCCGTCGGTGTAGATCAGCACCAGCGCGCCAGCCTGGTTGAGGTGCTTGGCGGTGAAGGAAATACCAAACTTCACCGGCGTCAGCGCCAACCCGCGCTTGAGTACCGGGCTCTGCTGGTTGAAGGTACTGATCTCGGCGCGCCGCGCCTGATAGTCAGAGCTGGTTTCCAGCTGGCTGATCAGCTCGGGCAGCACATGATGGGTAATGGTCTGGCCGTAATGGGTGGTGTCGCGGCCTTCGCGGTAGAGGTTGCGCTTGCGCACCTCCAGCGGGTCCAGCTGCAGGTGGCGGGCAATGTCGTCCACCGCCTGCTCGATCACCATCATGCCCTGCGGGCCGCCAAAGCCGCGGAAGGCCGTGTTGGACACCGTGTGGGTCTTGCAGCAATGGCCGGTGACCCGCGCCTGATCCAGATAGTAGGCGTTGTCGGAGTGGAACATGGCCCGCTCGACAATGGCATTGGACAGGTCCGGCGAATAGCCGCAGCGCCCAGCCACCATGATCTCGGCGCCCTGAATCACACCCTGCTCGTCAAAGCCGATGTCGTAGGTGTTGAGAAAGTCGTGGCGCTTGCCGGTCTGCACCATGTCATCGGGGCGCGACAGGCGGTACTTCACCGGTCGCCCGGTGGCGTTGGCCAGCAGCGCAGCCACGCAGGCCACCGGCGCGGCCTGGGTTTCCTTGCCGCCAAAGCCGCCACCCATGCGCCGCACCTCGGTAGTCACCGCATGAATAGGTACACCCAGCACCTCGGCCACCAGCTTCTGGACCTCGGAGGGGTGCTGGCTGGAGGTATGCACAAACATGCCGCCGTCTTCCTGCGGCAACGCCACACAGGCCTGACCTTCCAGGTAGAAGTGCTCCTGTCCGCCGACATTGATTTCGCCCTTGAGGCGATGCGGCGCGCCGGCCAGTGCCGCGTCCGGGTCACCACGCTGCTGGGTGTGGCTGGGGCGGACAAAAAACTGCTTTTCCAGCGCCTCGCGGGTGTCCAGCACCGCGTGCAGGGGTTCGTACTCGACCTTGGCCAGCTTGGCCGCCTTGCGCGCCGCCGTATGGCTGGTGGCCGCCACAGCAAACAGCGGCTGGCCGATATGCTCGACCAGCTCGCCAGCCAGTACCGGGTCGCCCGGGAAGACCGGGCCGATGTCGGTGTGGCCCGGCACGTCATCCACGGTCAGCACCGCGACCACGCCGGGGTAGGCGCGCACGGCGGACAGGTCCATGCTCAGCACGCGCGCGTGGGCCTGCTCACTGTGGCCCACCGCCGCGTGCAGAATGCCTTCAGGCTCGGGCAGGTCATCGATGTAGCGGGCGGTGCCGGTCACGTGCAGCCAGGCGCTGTCGTGCAGCGTGCTCTGACCAGCCACACCCAACGGCTGGCCGCTCTGGCGGGAAATGTCGCGGGGCAGTTTACGCATAGTCGGTCACCGTCAATGCAGAGGTGCCGGCAGCGCCAGCACGGAATTCATGGAGGGCACGCAGCAGCAGGTTGCCGGCCACCGTAGTGCGGTAGCTGGCCGAGGCGCGCACATCAGACAGCGGGCTAAAGTCCGCTGCCAGCGCCGTCTGCGCGGCGGCCACGGCGGTTTCATCAAAGCGCGCACCGCGCAGCGCCGCTTCGGCGCCGGTGGCGCGCTTGGGGATGCCGGCCATGCCGCCAAAGGCCAGGCGGCAATCGCTGACGGTGTCGCCGTCAAACTGCAGCCAGAACGCACCCAGCACCGCCGAGATGTCGTCATCCAGTCGCTTGGAGATCTTGTAGATAAACAGCCGCTGGTTATCTTGCGGACGCGGCACCTGCACGGCGCGAATAAATTCGCCCGGCGCCAGCCGAGTTTTCTTGTAGTCGACAAAGAAGTCTTCCAGCGCCAGCCAACGCTCGCCATCGGCGCCGTCGAGCTGAATCTGTGCACCCAGGGCAATCAGCGGCGGCGGCATGTCACCAATGGGCGAAGCGTTACCGATATTCCCGCCCAGGGTGCCACGGTTACGCACCTGCAGTGAGCCAAGGCGCTCCAGCATGCCGGCAAAGGCTGGCCAGTCGGCACACAGAGTGGGGCCAAATTCGCGGTAAGTGGCAGCCGACCCGATGGTCAGGTTTTGCTCATCACTGTTCAGTGCATGCAGCTCGGCAATCTGCTCGACCGAAATCAGCTGCGGCAGCGTCTTCAACTGCTGGGTGATTTCCAGTGCCAGATCAGTGCTGCCAGCCACCAGTCGGGCCGCCGGATTGGCCGCCAGCAGACGGCGCAACTCACTCAGCTCAACCGGTGCGTCAAAGCGCTTGCCCTCGTCATCTTGCAGGCTGGCGGCCCGGGCGCGGGTGTCAGTAAAGGCCTGCGCCGGCGCCGGCTCAAACAGCGCGGCACCATCCCAGTGCTGCACCGCGTCCACCAGGGTGCGGCGGCCGGCTTCGAGAATCGGCCGATAACCGGTACAGCGGCACAGGTTGCCGGCTAGCGCCTCCATCAGCTGGTGCTCACTGGCGTTGCCTTCAGTGCCCACAACCTGCTGGTGCAAGCCCACCATAGACATGATGAAGCCCGGGGTGCAAAAGCCGCACTGCGAGCCGCTGCACTCGACCATGGCCTGCTGCACCGGGTGGGCGTTGTCAGCCGACAGGGCGTCCACGGTAATCAGGTGCTTGCCATGCATCGAGCCGATCAGGCTGATGCAACTGTTGATTGCCGTATAATGCGCGCCCGCGTCGTCGGCAGGGCTACCCAGCAGTACGGTACAGGCTCCGCAGTCACCGGACGCGCATCCCTCCTTGGTGCCACTAAGCCGCTTTTTGGTGCGCAGCCAGTCAAGGATGCTCATGTTTGGGTCAGCACGGTCAAGTTTTTCCGGCTGGCCATTTAGATAGAACTCAATCACGGTCGTCTCCGCTCTATGCACGGTTTGGCCCATTCAGGCGGGTTCAGGCGTGGCGCCACAGCAGCGGCGCACACAGAGGCTACGGGTAGATTTGCAAAAACTTGACCAACTAGTCTGAAAAAATTGATTTTCGGGTTTTTTAGAGTTTTGGCAAGCAAATTGCTCTGACAGAAAATGTTGATTGATTGGTCAGTTATTAATAGGGCGTCGCCCGGCCTGTCATCTATAAGCGCCGGTACAACACCCATAGAGGAAACTGAATGGCAACCGCACAACGCCTGAAGCTGGAAAACATCGTCAAGGAGTACCCTGGATGCCGGGCGAATGACGGTGTGCAGCTCACAGTCAACGCAGGCGAAATCCATGCCTTGCTCGGCGAAAATGGCGCCGGCAAGAGCACCCTGATGAAAGTTATCTACGGCGTCATCCAGCCCGACGCCGGCAGCATTACCTGGAACGGCCACCCGCTGACCCTGCAGGGCCCGGCCCACGCCCGTGAACTGGGCATCGGCATGGTGTTCCAGCATTTTTCACTGTTTGAAACCCTGACAGTAGCCGAGAACATCGCGCTTAGCCTGCCCGCTGATCAGGCCCGTGACCGCCGCAAGCTCGAAGCGCGCATCCGCGAGGTGTCTGAACACTACGGCATGGCGCTGGACCCGCGCCGCTACGTCAACAGCCTGTCGATTGGTGAGCGCCAGCGGGTGGAGATTGTGCGCTGCCTGATTCAGGACAGCTCGCTGCTGATCCTCGACGAGCCCACCTCGGTACTGACCCCGCAGGAGGTCGAAACCCTGTTCCGCACCCTGCGCCAGCTCTCGCAGGAAGGCTGCAGCATTCTGTTCATCAGCCACAAGCTGCAGGAAGTTCGTGACCTTTGCCACCGCGCCACGGTGCTGCGCCAGGGCCGCGTGACCGGCGAGTGCAATCCGGGCGAGGTAAGCACCGACGACATCGCGCGCATGATGGTCGGCAACGAAACGCCGCTGTCGACGCAGGTAGAACCGCGCGAGCCGGGCGAGGTGCTGCTGGATGTGCGTGAACTGAATTACCGCACCAGCGACCCCTTTGGCACCAGCCTGCAAGCACTGAGCATGAGCCTGCGCGCCGGCGAGATCGTCGGCATTGCCGGCGTAGCCGGCAACGGGCAGGACGAGCTGCTGCGCGCGTTGTCGGGCGAGGCGCTGGTCAGCAACGACAGCATCAAGCTCGGCGGCAGGGCCATCGGTCAGGCCAAACCGGGGGTACGTCGCCGCCTGGGCGTGGCAGTGGTGCCGGAAGAGCGCCTGGGTCGTGGCGCCGTGCCGTCCATGTCGCTGGTCGACAACAGCCTGCTGACCGCCTACGGCGAAGGCATGGTGAACAAGGGCTGGGTGGCGCTGAACAAGGTCCGCGACTACGCCAGCCGTATCGTCGATGCCTTTGGTGTACGCACCGCCAGCATCGACAGCCACGCTACCAGCCTGTCCGGCGGCAACCTGCAGAAATTCATCATCGGCCGTGAGGCCATGCAGCAACCCAAGCTGCTGGTCGCCTCGCACCCGACCTGGGGCGTTGACGTCGGCTCGGCAGTGGCCATCCACGAGGCACTGGTGCGGCTGCGTGACGAGGGCGCTGCGGTACTGCTGATCTCCGAGGATCTGGACGAACTGTTCCAGCTCTGTGGCCGCATGGGCGCGATCTGCGCCGGCCGGCTGTCGCCGCTGGTCAACACCAGTGACCTGACCATTGAACAACTCGGCCAGTGGATGGCCGGTGATTTCCCCAGCGCTGCACCTTCGGAGGTTTCCCATGCTGTCGCTTGAGCGTCGCGCCGTCGACTCCCGCGCCATGCAGTGGGCTTCCCCGCTGCTGGCGCTGATCCTCACCATCATTACCGGTATGGGCATCTTTCTGGCCCTGGGCAAGGACCCGGTCGAAGGTCTGACCTTCTTCTTCCTGACTCCGTTGAGCGATAAACACGGCTGGGCCGAGCTGGGCCTGAAAATGGCGCCGCTGCTGCTGTGCGCCGCCGGCCTGACCATCTGCTACCGCGCCAAGCTGTGGAACATCGGCGCTGAGGGCCACTTCCTGATGGGCGCCCTGTGGGCCAGCGCAGCTGCCCTGCAGTTCAGCGACCAGAGCGGCCCCTGGGTGCTGCCGCTGGTGCTGATCGCTGGCATGGTTGCCGGGGCCGCCTGGGCCCTGCTGGCCGGGGTGTTGAAGACGCAGTTCCACTGCAACGAAATTCTCACCACCATCATGCTCAACTACATCGCCCTGAACCTGCTGCTGTACGCGGTTCACGGCCCGCTGAAAGACCCGTACGGCTTCGGCTTTCCGCAGTCCGAGATGTTTGCCGCCGCAGCCCTGCTGCCCAAGCTGATCCCGGACACCCGCCTGCATATCGGCCTGCTGTTCGGCCTGCTGGCAGCGGTGGCGGTGGGCGTGCTGTTCGCCCGCACCTTTATCGGCTTTCAGCTCAAGGTACTCGGTCAGGACGAGCGCGCTGCGGCCTTCGCCGGCTTCCCGGCCAAGCGTCTGACCCTGCTGGCGTTCATTCTCGCCGGTGGTCTGGCCGGTCTGGCCGGTGCCAGTGAGGTGACCGGTCCGCTCGGTCAACTGGTGCCGCAGGTGTCGCCCGGTTACGGCTACACCGCGATCATCGTGGTCTTCCTCGGTCGCATGCAGGCGGTCGGCATTGTGCTGGCGGCGGCGCTGCTGGCGCTGACCTTTATGGGCGGCGAGATGCTGCAGATTGCCATGGCGCTGCCCAAGGCCATCACCGGGCTGTTCCAGGGGCTGCTGCTGTTCTACCTGCTGACCTGTGACGCCTTTATTCACTACCGCATTCGCATTCGTCGGGCCCCCAAGGCCGTAGCAGGGGAGGCCTGAAATGGACGCCGTACTGATTACCAACGTACTCGCCGCGACCGTGGTCGCCGGCACCCCGCTGTTGCTGGTCGCCCTGGGTGAACTGGTGTGCGAACGCTCCGGCGTTCTCAACCTCGGTCAGGAAGGCATGATGCTGATGGGCGCGGTGATCGGCTTTATCGCCGCCACCGCCACCGGCAGCCTGGCGATGGGCGTACTCGCTGCCATGCTGGGCGGCGTACTGATGGCCATGCTATTCGCGCTGATGGCCATCACCCTGGCGGCCAACCAGTATGCCGCCGGCCTGGCGCTGACCATCTTCGGCATCGGCCTGAGCTCCTTCGTGGGCAGCGGCTTTGTCGGCCAGTCGATCGACGGCTTCGACAAGATCGCCATTCCGCTGCTGTCGGATATCCCGGTCATCGGCCAGGTGCTGTTCAACCAGGACCTGCTGGTCTACGCATCCTTGCTGATCTTTGTACTGGTGTTCTGCTTTCTCAAGTACAGTCGCGGCGGCCTGATTCTGCGCGCCGTCGGCGAGTCACCGGAAGCGGCCAATGCCAACGGCCTGCGGGTACTGCCGGTGCGCTACATGGCGGTGGCCTTTGGCGGCGCCATGGCTGGCCTGGCGGGCGCCTACCTGTCGCTGGCCTACACCCCCATGTGGACCGAGAACATGACTGCCGGGCGCGGCTGGATCGCCCTGGCCCTGGTGGTATTCGCCACCTGGAAACCCGAGCGCGTGCTGCTCGGCGCCTACCTGTTTGGCGCCGCCAGCATCTTGCACCTGGTGCTGCAGGGACTCGGCTGGAACAGCTCGACCGAGCTGCTGGCCATGCTGCCCTATGTCGTCACCATCATTGTCCTGGTGCTGTTGTCGTGGAACCCCGCGCGGACCCGCCTCAACACACCCCTATCAATCGGCCAACCCTATAGGCCGAGCAAATAACTTGAGCACCCACTATGCCAATCAAAACTAAATCACTTATTCCAGGAAGCATCGAATATGAGCACACTGCAAAAAACCCTGATCGCCGCGTGCGTCGCAGGCGCCTTTGTCCCGGCTGCACAGGCTGAGAAGTATTTCTCCGACTCCAGCATTTCGATTCTGTACAGCGACGACTATCAGGCCTTTGGCAAGACCAAGACCACGCAAACATTCTTCACCTTCGAGAACGCGACCGGCCATGACTGGGGCAGCACCTTCTTCTTCGTTGACCGCAACCAGGGTCACGGCAAGGACAAGGACACTGACGATCTGTATGGTGAATTCGCGCCTAACCTGAGCCTGAGCTGGCTGACCGGCAGCAAGCTGGGCGGCGACGGCCTGATCAAGGACTTTACCCTGTCCGGTCAGTACGAGTTTGGCGGCGGCACCAACGTGAACAACTACATGGTCGGTCCGGGCATCGACTGGAACATCCCGGGCTTCCAGTACGTCGGCACCCGCTTCTATCGCGTATGGAACAGCGAAACCGATGACGACTATCAGGCCACTGTCGTCTGGGGCATGCCGATGGAATTCGGCAAGACACGCATCCTGTTCGACGGTTACATTGACTGGTCCACCGCCGAAGACGACCACAAGTCCGACTTCCACTTCAACCCGCAGCTGAAGCTGGATCTGGGTAACTACCGTGGCAGCCCGGGCGTACTCTACGCAGGTATCGAGTACTCCTACTGGAACAACAAGTACGGTCTGAATGATGATGTGATGGACACCGAAAGCGCCGTCAGCGCCCTGGTGAAATTCCACTTCTGACAACACCCCGTGGGGCCAGCCAGCCTGGCCCCGCACTGGAACAAGGCGACGGATGACCATGACCAGCAAGAGCAAGCCACGGAGTTACAAACCCGGACGCATTCGCGAGCGCAACCACGAGATCATTCTGGCCGCAGCGGAACAGGAATTTGCCTTGCACGGCTATCGCGGTGCCACCATCCAGAACATTGCCGAACGGGCTGAACTGCCCAAATCGAACGTGCTGTACTACTTCAGCAACAAGAAGAAGATCTACGCAGCCATGTTCGACGATATTCTCTCGCGCTGGAACGCCGTGTTCTCCAGCGTGACCGTCGACGACGACCCCGCCGAGGCATTGGCCAGCTTCATTCGCGCCAAGGTCGAGATGTCCCGTCTGTACCCGCTGGCCTCCCGGCTGTTTGCCATGGAGATCATGCAGGGTGCGCCCTTCTTGATGACCCACCTGCGCACCAACATGCGCGAATGGGTACGCGGCCGCGCCGCCGTCATGCAGCAGTGGATCGACCAGGGCCGTATGGCACCGGTAGACCCGGTGCAGCTGATTTTCCTGATCTGGTCCTCAACCCAGCACTACGCCGACTTTCAGGTGCAGGTGCTGATGGTCGAGAACAAGGCCGAGTACGAACAGAAAGACTTTGACCACGCCGCCAACTTCCTCACCGAGGTGATCCTGCGTGGCTGTGGTCTGGCCGTACCCAAGACAACCACGCCGAGCATGGGCTCGGCCTAGTGAAATACCTGAACAGTCTCCGTCCGGTGGCGCTGAGCCTTGGTGCGGAGGATAATGCCAACCCGTTTTAATGTGTTCCGCTCGGACAGCCTCCGAGGAAGACATCAGCCACGCTGACCGCTTCCGTGCCCGCCGTGCCGTCACAGTGTCCTGAACCGACGCTGCGTCAGTTCAGTCAACTGCCAGGAGTAGCCAGTGAGCCAGTTCGCGCTGCACGATGCAGCCATCTTTACCGTTGACCCACACAACCGCGTCATCCCGCGCGGCACCCTGATCGTCGAGGACGGGCGCATCAGCGCCGTCGGCCCGAGCGACGAGGTGATCATCCCGCCCGGCATGCCGGTCATCGACGCCAGCGGCCACGCGCTGCTGCCCGGCCTGATCGACGCCCACTCCCATTCCAGCCTGATGCGCGGCGTGACCGAAAACATGCAGCTGATGGAATGGCTGCCCTGGTATCAGCTCGAACACCGCGCCCTGACCGAAGAGTACGCCTACCACTCGGCGCGCCTGTGCTATCTCGAAGCACTGAAGAGCGGCACCACCTGCGTGATGGACATGTACCGCTTTATGGCGCGCTGCGCCGATGCCGCCGGCGAGATCGGCCTGCGGGTGAATCTGGCGCCCTACGTGGCCGACGCGCCCGGCAAGGACTTCTTCGCTACCCGCGCCGAAAACCGCGCACTCATCCACAGCCACCACGGCAGCCAGAACGGTCGTATTCAGGTCTGGATGGGGCTGGAACACCTGTTCTACTGCACCCCCGATGCCTACCGCGAAGCGCTGGAGTGCCAGGCCGAATACGGCGTGGGCATTCACACCCACGCCAGCGAACAAAAGGAAGAAGACGACGCCGTCAAAGCCGAGTTTGGCCGCCGCTCCATCGCCCAGCTCGATCACTACGGCATCCTCGGTGAGCGCACCTTACTGGCCCACTGCGTCTGGCTGACCGACGACGAAATCAAGCGCGTGGCCGACACCGGCACCAGCATCGCCCACTGCCCGATCAGCAACGCCAAGCTCGCCAGCGGCGTGGCCCGCGTGCCGGACATGCTCGCCGCCGGTATCACCGTCGGCCTGGGTACTGACGGCCCGGTGTGCAACAACAGCCTCAGCCTGTTTGAGGAAATGAAATTCGCCTCGCTGATCCAGAAGGCCACGCGGCTGGACGCCACCGTGCTGCCGGCTGACCAGATCCTGCGCATGGCCACCATCAACGGTGCCCGCGCCCTAGGCTTGGGTGATCGTATCGGCTCACTGGAGGTCGGCAAGCAGGCCGACCTGCTGCTGCTCGATCTGGCGCAACCCAACCTGACGCCGACCGAGATCAATGCAGCGGGCGGCAATTTGCTGTGGAATCTGGTCTTCGCCGCCGACGCCCGCAACGTCGCCGCGGTCTGGGTTGATGGTCAGCAGCTGATCGACAACGGCCGCGCCACCCGAGTAAACGAACAACAGGTACTCAGCGAAGCTCAACAGCAAGGGCTGGCGCTGTTTCAGCAGTGCCGCGATATCGCGCACCTGCGTACTTCCATGGTTTAAACGACTGCAACCACGCAGTCAGGAGTCATCACATGCAATCACTGCCCCTTATCTCCGTCGCTGGCCTGAACAGCGAAGACCCGGCCGTCCGCGCCGAAACCGCCCGCCAACTGGGCGTTGCCTGCCGTGACATCGGCTTCTTCTACGCCGTTGATCACGGCATCCCGGAAGGCGTCATGGCCGGCGCATTCGCCAACGCCAAGCGGGTGTTCGAGCTGCCGCTGGAAACCAAGCAGGACATGTCGATCAAGAAGTCGCCGCACAACCGCGGCTATGTCGCCATGGCCGACGAAAAGCTCAACCCGCAAGCCGGCGCCGACATGAAGGAAGCCTTCAACATCGGCACCGACTTCCCGGCCGACCACCCGGACGTACTGGCCGGCAAGCCCTTCCGTGGGGTCAACTTCTGGCCGCCGCTCGACGGCTGGCGTGACGCCATGCTCGGTTACTTCGACGGCTGTCTGAATCTCGGCCGCCTGATCCACAAGGGCTTTGCCATCGACCTGGGCCTGCCGGAGAATTTCTTCGACGCGCACCTGGACAGCCCCATCGCCACCCTGCGCATGCTGCGCTATCCGGCCAGCGCCGGTCAGATCGACCGCGAAGACGGCGGCGCCGGTGCCCACACCGACTACGGCAACGTCACCCTGCTGGCCACCGACAAGGTTGCCGGCCTGCAAGTGCTGACCCGTCAGGGCCAATGGATCGACGCACCGCATGTAGAAGGCGCCTTTGTCTGCAACATCGGCGACTGTCTGATGCGCTGGAGCAACGACACCTACGTTTCCACCCCGCACCGCGTGCGCCCGCCGGAGCAGGAACGCTACTCCATCGCCTTCTTCCTGGAAGTAAACCCCGACTCCATCGTCGACCCGCGCGACGTCATCCCGGGCGAGGCCCCCAAGTACCAGCCAATTACCTGTGCCGAGTACCTGGCAGGCCGCCTGAACGCCACGTACGAGCACCGGGCAAAACCGTAAGAGCACGGCTGGGCACAAACTTGAGCTGCACTGCGGCGCGTTGCCCGGGCAATATGATGTATATATTATCCATATACATTTCATATAGAGGCGCCGTTATGGGGATCGTCAAGATCAACGATGAGCTGCACGAGGACGTGCGCAAGGCCAGCGCCGTGATGGTGCGCTCGATCAATGCGCAGGCCGAATACTGGATGAAGGTCGGCATGCTGGCCGAGGCCAACCCGACCCTGTCGTTTATCGACATCATGCGTGAACAGCTGCGGCACGCGGACGTAGACCCAAGGCAGGTTGCCAATGTCTGACGTGCGCCTGAAAACACCGCAGGAGCTGGCCTTGATGCGCCAGTCCGGCAAGCTGCTGGCCGAGGTCTTTGCCTACCTTGACCAGCACATCAGGGCCGGGCTGTCGACCATGCAGGTCAACGATCTGACCGAGCGCTACATTGTCGATCAGCTGGCAGCGCGCCCGGCCAGCAAGGGGCAGTACGGCTTCAAGTACGTGCTCAACAGCTCGGTCAACCATGTGGTCTGCCACGGGGTGCCGTCGGAAACGCAGATTCTCAAGGCGGGCGATATCGTCAATATCGACATCACCCTGGAAAAGGGCGGTTTCATCGCCGATTCAAGCAAGATGTATCTGATTGGCGAGGTGACGCCGGAGGCGCAACTGCTGGTCGACCGGACCTATGAGGCCATGTGGGAGGGCATCAGGGTGGTCAAGCCGGGCGCGACTCTGGGTGACGTTGGCTACGCCATCCAGCGCCACGCCGAGCGCAACGGTTACAGCGTGGTGCGCGAGTTCTGTGGGCATGGCATTGGCCGCGAGATGCACGAAGCGCCAGAGGTTCTGCACGTTGGCAGCCGGGGCAAGGGGTTGGTGCTGCGCGAAGGCATGACCTTTACCATCGAGCCGATGATCAATCAGGGCAAGGCCCGGGTTAAAACCAAGAAGGACGGCTGGACAGTGGTGACCTGTGACAAGCAGCTGTCGGCCCAGTGGGAGCACACCATTGCCGTGACCGCCGACGGGTATGAGGTACTTACCCTGCGAGCAGAGGAGCGCGAGACTCAGTAGCGGCCTTGAGGCAACCAGCGCGGGTTGTCATACCTTGGCGACAGCTCGCCCGCCCCATCACCCCACTGATTGCCCCTCAATCAATGCTGCTGCCGCTTGGCTCCCAAGGCCGTCTGCCGGTGCTAACGTCGAGGCATCCACAACACCAACAAGAGGACGGGACATGGCACAGGCAGCGGGACGGCAGTCGATTTTTATTACTGGCGCGGCATCAGGCATGGGGCGGGAAACGGCGCGGCTGTTTCATCAGAAGGGCTGGTTTGTTGGTGCCTTTGACCTGAACCTGACCGGACTGCAAGCGCTGCAGGCGGAGCTGGGCGCAGACAATTGCGTGATCCAGACGCTGGATGTCAGCGACAAGGCGCAGTTTGAGGCTGCCGTAGCAACCTTCGGCGCGGCAACCGACGGGCGTATGGATATCCTGTTCAACAACGCCGGCATTGTGATGCGCGGCTTCTTCGACGAACTGCCGTTTGAAGATCAGCTGAACATCATCAACGTCAACGTGATCGGCGTGCTCAACGGCACCCACTGCGCGCTGCCGCTGCTCAAGGCCACGCCCAACGCGCTGTGCTTCAACACCTCATCGTCCTCAGCCACTATGGGCATGCCGCTGATCGCGGTGTATTCGGCCAGCAAACACGCGGTAAAAGGCCTGACCGAGGCGCTGTCCAACGAGTTCCGCCGCTACGACATCCGCTGCGCTGACGCGCTGCCGGGGCTGATCAAGACGGGTATGCCGAGCGAAGAGCTGATGGCTGCCGCACCGGATAAAGGCCCGTTCCGCCTGATTGAAGCGGTCGAAATCGCCAAGGTGGTGTGGGCCAGCTACCACTCAGACCAACTGCACTGGTACATCCCCGAAGACCTGGCCGAGCTGGACAAGGCGGCCGGCAACAACCCGGAGCTGCTGCGCGATAAGCTGGGCCGGCATATGGAAGTCTGAGCGCGTATCGCCTCCTGTCAGAGGCTTGCGGGGGCTCTGGCCGGGGGTTAGCCTTGCAGGCCCTGTTGTCTGATCGAGAGCCTGTCTGATGAAAACCCTGGTCTGGGATCTGCCCCTGCGTCTGTTCCACTGGCTGCTGGCCCTGAGCGTCAGCGGCGCGCTGGTGACCATCAGCCTGGGCGATGGCTGGATGCTATGGCACGAGCGCTTTGGCCTGGCGGTGATCGGCCTGCTGGCGTTTCGGCTGGTCTGGGGTGTGGCGGGCAGCACCCACGCGCGCTTTGCCAGTTTCTTTCCAACGCCAGCGCGCATCAGAGCCTACCTGAACGGACAGTGGCAGCGGCCGGGGCATAATCCGCTGGGCGCCGCTTCGGTGTTTGCGCTGCTGGGGTTGCTGGCGTTTCAGGCCGTTACCGGGCTGTTCAGTGGTGACGACGTGGCGTTTTTCGGGCCGTTGAGCCAACTGGTGTCTTTTGACACCGGCAGCCTGCTGAGCGGCTGGCACCGCTCGACCGAAGAGCTGATCTACGCCCTATTGGCGCTGCATGTGCTGGCGATCATCGTCTACCGCGCGCGCGGCAAAAAGCTGCTGGAATCGATGTTTCACGGCCAGGCCGAGGTGCCCGCCAGCCAGGCTGAGCCGCTACGCGGCGGCGGCTGGCGGGCGCTGGTGATGGCCTTGCTGGTTGCCGGCGCGGCCATCTGGCTGGCCAGCGGCAGCTGGATTCCCGCCCCGACCCCGACCGTGCCGGGCTGGTAGCCCGGCCAGCCGCTACGGGCGTTTACTCTGCGCCGTACAGATCCTGGACGAAGCTCAGGTCAAAGGCCTTTTGCCAGTCCAGGTCAGCAGGCAGGGTGCCGGCCGCCACCATGTCGTCATAGAAGCCTTTCCAGCGTGCGCTGGTCATGATGCCGTATTGGCCAGCAGCCGCATCGCCCGACAGCAGAATGCCCTCTTCCTGCATCTTGGCGGTGCTGTAGGCCAGCAGCTCGTCGGCCATTTCCGGGTTGGCCTGCTTGATCAGCTCATTGGCCGGCGCCGGGTCGGCAAAGTAGGCGGCCCAGCCCTCAGCCGTTGCCTCGACCATGGCCTTCACCACGTCCGGATGCTTCTCCAGCATCTCGGCGGTGGTATCCAGCGTGGCGGAGTAGGCATTCCAGCCGTAGTCGGCCAGCAATAGACTCTTGGCTGCCACGTTTTCTTTAGCCAGGAAGTAACCGTCGTTGGTCACGTAACCTTGCTGAATGGCCTGCTTGTCGGCGATGAAGGGGCCAAAGCTGTAGTCGTAGGGGCGCAGCTGCTCATCGGCAAAGCCGTAGTGCGCCTTCATCCAGGGCCAGTAGGCGACGCGACCGGCAGTGGGGATGCGAATGCCCTTGCCTTTGAGGTCTTCCAGGCTGTCGTTGCCTGCGCCCTCGTGTACCACCAGCGACTGCGGGTCTTTCTGGAACCAGGCCGCCACGGTCACCAGCGGGATATCCTGCTTTACGGCATTCAGCGATTGCAGCGCGTAACCCATGCTGAAATCGGTTTTGCCACCCACCAACAGCTGCACGTTATTGACCTGCGGACCGCCCATCTCGATGGTCACATCCAGGCCGTGCTGTTCATAAATGCCGGCAGCCTTGGCGGCGTACAGCCCGCCGTGCTCGGCCTGTGCGTACCAGGTGGTGGTGACACTAACCGGCGTCAGCTCTGCGGCCTGGGCAGAGGCAGCGCTAAAGCCCAATGCCAGCGCCAGGCCGGTCAGTTTCAGAGAAGTGAATTGCATGGGTAAAACTCCTTGGGGGGTAAACTCAGTAAGTGGCCTTGAGGCGTTGCAGCAGGTGCTCGCCTGCGGAAATCGGAGGGTAGCGCGCGGGGTTATCGACGCTGGCGCAGGTGTCGATGCAGGCGATCTCGGCATCATGGTTTGGATACCCAAAGAAGGCGATGGCGTAGCGATCGCGCTGCTGCGCCTGCGGCGGCACATTGACCCGGTGCGGGGTAGAGCAGAACACATGGTTGGTCCAGCGCTGCATCAGGTCGCCGGTGTTGACCACCACGGTGCCCGGAATCGGCGTGGCGGCCAGCCACTCGCCTGCGCGGGTGCGCACCTCCAGCCCGCCGGCGTCGTCCTGAAACAGCAGGGTGATGCTGCCGTAGTCCGTGTGCGCACCGGCGCGGGTCTCGCCGCCCTGGGGCGCAAAGCCGGCCGGCAACGCCGGGTAGTGCAGCAGCCGCAGGGTATGGTGATGACGGTTGTGGGCTTTGACAAAAAAGTCGTCAGGCTGATCGAGCGCCACGGCAAAGGCCTCCAGCACCCGATCGGCGGTAGCGATACATTCGGCCAGAAAGCCTTCCATCTGTGGCCTGAAGGCGGGCAGGGCAGCGGGCCACAGGTTGCGCGGGCCATCCTTGCTGTCCGGCGCCAGGTTGAACGCTTCTTTCAAGTCGCCGGGCTTGCCGGGGTCCAGCCGTTCGCGGCGCACGCCAACGTAGCCACGGTTACTCTCGGCGTTTTGCCAGGCGATGGCCTGCTTGTCGTCGTCGGACAATGCAAAGAGCGCCTTGGAGGCCGCAAAGGCCTGTGCCAGCTGGTCCGCGGGCATGCAGCAGCCAGACAGGTAGAAAAAGCCCCAGTCGCTGCTGGCCTGACGCATCTGCCGCGCCACCTCGGCGCGGGCGGCCGCGTCGCCGTTGATGAAGGGCGAAAAGTCGATTACCGGTATTGAGTCCATTGTTATCAGTGTCTCCTGATGCGGGTACATGCACCGCCGCCAAGCGGCGGTGGGTTTATGCAACCTGCGGTTTAGTCCTCGAACCCGTGTTCAGGACGACACGACTCATAACCTGACCAAGTAAGCAGGAATTGAAAAGCAAGGGCTGTGCCAAAGGCTCTGGCACGCGCTTGAGTGCGCAATTGCGCGCCATCCTCGCCGGTGAATGCACTGATGCTGTGCTGAAATAGCGGCTATGGCACCCAATCTGCGCGGCATTGCAGCGGCCCCACAATTGCATGTCGCGCGCTGAGAGATTTTCTGTCCTGCTGGTCAACATAACGAATATCGAGGAATGTCATGTCACCCACCTTGCTGCTCAAGAACGCGCTGGTCATCGCCACCCTGGATGACCAACAACGCGAAATTGCCAACGGTTCCGTGTTTATTCGCGGCAACCGCGTGGAAGCGGTCGGCCCCGCCAGCGAGCTGCCAGACAGCGCCGACAGCGTCATCGACATGACCGGCCATGTGCTGATCCCGGGCCTGATCAACACCCACCACCACATGTTCCAGTCACTCACACGCGCCCTGCCCGCCGCCCAGGACGCCGAGTTGTTCGACTGGCTGACCGCGCTGTTCCCCGTCTGGCAGAACATCACCCCGGCGATGCAACGCGCCGCCACCCGCACCGCGATGGCCGAACTCATGCTCTCGGGCTGCACCACCGCCGCCGATCACGCCTACCTCTACGTCAACGGCACCCGGCTGGACGACAGCGTGCAGGCCGCGCAGGAAATGGGCATGCGCTTTCACGCCGTGCGTGGCGCCATGAGTCTGGGCCAAAGCCAGGGTGGGCTGCCGCCGGATGCCCTGGTGGAGCAAGATGAACAGGCCATCCTCAAGGAAATGCAGCGCGTGGTAGAAGCGCTGCACGACGCCACGCCCGATGGCATGATCAAGGTCGCCCTCGGCCCCTGTTCACCCTTTACCGTGACTACCGACCTGATGCGCGAAGGCGCCGCGCTGGCGCGCTCTTACGGTGTTGGCCTGCACACCCATACCGCCGAAAACGCCAAGGACCTTGCCTTCAGCAAGGAGCGCTACGGCATGACCCCGACCGAATACACCGAGTCGGTCGGCTGGGTAGGCCGCGACGTCTGGCACGCCCATTGTGTGCATCTGGATGACCCGGGCATCGCCCTGTTCGCCCGCACCGGCACCGGCGTCGCCCATTGTCCCTGCTCCAATATGCGCCTGGCGTCGGGCATCGCGCCGATCCGCAAGATGCGCGACGCCGGTGTGAAGGTCGGCCTGGGCGTGGACGGCAGCGCCTCCAACGACACCAACAACCTGCTCGATGAAGCCCGTCAGGCCATGCTCTCGGCCCGCGTGCGCGATGAAAACCCGACCGCCATGAGCGCCCGCGAAGCGCTCTACATCGCCACCCGCGGCGGCGCAGAAGTGCTCGGCCGCAGCGACGTGCTGGGCCGTATCCAGCCCGGTTACTGCGCCGACATCATCGCCTTCCGCACCGACGACATCGCCCTGGCCGGCGCCCTCATCGACCCCATCGCCGCCCTCGTCTTCTGCACCCCGCAACGCGTCGCCCACAGCATCATCAATGGCCGTCAGGTGATTGAAGACGGCGTGCTGCTGACGCGGGAGTTACCGTTGATTATTGAGGAGCACAATGCACTGGCAAGGGAGCTGGTACTGGGGAAATAAGTGCCGCGCAGTGGATCGCGCCAGCGCGGGGATGACCGGAGTGGCGAGCGGCGGCGGTGCTGATTGCGCCAATGCTCTACGTCGGGTTGGCATGGCGGCGGGCGATTCCTGACGGCCTTTCGCCCTGACGACGAGCTACTGTGCAGCGTATTACCAGCCAAGCACAGCGCGTGTTAGGCGTTTTTTATTTCCATATCTAACGCCTTAACCTGCTCAATAATGGAGATTAACTTTTTGCCGTTTTCTGTGAGAGAGTATTCTGTTCTTGGAGGCACTTCGGCATAAGCATGCTTTTGCAGCAAGCCATAGTCGGTTAATTTGCGCAGCCTCTCCGAAAGAACTTTTTTTGAAATGCCGTCTATATGGCGCTCCAGCTTTCCGGGGCGCGTAATGTTATCTGCGACCGCTTTCAAAACGGCTACCGACCATTTGCAACCGATAACTTCTTCAAGCTGACGGTAAGCCGATGGCGTTGTGCGCGACGTATTTTTTATATTCTTCATTTTCAAGATCTTACACCAATATGTTCCTAGGGAACCAAAAAGTGCCTGCTTTCGGGCTGCTGAAAAAGCACCTAGCATGATTGTGTAATAGCTGCACACACCAAAATCGATGCAGGAGAAAACGATTATGAAAGCGAAAGCAGTTTTTTACCATGCAGGCTGCCCCGTGTGCGTTGCTGCAGAACAACATGTAGCCAATGCACTGGATCCTTCAAGATATGATGTGGAAATTGTGCATCTCGGCGAAGCCAGGTCTCGCGTAGAAGAGGCTGAAGCGGCGGGTGTCAAATCCGTGCCAGCGCTGGTATTGGATGGCGCTGCCTTTCATATCAATTTTGGTGCTGACATCAGTGCGCTAAAATAGCCGGGGCGTAACCAAGGTGCTTAAACCTGGGCATTTTCCTTGCAGAGAATGCCCATTTTCATCGCCTGCCGCCAGCCGGTGGGTCATTGTTTATAACGTGGAGCGTTGGGGTAAAGAGCGTAGCCGCCCCAACGCGCAGCGGAAGACACAATGCCCTTTGATGGCCTGGTTATGTGGCTTATATATACCCGCTACACTTCTGAGATGATGTTGAACCCACCGTATATAATGCGCTTACCATCAAAGGGCATGGGGTTGGTTTCCGAGTTCATCCTTGGATCTTCCATAGATGACTGCCACCCCGCATCTCTTACGTCTTTGGATGGCCATACAATCCAAGAAAAGGCTACAACTTCGCCCTCTTTCTTTTGCACGGCAATAGGAAATGACGTTATTTCCCCATCAGGCACGTCATCTCCCCATGTATCTACAACCTGTAATGCACCGTTCTCCTTGAAAACCTGAGCCATAGTTTTGGCGTGCTCAATATACTTGTCTTTGTTTGCTTCAGGAACTGCAGCTACAAAACCATCAACATACGACATAGCAAAACCTCACTTGTTTTTCATATTAGAGGGTAGACGCCTACTACGTATAACGCCCTGGCTCTAGACGCGCCGTAGCGCCAGTGCAGGTGCGTCCGACACCAGCTAGATTTAAATATTCGACATAGTCATTTAGTGATGAAGTCTTATTTGGATAAAGTGACGCAAACCATTCATCTTCTGGAAGCAATACCGCATTGCTTTTCTGTGCGACCTCACTAGCTTCGGCAAACTTCCCTGCACCCATTTTTCCGCAAAAGAATGTTAGTGCTCCTTTGTTCATCGTTGCGATCTATTTTGATGCATGACGCCCGCATTTGCGGCTGGTTTGGAGCGCAGCGGAAAACCAGTCCGACAACATGCGCTTGTTAGGCATTCTTTAAGTACTCACTCTGAACTTTGTTTGTAAGTTCAATTCTCTGTATCTCGCTTGGGGTAAATAGGAGTTGCACAAAACCCTCTTGTGCTGCATGCAAGTTCCCAGTGTCTTCTATTTTCCCTTCCGACTTAAGTTTACCTTCTAAATCATGGATAAGCCGAACTAATTCTTTACCTCTAGAGGTCAGTGGCGCCATAAATGATGGCTGCATTTCGCGATCATACCAATCAATCATGCAATCCGAGAAATCAACATCAGCTATACGCTGGTGTACAATGAATTTTATATAATCAAACAGGAAGTTCTGCTCAGGGTCGCCCACCCCGATTCCGAAGGGTGAGTTTTTATTATGTAATTCAACTTCTGCCACGGTCATCGCTACATCCATACCAAAGTACAAAGAGCGACAGATATTAGTCAGGCCTGAGCAGAATAGATTTAAATAGGAGACAGGGAATGATGCGCTGCCACTTTTCGTCTTAATCAAATAGTCCAAAACTTCTTCGACTGACATAAAATCTTGATCTATCACCGCAAACCCCTCAAAGAGAGTTTGAGCGCTGGTAGCTTGTAGGACATTTGACTTGGGTATACTAATGCCCTTTGCATCTGATGGCTTGGCAACCCTTAAGGCCTGACGAGCATCTTGCCAGTAACTTAAATTGGTATCTGGATTGTGAATAATTATAAGTACAGGCAACGGGAATCTTTCCCAGTAAAATCGATGTTTCTTCTCTGGGTGGAAAACCCAATCTCCTTTGCTCTCTTTAAAGAATGATGGCCCTGACTTTATTTGAACAGCAATCATCCTTCCAGTTGCGAACCCTTCAGGACTAACATATTCAATCTGACCATCAATCCCAACGTCAGCCATTGGAGTTTCACGCCAAATCTGGCCAGTTTTTGCCATAGCTTCAGCTACAGCATTTACTCCTAACCTTTCTTGAGAATTAGTCTGATTATATTTGGGGAAGCTCATATTTTCCTTGATTGCCTAACACCCGCAACACCGGCCCATTGAAGCGCAAGCGGAAATGGGTCCGGTGCTTGCGATTGTTAGGATTTATTCTTTACTTTGTCGAGTAGCTCGTGCACCGACAGGCTTCTTCTCCTCCGAACGAGGGAACTAACGAGCCAAATTCCGGAAACCGCGAAACACAATAAGAAAAATGCCGTCCAGGTGTCTGCCGACAGTCCAAACGAGGCCTTGAAATTGGTGGTCAACAGCACAACAAGAATAGTGACTAGAATGCCTAGCGGCGCCTGCCATTCCCGCTCTCTTGCCAGACAATCAACATGTTCACGTAATATTATCTCTAGTTTCTCGGATGTAATCTCTATTACTTCTGCCGTCAAATTGCTGTGTACTTCATGAACCTCGACGTGCCTAATCCGGGAGGCGTAATAGGTATCTCTACTCATCGCTCGCCTCCTTTCGCAAAAACTGGATGTTCAACACGTAAACGTCACCAGATTTATTGGCGGAGGCCATGAGCAGAATCTCATCACCTTCTTCGCTCGAAGCAAATGGTATTGCCTTTTGGAGCGACGAACCCAAAGGTGAAATCCAGTTTTTGAAAGTAATTGTTGCGTAGTCGTCGTTTGGTTCTATCGAAAGCCCAGACTTGGGCCGTTTCTTTTCGTCTCCTTGGAGTTCTTCTTCGATAAAGCGAATCTCGACCTCTAGAGGAGATTCAGCATCCTCGGGTTTAATCTGGATGAAAGCCGACTCAGTCGCAGGTATCAGCAAAGTGTGAGACTGGATTAAAGACAGCCCGCCAATTCTAATCAAACTCGTTTTCCTCTAGTGAAGTTATTTTGTGTGCATAATCCTAACAGTAACTAGATCGCACTAACTTTAATACGCAGCATAGCGCCGAATGGCGCAGCTCCGTATCCCTTTGTATTTCAATGAGTTAACCGCCATTTCGTGCGAGCGCTGAACGTTAAGCCGCGCGAGGTTTAACGCTCCGTTGCCCCACGGCGAGGGTTTGCACGCAGGTGAGGGTGCTGCCGGATATCCGGGCTGAAGTGAGTCGAGTCTGTCTAGCATCCATGCCTCCCGATGGGGCCGCGAGAAGTGCGGTGCTTTGATAGTGCTACCACAAGGCGTATTTGCCAACCCTGTATCTAGGCTGAGTACCGCAGCCTGACGGCGGCGCCTTCATAACGTGGCGGATGCACAGCCCCCGTTTACCCGGGGGAGTCGCGCAAGGCTGGCGGGAATAAACGCAGCGACCCCCAAGGGCTGCGTAGTCGGGCGGCCGAGGGGGTCGCCAAAGCGGCCGCCCCTTGGCTCGCCTTAGAAGGCGAGTAATCAGGCCGTTCTACTGGGGGTACTAAACAGCAAAGCCGAACGCACAGCGTTCTGACAGGCGATCCCACGCAGAGCGTGGGATCAACCACTTAGGGCGCTGGGATCAGCAAGGGCGCGACCTGCTGCGCCCTTACAGCAGAGAAAATAGCCGGTGCGCTGCGGCGGAGCAGCTGTCAGAACCCCTCCAACACCAATTTGCCCCGCGCCTTGCCACTCTCCAGCAACGCATGGGCGCGCTTGAGGTTGGCCGCGTTGATCGCGCCGTAGTGCTCACCCAGGGTGCTGCGCAGGGTGCCGGCGTCGACCAGTTCGGCCACCCGCTGCAGCAACTTGCCCTGCTCTGCCATGTCGGCAGTTTCGAACAGGCTGCGGGTAAACATGAACTCCCAGTGGAAGGACGCGCACTTGCGCTTGAGCACGCTCATGTCGAGCGGGCCAAAGTCGTCGATCACGCCCAGGCGGCCTTGCGGGGCGATGCAGTCGCCGTATTGCGGGTAGTGCTGATCGGTGTGGGTCAGCGAGGCGATCAACTCCACGTCTTTGATACCCAGCGCCTGCAACTGCGGCAGCAGCGGCTGGCTGTGGTCGATGACATGATGCGCGCCCAGCCCCTTGACCCACTCAACGCTCTCGGCGCGGGCGGCAGTGCCAACCACAGTGAGCTTGGTCAGCTGGCGGGCGAGCTGGACCAGAATCGAGCCGACGCCACCGGCGGCGCCAACCACCAGCAGGGTCTGGCCCTCACCGCCGCCCTCATTCACAGCCAACCGATCAAACAGCAGCTCCCAGGCGGTGATCGCGGTCAGCGGCAGGGCGGCGGCTTCGGCAGCGGACAACGACAGCGGCGCGTGGGCGGCAATGCGGGCGTCGACCAGTTGATACTCGGCGTTGCTGCCGGGCCGCTCCAGCGCACCGGCGTAGTAGACCCGGTCGCCAGCCGCGAAGCCGGAAACGGCGCTGCCGCAGCTGACCACCTCACCGACCGCGTCCCAACCGATGACTTCCGGGGTATCGCCAGTAGCAGAGCGGCGCGAACGGATCTTGGTGTCGACCGGGTTAACCGACACAGCGGCGACCTTGACCAGCAGGTCCTGCGGGCCGGGGGCGGGCATGGGCAGTTGCAGGTCAATCAGGGCATCGGCGCGGTCCAGCGCGCCAGCTTCAAAGTATCCAATTGCTTTCATTCAGGTGCCTCCGGGGCTGTTAAGTCAGTTGCGTACAGCTTGACTTGCGCGGATACGAAGAAAAAGATGCGCAAAAGCAAATCACTTTATTCATTACGATGAAAATCCAACGACTCGATGACCTGGCGCTGTTCCTCACTACGGTAGACGCCGGCAGCTTTTCTGCCGCGGCGCGCCAGCTGGACGTGGCCCCGGCGGTCGCCAGTGCGGCGATCAAGCGGCTGGAAGCGCAGCTGGGCGTGCGGCTGTTCGAGCGCACCACTCGCCGCCTGCGCCTGAGCGAGGCGGGCGAGCGCTTTCTGCCCGATGCACGGCAGGCCTGGCAACACCTGCGAGATGCCGAACAGGCGCTGGACGCCGACGCCCACGCGCTGACCGGCACCCTGCGCCTGACCCTGCCATCCAACCTGGCGCGCAGCCATCTGCTCGACTGGCTGGAGGACTATTTGGCCGAGCGCCCGGCGGTGCGGCTGGAGATGCAGGTGAGTGATCGGGTGGCCGACCTGTACCAGCAGCCAATTGATCTGGCGGTGCGCTACGGCCAACCGGAAGACTCGCGCTTTATCGCCCTGCCGCTGGCCCCCGACAACCGCCGGGTGCTGGTCGCCTCACCGGATTATCTGGCCCGACACGGCAAACCCGGCTCGCTGAGCGAGCTGCAGCAGCACGCCTGCCTGCTCTATCGGTTGGGCGACGCGGTGCACGACCGTTGGCGCTTCGACCTGCCGGGCGAGCCACAGATCAAGGTGCGTGGTACGCGTATCAGCGACGATGGTGACGTGGTGCGGCTGTGGGCGCTGCGGGGGCTGGGCGTGGCGTACAAGTCTTATCTGGATGTATCCCGCGAGCTGGCCTCGGGCGAGCTGGTGCAACTATTGCCGGAGCTGCCAGGCGAGCTGGCGCCCGTGCACCTGTTGCTTATTCATCGCCAGCGCCTGAACCCGGCGCTGCGCGAACTGGCACAGGCGATGGCGCGCTTCTGTCAGCAGCTATGATGTGATCGCCACTCGGCCACGGCATGCCGTGGCCCCACGCAAGGAAGCTACCTGTTCCGCCGTAGGGACGCGACATGTCGCGTCCGCTGCCACCTGCGCAGACAGCATGCTACTCGCCGCACTGCTGCCCCAGCGCGGCGGTGCGCGCCTCCGGCTCCAACGCACCTAGCGCCTCAACCCGCTGGTGAAAGTCGGCCCAGCCGTTGCTGCGCTGATACAGACACGCAAAGGCCGGAACCCACTGGTCGTAAAGGCCAAACGGCAGCAGCCTCGCGTTGTTCAGGTCAGCGGCAAACCAGTGGTCGAAGCGCGGATCACCGTTCCACTGGCTATCGCGCAGGGTGGCGTAGTCGCTGCGCAGCTGGGTGAGAATCGCAGCCTTGTCGCGGCGCTTGGCAGCGTCTGGCTGGTCGCTCTGATACAGCATCTCCAGCTCGCTACGCGCCGCCAGTACCAGCTCAACAAACCCACGCTCGCGCTCGCGTCCGGCCGGATCCTGGGCTGCGCGCCCCGCACTCTCAAGCCATTCACGCTGCCCCTGCCGACCGACAAAGCTGGCGTAGGACTCGTTGAAGGCGGTGTCATTCCTCACATAAAACCGCTGGTGCGCCAGCTCGTGAAACAGCATCTCGGCCAGGTAGTCGTCGCTCCAGTGCAGCATGGAGCTGAACAGCGGGTCGTCGTACCAGCCGAGGGTGGAATAGGCCGGAATACCCGCGACGTAGACGTCTTTACCCCGCGCACGCCAATCGGCGGCGGCCTGCTCGGCGCGGGCCTGATCAAAATAGCCCTTGTAGGCGATGCAACCGAAGAAGGGGTAGCAGTGCTGCACCGGCGCCAATGACAGCTCGTCGGTGACAAACAGATTCCACAGCGGATAGGCGCCGGGCAGCGCGGCGTAGCGGGTATAGGTGGTGTTGTCCGGCAGGGCCAGCGCCGCCACCGCGTAACGGCGAATCTGACTGGCGGTGCGCAGGCGCTCGGCCAGTTGCGGGTCGGTCTGCGGGTCGGCAATCAGCGGCTCAATGGGCTCGGCGCGAGCCATCAGCGCGCGCTGGCCCTGCCAGCTCTGATACAGGTAGCCGACCGAGCTGCAGCCCGACAACCAAAGCAGACAGACACCGAGGCCAAGGGTGGCGAAGCCCTTCATGCATCGGCCTGCTGCAGGGCGTGGCCAAGCCAGTCGGCCAGTTGCTGCGCCGGGCCCTGCGGCTGGCGCTCCGGCACCCAGAGGCCGAGCTGATGGCGGGTTTCGACAAAGCCCCAGGGCGCGAGCAGGCGACCAGCGGCGATGTCGTCGGCGACCAGCAGCTGCGGCGCGATGGCCACGCCAAGGCCCGAGAGCGCCGCCTCCAGCAGGTAATACAGGTGCTCAAAGCCCTGACCGGTGCGCAGCTGGCTAGCGTCCAGCCCTTGCAGGTCAGCCCAGTCAGTCCAGGCTCCGGGGCGCGAACGGGTGTGCAGCAGCGCTTCCCCCAACAGCGCCTCGGCGGGTTGGTCGAGCAAGCGGGCGGCACCTGCGTAGCGCGGGCTGAGCACCGGGCCAATGCGCTCCTGGCGCAGCGGATACACCCGCATGTCGGCCGGCCACGGCGGCGCGGCGTAGAGCAGAGTGGCGCTGACGCCGGGGCGGCGCGGGTCCAGCTCACCTTCAGAGGCAGACAGGTGCAGGTTCAGCTCGGGCAGCTCGGCGTTCAGGCGGTCCAGCCGCGGGATAAACCAGCGCGCCAATAGGCTGCCGGGGCAAGCGAGCAGAAAGGGCGCTTGTAGCTGTTCCTGACGCAGCGCCACGCAGCTGTCACGCAAGCCGTCGAACGCCTCGCGGCAGGCGTCGCGCAGTTGGCGGCCGGCCGGGGTCAGGCTGATTCCGCGCCCGGCCTTGCTGAACAGCGCGACGCCCAGCTCGTCCTCAAGCTGACGAATCTGCCGACTGACCGCGCCGTGGGTAACGTGCAGCTCAGTCGCCGCCTGACTCACGCTTTCCAGCCGGGCTGCTGCTTCAAAGGCACGCAGGGCATTCAGTGAGGGAAGCTCTCTGGCCATGGGACTTGTCACTTTTTCTCACAGGTTGCGGCCATCTTATCGATTTTTTCCGCGCGCTGTCTGCCCTAACCTGCGTCCATCGTTCAGGAGGTATTCCATGTCCCATCGTAATTATCGCCGTGAGGCCGACGCGCTCGGGCAGTTCGGCCAGTTTGGCGGCCGCTTTGTGGCCGAGTCGCTGATGCCGCTGGTGCTGCAGCTTGAGCAGGCCTACAACGAGGCCCGCGCCGAGCCCACGTTTATCGCCGAGCTGGATCAGTTCAACGCCGAGTTTGTCGGCCGCCCCAGCCCGCTGTATTTCGCCGAGCGGCTGACCGAGCAGCACGGCGGCGCGAAGATCTTCTTCAAGCGCGAGGAGCTGAACCACACCGGCGCGCACAAGATCAACAACTGCATCGGTCAGGCCCTGCTGGCCCGCCGCATGGGCAAGCAGCGCATCATCGCCGAGACCGGCGCCGGCATGCACGGCGTGGCCACCGCCACCGTGTGTGCGCGCTTCGGCCTGCAGTGCGTGGTCTACATGGGCGCGACCGACATTCACCGCCAGCGCGACAACGTCGCCCGCATGCGCCTGCTGGGCGCCGAGATCGTGCCTGTCACCTCCGGCACCGGCACCCTGAAAGACGCCATGAACGAGGCGCTGCGCGACTGGGTAACCAACGTCGACAACACCTTCTACATGATCGGCACCGTGGCCGGCCCGCACCCCTACCCGACGCTGGTACGCGACTTTCAGGCGATCATCGGCCGTGAGGCGCATCAGCAGATGCTGGCACGCGAAGGCCGCCTGCCCGACAGTCTGGTCGCCTGTATCGGCGGCGGCTCCAACGCCATGGGCCTGTTCCACCCCTTCCTCGATTACCCCGAGGTGCAGATGGTCGGCGTAGAAGCGGCCGGTCACGGCATCGACACCGGCAAGCACGCCGCCAGCCTGAAGGGCGGCACGCCCGGCGTGCTGCACGGCAACCGCACCTACCTGCTGCAGGATACTGACGGCCAGATTGCCGACGCGCACTCGATTTCCGCCGGTCTGGATTATCCCGGCATTGGTCCCGAGCACGCCTGGCTGCACGAGCAGGGCCGCGTCGAATACGTCGCGGTAACCGACCAGCAGGCGCTGGATGCCTTCCACAACTGCTGCCGTACCGAAGGCATCATCCCGGCGTTGGAAACCTCGCACGCGCTGGCCGAAGTGGCCCGCCGCGCACCGACACTGCCAAAAGATCATCTGATGGTGGTCTGCCTGTCCGGCCGGGGTGACAAGGACATGCCGACCATTCTGGAGGCAGGCTTGTGAGAAACGTAATCGAGGCAGGACATGCAAGGCAAAAACAGGCGAAAAAGCGCAGTTTATGCCTGATAAATGAGCATTTTGAGCCTGTTTTTAACGCAGCAGGGACAACGCAGATAGTTTCCCGCAGCCTGCCGGGCTTGATGGAGGAAAAGTAATGAGCCGTCTCGAACAACGCTTTGCCGACTGCGCCCGCGACAACCGCGCCGCGCTGGTGACCTACATCTGCGCCGGTGACCCGGACTTCGACACCAGTCTGGAACTGCTGAAAGGGCTGCCCGCCGCCGGCGCCGACATCATCGAGCTGGGCATGCCGTTCAGTGACCCGACCGCCGATGGCCCGACCATTCAGGCTGCCGCCCTGCGTGCACTGCAAGGCGGGCAAAACCAGCAGCGCACGCTGGAGCTGGTGCGCGCCTTCCGCACGCAGGATCAGAGCACGCCGCTGGTGCTGATGGGCTACTACAACCCGATTCACCGCTACGGTGGCGAGGCGTTCATTCGTGACGCGGCAGCGGCCGGTGTCGATGCGCTGCTGGTGGTCGATTTGCCGCCGGAGCACGACAACGAACTGGGGCCGATGGCCCGCGATTACGGCGTGCAGATGATCCGCCTGGCGACACCCACCACCGACGCCCAGCGCCTGCCCAAGGTGCTGGATCGCGCCAGCGGCTTTCTCTACTACGTATCGCACAACGGCGTGACCGGCGTGGGTGCGGCAGACCACACCGCAGTGGCGCAGGCACTGCAAGGCATTCGGGCGCAAAGTGCGGTGCCGATCTGCGTCGGCTTCGGCGTACGCCGCGCCGAGCAGGCAGCGCCGCTGGCACAGGTCGCCGATGGGGTGGTGGTGGGGTCAGCGCTGATCGAGGCGCTACAGCAGGGTGGTGTGGCAGCGGCGCTCGGGCTGACTGCCGAGCTGGCCGCTGCCATGCCGCGTCAGGCCTGACGCAACGCGGCCAGTACCGGGGCGGTGTCCGGACGGACGCCGCGCCACAGGGTAAAGGCCTCGGCAGCCTGTTCCACCAGCATGCCGAGGCCATCGATGCAGCGCGCCGCACCGCGCTCGCGGGCCCAACGGTTGAACGGCGTTTCTTCGGCGCCGTACATCATGTCGTAGCACCAGGTGTGGCTAGGCTTGATCAGGCTGTCGGGAATCGGCGGCAGTTCACCGGCCAGGCTCGCCGACGTCGCGTTGATGATCAGATCAACCGGCTCCACCAGCCATTGCAGGCCGGCAGCGGCAATCGGCCCCTGATCGACAAACAGCGCCGCCAATTCTTCTGCCTTGCTGACCGTGCGGTTGATGACGCACAAGTGCTGCGGACCTGCCGCCAGCAGCGGCTGAATCACCCCGCGCGCCGCGCCGCCGGCACCAACCAGCAGCACACTCAAGCCCTTGAGCGACAAGCCAGCATTCACTTCGATATCGCGTACCAGCCCCTTGCCGTCGGTGTTGTCACCGAGCAGGCTGCCGTCCTCACGACGCAGGATGGTGTTGACCGCGCCGGCGCGCTCGGCCGCCGGGGTGTGTTCATCCACCAGCGCCCAGGCCTGCTCCTTGAACGGCACAGTCACGTTGACGCCACGGCCTTCGCGCAGAAAATCACGCACGCTGCCGATGAAGTTGTCGAGCGGCGCCAGCAGCTTGCCGTATTCCAGCTGCTGACCGGTCTGCTCGGCGAACATGGCGTGGATCAGCGGCGACTTGCTGTGCTCAATCGGGTTGCCGACAACGGCGTAACGGTCCATCAGGCGTCTCCTGCCAGCCAGTCACGCGGGGTGAGGTAGCGCTCGGTCAGCTCGGCTTCCGGGCTGCCCGGCTCGGGCTGCCAGTTGTAGCCCCAACGCACGGTCGGCGGCAGCGACATCAGGATCGACTCGGTGCGCCCGCCGGTCTGCAGACCGAACAGGGTGCCGCGGTCGTAGACCAGGTTGAACTCAACGTAGCGGCCACGGCGGAATTCCTGGAACTGCTTCTGCTCAGCCGTATAGACGCTGTTGCGGCGGCGTTCGAGAATCGGCAGATAGGCCTCAAGGTAGGCGTCGCCAATGGCGCGCAGGAAGGCAAAGCTGCGCTCGAAACCCCACTGGTTCAGGTCATCGAAGAACAGGCCACCGATGCCACGAGCCTCACCACGGTGCTTGAGGTAGAAGTACTCATCGCACCATTTTTTGTAGCGCGGGTACACGTCGTCACCGAAGGGCGCGCAGGCGTCGCGGGCCACCCGGTGCCAGTGCACGCAGTCTTGCTCATTGGCGTAGTAAGGCGTCAGGTCGAAGCCGCCGCCAAACCACCAGACCGGATCGGCGCCGTCTTTCTCGGCAATGAAGAAACGCACGTTGGCATGCGAGGTCGGCACGAAGGGGTTTTCCGGGTGCATCACCAGTGACACGCCCATGGCCTGGAAGTGACGGCCAGCCAGCTCGGGGCGGTGCGCGGTAGCGGACGGCGGCATGCCGTCGCCAAACACGTGGGAGAAGCCCACGCCGCCCTTTTCCAGCAAGGCGCCGTCGGTGATGATGCGCGAGCGGCCACCGCCGCCGCCGGGGCGCTCCCAGGCATCTTCGCTGAACTGCTCACGACCATCGGCCGCGGCCAGGGCCGCGCAGATGCGGTCCTGCAGATCCATCAAATAGGCTTTGACCTCGGCAACGTCCGCGGCAGTGGGCAGGTCCTGTTTCACGTGGGGTTTCTCCAGCGGGGCGGCTCAAACGCCGCGTATGACTTTTTCAGTGCGCAGGTCACGAATGATACTGGGATTACGCGCGCCACCCAACGCGCCTGGCACCACCGCATCCAGTTCACCGTGAAAATACTGCTCCACCCGCAACCGCGAGCGCGCCGAAGGGCGACCGGCCGGATTGGCCGAGGTCGACACCAGCGGCCCGGCCGCCGCGCACAGCTGCCGCACAATGGGGTGCGTGGTTACCCGCAGCGCCACGGTGTCGTGCACGCCGGTAATCCACTCAGGCAGGCGGCCCTGATGCGGCACCAGCCAGGTGTTGGGGCCAGGCCAGGAGAGACGCAGCTTGGCCAGTTGGGCGTCCGGCAGGTCCCAGAGCAGGAAGTCGAACTGTTCGATCTCGCCGGCAATCAGAATCAGCCCCTTGTGCACCGGACGCTGCTTGAGGTCGAGCAAGCGCTCTACCGCCGAGCCGTTCCACGGATTGCAGCCAAGCCCCCAAACGCCCTCGGTCGGATAGGCAACCACACCGCCTGCCTGCAGCAAGCGGTTCAGACGGGTAATGCGCCAGTTAGCCAGCATGTGAACTCCACCTCGATTGACTGCCTGCGACAGTAGCCGAGGCGGCGCGGCGGCTCAAGGCTGGCGACGACAATAGCCGGCCGGTGCAGCCAGCACCCGGCCGTCCAACTCCAGCTCGAGCAGTTGCTGCAGCACCTCGGACACGCCCAGCCCAGACTGCTGCGCCAGCCAGTCCGGACTGACCGGGTCAGTACCCAGCCAGCGCCAGAGCGGGGTATCCGGGGCGCTCTGTTCAGCCGGCTGAGACTCGTCCAGCACTGCCGTCAACGGTAGCCGCAGGGCGTCGAACACATCCTGCACCTGCTCGACCAGGCAGGCGCCCTCGCGCAGCAGGCGATGGCAGCCACGGGCCTGTACGTTGTGGATCGAGCCGGGCATGGCGAACACCTCGCGGTTGTGCTCCAGCGCCAGCCGTGCGGTAATCAGTGAGCCGCTGTTGAGGCTGGCCTCGACCACCAGCGTACCCAGGCTCAAGCCGCTGATGATGCGGTTACGACGCGGAAACTGCGACGGATGCGGGCCGGCGTCAGGCCACAACTCGGACACCAGCGCGCCGCCGTGCTCGACAATCGCCTCTGCCAGCTTCCGATGACGGCGTGGATAGCAGTTATCCAGCCCGGTGCCCCAGACCGCCACTGTCTGCCCGCCAGCCTCCAGCGCGCCCTGATGACAGGCACCGTCCACGCCCATCGCCATACCGCTGGTGACGGTCAGACCGCTGGCGGTGAAATCACGGGCAAAGCGGCGAGCCGTGTCGGCTCCGAGCGCGCTGGGATGACGGGTACCGACCATGGCGATCTGCGGATCATGCAGCGCCTGCACGCTGCCACGAACAAACAATACCGGCGGCGGATCACTGATCGCAGCCAGCAGCGGCGGATACGCGGGCTCATCGACAAATAGCAGCCGGCAGCCGTCCTGCTGCTGCCAGTCCAGCGCCCGCTGCAGGCGCTGGTGCAGCTCGGCGTCGCCGCGCTGCCAGCGGGTCAAGTCGGCAAGAATCGAGGGCGCAAGCTGCAAGGCAGCCAGCGTCTGGGGACGGGCCGTCAGGAGATCGGAGGGGGAGAGAGCGTGGGCGCGCAAGCGCTGGAAAAAGCGAGGGCCGGCGCCGTCGAGCAGCGTCAGCACCAACCAGGCCTGCCGCTCGGCGGACAGGTCGTGCGTCATGGGTCGTCCCTGATCAGAAGGAAACGACAGAGCTTAAACAACAAGGCCGCCCGAAGGCGGCCTTGTCACAGCGTTCTCACTCAGGGATTGCGGACCTGATCAAGAATTGCCATCTGGCGGCTGGCCTGCAGCACAATGCCGTAGCTCATCTTGTCGTAGGCGCGGAACACCATCAGCAGACCGGCACGCTCGGCAGGCAGCTGAACGCGCTCGTTCATCACCCGATCACGGACCACTTCACCGGTCTTGTAGATAGCCAGCACGTTGCCGACTGTCAGACCATCGCGCTCACCCTTGTCGATCAGCACCACATCGTACTGACCGATCTGGGTCACGCCGTTCGGCACATCCATGATCAGGCCGTTGATTTCCTGGCTGGGCTCGCTGGGGAAGAAGGTCGACGCCACGGCGCGCTCTTCAGACTCCAGCAGGCGGTCATCCACCAGCACTTCCTGACGGCTGCGGGTGACGTTCAGAGTGGCGATGTCACCTTCCACTGCGGCGACGTTACCGTTGCCGATTTCCTGCAGGTGGATGCCGAGGAACTCACTGGTCTCCGGGTTGATATAGGTTTTGCCGCGACGGTAGAACTCATAGGCCGGCACGTTGGCCGAGAAGTCGCCACGGGCATACACCTTGTTGCCAGCACCCAGCACCACGCTCTCCGCCTCGCCACCAATGACATACGGGGCGTTTTCGATTACCGAGGCGTCTTCAACAATGCGGCCAGCACGCAGGAAGGCGTTGATGGCATCCAGCGGAATGGTCGGAATGGCCTCGGCAATCGGCTTCACGCGGGCCTGCGGCGACAGCTTGATGGTGCCACCGTTACCGCGATTGACCATCAGACGAGGCTGACCATCGATGTAGACCAGAGAGATCACATCACCGGGGTAGATAAGATGGGGGTTGGATATCTGCGGGTTGGCGTGCCAGATTTCTGGCCACTTCCACGGCAGACGCAGAAAGCGCCCGGAAATGTCCCAGAGGGTGTCACCCTTGACCACCGTGTAAGTATCCGGATGATCGTCCCTGAAAACAGGCTCTTGCGCCTGCACCCATACGCTCGCCGCGAGCAACACGAGGCCGAGTAGTGTTTTCCTCATGACACGAATCCCTTTATTATAGAGGCCAGCATCCAGGCCTGGCGACGTGCTCCCACACGCTAGACCCGCTTTATTTCCAAGCTGCTCATCATCTTAGCAGCACAATTTAGATTTGTTCCAGACAAAGCGGTACAAACCCCATGGCGATATTGAACATACTGGAATTTCCCGACCCACGACTGCGTACCATCGCCAAGCCGGTGGCCACAGTGGATGCGCGAATCCAGCAGCTTGTCGACGACATGTTCGAGACCATGTACGACGCCCCCGGTATCGGGCTGGCGGCGACCCAGGTCAACGTGCACGAGCGTGTCGTGGTAATCGACATCTCCGAGGACAAGTCCGAACCACGGGTATTCATCAACCCCGAACTGGAGCCGCTCACCGAAGATCTGGAGCAGATGCAGGAAGGCTGTCTCTCGGTGCCAGGTTTCTATGAAAACGTCGAGCGTCCGGAGCGCGTACGCGTCAAGGCGCTGGACCGTGACGGCAACGCCTTTGACGAGGTCTACGACGGCCTGCTGGCAGTCTGCATCCAGCACGAGTGCGACCACCTCAACGGTAAGCTGTTCGTCGACTACCTGTCCAACCTCAAGCGTGACCGTATTCGCAAGAAACTGGAGAAAATCCATCGCAGCCAGGCTTCGGCCTGATCTGACCCGGCTATCAAGGCTTGCTTCGGCAAGCCTTTTCTTTACGGACCTCCATGAACGCATCCGACCTTCGCATCGTCTTTGCCGGCACACCCGAGTTTGCCGCCGCCCATCTGCAGGCGCTGATTGACGCCAAACTCAATATTGTGGCGGTGTACACCCAACCCGACCGACCCGCCGGCCGCGGCCAGAAGCTGGCCATGAGTGCAGTCAAACAACTGGCCCTGGCTCACGACTTGCCGGTGATGCAGCCCGAGCGCCTGCGCGCCATTGAGGACCAGCAGGCACTGGCCGACCTTAAGCCGGACCTGCTGGTGGTCGTCGCTTACGGCCTGATCCTGCCGCAGGCGGTGCTGGACATCCCGCGTCTGGGCTGCATCAACAGCCACGCCTCGTTGCTGCCGCGCTGGCGCGGCGCAGCGCCGATCCAGCGCGCCATCGAGGCCAGCGACAGCGAAACCGGCGTGACCGTGATGCAAATGGAAGCCGGGCTGGACACCGGCCCCATGCTGCTCAAGGTCAGCACGCCGATCAGCCGCGAGGACACTGGCGGCAGTCTGCATGACCGCCTGGCCGAGCTGGGCCCGCCGGCCGTGCTGCAAGCCATCGACGGTCTGGCTGCCGGCACCCTGCAAGGCGAGGTGCAGGACGATGCGCTGGCGACCTACGCCCACAAACTGAACAAGCAGGTGTCTGCCATCGACTGGCAGCGCCCGGCGCGCGAGCTGGACTGCCTGATCCGCGCCTTCAATCCCTGGCCACTGGCCCACGCTCAACTGGACGGCAAGCCGCTGAAGGTCTGGGCTGCCGTGCCTGCCGAAGGGCAGGGCACGCCCGGCCAGGTGCTGGCCTGTGAACGCGACGGCCTGCTGGTAGCCTGCGGTGAGGGCGCTCTGCGCCTGACCCGCCTGCAACTGCCCGGCGGCAAGCCGCTGGCCTTTGCCGACCTCTACAACGCCCGCCGCGAGCAGTTTGCGCCCGGCCTGCTGCTGGGCAACGGCCAGTGAATCCGCGCGCGGCGGCGGCCCGCGCCCTGGCTGCCGTGCTAGCTGGCAAGGCGTCCCTTGGCAGCAGCCTGCCAGCGCAACTAAAAAGCGTCGCCGCCCGCGATCAGGCGCTGGTGCAGGAGCTGGCCTTTGGCACCGCACGCTGGTACAACCGCCTCGAAGCACTGGCCCGCGAGCTGCTCAACAAGCCCATGAAGCCGGGCGATCAGGACCTGCACGCGCTGCTGCTGGTGGGCTTGTATCAACTGCTGTACCTGCGCGTGCCGGCGCATGCGGCGATTGGCGAAACGGTCAACGCCGCGGTCAGCCTCGACAAGGCCTGGGCCAAGGGCCTGCTCAATGCAGTATTGCGCCGCGTGCAACGCGACAGCGATGCCTTGCTGGCCGTAGTCGATCAGTCACCGTCTCAGCAATGCGCCCACCCCGGCTGGCTGTACAAGCGTCTGCAGCGGGCCTGGCCCGAGCAGCTTGGCGCCATCACCGGCGCCAATAACCTGCATCCGCCGATGACCCTGCGGGTCAATCAGCGTCGCCTGAGCCGTGATGCCTATCTGCAACAGCTGGCCGACGCGAACATTGATGCCAGCGCCTGCCCCTTCAGCCCGGTCGGCATACAGCTGGCCTCGCCCTGCGACGTGCAGCTGCTGCCCGGGTTTGCCGATGGACTGGTCAGCGTGCAGGATGAGGCCGCGCAGTTGGCGGCGCCGCTGCTCGATCTCAAACCCGGCCTGCGCGTGCTGGACGCCTGCTGCGCCCCCGGCGGCAAGACCTGCCAGATTCTGGAGCAGCAACCCGATCTGGCCGAGGTGGTCGGTCTGGATCTGGAGCCAGCACGGCTCAAGCGGGTAGAAGAGAACCTCAAGCGCCTGCAGCTCGGCGCCCGGCTAATCGCCGCCGATGGCCGTGATGTCGCGCAATGGTGGGACGGCACGCCCTTCCAGCGCATCCTACTGGACGCGCCCTGTTCCGCCACCGGCGTCATTCGCCGCCACCCGGATATCAAGCTGACCCGTAAAGCTGCCGATATCGCTGCGCTGGCGGCGCTGCAGGGCGAGCTACTGGATGCCCTATGGCCTACGCTGGAGGTAGGCGGGGTACTGGTGTACGCCACCTGCTCGGTGCTGCCGCAGGAAAATACCGAGGTGATCGAGGCCTTTCTTGCCCGCCAACCCGGCGCCCGGACGCTGGATATCAGCGGTGACTACGGTATTGTTCAGCCTTGCGGTCGCCAGTTGCTGCCGCAGGCAGAAGGGCACGACGGTTTCTACCTGGCCCGTCTGATCAAGCTCAGTGCCAGCCCGCAACAGAAGAACAGGGAGTCTGCGGCATGAAGATCATCATTCTCGGTGCCGGTCAGGTCGGCGGCAGCCTGGCAGCGCAGCTGGCCAGCGAAGCCAACGACATCACCGTGATCGATACCGACAACGTGCGCCTGCGCGAGCTGGGCGACCGTCTGGATATCCGCACCGTGCATGGCAAGGGCTCTTTCCCCACGGTGCTGCGCCAGGCCGGCGCCGATGATGCCGACATGCTGATCGCCGTCACCAGCAGCGACGAAACCAACATGATCGCCTGTCAGGTGGCCTACACCCTGTTCCGCACCCCGACCAAGATCGCCCGCGTGCGCGAGTCCGCCTACCTGACCCGTGGCGGGCTGTTCCACAACGAGGCGGTGCCGATCGACGTGCTGATCAGCCCCGAACAGGTAGTCACCAACTACGTCAAACGCCTGATCGAGAACCCCGGCGCGCTGCAAGTGCTGGACTTTGCCGAGGGCAAGGCGCAGCTGGTAGCGGTACGCGCCTACTACGGCGGCCCGCTGGTCGGTCAGGAGCTGCGCTTTCTGCGCCAGCACATGCCGGGCGTAGACACCCGGGTAGCCGCCATCTTCCGCAAGGACCGACCGATCATTCCCAAGGGCGATACCATCATCGAAGCCGATGACGAGGTGTTCTTCATCGCCGCCAGCCGCGATATCCGCGCAGTGATGAGCGAGCTGCGGCGCGTCGAAAAGACCCACAAGCGGGTGATCATCGCCGGCGGCGGCAACATCGGCGAGCGCCTGGCCGAGGCCATCGAGAGCCGCTACCAGGTGAAGATCATCGAGGCCAGCAAGGCCCGCGCCGACTACCTGTCCAAGAACCTCGACCGCTCGGTGGTGCTGCACGGCAGCGCCTCGGACCGCGAGCTGCTGATCGAGGAGAACATCGAGGAGATCGACATCTTCTGCGCCGTGACCAACGACGACGAGGCCAACATCATGTCCTCGATGCTGGCCAAGCGTCTGGGCGCGCGCAAGGTCATGACGCTGATCAACAACCCGGCCTACGTCGACCTGGTGCAGGGCGGCGAGATCGATATCGCGATTTCTCCGTCGCAGGCCACCATCGGCACCCTGCTGACCCACGTGCGCCGGGGCGACATCGTCAACGTCTACTCGCTACGCCGCGGCGCCGCCGAAGCCATCGAGGTGGTGGCCCACGGCGACGGCCGCTCGTCCAAGGTCGTCGGCAAGTCGGTTGGCCAGATCGATTTGCCACCGGGCACCACCATCGGCGCCATCGTGCGCGATGACGAGGTGCTGATTGCCCACGATTCCACCGTGATCGAGTCGGATGACCACGTCATCCTCTTCGTGATCGACAAAAAACATGTTCGCGATGTGGAGCGTCTGTTCCAGGTCGGACTGACCTTTCTCTAAGGCGCCACGATATGCAGTATCCGCAGATACAGCGCATCATCGGCATCCTGCTGATGCTCTTCTCCACCAGTATGCTGCCGGCGGCCGCCGTTGGCCTGTACTACCACGAGGAGGCGATGAACGCCTTCCTCAGCGCCTTTGTCATTACCATGATTGCCGGCGCCTGTATCTGGCTGCCGGTACGCGGACAGCGCAACGAGCTGCGCACCCGTGACGGCTACCTGATTACCGTACTGTTCTGGCTGGTTCTCGGCCTGTTCGGTGCCGTGCCGCTGTGGTTGCTGGATATGCCTGACCTGAGCGTGGCCGATGCGGTGTTCGAGTCCTTCTCGGGGCTGACCACCACCGGGGCCACCGTCATCACCGGGCTGGATACCCTGCCACGCGCGCTGCTGTATTACCGCCAGCAGCTGCAGTGGTTTGGCGGCATGGGGATCATCGTACTGGCGGTGGCCATTCTGCCGATGCTGGGCGTGGGCGGCATGCAGCTGTACCGCGCCGAGATGCCGGGCCCGCTGAAGGAAAACAAGCTGACCCCGCGCATCGCCGAAACCGCCAAGGTGCTCTGGTATATCTATGCCGGCCTGACCGTCGCCTGCGCCCTGGCCTACTGGGCCGCCGGCATGGACCTGTTCAACGCCATCGGCCACAGTTTCTCGACCGTCGCGATTGGCGGTTTCTCGACCCACGACGCCAGCATCGGCTACTACAACAGCCCGTTGATCGAGGCGATCTGCATTCTGTTCATGCTGATCTCGGGTATCAACTTTGCGTTGCACTTTCTCGCCTGGCGCTTCCGCTCGCTGAAAAACTACTGGCAGGACCCGGAGTGCCGCGCCTACGTGCTGGTGATTCTGGCGCTGTTCATCATCTGCTTTGTGGTGCTGGTGCAATACCAGCATCACGACGTCTGGACCTCGGTGCGCTACGCCGCCTTCGAGACCGTCTCCATCGCCACCACCACCGGCTTTGGCGTCACCGACTTTTCAACCTGGCCGACCCTGCTGCCCTACCTGCTGCTGTACGCCAGCTTTATTGGCGCCTGCGCTGGCTCCACCGGCGGCGGCATGAAGGTGATTCGCGTACTGCTGCTGTACAAGCAGGGCGAGCGGGAGATCAAGCGCTTGCTGCATCCGCGCGGGGTATTCCCGGTCAAGCTGGGCAACAGCCCGGTGCCAGACCGGGTGGTGGAAACCGTCTGGGGTTTCTGCGCGGTCTACGTATTTACCTTCGCGATGCTGTTTTTGATTCTGCTGGGGACCGGGCTGGACTTTGTCACCGCCTTCTCGGCGCTGACCGCCTGCATCAACAACCTGGGCCCGGGTCTGGGCGAGGTGGCCGTGCACTACGGCAATCTGGATGCGGGGGTTAAATGGGTGCTGAGCTTCGCCATGCTGCTCGGGCGTCTGGAGGTGTTTACCCTGCTGGTGCTGCTGTCGCCGATGTTCTGGCAGCGCTAGTCGCTACAAGCGCCCTGCGGGGCGCTCAGGCTTCGTCGAGAAACGCCAGACCCGCACCCTCGCCGGGAATCACCCGCTGCACCACCATGCGCAGGACAGGCGCCTCAAACGGCATGCCTTGTACCTGACCGGTAACCTCGTCACCGACCTGTAAGCTACCCAGGGTGGCATGCTCAACAAAAACGCCACCGTCGGACAGGTCACGGGTGTGCCCAATGACTTCGCCAAAACTCGGGTGCGCAATCTTGATCTGTGCCTTCATTGGCGTACGCGGATGCTGTCGTTGGTTGGCCAATCCGTTCCCCCCACCTTGTCTGTGCACTCAGAGCCCCAGTCTGAGCGCTTTCTTGCCGCCGGTCTGCGAACACTACCACAGCTCGGCGGCACAACTGGCTTCCTTAAGGAAGCGCTGATTAATTCCACACGCCCTCTGCGAGTGCTCAAGCGTGTAGCTGCAAGGCGCGATGTACAGCCAATAGTGGTTCTATTGGGAGGGCATGCGGAATTAATCAGTGCTTCCCTAATACCAGCGCTTCTCGCCCTCAGGCCGCTTCTTGAAGCGCTTCATGCTCCACATGTACTGGCTCGGCCAACGCCGCACGTAACTCTCGATCACCGAACTCATGCAGGCCACCGCCTGGTACTCATCCTGGCTATACAGCGCGTCGGGCGCCGCTTCCAGGATAACCTTGAAGCCGCTGTTGTCCGGCAGCCGCACGCAGTGAAAGAAAATGGCCTGCGCCTGCCCACCCTTGAGCAGGTTGGGCACAAACTTGCTGGTCAGTGCCCGGGTGGCAAAGAAGGGCACAAACAGGCCGCTCTTGAGCGCCGGCTCGGGGTCGGCAGGAATACCGACCGCGCCGCCACGACGTACTTCACGCATCACGCTGATAATACCTTCGCGGGTGGACGCAGCCACCTTGTTGCCCAGCTGGGTGCGCTGGCGCTGCAGCAGCTCGTCCACCGCTTTCTGCTTGGGCGGACGATAGAAGATAATCGGTTTGGCGCGCAGGCAATACCAGTGGTTCAGCACCTCCCAGTTACCCAGGTGACTGGTGATGCCGACCACACCCTTGCCGGCCTCAAGCGCCTTGGCCAGCAGCTCTTCGCCTTCCACTTCCTTGATCAGGCCAACGGTCTTTTGCGGTGACCACATCCAGGCGCAGGCGCTCTCGGCAAAGCTGCGGCCGGTATCGAGCAGGGTACGGCGCACCAGATCGTTCAGCTCGGCCTCGGTCAGCTCCGGCATGCAGTGACTGAGGTTGATCCGCACCACGTCACGTGAGCGGTTGGGCAGCTTCCACATCAACCAGCCAACCAGCGCACCCAAGCGCTGCGCCACACTGAACGGCAGCATGGAAAACAGCTTGAGAAATCCAATGATGATGGCGCCTTTCAACCGCTCCACGGCAATGCTCCGAACAATGAGTCAGCGGCCATTGTAAGCCGCTCGGACGAGCAGGGCGAGAAGCCGGATCAGCCGCCGGCCAGGGCAGGGTAACAGTGGCAGTCGGTGGTGTGATCCATCGCCATGCCGGTGGCCTGCATAAAGGCGTAGCAGATGGTCGGTCCGACAAAGGTGAAGTCGGCTTTCTGCAATGCCTTGCTCATCGCCTTGGCCTCTGCCGTCTGCGCCGGAATCTCGCCCAAGGTGGCGGCATGACGAATCAACGGCTGGCCGCCAACGAACTGCCACAACCACTCGACCGGGTCATGCTCGGCGCACAAACGCTGCCAGGCACGGGCGTTGCGTCGCGCGCCATACACCTTGAGCCGATTGCGAATGATGCCCGCATCCTGCAACAGTGCCTGCAGCTCCTCATCACTCTGGTTGGCCATAAAGTCGATATCAAAGCCCCGATACACCTGGCGGTAGTGCTCACGCTTGCGCAGCACGGTGATCCACGACAGGCCCGCCTGAAAGCCTTCCAGCAGCAGCATCTCGAACAGACTGTCGGCGTCGCGGCAGGGCACGCCCCACTCCTCGTCGTGATAGCGCTGATACAGGGGGTCATCACTGCACCATGCGCAGCGTATCGGGTCTGTCGCGGTCATGTCTTGCTCCAATTCGGCGGTTATACTCGCCAAAATCCATCTTGTATTCGCCCACGGAGAACCGCATGAGCGACCAGTTGCAAATAATCGACCTGAGCGTGGGCGAGGGCAAGGAGTGCGTCAAAGGCGCGCTGATCACCACCCACTACACCGGCACCCTGGAAGACGGCACGGTATTTGATTCTTCCCACCAGCGTGGTCGCCCATTCCAGTGCGTGATCGGCACCGGACGGGTCATCAAGGGTTGGGATCAGGGCCTGATGGGCATGCGCGTTGGCGGCCGCCGTCAGCTGTTGGTACCGGCAGCGCTGGCCTACGGCGAACGCAGCGTTGGCGAGCATATCAAGCCCGGCAGCAACCTGCGCTTCGAGATCGAATTGCTCGAAGTGCTGACCCGCGACGATTGACGCCCGTCCTGCCCACGCGCTAGATTCGACCACATGACCAACGCACGCCTGTTCACCGCCGCCATGATTATTACCGCCATTCCAGTAACGGCGGGCTAGCTTGCGTCCAGACCCCACCCGCCTCCGAGGCGGGTAATCAGCACTGTCTCCGAGGTTCCAACCGCATCAGGAGACAGCATGAACACCGCCACAGCCTCACCCACTTCCGACACCGACCTCAGCGAGGACGACGGCACGGCGCAGCTACGCGCACTGGTCGGCAGCATCCTCTCGGCCCCGGTCTACGACGTTGCGCTTGAGACCCCACTGCAATTTGCCCCGCGCCTGTCAGCCCACCTGAACAACCAGGTGCTGCTCAAGCGCGAAGACCTGCAGCCGGTGTTCTCGTTCAAGATCCGCGGTGCCTATACCCGGGTCGCACGCCTTACCCCCAGCGAACGCGCCCGCGGCGTGATCACCGCCTCGGCCGGCAACCACGCCCAGGGCCTGGCGCTGGCCGCCCAGCGACTCGGCGTACGCGCACTGATCGTCATGCCCACCACCACACCCCGGCTCAAGGTAGAGGGCGTCTGCGCCCGTGGCGCAACCGCGCTGCTGCACGGCGAGGGCTTTGCCGAGGCGCTGGCCCACGCGCTGCAACTGGCCGAGCAGCAGGGCTACACCTTTGTGCCGCCCTTTGACGACCCCGATGTGATCGCCGGCCAGGGCACGGTCGCCGTGGAACTGCTGCGCCAATACCAGAGCCCACTGAAGGCGGTGTTTGTACCGGTTGGCGGCGGCGGGCTGATTGCCGGCGTCGCGGCCTACATCAAATACCTGCGCCCCGAGGTACGGGTGATCGGTGTCGAGTCGCAGGAATCGGCCTGCCTGCAGGCCGCGCTGGCGGCCAATACGCGCGTGGTGTTGCCGCGTGTTGGACGTTTTGCCGATGGCGTGGCGGTCGCGCAGATCGGCGCGCTGAATTTCGAGTACTGCCGGCGCTATGTCGATGAAGTGGTCACGGTCAGCAACGATGAGATCTGCAGCGCTGTGCGTGCCATCTACGACGACACCCGCTCCATCACCGAACCCTCCGGTGCGCTGGCGGTGGCCGGGCTACGCCAGTATGTGCGCCGCGAGGGCATCCAGGGCGAGACCCTGATCGCCATCAACTCCGGCGCCAATATCGATTTCGACCGGCTTGGGCAGGTCATCGAGCGTTCGGCGGTGGCCCATCCATGAGCAGGCAAAGAGATTGGCCAGCCTCGCCGCTTTCAGCGGCGCAGACCAGTAAATCCGCCGCTTTCCTGTATGTCGCAGGCGTTCTGACTGTATACTTCGGCCTTTCTCAATTTCACAGCCCGACCTGGTGAAACACGTGACTCAGACCAATCCAGCCGTCCACACCTTTCAAGGACTGATCCTTGCCCTGCAAAGCTACTGGGCAGAGCGGGGTTGTGTGGTTTTGCAGCCCTACGACATGGAAATGGGTGCCGGCACCTTCCACACCGCTACCTTCCTGCGCGCCATCGGCCCGGAAACCTGGAACGCCGCCTACGTACAGCCCAGCCGCCGCCCGGCTGACGGCCGCTACGGCGAGAACCCGAACCGCCTGCAGCACTACTACCAGTTTCAGGTAGTACTGAAGCCGAACCCGGACAACATTCAGGAGCTGTACCTGGATTCGCTACGCCACATCGGTATCGACCCACTGGTGCACGATATCCGCTTTGTTGAAGACAACTGGGAATCGCCAACCCTGGGCGCCTGGGGTCTGGGCTGGGAAGTCTGGCTCAACGGCATGGAAGTCACCCAGTTCACCTACTTCCAGCAGGTCGGTGGCGTTGAGTGCTATCCGGTCACCGGTGAGATCACCTACGGTCTGGAGCGTCTGGCGATGTACCTGCAGGGCGTCGACTCGGTCTACGATCTGGTCTACTCCGACGGCCCGTTCGGCAAGGTCAGCTACGGCGACGTGTTCCACCAGAATGAAGTGGAGCAGTCGACCTACAACTTCGAGCACGCCAACGTCGACAAGCTGTTCGAACTGTTCGATTTCTACGAAGGTGAAGCCAACCGTCTGATCGAGCTGGAGCTGCCGCTGCCGGCCTACGAGATGGTCATCAAGGCATCGCACACCTTCAACCTGCTGGACGCCCGCCGTGCCATCTCGGTAACCGAGCGTCAGCGTTACATTCTCCGTGTTCGCACCCTGTCCCGCGCGATTGCCCAAAGCTACCTGCTGGCCCGCGCCCGCCTCGGCTTCCCGATGGCCACCCCCGAATTGCGTGACGAAGTACTGGCCAAGCTGAAGGAGGCCGAATAATGCAGGCGCAGGATTTTCTCGTTGAACTGGGCACCGAAGAGCTGCCTCCCAAGGCCCTGAAGAAGCTGGCTGAGGCCTTTCTGGCCGGGGTTGAAGGCGGCCTGAAGGACGCCGGCCTGGGTTACGCCACGGCCCGTTACTACGCCGCACCGCGCCGTCTGGCCGTGCTGGTCGAAGCGCTGGCCACCCAGCAGCCGGACCGCACCACCCAGCTTGATGGCCCGCCGCTGCAGGCGGCGTTCGACGCCGACGGCAATCCGACCAAGGCCGCCGAGGGCTTTGCCCGCAAGTGCGGCGTGAGCCTGGATGAGATCGACCAGAGCGGCCCCAAGCTGCGCTTTGTGCAGAACATTCCGGGCCAGCCGGCGACCGATCTGCTGCCCGGTATCGTCGACGCCGCACTGGCCGCGCTGCCGATTCCCAAGCGCATGCGCTGGGGTGCCCGTAAAACCGAATTCGTGCGTCCGACCCAGTGGCTGGTGATGCTGCTGGGCGAGCAGGTCGTGCCCTGCGAGATTCTCTCCCAGCAGGCCGGTAACCTGTCCCGTGGTCACCGCTTCCATCACCCGGATCAGGTCACCATCGCGAGTCCTGCGGCCTACGCCGAGACCCTGCGCAGTGCGCATGTGATTGCCGACTTCGCCGAACGCCGCGAGATCATCAAGACCCGCGTCGACGCGCTGGCGGCCGAGCAGCAGGGCACCGCCATTGTTCCGGCCGACCTGCTGGACGAAGTCACCGCGCTGGTCGAGTGGCCGGTGCCGCTGGTGTGCAGCTTTGAGGAGCGCTTCCTTGAGGTGCCGCAGGAAGCCCTGATCTCGACCATGCAGGACAACCAGAAGTACTTCTGCCTGCTGGACGCCAAGGGCAAACTGCTGCCGCGCTTTATCACCGTCTCCAACCTGGAGAGCAAGGACCCGACGCAGATCGTCGAGGGCAACGAGAAGGTAGTTCGCCCGCGCCTGACCGACGCCGAGTTCTTCTTCAAGCAGGACCAGAAGCAGCCGCTGGAAACCCGTAACGAGCGTCTGGCCAATGTGGTGTTCCAGGCTGATCTGGGCAGCGTGTTCGAGAAAGCCCAACGCGTCTCCAGCCTGGCCGGTGTGATTGCCGCGAAGATCGGCGGCGACGCCGAGCGCGCCGCCCGCGCCGGTATCCTGTCCAAGTGCGATCTGGCCACCGAGATGGTTGGCGAGTTCCCCGAGCTGCAAGGCATTGCCGGCTACTACTACGCCAAGCACGACGGCGAAGCCGAGGACGTGGCGCTGGCGCTGAACGAGCAGTACATGCCGCGCGGCGCCGGTGCCGAGCTGCCAAGCACCCTGACCGGTGCCGCCGTGGCGCTGGCCGACAAGCTCGACACCCTGGTCGGTATCTTCGGTATCGGCATGCTGCCCACCGGCTCCAAGGACCCGTACGCCCTGCGTCGCGCCGCCCTGGGTGTGCTGCGTATCCTGATCGAGAAGCAGCTGGAGCTGGATCTGAACACCGCGCTGCAGGCCGCCGTCGAGCAATACGGCAGCCGCGTAAAGGCCAACGGCCTGGTCGCCCAGGTGCAGGACTTTATCTTCGACCGCCTGCGCGCCCGCTACGAGGACGAAGGCATCGACGTGGCCGTGTACCAGTCGGTCCGTGCGGTCAGCCCGACCTCGCCGCTGGACTTTGATCAGCGCGTACAGGCCGTGCAGGCGTTCCGTCGTCTGCCCGAGGCCGACACGCTGGCCGCCGCCAACAAGCGGGTGTCCAACATCCTGTCCAAGGCCGAAGGTGTGGTCGCAACCGAGATCAACACCGCGCTGCTGCAGGAAAGCGCCGAGCAGGCTCTGGCCAGCGCCGTAGAGGCCGCAGAGCAGGCCGTAGCGCCGCTGGCAGACCAGCGCCAGTACCAACCCACGCTGGAGCGTCTGGCCGCCCTGCGCGAGCCGGTTGACGCCTTCTTCGAGCAGGTACTGGTCAACGCCGACGACCCGGCGGTCAAAGCCAACCGCTACGCGCTGCTGGCTCGCCTGCGCGGCCTGTTCCTCGGGGTGGCGGATATTTCGCTGCTGGGTTAATAACAGGCTCGAAGCTAGACGCTGAAGGCTGGAAGACAACACCATGTGCCGACTTCCAGCCTTCAGCCTCCAGCCACGGGCAGCGAAGACGGGCCAGCCACCGATGCCGCGCTGCTACTCGATTGGCCGGCTGACCATGGAAGCTTGACGTGAAGCTGATTATTCTCGACCGCGACGGGGTCATCAATTACGACTCCGACGCCTACATCAAGTCGCTGGAGGAATGGATTCCGCTGCCGGGTTCCATTGCTGCCATCGCGCGGCTGAGCAAGGCGGGCTGGACGGTCGCCGTGGCGACCAACCAGTCCGGCATTGGCCGCGGCTATTACAGCGAAGCCACCTTGCAGAGCATGCATGAGCGTCTCTGCCAGCTGGTGGCAGAGCAGGGCGGTCAGGTGGATCTGATCCGTTATTGCCCGCACGCGCCGGAGGCCGGCTGTGACTGCCGCAAGCCACTGCCGGGCCTGTTCATGCAGATAGCCGAGCATTTCAACCAGCCCCTGCAGGGCGTGCCCACCGTGGGCGACAGCCCGCGTGACCTCGAAGCCGGCTGCGCCGTCGGTTGTACTCCCTACCTGGTACGTACCGGTAAGGGCGCCCGCAGCGAACACAAGACGCTGCCCACCGGCACCCAGGTCTTTGACGACCTGGCCGCTGTTGTCGATCACCTTCTGGAATCCTGAGCCATGGCCCTGTTGATGTCCCTGCGCGTCGCCCTGTTTTACCTGCTGCTGTCGACCAGCGCCGCGATCTGGTGCGTCCTGATCATTCCGGTTGCGCTGTTTCTCAACGTCCGCTGGCGGGTCAAGGTGATCATCGAATGGTGGACACGCGTGGCCGTGTGGCTGACCAAGCACATTGTCGGCATCAACTACGAAGTCATTGGCCGGGAGAACATACCGGATCAGCCGGGCGTGATTCTGGCCAACCACCAGAGCACCTGGGAGACCTTTTTCCTGCCGCGGCTGTTTCGCCCGCAAACCCAGCTGATCAAGCGCGAGCTGCTGCTGGTGCCCTTTTTCGGCTGGGCCTTCGCGCTGGCCAAACCCATCGCCATCGACCGCAGCAAGGCCCGCGACTCGTTACAGCAACTGACCCGCACCGGCGGTGAGCGCCTGAAGGACGGCATGTGGATTCTGGTCTTCCCCGAAGGCACGCGCATTGCCCCCGGTGAGACGGTCAAATTCTCCCGTGGTGGCGCGGCACTGGCTTGCGCCAACAACGCTCCCATCATTCCGGTTGCGCACAATGCCGGCGAATACTGGCCGCGTCACGGCTGGGGCAAAAAGCCGGGCACCATCAAGGTCATGATCGGCCCGGCGATCTACCCGGCCGGCGCCGACCCGCGCTCTATCGTTGCCGCCAACAAGCAGGCCGAAAGCTGGATCAACGCGCAGTTGCAGAGCCTGCGCGACGCGTGAGCCCGCTCTGGTCCATAATGGGCGTTCGCCCCACAAAGACTGTCTGCTCGGTACCCTGATATGGATATTAACCGCTATCTCAAAGCCCTGGTCGAGAAGGAAGGATCAGACTTGTTTTTCAGCGTTGGCGCCCCCGTCACGCTAAAGCGCGAGGGCGATTTCTTCGCCTTCGGCAATCAGCCCCTGGCCTCCGGCGCGGTCAGGGAACTCGCCTGGCAAGTCATGAGCCACAAGCAGATCGAGGAATTTGAGCGCGAACAGGAGATGAACCTGGCCGTTGGGCTGCCCAATTGCGGCCGCTTTCGCATCAACGTGTACTATCAGCGCGGCGAAGTGGGTATGGTCGTGCGCCACATCAGTCACCAGATCCCGGCCTTTGCCGAGCTGGGCCTGCCGGTGCAGCTGGAAAAACTCGCGCTCAAGGATCGCGGTCTGATCCTGGTGGTGGGTGCCACCGGCTCCGGTAAGTCCACCACGCTGGCAGCCATGCTCGACTACCGCAACACTAACCGCGCCGGGCATATCGTCTGTATCGAAGACCCGATCGAGTTTCTGCACGAGCACAAGAAATCCATCGTCGATCAGCGTGAGGTTGGCCTGGATACCCAGAGCTTTGCCCACGCCCTGCGCAACGTGCTGCGCGAGTCGCCGGACGTCATCATGATCGGCGAAATCCGCGACAAGGCGACCATGCAGCACGCCCTGCATTACAGCGAAACCGGTCACCTGGTGGTCGCTACCCTGCATGCCACCAACAGCGTCCAGGCGATTGAACGCATCGTTAACCTGTTCCCGGAAGGGGAGCGCAAGCAGACCCTCGGCGACATCTCGATGAACCTGGCCGGTATCATTGCCCAGCGCCTGGTGCCCGGCGTTGAGCAAAAGCGGGTGGCCGCGGTCGAGGTGTTGCTACGTACGCCGTACATCCGCAACCTGATCGCCCGCGACGAGCTGCACGAGATCAAGGACTCCATGAACCGCGGCCAGGAGCCGGGCCTGCAAAGCTTCGATCAACACCTGTACGAGCTGGTGGGCAAGGGCAGTATCACCCTGGATATGGCGTTGCGCTACGCCGACTCGCCGACCGACCTGAAGCTCAAGGCCAAGTTCAGCGATACCCGCAGCGAGTCGCCATTGAACATGCCCCAGCAACCGGCCGCAGCGCCGCAACAGGAAACAGAGCTGTCCTTTAAATCCTCGGGCGGCGGCTTTTCTGAGTCCGACCTGACCGACGATTTTCGTTGAGAGATAGCCAGACAAACTATCTGGGGCAGTGTTAGTCCGGGTTAATAGCTACCCCCCATCACCTGTTGTGATGTCTCCCGCCAGCCAAACAAAAACCCCTTTAACCATACAGTTAAAGGGGTTTTTGTTGTCCACGCCTGGGCCGATCAAACGTCCAGGTTAGATACCGCCAGAGCGTTGCTTTCGATAAAGTCGCGACGCGGCTCAACCTGATCGCCCATCAGGGTGTTGAAGATCTGGTCGGCGGCGATAGCGTCTTCAATGTTCACGCGCAGCATACGGCGGCTTTCCGGGTCCATGGTGGTTTCCCACAGCTGCTCCGGGTTCATCTCGCCCAGCCCCTTGTAGCGCTGAATGTAATGACGACGCGCGGTCTCGTTCATCATCCACTCTAGCGCTTCCTTGAAGGTGGTTATCGGCTTCTTCTTCTCGCCACGTTGCATGTAGGCGCCGGGCTCCAGCAGGCTTTGCAGGGTTTCACCCAGCTCGGCCATGGAGCGGTAATCGTTGCTCGCAAACAGATCGCGGTTGAAGGTGATGTAGCTCGACATGCCGTGGGTGATGGACTCCACTTCCGGCAGCCACAGGTGGCGTTCGGTGTCCTCACGCAAACTGACGTTGTACTGCTGCCCGGAGCGTTCGGTCGCCGCTACACGGGTAGCCAGGCCCTTGATCCACTCATCCATAAAGGCCTTGTCGCCGAGATTCTCGACGGTCAGACGCGGCAGGTAAACAAAGTGTTCCATCAGCTCCTGCGGGTACAGGCGGGCCAGACGCTTGAGCGTACGCATCACCGCACGGAACTGCTGCACAATGCGCTCCAGCGCTTCACCGGTGATGCCCGGGGCATCTTCGTTGACGTACAGGTAGGAATCTTCCAGCGCGGACTGGGTGAGGTATTCCTCGAGCGCCTCGTCGTCTTTCAGATACTGCTCCTGCTTGCCCTTCTTGATCTTGTAGAGCGGCGGTTGCGCGATATACACGTAACCGTTTTCGATCAGCTCCGGCATCTGACGGAAGAAGAAGGTCAGCAGCAGGGTACGAATGTGCGAGCCGTCAACGTCAGCATCGGTCATGATGATGATGTTGTGGTAACGCAGCTTTTCGATATTGAATTCTTCGCGGCCGATACCGCAGCCCAGTGCGGTGATCAGTGTGCCCACCTCGGCGGAGGAGAGCATCTTGTCGAAGCGTGCCTTCTCGACGTTGAGGATCTTACCCTTGAGCGGCAGGATCGCCTGGGTACGACGATTACGGCCCTGTTTGGCAGAGCCGCCGGCGGAGTCACCCTCCACAATGTAGAGTTCGGAGAGGGCCGGGTCTTTCTCCTGGCAGTCTGCCAGTTTGCCGGGTAGACCGGCGATATCCAGCGCCCCTTTGCGGCGCGTCATCTCACGCGCCTTGCGCGCTGCTTCACGGGCACGGGCAGCGTCAATCATCTTGCCGACAACCGCTTTGGCCTCACCGGGCTTTTCCAGCAGGTAGTCGCCAAAGTACTTGTTCATTTCCTGCTCGACCGCGGTTTTCACTTCAGAGGAAACCAGCTTGTCTTTGGTCTGCGAAGAGAATTTGGGGTCCGGCACTTTGACCGAAATGATCGCGGTCAGACCTTCACGGGCGTCGTCACCGGAGGTGTTGACCTTGAGCTTTTTCAGCAGACCTTCCTGCTCGATGTAGCTGTTCAGGCTGCGGGTGAGGGCGCTACGGAAACCGGCGAGGTGGGTACCACCGTCGCGCTGGGGAATGTTGTTGGTGAAGCAGAGGATGCTTTCGTTGAAGCTGTCGTTCCACTGCATCGCCACTTCCACGCCGATGCCATCTTCACGTTGCAGGTTGAAGTGGAATACCGAGTTGATGCTGGTCTTGTTGTGGTTCAGGTAGTCAACAAAGGCGCGCAGACCACCTTCATAGCGGAACAGCTCGTGTTTGCCGGTACGCTCGTCCTTCAGGTTGATGCCCACACCCGAGTTGAGGAACGACAGTTCACGCAGGCGCTTGGCCAGGATGTCCCAACTGAAGGAGATGCTGCTGAAGGTCTCGGCAGAGGGCTTGAAGTGAATCTGGGTGCCGGTGCTGTCGGTATCGCCCACTTCGGCCAACGGGGCCTGTGGTACGCCGTGAACGTAGGTCTGTTCCCACACTTTGCCGTGACGGCGGATGGTCAGAATCAGCTTCTCGGAGAGCGCGTTTACTACCGACACACCCACCCCGTGCAAACCGCCGGACACCTTATAGCTGTTGTCGTCGAATTTGCCGCCAGCGTGCAACACGGTCATGATCACCTCGGCCGCCGATACGCCTTCTTCGTGCGCATCGACCGGGATGCCCCGTCCGTTGTCACGCACGCTGATCGACTCATCGGTGTGAATGGTGATGTCGATATCGCTGCAGTGGCCGGCGAGGGCCTCATCGATAGAGTTGTCGACGACTTCAAAGACCATGTGGTGGAGGCCAGTGCCGTCATCGGTGTCACCGATGTACATACCGGGACGCTTACGCACCGCATCAAGGCCCTTCAGAACCTTAATACTCGATGAATCATAGGCTTTGTTATCAGTCATCTTGAGTCACTCCAGACTTCATTCGGTCTGCACAATGTGCCCATGTTCCACGTGGAACATGGATAAAGGTGTATCCGGCTGCCAGCAATTGCTCAGCGAGTCGGCATCTACGCAGGTAATAAATACCTGACACTCCAGCGATTCGAGCAGGCCACAGAGCGCCTGCCGATGCGCCTGATCCAGCTCTGAGGGCAAGTCGTCCACCAGGAAGACACAGTCCTGCTGACGATCAAGCTGACGCAGCAGTCGGCCCTGGGCAATCTTCAGGGCGCATACCACCAGTTTCTGCTGGCCCCGAGAAAGCACCTCTGCGGCATTCAACCCCCGCAGCCGCAAGCGCAAATCACCCCGTTGAGGCCCTGCCTGGGTATGCCCGAGTGCGCAGTCGCGCTCGTACTGACTATCCAGTACCTCAGCCAATCCACGCTCCCTGTCCCAGCCTCGGAAGTAACTGAGGGTGAGGCCATCCAGTTCAACCAGCTCTCCCAACGTCTGTTCGAAGATAGGTTTGAGCTGCTGGAGATAGGCCTGCCGGAAGCCGTCTATCTGCTCGCCAGCGGCGACTATCTCGGCCTCCCAGGGGGCCAGGAGCGAACGTTCGATTCTACCACGTCGCAGCAACGAATTCCGTTGTTTGAGGCTCTTTTGCAGCCGCTGCCACGCTGACAGAAAACGATGTTCCACGTGGAACACGCCCCAATCGAGATACTGGCGACGCTGTTTTGGGGCGCCTTCCAGCAAACGAAAACTGTCAGGATTAATCAGTTGCAGCGGCAGCAACTCGGCAAGCTGGGCAGTACTACGTGCGCTTTGCCCGTTAATGCGTATCTCGTAATCGGCCTGCCGATTACGCGAAATGCCGAGTTTGGATGCGACGCCCTGAAGAGACTGCAGTTCGGCGAAGACCGTACAACTGTCCTGCTCGTACTGAATAACGGGCTGCAAGCGAGTGCTGCGAAAGGAGCGGGCGAGGCCAAGAATATGAATGGCTTCCAGCAAACTGGTTTTGCCACTGCCGTTGGCGCCGGAAACGAGATTGATGCGGGGGGAGGGAAGCAGGGTCACCGGGTGCAGATTACGCACCGCGGTGACCGCAAGACGAGTGAGGGGCATGCGCGATCAGAGGCGCATGGGCATGACGACATAGAGGCTTTCGTCGGACTCAGCTTCTTGAACCAGTGCGCTGCTGTTGGCATCGGACAGCACCATCTTCGCCTGCTCATGCCCCAGCACATTCATCACGTCGAGCAGATAGCTGACGTTAAACCCGATCTCCAGACCGGCGCCGTTGTAGTCGACCATCACTTCTTCTTCAGCCTCTTCCTGCTCCGGGTTATTGGCCTGAATCTTCAGCTGGCCAGACTCCAGGGTAAGGCGAATGCCGCGATACTTTTCGTTCGACAAAATAGCAGTGCGGCTAAATGCATCACGCAGGGTTTGACGGTCTGCAATCACAATCTTGTCGCCACCGCGCGGCAGAACACGCTCGTAATCCGGGAACTTGCCGTCGACCAGTTTGGAGGTGAAGGTAAAGTCCCCCGTGGTAGCGCGAATATGATGGCTGCCCAACACCACGTTAACGGTGTCGTCGGCTTCACCCAGCAGACGCGCCAGCTCAAGAATGCCCTTACGCGGCACGATGAGCTGATAACGTTCCTGGTAGTCGATGTTGGCATCAACGGTACACATCGCCATGCGGTGACCATCGGTGGCCACTGCTCGCAGCTGACCCTTGTTGATCTCCAGCAGCAGGCCGTTGAGGTAATAGCGCACATCTTGCTGAGCCATGGCAAAACTGGTGCGGTCGATCAGGCGACGCAGCTTATTCTGAGTGATGGCAAAGCTCATCGCACCCGGGCCATCTTCAACATTGGGGAAGTCGGCTGCCGGCAGCGTTGCCAGGGTAAAGCGGCTGCGGCCCGCCTTGATCAATGCCTTGCCTTCTTCCACCTTGAGGGTGATGGCGGTGTCATCCGGCAGTGATTTGCAGATGTCCATGAGCTTGCGCGCCGGCACGGTAATCTCACCAGCTTCGCTACCTTCTTCCAGGGGAATGCGACCAACCAGTTCGACTTCCAGATCGGTACCGGTGAGCGACAGGGTATTGCCGTCGACAACAAGCAGTACGTTGGACAGAACCGGAAGGGTCTGGCGGCGTTCCACAACACCCGCAACCAGTTGCAGGGGCTTCAACAGAGCTTCGCGCTGAATGGTGAATTGCATTGTCTTCCTTCGACCTCGTGCTGGTTGGCAGTGGTGTGGGCTGACGATCAGGTCGTCAGCGTCCTCAACAAATTCTTGTAGTCCTCGCGGATATCCGCGTCGGTTTCGCGCAGTTCAGCAATCTTGCGCGTGGCATGCAATACCGTGGTGTGATCGCGTCCACCAAAGGCGTCGCCGATTTCCGGCAAACTGTGGTTGGTCAGCTCCTTGGACAGGGCCATGGCAACCTGACGCGGTCTGGCGACTGAACGCGAACGACGCTTGGACAGCACGTCCGCAACCTTGATCTTGTAGTACTCGGCGACGGTACGCTGGATATTATCGATACTGACCAATTTGTCCTGCAAGGCCAGCAGGTCCTTCAGCGACTCGCGAATCAGCTCGATGGTGATATCGCGCCCCATAAAGTGGGCGCTGGCAATCACGCGCTTGAGAGCACCTTCCAGCTCACGCACGTTGGAGCGAATGCGCTGGGCAATAAAGAAGGCGGCATCGTGGGGCAGATCCACCCGCGACTGCTCGGCCTTCTTCATCAAAATGGCGACGCGAGTCTCCAGCTCCGGCGGCTCGACGGCCACGGTGAGGCCCCAACCAAAACGCGACTTGAGGCGTTCTTCCAGGCCGTCGATCTCTTTGGGATAACGGTCACTGGTAAGGATGACCTGCTGACCACCTTCGAGCAGCGCGTTGAAGGTATGGAAGAACTCCTCCTGGGAGCGCTCCTTCTTGGCAAAGAACTGAATGTCGTCAATCAACAGCGCATCGACCGAACGGTAGTAGCGCTTGAAATCGTTGATGGCATTCATCTGCAACGCCTTGACCATATCGGCCACAAAACGCTCGGAATGCAGATAGACAATCTTGGCCGCCGGGTTCTTCTTCAACAGGTGGTTACCCACCGCGTGCATAAGGTGGGTTTTACCCAGACCTACGCCACCATAAAGAAACAGCGGGTTATAACCGTGCTTCGGGTTATCGGCTACCTGCCAGGCCGCCGCGCGGGCCAGCTGGTTGGATTTGCCTTCTACAAAGTTCTCAAAGGTGAAGCTGCGATTGAGCAGGCTGGTGTGCTTGATCAGCGTAGGCGGCGGCTGACTGGTGTCGGGCTGGCTGTTGCCGGCGAACTCGGCGGTGGCATCTGAGCCGCCATGACCTGCAGCCGGCTGTGAGCTCACCACGACAGGCGTAACCGCCGGGGTTGCAGGAGCAGGCGCAGGCGTCGGATCAATCGGTCGCGGCGCCGGGGCTGGCGCGGCTTGGGTAGCAGGTGCTACCGCAGGTGCAGCACGACGACTGCCAATCAGCAGCGAGACCATCGGCGCCTGCCCCTGGGACAGGTCATCCAGCAGCTCCTGAATGCGGTTCAGGTATTTGTCGTTGACCCAGTCGAGTACAAAGCGGTTGGGCGCGTACAGACGGATCTCGGCCTGGTCGCCATCAACCTGCAGCGGGCGAATCCAGGTATTGAACTGTTGAGATGGAAGCTCATCACGCAAAAAATCGATGCATTGCTGCCAAAGTGCAACAGACACTGAATCCCCCGGGACCACTGACACCAGCGGCTTTTATTGAAGACAAATGCACATCGCGGCGGGGCGACGAACTACGGATAACAGAGCCGCCTATTCTATCCCTTCACCCTAGACTTATCCACACACCAGCCCCCTACCGGCAACAAAAAAGCCAACAGCCATCGGCTTGACGTTTACCGTCATTGCCCCTGTGAAAAAGCACAAATGCCTTGTAAACCGCGCCCTGTAGAACCTGTTAACAACTGCGCCTCAGGCTTGTTGGTAAACGGGGCTCGGATCGGTGGATAAACCAGCCTGTGGATATCCACCCCTCTTATCCACAGGGCGCACACAAGACCCGCCGGGTATCGTCCCCCGCTTATCCGCAGGGTTATCATTGCATCAACATACTGATATTTAGGGTTTTTAAGCGCTTATCCACAGATAAACGCCGCGCTATATACAGTCACTGTATTTATCTTTTAATCAAACTGATTTCATATTATCTATTCATCGCAGGGTGATAGGTCGACCACGGGCAGACAGAACATGTCTGCCGCAACGCCTTGAGAGCCACAGCAGGGATGCGGCAGTGTTCGGCAATTCGCGGTTTTTTGCCTGCGGAGGAAATTGACCTGCTCTGGCTTTTTCTCTAGAATTGCCGGTCCCTCGAAGGGGCACTTAGCTCTGATGTGACTTACTCAGGTATCTGAAGATGAAAAGAACGTTCCAACCCAGCGTACTGAAGCGCAAGCGCACCCACGGTTTCCGTGCTCGTATGGCTACCAAGAACGGCCGTGCTGTTCTGGCTCGCCGTCGTGCCAAAGGCCGCGCACGCCTGTCCGCCTAAGCACCGGTTTACTGGTGGATCTCGGATTCACACCTGAACACAGGCTATTGACGCCTGCTCAGTTCAAGCGCGTTTTCGATGGAGCCACCTGCAAAGCCTCAGGACCCAGTCTGCTGCTGTTGGCCAGAGAAAATACTCTGGGCCACGCACGGCTGGGTCTGGTCATTGCCAAGAAAAATGTTCGGCGCGCGGTAGACCGCAACAAGGTCAAGCGTATCGCCAGAGAATCGTTCAGACAGCATCGTGCTGAGCTGGGAGATCTGGACATTGTCGTGCTGGCCCGCAAGGGTCTGGGCGACCTGGACAATGCTGCACTGCATGCCCTGTATCAGGGCATGTGGCGCAGGCTTATAAAATCGGCTGCAAAAAACCGCTCACGTGACCCCGGACCCCCGTCATCCCATGCGTAGCATCGCGCTCGGACTGATCAAGGTTTACCGCTACGCCATCAGTCCCATGATGGCCAGTCACTGCCGTTTCTATCCCTCCTGTTCCTGCTACGCCCAGGAAGCCATCGAAGAGCATGGTTTTCTTAAGGGCAGCCTGCTCAGCGCACGCCGCCTTGGACGTTGTCACCCCTGGAACGCCGGTGGGTATGATCCGGTACCGCCAGCTTCTGCCAACCGACCGACCCGAATGGCCAACAAACCATGAACCTCCAACGTAATATCCTCATCGGTGCTCTACTGGTGATCACCTACCTGATGGTGGTGCAGTGGAATAAGGATTTTGTTCAGCAGGATCTTGCTCCGGCAGCCCAGACCCAGGTGGCGCCGCTCGACAGCAGTGATCTGCCAGGCGATGACAACGCCGCCGCTCATGACGGTGATGTACCGGCTGCCATCAATGGCGAGGGCGAAGCCCTGGCGCCGGCCCAGGTAACCACCCCGGAGGCAAAGGGTGGACTGGTCAAGGTTGAAACCGACACCCTGCAGGTGACCATCAACCCGGTGGGTGGTGACATTGTTTCGCTGGCCCTGCCGCAGTATCCGACCCGCAAGGATCGTCCGGATCTGCCGTTCCAGCTGCTGGAGCAATCGGGCAACCGCACCTATATCGCGCAAAGCGGCCTGACCGGCCAGCAAGGCCCGGACAAGTCCAGCGGCCGCGCCCGCTACAGTGTCGAGCAAAGCAGCTACCAGCTGGCCGACGGTCAGGAGCAACTGGTGGTTGACCTGACGACCAGCAACGACGGCGTCAACGTCACCAAGCGCTTCACCTTTACCCGTGGCAGCTACCTGGTCAGCGTCAGCTACCTGATCGACAACCAGAGCAGCCAGCCCTGGAGCGGCAGCCTGTTTGGTCAGATCAAGCGTGACGGCAGCGGCGACCCGTCCAGCTCCACCGCCACCGGCATGGCGACCTTCCTGGGTACCGCCTACTGGAGCGACGATGCGTCCTACACCAAGCTGAAGATGTCCGAGCTGGATGACACCCGTCTGGCTGAAAACGTCTCCGGCGGCTGGATTGCCTGGCTGCAGCACTACTTTGTCAGTGCCTGGATTCCGAGCCCCGAGGTCACGCATCACTACCGCACGCTGAAAGACCGTACCGGCAACTACATCGTTGGTTTCACCAGCCCGGCAGTCACCGTGGCGGCTGGCGAACAGCAGCAGATCAGCGCCGACTTCTACGCCGGCCCGAAGATTCAGGATGACCTCAAGGCCATCTCCCAGGGTCTGGAGCTGACGGTCGACTACGGCTTCCTGTGGTGGATTGCCCAGCCGCTGTTCTGGGTGCTGAGCCTGATCCACGGCTTTGTCGGCAACTGGGGCTGGAGCATCATTCTGCTGACCTGCCTGATCAAGCTGATTTTCTTCCCGCTGTCGGCGACCAGCTACCGCTCCATGGCCAACATGCGCCGTGTTGCTCCCAAGCTGCAGGCGCTGCGCGAGCAGTACGGCGATGACCGTCAGAAAATGTCCCAGGGCATGATGGAGCTGTACAAGAAAGAGAAGATCAACCCGCTGGGTGGCTGTTTGCCGATTCTGGTGCAGATGCCGGTGTTCATCGCGCTGTACTGGGTACTGATGGAAAGCGTCGAGATTCGTCAGGCCGAGTGGCTGGGCTGGATAACCGACCTGTCGCTGAAGGATCCGTACTTCATCCTGCCGATCATCATGGGCGCGACCATGTTCCTGCAGCAGCAGCTGAACCCAACGCCGCCGGACCCGATGCAGGCCAAGGTCATGAAGATGCTGCCGATCATCTTCACCTTCTTCTTCCTCTGGTTCCCGGCCGGTCTGGTGCTGTACTGGGTAGTCAACAACTGCCTGTCCATTGCACAACAGTGGTACATTACCCGGCAGATCGAAAAGGGCGCAGCCAGCAAGAGCTAAGCTCTGAGGCCGCCAGTCAAACGCCCCGTTCGCGGGGCGTTTTGCTATCCACAGAAAACACCGGAGCCGCCATGAGCACGCCCTATCACGCCGACACCATTGCCGCCCTCGCAACGGCCCCCGGGCAGGGCGGGGTAGGCATCATTCGGGTCTCCGGCCCGGCGGCGCGCTCCATCGCCCAGCAGATCGCCCGGCGCGAACCGCAACCGCGCTACGCCCATTACGGCCCGTTTTTCTCTGGCGAGCAGACCCTGGATGAAGGCATCACCCTGTTCTTTCCGGGGCCGCATTCCTTTACCGGCGAAGACGTGCTGGAGCTGCAGGGCCACGGCGGCCCGGTGGTGATGGACCTGCTGCTCAAGGCCTGCCTCGCCGCCGGCGCACGGCAGGCGCGCCCGGGTGAGTTCAGTGAGCGTGCCTTTCTCAACGACAAGCTGGACCTGGCCCAGGCCGAGGCGATTGCCGATCTGATCGAGGCCAGCTCCGAGCAGGCCGCGCGCAACGCCCTGAACTCCCTGCAAGGGGTGTTTTCACAGCGCGTGCGCGCCCTGACCGAGTCGCTGATTGCCCTGCGCATCTATGTTGAGGCGGCGATCGACTTCCCGGAGGAAGAGATCGACTTTCTCGCCGACGGCCACGTGCTGTCCCAGCTGCAGGCAGTGCAGGGCGAACTGACCCAGGTACAGCGCCAGGCCGGGCAGGGGGCGCTGCTGCGTGACGGCATGAACGTGGTAATTGCCGGGCGACCCAATGCGGGCAAGTCGAGTCTGCTCAACGCCCTGGCCGGGCGGGAAAGTGCCATTGTCACCGACATTGCCGGCACTACCCGGGATATCCTGCGCGAACATATCCACATCGATGGTATGCCGCTGCACATCATCGATACCGCGGGCCTGCGTGACACCGATGATCAGGTCGAGCAAATTGGTGTCCAGCGCGCCATGGCGGCTATCGGGGAGGCAGACCGCATTCTGCTGATGGTCGACGCCAGCCAACCCGAAGCCAAGAACCCCGAGCTGCTGTGGCCGGAGTTTCTTGAGCAACGCCCCGACCCGGCCAAGGTCACGCTGATCTATAACAAGGTCGACGTCACCGGTGAACCGGTTGCACAGGACACCGCAGCCGATGGCTCCGTGGTATTGCACCTGTCAGCCAGGCAGGGTGAAGGTATCGACCTGCTGCGCGAACACCTGAAGGCCTGCATGGGCTTTGAGCAAACCGGCGAAAGCCTGTTCAGCGCCCGCCGCCGCCACCTCGAAGCACTGGAAGAAGCCGCAGATTATCTGCAGCACGGTTTTGATCAACTGACCCTGATGGGCGCCGGCGAGCTGCTGGCTGAAGACCTGCGCATGGCTCAACAGGCGCTCGGCAAAATCACCGGTGAGTTCTCCGCCGATGACCTGCTGGGACGGATCTTCTCCAGCTTCTGCATCGGTAAATAGTCAGGGCAGCGCCTGACGCATCCGCCAACTGCTGACAGCCGCCGCCATCACCGCGAAGGCACTGGCAGTCAGCAGGGCGACATGGGTGCCGTCGTCCACAAACAGGTTGAACATCAAGGCGACCAGCGCCGCGCCACTGGTCTGGCCGATCAGCCTAGCGGTGCTGAGCATGCCACTGGCACCGCCGCTGCGATGAATCGGCGCGGCGGTGATGATGGTGTGGTTGTTGGGTGACTGAAATAACCCAAAGCCGGCGCCGCAGAGCATCATCCAGGCCAGTATCAAGGCAAATCCGGGGCTATCGGGCAGGCTGGCCAGCCCCCACAGCCCACCGGCAAACAGCAACATACCAATGCCCCCCAGCAACCCCGCGTGAAAACGCTCCAGCAGACGTCCGGCCAGCGGCGCGGTCAGCATGGTGGCCAGCGGCCAGGGCGTCATCAGCAGACCGGTCTGAATGGCGTTGAGGCCCAGTGCATGCTGGAAATAGAACGGGATGGAGACCATCGCCAGCATCTGCGCGGTAAAGGCGCTTATTGAGCTGCAGATAGACAGGGCAAAGATGGGAATACGCAGCAAATCCACCGGCAGCAACGGCATGCTGCGGCTCAGCTGACGACGCACAAACAACCAGCCCAGCGGCAGCCCGATCAGCACCGGCAACAGCAGCCACCAGCCGCCATGCCCCTGGGCAAAGCCGGTTACCGCCAGGAAGAAGCAGCCCAGCGTAAGGACGTTCAGAGCGGCACTGGGTAGATCAAAACGTTGGCTTGGCGCACCCTCGTTGGCAGGCAAAAAGCGCCAACCCATCAGCAGGGCCAGCACACCAACCGGGGCACTGACGGCAAACAGCCAAGGCCAACTGGCGAGTGACAAGATAGCCGCTGCAACACTGGGCCCGGCCGCAGCCGCCACCGACACAATCAGGGTATTCAACGCCACCCCGCGTCCGAGCCGTGCACTGGGGTAGATAAGTCGGGTCAGGGCACCGTTGACGCTCATCACCGCGGCTGCACCCAGGCCCTGCAGCATGCGCGCCAGAGTCAGCTGCAACAAGGAATCACTCAGCGCACAAAGCACCGACATGCTGGCAAAGACCGCCAGACCAATCAGATAAATACGTCGGTAGCTCCACAGATCGCCGAGCGAAGCCAGTGGCAGCAGGCTGACGGCAATGACCAACTGGTAGGCATTGACCACCCAAATGGAGCTGGCCGCACTGGCACCCAGATCAGCGCCGATGGTGGGTAGCGCGACGTTGGCAATCATGCCGTCGAGTACCGCCATGGTCACCCCCAGTGCAATCGCGATGATTGCACCGAGGCGCTGCGGCATGGGTAAACCGTCTTGGCAGGAAGGGGACACCGCTGGCCTCTGTGTGGCAGAACCGGCCGGTCACCTTAGCACAGCCGACGACCAATCAGCTCCAGCCAGCGACCTCATGCACCGGCGTATCCCGTCGCACCAGGCAGCGGCCATCGCGGACCGAGGCCAACACCGGCGACTGGTTCAACAGCACTTGGTAAGCAGTGCTACCGTTCAGCACCATGCAGCGCGCCGGGTTGCCGACGGCAATCTCGTAGGCCTTGAGATTAAGCGCAGCCGCGCCGTTGTCGGTCACGATTTCCAGCGCGGTCTCAATGCGTTCCATCCCCAGCATATGGCAGGCGTGCAGGCCAACATCCAGGGTACGCAGCAGGTTGCCGTTGCCCATCGGGTACCAGGGGTCGCGGATCGAGTCCTGGCCAAAACAGACCTTGAGGCCGGCATCCAGCAGCTCCGGCACCCGGGTTACGCCACGACGCTTGGGGTAGCCGTCAAAGCGGCCCTGCAGGTGCAGGTTCTCGGTTGGCAGCGCAACAAAGTTAAGGCCCGACTTGCACAGCAGACGGAACAGACGGCTGCAATAGGCATCCTCGTAGGAGTGCATGGCACAGGTGTGGCTGGCGGTCACCCGGCTGCCGTAGTCACGGCTCAAGGCTTCAGCGGCCAGCACCTCCAGAAAACGCGACTGCGGATCGTCGATCTCATCGCAATGCACATCCACCAGACAGTCGTGGCGCTCAGCCAGGTCCATCAACCATTTGACCGACTCCACGCCGTAGTCACGGGTGAACTCAAAGTGGGGGATGCCGCCGATCACATCGGCGCCAATAGCAACCGCCTCGGTCATCAGCTCCTTGCCGCCGGGGAAGGACAGAATGCCCTCCTGCGGAAAGGCGACAATCTGCAGATCGACAAACTCACGCACCCGTTCGCGCACCTCAACCATCGCACGCAGGGCGGTCAGCTGCGGGTCGGTCACGTCCACGTGGGTGCGCACGTACTGGATACCGTGCGCGGCAAACAGTTTGAGCGTTTGCTCGGCACGGCTCACCACATCATCGCGGCTCAACATGGCCTTGCGCTCGCCCCAGCATTCGATGCCCTCAAACAGGGTGCCGCTCTGATTCCAGCGCGGCTCACCGGCGGTCAGTGCGGCGTCCAGGTGAATGTGCGGCTCGACGAAGGGTGGCAGCAGCAGATTGCCGCCGGCATCCAGCTCATCCGCCGCCGCGTTTTGGCTGGCGGGTTGGGCCTCGATGGCAGTGAAGCGTCCGGCCGCCATAGCGACGCGATACAGACCGGGGCAACCGGCCAGGCGGGCATTGACGATGGCAGTGAGGGGCAGGGTCATGGGTGTTCTCCAGAATCAGGGCGTTGGCACAACAGGTGCGCCAGAATCAGGTTATTCAGATCGGCTGGTCTGCGCGGGTCCAGACCGGTAGCGCGAAACAGCTTGTTCAGCCGATAACGCACGGAATTACGGTGGCTACCGAGGCTCGCGGCAGCCGCACTGAGGTTGCCGCCGTGCTGTAGCCAGGCGGCGAGGGTGGGGCCAAGCTCGTGCAGCAATGCTTGATGCTCGGCAAACCAGGGCGCCATAAACGCCTCGCGCTCTGGCAGATCCCCGAGGCGCAGTTGCAGACGCTCGAGCAAGCTACTGACCTGCTGTTCAGCCGCACGCGCGGCCAGTTGTTCGCGGCTGATGATGGCGCGGCTGATCACTTCGGTCACCGTCACCATGGGCAGCGAGTAGGGCTGCTCCAGCAAGGGCAACTGCAATGCATCGGCGCGTTTCAGCAGCGCAGCCGGTAACTGACCTATATAGGCATCACCGGTCAGGATCACCAGACCGGCCACCCCGGTTGCGGCGCCCTCGTGCACCAGCTCAAACAGGTTATCCAGGCTGTGGTGTCGACCGATGCCGGTGATGAACACCAGCTCGCCGCCCTTGATCCAGGGCGTGAACGAGCGGTTTTCCGCCACATAGGGCCAGCGTACCTGACGCCCGGCGCCGGCGAGACCGGCGCGCAGACGAATGGCCCCCAGACCCGGCAGGTCCGGAATATCGGCCGTACACAGCAGCTCACTCATGCGCGGTTGGACAGCGCAACACGGCGTTCACGTACCGGGTTGATCAGCAGCGCCAATACCGCATACGCCAGCGCAGCGGTCAGCACACCCACCAGCGGGGCCACCCAGTTTGAGGTGTAGGCAACCAGCGAGCCGATGGCATAGGCACTCAGCCCCACCCAGTTGAAGGCCGGCAGGGCGGTGGTCGCCAGATCACCGTAGCGCCCGCGCCAGGTCACCAGATAGTTGGCCATGATTACGCCCCCCACCGGCGGGATAAAGGTGCCCAGCAGAATCAGGAAGGGGATCAGCCACTCGTACATGCCCAGTACCGCCAGCAGGGTGCCAATGGCAGCACCGACCAGGGTCACGGTGCGGCGACGCTCGGTGCGCAGCAGGTTGCAGCCGGCCACGGCAAAGTTGTAGACGGTGTTGTCCTGGGTGGTCCACAGGTTGAGGAACAGCATCAACACGCCCAGGGTAGCCAGACCCTGCGCCACCATGATGTCGACGATATCGGCCTGCTGGTACACCAGCGCACCAAAGGCGCCGACCAGGGTCATCAAACCATTACCGACGAAGAAGGCAGCCAAGGTTGCGATAACCGCAGCCTTGCCGGACCTGGCAAAGCGCGTCCAGTTAGTGGCCTGGGTGCCACCGCTGACAAAGGTGCCGAACACCAGAGTAATGGCCGCCGCCACGCTCATCTCGGCGCTCGGATCGATCGCAGCCAGCCCGGCCAGCCCTCCGGCATCGGAGCCGGCAATGCCCAGGCTGACGGCAATAAGGATGATCATCGCCGGTACTGCTACCCGGGACAGCAAGTCGAGCCCGCGATAGCCGATAAAGGCACTGATGCAAAAGCCGAAACCAAATAGCACCATCAACGGCAGGGCCAGACTGTCCGGCAGGCCGGTCATTTTCACCAGCAGCAACGCCATGGTAGCGGTGCCCCAGGCGTACCAGCCAATCTGGGTAAAGCCGAGAATAAAGTCGGACAGCTTGCTGCCCACATCGCCAAAGGCATAGCGGCTCATCAGCGCGGTATTCAGGCCCGAGCGGGCAGCGATAAAGCCCAGCCCCGCAGCGTAGGCACCCAGCAGCAGGTTACCAATCAGCAAAATCCACAGCAGGGTGGAAAACTCGAAGGCAGCTCCCACGCTACCACCGGCCCACATGGTGGCACTGAAAAAGGTAAAACCCAGCAGGACGAAACTCATTGACCACATGCTCTTGCGCGCATGGGGCGGCACCGGGCGCAGGGGGTAATCCTGATCGGCGCTGTCTTGTATTTCACTCATGGCATTGTCTCCGGTTGGCAGCGGTGCATCCACGACGGTGGATACCTGTCCCGGCTAGAGCAACCAGCGTGCCAGCAGGCCTGATAGCGCCCGTTGGGGCCTTTGGAGCGGAGCGTCGACTGTGCAAATTGCACAAACACACCAAAGTACTGCCCCATTGCAGGGCATATGCCAGCGAGAAAACGGGCTGCTACTGCTTCCGCAAGCACTTGCTGAACCCTGTGGAAAACTGCCCCCCAACCCGGTCGATAACCCGGAGGACAAGCCTGGGCATAACCCGCCTGTGGATAAACAGGCCTTTCATCCACAGGATGCACTACCTGCTACACACCCCTAACTGACCGTTTTTTCACAACCTTTCTTTTTTTGCAACACCATGAAAATAAAGGGGTTTACAGGGTTTTCCACAGAATAGGGCGGCCCTATTAACATTAACTTATTCAGTCTTTTTATATATTTTCATCTTTATTCTTTTTAACTCTTTGCCGGGAGAGAAAAGCCGGTTGTACAAAAAATGGTCAGCACGGCTGCAATTTTCTCCCCTTGGCCCTATAATCAGCCCCTTTTTTCTGCGCCGGGGGTACACCCGGCAAACGAGGTGACAGGTGGACTTTCCCAGCCGTTTTGACGTCATTGTGGTCGGTGGTGGCCATGCCGGTACCGAAGCTGCGCTTGCAGCCGCGCGTATGGGCGTGAAGACCCTGCTGCTCAGTCACAACGTCGAGACGCTGGGACAGATGAGCTGCAACCCCGCCATTGGCGGTATCGGCAAGAGCCACCTGGTGAAAGAGATCGACGCGCTGGGCGGCGCCATGGCGCTGGCGACCGACAAAGCCGGTATCCAGTTTCGCGTACTCAACAGCCGCAAGGGCCCGGCGGTACGGGCGACCCGTGCCCAGGCTGACCGTGTGCTGTACAAGGCCGCCATCCGTCACATGCTGGAGAACCAGCCCAATCTGTGGATTTTCCAGCAGGCCTGCGATGACCTGATTGTTGAGCAAGAGCAGGTGCGCGGTGTAGTTACCCAGATGGGCCTGCGTTTTCTCGCCGACAACGTGGTGCTGACCACCGGCACCTTCCTCGGCGGGCTGATTCATATCGGCCTGGACAACTACTCCGGCGGCCGCGCCGGTGATCCGCCGGCCATTGCCCTGGCAAAACGCTTACGTGAATTACCCCTGCGGGTTGATCGCCTGAAGACCGGCACGCCACCGCGTATCGACGGGCGCAGTGTTGATTTCAGCCAGATGACCGTGCAGCCAGGCGATACGCCGATTCCGGTGATGTCGTTCATGGGCAGCGCCGAGCTGCACCCCGAGCAGGTCAACTGCTTCATCACCCACACCAATGAACGTACCCACGACATCATCCGCGAAAACCTCGACCGCTCCCCCATGTATTCCGGGGTCATCGAGGGCATCGGGCCGCGCTACTGCCCCTCGATCGAAGACAAAATTCACCGCTTTGCCGACAAGCAGAGCCACCAGGTGTTTATCGAACCCGAGGGGCTGACCACCCACGAGCTGTATCCCAACGGTATCTCCACCTCGCTGCCGTTCGACGTGCAGCTGCAGATCGTGCAGTCAATCAAGGGCATGGAAAACGCACACATCCTGCGCCCGGGCTATGCCATCGAATACGATTACTTCAACCCGCAGGACCTGAAGTACTCGCTGGAAACCAAGGTGATCGACGGCCTGTTCTTTGCCGGTCAGATCAACGGCACCACCGGTTACGAAGAAGCCGGCGCCCAGGGTCTGCTGGCCGGCCTGAACGCCGCGCGCCGTGCGCAGGAGCTGGATGCCTGGTGTCCGCGCCGTGACGAAGCCTACATCGGGGTACTGGTCGACGACCTGATTACTATGGGCACCCGCGAGCCCTATCGCATGTTTACCTCGCGTGCCGAATACCGCCTGGTACTGCGTGAAGACAACGCCGATCTGCGCCTGACCGAGCAGGGCCGTGAGCTGGGGCTGGTCGACGACGCGCGCTGGGCGGCGTTCAACGCCAAGCGCGAAGCCATCGAGCAGGAAACCCAGCGCCTGCGCAGCACCTGGATACAACCCTCCAGTGCCCACGGCCAGGCCTACAGTGCCCAGTACGGCACGCCGCTGACCCACGAGTACAGCCTGCTCGACTTGCTGCGCCGGCCGGAAGTGGAATACAGCGCGCTGGTCGCCCTGACTGGCGGCAGCGATGTGCAGGCCGATGCAGCCGAACAGGTCGAGATCCAGGCCAAGTACGCCGGTTATATCGAACGCCAGCAGGAAGAGATCGATCGCCTGCGCCAACACGAGCAGACGCGTCTGCCGGAGGATCTGGACTACGCCAGCCTGAACGGTTTGTCCAACGAGATTCGCGGCAAGCTGGCTGATGTGCGACCGCAGACGCTGGGCCAGGCCTCGCGCATTCCGGGCGTGACGCCGGCGGCGGTCAGCCTGTTGCTGATTCACCTGAAAAAACGCAATGCCCTGGGCAGCGGCAGCCTGGCCAGGGAGGCGTGAGCGCGATGGGGCAACACGCAATCGAGCTGGCGCACGGCGCGCGCCAACTGGGCATCGACCTGACGGAAGACCAGCAGGGCCAATTGCTGGCTTACCTGACCTTGCTGAACAAGTGGAACAAGGCCTACAACCTCACCGCGGTGCGCAACCCGGACGAGATGGTCAGCCGTCACTTGCTCGACAGCCTGAGCATCCTGCCCTACATCGAAGGCGAGCGTTGGCTGGATGTCGGCAGCGGTGGCGGCATGCCCGGCGTGATGCTGGCGATCATGTTTCCCGCTCGCCGCTTCACCCTGCTCGACAGCAATGGCAAGAAGACCCGCTTTCTGACCCAGGTAAAAACCGAACTGGGGCTGAGCAATCTGGAGGTGGTCAACAGCCGGGTGGAGGCGTTCAACGTCGAGCAGCCGTTTGACGGCATTACCTCGCGGGCCTTTGCCTCCCTTGCTGATTTCACCCACCTGACCCGCCACCTGGGCAGCCCGGACACACGCTGGCTGGCCATGAAGGGCGTCTATCCGGAAGACGAGCTGGCCGCCATGCCGGTCGACTTCCAGCTCGAGAGCAGTGCACAATTGCAGGTTCCCGGTTGCGTCGGCAGCCGCCATCTGTTGATACTGCGACGGATGAATCAGGGCTGAGATCAAGGGGGTCATACGTGGGCAAGGTGCTGGCAATTGCCAACCAGAAAGGCGGTGTGGGAAAGACCACCACCACGATCAATCTCGCCGCCTCGCTGGCCGCAACCAAGCGCAAGGTGCTGCTGATCGATCTCGACCCCCAGGGCAACGCGACCATGGGCAGCGGCATCGACAAGGCCAACCTGGACAACTCGGTGTATGAGCTGCTGACCGGGCAGTGCGAGTTTGCCGATGCGGTCTGCCGCTCGGAGCACGGCGGCTACGATCTGCTGCCGGCCAACGGCGACCTGACTGCCGCCGAAGTCGAGCTGATCAACATCAAGATGAAAGAGAGCCGGCTGCGCTACGCGCTGGTCAATGCGCGCGAGCACTACGACTTCATCCTGATCGACTGCCCGCCGTCGCTGAACATGCTGACCGTCAACGGCCTGGTGGCCGCCGATGGGGTAATTATTCCGATGCAGTGCGAGTATTACGCGCTGGAAGGTCTGTCGGCACTGGTCAACACCATCAGCCGGATCAGCTCGGTGTTGAATCCGACTCTGCAGATCGAGGGCCTGCTGCGCACCATGTACGACCCGCGCAATAGCCTGACGCTGGATGTATCCGCCCAACTTAGCGCGCATTTTGGCGACAAGCTCTACCAGACTGTGATTCCGCGCAACGTACGGCTGGCCGAGGCGCCCAGCTTCGGCATGCCGGCACTGGCCTACGACAAGCAGTCGCGCGGCGCCGTTGCCTATCTGGCACTGGCCGGCGAAGTGGTACGCCGCAGCAAAAAGGCAGCCAAGGCGGCTGCCGTTACCGATTTGAACGATTGACGACAAGGACAACCAGCATGGCGGGCAAGAAGCGCGGCTTGGGACGGGGACTGGACGCACTGCTGAGTGCAGGCGCCGGCGCGGCCAGCGAGAACGACAGCCAGGATCAGATCCTCAAGGAACTGCCGGTAGATCTGGTCCAGCGCGGCAAGTATCAGCCCCGCCGGGACATGGACCCGCAGGCGCTGGAGGAACTCGCTGAGTCGATTCGTGCCCAGGGCGTGATGCAGCCCATCGTTGTGCGCCCGATCAGCGAAGGCCGTTACGAGATCATCGCCGGTGAGCGCCGCTGGCGCGCCAGCCAGCTGGCCGGCCTGGACAGTATTCCGGCAGTCATCCGCGAAGTGCCGGATGAAGCTGCCATCGCCATGGCGCTGATCGAGAACATCCAGCGCGAAGACCTCAACCCGATCGAGGAAGCCATCGCCCTGCAGCGGCTGCAGCAGGAGTTTGAACTGACCCAGCAGCAGGTGGCTGACGCCGTCGGCAAATCGCGGGTCAGCATCACCAATCTGCTGCGCCTGATGAGCCTGCCGGAAGACGTCAAGCTGATGCTTGAGCGCGGCGACCTGGAAATGGGCCATGCTCGTGCATTGCTCGGCCTGCCGGCCGAGCAGCAGACCACCGCAGCACGGCAGGTTGTCGCCAAAGGGCTGACCGTTCGTCAGACCGAAGCGCTGGTGCGCCAGTGGCTAAACCCCAGAAGGGATGCGACACAACAGCGCACCAACCCCGACGTGGAGCGTCTGCAACAGGACCTGGGCGAACGTCTGGGGGCCGATGTGAAGTTGCAGCATGGTGCCCGCGGTAAGGGCCGGCTGGTCATCAGCTACAGCTCGCTTGACGAGCTTGATGGCATTCTCGAGCACATCCGCTAAGCTCTTGCGAACGCGCAAGCGGCGTCACTGCTGGCCTGACAAGGCTTTGCCAATTATTACAAAAGATGACCGCCAGGCGGCCCATCCGGTGTTTTGACCACAACATGTAGTGCCTGATCCCAAGGCACAACCAAAGCAGCCGGGGATGCCACGCAGATCAGGCAGCATGCGCCCTCGCGCCATGTAGTGCCGCGCCTGTTTGGTTGCTACTGACAGGGCTAACACATATAATCACCGGCGCTTTAGGGGGCGGCCACACGAATCCCCGCGCCAGGTGCGCGCGCGTTGAGGTGGCCGGATAGCCCGGTAATTTGTGTCACGCATGCACCACCGGCAGGGGTGAACGAGTACAGATGACGACAATGAAGACCAATGCCATTCGTCGTCCCCCGCTGCTCAAGTGGTTCGCGTTTCAGGCTGTCGTTGTGATGTTGATGGGGGCGCTCTTCTGGATTAAAAGCCCCGTGGCGGCATACTCCGCCCTGGTGGGAGGGCTTATTTTCCTCTTGCCCAATGTGTATTTCGCGCTCAAGGCTTTCAGGTACACCGGGGCGCGCGCTGCAAAGCAGATAATGGATTCTTTTTACAAGGGTGAGGCCGGCAAGCTCATCCTTTGCGCTGTCCTCTTTGCGATAGCGTTCAAAAGTATTAAGCCGATTGATGTATCGGCACTGTTTCTTACATTTGCGATCATGCTGGTCACGAACTGGCTAACACCTGCGGTAATGGGTGGAAAAACGCAGCACAGCTAAAGGACCTGAGGAACGTTATGGCAGGCGCTACCGCATCAGATTACATTAAGCACCACCTTCAGAACCTGACCTACGGGAAACTCCCGGCCGGTTATGAGCGTACCGATGGTACTGTTCTGAGTCAGGACACCTGGACCATGGCTCACGGCGCTCAGGAAGCGTCCGACATGGGCTTCATGGCTATTCACGTAGACACCATCGGCTGGTCCCTGTTCCTCGGTGCGCTGTTCTTGTTCATCTTCCGCATGGCGGCCAAGAAAGCCACCTCCGGTGTGCCCGGCGGCCTGCAGAACTTCGTTGAAATGATGGTCGAGTTTGTCGATCAGAGCGTCAAGGAAACCTTCCACGGTCGCAACAAGGTGATCGCACCGCTGTCGCTGACCATCTTCTGCTGGGTCTTCCTGATGAACTTCATGGACTTGATCCCCGTCGACTTCCTGCCGCAGCTGTTCAGCATGGCCGGTGTCGAATACATGAAGGTCGTACCCACTACTGACGTCAACGCGACGCTGGGCATGTCCCTGTCGGTCTTCGCGCTGATCATCTTCTACAGCATCAAGGTCAAGGGCGTTGGCGGCTTCCTCGGTGAGCTGACCCTGCACCCCTTCTCCTCCAGCAACATTTTCCTGAAGGTCCTTCTGATCCCGGTCAACCTGCTGCTTGAAGGCGTCAGCCTGCTGGCCAAACCGGTCTCTCTCGCCCTGCGTCTGTTCGGTAACCTGTACGCCGGCGAGCTGATCTTCATCCTGATCGCTCTGCTGCCCTTCTGGGCTCAGTGGGCGCTGTCCGTGCCGTGGGCTATCTTCCACATTCTGATCATCACGCTGCAGGCATTCATCTTCATGATGCTGACCATCGTGTACCTCAGCATGGCGCACGAAGACAGTCACTGATCAGGCGATAACGATTTAGTTCTACCCGAAAACCCATAACTTGCAATTAACTGAAAACTGGGAGCTTTAAATGGAAACTGTAGTTGGAATGACCGCGATTGCCGTAGCACTGCTGATTGGCCTGGGCGCACTGGGCACTGCAATTGGCTTTGGTATCCTGGGTGGCAAATTCCTGGAAGGCGCAGCGCGTCAGCCTGAAATGATCCCCGCCCTGCAGGTGAAAATGTTCATCGTCGCCGGTCTGCTCGACGCCGTAACCATGATCGGTGTTGGTATCGCTCTGTTCTTCACCTTTGCCAACCCCTTCATTGCCCAAGTTGCTTAATGCAGTCGCCGGTAACGGCGACTCCAACTTGATGGTTTTGAATAACAGGCAAGAGGTGAAGACGTGAACATCAATTTGACGATACTCGGTCAAGCGATCGCGTTCTTCATCTTCGTGGTGTTCTGCATGAAGTACGTGTGGCCTCCGGTCATCGCTGCTCTGCAGGAGCGCCAGAAGAAGATCGCAGACGGCCTTGCAGCCTCTGATCGCGCCGCCAAGGACCTGGAACTGACACAAGAGAAGTCAGCCCAGGAACTGCGTCAGGCAAAAGAGCAGGCCGCAGCACTGATTGAGCAAGCTAACAAGCGTGCCAACCAGATTGTTGAAGGCTCCAAAGAAGACGCTCGTAAAGAAGGCGAGAAGATTCTGGCTCAGGCCCAGGCGGAAATCGAACAGCAGCGCATCAAGGCCAGAGACGCTCTGCGCGCCGAAATCGCTGCCATCGCAGTGGCTGGCGCCGAGAAGATTCTGGAAACTTCTGTCGACGCTGACAAGCACGGTGACATGCTGAACAAGCTGGTAGCCGAACTCTAAGCGAGGTCATCATGGCAGAACTGATTACGCTGGCCCGCCCCTACGCCAAAGCGGCATTTGAGCGGGCAAAAGCCCAACAGGCGCTGGCCGAATGGGCCGAGGTGCTGAACGCTGCTGGCCAGGTGGCCGCAGACGAGGCAACTCGCCAGCTGCTGACCGATCCGGGTCTGGCGGAACAGAAGAAAGCCGAGGTCATCCTCGAGTGCACCGGTCAATCGGTGTCCGAGGAGCAACGCAACTTTCTGATGATCCTCGCCGATAACCGCAGGCTTGCCCTGCTGCCCGAGATCGCGACGCTATTCAACAGCTTCCGAGCTGAACTTGAGCGCACCATCGACATCAACGTCAGTTCGGCTTTCGAGCTGACTGATGCACAGCAGCAGCAGCTTGCTCAGGCGCTGTCCAAAAAGCTCGATCGCAATGTGCGCATCGACGCGACGCTGGACAAGTCACTGATTGGTGGACTGGTTGTTCGCACCGGCGACCTGGTCATCGACGCCTCCGTGCGCGGAAAGCTGACCAAACTGGCCGAGTCGTTGGGCTCCTGATTTCAGCATAAGGTTTTGAGGATAAAGGCATGCAACAACTGAATCCATCAGAGATCAGTGACATCATCAAGAAGCGGATCGAGCAGCTCGATATCTCTTCTCAAGCACGCAACGAAGGTACGATTCTTTCCGTATCTGACGGTATCGTGCGGATTCACGGTCTCGCCGATGTAATGTACGGGGAAATGCTCGAGTTTCCCGAAGGCGTCTTTGGTATGGCACTCAACCTGGAGCAAGACTCCGTTGGTGCGGTAATCCTGGGCGACTACCTGGGTCTGGCCGAAGGCATGACCGTCAAGTGCACCGGTCGCATCCTGGAAGTGCCGGTTGGTCCGGAACTGCTGGGTCGCGTTGTTAACGCACTGGGCGCGCCGATCGACGGCAAGGGCGACATCAACGCCAACGCTACCGACGCGGTAGAAAAGGTTGCGCCGGGCGTGATCTGGCGTAAGTCGGTCGACCAGCCCATCCAGACTGGCTACAAGGCCGTCGACGCGATGGTTCCGGTAGGTCGTGGTCAGCGTGAGCTGATCATCGGTGACCGCCAGACTGGTAAGACCGCCATGGCCGTTGACGCCATCATCAACCAGAAAGGTTCCGGCGTTAAGTGTGTCTACGTCGCTGTTGGTCAGAAGCAATCGACCATCGCCAACGTGGTACGCAAGCTGGAAGAGCACGATGCCATGGGTCACACCGTGATCGTTGCCGCTTCTGCTTCTGACCCGGCTGCCCTGCAGTTCCTGGCGCCCTACGCCGGCTGCACCATGGGTGAATACTTCCGCGACCGCGGCGAAGACGCTCTGATCATCTATGATGACCTGTCCAAGCAAGCCGTTGCCTACCGTCAGATCTCCCTGCTGCTGCGCCGCCCGCCGGGCCGTGAAGCTTACCCGGGTGACGTGTTCTATCTCCACAGCCGTCTGCTGGAGCGCGCTTCCCGCGTTTCCGAAGAGTACGTCGAGAAGTTCACCAACGGTGCCGTAACTGGCAAGACTGGCTCGCTGACCGCTCTGCCGATCATCGAAACCCAGGCTGGCGACGTGTCCGCGTTCGTACCGACCAACGTGATTTCCATCACCGACGGTCAGATCTTCCTGGAGTCCAACCTGTTCAACTCGGGTGTCCGTCCGGCCGTTAACGCCGGTGTATCGGTATCCCGTGTAGGTGGTGCTGCGCAGACCAAGATCATCAAGAAGCTGTCCGGTGGTATCCGTACCGCACTGGCACAGTACCGTGAGCTGGCTGCATTCGCCCAGTTCGCCTCTGATCTGGACGAAGCCACCCGTAAGCAGCTGGAGCACGGTCAGCGTGTTACCGAGCTGATGAAACAGGACCAGTACGCGCCGATGTCCATCGCCGAGATGGGTGTCAGCCTGTTCGCAGCCGAGAAGGGCTTCCTGTCCGACGTCGAGCAGAACAAGGTCGGTGCTTTCGAGAAAGCCATGATTGCCTACTTCAAATCTGAGCACGCAGACCTGCTTGCCAAGATCAACGAAAAGGGCGATTACAACGACGATATCGAAGCAGGCATCAAAGCCGGCATCGAGAAGTTCAAGGCGACCCAGAGCTGGTAAGCCGACGGCGGGGCGCAGCGTGAGCTGAGCCCCGCTTCGCGCGATCCGGCCAAGGGCAAACCTGGAAAGGTGTGACATGGCAGGCGCAAAAGAGATTCGCGGCAAGATCGCGAGTATTAAAAGTACGCAGAAGATCACCAGCGCCATGGAAAAGGTGGCGGTCAGCAAGATGCGCAAGGCACAACAGCGCATGACGGCCAGCCGCCCGTACGCTGAGCGTATCCAGCAGGTGATCGGTCATTTGGCCAACGCCAACCCCGAGTACCGCCACGCGTTCATGCAAGAGCGTGAAGTCAAGCGTGTCGGTTACATCGTGGTGAGCACGGATCGCGGTCTGTGCGGCGGCCTGAACACTAACCTGTTCAAGGCTCTGGTCAACAGCATGAAAGAATGGCGTGACCGTAACGTCGAAACCGAACTCTGTGTTATCGGCAGCAAGGGCGCTTCCTTCTTCCGTAGCTACGGTGGCAACGTTGTCGCCGCGATCAGCAACCTGGGCGAAAAGCCTGCGTTGAACGACCTGATCGGTAGCGTCAAAGTGATGCTGGACGGCTACAACGAAGGACGCATCGACCGTCTGTACCTGGTCTCCAACGGCTTCGTCAATACCATGGTTCAGCAGCCCAAAGTGGAACAGATGATTCCGCTGGTGCCTTCCGAAGACGAAGGCGCACAGAAAGGCAGCTGGGACTATCTGTACGAGCCCGATGCCCGGGAACTGCTTGATGGACTGCTGGTGCGGTACATCGAGTCCCAGGTCTACCAGGCTGTGGTCGAAAACAATGCCTGTGAACAGGCAGCCCGGATGATCGCGATGAAGAACGCGACTGACAACGCCGGTGAGCTCATCAACAATCTGCAGCTCATCTACAACAAGGCTCGTCAGGCAGCGATCACGCAGGAAATTTCGGAAATCGTCGGCGGCGCCGCCGCGGTTTGAGGCGACCCGGTTTAACCGGAACGGTTTCAACCATTTAGAGGAACCAACAAATGAGTAGCGGACGTATCGTTCAAATCATCGGCGCTGTCATCGACGTGGAATTCCCGCGCGAAGACGTGCCGAAGGTATATGACGCGCTGCAGGTGACTGACAAGGGTCTGACCCTGGAAGTCCAGCAGCAACTGGGTGATGGCATCGTACGTACCATCGCCATGGGTACCACTGAAGGTGTCAAGCGCGGTCTGACCGTGTCCAACACCGGTGCAGCCATCTCCGTGCCGGTCGGGGTCAAGACCCTGGGCCGTATCATGGACGTGCTGGGTAACCCGATTGACGAAGCTGGCCCGATTGGCGAAGAAGAGCGCTGGGGTATCCACCGCGCCGCTCCGAGCTACGACGAGCAAGCTGGCTCCAACGAGCTGCTGGAAACCGGCATCAAGGTTATCGACCTGGTTTGCCCGTTTGCCAAGGGCGGTAAGGTTGGTCTGTTCGGTGGTGCCGGTGTAGGCAAGACCGTAAACATGATGGAGCTGATCCGTAACATCGCGATCGAGCACAGCGGTTACTCTGTATTCGCCGGTGTTGGTGAGCGTACTCGTGAAGGTAACGACTTCTATCACGAGATGAAGGACTCCAACGTACTGGACAAGGTAGCCCTGGTATACGGCCAGATGAACGAGCCGCCGGGTAACCGTCTGCGCGTTGCACTGACCGGCCTGACCATGGCCGAGAAGTTCCGTGACGAAGGTCGTGACGTTCTGCTGTTCATCGACAACATCTACCGTTACACCCTGGCCGGTACCGAAGTATCCGCACTGCTGGGTCGTATGCCGTCTGCGGTAGGTTACCAGCCGACTCTGGCTGAAGAGATGGGCGTTCTGCAGGAGCGTATTACCTCCACCAAGACCGGTTCCATCACCTCCATTCAGGCTGTATACGTTCCCGCGGACGACCTGACTGACCCGTCTCCGGCAACTACCTTCGCGCACCTTGATGCGACTGTAGTATTGTCCCGTGACATCGCGTCTTTGGGTATCTACCCGGCTGTAGACCCGCTGGATTCCACCTCTCGTCAGCTGGATCCGCTGGTTATCGGTCAAGAGCACTACGACGTAGCTCGTGGCGTTCAGTATGTTCTGCAGCGCTACAAGGAGCTGAAGGACATCATCGCGATTCTGGGTATGGACGAGCTGTCTGAAGAAGACAAGCAACTGGTAGCCCGTGCTCGTAAGATCCAGCGCTTCCTGTCCCAGCCGTTCTTCGTTGCTGAAGTATTTACCGGTGCACCCGGCAAGTACGTCCCGCTGAAAGAAACCATTCGTGCCTTCGGCGGCATCCTCAAGGGTGAGTTCGACCACCTGCCTGAGCAGGCCTTCTACATGGTTGGTACCATCGACGAAGCGATCGAGAAAGCGAAGAAACTGTAATGGGTGCGCCCCCGCAAGGGGGCGCTGAACCGAGGCGATACAATGGCTATGACAGTGCACTGCGATATCGTAAGCGCGGAAGAAGAGCTGTTCTCAGGTCTGGTTGAACGCGTCATTGCACACGGCAACCTAGGTGATCTGGGCATCATGCCCGGTCACGCGCCGCTGCTGACCGACCTCAAGCCGGGCCCGGTTCGGGTGATCAAGCAGGATGGCAGCGAAGAGGTGTTCTACATCTCTGGCGGCTTCCTGGAAGTTCAGCCGAAAGTGGTCAAGGTGCTCGCTGACACGGCTATCCGTGCTGGTGACATCGACGAGGCAGCCGCTCTGGAAGCAAAGAAAGCCGCAGAACTCGCCCTCAGCGAGAAAGGTGCAGAATTCGACTACGGTTCGGCTTCTGCCCGTCTTGCCGAGGCCGCGGCCCAATTGCGGACCGTGCAGGAACTGCGCAAGAAGTACGGCGGACCGGCGCTTAATAACCGGTAAGTCGAAAAAAGGCAGCTTAGGCTGCCTTTTTTATTGGCGCGCTAAAGCGCACCAGGCTTGAAGCTGAAAGCTATAGGCTGGAAGCCGTATTCCGCGGCAGGTTGCCGTTACCGCGCAAGTAGCAGCACTTTTATCTGCCCTCACACCCATGCAGGCTTTCCAGCCTCCAGCCTCCAGCCTCCAGCCTCCAGCCTCCAGCCTCCAGCCTCCAGCCTTTAGCCCGCGTGGCACGCTTTGCTAGAATGCGCGAACTTATATTTTCCTACAGGACGTTTCCATGAATCTGCACGTTGTCATCCTTGCTGCCGGTCAAGGCACCCGCATGCGCTCCAAGCTGCCCAAAGTCCTTCACCCGGTGGCCGGCAAGCCGATGCTGGGGCATGTGATTGACTGTGCTCGCAGCCTGTCGCCAACGCGGATTCATGTGGTGATCGGCCATGGCGCTGAGCTGGTGCGTGAACAGTTGGCTGCCGAGGATATCCACTGGGTTTTGCAAACCGAACAGCTGGGCACTGGTCACGCGGTGGCGCAGGCGTTGCCGGGCACTGAGGGGGCTGATCAGGTTCTGGTGTTGTATGGCGATGTGCCCTTGCTGCGCGTTGACACCCTGCAGCAGCTGAGCAACCAGGCAGGCGCCCAGGCGCTGGGCATGCTGACGGTGACCCTGGCTGATCCGACGGGCTATGGACGCATCCTGCGTAACGCCGCTGGCGAGGTGCAGGCGATTGTCGAGCAGAAGGATGCCAACGCCGAGCAACTGCGTATTCGTGAAGGCAACACCGGCATCATGGCCTTGCCGGGCAAGCATGCCGCCCGCTGGCTGGGCAGCCTGTCCAACCAGAATGCCCAGGGTGAATACTATTTGACCGATGTGGTGGCCATGGCGGTGTCTGAGCAGGTTCCGGTCGAGGTGGCGCACGCGGTAGACGAGTACGAGGTGCTGGGCGCTAACAACCGGGTGCAGCTGGCGGTTCTTGAGACCGAGTACCGTCGTCGTCAGGCCGAGCGCCTGATGACCGAGGGCGTCAGCCTGGCCGACCCGGCGCGCATTGATGTGCGTGGCGACGTCCGCGTGGGGCGCGATATCAGTATCGACGTTAACGTGGTACTGGAAGGGCATGTGGTGATCGAGGACGATGTGATCATCGAGTCCAACTGTGTGCTGCGTGATTGCCATATTGGCGCCGGCAGCCACATCAAGGCGTTCAGTCATATCGACGACGCCGAGCTGGCCGAAGGCTGCGACGTGGGGCCCTACGCGCGCCTGCGTCCCGGTACCCGGCTGCAGGCCGGTGCCAAGATCGGTAACTTTGTGGAAACCAAGAAGGTCGAGATCGGCGCGGGTTCCAAGGTCAATCATTTGTCCTATATCGGCGACGCGGTGGTGGGGCCTGATGTGAACATCGGCGCCGGAACCATTACCTGCAACTACGACGGTGTAAACAAGCATCGCACTACCATCGAGGCGGGCGCCTTTATCGGCACCAACACTGCCTTGGTGGCGCCGGTTACGGTGGGCGCGGGTGCTACCACCGCCGCTGGCTCGACCATCACCACTGACGTTCCGGCCGATAGCCTGGCGGTGAGCCGCGCACGTCAACGCAACATTCAAGGCTGGAAGCGGCCGGTCAAGAGCTAGTCGACTATCAGGCCGGGCGGCGCTTGGTCCGAACATCAGAGGCATGCGGGCGTCATCACCGTCTCCTTTACTGTCTATAGTAGGAGAAATGCCTTTTGTACGGAGGTGCTAGCACATGCTGTCACAGCTGGCCGGCGCTTTTGCCAACCTGGACTTGCCGTTGCGCGTCACCCTGCCCGACGGTGAATCGGTCGATCTGGGGCGCGCGCCCAGGGTAGTCCTGCATATTCGTGATCCGTCGCTGCTTGCCGCCCTGCAGTCGCCGAGTCTGGACACATTGGGCGAAGCCTATATTGAAGAGCGGCTGGATCTCGAGGGCTCGATGCACGATGCCATCGCCGTGGCTGACCGCCTGAGTCGGGCACTCGGTGGTGGGGCCGAGACACTGGCCGCGCCGCGTGAGCCGCACGATCGGCAGACCGATGCGGCCGCCGTCGCTTATCACTACGACTTGTCAAACAGCTTCTACGCGCTCTGGCTGGACCCCGAGATGGTCTATTCCTGTGGCTACTTCCGGCACGCGGAGGACTCTCTGGCGCGAGCGCAGGTTCAGAAACTGGATCATCTGTGTCGCAAGCTGCGACTGCACCGCGGCGACCGGCTGCTGGACGTGGGGTGTGGCTGGGGCGGCTTGGCGCGGCACGCGGCGCGCGAGTATGGGGCGCAAGTGCATGGCATTACCTTGAGCGAGCAACAGCTGCAGCTGGCGCGTCAGCGGGTAACTGCCCAGGGGCTGGCTGCCCGGGTGACGCTGGAGCTGCGCGACTACCGTGACCTGACGGGATCGGAAAACTACGACAAGATTGTCAGTGTCGGGATGTTTGAGCATGTCGGCCACGCCAACTTGGACAGCTATTTCGGCATGCTGGCGCAGCAGTTGCGCCCAGGCGGCCTGGTGCTCAACCATGGTATTACCGCGCGGCATCTGGATGGGCGCCCGGTGGGGCGCGGGGCTGGCCGCTTTATCGGGAGCCATGTGTTTCCCCATGGCGAGCTGCCGCACCTGGCGATGGCCATAGCCAGCATGAGCGAGCAGGGGCTGGAGGTTGTCGACGTGGAGGGGCTGCGACCGCATTACGCGCGAACCCTGGCACTGTGGAGCCGAAATCTGGATGAGCATCTGGAGCAGGCCAGGGCAATGGTCGGGGAGCGCAGTCTGCGCATCTGGCGACTCTATCTGGCAGGCTGCGCGTATGGCTTCACGCGTCATTGGATGAATATCCACCAGATACTCGCGGTCAAGCCACGGGACGATGGAAGCCATAACTTGCCGCTTACCCGCGCGGACCTCTACAGCTGAAGTCGCCATCCAGTCATAGCCGCCGCGGCCGGAGGCTGCTACATTTGATGGCGATTTGATTGCCCGGAACGGAGTGACTGTGTGTCGCTGATAGCACTGACAGAAGAAGACATCCCGATTGGCAAGCCCTTGCCCTGGAATATCGTCGATGGCGACGGCAAGGTACTGTTTGCTCAGTCCAAGGTGGTAGAGAACCGCTCGCTACTCAAGCAATTGCTCAAACTGGGCCTTTTCCGTAGCGCGCCGCAGGACCAGGGCGCCAGCGAAACGGCGGTGGTGTCGCGTTTGGAGCAGATTCAGCTGACGCCGGGTGACCTAGTCCAACTGCAGACCATGAACAACACCAACGCCGAGCGCTATCAGGTTCGCATGATCGGCTTTCACGCGCCGGTCAGCCTGTTGGTAACGGCGCCGACCGTGCAGGGCAAGCTGGTGTTTATCAAGGAGGGTCAGCAGTTCCTGGTGCGCGGTTTTGTCGGCAAGGATGCGGTGGCCTATAAGACGCGGGTACTCAAGTCCAACCTGTCGCCCTTTCCCTATCTGCACCTCGCTTATCCGGACAGTGTGCAATCCATGCGCATTCGCAGCTCGGCGCGGGTGTCAGTGCAACTGGTGACCGCAATCATTCGTCAGGACGGCTCCCAGGGCTCAGCGCGCATGACCGATATCAGTGTCGGTGGCGCACGTCTGGTATCGGCCAAGCCCTTTGCCAACAAGGAAGAAGAGCTGAAGCTGTCCTTCCGCATCAACCCCTCCGGGCTGGATGTCTACCTGACGCTGGACGCTCGCGTGCGCGCGGTTACGCCGGAGGAGGGGGCAGAGCCGCAGGTGGCCACTGGCGTGGAGTTTATCGACCTGAGTGAGCAAGACCGCCTGTACCTGACCAACATGGTCTATCAGAACCTGCTGAAAGATAACCTGTGAAAGCGCTTTTACCGATAGTTCTGGCGTTGCTGGCCAGCACCAGCGCGCAGGCCGACAGCCGTACTCTGATATTGGGTAGCGAAGCCTTTGAACTGACCTACGTAGCGGACCCTGATAGCCGCCGTCAGGGCCTGATGGGGGTCACAGAGCTGCCCTTTGGCAGCGGCATGCTGTTTGATTTTCCCGCAGGTACACGACCCGCAATCTGGATGCGCAATATGCAGATCAGTCTGGATCTGGTGTTTGTGGATAACCGTGGGCAGATTCGCCAGGTGTTCGCCGATGTACCGCCTTGTGCCGAGTTACCCTGTGCGCTCTATCAGGCCGACGCGCCGCTTCGCTGGGTGATCGAGCTGCCCGCCGGCAGTGTTGCCCGTCTGGGTTTGAGCGTGGGCGCCACGCTGGATGTGTCAGGACTGCCGGCCACGCCCCCAGCGTTATAACGCTCAGGGTGTTTGCCACTGCCCCTGGCTGATTCTCTCGCAGTAGGCTTGCAGCACCGGCGTATCGTCGGCGTCGCTGTAGTAGTGGATATCCTGTTGATAACTTACCCCTTCGGTGTGTGCACCGACGCAGATGCCGTAGGCGCCAGTTGGGCAGGCATCAAGCAGGGTAACGCTGAAACTGCGATCAGGTATCTGTGGCTGGCAGAACTGCTGTTCGAACAGCCGATCAGGGATGCTGCGATTGGTCTGACACAGACGGATGGGCAACTGGTCGTCGGTGGATTCGATCAGGCAGGCACCAGCCAGTACGGTTTGGCTGGACAGGCTGAGGGCAAGCAGGAGTAGGCGGGTCATGGTGGTGTCGGCAAAAATGTCACCTTACTGTCTGCAGCGGGCTGCCCGCAAGCCCTCTTCCAGCTGCTCACGCGCCGGCAGCTCGGCGCAGATCAACTCCAGCCGGCTGTCTTGCCGCCATTCGCTGTCTTGCCAGTGAATGCGGTCTTGCGGCAGCAGATTGCAGGTTTTCCAGCCTTGGTTGGTACGCAGTATGCCCTTGGCTCTCAGCCAGGGCGTAGCGCTGAGCCAGTGCTCCAGGCCTGCAAGCGAGAAGCACTGGTCGCTGGCAATACGCCATGCGAGGCTGTAGGGAGGCTGCGCTAGCTGAGCATGGCACTGCCATTGCGCTGGCTGTAGCGCGAGCTGGCCAATGGGCTGCTCGGTAGCTGCTGGTGGGTGAGTGGTTGCGGGCGGCGCGGCATGGCACGGAATGTCGCCCCAGTCTACCGTCGAATGCTCGCAGGCCAGCGCTTGCGGCCACTGATCGGCCAGTTGTTGCCTTGACTCGACGCTGAGCAAATCCGTTCGGTTGGCAATCAGCAGGCCGGCCAGGGGCAGGCTGCGCTGCTGACTGTCTGGCAGAGCCGCGCCACTGACGAGTTGAGCGGCATCCACCACCATCAGCAGGGGTTGCAGGTCCAGCACACCCTGCCAGGGCGGGTTGGCAAGTTGTGCCAGCAGCTCCGTCGGGTGACCCAGGCCAGAGCATTCGATCCACAGGCGGTCTGGACGGGCCTTGCGTAACAAACGGCCAAGGCCTACCTGGAAGGGTACGCCGTTCACGCAGCACAGGCAGCCGCCGGGTATTTCGGCCAGGCTGACGCCGGCCTCGGTACTCGATTGCAGCAAGGCCCTATCCAGGCCCAGCTGGCCGAACTCGTTGATCAGGATGGCCCAACGCTCGCCCGCAGGCCGCTGGGCCAGCAGGTGTTGCAGCAGGCTGGTCTTGCCGGCACCGAGTGGGCCGGCGATCAAGTGGGTAGGAATCTGGCTGAGCATGGCATTGAGGGTTCCACGTGGAACCTATCGATACAAGGAATAACTTGATCCCTTTATTTCAATAAATTCTATGAATGGTTGCGCCGGGCTCATTGTGATCCTGAGGCGGGTTGTCGCCACCGGGGAAGGGGTGCGGTGCTAGCTCGATCTTCAGTACTTGCAGGCCATGCAGGTCCAGGTGACCGTTATAACGGTGCTCACCGGTGACGGTGAACTCGAAACCATAGCGACGAATCAGTCCGGGCATACCCCGCCGGTTGCGGCCGATACGGATGGCGCTCAGCGCGACGCTGTCATCCAGCAATTGGACGTCGGCGCGCTCACAGTATTGACGCACCCGGGCCAGGGCCTGATCGCGCTGGCCGAGGCTGCGCCATAGCCACCAGCCGACGAAAGCGCTAAGCAGCAGTAGGGTCGCGTGGCTAAGGGTGAACACGGGGCAATCCTTGAGGGGCCGGGCGTTTCAGTATGCCACGGATGGGCTCGCCGACCACAGCCGGACCTGATTGCGACCCTGGTTTTTTGCCTCGTAGAGGGCCAGATCAGCCTGGCGCAGCAACTGATCGGCGCTGCCCTCAGCCGCCAGCTGACTGACACCGATACTGACTGCCAGAGGGTAGATGTGTTGTTGGTAGCGGAAGGGCTGACTGGCCAGCTGCTGGCGCATACGCTCCAGGATAGCGATGGCCTGGTCTGGCCTGGTTTCGGGCATCAGCAGCACAAATTCTTCGCCGCCGAAGCGGGCAAACAGGTCGCTGTGCCGAGCCTGCTGCTGACACAGGTTGGCGAAGTGCTGTAGCGCGTTGTCACCGGCCTGGTGGCCCAGCTGGTCGTTCAATTGCTTGAAATGGTCGAGGTCCAGCATGGCTAGGCACAGGGAGCGCTGGTAGCGCTGGCTGCGAGCGACTTCATCGGCTAGCTGGCGGTGGAAGGCGCGACGATTGAAGGCGCCGGTGAGCGGGTCGCGGATGGTCTGTTCCCGCAGCTGCTCGGCCAGGTGTTGGCTGCGCGCCAACACCCGCTGAGTGCTCATCAGGCAACAGCCGACAAAACCGAGCACCAGTGCCGGAATGGCAAAGTTGTAGGGCAGCAGATAGCTGAAGGACTCGTAGGGTTGTACATAGGGTTCGTCGTGCCACCAATCCTGGTAGCCGAGATAACCACGCAGCAGGGTTACCGAGCTGTAGATCAGCAGGCCGACTGCCACCAGCAGGCGCGCCGGACGGGTGGCGGGGTCGCGGCTTTCACGCAGGAGCAGCACAATGGCCTGGATCGGCAACAGGCCGGCGATACTGGAATACACGCCTATCAGCAGGTCAGAGCTGCCGTTGGCGATCCAGTACCAGGAGTTGAAGGCCACCATGGTGCCGGTGCTGATGGGCAGTATCCACCAGGGCAGGCGTTGGCCGAGAAAGCGAAAGACGCCCAGCAGAAACAGCGCCTCGCCAGCCAGCTGCAAGGCGTTGCCAAGCACGTTAAGGACCGGGTTGCGGGTGACCACAAAGACCAGAAACAGCGCGATACCGCCGATCAGACTCCAGCTGCCAGCCAGCCAAAAGCCGGGGCCGGGCTCGTTGGGTACGGTGCAGTACAGCGCTGTGGCACAGAGTGCGATGGCGCCCAGCAGGCAGATACCCAGCAGCATTGGTGAGAAGTACAGCTGCTCCATGGCGCGAACATCATCCTGTTGTGCGGATCGCCAAAGTATACCTCGCTGCTGACGCACTGCCACCCGCAGGCGTTCAGGCGCGGCTGACCCCCAGAACACAGATCTGGTTTGGCGCTGGATAATGCCAGCGCACGTTGACATCCCAAAAGCGCACGCCGTACTCGCGGCTCGCATCCGGCTGCTGGTAGGCCGGCTTAGGATCTTGCGCCAGGCACTGCTCGACAAGCGTGACCAGCGGCTGCTCCAGGCGCTGTTGTTCAGCCTGAGCCTGTTGCAGTGCCTCTGTCTGCCAGTGCACGGCAATCGGCGCCGGCGGTGTCGGAGCCAGCGGGTTGACGGCGCCTTCGACGGCGTCGGCGTAGGGCACGTAGGGCTTGATATCCAGCACCGGGGTACCATCAAGCAGGTCGACGCCGGATAGCTGTAGGCGTCCGTCGACAATGCCGTCCAGGCGCACTACGGACTGGCCTATGGGGTTGGGACGGTGGGTAGCACGGCTGGCGAATACGCCGATGCGCTGGTTGCCGCCCAGGCGCGGCGGCCGCACGCGCAGGTGTTTGCTGCCGTGCCCGGCCGCGTGAAACACGAACAGCAGCCACAGGTGGCTGACACCTTCCAGCCCTTCCAGCGCCTCAGGCTGGTCATAGGGCGGCAGCAGCTCCAGTGTGGCGGTAGCGGCGGGCGCGAGCAGGGGCTGGCGCGGGATGGCGAACTTTTCTGCGAAGCAGGAGTGGATGATGCCCACCGGCTCAAACTGCCAGCTCATATCAAGCCTCCGCCAGCGGTGGTATACAGTCCGGCCGGTCGAGGGTGATCAGGTGGCTGCAGTCGGCAATCTGGATGATCTGCAGGTTCTCGGCCTGCTCGGCGCTGTGCAGCATAGCGCTCGGGTGCAGGATGCGGTCCTTGGCGGGCACCAGAATGGCGCCTCGGCGCAGGTGTTGGTAAATATCCGTGCTGGTGTTCGCCATCCAGTCGGCCAGGTCCAGGGCGTTGGCGACAAAGGTGCTGCCGTGACGTGGGTTGAAGGGTAGCGCGCCGATCAGCTCGCGCTTACGCGGATCATCCAGTGGGCCGAACAGGTGGCGATTGCTGGGTGAGATTGGCTGCTGCTGCCAGGCAAACAGGAAGAAGGGCAGAAACCAGCGGGCGGCCTTGGGCGCCTCCCGATACGGTTTACCCTGGGGCAACACCGGCGCTTCCAGCACTACTTCGACGCGGCTGAACAGGTCTGGACGCTGGCGCGCTGCCTCCAGCACCACCGCGCCACCACGCGAATGGCCGTGCACCCGCACCTGCCGCCCGCTGGCAAGGTTTTCCAGCGCCTGGTTCAGTACCTCGGCGTCGTAGGCGATGGTACCTGGGCGTGCGCGCGGTGGGCTGATCCAGTCGGCCTTGAGGTAGCGCGCACGGTTGACCGGCACGTGGTAGTCGGCGCTGGTCAGCATGATCAACTGCAACGCGGGGTCTTGATAGTAAGCGGTGAAATACAGGAAGTTCTCGACAAAGCCCGGCATCACGATAACGCTGTGCTCCGCCTCCTCCGGGCCCTGACGGGCGATACAGGCTTGGCCGACCTGATAGAGCTCACCGCTGAAATCAACCGCCTGCATCTGTGGTGTTTCGCGGCGCAGTAACCAGCGGCGCAGACTGCTGGCGATAAGGATGATCAGGCCGATCAGGCCAATCAGAATATGCATGTGCAACTTACTCCCTGCCAACGGGCGGGTAACGGGTATGCCGACAGCATAGCGGATTCAATGCTGGCTTGGGGGCCACCCAGCTGGGCGATGTTGGGGCTTCTATTGCCCGTCGTAGAGCCACACGCGCTCGGCGGACAGGGCGTAGCTGGCCTCTGCCAGGTCATTGCTGGTGCGGGTGACATGCAGGGTGCCCTGGACCCAGAAGGGCTGGTAGATGTCGTCGATCGCGATGCCATCGGGATAGCTGACCAGAATGATCTGGTTGGGCGGCGGCGGCGGCACATGAATACAGGCGCCGGCATAGGGCACCAGGAAAAAACTCAGATAGCGACCCTGCGCATCGGTCTCCAGCGGCACTGGATAACCGCCGATGCGTATCGACTGGCCGTCGTAGGCGCTGACCACCCGGGTCGAATACATGACCTCGGGCAGGCTGTCGTCCTGCTGGCGCAGGCTCCGGGTAAAGTCGCCTTCGCTGTCCAGGCCGCTGCCGTGGTCGATCTCGGGCATGTCGAGCATGGCTTGGTAGTCTTCCGGCGGCAGCAGATCCAGCCAGTCGACGGTCGCAGGGGCGGCCCGAACGGCGAAGCTCAGGCCGAGAAGAACAAGCAGCAGCAGGCGGCGCAGCATGGGTGTATTCCGTTGGGTCTCGGGGCTGTCGGCGCCATGCCAACAGTCCCTGTCAGACAGATTCAGCCGGGCAGTGTTCCACAGTCGGGCTGGTCTGCCTACTCCGCCCAGCGCTCGCGGATGGCGACGATTTCATCCAGTCGATTGAGAAAGCAGGTTACCAGGTCCGGGTCGAAGTGCTTGCCGCTTTGTTCGCGGATCAGATTGACGGCATCATCGATGCTCCAGGCCGGCTTGTAAGGGCGCTGGCTGGTCAGCGCATCGAAGACGTCGGCGATAGCAACGATGCGCCCCTCAATCGGAATGTCGGTGCCTTTGAGCCCGGACGGGTAGCCGCTGCCGTCCCATTTTTCGTGGTGACTCAGGGCGATCCGGCGGGCCATCTGCAGCATGCTGGCTTCGTGCTCACCGATAAGTCGCGCGCCGATTTCAGGGTGCTGCTGCATCACTGCCCACTCCTCGGCATCCAGTTTGCCCGGCTTTTGCAAGATGGCGTCGGGAATGCCGATCTTGCCGACATCGTGCATGGGTGCGGCGTGCAGTAACTCTTCGGCTTCTTCGGCACTGAAACCTGCCTCCAATGCGATCACGCGCGAGAAGTGGCTCATGCGGATGATATGCAGGCCGGTCTCGTTGTCCTTGTATTCAGACGCCATGCCGAGTGCCTGGACGATATACAGACGTGTCTGGCGCAGGGTTTCGGCGCGCACCAGTGACAGGTGGGTGCGCACCCGCGCACGCACTATGGGCGCGCTGACCGGCTTGCTGATGTAGTCGACTGCGCCCAGCTCGAAGCCCAGGGCTTCGTCCTCGACGTTGGACAGGGCGGTGACAAAGATCACCGGAATGCTGTCTGTTAGCGGGTCGGCTTTCAGGCGCGTGCAAACCTCGTGTCCGGTCGTGCCCGGCATCATGACATCAAGCAGGATCAGTTGCGGCTGTTCGGCGGCAGCCAGCTGCAGGGCTCGCTCACCGTCCCGTGCGAACAGCAGACGGTAGTCATCCTGCAGGATGTGTTTGAGCACGTGCAGGTTGGCGGGCTCGTCATCCACCAGCAGCAATGTTTGGCGGCGGTCCTGAAAGGGCATGGCGGTTAACCTTGGGTTGGGGCAGTGCTGAGCTCGGCTTCCAGCAAAGCAATGGCGGTTGCAAATTCAAAATCGTCCAGCGCCTGCTCCAGCGCCTTGCGTTGTTCGGTGGGCAAGCTGCTGGTCAGGCGCTGCAACGCCTGCTCATTGACCTCGCCACGGAGCAGAACGGTGATCAGGTTCTCGATCAGGGCGTCGCGCTCTTGTGCGTCAATGGTTTCGGCGGCACTGGTAGTGGCGCTGTTGAGCGTGCTGGGCACGGGCGCCGCTTGCCGGGTCGCCAGGAAGCAGGCATGCAGTGCCTCGCGCAGTTCCGCGGTGTCGTTCTGCCCGGCAGCCAGTTTACTTTCCAGCGTGCTGGCCAGCTGTCGTAGTGCCTGCAGGGACAGGTTACCGGCACTGCCATTGAGTCGATGAGCCAGTTGACGGGCGTGTTCCAACGCCTGCTTGTCGAGTGCTTCATCAAGCTCGGCCAGTTGGCTTGGCAGTTCACCCAGAAAACGATAGATGGCCAGCTCCAGGGCGTTGCGATCGCCCCAGCGTCGTTCGCCACCGCTCCAGTCGATCAGTTGCGGCGGCTGGGCCGGGGCAGTCTTGTCTGCGTCGCCGTTGCTCATCTGCAGGCCCAGCACCCGTGCCATCTCCTGGCGTAAGGCAACACGGTCAACCGGTTTGCTGGCAAAGCCCTCCATGCCGGCCTCGCGGGCGGCCTGGCGGTCCTTGTCCAGTACGCTTGCGGTCAGCGCGATGATGGGCGTGGGTCGGCGTCCCAGGTTGGCCTCGTAGCGACGAATAATGCGTGACGCTTCCAGGCCGTCGACCTCGGGCATCTGCATGTCCATCAGAATCAGGTCGAAGGGCTCTTCGACCACCAGTTCAAAGGCGCGCAGGCCATTTTCTACGCTGCGTACCCGGTGGCCTTCGCTGTGCAGCATCAGCTCCATCAACTGCACGTTGTCGGCCACGTCATCGGCGACCAGAATGCGTAGCGGTGGCAGTTCGATGCGGTTGCCGGGCAACGCGGTCAGCGCCTTGGCGTCTGCACTGGCGGCGGTCAGCGGCAGCAATACCTGGAAAGTAGAGCCCTGATGGAGGGTACTTTCGACGCTGATCTGGCCGCCCATCAGCTCGACCAGCTGGCGTGCGATGGTGGTTCCCAGACCGGTGCCGCCGAAGCGCCGGCTCATGGACGCGTCGGCCTGGGCAAAGGGTTCAAATATCTGCTGCAGGCGCTCGTTGTCGATGCCGATGCCAGTATCGCTGATACGCAGCCGTACCTGACGCTGGTACTGATCCACGGTCAGCACCACGCGGCCGTGCTCGGTGAATTTCAGGGCGTTGCCCAGCAGGTTGGTCAGTACCTGGCGCACGCGCGTCGGGTCGCCGCTGAAGTGTTCCTGGGGCAGCTCGTAGCTGAATTCCAGCCGCAGTTCCTTGCGGTTGGCTTCCAGGCTGAAGATGTTGATCTGCTGCTGGCACAGCTCGCGTAGCGAGAAGTCCTGGCGCTCCAGACGCACCTGGCCCTTTTCTAGCTTGGCGGTATCGAGAATGTCGTTGAGCAGCCCTAGCAGCGAGCGGGCAGACTGGTTGACGGTGCGCGCGTACTTGCGTTGGCTGCAGGTCAGGTTGTCGTTCAGCAGGACTTCGCTGAAGCCGATGATGGCGTTCATCGGTGTGCGGATTTCATGGCTCATGTTGGCCAGGAAGGCGCCCTTGGATTCGGCGGCCAGCTCGGCGCGCTCCTTGGCTTCGAGCAGCGCGACTTCCATGCGTCGGCGCTCGCTCAAATCCGTGACCAGCACGATCACCTTGGCGGGGTTGCCCAGGCTGTCGATGATCGGGTTGCAGTAGATCTGTACATAGACGCTGCTGCCATCACTGTGCGGTAGCGTGTACTCGCCAGACAGGTGGTTGCCGCGCTGTACTTCGCTCCAAAGCTGCTCAGTAAAGCCGCCTTCGTCCAGCAACTGCTGAAAATACAGGTTCTCAAGCTGCTCGGCGGTGCGGCCGCTGAGGGCAACGAAATGCGGGTTGGCAAAGCGGATGCGGCCGTCCATGTCCAGATCGAGCATGCCCTGCGCCAGGCTGATGGCACGTACGATGCCCTCAAACTCGGCGTTGCGCAGCTTGTTCTCGGTGACGTCGATCATCACCCCGTCGATCCACTCGGGTTCACCCGCGCTGTTTAAGATGGCACTGGCGCTTTCGGAGATCCAGCGCAACTGCCCGTTGCGGTGCAGAATGCGGTACTCGAGGCTGTATTGCTCGCGACGCTCGATAGCGGCCATGACAACATCGTGGGTGTGAGCGCTGTCAGCCGGGTGGATCAGGTCGGCGAAGCTTTTTTCTCCACTGATGAAGATCTCCGCAGGCCAGCCGCATAGTTGTTCCACCGCATCGCTGATGAACAGCATGTGCCAGCCCTGACGCGGCAGACAGCGGAAAGAGGCGCCAGGAATATTGGTAATCAGCCCGCGGTACTGGGCCTCGCTCTGCTGCAGCGAGTCTTCCAGCTGGCGACGTTCAGTGATGTCGCTGACAAAGCCAACAAAACGTGTATTGCCGCGAATGTGCGCCTGCCCGATGGACACTCGCACTGGAAAGCGCTCGCCGTTGCGTCGGAGGCACCAGCTCTCGGTGCTGGTGCCTAACTGGTGAGGATGACGCCCGGCGGAGAACTCGTTGAGAAAAGTCCGCAGGCGCTCACGCGTGGAAAGCGGCAGCAGCATATCCAGGTTTTGACCAATCAAGTCGGCCTCTGGCCAGCCGAACATCCGCTCGGCGGCGTGGTTGACCTCCTGAATTCGGCCGTGCCGATCCCAGCTGATAATGCCGTCTACAGCGGTGTCGACGATGCCACGAATGTGCTCTTCGCTGGCTTGTATTTTTTGATACAGCTGGCTGAAGCGCACCGCACCGTTCACTGCGCCAACCAGAATACCCATCATCAGCGTGGCGAAGGCGATCAGCAGGCCCAGCTTGCGTTGCTGCTCAAACTGGGCGATGTAGCCGGTTTCCGGCGTGCCGATAATGCGTACTGCTGCCATCCCGGTGTAGTGCATGGTGGCAATCGCCAACCCCATGACCACCGCGGCCACCAGCAGTGTTTTGGCTGTGGGACGGCCCAGGCCGAAGCGCACCCAGAGGGCAAGAATGGCCAGCACCACGGCCACCACCACCGAGCCGGCAAACCACCAGGGGTCGAACAACAGTTGGGCGTCCATGCGCATGGCGGTCATACCGACATAGTGCATGGTGCCGATGCCGGCGCCGATCAGGGTGCCGCCGATCAGCAGTTCGCGGGCGCCCAGCAATCGGCGCGAGAGTAGCTGCAGGGCGATCAGTGAGGCGCCCATCGCGGGCAGCATGGACAGCAGGGTGATCGTGATGTCGTAGTGCACTTGCAGCGGCAGGGTGAAGGACAGCATGCCGATAAAGTGCATGGCCCAAATACCGCCACCGAGTGCGGCGGCACCACTGAGCACAGCGCCGCGGCGGGTGGCCGGAGTGACGGCGCGGCGCGCCAGGCCCGCTACCTGCAAGGCTAGCCACGACGCGGCAATGGCAACCAGCACCGACAGCAGCATCAAGCTGTGGTGGTGATGGCCATGCAACAGAGGGCCTTGGTGTATGTCGGCTTGATAAAACCAGGAATGGATTGGCACGCTTCGCTCCTGACTATGCCCAACGCCAGCCTGGCGTCAGCAGGTGCGCAGTCATCCCGCATCCGGCGCGTGACGGCACTATGAAATCATGGCGGGGTTGTCGCAAGCTGTCCAGCTTAGCTTCTCGTGCTGCCATTATCGGCTCCAGAGATGACAACTTGAGGCGTGTGCAGCAGTTGCTGCCATTGCTCGCGCAGCTGACGCAGTGATTGTTCGCCACCCAGCTGACCACGGAACAGCAGCACCCCGCCGAGCACTGCCGCGTATTGAATCAGCGCCATGCCGTGTGCCTGGCCAGCCGGTACCAGCGGCGCCAGCAGCTGCGCGGTCTGTTCCACCCGGGCAGCGTCAACCTTGGCCACGATATCGCGGGCGTAGAGGTCGCGCAGGGCAAAGTCGCGGATGGCAAACTCCACCTTCATGCGTTTGAACTCCACCGCCGGACCCTCAAACATCAGCAGCAACACCCGTTCTACTTCCTGCTGCGGGCTCAGCGCCGGGTCCAGCCCCGGTTGCCAGTAACGCAGGCCCTTCATGCGCTGGGCCTGCCACTGGTCGAGAAACAGCCGGATAAACTGCGGCAAATCCTCGAAATGCCAGTAAAAGCTGCCGCGGGTTACTTTCAGGCGCTTGGCCAGCGGCAGCACGCGCAGCTGGTCGAAACCGCCTTCAAGGATGGCGTCGGTAGCAGCGTTAAACCAGTCCTGGGGCGTTAATACCGCGCGGCCGGTGGGTCGGCCACGGCGGGCGGGCTTACTGGTGGCGGGCATCGGTGGCTCCGGTACATGGGCAGGGCAGCGATTATAAGTCAGGCGAAGGCCGCGTCATATCTATTTCCATACACAATTGACAATACATATGTGTATTGAGATTTTGGCAGCACGCAGGCGCCGCCTGCAAGCTCTTATTATCCCGCCCAGGAGACTGTCATGTATCACCAGACCGAGCGTTCGCTGGATCTGCAAAAACGTATTTCCGATTTTATGGATGCGCATGTCTTCCCCAACGAACAGCGCTACGAAGAAGAGGTTCGCGCCAATGAAAAGGCCGGTAATGCCTATGTCACCGTGCCGTTGATGGAAGAACTCAAGGCCAAGGCCCGCGCCGAAGGTCTGTGGAACCTCTTCCTGCCCGAAGCCGAGCACGGTCCGGGGCTGAGCAACATGGAATACGCGCCGCTGGCCGAACTGATGGGGCGCGTGCCCGGCATGTGGGCCTCCGAGGTGTTCAACTGCGGCGCGCCGGACACCGGCAACATGGAAGTGCTGGCTCGCTACGGCACCAAGGAGCAGCAAGAGCGTTGGCTGACGCCGCTGCTCAATGGCGACATTCGCTCTGCCTTTGCCATGACTGAGCCGCTGGTGGCGTCGTCTGATGCGACCAATGTGGAAACCCGCATTGAGCGTGACGGCGACGAGTACGTTATCAACGGTCGCAAGTGGTATATCTCTGGCGCCGCTAACGACCGCTGCAAGATCATGGTGGTGATGGGCAAGAGCGATCCTGACAATCCGAATCGCCACCAGCAGCAGTCGATGATTCTGGTGCCGATGGATACCCCCGGCGTGACCGTGTTGCGCGACATGGGCTGCTACGGCTACATGGACCCGCCGTACGGCCACCCGGAAATTGTCTTCGAGAACGTCCGCGTGCCGGCTAGCAACATGCTGCTGGGTGAGGGCCGTGGCTTCGAAATCGCCCAGGGTCGCCTTGGTCCGGGCCGTATCCACCACTGCATGCGGGTGATTGGTCAGGCCGAGCGGGCGCTGGCGCTGATGTGCGAGCGTCTGAGCAAGCGCGTTGCCTTCGGCAAGCCGCTGTCCGAGCAGGGCGTGTGGCGTGAGCGTATCGCCGAGTCGCGCATCATGATTGACCAGGCGCGCTTTCTGGTGATGAACGCCGCGTACCTGATGGATACCGTCGGCAATAAGGTGGCGGCCAAGCAGATCGCGATGATCAAGGTGGCCGCGCCGAACATGGCCTGTCAGGTGATCGACTGGGCAATTCAGGCGCACGGCGCCGGCGGGTTCTCCTCCGATTTTCCGCTGGCCCAGCTGTACGTCTATGCGCGTCACCTGCGCACCGCAGATGGTCCGGACGAGGTGCACCGCAACGCCATCGCCAAGGCCGAGCTCAAGCGCTTCGTGTAAAGCAGCGAACGGCCCCGCGTGTATCAAACGATGCGCGCGGGGCTGTTTCGTTTCAGTATGGGGCTGCACCGTACAACAACAAGAATGCAGGAGGTCTTGATGAGCCGAATTGAAAAGGCGCTTGCGGCGCTCGGGCTTGGTCTAGCGCTGGCCGCTCCAGTCGCTGCGACCGAGCAGATACGCGTCCATCCCGACCTGGCCTATGGGCAGGGACTGGTGGGCGGTGAGCAAGCGATTGAGCGTCCACTGTTGATGGACTGGTATCAGCCTGCAGCAGCGACCGATGCGCTGCGCCCGGCGGTGATACTCGCCTTTGGGGGCTCTTTCGTGCGTGGCAGCAAGGGTGATGAGCACTTTACCGAAAACGGCGCGCAGGACTCGTCCATAGCCGATTACTGTCGGGCTATCGCACGGCAGGGCTTCCATTGTTTCTCTATCGAGTATCGGCTGGCGGGCGAGCGCCCGGTACTGGCAACGCCTGTTGCTTCTCAAAGGCTGATGCCCGAAGCATTGGCAGTCACCCCGCAGACCACCGCCCGCATCGACATTGCCCGGCAGGCTATCGGCTTGCCGCCGATGGACAACACGATGCGCGCCGAGTTTTGGCAGGCACTGCTGAGTGCCAGCGAAGACATGGAGACGGCGGTAAATCACGTGCGCAGTGAGGCGGCGCACTATGGCGTGGACCCTGAACGGCTGGCGCTGGGTGGTTTCTCGGCTGGCGCCATCACCGCGATCAACGCCGCCTATGGCCGCCATGTACCGGTGAAGGCCGTCGTGTCGTTGTCTGGCAGCACCTGGGGCTACCTGTTGCCGGGTAATCTTCCTGCGCAGTCGCCGGCATTGCTGCAGCTGGTCGGCCAGGACGATCTGCCCGGTGTCATCCGTGGCAGCGCCGCAGTTGCGCGCGCCCTCGACAGCGCGGGCGCCAGTCGGCAGCAGGCCTGGGTGCCGGGTTTTGGCCACTTTTACCCGATGGGTGCGGTCAGTCTGGGGGATGATTTCAGCAAGTTGTCGGTTGAACAGCGGGTTGTGGCGTTTCTGCGCAAGCAACTGACGGCGGATTGATTGCCGATACCAATGATAGGGGATGCCGCGCGCGGGTCGATATGACAGGCTAAGGTCTGGATCAAAGACGAAAAGAGGACTCACCCCGATGACCCTGCGACTTGGCTCTGCACTGCTGGTGTGCGCTGTTACCCTGTCCGCTGAGGCGATGACCGACCAGCCGACATATGTATTGATGAGCGGCCTGTCTGATGGCTATTACGGCTATTCCAATCGCACGCCCGAGCGATCCCAGTTTATCGCCGTCAGCAGCGGCGTACCCACCCTGTACGTGCCGGCGGGCAGCAGCTGTTCATCCAACACGCTGTACTTCAGGCAGAGTGAGCGAGGTGATATCTGGGTGCATGAAGGCTCTCCCAACCGGATGGGAGCTCCCTTTAGCCAGAACAAGTCGTCGCTGCGTACCGATGCCGTGTTGGCGCGGCCGGATAAGGTGACCACCGAGAACCATCGCGCCTGCCAGGGTGCTGTTCAGCGAGGCAATGGGTAGGCAAGTGCTGTGGCAGAAAAAAAGGCGTAGCAACCGAATGCTACGCCTTTCTGCTTTAACTAGCCGGTGCCTGAGTTAGCTGGCGATGAGCGCCTCAACGTCGGCAATGCGTGTTTTCAGCGTTGCCATATCCGGGCAGCGCAGCGTGGCGTGACCAACCTTGCGGCCGGCCTTGAAGGCCTTGCCGTAGTGGTGCAGATGGCAGTGTTCGATGGCACTGACCGCCTCGACGGCCGGCACTTCACCGATAAAGTTCAGCATCGCGCTTTCACCGACCTTGGCGGTCGAGCCGAGCGGCAGGCCGGCGATGGCACGCAGGTGGTTTTCGAACTGGCTGCACTCGGCGCCTTCGATGGTCCAGTGCCCGGAGTTGTGCACGCGCGGGGCGATCTCGTTGGCTTTCAGGCCGCCGTCGACCTCGAAGAATTCGAAGGCCAGCACGCCGACGTAATCGAGCTTGTCGAGCACACGGCCAACGTAGTCTTCGGCCAGTGCCTGCAGTGGGTGTTCTGTGCTGGCGACCGACAGCTTGAGGATGCCGTTCTCGTGGGTGTTGTGGACCAGCGGGTAGAAGCGGGTTTCACCGTCGCGGGCGCGCACGGCGACCAGCGAGACTTCACCGCTAAAGGCTACAAAGCCTTCCAGAATGCAGGGCACGCTGCCCAGTTCCGCGAAGGCACCAACCACGTCTTCGGGGTGGCGCAGCACTTTCTGGCCCTTGCCGTCATAACCCAGGGTGCGGGTTTTCATCACTGCCGGCAGGCCGATGCGCTTGACCGCGGCATCGAGGTTGTCCTGTGACTGGATGTCGGCAAATTCCGGGGTCGGGATGCCAAGGTCCTGGAACATCGACTTCTCGAACCAGCGGTCACGGGCGATACGCAGCGATTGGGCGTTCGGGTAGACCGGCACGAACTGCGAGAGGAAGGCGACGGTTTCGGCGGGCACGCTTTCAAACTCGAAGGTCACCACGTCCACTTCATCGGCCAGCTGGCGCAGGTGATCGGTGTCGCTGTAATCGGCGCGGATGTGCTCACCGAGGGCCTGAGCGCAGGCATCCGGGGCCGGGTCGAGAAACGCGAACTGCTGGCCGAGCGGGGTGCCGGCCAACGCCAGCATGCGGCCCAGTTGTCCACCACCGATGACACCGATCTTCATATCCGATTCCTCAAGCCTGACGCGGGTCTGGGTTGTTCAGCACATTGTCGGTCTGCTGGCTGCGGAACGCCTGCAGCGCCTTGCCGAACTGCGGATGCTTGCCGCCAAGGATGCTGGCTGACAGCAGCGCGGCGTTGACGGCGCCGGCCTTGCCGATGGCCAGGGTGGCGACCGGCACGCCAGCCGGCATCTGCACGATAGACAGCAGCGAGTCGACACCGGAGAGCATGGAAGACTGCACCGGCACGCCGAGCACCGGCAGATGGGTCTTGGCTGCGCACATGCCCGGCAGGTGGGCTGCGCCGCCGGCGCCGGCGATGATCACTTCGATGCCGCGATCGGCCGCTTCTTCAGCGTATTGGAACAGCAGGTCGGGGGTGCGGTGGGCAGACACCACCTTCACTTCGTAGGGAATACCCAGCTGTTCAAGCATGTCGGCCGTATGGCTCAGGGTGGACCAGTCGGACTTGGAGCCCATGATCACGCCAACCAGTGCGGTCATCTGTAGTGCCTCGCTCATCAGGGCCGCCTCGGCGGCAGAAACCAACAAGCCACGGCAGCGAACTGGCGTGGCTTGCTTGGAGAGTGCAGGCTTATCGAGGGCCTGCCGCTAAACAGACGGCGCAGTATACCTGTAATTGTGTAAATACAGTAATGCGCCCGTCGGTTAGCCCGCGTTGCGGCCGGGGTAGCGCGCGCGCGGTGTGGCCACCGGTACGGGGCCGTCGCCAATCTGCCGGAACTCGTTGGTCTCGGCGTCGTAGGCGCGGATCTGGGCTGTCTCGATGTCGTAGACCCAGCCGTGGATGAATAGCTCGCCACGGGCCAGGCGCGATGCGACCGAGGGGTGGGTGGCCAGGTGCTGCAGCTGGGCGATGACGTTCTCTTCGGTCATCATCGCGAGCTTGTCGTCGCAGCAGTCGCAGTTGTCTTCAACCACAATCTTGGCGACCTCGGCATGGCGCAGCCAGGCCTTTACGGTCGGCAGCGAGTCGAGGGTTTCCGGGGCGAGTACCGCTTTCATCGCGCCGCAGTCGGAGTGGCCGCAGATGATGATGTGATGCACGTTCAGCGCCAGTACAGCGAACTCAATGGCGGTAGAAACGCCACCCATCATCTGGCCGTAGGGCGGCACCACGTTACCCACGTTGCGCGAGACGAACAGGTCGCCCGGCGAGCTTTGGGTGATCAGCTCCGGAGCGACGCGAGAGTCGGCACAGGTGATGAACATCGCGCGCGGAGTCTGTTCGTGGGCCAGCTTTTTGAACAGCTCCTGTTGCTCGGGGTAGACCTCGTTACGGAAACGGTTGAAGCCGTCGACGATTTGCTTGAGGGCTTCTTCGGCACTTTCATTGCGTCTGGAGTCGTTATTCATGTCGCAGTCTCAATCAAGGTTGAACTGTTCAGGAGACGCTTGGCGTCTCGCATACGACACCGGCGCCGATAGGCGCCGGTGCAGCTAAATGTCAGCGGGTGTTTCCATCCGCTGTACAGCACCGGCTCAGGCTTCGATCTCGATCAGGATCTCGCCCGGGTTCACACGGTCGCCCTTGGCGACGTTGACCGCCTTGACGGTGCCGGCGATGGCTGCCTGGATCTCGCTTTCCATCTTCATGGCTTCGCTGACCAGTACGGCCTGACCGGCCTTGACGCTGTCACCCACCTTGACCAGTACGTCGACCACGTTGCCCGGCATGCTGGTGGTGACGTGGCCCGGCTCGCTGGCCTGCTTGCGCTTGCTGCCACCTTCGCCGACGAAGGCGTTGAGCGGCTCGAACACCACTTCTTCCGGCATGCCGTCGAGGCTCAGGTAGAAGTGGCGTTTGCCGTCGCCCTTGACGCCGACACCGGTGATATCAACGCGGTAGGACTCACCGTGTACATCAATGATGAACTCGGTCGGGACGCCTTCGCTGGCCGCGGCTGGCGCGCCTTCACCGGGTGCCGGCAGCAGTTGCTCGGGTTTCAGGGTGCCGGCTTCGCGCTCTTCAAGGAACTTGCGACCGATATCCGGGAACATGGCGAAGGTCAGCACGTCTTCTTCCGACGTGGCCAGTGCGCCCACTTCACCGCGCAGACGGTCCATTTCCGGCTTGAGCAGGTCGGCCGGGCGCACGTCGATGACCTCTTCGCCACCGATGGCCTGACGGCGCAGTTTCTCGTTCACCGCGCCCGGCGCCTGACCGTAGCGGCCCTGCAGGTACAGCTTCACCTCGTTGGTGATGGTCTTGTAGCGCTCACCGGCCAGCACGTTGAATACCGCCTGGGTGCCGACGATCTGCGAGGTCGGGGTGACCAGCGGCGGGAAGCCGAGGTCTTCACGCACCCGCGGGATTTCCGCGAACACGTCCTGGATGCGATCCAGCGCGCCCTGTTCCTTCAGCTGGTTGGCCAGGTTGGACATCATGCCGCCCGGCACCTGGTTGACCTGCACGCGGGTGTCGACACCGGTGAAGTCGCTCTCGAACTGGTGGTACTTCTTGCGCACGGCGTGGAAGTACATGCCGATTTCCTGCAGCAGCTCCAGGTCCAGACCGGTGTCGTACGGGGTGCCTTTGAGCGCCGCAACCATCGACTCGGTGCCCGGGTGGCTGGTGCCCCAGGCCATGGAGGAGATTGCGGTGTCGATGTGGTCGGCGCCGTTCTCGATGGCCTTGAGCTGGCACATGGCGGCCAGACCGGCGGTGTCGTGCGAGTGGATAAACACCGGCAGATCGAGCTCGGCTTTCAGTGCCTTGACCAGCTCGCCGGTGGCGAACGGGGTCAGCAGACCGGCCATATCCTTGATGGCGATGGAGTCGATGCCCATCGCCGCCATGTCTTTGGCCTGTTTGACGAAGGTTGCCACCGTGTGCACCGGGCTGGTGGTGTAGGCGATGGTGCCCTGGGCGTGCTTGCCGGCGGCCTTGACGGCTTCAATGGCGACCTTGAGGTTGCGCACATCGTTCATGGCATCAAAGATGCGGAACACGTCGATACCGTTCTCGGCGGCCTTGGCAACAAAGGCGCGAACCACGTCGTCGCTGTAGTGACGGTAGCCGAGCAGGTTCTGACCGCGCAGCAGCATCTGCAGGCGAGTGTTCGGCAGCGCCTTGCGCAGGGCGCGCAGACGCTCCCACGGATCTTCTTTGAGGAAGCGGACGCAAGCGTCGAAGGTCGCGCCGCCCCAGACTTCCAGTGACCAGTAGCCGACCTGATCCAGCTTGTCGCAGATCGGCAGCATGTCTTCGGTACGCAGACGGGTCGCCAGCAGGGACTGGTGGGCGTCGCGCAGGATGGTGTCAGTTACGGTAATTTTGCGTGGACTGTTCATGTCTAGGTTCCTTCGCTGAAGGCTGTAGGCTCGAGGCTGGAAGGTCCGGATTCCCGGCGGCTGGTCTTCCAGCGTTCGGCCTTCAGCCTTAAGCGGCTTTAATCGTTAAAGTCCGGCGTGGGCGGCAATCGCGGCGGCGATGGCGAGCGCCAGCTCCTCGGGTTTGCGTTTGATCGAGTAGTTCAGCAGCTCGGGATGGGCTTCCACGAAGCTGGTGTTGAACACGCCGGAGCGGAACTCGGCATTACGCAGAATTTCCTGGTAGTACGGGGTCGTGGTCTTGACCCCCTGCAGGCGCATGTCATCCAACGCACGCAGGCCGCGGTCCATCGCCTCTTCCCAGGTCATCGCCCAGACAATCAGCTTCAGACACATGGAGTCGAAGTTCGGCGGAATGGTGTAGCCGGTGTAGATTGCGGTATCGACTCGCACGCCCGGGCCGCCCGGTGCGTAGTAGCGGGTGACCTTGCCGAAGGAGGGGAAGAAGTTGTTCTTCGGGTCCTCGGCGTTAATCCGGAACTGGATGGCAAAGCCCTGGTGCTGAACGTCTTCCTGCTTGATCGACAGCGGCAGGCCAGAGGCGATGCGGATCTGTTCGCGGACGATGTCGACGCCGGTGATCTGCTCGGTGATGGTGTGCTCGACCTGAACCCGGGTATTCATTTCCATGAAATACACTTCGTCGTCGGCCAGCAGAAACTCGACGGTACCGGCATTCTCGTAGCCAACGGCTTGCGCTGCCTTGACCGCCAGATCGCCGATGTAGGCGCGCTGTTCCGGGGTCAGCTGCGGGCTGGGCGCGATCTCGATCAGCTTCTGGTTGCGGCGCTGGATCGAGCAGTCGCGCTCGAACAGGTGCACGGTGTTGCCGAAGCTGTCGGCGAGAATCTGCGCTTCGATGTGCTTCGGATTGACGATGCACTTCTCGAGGAAGACTTCCGCGCTGCCGAACGCCTTGGTGGCCTCGGAGATGACGCGGGGGTAAGCCGATTCCAGCTCTTCACGGTTGTTGCAGCGACGGATACCGCGCCCACCACCACCGGAGGTTGCCTTGAGCATGACCGGGTAGCCGACGCGCTCTGCTTCGCGCAGGGCCTCAGCTAGATCCGCCAGGTTGCCTTCGGTGCCGGGGGTGACCGGCACGCCGGCAGCGATCATGCTGCGGCGGGCTTCGGTCTTGTCGCCCATGCGGGTAATGACCTCGGCCGCCGGGCCGATGAACTTGATCCCGCGCTCGGCGCAGATCTTTGCCAGTTCGGCATTCTCGGACAGAAAACCGTAGCCCGGGTGCAGGGCGTCACAGCCGGTTTCTACCGCCAGGTTAACCAGCTGGCGCGGATTGAGATAACCCGCCAGCGGGTCGCTGCCGACGTTGTAGGACTCGTCGGCGCGTTTGACGTGCAGGGCATAGCGGTCGGGATCGGTATAGACCGCAACCGAGGTGATGCCCATCTCCGCGCAAGCGCGGACGATGCGAACGGCAATCTCGCCCCGGTTGGCAATCAGAATTTTCTTGATCACGTACGCGTTCCTCGTGGTGGTGATCGAGTGGACTGGAAACAGCTTGCCTGCTGCACAGAGCCTCGGGCCCGCTGGCAACAGTTTGCAAAATGTGTCCCGGTTACCCTAAGCGGCCACCTCTATTCTGTGAAATGAATAATACTTGGCTTATGTATAAGTGATTGCTTATATATACTGCGCCCATGCAAAGCGAACCTGTTTCTCAAGGCTAGACCATCATGCGTAAATCCTTGCTGCGAATGACATTGCGCCAGTTGCAGGTGTTTTGTGCGGTCTGCGAGCAGCGCTCCTACAGCCGTGCCGCCGAGGCCATGGCGCTGACCCAGCCGGCGGTCAGCTTGCAGATTCGCCAACTGGAGGAGCAGGTTGGGTTGCCGCTGTTCGAGTATGTCGGGCGCAAGCTCTACCTGACCGAGGCGGCCGAGTCGCTGCTGGCGGCCAGTGGTGACATCTTCGAGCGGCTCGACAGCCTGGACATGAACCTGTCTACCTTGCAGGGCAGCCTGCGCGGTGAGCTGCGGCTGGCGGCGGTCAGCAGCGTGCAATACGTGCTGCCGCATGTGCTTGCGGCCTTTCGGGCGCGCTATCCGCAGGTAACCTTCCAGCTGGACGTGGCCAGTCGCGCGCAGATCATTCAGCGCCTGGCCGAGAACCGTGATGATCTGGTGATCATGGGGCTGGTGCCGGCAGACCGGGCGCTGGAGTTCTTTCCGTTCTTGAACAACCCGATTGTGGCGGTAGCCCGGCCGGACCACCCGTTGGCCGAGCAGCGGCAGATGCCACTGGCTAGACTGGAAGAGGAAATGGTGCTGCAACGCGAAGGCGGCTCGGGTATCCGCAAGGCCTGCGACGAGTTTTTGCAGCTCAAGCGCGTGCATCTGGCGCAGAGCATGCAACTGGGGTCGACCGAGGCGCTGGTGCAAGGTGCGATAGCCGGGCTGGGCGTAGCGCTGGTGCCGGCGCATGCCGCTGCTGCCTGGGTGACGCGTGGCGAGCTGGTGTGTCTGGATATCAGCGAGCTGCCGCTCAAGCGCAGCTGGTGTGCGGTGCACGCGCGCGGTAAGCGTTTGAGTCCGGTGGCCGATGCGTTTCTCGGCTTTCTGCGCGAGGAGCGGGCGTTGATTCGCCAGCTCGCCGAGCCGTTTGAACCTCAGTGAAGGCGCGCGCGCTGGTGGTCGGTTTGGCCGAGCAGCTCCGGAAAGTCGCAGAAGCTGGCCTGCAACGCCTGGCTTTCGCGGTAGTCTTCAATGGCGCGGCGGTAGGCCATGCGCTTTTTGTCTTCCTGTCGGCGGCGTTCGCGGCGCTCGCTGGCAGCGGAGTGAGTGTCACCTGCAAAATCCGGATTAAAGGCCATGTTGGCGTCTCCCGAGTCGTGGTTGGTGCGGCGTCACGGAGGCATCATGAGCCAGCGAGCATGACCGGGTGATGACACAGGAGTGAACTATGTTTGAACTGGACCGGCTGCTGGCCCAGGACATCGTTGATAGGGCCATGGCGATCCTGCCCTACAACATCAACGTGATGGATCGGCAGGGCGTGATCATCGGCAGCGGTGATGCTCAGCGCATCGATTCACTGCATGAAGGCGCCCAGCTGGTGCTGGCCAACCAGCGCGTAGTGGCGCTGGATGAGCAGGCAGCGGCCTGTTTGCAGGGGGTTAAACCGGGTATCAATCTGCCGCTGCTGCATGCCGGCCGACTGGTCGGTGTGCTGGGCATCACCGGCGACCCGGAACAGGTGCGGCCCTTTGCCGAGCTGCTGCGCATGACCGCCGAGATGTTGGTCGAGCAGCGTGTGCTGCAGGCCGAGCAGCACTGGCGCGGGCAGCAGCAGGAAGCCTGGTTGGTCAACCTGCTGGAGCGCGGCTACCCGTTGGCGAGCCTCGAGACCGACGCCGAGCGCCTGCGTATGCGCTGGAAGTGGCCGCTGCAGGGCTGTCTGCTGTGTCTGGCCAGCGAAACCGACCATGAGTTGGCCCAGGGCCAGCTGATCAGTCAGATGCGCCTGCGCCATCCGCATGACATCATCCTGCCGCTGGGCCTGCACGACGTGCTCTGGCTGCGCAGCGGCAAGGCCGAGACGGTACGGCGCAGCTGGCTGGAGCAGGCCGATCAGCGCGGCTGGCCGGTGGGCCGCCTGCTGCTGGCCGAAGCGGTCGAGTCGCTGGCGGATTTGCGGGAGGCCACCGAAGCGCTGATCAATCTGCGGGATTACGCTCAGGAGATGCGTCTGTCCGAGCGTCTGGTCGGGCTGGGGGATTACCGTCTGGCGGTGTTGCTGCATCAACAGCAGGGCAGCTGGACCGTACAGCGACTGCTGGCGCCGTTGCAGCCCCTGCGCCGGGCCGATGGCAGCGGGCAGCTGGTCGCTACTCTGCGCAGCTGGTTGCAGCACAATGGCCATACTCAGGCCTGCGCCGCGGCCCTGGAAGTCCATCGCAACACCTTGCGTTATCGGCTGGATCGGATTGCCGAGATTACCGGGCTGGATCTGGATCGGATGACGGATCGGATGTTGTTGAGTATTGGGTTGGCGTTGTTTCCGGAGTAGCTGAGAAGCCGGCGCCGTAGCTGATCGTTCCCACGCTCCAGCGTGGTAACGCATGTCAGGACGCTCCGCGTCCGGTTCGGTGTTGTCTTTAGTGTTCGACTTTCGCCTGGTAGCCCGCCTTTCGCCTTTCACGGCGAGCCAAGGGGGGCCGCTTGCCCGCCCCCCCCTTAGCGATCCCCCGGGCACCCGACTACACGGCCCTTCGGGTTCGCTGCGTTGCTCGGCCTGGCGGGGGCCGGCAGAACTCGTCGCTGCGCTCCTCAGACATGCTGCCGTCCTATTTCCCGCCAGCCCTGTGCTACTCGCCCGCGTAAACGGGGAGTTGGTCCGTGCATCCGTCATGTCTTGCTGAAATAGACCTGATCGCTCCTAGGCTCTTGCGTGGAAGTGCCTGTCAGGATGCTAGTGCTTTATGTCTGCTGATTCCTTCTGCGCCAGAGGCGGCTGCTAATACGTCTAATTATCGCGCTCAGGCAAACTGATAAAGACTTGGATGGTGGAGTGTGCACCGGGTTTCGTCCCGTTTACGCGGGCGAGTAGCGCAGATTTATCGGGAAAAAGAGCCACAGGATGTCTGAGGGGGCAGAGCCCCCGAGTTTTGTGGCTCCCCGATAAATCGAGCAACGCAGCGAACCCGAAGGGCCGCGTAGTCGGGTGCCCCGGGGGATCGCTAAGGGGGGCCGGGCAAGCGGCCCCCCTTGGCTCGCCGTAAAAGGCGAAAAGCTGATTTGGCCGTCGCACTCATGCTGTAGCCGGTTCGCTGCGACAGATGGTTTCCAAGTTTTCGCGCGGGTCCTCCGACTGGTCCTGTTCTCCGCCACAGTCCCCCAACCAGAGCGGATCTGCCCAACTTTAGGCTCACCGCCATTGGGCGGAAGAACAATAATGAACCGTTAATTCCCGTCTATTGTTGTGCGTGAGCATAAGGTTTTTGTCCCGCAGGCTGGGTGACAATGGCTGCTTTCTGGCTGCCCAATGCGGCAAACACAATAAAAAGGAGTTCAGCATGGGTCTGGTACTGATTCTGGTCGCGCTGATTGCGTTTATTGTTCTGGCGACTTCTCGTCTGAAGTTACACCCCTTTCTAGCCCTGTTAGCTGCCGCGCTGCTGGCTGGCTTCGCCTATCAGGTGCCGACCATGGAGATCGTCAAGACGATCACCGGCGGTTTTGGCGGCATTCTCGGTTACATCGGCATTGTCATCGTGCTGGGGACCATCATCGGTGTGATCCTTGAGCGCAGTGGCGCGGCGATCACCATGGCCGAGACCGTGATCAAGCTGCTCGGCGAGCGCTTTCCGACGCTAACTATGTCGATCATCGGCTATCTGGTGTCGATCCCGGTGTTCTGCGATTCGGGTTACGTGATCCTCAACTCGCTGAAAAATGCCCTAGCCGCACGTATGAAAATTTCCGTCATCGCCATGAGCGTGGCGCTGGCGACCGGTCTGTATGCCTCCCATACGTTCGTACCGCCGACCCCCGGCCCGATTGCGGCGGCCGGTAATCTGGGGCTGGAGAACAACCTCGGTCTGGTGATTCTGGTCGGTCTGGTGGTATCGCTGGTCACGGCCTTTGCCGGCATGTGGTGGGCCAATCGCTTTATCGGCAAGGACATCCCGCTGGAAGACAATGGCGCCCACGTGATGGATGCCGAGGACTACGCGCAGATTCGTGCCAAGTATGGCGTGCTGCCCAGCGCCACCAAGGCCTTTGCGCCGATCTTTCTGCCGATTGGCTTGATCTGCCTGGGCACGCTGGCCAATCTGCCGGCCAAGCCGGTGGGCGAGGGCTTTGTGTACACGCTGCTGGCCTTCCTCGGTCAGCCGGTGGTGGCGCTGGCGGTCGGCCTGGCACTGGCCTGCACGCTGCTGCGCTCGGACAACAAGCGTCAGGAGTTTCATGACCGCGTGGTTGAGGGCATTCAGGCGGCAGCACCGATTTTGCTGATTACCGGTGCCGGTGGTGCCTTTGGTGCGATGCTCAAGGTGACCCCGCTGGGTGATTATCTGGGCGCGACCCTGTCGGCGTTGGGCATCGGCCTGTTCATGCCCTTTGTGGTGTCTGCCGCGCTCAAGTCGGCGCAGGGCTCGACCACCGTGGCGCTGGTCACCACCTCGGCACTGGTCGCACCGCTGCTGCCGGAGCTGGGGCTGGACAGTGAAATGGGCCGCGTACTCTGCGTTATGGCCATTGGTGCTGGCGCGATGACCGTGTCCCACGCCAACGACAGCTTCTTCTGGGTGGTGACCCAGTTCAGCCGCATGAGTGTGGGCACCGCCTACCGTGCACAAACCCTCGGCACCCTGATGCAGGGTATCGCCGGGATCATTACCGTCTGGTTGCTGAGTCTGGTACTGCTGTGATGAAAGTTGTGATCGCCCCCGATTCCTTCAAGGAAAGCCTGAGTGCCCGCGCCGTTGCCCAAGCCATAGCAGCGGGCTGGGCGCGGGTTTATCCCGATGCCGAACTGCTGCTCTGCCCGATGGCCGACGGCGGTGAGGGCACGGTTGATGCGCTGTTGAGCGCCACCGGCGGTACGCTGCAGCAGACCCGCGTCAGCGGGCCTCTGGGCGATCCGGTTGAGGCGCATTGGGGGCTACTGCCGGACGCCCAGGCGATCATCGAGATGGCTGAAGCCAGTGGCCTGCACCGGGTTGAGGCGGCGCGTCGAGACGTGCTGGCAGCCAGTAGTTTTGGCACCGGTGAGCTGATTCGTGCGGCGCTGGATGCCGGTGTGCGGCGCATTGTGCTGGGCCTTGGCGGCAGCGCCACCAACGATGGCGGTGCCGGTTTGCTTGCTGCGCTGGGTGTGCGCTTTCTGGATGTGCAGGGCGCAGAACTGCCACCTGGTGGCGCGGCGTTGGCGCGCTTGCGACAGATTGATCTGACCGGTCTGGACACCCGGCTGGCCCAGGTCGAAGTGATGGTGGCCGCCGATGTGGATAACCCGCTGTGTGGCCCGCGCGGCGCCTCTGCGGTGTTCGGCCCACAAAAGGGCGCCAGTGCCGAGCAGGTGGCGCAGCTGGATGCGGCCCTGGGTCACTATGCTGACGTGATGGCGGCTACCCTCGGCGAAGACCTGCGTGACCAACCGGGCGTGGGCGCGGCGGGTGGCTTGGGGTTTGCCGCCAGGGCGGTGTTGCGTGCCGGCTTTCGGCCGGGGGTGGAGCTGGTGGCGGAGTTGTCCGGGCTGGCGCAGGCGGTGCAGGGCGCTGACCTGGTGATAACCGGCGAGGGCCGGTTGGATGGCCAGAGTCTGCACGGCAAAACCCCGGTTGGCGTCGCGCGTATCGCTCGCGCCGCCGGTGTGCCGGTGATTGCCCTGGCTGGCAGCCTGGGCGACGGCTATCAGCGGTTGTACGCGGAAGGGATCGGCGCCGCCTTCAGTCTGGCGCCGGGTCCGTTGAGTCTGGAGCAGGCCATGCAGCAGGCCGCCGACCAGCTCAGAGCCCGCGCCGCCGACCTGGCGCGGCTCTGGCAAATTGCCGGTACGGCGGCGCTGCGTTCGCAGTGAGCCGCCGCTAGTTCAGATCGCGGTCGCCGCGTGTTCAGCCCTGACGGCTGGCCATAAAGCGGCGATAGCGCCGAGTCAGGCGGGCGGTGCGCAGCTGCTCACGCAGCAGGGCCCAGCCCGGTGCGACCTGCGGGTTGCTCGGCTGGCCACGGCTCAGGCGGCGTAACTGAAATTTCACCATCGCCATGTTGGCCAGCGAGGCCAGTACCTTGTTGCTCCAGGTGACTGGCCGCAGGCTGGGTGCGGCGGCCTCGCCACGCTGCCAGCGGGCGGGTAGGGCAGGGTCGATCGCCAGCGCGGTAGCCATACCTACCAGCTGAGCGCCGCCTTCGAGCACCTGCTCAGCCACTGGCAGACGCCGAATACCGCCGGTCACCATGACCGGAACCCGGCTATCTGTTGCGATATCGCGGACAAATTCCAGGAAGTAGGCCTCTCGTTGCAGGGTTCTGCCGTCGCGCGACTGCCCCTGCATGGCCGGTGCCTCGTAGCTGCCGCCGGACAGCTCGATCAGGTCCACCGGCAGCAAGTTGAGCTGCTCGACCACCCAGCGGGCGTCGTTAACGTCGAAGCCGCCGCGCTGGAAGTCCGCTGAGTTGATCTTGACGCCCACGCCGAAGGATGGCCCGACCGCCTGGCGCACGGCGCTGACGATATCGAACAGCAGGCTGGCGCGATTGGCCAGCGAGCCGCCGCGCTGGTCATTGCGGCGATTGGTCAACGGCGAAAGGAACTGGCTGAGCAGGTAACCGTGGGCGGCATGGATCTGCACACCGTCAAACCCGGCCTGCTGAGCGCGCGTGGCACTGATCACGAAGCGCTGTATCAGCGCTTGAATATCGCTTTCGGTCAGCTCGCGCGGGGTGGCGAACAGGCGCGATGCACTACCCATGTCGAGCGCGACAGCCGAGGGAGCCACCACCGGCTGGCCCAGGTTGGCCTGCATCTGGCGGCCCGGATGATTCAGCTGCAGCCAGAACTGCGCGCCACCACTGCGACCGGCTGCCGCCCAGCGACGAAAGGGCGCCAGATCGGAGTGCGCATCGAGCACCACGCCACCGGGCCCGGTCATGGCGCGGGCGTCAACCATCACATTGCCGGACAGCAGCAGGCCGCTGCCACCCTGACCCCAGGCGCGGTACAGGGTAATCAGCTCTGCTGACGGCGCCTGGCTGGCGTCGGCCATGTTCTCTTCCATCGATGCTTTGGCAATACGGTTGCTCAGGTGGCTGCCGTTGGGCAGGGTGAGCGGGCTGAAGACAGGCATGCTGAACTCCTCAAACGGGTTGGTCAGCGCATGCTAAGTTTAAAGCTAACTTTAATGTCAATCCCGGAGGGCAGCAGCGAATCGCTGAGCTGGCAAGGTTGACCTCTGCTGCACGCCGCCTGCCTGCTCGCAATGGCACTTGTTGAGAGTTATTCGTATTTGCATTAGCATCCGTCGCCTCGTTCCCATGGAAATGGAGGTTCCCGACGTGTCCTGCTTATCCCTGCAAACCTCGCATCGTTTTCCCCGTCCGCTGCTGACAGTCAGCTTGAGCATTGCGGCCATGCACGCTACTGCGGTCTGGGCCCAGGAGTCGGCGGTCCCGGCAGAAGCGGAGCGCATCCAGCTCGAAGCGGTCACGGTCACCGCCGAATCGGCGGATGCGTCGCCGGTCACCGAAGGCACCGGCTCCTACACCACCGAGGCTACTCGCACCGCTACTCGTCTTACCCTGGCGCCACGCGAGACACCGCAGTCGGTCTCGGTGATCACCCGACAGGTGATGGACGATATGGCGCTGGAATCGATTACCGATGTGGTCAACATGACTACCGGGGTCTCCAGCAAGGCGTTCGACAGCTCGCGCAACGGCTTCTCCGCCCGGGGCTTTGATATCACCAACCTGATGGTCGACGGCGTGCCGACCACCTGGAGCGCCGGCTGGGCTGCGGGCGAGACGCAGATGGATACCCTGTTGTATGACCGCGTGGAAGTGGTGCGCGGCGCCACCGGGCTGGTCACCGGTGCAGGTAACCCGTCGGCCGCCATCAATATGGTGCGCAAGCGCGCTGACAGTGTGCAGCCGCACGGGTTTGTCAGCGGCCAGGTGGGTTCCTGGGATCGGTATCAGGGCACAGTGGACCTGTCCGGCGCCCTGCATGACAGCGGCAAGATTCGCGGCCGTGTGGTTGGCAGTTATCTGGAAGAGGATTCCTATATCGATCTGGCGGAGAACGAGAAGTCGGTGCTGTTGGGCGCCCTGGGTATCGACCTGACCGACAGCACGCTGCTGAATCTGGGCGCCAGTTACCAAGAGAACAGCCCGACCGCGTCCATGTGGGGTGGCTTGCCGACCTGGTTCAGCGATGGCACGCGCACCGACTGGAGCACCTCCAAGACCACCGCCCCGGAGTGGGCCGAGTGGGCCTCTACGCAGACCACCTACTACGCCAACCTGGAGCATACCTTTGACTCCGGTGTGCGCCTGTACGGGGCATACAGCCGAGCGACCAACGAGGCGGATCTGCGCCTGCTGTACCTGTCCGGCGCGCCGGACAAGGCCACGGGTCTGGGTATGAATGCCAGCCCCACCTGGTACGACGTCAGCCGCGAACAGGACACCCTCGACCTGTCCGCCACCATTCCGTTCTACGTTGGCGGCCAGGACCATGAGCTGGTTGTTGGCTCCATGTACAGCCAGCAGGAGCTGGTCACCAAACGTCGCGCTGCGCTGACCAGGCCGCCGGTGGGTAACTTCTACGAGTGGGACGGCTCCTATCCTGAGCCCCAATGGGGGCCGTCTGCGGTGTATACCACCCAGGACACCGACCAGCTGGGCGCCTACGCCGTGGCGCGCCTGCGGCTGGCCGATCCGCTGCAGCTGATTATTGGCAGCCGCATCAGCAACTGGGATACCAGCGGCATGAAGTGGAACGGGTCGACCTATAAATTCGAACACGAGCATGAGGTCACGCCCTATGCCGGCCTGATCTATGACATCAATGACCAGTACTCCACCTATGTGAGTTACTCCGAGATATTCAACCCGCAGGACTACCAGGACCGCAATGGCGATTATCTGGACCCGCTGGAAGGTCAGAATTATGAGGCCGGTATCAAGGCCGAGTACTTTGGCGGCCGCCTGAATGCTTCGCTGGCGGTATTCCGCATCGAGCAGGACAACCTGGCGCAAGCGGACATCGGCCAGGTGGTGCCGGGCGGTATCGCGCAGGCGTATTACGCGGCGCAGGGCACAACCAGCGACGGCTATGAGATCGAAGTGTCCGGTGCCCTGACCGAGAACTGGAACCTGCTGGTGGGCTGGGCGCAGTTCAGCGCCGAGGATGCCGAGGGGGAGAAGGTCAATACGCGTTACCCACGGCGCAGCGCAAACCTGTTCACCACCTACCGTATGGGGCGTCTGACCCTGGGCGGCGGGGTGAACTGGGAAGACGGCAACTACACCATCGCCACCAACCCGCTGGGCCAGCGCGAGAAGCTGGAGCAGAGCTCCTACGCACTGGTCAATGTCATGGCACGCTATGCGCTCAGCGATGAACTCAGTCTGCAGCTGAACGTGGATAACCTGCTGGACAAGACGTACTACAGCCAGATTGGCTTCTACCAGCAACATGCCTTTGGCGAGCCACGCAACGGCAAGCTCGAGCTACGCTACAGCTTCTGAGTGTGTGCAGCGGCGCCATATGGCGCCGCTGCGGTCTGCCTACTCCGGCACGTAGATCATGCGCCCGTCATCCAGCCGGTAGGTCACGCCGGCGCGGGCGCCCTGACCTTCACCCATCTCCCCGCTGGACTCGTAACGGGTCAGCTCCTGGCCGTCCTTGACGGTAATGCGCATGGTGTCCTCCCCCGGATTTTCCACCACCACTACCCGCTCCTCGGAGAAGGGGTTGAGCGGGTTCTGCGCGATCACCACCATCAGCACGCCGATGATGACCAGAAACAGGTCGATCAGGTTGACCACCGAGAGCATCGGATCGTCGTCATCTTCATCCAGAAAGCGCATCAGCTGACCTCTGCGCGGGTGCGCTGTTGTTCCAGCTGGCGCAGGTCTTCCAGCAGCCAGCGACGGCGCACGGTGAGCATGAAGTAACAGAGGCTGGCGGCCAGCAGGGCGAGGATCACGGCGGAAAAGGCGGCGACCATATTGCGGCCGACCGCCTGCGCATCGTTGTTGCCCAAGGCCAGCAGCGCCGGCCCCATGGGGATCATGGTGGCGATCAGCCCGAGCATGGGGGCGGTACGCGACACCACGCGCAACCATTCCAGCCGGCGCATGATCCATAGCTCCAGATCATCGCTGGCCACGGGCGAGCCATCGGCGGCGATGGCCTGTTGCCACAGCGCGGCCTGGTGACGGTTGCGGCTGCGTTGCCAGGCTTCGACGGCAAAGGCGCCGAGGGTGACCAGCGCATAGGCCAGTGCCAGGGCAATCAGCAGCATTATTGGTGCGAGAAAAAGGCGCGAAACGGCGTATAAAAGATGTTCAATGTCGGTGAAAAAGCTCATATCGGTCAGTCTTTTCAGGATTGTAGGAAGTGCCTTGGCGGCGCGCCTGCTGCAGCGCGCCGCCGCCGATCAACAGCAGCATCAGCGCCAGCGCCCAGTAGTGGGTGTAGTCCGGTTCGGGCTCTGCGCCAGCGGCTTCAAGCACCTGACCTTGCACCGGCTGGGTTGCTGCGGCCCCGCTCGCAGTAGTCGGCATTTCGGGCAGCGCTGCCGCCGGCTCGCTGCTGGCGGGTGCCTCAAAGCCGGCACCGCGCGCCAGCTCGGCAATAAAGGCGCTGGTCACCGGGTCCACGTCGAAGTCGTTCTGCAGCTGCTGCCAGCGCTCGGCCAATTGCGCACGGGTCTGTTCGGAGGCGTCCCAGTAGTCCTTGCGGATGGCCTCGGCCATGCGTTCAAGGATCTGCGCCTGGGCGGTCGGGTTGTGCTGCTCAAACCAGTCGCGGGTGCCCAGCTCGCGGCTGTCGTTGACGTAGGTATCGAACAGCGCCTGCCACTGGTCATCGCGCACGGTGGAGGGGTCCATGGCCTGCCAGCCGAACAGGTTGTTGGTGACCTTCAGCACCTCCAGCGTGCCGGCGTAGCCTTCGGCCTGCATACCCTCGATCCATTGCGGATTGAGGTAGCGCACGCGCAGTTCATCGGCGAGAAAACGGTCCAGGCCGGTGGTGCGGGCGTCGCTGCTGCGCAGGTCGGAGATCAGCAACTGGGGCGCTGCGCCATCCAGCTGGCGCACCGCCGCCGACAACCCGCCAAGAAACTCGAACGGGTGATCGGTAGACAGCACGCCATGCAGGTTGGAGGAGCGCGACATGATGGCTGCCTGGGTGCCGCGCAGTTGGCTTGCCAGCAGGTTGGTCGTGCCGCTGGCCTCGCCCCAGCGCTGGCTGCCAAAGGCGTAGCCGTTGCTGGCAAGAAACTGCTCGGCGAGCACCGCGTCGTCGTCCCATTCGGTCGAGGCCATGGCCAGGTCTGGCACGCCGGTGCCGTATTCGCCGGGGGCGTTGCCGAAGATGCGGTAGCCGGCGGCTTCAGCGGCCTGTTCGGCGCTCATGCCCTGGGCCTGCAGCTCGGCGGCGATGCGGCGGTTGTTGGCGGCAATCGGGTTGCCGGGCTCCTCCAGCTCGGCCAGTCGCGCGATGGCGTCATCCAGCAGGCGCATAAAGTGGTCAAACTGGTCACGGTAGACGCCGGTGACCTGCACCACTACGTCGCTGCGCGGTCGGCCCAGCTCGCTGGCCGGAATGATCTCCAGCGCGGTGACCCGGCCGCCGTCGTCCCAGAGCGGCCGCAGCCCCAGCGCGTGCAGCACCTGCGCCTCAGTCACACCGAGATGGCGAATGGCTTCCGAGGACCAGAGGCTGAAGGCCAGCTTCTCGGGCCAGGCGCCGTCGTGTTCGGCGCGGAAGGCGTCGATCAACTGCTGGTAGGCGGTGGCGCCGCTGTCCCAGGCGGCCCGGGCCGGAATTTTGTCGGCCTCGAAGGCATAGAGGTTGCGGCCGCTGCGCACATCCGGGTTGCGGATCGGGTCGCCCCCTGAGCCCGGCGCGACAAAGCGACCGGCTAGCGCGGCCAGCAGTGCCTCGTTTTCATCGGTGTCGCGCAGTTGCTGATCCAGCTGGCGCGCGCGGTCGGCAAAGGCGGCTACTTCGGGGGGCAGGTCAGCGCTCGCCTGCTCATCGAGCAGTTGCTCAGCGGCGCGGTAGGCCGGGGTTTTCGGAAGCGCGTCGTGCTCAACCGCAAACAGCTCCAGCTGATCGGTGCCCAGCGCGGTATAGAAGGGGGTGCCCAACTGCTGCATCAGGGTGACGGTGCGGTGGTCGGCGCTGGCCGGTTGACCGAAGGTATGCAGCCCCAACGGCATGGCAGTGCGTGCTAGCTCGTGCAGATGATCGTGCAGTGCCTGCAGAAAGCCGTCGAAATCAGCGGCGGTCTGCTCCTCGCTCCAGCCCAGATCCGCGTGCATCTTGGCCTCAATGGCGCCGCTGCGGATCTGCTCGCGCACGGTGTCCCGCACCTGACCCTCATCCAGCTGCTCGTGCTCGTGGATCAGGTGGTGCAGGTCGCGCATCTGGTCGTACAGCCCGGCGGGCGCAAAGGGGGGCGTCTGGTGGCTGACTATCACTGCGCGGCCGCGGCGCTTGGCCTGAATGGCTTCGCCGACGTTGTCCTGGATATAGGGGTAGACGATCGGCAAATCGCCAGCCGCCAGCCAGGGATAGTCATCGGCGGCCAGGCCCCGGTCCTTGCCCGGTAGCCACTCCTGCGTGCCGTGGGTGCCCAGATGGATCCGCGCATCGGTGCCGGCGTGGGTCTGCAGGTAGCGGTAGGCGGCCAGGTAGCGGTGGTCGGGCGTGCTGTCGCTGCTGTGATAGTTGCCGGGTTTGCCGCCACGCGGCATTTGCGGCATCAGCAGCAGGTGACCGAGCTGCCAGGCCGGCAGGACAAACGCCGGTTCGCCGTTCACCTCACGCACCGCCGGATGCTGCTCGGGCGGGCCTTGCGCGGCCAATGCCTGCTGGCGCCGGGCGGACAGGCTGCCCAGCCACACTTGGTAGTCGGCAACCGGATAGCTCACCGCCAGCCCCTCGGCCAGCAACTGCTCGGGCGTGACGCTGCCGTACAAGGCGCCGAGCAGGCGCTGGGCGTGATCGATAACCTGCTGCTCGCTGACCGGCTCACCCACCTGATACCCCTCGGCCCGCAGTGCCTGCTGTATCGAGACGATACTGCGCGGCACGTTCAGGTTTGAGGCGCCGAGGTTCTTTTCCCCGGCCGGGTAGTTCCAGAACAGCAGGGCCAGTTGCTTGTCGGCAGGAGGCGTGTGGCGCAGGACGACCAGCCGTTGCAGCTTGGCGATCAGTGCATCGGCCTGCGCGGGCAGCAGGTCGTCCACGCCGTCGGTGCTGGCCGAGAGCACCAACGGGTCACTCACGCCCCAGCCTTCCGGCCCGGCCAGAAACACCGCCGTGGTGCGCGTAGCGACACCGCTGACCGCGTCCGGCCAGTCCGCCGCTTCACCCTCACGAAAGCGCAGGGTCTGGATCACCGGCACGTCCAGGGCGAGAAAGTCGGCGCTGCGCGCTGAGCCGTTCTGCATATGGGTGAGGTTGACCAGCGCATCGATCGGCTGGCCGGCGAACAACGCGCTCAGGCCGCCCTCGGCGTTGCCGTCGAACCAGAACAGCACGGGCTGCAGGCCAGCGGCCTCGCTGCGGCTGACCAGCTCGTCCAGCTCGCGGGTCAGCATGTCGCGGATCATGCCCGAATGAATCAGAAAGGCGATTCGGCCCTTGGCAGCGGGCTGGCGTTGATCAGCCCAGGCGAGGTAGTCATCGAGCGTTTTGAATAGCTGCGGCGCGTGCGGGTGGTAGAAGCCGGTGGCCGGCAATGTCTCGGGTGGGGCGAGTAGCGCAGGGGGGAGCGCCGCGCCGCGCTGGTTGGCCGCCACTAGGGCAAAAAAGCGCGCAAAGTTGGCCTCGCCACCGGCGGCGTAGAGCGCCACCAGCGGGCCGGCCAGCCGTGGGGAAAGCTGCTCCCAGAGTGGCCGGCCACCGCCAATGGTCAGCGTTGGCTGCGTGATCTGGAGCTGGCCGATGGCCGCGCTGACCTGTGCCCGGTCGCTCGGCCGTGGCACATCCAGCACAACCAGCGTACTGGCGCCGACAGCCTGCTGCATGACACTGCCGTCTGCTTGCTCGACGTTCAGGTGGTGCAATTGCACCTGGTTGTCTGTGGCCAGGCGCTGCAGCAACTGAAACTTCTCGCTGGAGACAAAGTTGTTGTGCAGCACCAGCACGCTGGCGCTCTGCGCTTGCACTGCTGCGGCGAGTAGCCAGAGCAGGGCGCAGAGGCTGCTGCGCACAAGAGCATGCCAGCGCATCAGAAGCTGACCGTCAGGCCGGCGAAGTAGCGGCGGCCCGGATCAACACGGTCATAGTCGTCCGGGGCGTCGTTGGCCAGGCGCTCGTTGCCGATATTTTCGATGCCGGTGTGCAGGCTCAGATTGCGGGTCACTGCGTAGTCCAGATACCAGTTGACCAGGGTGTAGCCGGGGCTGTCTGGTTCGCGCGCCGAGCGGAACTGCGAGCTGTGGTACTCAGCTTGCAGACGGGTGCCAAGCGCCGGGGTCAGATCCCAGTTGACGCTGGCGTTGGCAAGGTGGCGGGAGCGGTCAGCAAGACGTTCCTTGGTGACTCGGTTTTCGGCGTCCAGATAGGTGTAGTTGGCGCTCAGGCTCAATGGGTCGAGCAGGGTGATGCGTCCACTCAGCTCAAGGCCCTGCAGGCGAGCTTCGGCGATGTTGTCGTACTCCAGGCAGACTCGGCCGGCCACATCGCAGGTAGGCAGGCGGATGGTTTCGATCAGGTTGTCGACATCGTTGCGGAACAGGGTGGCGGCGAGCATCCAGCGGCCCTTGTCCAGCTCGGCACCCAGCTCGAAGGACTGGTTGGTTTCCGGCTCCAGCTCGGGGTTGCCACGAATGATGCCGCGCCCGCCCATGGCGGCGCGGGATTCATATTCCGGCGACAGCTGCTTGAGAGAGGGCGCCTTGAAGCCATGGCCTATACCGGCGCGAAGGGTCAGGGCATCGCTGGGGTGGAACATCAGGTAGGCGCGCGGGCTGGTCTCCCAGCCAAAGTCCTGGTGGCGGTCAACGCGGGCACCGAGCACCAGCTCCCACTGCGCGTTGAGCCAGATTTCATCCTGGGCAAAGGCGGCGTAGTGGTCCTGCTCGGCCTGACCGTCGAGGGTAACGGTCGGATCTTCCAGTTCCTCGCGGCGGGTTTCTGCGCCCAGGGTGAGCAGGTGGTGCTCACCCAGCGGCAGGCCAATGCGGCCATCGAGTACGGTATCGGTGAAATAGTTGGGGCCGCTGGCGTTGCCGCCATCGCTGCGGTAGGCGCGGCGCTCCAGCTCGGATCGATACAGCCGCACCTGGCTGTCGCCCCAGTCCCAGTCGCCCTTGTGTGACAGCGCGTAGCGCCGGCGGTCGACGTCGTAGTGGGTCTGGTACAGCGGGCTGGCGCGAGAGCTGCGGTCGCCGTCCTGCTCTTCGTTGCCGGCATCGACAGACAGGTCGATGCGCTGGTTGTCCACGGGTGTCCAGCTCAGGCCGATGTGGCCGGTGCGCGCGTCCTGTTCATCCAGCTGGCTCAGGGCCGGGTTGGCGGCATTGCGCAGGGCGTCGCGCTGGCGGAATTCGCCCCACAGGTTGAGGCCCAGCTTGCCGTCGATGAGCGGGCCGCCAAGGTAGAAACCGGTCTTGCGCTCGTCGCCGTCCAGGCTGCTGTCGGTGAAGGTGGCGTTGCTGCTGATCGAGCCTTGCCACTCATCGGTGGCGGCGCGGGTGATGACGTTGACCACACCGCCAAGGGCTTCGGAGCCATACAGCGAGGACATCGGCCCGCGGACGATCTCGACCCGCTCGATGGCTTCGGTCGGCACCCAGCCCAGCTCGAAGTCGGAGTGGGCAATACCCGAGGCCGAGGCGTTGATGCGCTGGCCGTCTATCAGCATCAACGTGTGCTCGGAGTCCATGCCGCGAATGGACACGCCGCGGCGGCCCAGACCCAGGTCTGACAGGTCAACGCCGACGGTGTTGCGCAGCGCATCGGCCAGATCGTTCACCGGGCGGTTACGCAGCTCGCTGCCCGTGACCACGCTGACGCTGGCCGGCGCATCGGCGGTGCTGCGCTCGGTGGTGGTGGCGCTGATCACCATGGTCGGAAGGTTGGTTGTGGCGGGTGCTGCCCAGGCGTTGCTCCCCAGCAACGCGAGCGCGAGCAAGCCGCTGCGGGCGGCTTCGGTTCTGTGTTTCATGGTTGGTCCTTGTGATGGCTCTGCGACGGCCTGCGCGGCAGGCTGCAGGAAAGGGCGCTGGCTCGTTACTTAATAGTTATAACATAACAATTAAGTGTGCGTCAGGTGCGTTGGCAAATCGGTATGATGTCCACGCCGACAGGTGGACAGACGAATTGGCAGCAGACCCCAGAGGGAGAAGCAGGGATGGAACAGGGCGGCAAACTGATCAGCTGGAACGATGCCAAGGGCTTCGGTTTTATCCAGCCGGATGACGGCAGTGAGAGGGTTTTTGCCCATATCTCGGTGATGCGCGGCGATGCGCGGCCGGTGGCCGGCATGGCGGTGCGCTTTGTCGGCGCACGGGATGCTCAGGGGCGTCTGCGCGCCGAGCATATGCGGGGCGAGGGGTTGGCGCTGGATCGTCCGGCGATTCGCCGCAAGCCTCAGGCGGCCCGCAGCAATGGCGGCAAAGCAGACGTCAGCGCGACGCCAAGGCGGCGGGCAGCACGCTCGCGGCGCTTACAGCCGGTGCGTCGCGTCGGGCTCAAGTTGGGGGTGTTGACTCTGCTGTGCGCCCTGCCGTTGGCTGGCGGCTTGCAGCTGTGGCTGAAGCAGCATCTGCCCTGGCCGTTGCTGGCATACCTGCTGGTCAGCATCGTCAGTTTTATTCAATACGCGATGGACAAGCGCAGCGCCGAGACCGGCCGCTGGCGTACGCCGGAAAACACCCTGCACATCACCGAGCTGCTGGGTGGCTGGCCTGGTGCGCTGGTGGCCCAGCAGGTGTTTCGGCACAAGACCCGAAAGCTGTCCTTTCAGGTCGTGTTCTGGCTGATTGTCGGCCTGCACCAACTGGTCTGGCTGGACCGGTTGGTGCTCGGCGGCAGGCTGACGGGCGGGCTGTTGCCGTTCTGAGCCGCGCCCGCATGCCATCAGAAGGTCAGGTTGGCGGACACCCAGAGTCGACGGCCTTCTTCCAGTACGCCGGTGGTAGAACGACCACTGACGATGTAGTCGCTGCCGAAGGCGCTGCCATCCACCGCACCGGCATTGGTGTAGGTGGTGTAGGTTTGACCCTTGAGGAAGTCCTTGTCGAACAGGTTGTAGATGCTGGCGTTCAGGGTCAGGTTGTCGGTGGCCTGGAATGAGCCGCCCAGGTGGAACAGGGTGTACGCCTTGGTCTTCGCGCCCAGTGCGTCATACAGCGACTGGTTGCTGGAGTAGCTGCCGTTGCCGTTGGCCAGGTTGGCATAGCTGGACGAGAAGCGCGCACGCTCGCCGCGATACTCGCCGCGCAGCCACAGGTTCAGGCGGCTGGAGGTTTGCCAGTCGAGCTTGGCGTTGGCCAGATGTTCCGGCGTATTGGTCAGCGGCTGACCCTTGTCCGCACCACTTTTTTGTTCGCTGTCGGTGTAGGTGTAGTTACCGCTCAGCGTCCAGGCGGGAACGAATTCCCAGCTGGCTGCCAGCTCCAGGCCGCGGGTAACGGCTTCATCGATATTCACCAGCTGCGAGCAGGTACCACCGGCGTTGCCGGCGCAGAGCGGATCGGCCACCGGGTTGCCGCTGGCAATCTTGTCCTCGAACTCGTTGTGGAACACTGTGGCATTGGCACTGAGGCCGTTGTAACCGTTGTAGTACACGCCAAATTCGGTGCTGGTGGTGGTTTCCGGGTCCAGATCGGGGTTGCCGATGGTGATCACGGTGCCCTGACCGCTGATGCCGTTGACGCCGTCATGCAGTTCGTTCAGGTCGGGTGTGCGATAGCCGCGGCTGACGCCACCCTTGACGGTCCAGCTGTCGGCCGCATTCCAGACCAGATAGGCGCGGGGGCTGATATGGCCGCCGAAGGCATCGTGGTCGTCGTAGCGGGCACCCAGAGTCAGTGCCAGGTCGTCGCGTAGCATCCATTCGTCTTCGGCAAACAGCGCCCAGGTTTTCTGCTCGAAGTCCTCGGTCGCAATGCCATCGGTCATCTTGGCTTTCCACCATTGCGCACCCACGGTGGTCATGTGGTTATCGCCGACCGGCGCGACCAGCTTGGTATCAAATACCAGGTTGGTGGTTTCCAGCTCGCGGTCGTCGCCCGCCAGGCTGCCGGGAATGCCGGACGGGCCGCCGATCGGATCGCCCGGCAGGGTGCGACCGATGGTTTCGGTCTGGTTGCGCATAAGGCTGGAGTCGAGCGTACCGACACCCAGTCGCGCGGTATGGGTCAGGGCGATCTGCTCGCGCTCAAAGCGCAGTTCGTCGGCATAGCCGTTGGCGGAGGTGACCTGTGTGGTGCAGGCACGGTTCAGGCCATCCAGAGTGCCCAGCTGGCACTCGTCGTTGTTGTAGCGCTGGCGGCCACGCTCAACGTCCAGGCTAAAGTCGTGGTCGTCATGGGGCGTCAGGGTCAGACGAGCACCGAGGGTCTGGTTGCGGCCGTCGACCGGGGACGGACCGCGCTTGCTCACGTTGCTGCCGTCACCGAAGCTCAGGTCGGACTCCTGGCGATCAAACAGGCTGGCGCGCAGTTGCAGGCCAAGCAGGTCTTCGACCAGCGGGCCACTGGTGTACAGGCTGGCATTGCTGGTGGCGCCGTAGTCGCTGTTCTCCTGGAAGGTATGATCCAGTGTTACCGAGCCGGTCCACTCTTTTGCCACCTTGCGCGTAATGATGTTGACCACCCCGCCCATCGCGTCTGAGCCGTACAGGGTCGACATCGGGCCGCGAATGACCTCAATTCGCTCGATTGCGGAGAGCGGTGGCATGAAGCTGGTAGAGGTCTCGTTGAAGCCGTTGGGCGTGACGTTGCCAGCGGCGTTCTGACGGCGGCCGTCGATCAGGATCAGCGTGTATTCGCTGGGCATGCCGCGAATGCTGATGTTGAGGCCGCCGGTCTTGCCGGTGCCTTGACCGATATCGATGCCTTCTACGTCTCCCAGCGCATGCGCCAGGCTGTTGTAGCGCTTCTCCAGCAGATCCTGCTGACTGATCACACTGATGCTCGCCGGGGCGTCGGTGAGCTTCTGTTCAAAGCCGGAGGCGGTGATAACCAGGCTATCGAGGGTGACGGTGTCGTCTTCAGCGTGTGCGTGGCTGATCGCCGCCAGGGCGACAGCACTGGCCAGCAGGGTACGTTGGCGGAAAGGGGACATTACGTTGGCTCCAGCAAGAAATTTAGCAGATGATAATCAATTGCAAATCAAAGTGATTATGGCAACTGTGTTTCCGTCTGCGTAAATCGCTTGCGGAGCCTGTATTTCAACGGCTACAGCCGAATGTAAATTATGCAAAGACATCTGCCGGCACCCTGTTGCGAGGTGCCGGGCGGCGTCCTCGGCGCGGTGATCAGACCAGCACGCCCTGACTGCGCAGGTAGTCGTCGTAGCTGCCGGAGAAGTCGGTGACGCCGTCTTCGGACAGCTCGATGATGCGGGTAGCCAGTGAGCTGACGAATTCGCGGTCGTGGCTGACGAAGATCAGCGTGCCCGGGTAGTTCTCCAGTGCCAGGTTGAGCGCTTCGATCGATTCCATGTCCAGGTGGTTGGTCGGTTCGTCCATCAGCATGACGTTGGACTTGCCAAGGATCAGCTTGCCGAACAGCATGCGACCCTGTTCCCCACCGGAGATCACCTTGACCGATTTGCCGATCTCGTCGTTGGAGAACAGCATGCGGCCGAGGGTGCCGCGCACCAGCTGTTCGCCGCCCTGGGTCCACTGCGCCATCCACTCGAACAGGGTGCAGTCGTCCTTGAAGTCGTCGGCGTGGTCCTGTGCGAAATAGCCGATGTCGGCGCTTTCAGCCCACTTGACCTCACCGGCCATCGGCGGCATTTCACCGACCAGCGTGCGCAGCAAGGTGGTCTTGCCGATCCCGTTGGGGCCGATGATGGCGACCCGCTCGCCGGCTTCGATCTGCAGGTTCAGGCCCTTGAACAGGGTTTCGCCGTCAAAGCCCTGGCTGACGTTCTGCAGGGTTACCGCCTGGCGGTGCAACTTCTTGAACTGCTCGAAGCGGATGAAGGGGCTGACACGGCTGGAGGGCTTGACCTCTTCGAGCTGGATCTTGTCGATCTGCTTGGCGCGGCTGGTCGCCTGCTTGGCCTTGGAGGCGTTGGCCGAGAAGCGGCTGACAAAGGTCTGCAGCTCGGCAATCTGGGCTTTCTTCTTGGCGTTGTCCGACAGCAGACGCTCGCGCGCCTGGGTGGCGGCGGTCATGTACTCGTCGTAGTTGCCAGGGAACAGGCGCAGCTCGCCGTAATCCAGGTCGGCCATGTGGGTGCAGACCGCGTTCAGGAAGTGACGGTCGTGGGAAATGATGATCATGGTGCTCGTACGCGCCGTGAGGATGCTTTCCAGCCAGCGGATGGTGTTGATGTCCAAGTGGTTGGTGGGCTCGTCCAGCAGCAGCACGTCGGGATCGGAGAACAGCGCCTGGGCCAGCAGCACGCGCAGCTTCCAGCCGGGGGCGACCTCGCTCATCGGGCCAAAGTGCTGTTCCAGCGGAATGCCCAGACCGAGTAGCAGCTCGCCAGCGCGGGATTCGGCGGTGTAGCCGTCCATTTCGGCGAATTCGCCTTCCAGTTCGCCGACTTTCATCCCGTCTTCTTCGCTCATCTCCGGCAGCGAGTAGATGCGGTCACGCTCGGCCTTGACCTTCCACAGCTCCTCGTGACCCATGATCACGGTATCGATCACGCTGAAGGCTTCGTAGGCGAACTGGTTCTGCCGCAGCTTACCCAGGCGCAGGTTCTGTTCCAGCATCACCTGACCACCGGAGGGCTCCAGCTCGCCCCCCAAAATCTTCATGAAGGTGGATTTGCCGCAGCCGTTGGCGCCGATCAGGCCGTAGCGGTTGCCATTGCCGAATTTGACGGAGACGTTTTCAAACAGCGGCTTGGGACCAAACTGCATGGTGATGTTGGCGGTGGAGATCACGGACAATCCTGGAGTTAACAGCGAAGAAGTGGGCGCGCATTGTAGCGGCTTGGCGGCGCGGGTGACAGGCACCGGTGACCGGAGGCGTTTGCTGGGCGGTGGCAGATGCAGTATGTTTGCGGGCGTTTATGGTTCTCATTCTTGGTGTGGCCTGTGCAGGTATTTCAAGCGCGCATATTGGCGGTAGAAGATGACCCGGTGCTGGGTGAGCACCTGCAGCAGTCGCTCGGCAGCTACGGGCATGAGGTGGTGTTGGCCACAGACGGCCAGCAGGGTCTGGCGCAGGCCGGCAGCGGCGAGTTTGACCTGATTCTGCTGGATGTCATGCTGCCGGGGCTTGGCGGCATGGAGCTGCTGAGCAGGCTGCGGCGCATGGGCGGCACGCCGGTCCTGATGATGTCGGCCCTGGGGGATGAGGAAAGCCGGGTGACCGGCTTTGATCGCGGCGCCGACGACTATCTGCCCAAACCCTTCAGCAGCCGTGAGCTGGAGGTACGCGTCAACGCCATTTTGCGGCGTATCAGTTATGAGCGTGGTCAGGGTGAAACCCAGCCTGCGGTCGACGACGCCGAACTGCGCTTTGATGAAAAAGCCTCGCGGCTGCGCTATGGCGATATTTCCGTCACCTTTACGCCGACCGAGTATCGCTTGCTGGAAGTGCTCCATGCGCACCTCGGCGAGGTGCAGAGCAAAGCCTTTCTCTACCAGCAGGTGTTGCACCGCGGCTTTACTCGCCATGATCGGGTGCTGGACATGCACATCAGCAACCTGCGTCGCAAATTGGCCCAGGCCGGAGTAGACATCCTGCGCCTGGAGTCGGTCTGGGGGCATGGCTATCTGCTGAGCCGGGAGCAACCCTGATGCCGGGCTATCGTTCGCTCTACTGGCGCATGGTGCTGCTGGTTGCCGGTTTCTGTCTGTGCATGATTGCCGTTACCGACTATATGGCCCAGCGGGTGGATCAGTATCTGGCGCGCCTGCCTGAATCAACCCTGGGTGAGCTGCGTGGCTACGCGGCCGATGCTGCCAGCGCACTGGATCAGGGGGTGGACGCTCTGAACGCCTGGCGAGACGAGCACGCGGAGCTGTCACCGGAAATTCTGGTGGTGGTGGATAGCGCCCTGCAGGCGCTGCCGGGTCAGCCGCTAAGCGAGAAACAGCGCAACATGCTGACGTTTTTGCGCAGCTATACCTCGCCGATGAGCAGGCGTGGTGGCGGCCGTCAGGTGATTTACGTGCCCATGGCCGGGCGCGAAGAGTCGCTGGTGCTGCGCTTGCCCGAAGCCCTGACGCCCTGGACCATGCGTCCGCTGCTTAACGCCCTGGTGCTCTACCTTATGCCGGCGCTGCTTTCCCTGCTGTTCTGCGCCCTGCTGTACATGCTGCTGATCTCGCCGCTCGAGCGTTTGCGTCGTCAGGCCAACGCCATGCGAGCCAATCCGCTGGAAACCCTGTTGCCCGCCGAGCTGGCCGGGCGTCGTGATGAGATGGGTGAGCTGGGCCGTTCGCTGGACTACCTGACTCGCCGCCTGCGCGACTCCATCGGGCAACAGCGCCAGTTGCTGCGCGATGTCTCCCATGAGTTGCGCACCCCACTCAGCCGGCTGCGCGTGGCGGCTGAAAGCAACCTCAGCCACAGCGAGCTGCGCGAGCGACTGGAGCACGAGGTTGACCGCATGCAGGACTTGCTTGATGGCACCCTGGAAGTCGCCTGGCTGGATAGCCAGCCAGGTCAGCTGCCCTTGGAGGCGGTGGATCTGAATGCGCTCTGGGAGGTGCTGCGCGAGGATGCTCTGTTCGAGTCGGGCTGGTCGCCTGAGCGCATCAGCGCCGAGCTGCCTGCCGATTGCCGGGTGCAGGGCCACCTCAACGGGTTGAGTCAGGCGCTGGAGAACGTGCTACGCAATGCCATCCGGCATTCGCCGGACAACGGCCTGGTGCAGCTGCGGGCGCAGCGCGAAGGCGGTAACTGGCTGATCTGCCTGTCTGATCAGGGGCCCGGTGTCGACGAAGCTCATCTGGAGCAGATCTTCCGCCCCTTCTCGCGTCTCAACAGTGCCCGCCCGGGTGATGGTGGCTTTGGCCTTGGTCTGGCTATCGCCGAACGGCAAATTCGCCTGCAGGGCGGCGCAATCTGGGCGCTCAACGGCCTCCCCGGCCTGCAGATCTGGTTCCGTTTGCCAGCTGTATAGAATGTAAATGCGCTTTACTCTCAAATAGGAATAACTAGCATTTGTGCCGATTTCAGGGCATCAGCGTCGGCCTGACGGGAGCGGGCGATGGCTGATGTCGTCTGTCGTTATCTTGCTAGGGAGTTGAGAGTATGGGGATTTTCAAACGCCACCAGTTGGCTTGTGCAGTCGCGCTGGCGACCCTGGGCGTGGCTACTACGGCAGTCGCCGATGAGCTGGGCGCCGTTGATGACGTCGTGGCGCTGGACGAGATCACGGTGGTGACGGCAGCAGGCTACGAGCAGAACATCGCCGATGCACCGGCCAGTATTTCGGTCATCACCCGCGAACAGCTGGAGAAGCAATCCTATACCGACATCACCGACGCGGTGCGCAACATCCCCGGTATCTATGTCACCGGCGGCGGCAACATGCAGGACATCAGCATCCGTGGCATGAGCAGCAGCTACACCCTGTATCTGGTCGATGGCCGCCCGATTTCCGCCGGGCGCATGGTCAACACCAATGGCTCCGATGGCGGCAAGCAGATCGGCCTGCCACCGGTCTCCATGATCGAGCGTATTGAAGTGATTCGCGGCCCGATGTCCTCACTGTACGGGTCGGAGGCGATGGGCGGGGTGATCAACATCATTACCCGGCGCGGCGGTGATGAGTGGGCCGGCAGTCTCTCTACCGAGTACACCAGCGCGATGAATGACATCAGCAGCGATTCGCAGCAGGCCGATTTCTATCTGGGTGGTCCGCTGATTGATGGCCTGCTGGGGGCGCAGTTTACCGGCACCTACGTCGGTACCGACGAAAGCAGCTTCAGCGGTGGTGGCGACAGCGCGGCCAGCATGCCCGAGAGCACGCGCAAGCAGGGCGGCGTCGAGTTTTACCTGACGCCCAACGAGCAGAACCGCTTCACCCTGGGTTACACCGCCTCCGAGCTCAAGTACACCCATACCCCGGGCGAGAGCATTGCGGCCACCGCAACCGCCTCGACTACACGGTACGAGAAGGACGTGTATGCCATCGGCCACGATGGCAACTACGGCGACCTGATCGTCAACAGCTACCTGCAGCACGATATCTCCGACAAGCCGGGCACCGGCAGCACCAAGCAGGAGGAGGTCAGCCTGCTCAACAGCCAGGCGAGCTACTTCTGGGGCGATCATGTGATCACCTTTGGTGGTCAGTACAAGCAGGAAGAGTTTGTTGATGAAACCAACGGCATGCTGGTATCTGGCGTGCCGGGTGCGGTGAAGAGTGTAGACCGCTGGATCGCCGCGCTGTTTGCCGAGGTGGACTGGGCGCTGACTGATCAGCTGTCGGTGACCACCGGCCTGCGTTACAACGACGACGAGCTGTTTGGTGGTGAGTTGTCGCCGCGCCTGTATGGCGTGTACCGGTTGAATCCGGAGTGGACCATCAAGGGTGGCGTTTCCACCGGCTACCGCCAACCGACCCTGTCCGATGCCACCGAAGGCTTTGGCCGTGGCACTGGCGGCGGCGGCTCGCCCATTGCGCCGCTGCCGCGCGCGCTGATTATCGGTAACTCCGATCTGCAGCCCGAGACCAGCACCAACTACGAAGTCGGTTATGTCTACGACAATGCCGCCCTGGGGCTGAACACCAGCGCCATGCTGTTCCACACCCAGTACAAGGACAAGATTGCCGAGGATCGTTTCTGCACCAGCCCGGATACCGCCGACCGCAACGACCCGTCCACCTGGACCTGTGACTTCAACGGGCAGACCTACTGGTTCCTGAGCACCCGCCAGAACATTTCCGAGGCGATGATGCAGGGTGTTGAGCTGACCCTGGATTACCGCTTCCAGCCCAACTGGAACCTGTCGACCAGCTACACCTTCACCCAGTCGGAGCAGAAGTCGGGCGAGTTCAAGGGCGAGCCCCTGAACAAGCAGCCGCGCCATATGGTCAACGCCCTGCTGGAGTGGGATATCAACCCGCGCTTTAACGCTTGGGCGCAGGGTAACTACCGTGGCGAGACCTCTGACTACATGGGCCGCACCAGCATGTCTGACGGCACGCCGGGCTACGGGTTTGTCGATCTGGGCGTTGGTTTCCGTCTGACCGACAGCGTCACGGTCAAAGGCGGTCTGTACAATGTGGCCAACAAGGAAATCACCAATGACAGCTACGGTGTGGTGCTGGATGGCCGGCGAGCAAACTTTGGTTTGACGGTCGATTTCTGATTGCAGCAGACGACTCGTCGGGTCACAGACACAGGGCGCCTGTCGGTATCAACTGACGGGCGCCCTGTAGGTTAGGGAGCTATCGAGAGAACAACATGTCCAAGGTATCAAGCGCCACAGCGCCGGTCTGGCCGGCCACGCTTATGCGCATTCTGCTGGCGGTATTTGGCGGTTACGCCCTGACGTATTACGCCACCGCCGCGCTGGCGCGACTGCTGCCGTTTGAGCGTATCGATGCGGCCATCAGCGCGACCCTGTTGTCCTTCGCACTCTACACCTGCTACGTGCTGTGGGTATACGCGGTGCCCCTGCGTCGCGGCCTGCTGAGTCTGCTGGCGCTGGTGCCGCTGGCGTTGATCGGCTTTGGGCCGAACTGGTTTGCAGGGGCTGCCTGATGGCCAAGCAAGCGTCGTTGACGCAGTCCATGTCGGAGCTGCACACCTGGGCCGGGCTGGTGCTGGGCTGGGTGCTGTTTGCCATCTTTCTGACCGGCACCCTGGCGGTGTTCGACAAGGAGCTGAACTGGTGGATGCAGCCGGAGCTGCGTGTCACCGGCCAGAGTCAGGCCGAGGCGGTGCAGGTGGCCGAAGACTGGCTGCGCGCCAACCACGCCGGCGCCAGCGCCTGGAATATTGGTCTGCCGAGCGAGCGGGGGCCGGATCTCAGCGTCTCCGCCGGGGAGCAGCGACGCGGTGAGCGCACCTATCTGGATGCGTCCACTGGCGAGCTGGTCGAGCCGCGTGACACTGCGGGCGGCAGTTTCTTCTTCCGCTTCCACTACACCCTGCACATGGGGCGTGACCTGGGTGTCTGGATTGTGGGGCTGGCGGCCATGGCCATGCTGGTGGCGATCATCAGCGGCATCATCATCCACAAGAAGATCTTCAAGGACTTTTTCACCTTCCGCCCCGGTAAGGGCCAGCGCAGCTGGCTGGATGGCCACAACGCCAGCGCCGTGCTGCTGCTGCCGTTCCACCTGATGATTACCTATACCGGCCTGGTGATTTTCTTTCTGATCTATATGCCGGCGGCCAGCGATGCGCTCTACAACGGCGATCGCCAGGCGATGTTCCGCGACTTGCGTCCGGGTGCGGAGCAGCATCAACCGCAACAAGGGCAGCAGGCACGGGGTCAGGCTGAGCGCGGTGGGCAGGGCGAACGTGTGGAACAAGCCGTCCGTGGCGAGGCGCCTGCGCGAGGTGGGGGCCGCGCGCCGCGCACGGTTGAGGCGCCGCCGGCACAGATGCTGCCGTTGGCCAGCTTTATCGCGCTGGGCGAAGCGCACTACGGTGCGGGCATGCTGTCATCTGTCTCGGTCAGCAACCCCGATCGTGCCAGCGCTCAGGTGGAGGTGCGTCCGCTGCTGGGCAGCCGTATCGAGCTGACCAAGGGCGAGTCGATGGCCTTCAATGCGATTACCGGTGAGGTCACCCGCGTGTCTGACCCGAGCCGGCCGACGCTGCTGACGCAAAAGGTTATGGCCGGTCTGCATTTTGCCCAATTTGGTGGTTACCCGATGCGCTGGCTGTACTTTATCTGTGGCCTGATCAGCTGCGCGATGATTGCCAGCGGGCTGGTGCTCTACACCGTCAAACGCCGTCGCCAAGCCAGGGTAAGTGCGACCTGGCTGCGCCAGGCCGACTGGCTGAATACCGCCGTCGTGGCTGGTCTGATGGTCGCCTGCGTGGCCATGCTGTGGGCCAATCGGCTGCTGCCGGTGGAGCTGGCTGAACGCAGCGAGTGGGAGCAGCGGGTGTTCTTTGGTAGTTGGCTGTTGGCGCTGCTGCACGCCCGCGTGCGCACGCCTGCGCGAGCCTGGATTGAGCAGCTGGCGGCGGCGGGTCTCTTGCTGTTGACCCTGCCGTTGCTGGATCGGGCGCTGGCCGCGTCGGCGGCTGACGTGCTGCGTCTGTCAGTGGATGCTACGTCGGCGGCCTGCGGCGTTCTGCTGCTATGGGCCAGCTGGCGCGTGGCGCATCAGCCGGCTGCGGCAGAGCGCGCCGCGCCGCGCCGCGCAAGGCGCCCAAGCCCGCCAAACCCCGGCCCGAGCCGGCAGGAGCCCAGTCATGAGCGTGGTGCTGTTCTTTTTGGGGCTGATCCTGGCCTACGCCGGCATGCTGGGGCTGTGCCTGGCCATGGACCGCCACTGGAAGCAACTGGCCAGCGGCCTGCAACCCGGCTGGCAGCGTGTCTGCCGGCCGCTGGGCTGGCTGTTGCTGGCGCTGTCGCTGCTGGTAGCCTGGCAAATCTGGCCGCCGGCCATGGCGCCGGTCGGCTGGCTGGGCATGCTCTCGCTCGGCGGCATCAGTCTGTTATTCCTGCTGCCCTATCAGCCACGGCTGGCGCTTTGGTTGCCGCTGGCCAGCGCACCCTTGCTACTGGCGGCCGGCATGCTGGGTTAGGGCGTTGCGCGGCGCCTGACGCGGGTAAGCCTGTCGTCCTGCCGGCCACAGGAACGCAGGACGGCCCTTGACGGGGTATCGTGCAGGCCAGACAGAACATATAATGAGAATGCACTGCAATTTCATTCAAGTATGGCTGGTCGGCGCATGGTGCTAGGCAGGGCCAGCATGCCGAGGCTACTAATGCATTCTCTTCCTTTCAAACGCTCTGCATGTTCTCTCGCTTTGTCCTCGCTGTTTTACGCAGGTCTGGCGCAGGCGCAGCAAGGTGATGAGGCGGCTGCCGAGGTTGTTGCGCTGCCATCGCTGACCGTGACTACCAGCGCCGATGCGTCCGCCGAAGGGCTGCCGCCGGCCTATGCAGGCGGACAGGTGGCAGCTGGCTCACGGATTGGCATCCTGGGTAACCAGGACTACATGGAAACCCCGTTCACCGCCACCAGCTATACCCAAACCCTGATTCAGGACCAGCAGGCCGCCAGTATTGGCGAGGTGCTGCTGAACGACCCAGCCGTGCGCGTGGCACGCGGGTTTGGCAACTTCCAGCAGGTTTACATGGTACGCGGCCTGCCGATTTACTCTGACGACATCTCCTATAACGGCCTGTACGGCCTGCTGCCGCGTCAGTACATGGGCACCGAATTTGTCGAGCGGGTCGAGGTGCTGCGTGGCGCCAACGCCTTCCTCAACGGTGCTGCACCGGGCGGCAGTGGTCTGGGCGGGGCGATCAATATTGTGCCCAAGCGCGCTACCAACGAACCGCTAAACGAGGTGACCGCCGGTGTTCGCTCGGGCGGTCAGTACTACACCGCCGGCGATTTTGCCCGCCGGTTCGCCGATGATCGCATCGGTATGCGCCTGAATATGGCGCGCCGTGATGGCGATACGGCGGTTGATGGCGAGTCGAGCGAGTTGTCGCTGCTGGCGCTTGGGGCAGACTACCGGGGTGATCGTCTGCGTATTTCCGCTGATCTGGGCTACCAGAACCACGAGGTGGACGCTGGCCAGCCGAATATCACCATTGGCGCCGGCGTTCCTGTGCCCTCAGCGCCGGATGGCGATGAAAGCGTGGCGCAGAGCTGGACCTACTCCAACGCCGAGGACACCTTTGGCAGCCTGCGTGCTGAATACGATTTCAACGACTACGTAACCGGCTGGCTGGCCGGGGGTTTGCGTACCAGCGAGGAAGAGGGCAACTTCGCCAATCCGACGGTTATCAATACTGCGGGCGACACCAACGCCTACCGCTTCCACAACGTGCGCGAAGACGAGGTAGTCACCGGCGACATGGGGCTGCGGTTCAGCTTTGATACCGGCCCGGTCAGCCATCAGTTGACCACCTCGGCCTCGACCTACGAGATGAAGTCAGCGAATGCGTGGGGCGCGTCCAGCTTCGCTACCCGCGAGGTGCTGGGCAATATCAATAACCCGTTCGACAGCGCGCAGCCCGCCGCTACCGCGGCCGGCGCCGGTTCGCTCAGCGACCCGGAAGTCACCGAGCGCACCCGCACCCGCAGTTACGCCATCGCCGATACCCTCGGGTTTATGGATGACCGGCTGCTGGTCACCCTGGGCGCGCGGCAGCAGAACATCGCCACCTACAGCTACGCCTACGCCGATGGTTCGCGTACCGCCTCTTACGATGACGATGCGCTTACCCCAATCGCTGGTGTGGTCTATCGCGTCAGCCCTGAGGTGTCTGCCTACGCCAATTACATCGAAGGCCTGGTTAAGGGTGATGTTGCACCAAACACCTCTGGTGGCACCCCGGTTGCCAACGGTGGCGAAGCGCTGGAGCCCTACGTCACCCGTCAGGCTGAGCTGGGCGTTAAGTACGACGGTGGCCGTCTGGGCGGTAGCCTGGGTGTGTTCCAGAGTCGCAAGCCAGTGGCCGGCGTGGACGCCAGCAACACCTACGGCGTGGTCGGCAAACAGCGTTATCGCGGCGTTGAGTTCAATGCCTTCGGTCAGGCCACCAACGATCTGACGGTGCTCGGCGGCATTAGCCTGCTGGACACCGAGCTGGAGGGCAACGACGGGATTGGCGCACCCGAGGTGCAGGCCAATCTGGGGCTGGATTATCTGGTGCCGGGCGTGGACGGGCTGGCGCTGGATGGTCGGATCATCTACACCGGCGAGCAGTATATCGACGCTGCCAACACCCGTGAGATTCCGTCCTGGACGCGTTTTGACCTGGGTGCGCGCTACAGCTTCCTGATCAACGACGCACAGGACATGACGCTGCGCGCACGGGTCGAGAACGTTGCCAACCGTGACTACTGGGCCTCGGCCGGTGGTTATCCGGGCGCAGGTTACCTGACCGTAGGTGCGCCGCGCACTGTGGTGGTATCCGGCACCTTGTCGTTCTAACTGCGTGTTGCCGGCCTGCCTAGGCAGGCCGCGTCATGCGAAACAGGGCATTGGCCTCAATGCGGAAGTAATCCGCCGGCCCGCCGCCGCGCAGAATTGGCTGTGCGGCGGCGGTGTCGTAAACGCCGTCGACCAGCAGGCGACGGTCAATATGCACACCGACCACTTCTCCCAGTACCAGCCAGGTATTCACCGTCTCACCCGCTGCGCTGTGCAGCTGGATAATCTGCGTTTTGCGACATTCGAAGGCCACCGGGCTTTCGGCCACCCGGGGCACATCAATCAGCCGTGACGCCGCCGGCGTCAGGCCGGCCAGTGCAAACTCGTCTACCTCCGGTGCCACCGCCGCACAGCTCTGATTCATCGCCTCAGCCAGCGGCAGCGTTGCCAGATTCCAGACAAACTCCCCGGTCTGCTCAATGTTGCTCAGGCTGTCCTTGTGGCCAATGCTGGCGAACCCGATGATCGGCGGGGTGTAGTTGAAGGCGTTGAAGAAGCTGTAGGGCGCCAGGTTGAGGACGCCGCTCGCGCTGCGACTGGCAATCCAGCCGATCGGTCTGGGCCCGACAATGGCGTTGAACGGGTCATGGGCCAGCCCGTGGCCCTGTGCGGGTTGGTAGTAATAGCTGTCGTCCTGCATGGTGCCCCATCCCTTCTGCGTGACTGGTGCCTGCCATTGCAGCGCGCCAGGGCGGCGCGCGCAAGGGGGGCTGGATCAGTAGCGCTCAAGCCAATGGGCGTAGGGCGCGGGCATGACCCAGGACGGGCGCTCGACCTTGAGTTCGCGGGCGGCGTGATAGGCCCAGTGCGGATTGGCCAGATGCGCCTTGCCGACCATCACCAGATCCAGCTGACCGTCCTGCACCGCCTGCTCGGCGATGTGCGGCTCGCCAAAGCCCCAGGCGGAGGAGACTGGAACGCCGGCCTCATCACGCACGCGCTTGGCAATCGGGCCCATAAAGGCGGGCGCCCACGGGATCTTCGCGGTTGGCGTGTTGAAGCCCATGCTCACGCTCATCATGTCCATGCCGCCGGCCTTGAACTGGCGGGTCAAGTCGATGGCGTCGGTCATGGTCTGCTCGTCGTTGCCGTCAAACTCGATGACGCCAAAGCGAATGGTCAGCGGCAGGTGCTCCGGCCAGACTTCACGCACCGCAGCCAGGGTTTCGCGCAGAAAACGACCACGGTTGTCGGCATTACCGCCGTAGGCATCGGTGCGCTGGTTGGCGTGGGGCGAGAAGAAGCTCTGGGCCAGATAGCCGTGGGCAAAGTGCAGCTCCAGCCATTCAAAGCCAACGGCCAGCGCGCGGCGTGCGGCGGCAACAAAGTCCGCCTTGACCCGCTCGATGTCCTGCAGGGTCATGGCCTCCGGCACCTTCGGCAGATGCGCGCCAAAGGGAATGGCGGATGGCGCGATGGTCTGCCAGCCGTTGGTGGCCTCGTTGGGGATGTGGTCGTCACCTTCCCAGGGGCGGTTGGCGCTGGCCTTGCGGCCGGCGTGGGCAATCTGGATACCGGGCACCGCGCCGTGGGCCTTGATGCCGCGTACCACCGGGATGAATGCCTCAGCCTGGGCGTCATTCCACAAACCGGCGCAAGCGGGGGTAATGCGACCTTCCGGTGCCACAGCCGTGGCTTCGACAATCACCAGACCGGCGCCGCCGCGGGCCTGGCCGGTGTAGTTGGTCACGTGCCAGTCGTTGACCACGCCGTCGGTGGCCGAGTATTGGCACATGGGGGGCACGGCAATGCGGTTACGCAGGGTGATGTCTTTGAGGGAGAAGGGTTGAAACAGCGCTGACATGGATAACCTCCGGCAGCTGGGCGGGTTGATTCAATAGTTCGATAATATTGGAACTATGGATCACAAGTAAAGCCCTGTGTATGATCAGCGGCATGCGACCCTTCAAACACCCCCCCGCCAATGAGCTGTTGCTCGAACGTGTGCTCTACGCGCTGAGTGACCCGGTACGTCTGGAAATCGTGCGCCGGTTGGCCGAGGTAGGTGAGGCGAGCTGCGGCGAGCTGGACGGCGGTCGGCCGAAATCCAGCATGTCTCACCATTTCCGCGTGATGCGTGATGCCGGGCTGGTCTGCACCCAAAGCGTGGGCACTACCCACATGAACAGCCTGCGCCGCGCTGATCTGGACGCTCGCTTCCCCGGCCTGCTGGATGCCATTCTCAATCAGCCAGGTTGATCAGTTCAGGGCTACGCCCTTGATCTGCGCCCATAGCGGCTGACCAGGCTGCAGCCCCAGTTGCTCGACGGAGTAGCGCGTCACCCTTGCCAGCAGTGGGCTGCCCTGCAGGTCCAGCCGGATCAGCGCCTGGGCCGGCTGCTCGGCCGGTTCAATTGCCTCGATGCGTGCGGGCAGCAGGTTGAGCATGCTGCTTTGCTGCGGCTGCTGCAGCGACAGGCTGACATCCCGAGCTTGCACCGCCACCCGCACCGGCTGACCTATCGGCAGGGCTGGATGGGGGATACGCAGTTGCAGGGCGCTGCCATCGAGGGTCAAGGTCAGTAATTGATAGGTTTCGTCCCAGGCGCTGACGTGGCCTTGCAGCAGGCTACGCGCGTCGTCGCTGTAGGCCATCGGCAGGTCCAGGCGCGGTAGCAGTGCCTGCAACGGCCCGCTGGCACGTACCTGGCCCTGCGCCAGCAACAGCAGGTGATCGGCCAGGCGCGCTACCTCGTCTGCCGAGTGGCTGACATACAGAATGGGGATCGACAGCTCCCGGTGCAGGCGTTCCAGATACGGCAGGATGTCAGCTTTGCGCTGCGGGTCCAGAGCGGTCAGTGGCTCGTCCATCAGCAGGAGCTGCGGGTCGCTGAGCAACGCGCGGGCAATGCCGACGCGCTGGCGCTCGCCACCGGACAGTGCGGCGGTGTCGCGCTGCAGTAAGTGTTCAATCCCGAGCAAGCCGATGACCTGTTCCAACTGCTGGGCGCTGGCGGCTCTGCTGCTGCGCCGCCGGCCGTAGTCCAGGTTGCCCTGCACGTTCAGGTGAGCAAACAGGCTGGCTTCCTGAAACACATAGCCCAGGCGGCGTTGATGGGGGGGGAGCCAGAGCTCGCTGGCACTGTCCTGCCAGCGCGTGCCGTTGACCTCGATCAGCCCCTGGCTGGTGCGCTCCAAGCCGGCGATACAGCGCAGCAGTGTGGTCTTGCCGGCGCCGGAGGGGCCGATGATGGCGCTGACACCGCTGCCGGGCAGGGTCAGGTCCAGGTTCAGGGCGAAGTCGCCACGCTGTTGTTGCAGCTGCAGACGAATCATTGCCCGCTCCCCGGCATCACCCGCCAATGTCCGCGCCGATTGAGCAGCAGCAGGATCAGGAATGAGCAGACCAGCACGCCGCCGCTCAGCCAGTGAGCGCTGGCGTAATCCATCGCCTCAACGTGGTTGAAGATCTGCACCGACACCACCCGCGTTTGCTCGGCGATGTTGCCGCCAATCATCAGTACAACACCAAACTCGCCCAGCGTGTGGGCAAAACCCAGCACGCTGGCGGTGATGATGCCGGGGCGGGCCAGCGGCAGCGCCACGGTGAAGAAGCGGTCCAGCGGGCTGGCGCCCAGGGTGGCGGCGACCTCAAGCGGTCGTTTGCCGATGGCTTCGAAGGCGTTCTGAATGGGTTGCACGACAAAGGGCAGGGAGTAGCAGACCGAGCCGATTACCAGTCCGCTGAAGCTGAAGGCCAGGGTGCCCAGGCCGAGTTGCGCGGTCAGCGCGCCAATGGGGCCGTTCGGCCCCAATGCGACCAGCAGGTAAAAGCCCAGCACCGTTGGCGGCAACACCAATGGCAGCGCGATGACTGCGCTGATCGGCCCCTTCAGACGCGAGCGGGTGTGCGCCAGCCACCAGGCCAGCGGCGTGCCGAGCAGCAGAAGAACCAGTGTGGTCAGCGACGCCAGCTTGAGGGTCAGCCAGATAGCGGCCAGGTCGTTGCTGTCCAGCGGCAGACTCATGCTCAGTGTCCGTAGCCGTAACGGCTGATGATGGCGGCGGCGCGCTCGCCCTTGAGGTAGTCGAGCAGGGCTGTGGCGGCGGCGTTGTTGGCGCCTTTGCTCAGCAGCACGGCATCCTGATGAATCGGCTCGTACAAGGCTGTCGGCACCTGCCACGCGGAACCGCTGGTGATCTCGCCATCGCGCGCGACCTGCGAGAGTGCGACGAAGCCGAGCGCGGCGTTGCCGCTGGCGACAAACTGGTAGGTCTGGCCGATACTCTGGCCTTCAACCAGCTTGGGCGTTAGGGCGTCAGTCAGATTCAGCGCTTGCATAACCTGTGTGGCGGCGAGGCCATAGGGCGCGGTTTTGGGGTTGGCGATGGCCAGATGCTGGAAGTCTCCAGTGCGCAGCAGTTGCTCGCCGTCGCTGATCAGGCGCGCGTCAGCCGACCACAGCGCCAGCGCACCCGTGGCATAGGTAAAGCGCGAGCCGGCGACCGCCAGCCCGTCGCTTTCGACCCGGGCGGGCGTCGTGTCGTCGGCAGCCAGAAAGACCTCAAAGGGCGCGCCGTGGCTGATCTGGGCGTACAGCTGGCCGGTCGAGCCAAAGGCGGCAACTACGCGATGGCCGGTATCCTGCTCGAAGGCCTGGGCGATGTCCTGCATCGGGGCGGTGAAGTTGGCGGCCACCGCGACCTGCACGTCGTCGGCCAGCACCGAGGGGCTGAGGCCCAGGCAGGTAAGGGTGGCGAACAGCAGCGGCAGGCGCATGCAAGCTCCTTGGTGATGGGTTGGTGATCGTTTGACTATGATCGTTATATTATTCGTTATATAGCGCTTGGCAATGGGTAGTGTGCAATGAAGCTCGAAGGACAGTTCTGGTTTTCCCACCAAGGCCGGCCGCTGGCTGGGCAGGAGCGTATTGAGCTGCTGGCCTGCATCGCTGAAACCGGCTCAATCAGCAAGGCAGCCAAGGCGGCGGGCATGAGCTACAAGACCGCCTGGGATGCCGTCGAGGCAATGAACAGCAGCAGCGAGCAACCCTTGGTAGAGCGCGCCGCTGGCGGCCGAGGCGGCGGCGGCACTCGCCTGACCGGGGCGGGAGAGCAGTTGGTGACAGCCTTTCGGCGCTATCAGCAGGAGCATGCCGCCTTCCTCGCCAGGCTCGACGAGGACGCCAGTCTGGACCCTTATCTGCAGGTGATGAACCGCCTGCGGCTGCGCACCAGCGCGCGCAATCAGCTCTATGCGCGGGTCGCCGCGCTGCAACCTGACGGGCTGAACCAGAGGGTTCAACTAACCCTGGATGGAGGACAGAGCCTGACTGCGGTGATCACGCTAAACAGTAGTGAACGCCTGGGGTTGTGTGTAAATAGAGAGCTATTTGCACTGATCAAGGCGCCCTGGGTGCGGGTGGCTTCTGCCGCTGATCAGCCTAACGCACTGCGCGGCACGGTGACCGGGCGTGAGCAGGTGGAGGGTCAGTTGGCGCTGGAGGTTGCGCTGGATGGCGGTGCCCCTGTGGTTGCCACCCTGCCGGACAGCCCGGCTGTGCCGGGCATCGGTAAGCCGGTGACGCTATCCATCGACCCGGAGCAGATCATTCTCTGCGTAATTTGACCCGGGACGGCGGACCCAGGACGGCGGACCGGAGATGGTGCAGTTAGCGGCGTGGTAAGCGCAGCACCAGCAAGCCAAGTAGCAGGCCCCAGAAGGCGCTGCCGATACCCCACAGGGCGAGACCCGAGGCAGTCACCAGAAAGGTCAGGAAGGCCGCCTCCCGTTGTGCGTCGTCGTGCAGGGCGGTGGCCAGTGCATTGCCGATGGTGCCCAACAGCGCCAGCCCGGCAATGGCCATGACCAACGCCTGCGGGAAGGCAGCAAACAGACTGGCAACGGTGGCGCCGAACAGCCCCGTCAGCAGGTAAAAGAAGCCACCCCAGGCGCTGGCCCGAAAGCGCTGGTTTGGGTCCGGGTCCGCATCCTTGCCGGCGCAGATCGCGGCACTGATGGCCGCGAGGTTGAAGGTGTAGCCGCCGAAGGGTGCCAGCAACAGACCGGTGAGGCCGGTGGTGGTCATCAGCGGTGAGGCCGGCAGTTGATAGCCGTTGGCCCGCAGCACCGCCATGCCCGGCACGTTCTGCGAAGCCATGGTCACAATGAACAGCGGAATGCCGACGCCCAGCAGCGCCTGAATCGACAATGCTGGCGTGGTCCAGGTTGGTTGCGCCAGCGACCAGTTGAGGTGCTCCAGATGCAGCTGTCCGGCCAGCGCCGCGACCAGCACGCCAACCAGCAGGGTGACCGGAATCACGTAGCGTGGGAACACCAGCCTGCCAGCCAGATAGCAGGCCAGCATCAGCCCAACCAGCAAGGTTTGCTCCTGCAGCGCGCCGAACAGGTTGAGCCCGAATGGCAGCAGCACGCCGGCCAGCATGGCGCCGGCGAGCGACGCTGGTACCAGGCGCATGATGCGATCGAACCAGCCCAGCAGGCCGCAGAGGGTGATCAGCGCGGCGTTGAACAGAAACACGCCAATCGCCTCATTGAGGCTGAAGCCGGGCAAGCCGGTGGCCAGCAGCGCGCCACCCGGCGTACTCCAGGCGATCAGCACCGGAGCGCGAAAGCGCAGTGACAGGCCGATACTGGTGACCGCCATGCCGATGCCCAAGGCCCACAGCCAGGAGCTGATTTGCTGCGGTGATGCGCCAGCGGCCTCGGCGGCCTGAAAGATGATGACCGCCGAACTGGTGTACCCCACCAGCACGGCGATAAAGCCGGCGGCTATGTGCGACGGGTTAAACCAGGCTTTCAGCATATGGTATTCCTCACTCGGCGGGTCGTGCGTTATAGCGCACAAGTGGCCGATCCTAGCATCGTGCGCTATAACGCACAAAAGCAAATTGCTATGCTGTGCGACCTTTCGATGAGCGGACCTGTGATGCAGGAAATCAATCAGTATCTGGCGGCTACCCTCAGGCAGCTGCGTAGCGACCGCGGCTGGAGCCTGGACCGCGCCGCCGGCGAGTGCGGTGTCAGTAAGGCCATGCTTGGACAAATCGAACGCGGTGAGTCCAGTCCCACCGTGGCTACCCTGTGGAAGATCGCCGCCGGTTTTGATACCTCGTTGTCGACCTTTCTGGAGCCCTCGCCGGCCGAGCACGGCGGCATCACGGTGCGCAGTGCCGATGCGCTGCGTCAGCGACCTGCCGCCGATCAGATGCTGATTGCCCCCTTGTTTCCCTTTGATGCGCGCTACGGCTTCGAGCTGTTCGAGCTGACATTGTTGCCCGGTTACGAGCGCTTGTCAGAGCCGCATAGCCGCGGGGTGGTGGAGCATGTGGTGGTAGTGCGCGGTGAGATGGCGCTGCTGGTCCAGGGTGTCTGGCAGCGGCTGGGAGAGGGACAGGCGGTGCGCTTTGCCGCTGACCAGCCACACGGCTATCGCAACCTGGGGGCCGGGCCTGCGGTGTTTCACAACCTTATCTATTACCCGCCGGGCAGCGCCCGTCAGTCGCGGTAGAACACCTGCACCAGGTGATAGCCAAACTGGCTTTTTACCGGGCCGTGCACCACTTTAAGCGGCTTTTTGAAGATGATCTGGTCGATGGCGCGCACCATCTGACCGGGCCTTACCTCACCCAAGTCGCCGCCGCGTTTCTTTGACGGGCAGGTTGAGTACTTTTTTGCCAGCACGTCAAAGGCTTCGCCGGCGGCAATGCGCTTTTTCAGCGCCGCTGCTTCGGCTTCGGTCTTGACCAGAATGTGACGGGCCATGGCGACAGGCATAGGGTTTACTCGCTCAGTTCGCCGCGTTGGCTTTTGTTGGACAGGCGCAGGCCGCGCAGGCTGCGTTTGACGCTCTTCAGGTGGTTGACCAGCTCCGGGCCGCGGCGCATGGCCATGCCCATGGCCAGCACATCGATCACCACCAGATGGGCAATGCGCGAGGACAGCGGTGTGTAGATGTCGGTGTCTTCGGACACATCAATCGGGATATGCACCTGGCCCAGCTCGGCCAGCGGCGTGCGGCTGGGGCACAGGCTGATCAGCGTAGCGCCGGTTTCTACCACCAGGCTGGCGGAATGCAGCAGGTCCTTGGTACGCCCGGTTTGGGAGATGGCAACCGCGACATCCTCGGGGCCCAGCGTAACCGCCGACATGGCCTGCATGTGCGGGTCGGAGTAGGCTGCGGTGGACACCAGCAGACGGAAAAACTTGTGCTGGGCGTCGCTGGCCACCGCGCCGGAGGCACCAAAGCCGTAGAACTCCACGCGGCGAGCATGGGTCAGGGCGCTGATGGCCTGCTCGATGGCGGCGGCGTCAAGGCGCTCGCGCACTTCCATCAGGGTGCCCAGGGTGGTGTCGAAGATCTTGTGCGACAGGGCGTCTACGCTGTCATCTTCGCTGATCGAGAACTGTCCGAAGCTGGCACCGGCAGCCAGGCTCTGAGCCAGTTTGAGCTTGAGATCCTGAAATCCGCTGCAGCCAATCGCGCGGCAGAAGCGTACGATGGTGGGCTCGCTGACACCGACCTGCTGGGACAGGTCAGCCATTGATGAGTGCATCACCTGCGCCGCCTGTGCCAACACGAAGTCGGCGACCTTGAGCTCGGACTTTCTGAGCAGGTCGCGGCTGGCGGCGATGTGCTGGAGCATGTTCACAGTGGCATGATGTCGGCAGCAGGTGACGGCAGCAGCGCTGCCAAATCCATCCGGGGGCAAGTCCGGCGGGCGTATGGCTTGTAGTTATACTACAAAAAGCGTCGCCGTGTGGCAGGGGAGGAACAGAGGTGGCACAGACGGGCATCAGTTGTGACATGGTGGTATTCGGCGGTACTGGCGATCTGGCCATGCGCAAGCTGCTGCCAGCGCTCTATTACCTGCACCGCGATGGCCACCTGCATCCGCACACCCGCATCCTGGCACTGGCGCGTGCCGAGCATAGTCTGGAAAGCTACTGCAAGCTGGTCAAGCGGCACGTCAGCCAGCACGTTGCGCGTCGCGACTTTGATGCCGCGCAATGGGAGCGCTTTGCCGAACGACTGGATTACCTGTCGCTGGACGTCAGCCAGCGGGTCGCCTTTCCGCGCCTGACCAAGGTGCTGGAGCCCGGTAATGGGCGGGTTCGGGTGTTCTATCTGGCGACCATGCCGGCGCTGTTTGCTGCGACCGTGCAGCACCTGTCTTCGGTTGGGCTGGTCGACGAGCACGCTCGGGTGGTGCTGGAGAAGCCGTTGGGCGAAAGTCTGCAGACGGCTAACGAAATCAACGACCGCATCGGCAAGGTGTTCGCCGAGTCGCGGGTATTTCGCATCGATCACTACCTCGGCAAGGAGGCGGTGCAGAACCTGCTGGCGCTGCGCTTTGGCAACGCCCTGTTCGAGCCGTTGTGGCGCAATGCGCACATCGATCACGTGCAGATCAGCGTGCTGGAAAGCGTCGGCGTGGAGAACCGCGGTGATTACTACGACCGAGCCGGCGCCATGCGCGACATGGTGCAGAACCATCTGCTGCAGCTGCTTTGCCTGGTGGCGATGGAAGCGCCCGTGCACTTCGAGCCCGAGGCGGTGCGTAATGAAAAACTGAAGATTCTCGAAGCCCTGCGACCGATCACCGGTATGGATGTGCAGGATCAGACCGTGCGCGGTCAGTATGCGGCCGGGCAGTATGCCGGTGAGCGGCTGCCGGCCTACTACTTCGAGAAGAAGGTTGACCACGACAGCAATACCGAGACCTTTGTTGCGCTCAAGACCGAGGTCGACAACTGGCGCTGGGCCGGGGTGCCCTTTTATCTGCGCACTGGCAAGTGCATGGCGCAGCGCAAGTCGGAAATTGTCATTCAGTTCAAACCTGTTCCCCATCGCCTGTTCCCGCGTAGTGGCGACAACCCCGAGAACAACCGCCTGATCATCAGCCTGCAGCCGGATGAAGGTATCCGCCTGTCACTGATGGCCAAGTCACCGGGGCGTGGCATGGGCTTGCAGAACGTGGATCTGAACCTGGATTTTGCCGCCGCCTTCACGCGGCGGCGCTGGGATGCCTACGAGCGTTTGTTGCTGGATGTGATCGAGGGGGATGCCACCCTGTTCATGCGTCGGGATGAGATCGAGGCGGCCTGGCGCTGGGTGGATCCGATTATCGAGGGCTGGGGCAACGTCTATCGCTCGCCAAAGCCCTATCCTGCCGGCAGCTGGGGCCCGGATGCGGCCGACAGCCTGCTGGAGCGCCTGGGCCACACCTGGCTGGATCAGCGCTGATCAGCTGTCCTGATCGAGCAGTTGGCTGGTGTTCTGTTCCAGCAGCTGGGTAAAGGCTGCGGCCTCGATCGGTTTGCTGATGAGGTAGCCCTGGACTTCGTCGCAGCCATTGGCCTTGAGGAAGTTTAGCTGACCTTCATGCTCAACCCCCTCCGCTACCACCTTGAGCGACAGGCTGTGCGCCATGGCGATGATGGCCAGCACGATGGCGTTGTCGGCGTTGGCGTCGTCCAGCTCGGCGACAAAGGCGCGGTCAATCTTCAGGGTGTTGATCGGGAAGCGCTTGAGATAGGCCAGCGAGGAGTAGCCGGTGCCGAAGTCGTCGACCGACAGGCTGACGCCCAACGCCTGCAGCGCTGCGATATTGTTAGCCACCTGGTCGCTGTCCTCGGCCAGCATGCTCTCTGTGAGTTCCAGCTCCAGCAGTCTGGCCGGCAGGTTGTGGCGCTGCAGGGTGTGGCGTACGCGCTCGGCAAAGCCCTCCTGGCGTAGTTGCTGGACCGACAGGTTGACCGATACAGCCACTGACTGAGGCCCTTGGTGGCACCAGATTGCGGCCTGCTCGCAAGCGATATCCAGCACCTTTTGACCCAGCGCCACAATCAGTCCGGTCTCCTCGGCGATGGTGATGAAGTCGCCGGGCATGACCAGCCCTCTGTTCGGGTGCTGCCAGCGTACTAGGGCTTCGGCGCTGCCGATGCGGTCGCTGGACAGGTGCAGCTTGGGCTGGAAGTGCACCACCAGCTGACCCTCGTCAATCGCCTTGCGCAGCTGGTTTTCCAGTTGCAGGCGGTCAAGGCTGTAGGCACGCAGTTCACGGGTGTAAAACTGCAGCCGGTTGCCGCCCAGGTACTTGGCGTGTTGCATCGCCTGGTTGGCCTGGGTAAGCAGCAGCAGGCTGTCGCGGGCGGTGGAGGGGAAGATGCTGATGCCGATAGAGGCGGTGGTGACCAGCTCGTGCTCGGCAATCAACATGGGCTGGCGCAAGCTCTCGAGCAGCCGCCCTGCGAGGTCGGCCAGGCGCTGATTGTCATCCGCGCGCTCGACGATGACCACAAACTCGTCGGCCGACAGGCGGGCCAGCGTGTGCTGGCTGTCGACCCCGGCGCTGAGGCGGCGGGCAACCTCCTGCAGCAGGCCGTCGGCGACGGCGTGGCCCAGGGTAACGTTGATGTGCTTGAAGCGATCCAGGTCAATATGCAGCAGCGCGACGCTCTGGTTGTGCTGGCGGGCACTGGCAATGGCATCCTGCATCCGTTCGGTAAACAGGCTGCGGTTGGCCAGCTGGGTCAGCGGGTCGTAGTTGGTCAGGTACTGCAATTGCTCTTCGGTCTGACGGTGGGTGGTCAGGTCGGCAAAGAAGCCCACGTAGTGGGTCAGCTGGCCGCCAGCATTGCGCACTACCGCCAATTGCAGCCAGGTGGGGAAGGGCTCGCCATTGCGTCGGCGGGCCGTCAGTTCGCCCTGCCAGCGGTCCTGTGTCTTGAGCATGTGCTGCAGGTGCATAAATTGCTGGCGCAGGTCGTCGCTGCCGCTGATGTCGAGGATGTTGCGGCCGACAGCATCCTCCTGCGACCGCCCGGTTATGACGCTGTAGGCCTGATTGACTGCCAAGATGTCGAGCGTCGGGCTGAGGATGAAAATGCCCTCGGAGGTGGCCTCGAAGACGGTTGAGGCCAGCTGTGCCTGTTCATCGTGATGCTTGCGTGCGCTGATATCGCGGCGCGTGCCGATCATGCGCAGGACACGTCCGTCGCTGGCGCGCTCCACGGCCCGGCCGCTGTCTTCCACCCAGAGCCACTGGCCGCTGCTGTGACGCACGCGGTACTCCATGCGATAAGCCTGGGACTGGTTTTTCATATGCCGCACCAGGGTTCTGCGCACTGTGGTGACGTCGGCGGGGTGCACCAGCGGGCGCAGGTCCTGACGCATGCTGGGGACGTACTCGTCGGGCATGCCAAACAATGCATTGAGGCGCGAGTGGTAGACCTTGTCGGTGCTCAGGTCCCAGTCCCACAGGCCCAGTTGGCTGGCCTCCATGGCCAGGGTCAGTTGGGCTTCGCTGGCCTGCAGATCGAAGGTCGCTTTCTCCAGGGCAGCGGTACGCTGGCGTACGCGCTCTTCCAGGTCATCGTGGCTGTCGCGCAATGATTGCTCGGCCTGGCGGCGCTGGCTGATCTCGCGGGTCAGCTGCTGGTTCAGCTCCTCCGCGCGCTGATGCGCGTGACTGAGATTGCCCAGCAGGGCTTCGTTGCGCAGGTTGGCGATCAGCGCATTGCGCATGGTGCGGTGGATCAGCGCGGTGGCCAGCAAGGTAAAGCAGAACATCAGGCCGCCGGTTTGCGCCCAGACCAGGCTGCTGGGGGCGTCGTCCAACAGCAGGTAGACCACCGGCGGTAGCCAGGCGGGCAACATGAATGAGGCAAAGGCGGCGTAGCGCGGGGCGTAGAGCACACCCACGCAGATACTGACGCCACCAGCAATGCTGTACGTCAGGGCTTGCAGGGGAAAGTTGTCGAGTGGCGTGAGGCCGATATGCACCCAGCTCAGGCACAGGCCGGAGGCCAGGTTGCCCAAATGGAAGTACCGGCTCCAGCGGCGCTGCAGACGCGCCTGGGTGGGCGCCAACCAATACCGGCGCACCAGCGCCTGGCGCGTCAGCGCCAGCAGGCCGAGCAAGGCAAACCATAGCAGCAGGCTGTTGCGTGCGCCTTGGGCCCAGGCCAAGGGGGTGATCAGTGCCGCAGCGCCCAGCAGCAACCATTGCGGCAAACGTGACTGGGCATACAGCTGGTTCATCTGCTGCAGGCGCAACTCGTTGCGGGGTATGGGGCTGAAGGCCGGTGGATGGGCGCTCATGCTGCGGCGCTGCTCCGTTGTCCGTTGACGCTAATTGTTGTCATTGTTGTGTCTATTGGTTCGGCTCGGGTGCCTGATTAACCTTACACCAGAGGGCGTGTCCGGCACAGTCCCTGATGTGCAAAAAACACCTTGGCAAGCCTCTATCTCGGGAATTCGACGCATGCTGAGCGCGCTGGCAGGCGTGCGCGCAAGGCCTCCAGTGACCCGGCCGGTGCTGTGAGCGGGGCTGTCTTGAGCGCTGCAGCCGAAATTGCCCATTTGAATTCAGCAGCTAACCCGCCAGGGACGCACTGATTAATGCCGAACGTCCGGCAGGGCGAGCGCCCAAGTATGCATCTGGCTGCGTTGCGCTGCTTGCCAATAGACCCAACCGCATATCGCGCCTTGCATCTGCCCGCCTGAGCGTTCGCACAGGGCTTGTGGAATTGATCCGTGCTTCCCTAGAATGCCGCGATGGATATTTCCCACCTGCTTAATTCTCTCAACGAAGCCCAGCGCCAGGCGGTCAGCGCCTCGGTTGGTCAGCAACTGGTGCTGGCCGGGGCCGGCTCCGGTAAAACCCGCGTACTGGTACACCGTATCGCCTGGCTGGTGCAGGTCGAGCAGGCCTCGCCCTGGAGCATCCTGTCGGTCACCTTCACCAACAAGGCGGCCCATGAAATGCGTGGCCGCATCGAGCAGTTGCTCGGCATATCGCCGCAGGGCATGTGGGTTGGCACCTTCCACGGCCTGGCGCACCGTCTGTTGCGCGCGCACTGGCGCGAGGCCGGGCTGGTTGAGCAGTTTCAGATCCTCGACAGCGACGACCAGCAGCGGCTGGTCAAGCGGGTTATCCGTGAGCTGGGGCTGGACGACAACCAATGGGCGCCGCGGCAGGCCCAGTGGTGGATCAACTCGCAGAAGGATGAAGGCCTGCGTCCGCAGCACATCCAGCCAGCGGGTGACCTGTACATGACTACCATGGTGCGGATTTATGAGGCCTACGAGCAGGCCTGCAACCGCGCTGGTGCGGTCGATTTTGCCGAGTTGCTGCTGCGTTCGCTTGAGCTGTGGCGCGACAACCCGGCGCTGCGTGAACAGTACCGAGCGCGCTTCAAGCATATTCTGGTCGACGAGTTTCAGGACACCAACGCGGTGCAGTACGCCTGGCTGCGCCACCTGGCGGGCAACACGCCCAGCCTGATGGTGGTGGGCGACGATGATCAGTCCATCTACGGCTGGCGCGGCGCGCGCATCGAGAACATCCAGCAGTTCCAGACCGATTATCCGAATGCCGAGATGATCCGCCTGGAGCAGAACTACCGCTCTACCGCGACCATCCTCAAGGCGGCCAACGCGCTGATCGGCAACAACGCCGGACGCCTGGGCAAGGAGCTGTGGACCGACGGCAACGAAGGCGAGCCGATTGCTCTGTACGCCGGCTTCAACGAGCAGGACGAGGCGCGCTTTATTGTCGAGCGTATCGAGCAGGGTATTCGCGACGGCCTGAGCCGCAGCGAGATTGCCATTCTGTATCGCTCCAACGCCCAGTCGCGGGTGCTCGAAGAGGCGCTGCTGCGCAGTGGCATCCCCTACCGCATCTACGGCGGACAGCGCTTTTTCGAACGGGCAGAAATCAAGAACGCCATGGCCTATCTGCGCCTGATGGGCAGCCGCGGCGATGACGGTGCGCTGGAGCGCATCATCAACCTGCCCACCCGCGGTATTGGCGACAAGACCGTCGAGCTGCTGCGCCAGCAGGCGCGTGAGCAGGATGTCTCGATGTGGCAGGCGGCCTGCGACCTGCTCGACAACAAGGGCTTGCCGGGCCGCGCCGCCAATGCGGTGCAGGGCTTTATGGTGCTGATCGAGGAGATGGCGGAGCGCGCCGAGGGGGTGCCGCTCTACAGCCAGGTGCAGATCGCCATCGAACACAGCGGCCTGCTGCGCTTTCACGAGCAGGAGAAGGGCGACAAGGGCCAGGCCCGGGTAGAAAACCTGGAAGAACTGGTGTCTGCCGCGCGCGGCTTTGAAAACGACATGGCCGATGCCGAAGACGAAGGCGACGTACTGCTGGCCTTCCTCGCGCACGCCTCGCTGGAAGCCGGTGAAACCCAGGCCGACCGTTTTGAAGACAGCGTGCAGCTGATGACCCTGCACAGCGCCAAGGGTCTGGAGTTTCCACTGGTGTTCATGGCGGGCGTTGAAGAAGGGCTGTTCCCGCACAAGATGAGTCTGGAAGACCCGGGTCGTCTGGAGGAAGAGCGCCGTCTGGCTTACGTCGGCATCACCCGGGCAATGCAGCAACTGGTCATCACCTGGGCAGAAACCCGCCGCCTCTACGGCAGCGAAACCTTCAACAAGGTCTCGCGTTTTGTCCGCGAGGTGCCGGGCGAGCTGATTCAGGAAGTCCGGCTGGGCAGTCAGGTTACCCGCCCGTTTGGTCCGGCCAAGGGCGGCCTGTTTGCCAGCGAGGCCACCGAAAACACCGGCTTCGCCCTCGGCCAGCGCGTGGAGCACGCCCTGTTTGGCGAGGGTGTGGTACTCAACTACGAAGGCCAGGGTGCGCAGGCGCGCATTCAGGTCAACTTTGACGACGAAGGCAGCAAGTGGCTGATGGTGGCGTATGCCAAGCTGCAGGCGCTGTAGCGCCAGCAGCGGCTGGAAGCTGGAGGCTGAAAGCTGAAAGCAGTACGCCGCCGGCTTGACCGCCAGGGCCTGACCCAGCACATCATTGGCTTCTAGCTTCTAGCTTCTAGCTTCTAGCTTCTAGCTTCTAGCTTCCGACCTGACGAGAGACAAGAGCAAATGGATAGACGTAACTTACTGGCCGCCGCTGGCCTTGGTCTTGGGGCGGTGGCGTTGGCTGGGTGCAAGGACGACAGCGCGCCGGCGGGCGAGGCGAGCGGGGCGCCGGAGCAGCGCTTTCGCTGGAAAATGGTCACCTCCTGGCCGGAGAACTTCCCTGGTCTCGGTACTACCGCGCAGCGCTTTGCTGACACCGTAGCGCGTCTATCCAATGGTCGCTTGAGCATTCAGGTGTTTGCCGCCGGTGCACTGGTGCCGGCGCTGGAAGTCTTTGATGCGGTCTCCAGCGGTACCGCCGAGCTGGGCCACAGCGCGGCCTACTACTGGAAGGGCAAGAGCGCAGCAGCGCCGTTCTTTACCGCTGTCCCCTTTGGCATGAACGCGCAGGAAATGAACGCCTGGCTGTACGAAGGCGGTGGGCTGGAGTTGTGGCAGAAAGCCTATGAGCCGCTGGGTGTGGTGCCCTTGCCCTGCGGCAACACCGGTGTGCAGATGGCCGGTTGGTTCAACAAGGAAATCAACAGCCTGGATGATCTGCAAGGCCTGAAAATCCGCATGCCCGGTTTTGGCGGCGAGGTGCTGGCGCGCGCCGGTGCTACCACCGTCAACCTGCCCGGTAGCGATATCTTTACCTCGCTGCAGACCGGCGTGATCGATGCCAGCGACTGGGTCAGCCCCTATAACGATCTCGCCTTCGGCCTGTATCAGGCGGCCAAGTACTACTACTACCCCGGCTGGCAGGAGCCCTGCGCGGTGCTGGAGCTGACGATCAACAAGCAGAAGCTGGCCGAGCTGCCGGATGACCTGCGCGCCATCGTCATCGAGGCCGCCCGTTCAACCAACCAGGCCATGCTGGACGAATATGGCCGCCGCAATGCCGAGGCCCTGCACACGCTGGTCAATGAGCACGGCGTACAACTGCGTCGCCTGCCTGACTCGGTGCTCGACCGCCTGCGCGACATCAGCGGCGATGTGTTGGAAGAAACTGCTGCCATGGACCCGCTCAACCGTGAGGTCTGGGACTCGATGCAGGCCTTCCGCGAGCGCATTCAGGCGTGGCACGCGCTGGGCGAGAAGGCGATGTACGATTTGCGCAGTTGATGTAACTGCACATGTATGGACAGGCTTTTACAGTGCGCATCGCTTTAGACTAGGCGGGTGCCGATTGATCACGGATGCCTTAGCGAGCGAAACGTGTCGGCGCTTCCCTAGACCCCGATGAACGGGGCACGCCTGAATAGTAGGAGAAAAGCATGTCCGTAAAAGATAGCGCCGCGCGGTACGGCGTGGTGAGCCGTGTGCTGCATTGGGGGATGGCGCTGTTGCTGCTCTGGCAGTTTCTCAGCGCTGGCGCGCGCCTGTTGCTGGAAGATACCCCGATTGAGGCGTTTTTCTGGTCGACTCACAAGCCGCTTGGCTTTCTGTTGTTTGCGTTGATCTGGCTGCGTCTTGTTTGGGCGCTGGCGAACCGGCAGCGTCGGCCTGCGTCGGTTGGCCTGCCCGCCACCCTTGGGCACCTTGGGCTGTATGCCTTGCTGATTGCGGTGCCCGGTCTGGCACTGCTGCGTCAGTACGGCTCAGGCCGCGCGTTTGAGCCCTTTGGTCTGCCGCTGATGGCGGGCTTTGACGGCAAGACCGAGTGGATGATCAGTCTGGGCAACGCCTTGCACAGCTGGCTCGGCTGGACGCTGTTGGCGCTGATTGTCGGGCATGCGTTTATGGCGCTGCTGCATCGCCACAGCGCTGGCCACACCGATGTGCTGCCGCGTATGTGGAGCAAATAGGTCTGCCCGCCGTGCCCGCGCTGACGTCGGCTCCCTTCAGATAGGCCGACAACACTGCGGATCAGCCGCCAGTGAAGGGCGAGCCACGACTTAGGCAGTCGAGTGTCTGCCTGTGGCAATCGTCGTTTTCGCCGATGATCGCAGCTGAAGTATTTATTTTGACCATACCTGGCAATAGTGGGTAAGGTGATTGGTATTTCCAAAAAATCACCTGTCCCACTGGCGCAGTCCTTGCAGTTCGGCGTCAGACAGTGCGTGACGACAGCGAGGCATAACAAGATGCTAGACAAGACGCATCCCGGGTTCAGTGACTGGTGGGGCCGTCAGGGCGACTGGGTAGAACAGCCCAATGAGCGTCGCGAGGGCAACAGCGGCGTGCAGCGGCTGACCGATCAAGACTTAACCCTGTATCTCAAACGCCAGACCGGCCACCTCAGCCGCTCGGTGCGTTATCCCCTGGGGCGCCCCACTGTGGTGCGTGAAGCCTGGGCTTTGGAGGCTTATCGCGCCGCCGGCGTGCGAGTGCCGCAGATGCGCTTTGCGGGCGCGCGCAAGTACCAGGGCCAGTGGCAGGGGCTGCTGGTGACCGAAGAGCTGCGCGACTTCATCAGCCTTGATGACTGGTATGCCGGTGGTGCCAGAGCGCAGCATGGTGACGCCGTGCACCGCCACATGTTGCGTGAGCTGGCCAACTGCTTGAGCCTGGCGCATCACGCCGGACTGCAGCACGGCTGCCTGTACTCCAAACATATTTTCATCCGGGTACGCAGTCGGGGAGTGGAAATAGCGCTGCTCGACCTGGAAAAAAGTCGCCGCCGCTGGCGCCGCAGCGCTGCCGTGCGCCACGACCTGAAGCAGCTTTACCGACACCGTGGACCGATGCCCGAGGCGGACTGGTTCCAGTTGCTGGAGGATTATCGTCAGGTCGCTGAGATCGCGCCCAGCGAACGTCTGCTGGGCCGCAGAACGCCGGTCCGGCGGCGTCGGGCCTAGGCGATGCCCCAAGCGTGAGTGACCTGCGCATTGGCCTGGCCACCCCGAGCGACGCTGAGCGGGTGGGGCGGCTGTTTGATCTGTACCGTCAGTTCTACGAGCAAGCCGCCGATCTGCCCGGCGCAATTGCCTACCTGCACGCCCGCCTGCAGAACGGCGAGTCGGTGGTGCTTATGGCAGAGACCGCCGAGGGTGAGCTGGCGGGCTTCTGCCAGCTGTACCCGACCTTCTGTTCGGTGGATATGGCCCCTATTTGCGTACTGTACGATCTGTTTGTTGCCGCTGACTTCCGTCGTCAGGGCATTGCCGAACAGTTGCTGACGGGGGCCGGGCAGCAGGCCAAGGCCCGTGGCGCGGTGCGTATGGAGCTGGCGACGGCGCTCACCAATACCTCGGCACAACGGCTTTATGAGTCGACCGGTTGGGTTCGCGACGACGCCTTTTTTCATTACGCCAAAACACTGTCAGTGCCGGTGAGCTGACCTGCGCCAAGGCGGCACCCGGCTTGTGTCGGGTGCCGCCTTGTCTTTGCTCAATCTGCTGCGCCGGTGAACCGGGCGGCGGCACTCAGCACCGCCAACACCGAGGCCGTCGCCATATTCGGGTGCCGACCGACGCCAAAGCGCGAGCCGGGCACGCCGGGCATGACGGCTTCAACCATCGCGACTGCCGTAGCATCTGACCCTGCTCCCAGGCTGCGCTCTTCAAAGCTGTCGATACGCATCGGCAGCTCCAGGGCTGCGACGGTGGCGGCTATCGGGCCGTTGCCCGAGCCTTGGATGGTTCTGACGGCGCCGTTGCCGTCGGCCAGCTCCAGTGTGATGCCTTGACCGTCCGGGTGCTCGAACAGCCGGTGACTGCGGTAGATGAAGCTCGACTGCGCCTGCGTTGGTGCGAGATAGGTCTGTTCGAAAATCGCCCAGATCTGCTCGCTGCTCAGCTCCGTCTCACTGGCGTCGGCCAGCGCCTGAACGATGGCGCTGAACTCGATCTGCATGCGGCGTGGCAGGCTGATGCCGTTGTCGCGTTGCAACAGAAAGGCAATGCCGCCTTTGCCCGACTGGCTGTTGACGCGCACGATGCTGTCGTAGGTGCGGCCGATGTCCTGCGGATCAATCGGCAGGTACGGCACGCGCCACATCGCGCCGGCCTGTTGCGCAGCAAAACCCTTGGCGATGGCATCCTGGTGTGAACCGGAGAACGCGGTGAAGACCAGATCACCGACGTAGGGGTGGCGCGGATGAATCGGTAGCGCAGTGCACGCTTCGGCCACGCGCGCCACGGCGGCGATGTCGGAGAAATCCAGCCCGGGCGCGATGCCCTGGGTGTAGAGGTTCAGCGCCAGTGTCACCAGGTCGACATTGCCGCTGCGCTCCCCATTACCAAACAGACACCCCTCGACCCGTTGCGCACCTGCAAGGATGGCCTGTTCTGCGCAGGCTACGCCGGTGCCCCGGTCGTTGTGGGGGTGCACCGAGAGGGTGATGTGCTCGCGTCGCGCCAGGCGCGGGTCCATCCATTCGATCTGATCGGCAAACACGTTGGGGGTCGACACCTCCACGGTGGTCGGCAAGTTGATGATCATCCGGCGCTGCGGGCCGGCATCCCAGGTACGGATGGCGGCGTTGCAGACCGCCAGTGACACTTCCAGCTCAGCCATACAGAAGGTTTCCGGCGAGTATTGCAGCACCCACTCGGTTTCCGGGTGCGCGGCCGTCAGCCGTTTGAACAAGGCAACATGGTGCTCAACCATCTCGATGATCTGCGGCACGCTCATGCCAAAGACAAGTTCACGCCAGGCGGGCGCCACCGCGTTGTAGAGGTGCACGATGACCCGCCGGGCGCCTGCGACGGCGCGCACCGTTTCGCTGATCAGGTCTTCGCGCAGCTGGGTCATGACCATCGGGGTGACATCGGCGGGAATCTGCTGCTCGTCGATGAGCTGGCGCACGATGTCGAAATCTGTCCGCGAGGCGGCCGGAAAGCCGACCTCGATTTCCTTGAAGCCGATACGTACCAGTTCATGAAACAGGCGCAGTTTGCGCTCAGGGTTCATCGGTTCAAACAGCGCCTGGTTACCGTCACGCAGGTCGGTAGACAACCAGATTGGCGCATGGGTCATGGTGCGCGAGGGCCATTGACGGTCAGGCAGAGCGACGGGGGTGGCCGCGCGGTACTTCTGGGACGGATCAGGCAACATGGGAAACACTCCAGAGAAATCGTTTGCTCCTGACTCCCCTGGCTTGGCTGCAGCTGACGTCGGTCGGGGTCAGGGGGAGTCAGGATGGGTCGTGGCGCACATGAACGCGCGCCGACCCCGACCGAAAATCAGCGCTAGTAGCCGTTGCGAGAGACCGATTGCAGACATGCGTGAACAGACCCGGTAGTGAGAGGTGCGGTTGATGGTAGGCTTGCGGGGTGTGTCTATCTACATAAAAACAGACAAATTGTTTATCTATATGGACAGCGTGCGAGATGGGCTTTCTCTCTCCTGAACAGGGCGGTCATGCGTTGGACCCGAACCCGGACGGCCTGCCGGTATCTGGTGTGGCGGTTCATTATTCGGCCGGTCATGTGGTGCCTGAGCACCAGCATCGGCAGGGGCATCTGATCTACGCCGACCGTGGCCTGTTGCGGGTGGAAGCGCAAAGCGGGCAGTGGCTGGTGCCCCCCACGGCGGCCGTCTGGCTGCGCGCCGGGGTACCGCATCGGCTGGTGGTGCCCGTTGCGCTGCAGGCGCACGGTCTGTTTGTGCGCGAGGACGTATGTGCGCGCCTGCCGGCGGTCGATTGCGTGGTGCACGTTTCGGGCTTGCTGCGCGAGCTGATCATGGCACTGAGCCAAAGCGACGCCCCTGCTGGTGCCCGGCGCAGGGCGCTGCTCGGCGAGCTGCTGGTCGAGGAGCTGCACGCTCAACCAGTGCTGCCGCTGCATTTGCCGTGGCCGGCTGGCGGCGCACTGCAGCAGGTGTGTCAGGCACTGGTGGACGACCCGGCTGATAGCGCCACGGCTGCCGAGTGGGCGAGCAGACTGGCCATCGGCGACAAGACATTCCATCGGCGCTTTTTGCAGGCGACCGGCATGACCTTTGGCAGGTGGCGGCAGCAGCTGCGGTTGATGTCGTCGCTGACGCTGTTGCTGCAGGGGTTGCCGATCACTCAGGTTGCGCTCGCCAGCGGCTATGACAGCCATAGCGCCTACAGTACGGCCTTCCGTAAACAGTTCGGGCAACCGCCTTCGGCCTTCGTTGCGAACCGCTAGACGTTGCGCTGCAATGACCTGGTTTGCCTGGCAGCGGGCGCACACGCCGCAGGCCAAGCCTGATATGCTCGCGGGATTCTCATCTGCCCAAAGGACTGACCATGAGCGAGCCCCAATACGCCGGTTTCTGGCTGCGTTTCGGCGCAACCATTATTGATTCCGTGATCTTCGGTCTGGTGCTGATGGTGCCGCTGACGCTGATCTACGGCGAGCGTTACTGGATCGACGAAACCATGGTGCACGGCGCCTGGGATGTGTTGCTCAGCTACGTTGTGCCCTTTATCGCCACGCTCTGGTTCTGGCGCCGCTTTCTCGGTACGCCGGGCAAGATGCTGCTGCGTCTGCGGGTGGTTGATGCGCGTAGCGGCGAGCCCCTGCCGCTGGGCCAGTGTGTGCTGCGCTATATCGGCTATTTTGTGTCTGCCTTGCCGCTGTGTCTGGGCTTTCTCTGGGTGGCCTTTGATTCACGCAAGCAGGCTTGGCACGACAAGATCGGTGGCAGCGTGGTGATCGTCGAGCCCCGAGAGCCGGTGCGCTTCGAAGGCCGAGAGTAAGAGACGCAAGCATGAGCGTTGCCGAGACGCCGGTGATCCTGTTCGATGGGGTCTGCAAGCTCTGCAGCGCCTGGACCAATTTCATCATCAAGTACGACGCCGAGCACCGCTTCCGGCTTTGCAGTGTGCAGTCGGCGGCTGGTCAGCGGCTGCTGGCGCAACACGGCTATCCGACCGATATCTTTGAAACTATGCTGGTAAGCGATGGCAGGCGCTGTTTCGAGAAGAGCGCCGCGTTCTTCTTCGTCATGAATCGGCTTGGCTGGCCGTGGCGCGGCCTGCTGGTGTTTCGGCTGATTCCGCGCCCGCTGCGCGACTGGCTGTATGACCGCATTGCGCTGAACCGCTACCGGCTGTTTGGCCGTTACCAGCTGTGCCAGCTGCCGTCTGCCGATCACGCTGGGCGCTTTGTCGATGAGTAGGGATGAGCGCTGAGGCTGGGCCGCTGAATCGTCGCCAGCTGCAACCCTGAGGCGGTGTCGCGGTCCAATCGGGAGTTGGGCCACTGCGGCCCGTTTTCCAAGGAGTGGTTGTGTCGACAGTGTGGACTCCCCGAGTGTGGCTCAGCGTGGTGCTGGGCATCTTCCTGCAGCCCTTCGTGTTCCTGTACGTCAACCGGCCAGGCTTGTTCTGGCTCTACCTCGTCGCCAGCCTTGTTACCGCCGGGGTGGACTGGTTCTTCGGGCTCGCGCTGACCCTGGCGTTCAGCCTGATCTGCCCGTTGCATGCGGCCTTGATTGCGCGCCGCTATGACCCGGCACAAGCGCGTCGCTGGTACTGCCGTGCCTGGGTGCCGGTTGGCCTGTATCTGCTATTGATGACCAGTATTCTCGGTACCCGCCTGTACTTGTACGAACCCTATTCGGTGCCCTCGGCGTCAATGCATCCGACCCTGCTGGAAGGCGATCTGTTTATTGCGCAAAAGTGGGGGTTTGCCCACCGCAGCCTGTTTGGCCAGCGGCTGCCGGGCAGCGGCCTGGTGGATACCGCGCGCCTGCGCCGTGGCCAGGTGTATGTGTTTTATCCGCCGGACCAGCAGGTGTTGTACGTCAAACGCCTGATGGCGCTGCCGGGTGACGTGATCGCGCTCACGCCGGATGCGGTGGTGGTCAACGGTCAGATTCTGCCCCGCACGCTGTTGGTGGATGCAGCAGGTCGCCGTGTCTACCGCGAGAGTAACGGCGGGCAAAGCTATCGCATTCAGGAGCTGGATGACGCGCCGCCAGGCGAGGTGCGCACCTTCAAGGTGCCGCCCGACCACTATTTCTTTCTGGGCGACAACCGTGACAACTCCAACGACAGCCGTTACTTCGGCAGTGTGCCGGCCGAGCACATTGTCGGAGAGCTGGTTTGGCATTGGCGCGACTGACGCAGGCGTCAGCTCGCGTCCACGGCCACGCGCTGAACAGCCACTGGGTTGGCAGGGCGTCGCTGCGCTGGGGGACAGGTTGGGCGCGATGGAGTGCAAGTGCACCCCAACTCGTCCCAGAGCATTCATTCGACCACGACGGTAAATAGCATCAGGCCGGCGGGCTACCTGCAGTAGGCACAGATGTTAGCGCTGGCGGCACAGGCGCCTAGGCGTAGAGCAGGAAGCTGGCGTCGTATATGACGGTCCGTGGTTGAAATCGACCGTCGCAGTGTGGTGATCTTGCTGTCGGCGTAGCGTCAACGCGCTGTGAAAATGTCGTCAAGCTGCGTTGTTTTTCGGAGAGCTCCTGCATGCGTATTCTGGTCATCGAGGATAACCGCGACATCCTCGCCAATGTGATGGACTACCTGCAGCTCAAGGGCTACACGGTGGATTGTGCGCAGGACGGGGTGTCCGGACTGCACCTGGCGGTCAGCGATCATTACGACCTGATCGTGTTGGACATCATGCTGCCCGGCATAGATGGTTATCAGCTCTGTCAGCGGCTGCGTGACGACGCCGGACGCGATACCCCGATCATCATGCTGACCGCGCGCGATGCGCTGGATGACCGGCTCAAGGGGCTCAACGTTGGCGCTGACGATTACCTGCTCAAACCTTTCGCCTTGTCTGAGCTGGTGGCCCGTATCGAGGCCATTTTGCGTCGCAGCAGTGGCGGCGGGCGTCATCGGCTGCAGGTCGGTGACCTGAGCTATGATCTCGACACCCTGCAGGTCAGCCGCGCCGGCCAGGCGCTCAAGTTGAATCCGGTCGGTCTCAAATTGCTGGAAGTGCTGATGCGCAAGAGCCCCGCAGTGATCCGCCGCACTGTGCTGGAAGAGGCGCTGTGGGGTGATGAGCTGCCCGACAGTGACAGCCTGCGCAGCCACATTCACCAGTTGCGGCAAATCCTCGACAAGCCCTTCGAAACGCCGTTGATTCACACCGTTCATGGCGTTGGCTACAGCCTTGCGGAGCCCTTGTCGTGATTCGCAAGCAGCCGCTGCGGCGGCGCATCGTGATTGCCTTTACCCTGATGACGCTGGCGGTCAGCGGAGTGTTTTCCCTGGGTATCGTAGCGATCGTGCACTTTGTCGAAGAACACCTGGTATCGCAGGAGATGGGCGAGGAGCTTGATAGCGTCCTGCGGCAGGACCTGGCGCAGGGGCTGCCCCCTCGGCTGGACGCCAAGACCCGCTTGTATGCCTCGCACATGCCAGGCTATGAGATCCCGGCGCGCTTGCGCGATATGCAAGAGGGATTCAGCGAACTGGTTGATAACGATCATGCTTTGTACGTCTACGTGCGTCAGATCGATCTGCAGCGCTTTGTACTGGTGCAGGAGCAGGCTGAGTTTGAGGCGCGGGAAAATATTCTATTCGCTGTGGTGTTTGCCGGGTTTCTGCTCAGTGTGCTGCTCGGAGCGCTGCTTGGCTGGCTGATGGCGCATAAGATTATGGCGCCGATTACCCGCCTGGCGAGCCAGGTACAGCACCGCGACCAACTGTTGCCGCTGGCCCCACCGCTGGCTCCGGACTACGCCGATGACGAGGTCGGTCACCTGGCCGAAGCGTTCGATGCGACGCTCAGCCAGCTGCGCCGTTCGCTGGAACGTGAGCGCTTGTTTACCGGTGACGTCAGTCATGAGCTGCGCACTCCGTTGATGATCATTGCTACCTCGACCGAGCTGCTAGAGGCCAGCGATCTGGGTGAGCGGGAGCGCAGACAGGTGGATCGTATTGCCCGCGCTGCCGAGGAAATGAACGAGTTGGTGGGTACCTTCATGTTGCTGGCGCGCGCCAAGGGTCAGGCTGTGCGTTTGACCGGTGATTCCCGGTTGCTGGATATTGCGCGTGAACAGAGCGAGCGCTGGCAGCGCGGTTTTGCCGATAAGGGGCTCTCTTTCAAGCTGGTTGTCGAGGCAGAGGACGCGGGCAGTTACCACCCGGGGCTGCTGGCGACGGTGATCTCCAACCTGTTGCGCAATGCGCTGCACTATACCGAGCAGGGAGAGGTGCGTTTGGTGTTGCAGCAGGGCGGGTTCCGGGTTGAGGACGCCGGGCCTGGGGTGCCGTCAGAGCAGCAGAGTGAGATATTCGAGCCGTTCGTGCGTTGCGCCGAGGCACGTGGCGAGGGGCTAGGGCTTGGCCTGTCGCTGGTCAAGCGCATCTGTGCCCACCAGGGTTGGGCGGTGACCATGTGCTCGCCGGCCTCGGGCGGCAGCTGTTTTGAAGTCATCTTTGCTTGAGAACCGGTGGCGCGGGGGATTAATTGCCGTTTTCACGAAATTTTGACATCCCTTTGACGGGGCCTTGATCCTCTGCTGAATAGCCTGACAGCACCTACCACTGTCAGGGTCACCGTCATGTCCGAAGTCAAACCGATCCAGCTCGCGTTCTCCGACAAGTACGACCGCAATCATTCCCAGCAGTATCTCGACAAACATCAGGCCGGTCTCTCGCGCCGACTGTCCAACTGGCGCGACATGCAGCTCGCGCGCCGGGCGTTGAAAGATGCCGGTGAGCCGAATCTGGTGCTGGATCTGCCCTGTGGTGCCGGTCGCTTTTGGCCATTGCTGGCCGAAGCGCCAAATCGGGTGATTCTGGCGGCCGACAACTCGGCCGACATGATTCGCACGGCGGTTGCCGGGCAGTCGCCTGAAGTCGTGGCGCGGGTTAAGTCGTTTCAGACCTCAGCCTTTGATATTGAGTTAGCTGACAACGCCGTCGACAGCATCTTCTGCATGCGGTTGATCCACCATGTGGCTGACCATGAGCACCGACTGGCGCTGTTACGTGAGTGCGCGCGGGTCACCCGGGACACGCTGATCATTTCGCTGTGGGTTGATGGCAACTACAAGGCCTGGAAGCGCGCCCGACTGGAAGCACGCCGTGCGCAGAAAGGGCGGACCGGACAAAACCAGAATCGCTTTGTGGTTGCGCGTGATGTGATTGAAGCCGAGTTTCGTGAAGCCGGTTTCAGCGAAGTCAGCCATCACGACTTTCTGCCGGGCTACGCCATGTGGCGGGTGTACGTGCTGCGCAAGGCGAACCCGTGAGCGCTGTCATCCCGGCTACTTGGCCAGCAGGCTGGGTAGCCAGGTAATGAGCCCCGGCCAGCAGGCGGCAATCGCCAGCATCATGAGCTGAATCAGGATAAAGGGCAGCACGCCCCGATAGATTGCCGAGGTTGGAATCTCCGGCGGGGTGACGCTGCGCAGATAGAACAGCGACAGGCCGAAGGGCGGTGTGAGGAACGAGGTCTGCAGATTCAGCGCGATCATCACGCCCAGCCAGACCGGGTCCACGCCCATGCTCAGCAGCACCGGGCCGACGATCGGCACCACCACGAAGGTGATCTCGATAAAGTCGAGAATGAAGCCCAGCAGGAAGATCGCCAGCATCACCACCAGCATGGCGGTAAAGGCACCACCCGGCAGCGAGTGGAACAGCTCGTGAATCAGCTCGTCACCGCCAAAGCCGCGGAATACCAGCGAGAAGATGGACGCGCCCAGCAGGATCATGAACACCATGGCACTGATCTCGGCGGTCGCCTGGGCCACCTCGCGCAGCTTGCCGAGATTCAGCTGGCGCTTGAACAACGCCAACAGGCCGGCGCCCAGGGCGCCAACGGCGGCGGCCTCGGTAGGTGTGGCAACGCCTGCCAGAATCGACCCCAGCACCGCCATGATCAGTAGCAGCGGCGGCAGCAGGCTGCGCAGCAGCTGCGTGACCGACACCGCGCCACTGTCCTGCGGCGTGGGTGCCGGCAGCTTTTCCGGCTGACGCAGGGCAACGAACGCCAGATAGGCCAGGTACAGCAACACCAGCAGCAGCCCTGGCAGCAGTGCGCCGACAAACAGATCGCTAACGGTGACGGTCTTGGGCGAGAAGATACCCAGCTTCTGCTGGGCCTGCTGATAGGCGTTGGAGAGCACATCGCCCAGTAGTACCAGGATGATCGAGGGCGGAATGATCTGCCCCAGCGTGCCGGTGGCGGCCAGGGTGCCGGTTGCCAGCGCCGGATCATAGCCCCGGCGTAACATGGTCGGCAGGGCTAGCAGGCCGAGCGTGACCACGGTGGCGCCAACAATGCCGGTACTGGCTGCCAGGAGTGCGCCGACGATGCACACTGAGAAGGCCAGCCCGCCGCGCAGACTGCCGAACAACCGCGACATGGACTCCAGCAAGTCTTCGGCAATCTTCGACTTTTCCAGCATCACGCCCATGAACACGAACAGCGGTACGGCCAGCAGTGTCTGGTTGGTCATGGTGCCGTACAGGCGGCTGGGCAGGGCGCCGAGAAAGCTGGGCTCAAACAGGTTGAAGAGGATGCCGATACCGGCAAACAGCAGGGAAACCCCGCCCAGGGTAAAGGCCACCGGGAAGCCCGCCATCAGCGCCAGGCAGAGGCATACGAACAGGGCAATCGCCATGATTTCACCGCCCATTACAGGTGCTCCTCATGGCTTGTCGGCAAATGCGTGTTGCTAACGCCGCCCAGCACCGCCAGGGTCTTGAACACCTGTGCCAGTCCTTGCAGCAGCAAGCTGGCGACCAGCAATAGAATGAAGCTCTTGTGTATGTAGACCCAGGCAAGGCCGCCGGCATCGGCCGAGCGTTCCTGGCGTTGCCAGGACATGGCGACGTAGTCCCAGCAGTTCCACGCCAGAAACAGGCACATCGGCAATAGAAACAGCAGGCTGCCGAGCAGGTCGATCAGCGCCTTGCCGCGATTGCCCATGCGCCGGTAGAAAATGTCGACACGGACATGGGCGTCGCGCTGCAGCGCCCATGCGGCGGCGCCGAGAAACACCAGCGAGTGGGCGTAGAGGATGACTTCCTGGGTGGCGGTGGCACCAATGCTGAAGCCATAGCGCAGCAGCACCACGGCGCAGGTCAGCAGCACCATCAGTAGCGTTAGCCAGGCAACCGTGCGGCCGAGCAGGCGGGTGCCACGATCAATGTGCCCGGCAAGATAAAGCCCGGCGGAGAGCAAGCGTTGGGTCATGTAGCTGGTGTCCATCAGGGGTTGGGGATGCCAACCTGCTCAGGACGGAATCACCCGGGTACGACCGCGGTCATCAATGGCAACGAAGACAAAGGTGGCTTCGGTGACCTTGCGGCTCTCATCGTGGGCCAGATCTTCGCTCCAGACTTCGACCAGGATCTTGATCGAGCTGCGGCCAATGTCCAGCACCTCGCCGTGAAACGCCAGCTGTGCACCCACCGGCACCGGGACCATGAAGCCCATGCGGTCGATGGCGACCGTGGCGACGCGGCCACGGGCAATGCGTGCAGCAATGCTGGTACCAGCGGCGTCCATCTGTGCCACCAGCCAGCCCCCATAGATGTCGCCAAAGCTGTTGCAGTCGCGTGGCAGGGCGGTGATTTTGAGAGCCAGTTCGCCCTGTGGCACGGGATCGGTATCTAAATCGTGCATTGGTAGACTCGGTAATGGTCTATTGTATTTGTTGTGCCGTGCCTCGGCGCGAGCCCGTTACGCGGCAAGCCGCCTATGGTAAGGGATTGCCGCCTGCCTCTCAATCATTGTCTGGCAGCGTTCTGCTGCAGATTCTGCGCTTCACACAATTGTCATAATTCGTGAATAGAGTTGTCACAACCCGCTCTGATACTGAGTCGCGTGTTGCAAACACTACCTCAACAGGAGAATGACATGAAACTCAAGCGCTTGTTCGCTGCCGTGACCTTCGCTGCTACCGGCCTGGTTGCCGGCACCAGCTTTGCCGCCGTTGATCCGGCCCTGGAAGACTACCAGCGCGTTGGCGGTGTATCCGGCAACCTGTCCAGCGTTGGTTCCGACACTCTGGCCAACATGATGACCCTGTGGGCCGAAGAATTTAAGCGCCTGTACCCCAACGTCAACGTACAGATTCAGGCCGCTGGTTCCTCCACTGCGCCACCGGCACTGACCGAAGGTACCTCCAACCTGGCACCGATGAGCCGCATGATGAAGGACAGCGAAATCCAGGCCTTCGAAGAGCGCTATGGCTACAAGCCGACCGCTATTCCGGTTGCTATCGATGCCCTGGCTGTCTTCGCACACAAGGACAACCCGATCGAAGGCCTGACCATGGCTCAGGTTGACGGCATCTTCTCTGCTACCCGTCTGTGCGGTGGCGATGATCTGGACACCTGGGGCAAGCTGGGTCTGACCGGCGCCTGGGCTGATCGTGACATCCAGCTGTACGGTCGCAACTCGGTATCCGGCACCTACGGTTACTTCAAGGAAAACGCTCTGTGTAAGGGTGACTTCCGCAGCGGTGTAAACGAGCAGCCCGGTTCTGCTTCTGTTGTTCAGTCGGTCAGCCAGTCGCTGAACGCAGTGGGTTACTCCGGTCTGGGCTACAAGACCTCCAGCGTCCGCGCTGTTCCGCTGGCAGCTGAAGAAGGCCAGCCCTTCATCGAAGCCAACGAAGAGAACGCCATCGCCGGTACTTACCCGCTGTCGCGCTTCCTCTACGTATACGTGAACAAGGCGCCGAATGGCGAGCTGGCTCCGCTGGAGCGCGAGTTCGTCAAGCTGATGCTGTCCAAGCAGGGCCAGGAAGTGGTCTTCAAGGACGGTTACGTGCCGATGCCCAAGCGTGCTGTGGACAACGTCCATCAGGAACTGGGCTTCTAAGCAGCAGCTTTTCGGCATGGATGCCAGGAAAAGGGGGGTGTCGACGACACGCCCCTTTTTTGCCGTCACCTGGCTGTAACCAATCCGTCATATTGACCCTGTAGGGTGTGCGCCATGACTACTCAATCCCCACCCAAAACCTCTCGCGTGGACTTCAATACGCCAGCGATGCAACGCCACCGGGCGGCGCGTCATTTCAAGGATCACCTCACCCGCTGGTATGTTGCGGTGGGCGGTCTGGGCGTTATTGTGGCCGTTCTGTTGATCTTCCTTTACCTGCTGTATGAAGTGCTGCCGCTGTTCGGTGGTGCCGAAATCGACGAGCAGGAGCGCTACAGTGTGAGCTGGGTGCAGGCCAACGACCCGCCGTTGTTGCTGGCGATGGAAGAGCAAGGCGAGGTGGCGATCCGCGTGGCCCGCAGTGGTCAGGTGAGTTTCTTCAAGGCGCAGGACGGGCAACCGGTTCTGCAGCAGCAACTGCCGATTCCGGCTGGCGTGGAAGTGACCAGCTTCAGCGTCGAAACCCCCAATTCTCGTCGCTTTGTGGTGGGCCTGAGCAATGGCCAGGTGCTGATTGCCCAGCACAACTACAAGGTGACTTACCCCAATGATGTGCGTTTGATCACCCCGAGCCTGGCGTTCCCCTACGGCGATGAGCCGATCACTCTGGATGAGCAGGGTCGCGCGCTGACCCAGGTGGCCATGAGCGGTGACAGCAGTGGTCTGGTGCTGGCGGCCTCCGCAGGTCGTGAGTTGGTTGGCATCAACGTCAGCGTCACCCGCAACATGATGACCGGGGCAGAGACCCGCAACGAGCGCGCCCTGGATCTGGAGGCCTCGGCGGGCGAGGTGCGGCAGATTCTGATCGATCCGCTGCGTCAGTGGATGTATGTCGTTAACGGCGAACAGCACGTGGATGTGCTGGCGCTGCGCAAGGGCGGTGAACTGAACGGCCGCTACCGCCTGCTGGAAGGTAGCGGCAAGGCGGTCACCTCGGCCAATCTCATGCTCGGTGGCATCTCGCTGATTGTCGGCGACAGCAGCGGTGGTCTGGCCCAGTGGTTTATGGTGCGCGGCAATGGCAACCCGCAGCTGACCCGGGTGCGTGACTTTGACCAGCAAGAGGGCAACGCCATTGCGCTGATTCAGCCGGAAGAGCGCCGCAAGGTATTTCTCAGTCTGGATGCCGAGGGGCAGCTGGGCGTTTACAACTCGACCGCCCATAACAATCTGCTGGTCGAGCCCCTTGGTGGCGAGCAGGTACAGGCCTTTGCCATCGGCCCACGCGCCGACCACCTGCTGGTCGAACACGATAATGGCCAGCTGAGCTACTGGGATGTGCACAACGAACATCCTGAGGTGTCCTGGAGTTCACTGTGGGGCAAGGTCTGGTACGAGAGCTATCCCGAGCCCGACTACGTCTGGCAGTCCACCTCGGCTACCTCCGAGTTTGAACCCAAGCTGAGCCTGGCGCCGCTGACCTTCGGCACGCTGAAGGCCGCGTTCTACGCGATGCTGCTGGCGACCCCGATAGCCATCGCGGCGGCCGTTTACACCGCGTACTTCATGGCCCCGGCGATGCGCCGCAAGGTCAAGCCGGTGATCGAGCTGATGGAAGCGCTGCCGACCGTGATTCTGGGCTTTTTGGCCGGTCTCTGGCTGGCGCCGCTGCTGGAGGACAACCTGCCGGGCATCGTCTCGCTGCTGATTCTCACCCCCATCGTCTTTATTCTGTTTGCCTACCTGTGGAGCCTGGCGCCGCCCAAGCTGCGCCAGCGCGTCCCCGATGGCTGGGAGGCGGCGCTGCTGATCCCGCTGTTGATCGTGCTGGGCTGGTTCTGCTTCACCATGAGTGTGTACGTCGAAGCCTGGTTCTTCGGTGGTGATATGCGCGTGTTCCTGACCCGCGACCTGGGCATCAACTTCGACCAGCGCAACTCACTGGTGGTGGGCTTGGCGATGGGCTTTGCGGTGATTCCGACCATCTTCTCGATTGCCGAAGACGCCGTCTTCAGTGTGCCGCGTCACCTGACCCAGGGCTCGCTGGCGCTCGGCGCATCGCCCTGGCAGACCCTCAGCCGCGTGGTCATCCTGACCGCCAGCCCGGGCATCTTCTCGGCCGTCATGATTGGCATGGGCCGCGCCGTGGGTGAAACCATGATCGTGCTGATGGCCACCGGCAACACGCCGATCATGGACTGGAACATCTTTGAGGGTATGCGCACCCTGTCGGCCAACATCGCCGTCGAGATGCCGGAATCCGAGGTGGGCAGTACCCATTACCGACTGTTGTTCCTCGCTGCGTTGGTGCTGCTGAGCTTTACCTTCCTGATGAACACGGCCGCAGAACTGATCCGTCAGCGTCTGCGCAAGAAATACGCGTCACTCTGAGCAGGGGAATCAAGACAGTGAAACAAGGCAACTTCACAACCTGGTTCAAATCCGGCACCCCCTGGATCTGGATGAACGGTGGCGCGGTCGCAATTGCCGTGATCATGACGCTCGGCTTGCTGGCGATGATTGCAGTGCGCGGCCTGAGCCACTTCTGGCCTTCCGATGTCATTGAAGCCGAGTACACCATTCCCGGGCAGCCGAGCATCACGCTGATCGGTGAGGTGACCACTCGCGAGCAGGTGCCGACTGAGCGCCTGCAGGGCGCAGGCCTGCCGGTAGACCCGGAGCAGAGCGAGTTCATGGATCGCGAGCTGCTCAAGGTGGGCAACCGTGACCTGAACGGCGCAGACTTCCGCTGGATTGTCGCCGATTGGCTGGAAAACGAGCGTTTTCCTGAAGAGGTCGTGGTCGTTGAGCGCCGTGAGTGGGGCAACTTCTACGGCTACATTCAGCAGGTCAAACAGAACGGCGAGGTCATTGCCGAAGGAAATGAAGCCTGGACCGCGCTGCAGCCGGCCGTGGAACGCGCGCTGGAGATCTACAGCGACATCCACGCGCTGGAAACCGGCGCCATCGGCAAGATCAACGCCGAGCTGGAGCGCATTCGTCTGCGCGAGCGCGGTCTTGAGTTGGACAATGCCCTGACCCCGCAGGCTGAGGCCGAGCTGGCGGCCGAGCGCAAGATTCAGAACGACCTGTACGCCGAGCTGGAAGCGCAGCTGGTGGGCTTGTATCAGGAGTTCAACCGCGACAGCGTGCGGTTTCGCTCCATGGATGGCCGCGAGGTTGAGGTTAACCTGAGCAAGATCGTGCGGGTGTTCCAGCCCAACGCCATGGGGACCGTCGCCAAGATTGGTCACTACTTCAGCAAGCTGTGGGAGTTCGTCAGCGACGAGCCGCGTGAAGCCAACACCGAGGGTGGGGTGTTCCCGGCAATCTTCGGTACCGTGATGATGGTGCTGCTGATGTCGATCATCGTGACGCCGTTCGGCGTGCTGGCGGCGGTTTACCTGCGTGAATACGCCAAGCAGGGTGTGGTGACCCGCACCATCCGCATCGCCGTGAACAACCTCGCCGGCGTGCCTTCAATCGTCTACGGTGTGTTTGGTCTGGGCTTCTTTATCTACCTGCTGGGCGGCAACATCGATCAGCTGTTTTTCCCCGAAGCGCTGCCGGCGCCGACACTGGGTACCGGCGGTCTGTTGTGGGCCTCGTTGACCCTGGCGCTGCTGACCGTGCCGGTGGTGATTGTGGCGACCGAAGAGGGCCTGACCCGGATTCCGCGCTCGCTGCGTGAGGGCTCGCTGGCCCTCGGCGCGACCAAGTCGGAAACCCTGTGGAAGGTGATTCTGCCGATGTCCAGCCCGGCCATGATGACCGGCCTGATTCTCGCCGTGGCCCGCGCCGCCGGTGAGGTGGCCCCGCTGATGCTGGTGGGTGTGGTCAAGCTGGCACCGAGCCTGCCGGTCAACGGCAACTACCCCTATCTGCACCTGGACCAGAAGTTCATGCACCTGGGCTTCCACATCTATGACGTCGGCTTCCAGAGCCCCAACGTCGAAGCGGCCAGGCCGCTGGTGTACGCCACCGCGTTGTTGCTGGTGGGTGTCATCGCTGCGTTGAACTTTGCAGCGGTCTCCATCCGTAACCACCTGCGCGAAAAGTACAAGGCACTGGAAAACTGATAACCCTTTCTAGGCGGACGCACGACTATGTCTAATACGACCAAGACCCATGCAATGGATATGAGCGCCCTGGGCCGCTCCCAGCAGGAGCTGAACATGGACAAGGAGTCCATCGCGCTGGAGGTTCCTGGCCTCTCGCTGTTCTACGACACCAAGCAGGCGTTGCACGACGTCAGCATCAAGATTCCGCGCAACCGCGTGACCGCGTTTATCGGCCCCAGCGGCTGCGGCAAGTCGACCCTGCTGCGCTGCTTCAACCGGATGAACGATCTGGTCGACAGCTGCCGCGTGGACGGTCAGATTCTGCTCGACGGCAAGGACATCTACGGCAAGGACGTCAACGTGACCGAGCTGCGTCGCCGCGTTGGCATGGTGTTCCAGAAGCCCAACCCGTTCCCCAAGTCGATCTACGAGAACGTGGCCTACGGCCTGCGCATTCAGGGCGTGAACAACAAGCGCACGCTGGACGAAGTGGTCGAATGGGCGCTCAAGGGCGCGGCTCTGTGGGACGAGGTCAAAGACCGTCTGAACGAGTCGGCGCTGGGCATGTCCGGTGGTCAGCAGCAGCGTCTGTGTATCGCCCGCACCATCGCGGTGGAGCCGGAAGTACTGCTGCTCGACGAGCCGGCCTCGGCGCTGGACCCGATCTCCACGCTGAAGATCGAAGAGCTGATCAACGAACTGAAGTCCAAGTTCACCATCGTCATCGTTACCCACAACATGCAGCAGGCCGCCCGCGTGTCGGACTACACTGCCTTCATGTACATGGGTGAGCTGATCGAGTTTGGTGACACCAACACGCTGTTTACCAACCCGTCTAAGAAACAGACGGAAGACTACATCACCGGCCGTTACGGTTAACCCGGGAGCGCTGCGCCATGCCCTCAGATAAAGAATTGTTCAATCAGCACATTTCCCAGCAGTTCAACGATGAACTCGAGGAAATTCGCACCCAGTTGCTGGAGATGGGCGGTCTGGTCGAGAAACAGATCAATGACGCCATCGTTGCCCTGATCGAGGGCGATGCCAAGCTGGCGCAGCAAGTGCGTGACAAGGATGACGCCATCAACCAGATGGAGCTGGACATCGATCAGGAATGCCTGCGCATTCTCGCCCGTCGCCAGCCGGCGGCCAGTGATCTGCGCCTGGTGGTGAGCATCAGCAAGATCATCGTAGACCTGGAGCGCATCGGCGACGAGGCCTCGAAGATCGCCAAGCGGGCGCTCGATCTGGTCGAGGAAGGTCAGGCTCCGCGTGGCTACGTTGAGTGCCGCCATATCGGTCACCACGTGCGCCGTATGGTGCAGGAAGCGCTGGATGCCTTTGCCCGCATGGACACCGAGCAGGCCTTCTCGGTGGCCCGGGAAGACAAGGCGGTGGATCAGGAGTACAAGACCGCCATGCGCGAGATGGTCACCTTCATGATGGAAGACCCGCGCTCCATCGGCCGGGTGCTCAATATCCTCTGGGTACTGCGCTCACTGGAGCGCGTCGGCGACCATGCACGCAACGTTGCCGAACACGTCATCTACCTGGTCAAGGGGACCGACGTGCGTCACATTGGTCTCAAGCGCATGGAAGCCGAGGTCAAGAAAGATAGCGCCGCCGAGGAGTAAGGCGCGCATCAGGCAACAAAAAACCCGGCTTAGGCCGTAATGCTGTTCACTTAAGCATTTGAGTCCATGGCGGGGTTTCTAGAAAATCCGATATCAGTCCTCTGGTATCGGATTTTTTTATGCCCATTCAGCAGCAATTGCTCGACCTCGGCGAGCTCTTCAACTTCTCTGACCTCAGCACCTTCACTCAGAACATCCCTGTTGAATGGGTTGCGAGCGCGCTCAATTTATCGGCGCAAGCCACCATCAGGCGTCGGCGCCTACCCAGTGACCAAGTACTTTGGCTGGTGCTGGGTATGGCCCTGTTTCGCGACGAGCCAGTGCATGAGGTTGCTAGGCGACTGAACATTTGCGCCCAAGGTTTGGCCTCTGATCAGTTGCTGGCTCGAAGCGGCGTAACTGAAGCACGTAAGCGCTTGGGGGCAGATCCGGTTGAGCACCTGTTCCGCCAGACCGCCAAGCAATGGGGATGCGAGCGATACGAAGGCGATGACTGGAAAGGGTTGCAGGTATTCGCGGTGGATGGCGCACTGCTGCGAACCCCCGACTCGCCCGAGTTGAGGGAGCACTTTGGCTCTGGCAACACAGGTACTGAACGCCAAACGCCTTTTCCGATGCTACGGCTCGTTGCCTTGATGAACGTACGCTCACACGTGATCCTGGATGCCCAACTCAGCCCGTATCGCGGCAGCGAAATGCGCTTGGCCGAGACCTTCCTGAGTCAGATTCCGGACAACTCAGTCACATTGTTCGATAAAGGCTTCTGGGGCGCTGATCTGCTGCTAAGCGTGGTGGATGGAGGCAACAATCGGCATTGGCTGACGCCAGCCCGCAAGAACGTCGTGATGGAGGAAGTCGAGCGTTATAGCGAATACGATCGCCGTGTTCGGATGAAAGTCTCACCTCAGGCCCGCAAGCGGAACCCTAGTCTACCTACGCATTGGGAGGTACGAGAGGTCAGCTATAAAAGCCATGGGAACATCAGGTCACTGCTCACCTCGTTGCCAGTCGAGGGCTACAGCGCAAAGGCCGTCGCTGAGCTGTACTTGGAGCGCTGGGAGATTGAACTCGGCTTTCGCGACATCAAAAGCTCGATGCAGCAGAACGCGGTAACACTGCGAAGCAAGAAGGTTGAGCTGGTTTACCAGGAGGTCTGGGGGCTGTTGCTGGCATACAACATCATTCGGCGAGAGGCTAGTCAAGCGGCTGTGGCCTTTGGTCGAGCACCCTCGGACATACGCTTCAAACCGGCCTGTCAGTACATCGCCGTCCAGCTCATCGTCATGGCTGCAGCGAATCCGGTATCGGCAACAGGTAGAAGGCTATCGGAGCTGCGCGGCGGGGTCGGAGGGTTATTTTTGGATCACCGCCCAAGGCCAGCAAGACCAAGGACGGTGAAGATTTCCAAAACCCGCTACCCGGTAAATCGCAAGGCTGCTCCGCTTAAGTGAACAGCATTACGCCAAACGGCGGGTTTTTTGTTGGAGTTTTGTTATTACTGGCTGAGCACCCATTCGGCCAGAATACGGGCTTCCTCGTCGGTAACCTGGTTGGCAGGCATGGGGATCGGCCCCCAAATGCCGGAAACGCCGTTCTTGATGTGGCCAGCTACCGTTTCCACGGCGCCGTCTTGCCCAGCATACTTGGCTGCGACTTCCTTGTAGGAAGGGCCGACTACCTTGGTATCGATCTGGTGGCAGGCTACGCAGGCCTTGGTTTTGTACAAGGTCTCGCCGTCAGTGGCGAACAGGGAGCCAGAAGTGAGCAGCGCGACTGCGCTGAGGGCAGTGATCATAAAGTGTTTCATCGTTGTTCCTCATCGGCTATCAGTTGCAGGTGGCCCTGCTTGTATCGTTTTTTGGGCGTGCTGGTACTTATGCCAAGATGGACGCGTCGAGTCAGTTTGACAAGTGCCCATTTGTCGCAGAGTGTCAACACGAAAGTTGCAGATATGCGTACATTGCGGGACATAAATTCATTTTGTATCTTGTGTCTGCCCGCAACCGAGAGTTCATACAAGAATGCGGGCCGCAATGCGTCTGCACCTACAAAAACCTGAGAGATTCGGAGATACCATGGAGATCAAGTCCTACAGCATGAACTGGCACTATCCCACCGCCGTGCGCGTGGGGGCAGGTCGTATCAGTGAGTTGCCCAAAGCCTGCCGCCAGTTGGGTATGACGTCTCCGCTGCTGGTGACTGACCCGGGTCTGGCCGCGCTGCCGATGGTCGAAGCGTCACTGCAGCTGTGCCGTGACGCAGGCCTGCAGGCCGGCCTGTTCAGCGCGGTAAAGGGTAACCCCACCGGTGGCAACGTAGCAGACGGTGTTGCCGCACTGAAGGCCGGCCAGCACGACGGTGTGATTGCCTTCGGTGGTGGTTCTGCCATTGATGCGGCCAAGGCCATCGCACTGGTTGCCCATCAGGAGTGCACGCTGTGGGAAGCGGGTCCCGGCACGGTAGATGCCAGCAAGATGCTGCCGGTGGTAGCTGTGCCAACGACGGCGGGTACCGGCTCCGAAGTTGGCCAGGCGGTGGTGATCACTGACGATGAAAACCACGTCAAGCGCGTTATCTTCCACCAGAAGATGGTGCCTGCCATCGTGATTCTGGACCCCGAGCTGACCGTTGGCCTGCCAGCCAAGCTGACCGCTGCGACCGGTATGGACGCGCTGGCGCACAACGTTGAGGCCTTCTGTGCGCCGGTTTACCACCCAATGGCCGAGGGTATCGCGCTGGAGGGCATGCGCCTGGTCAAGGACTTCCTGCCGCGCGCCACCAGCCAGGGGGACGACATCGACGCCCGTCTGCAGATGCAGGTGGCCTCCAGCATGGGTGCGGTGGCCTTCCAGCGGGGGCTGGGCGGTATCCACGCGGTATCCCACAGTCTGGGCGCCGTCTACGACGCGCACCACGGTCTGCTGAACGCGATTGTCATGCCGTACATGCTGCAGGCCAACCGCCCGGTGATTGAAGAGGAAATGGCGCGCGCTGCTCGCTACCTTGACCTGCCCAAGCAGAACTTTGACGGCATGCTGGATTGGATTCTGGATCTGCGCGCCGAGCTGGGTATTCCGCATACCCTGGCGGACATCAACATCGATGACGCCCAGGCCGAGACCATCGGTGCCATGTCGGCCAAGGACGTTGCCGGCAAGACCAACCCCCAGCGGTATGACGCCGCGCAGTATCAGGCGATCTTCCTCAAGGCCTTGCGCGGCGAGCTGTAATGACCGTGCATTAAGTCGACCGGACGGGCATCGGCCCAGCCGTGAGGACCTGAAAACCCGCTCGTTCCCGAGCGGGTTTTTTATGCGCGTCCTCTAGGGTCTGTTGCCGTTTCGTTCGCAGGCGCAACCCCGGCAGGCGATGAGCGAAACGGCAACAGGCCCTAACTACAACTCGACCTGAATGAGCGCACCGGCCAGCACGATGTCACCAGCCTCCGGCTGTTGAGCACCGATCTTGCTGGTTGGCGCGGGGTCAGACACTGGGTTGCCCTGCTTGTCGACGACTTCCAGGCTGATGTCCAGCTGGGCGCATAGCTGCTCGGCCGCCGCCAGCTGCATGCCGGTCAGGTTGGGGGCGACGCGGATCTCGCTGGCCTGACCCGGTGCCGGGATGGGCACTATCTTGAACTGAATCTTGGCCGCGGCATTGGCCTGAAAACCGTAGCGGTTGGTCAGGTCGGCGTTGACCGGCGCGGCGTACACGCGGGCCGTCGGCAGGCTGGTGCGCAGATGGCTGGCCAGAGAAGCGGTTGTCAACCGTTTGGGCGCCGGGGTAGCCGCTGGTGTCTGCTGTCCGCTAAGGCTGAGGGCGACCTGAATCTCACCAGTGGTTTCCGGCAGGGCGTAGAAGGTGGGTTGATAGCCGATCTGCTGCAGCAGTTTGAGTTCGTCGCTGTCGGCGTGGCTGTAGATCTCCAGTATCTGCGCCAGCGAGCCACGATCCAGTGCTTGTTGGGCATCGGCGACGCCCTGGCCGACCGCGGCGATCAGTTCGCCAATGGGGGCTGCCATAACATCGCTGACCAGTTCCTTGATGGTGGGCATGGGGTCTGTCCTTTAGGGTTGGGTGAATACCACCAGTACGCGCTCGCCAGCTGCCACCTCGCTGCCTTTGGCGGGTAGCTGACGCACGGCCTGGCCGACCGCTTGTCCGCTGTCCCCGACGCTCTGGTAGGCGGCCTCCAGCTCTAGTCCGAGGTCGCGGGCCAGGCGCCGCGCGAGGGTTTCGGTCAGATCGCTGAAGTCCGGCACGGTAATGCCTGACGGGGCGTCATCGGCTGACTCCTCGCCATCCGGCAGATACTCCAGTGACACATCGGTGAACAGCCCGGCGCTGCCCTTGTTCTTCAGGTCGGAGAGGGTGGGCAGGGTCAGGCTGTTGCCGGTGACCAGAGTCTTGAGGTTGAGCGAGACGCGGCCCAGGCGGTAGGGCACGCCGTCCTTGCTGAGCTGGGTCTGTGCCTGCTGCAGTTGACGGGCAATGTTGCCGTACAGCTGATCGGCGTCGACCTGGGTATCAAGCTGCGTTTTCAGCTCTTCGCTTTCCTCGCGGGCGCGGGCGGCCTCCTCGGCGGCTTCGCGTGAGGCGCGGGTCAGGTCTTTGATGCGTTCGGAGGCCTGTGCAATCTCCAGGTTGCGCAAGTTGAGGGTGCGCTGCAGGTCGGTTTCTTTCAGCTCGAATTCGGTAGCCTGCCTGAGAATCTGCTCGTTGAGGTTCAGGCGGATCTGCTGGGTTGCCAGCTCAATCTGCTCGTTGCCGGTCGCAGCAGGCTTGTTCTTGAGCTGCTTCTCAAGGGTGCTGATTTTCAGCTGCGCCTGTTTCAGCTCGTTGGCGTGGCTTTGCTTCTCGCGCTCCAGGGTGTTGATCAGCAGCACTTTCTGATTCAGCTCAACCGATTGCGCTTCCAGTTGCTTGCTGAGTGCCGCCTGGGTCTTGAGCTGTGTGCTGGCCGGCTGGGCGCGGGTCAGTACCTGCGGGTTGATCCGCATGGCGGCCAGGTTGACGGTTAGCTGAGCAACGGCTCGCGGGGTGCCCGCCAGCAGGTAATCGTCCGTCTCGCTGAAAGGCGCGCTGCGCTCACGGCGCGCAACCGCCTGATCGCCCAGCCGTTCTATATCGCCAAAGGCAAGGTGCACGCGCTTGCCAGGCTCTATCCGTACCAGAGCGCCTTCGGCCAGCACTCTTGGGGTTGCCCTTGCCTTGACGGTTTCACACAGGCGCACGGCCGGTAGCTGGGGGCCATCGCCCAGGTTCAGGTTGATGGCAAAATTGCCTTTGGCATCCAGTCGCGCCCTGGCGACCCTGCGCCATTGCGCGCGGGCCAGCTCGAAGGTCTGTATCTCTACCTGACCGCTGGCGGCCTTGCCGTCGGGCTCGAAGAGAGTGCCGGTAATGCTCCATTGCATGGGTTGAATCCTATGGGGTCAGGATGAGCTGGGTCAGGGTGGGGCCGCTGCTGACCAGCAGCACCAGCTGAGTGTTGGCTGGCAGGCCGGCAGCCAGTGTCAGATCGCAGCTGGCGCTGCCCTGCTGGTCGGTCAGCAGCAGGCGTTGACTCAGTTGCAGGCCGCTGCGCAGTTTCTCGCTTGTCAGCCCGCTGGCGCCGGCGGCGGCACTGAGCGCCAGGCTGGCCTCGGTATCCAGGTTGAGTTCGACGGCGGCATCATTGATCAGTTGACCGGCGCTGTTGGACAGGGTGACCAGCAGCTGTTGCTGGCGCGGCTTGGCGGCTTCTTTCACCAGCGTGCGGGCGGCCAGGCGCAGCACCGGCAGGCCGTTGCTTGGCGGTACCGAGACCAGGCGACCGCTGAAGGTGCTGATCAGTTCGGTGCTGCCGCTCGCCTCGCTGGGGGCTTTCTTGAGGTCCGGCAGGGCCAGTCGCAGCTGCGGGATCGGGCGGACCTTGCGCAGAGCGCCGGGCAGCGCGGAGCTGTTGTTCTCCGGTTCGCTCAGTTGGGCTTGCACCGTGGCTTTGATATTGAAATCCAGATAGGGCAGGTGATAGCCGGGTTGCGGCCGGCCGAATGCATCGGTCGGCGGCAGGTCGTCCAGCACGGCCTGGGCATCGCGCAGGCCGCGCGCCAGCCCGAGCAGGATCTGCTCGACTGAGTTGGCGACGAATTTACTCGATTGGGTCATGGCATTGGCTCGTGGTCAGTCGGTACTCAGTTTCGGGCGTTGGCGGCGGCGCTCTTCGGCGCGGGCTTGCTGGCGTTCCTGCTGGCGCTGGGCCTGTCGCGCCTCGCGGCGCTCCTGCAGGCGGCGCTCGGCCAGTTGTTGCGCACGCGTCACCAGGTCATCCAGCGAGCCGGTGTCGATGCCGAGCAACCGTTGCTGGCGGCGTTGGTAGCGTGCGTCAAACTCGCTGAGCGACGCCACCGCCGCGGGTGCTTGAAAGGCGCCTTCCAGTCGGTCCTGCAACGGCCGCAGCAGCGGGGCGGCAAGGGCTTCTCGGGGGCGTTCGCGAGCTGCTTGGCGCGCCTGCTCGATCCGCTGGTCGAGCCGTTGCATCAGTGCTCGTTGCTGCTGCAATGCTTGACCGGCGCGATGGCCGGCCTGCTGTTGCTGCCGCTCGCGCTGCTGCTGCCAGCGTCGGGCGCTACCGGCGGCCTGACGCACCTGTGCCAGTGCCGATGGTGCAAGCTGCTGGTCACGCTGGCGCTCCCAGGCGCTGTGCTCGGCGCGCCGCTCGCTGGCGCTGGCGACCGGATATACGCGTTCGGCAGGGGCACTGTCATCGCCTTGTCCGCCAAGGCGGCGCATCTGCTGCTGCAGGGTGTCACGTTGCTCAAGCAGCCGCTGCAGGCCGGGCACCTGGCCTGCCAACTGGCGCAGGTCCGTATTGGCTGGAGTAGGCTCCGGGCGCTGTTTCTGCCGGGCCAGATCGCGCCAGGTCTTGCGGCTCATTCGTCTGCCTCGGCGTCGATCAGGGCGCGAATGCGCTCCTCCAGAACGGCTGGCGCCGGCACCGGCACCAGCTTGGTACGCATCACCGAGCTGCCTTCGGCAGAATACTGGTACTTGCTGGCGTAGCTGGCGCTGACCGAGCTGGCACTGATCGAGCCGGCGGCAAAGAACGGCAACGCCGCCCCCTTGGCACTGGATTTGACCTGGGTGCGCTTGTGCGTCGAACTGCGCTCACTGTTGATACTGATCGACAGCTTCAGCTCAATCACGGTGTCGACAAACTGGTAGAAACTGGGGGTGAACCCCAATTCCAGCAGGCTGTAGGACTTGCCGTTGCTGAACTCGACCTTGTAGGGCGCCTCGGGGCCGTCTTCCTCTTCGTCGCTGCCGGTGGGGAAGCCCGCCATCATGCGCGCGATGCGCAGGGACACCAGATCCAGCTCCAGTTGGGCTTCGGCAATCCCCACGCCGAGGTTGCGCACGATCAGCGGGAAGGGTGCGTTGAGCAGTTCTGATCCAACACTCATGGTGCGTCTCCTCAGTCGTCATCTTCCGGCGCGGGTGCCGGTTGCCGGCGGGCTTCGGCCTCTTCCATCATGGCGCGAATGCGCTCTTCCAGAATCGGCGGCGGCGGCACCGGCGACAGCTTGGTACGCAGCAGGCTGGAGCCTTCGGCGGAATAGGAATACTTGGAGGCGTAGCTGGCATCTACCTGGCTGGTCGAGACGCTGGAGCGGTTGCTGTCGCGGCCCCCGAAAACCTTGCCGAACAGGCCGCTGGCCTTCTTGCTGTTGCGGTTCTTGGTGGTTTTGTTGCTGGAGGTGCGGCTGCGTTCGCTGCTGCGGGTGATCTTGATGGCGATCTTTACTTCGATGATGGTGTCGACAAAGTTGTAGAACACCGGGGTAAAGCCCAGCTCCAGCATGGATAGGCGGGTGGGTACGCGAATCTGGCCGTTGTCGGTCTGGTGGTTCTTGGCGGCGGTGACGATTTCGTCGTAGCCCGGGTCCAGCGCGACCAGCGAATCAGCCTCGGAGGGCGTCATATACTCGTGACCGAAGAAGATACGGCTGTCGTCGAAGGCGATATTGCCCTCGTCGTCGTATACGGTGCGCAGGCCGCCCATCATCTCGGCGACTTCGATCGAGCTTTCGTCCAGCTTGACCTGTGCCTCGGCAATGGCGAAGGCCATCTGGCGAATCATGTCGCCCATCGGCACGTTCAACAGCTCTCGTCCAATACTCATGGTGTTGCTCCTTGTGGGGATATCGACGGATCAGTTGTCGGCTCCGGGCAGCCCGTCGTCGTACAGGCGCCGCAGGACTTCATTGAAGGCTTCGGGGGCAGGCAGTGACACCAGGCGAGCGGCAATCGAGCTGGACCCTTCGGCGGACACGGAAAACTTGCGTGCGTAGGAGACATCGACGCTGGCGGCGACCATGACGACGCCATAGTTGACCTTGGCGGTGACCCCGGCCGATACCGAGGTTTCGGTGGTTTCAGACATGCTGAACGACAGTTTGGCCTCCACCGTGGCCTCGGTGAAGGCGTAGAAGCTGGGGGTAAAGCCCAGGGTCAGCAGGTTGTAGGTCTGGCCGCCCAGCTCGACCGGCGTTTCGGCCATGGCCTGGGCAACCTTGACCGAGTTGTTGTCCAGCGCGGCCTGGGCCTGGGCAATCGACAGGCCCAGGCGCTCGATGATCTGCGGTAGCGGTGCGCTGACCAGCGAGCGGGTGACGGTGGTGGTCTCGCTCATGGCCTAGCTCCCCAGATAGCTGCGAATGGTGTCGAGAAATTCCGGCGGCGCGGGAATCGACACCAGTCGGGCGGAGATCGACGAGTTGCCGGTGACATCCAGCTCGAACTGCTTGGCGTGGCGCACGTCCAGCGTGGCGCCAAAGGCGACTGTGCTGTTGCCGGTGCGGCGGGTGGTCTCGCGTTCGCTGCTGCTGTTGGCAAACTGCTCGCTGATGGTGATGCTTTCGCTGCTGGTTATGCGCAGGTCGCGGCTGGAGACGCTGATCAGGTGCAGCTGGACCGGGTCGCTCTTGCGCGCCAGGTTGCAGACTGCACCACCGGCGGAGGCGCTGATCTGGCTGCCTGCGTCGGCATTGATGCTGTTGGCCAGGTTCTTTGCAAAAGCTGGCGGACTGTCGGCGGCGTGGCCGTCTACGGCGCTGCCCGACAGCGTCCAACTGCGGCCTTCGGCGCTCACCTGCTTGCCGTTAACGCCGCTCATGTCATTGGCATCAAAGGTGTGAATCCAGCCGTTGCTGGCAGGCTCTGAGTGATCCCGGCGGTCGGGCTCGACGCCACTGATTACCTGACCATCGGCACCTTCAATCACCAGCAGGTCGATAGCCAGCAGAATCTGTACCCGGCGGTGGGCCTGATCATGGGGGACGCCTTCGGCGCCGCCAGGGTTGGCGGCGGCTTCGCCTTCGCCGACCGCCGAGGTGATCTGCGCCCGGTCCACCCCGTTGGCAATCAGTTGACGTTTGACCTCGTCCACCCGGCGCTGCGACAGCTGAAGGTTGTAGCCGGGGCTGGCCGGTGCGTCCGCGTGGCCGACCAGGCGGAAGGGGATGCCGGCGCGGGCCAGCATCTGCGCGGTCTCCTGCAGGGCGTCGCGCTGATCGGCGCGGATATGGTTGCGGTCGATATCAAACAGCACTTCATGAATCGCCTCGCCCGGCGCCCAGTGGGTGACCTCAAAGCCTGCATCCTCGAAGGCGGTTTTTACCTTGCGTGCGTAGTTGGTCACGCTGTTGGAGCGAGAGACGCTGAGGCTGGTGTCGGGGTTGGCGACAAAGGTGGTATCGCTGTTGCTGGCAATGCGAATCACGCCGCCAGCGTAGCCAAAGGCGCGGAAGGCCACGGCATTGGGTGAGACGATGACCTGCTGCGGGCTGGCATCGGTGGTCGGGTTGATCGGGGTTTCGCTGCGCTCGAAGGCTACGGCGCTGATGTCGGCGTTGCCGGCCAGGCCATCGACCAGGCTGGCCAGGCGGCTCTCCAGGTCGGCGCCGCTGAGCGCCACGCGATTGTCGTTGATGCGCACCTCGCCGGCCGACTGCGCGGTGATTTGCAGGCTGGCTTCGCGGTTGCGGGTTTCGCTGCGACTGCCACTGCTGCTGCTCGATGAGCTGCTGTCGCTGTCGTCGTTGCTGGTTTCGGCGTTGTTATAGGCGCCGTTGATGCCGAAATCGACGCCGGTAGACTCTTCCACCCGCAGGTGCAGGTTCATCGAGCAACTGATATCGGCGTGTTGGTAATGGTAAAAGGCGGGGCTGAAGCCCATCTCGATCAGCGTCTTGCCGCCAAGCCCGGGTATCGGCTGGATAAAGGCGTCCAGCTGCTCGATGGAGTTGGTATCCAGCGCCTGTTGGGCGCGGGCGATGCCGAGTCCGAGGCTGGAGATAAAGTCGGCGACGCTGGCGTCGGCCAGCACCTGCCCGGGGCGAAGACCGTTGTAGTCACTCATGCCTGGCTCCTGTTAATCAAACAAGTGAGGCCGCATGGGCGCTGCGCAGGCGCTCGGGCGGCAGGGGGATGGCCCGTTTGGGCTCGACCAGCCCCTTGCGGACGATGAAGTAGTCGTGGCGTTGCTGGGCGTCGCGTAACTGCCGCTCACCGATACTCAGGCCGCGTGCGGCCCAGCCGACCAGGGCTCGGGCCAACGGCAGCTGCGGTGGCTGCACCAGGGTGATGGCCTGCTGCAGGCTGTCCAGTGCGTCAGCAAGCTGGCCCTGGCGCAGCTGGATGCAGCCACGGCGCTGCAGGTTCTCGGCGCGGTCACGGGCGACCAGTGGCAGCGGTGAGTTCAACCGCGCGTAGTGCGCTTCGGCCTCGTTGCAGTAGCGCAATACGCTGTCCAGCTCGCCGCTCAGCTCCAGGCTTTCCATCACGCATTGGGTGTAGTGGCGGAAGAACACCTCCGGCGCACGGCTGCTGACCGCCATGCGCAGGGCTTCCTGATAGTGTTGCAGGGCATCGGCATGGCGCCCGGCCAAGGCCAGCACCTTGCCCTGTTCAGCGATGCCCAGATGCAGCTGGTGGGCCTTGTCAGTGCTGTTCATGATTCAGTTCCTGCCATTCGCTGGGGATGTCGAGCTGCTCGAAGCCGTGCTGCAACCAGCGCGGCAGCAGCTCGCCGTGCAGTACCGGGGATTGCCACGGCAGGCGTGGCACCGCGCTGTCTGGTGGCAGTAGACCGCTTTGCTGCAGCAGGCCTAGCGCGGGTGCGAGCTGGCTGCCAGCCGGCACCCGCAGGCGGCAGCGACGCAGGCTGGCGACCTGCGGGCGCACCGGCATGCCGGCGGCTTGCCAGCGCTGCAGGCGGTCTTGCAGGGCGCTTTGGGCGACACCTTCCTCGACCACCACCGGCAGGTTCTCCAGCACACAGTCGATCAGCTCTGCCGGCAGGCCGGCGAGTTCGGGCAGTCGGTCGATCTGGCTGCGCGCATCGACGGCGTGCAGTGACAGGTCGTAGCGCAGAAAAGCGGTATCGAGCAGGCGCAGCCCGCCACCGGCCTGATGGCGGCGCCAGAGTTGCTGGGCGCTGGTGTGATCCAGCGTGCCCTGCGGCTGCCCCGTGTGCGGGTCTGGGGCAAGGCCGAGCTGGCGCAGGTCATGCAGCAGGCTGTCGAGCGAGGGGCCGGGGTCGCGTTCGATCAACAGCTGGTAGCGCGCCTGATCGCGTCGTGAGCAGACCAGCTCTGCGGCGAGTCCCTCAAGCTGTTGTTCCAGCGCGGCGCAGGTGGCGGCGCTGACGTCACCAATGATGACGCCGGGCGGGCTGCTCAGCAGGCCCAGCACCGCGGCCGGGAGGCAGCCGAGAAAGCCTGCAAGCCGCTCGCAGCAGGCTGGCAGGTCGGCCACGTCGGTGACGTACAGGGCAATGTCGAAGGTGGCTGCCGCGGCGGGGCGGGGCACGTTGTTGGGTTCGACCCGCACCGTCAGGCCTGCCTGCTGCAGGATGTTCGCCAGCCCGTTGGCCTGGGCCTGAGGCAGAGACTCAAGCAGGACTGATGGCGCCTTGTACAGTGCATTGGCGACCTGATTGGCCGGCAGCCCCAGCTGGGTGGCCAGCAAGCCGGCGAGGGCAGGTCGGGCAGAGCCGATGGATTCGACAACCACCCGCTGTGACGGCGCAGCCGCCGCCGAACCTGGAGTTGGCATGGCGTTGCTCCGTCAGCGTGGTGGCGCGGCAGGCAGCCGCAGCAACGGCGGGTTGGCCGCAACGAAACAAGGCAAGGGTTGGAGTATGTCTGGAGGCCGGCGCTCGGCCGCGCTCCACTGGATGAAATTCGCCAAAACCCACACCTCCGTGTCGGGTATCGACGACTGCGACACCGCAATGGTGTCCGACGATTCAGGATGAAAGTAACTGCTTGGGTTTTACGTTAGCTCAGGTCATTACACTGTCAATGGTGGCCATTTGCATGTCGGTTGTCGCCAAGCGGGCTCTCTGGGGTAAAGTACGCCTAATAAGTGAGGATAACGCCCTAATGTCGAATGTATCGGTCCTGATTGTGGATGACGCCCCGTTCATCCGTGATCTGGTCAAAAAGGCCCTGCGCAGCCACTTTCCCGGTTTGCAGATCGAGGAAGCCGTTAACGGGCGCAAGGCGCAGCAGATGCTGTCACGCACGGGGTTTGATTTGATCCTGTGTGATTGGGAAATGCCCGAAATGAGTGGCCTGGAGTTGCTGCAGTGGTTTCGCGCCCAGCCGGACCAGGGCTCGACTCCCTTTGTCATGGTGACCAGCCGGGGTGACAAGGAGAACGTGGTCGAGGCGATTCAGGCCGGTGTCAGCGATTACATCGGTAAGCCGTTCAGCAACGAGCAACTGGTCGCCAAGGTCAAAAAGGCACTGCATCGGGCCGGCAAGCTGGCGCAGCTGCAGGCGCCGCGCCCGCGTGCCAGCGCGGGTTCGGCGATAGGCTCGGTGGCCAGCTTGACCGGCGGCCGCCAAGTCAGCTCGCCTGCTGCTCCTGCTCCTGCTCCTGCTCCTGCTACTGCTCCTGCGCCAGCCGGCACCCCGCGTGCGACGCCGCCGACGCCGCCGACGCCGCCACCGGCTGACCAGGTCAGCGGTCAGCGTGTTCGGGGCCAGGCCCAGCTGCGTCTGGCTGGCGAACAGTTCGCCTGTGCGATCAAGCACTTGAGTCTGCGCGATGCGCTGGTGGTGGTGCGCCGCGGCGAGCGTTTGCCGCAGGTATTTGAAAGCGGTGTGCTGGATCTGGAGCAGGACGCCGACCGATCGGTAGCGCGCATCAACGGCTACGTGCACGCCGTGGCGGCGCTGGAGGCCAAGGTCGACTGCGACTGGGTCAAGGTGACGCTGAAGTTCGTCGATCAGGACCCGGAAAAGCTGGATTATCTGTCCCGCCTGATTGCGTCGGGCACGGCCCAGGCACACTATTCACCAAGCGCCTGAGTCGCTCAGACGCTGCGCTCGGGCGGGAAGTGGCAGCTGAAGTTGCTGCCCTTGCCAACGTCACTCTTGATCTCCAGTTTGCCCTGATGGCGTAACAGCACATGCTTGACGATGGCCAGGCCCAGACCGGTGCCGCCGGTGGTGCTGTTGCGGCTGGTATCCACCCGGTAGAAGCGCTCGGTCAGGCGCATCAGGTGCTGCGGGGCAATCCCTTCGCCATTGTCGATTACGCTCAGGTGCTGGCCCTGGGCGTCGCTGTGCCAGCGCAGGGTTATTTCGCCACCATCGGGGGTGTACTTCACCGCGTTGAAGGCAAGATTGGAGAAGGCGCTGCGCAGTTCTCCTTCAATCCCGTGCAGGCGGGTGTTGCCGTCAATGTGCAGACTGATGTGGTGGCCTCGTTCGCCGGACAGGGCTTCGGCGTCCTTGCGGATATGCTCCAGTAGCGGGCGCACATCGACCAGTTCGTCTTCGCTCGGGTTGTCTGAGGTTTCCAGGCGCGCCAGCAGCAACAGGTCGTTGAGCAGGGCCTGCATACGGCTGGCCTGCTGCTGCATCTGCTGCAGCGGTCGTTTCCAGCGCGGATTGAGGTCGTCGTCCAGGTCGAGCATGGTCTCCAGGTAGCCCACCACGACGGTCAGGGGGGTGCGCAGCTCATGGGAGACGTTGGCGACAAAGTCCTTACGCATCTGTTCCAGGTTGTGCAGTCGCGTGACGTCGCGCACCACCATCAGACGGTCACCCGGCCCGTAACGGGTAATGGCGTATTGCAACTGCAGATTGATGTCGCTGGGGGAGTGGATCTCCAGGGGTTCACGGAAGTCGCCGCGCTCGAAGTACTCGATAAAACGCGGGTCGCGGATCAGGTTGGCGACGTGCTGGCCGCTGTCGTCCGGGCTGCGCAGGCCGATCAGCCGTTCGGCAGCGTGGTTCCACCATTCCAGGTGGCCATCGCGGTCAACCATGACCACCGCCTCGCGCAGGGCGGCGGTGGAGGCCTGGATGCGGTCGATCACCGCCTGCAGGCGGGCGCGCATGCGGCCATCGCGGCGCTGCATGTGGTAGATGCTGTCGAAAATCTCGCCCCAGATGCCGCGCGCCTCGGGTGGCGGATCGTTGGGGTGGCTGCTCAACCAGTGGTAAAAGCGCGACATCTGGCGCAGGGTCCAGGCCAGATAGCAGCCTAAGCCCACCACCAACACCCAGGCGGGCTGCCCGACTATCCAGCCGACCAGCAGGCAGACCAGCACCAGTAGCAGCAATTGACTGAGCACGCGGCTGAAACTATGTCTGGTCACTGAATACGCTCATCTAGGGTCTGTTGATATGTCGTTTTGATTGGCGACGTTACAGGCAGCAGCAGGCGGGTGAGCGAAACGCCAACAGGCCAGACCCTAGCCACTTCCCTGAGCGGTGCCTCAGGCCTTGGTCGAAAACCGATAGCCGGTTCCGCGGACGGTTTGTACCAGATGCTCGTACTTGCTGCCCAGTGCCTTGCGCAGGCGACGGATGTGAACGTCTACGGTGCGTTCCTCGACGTAGACATTGCCACCCCATACCTGATCAAGCAACTGGCCGCGAGTGTAGGCGCGTTCCTGATGGGTCATGAAAAACTGCAGCAGGCGGTACTCGGTGGGGCCCATTTCGGCGGCCGATTCGTCGATCGTGACGCGGTGGCTGACCGGGTCGAGCATCAGCCCGGCAACCTCGATCGGTGCTTCGCTGTCGACCGGGCCGGCGCGGCGCAGCACCGCCTTCAGGCGGGCGACCAATTCGCGCGGCGAGAAGGGCTTGGTGATGTAGTCGTCGGCGCCGACTTCCAGGCCCTGGATCTTGTTGTCTTCCTCGCCCTTGGCGGTGAGCATGATGATCGGAATGTCGGCGGTCAGCTCGTCGCGCTTCAGGCGGCGGGCCAGCTCGATACCGGTAGTACCCGGCAACATCCAGTCGAGGAGAATCAGATCGGGTTTACGGTCGACGATGCAGGCGTGTGCCTGCTGGGTATTTTCGGCTTCAAGGCAGGTGTAGCCGGCCATTTCCAGCGCCACGGCGATCATCTCGCGAATGGGCGCCTCATCATCGACGATCAGAATGCTTTTACCTGACATGGTTTTCCGTCTCGTTGCAGATATGAGTCATGCGCCGATTAGATAACACTTTTGTTTCAGTTGTATTACGTGGCAAGGGCGGCTCTGTTGCAGCACGGCGTAGTGGCATCAACGCAATGCATAGTCCAGGGCCAGGCCGATAAACACCAACATGCCGGCCCAGTGATTGGAGAGAAATGCCTGCAGGCAGGCGAGATGCTCACGCTCGCGCATCAGCCAGTGCTGCCAGGCAAAGCCCAGGGTCATGCCGAGCAGGCCCAGGTAGTAATACAGGCCCAGGCCAAAGCGCGCGCCGACCAGCAGCAGGCAGACCAGGGTCAGCCCCTGCAGCAGGCCGATGATCAGCCGGTCGGCGTCGCCAAACAGGATGGCGGTGGACTTGATGCCGATGCGCAGGTCGTCCTCGCGGTCGCACATGGCGTACTCGGTGTCGTAGGCCACGGTCCACAGCAGGTTGGCGATGAATAGCAGCCACAGGGGTATCGGCAGCGTGCCGGCCTGGGCGGCAAAGGCCATCGGAATCGCCCAGGAGAAGGCGGCGCCGAGCACCACCTGGGGATAAAAGGTGAAGCGTTTGCAGAAGGGGTACAGCGCCGCAAGGCCCACGCCGACAAAGGCCAGCTGAATGGTCAGGGCATTGGTCAGCAGCACCAGCAGCCCACTCAGGCCAACCAGCACGGCGAAGGTGACCAGCGCCTGCTTGGCGCTAATGCGCCCGGTTGCCAGCGGACGCTCGCGGGTGCGCTCGACGTGGCCGTCAAAGTCGCGGTCGGCGTAGTCGTTGATGACGCAGCCGGCGGCGCGCATGAGGATTACGCCGAGTACAAAGATGATCAGGGTGTCGAGGTTCGGCACCCCCTCGGCTGCCAGCCACAACGCCCACAGGGTTGGCCAGAGCAGCAGATAGGTGCCGATCGGGCGGTCCAGGCGCATCAGCTCGATGTAGTCCCGGGCCCGTGGGTGCAGGTTTACCAGAGGTTTGATCAGCAGACCGAGCAAGGCAGTTCTCCAGTCAGTAGCGGGGGGCTCAGGTGCCGGCGACCGGCCAGCCCTGCAAGAATACTTCACACACCAGCAGCTGCAATGCACCGTCAGAGAAGTGTGAGCGACGGGCCCACAAGCCCTGTGCACGCCAGGCCTCGGGTAACCAGGTCGCCGGGTAGCGGCTGATCTCGATGGGGCCGCGGCGGATCTGCGGATTACGAAACAGCAGGTGGCCCAGGCTGGTGGTGCCGAGGTTGTCGAGGGCGACTTGTGCATTGCCCAGCGCGCTGGGTGGTGCCACCGAGCGGGCAAAAACGCGGGGTGCACCAGCGGTGTGCAACAGCACCTCTCTGGCCCACACACTGGCGCCGGTCTCCAGGCCCAGCGTCTGCGCCTCGTCGACCCGTGCGGGCTGCGGGGTCTGGCTTAGCAGCTCGACGCGAAAGTCCCGGTTGCCGGCCTCGGTCAGCCGTTGGGTCAGTGAGCCTTCGTGGCAGAGCCAGTCCAGCAGCGGCTCGGGTGGCGGCGCGGGGTGTTGGTTGGCGGGGTACCAGTCAGGCAGCATTCGGTGATCGCAGGGTCCGGAGTGGGGTGTAGGCTGGCGCCAAGGGTATCACGATTGCGCTCTGCGTCGGGCGCTGCTGCGTCGAGTGGGGAGCGCTGGCCTTGGACTTGCAGGGCGAGTACGGTAGCGTGCCAACAACAGCTCAATACCGTGAGAAGCAAGTATGAAGAAGTGGCAGTGTATCGTGTGTGGTTATATCTATGACGAAGCAGAAGGCTGGCCGGATGACGGCATTGCGCCCGGCACCCGCTGGGAAGATGTGCCAGCGGATTGGATGTGCCCCGATTGCGGGGTAGGCAAGGAAGACTTTGAAATGATCGAGATCGGCTGAGCAGCGCTCGCCGTCCTGCAGGAGACCCTTACGTGACAGAGAATGCACCGCTGGTGATTGTCGGCACCGGTCTGGCCGGTTACAACCTGGCCAAGGAGTTTCGCAAGCTCGACAGCGCTCGTCCGCTGTTGCTGGTCAGCGCCGACGATGGCCGCTTCTACTCCAAGCCGCTGTTGTCCACCGGCTTTGCCAAAGGCAAGGAGGCCGATGAGCTGGCCATGCAGGACGCTGCTGCAATGGCGGCCCAGCTTGATGCCGAGGTGCTAGCCGAAGTGACTGTGAGCGCGATCGATCCTGCCGCACGCACCCTGACCCTGGACGGCCGCGAGCAGCCCTACAGCGATCTGGTGCTGGCCCTCGGCGCTGAGGTGCGCAGCTTGCCGTGGCGTGAGCAGCTCGGGGAGCGCCTGCTGTCGATCAATGATCTGGCCGATTACGGCCGCTTTCGTGCGGCTCTGGTCGGCCGCAAGAAGGTGCTGATCATCGGCGCTGGTCTGATCGGTTGTGAGTTCGCCAATGATCTGAGCCTGGGTGGCTTTGAGGTAACCGTAGTGGCCACCGACCCCTGGTTGATGCCGCAGCTGCTGCCCGAGCCGGTGGCGGCGGCGGTACAGCGCCGGCTGGAAGCGCTGGGTGTGACCTTTCATCTGGGCTGCGGCATTCGCGAGCTGGCGGCCAGCGATGGTGGCCTGCAGGCGCTGCTGGATGACGGCACTGAAGTGCGGGCTGACCAGGGCCTGTCGGCCATCGGTCTGACGCCGCGCACGGACCTGGCAGCCGCCGCCGGCCTGTCGGTTGGCCGAGGCGTGCTGGTAGACGCCCAGCTGCGCACTAGCGATCCGCACATCTATGCGCTGGGCGATTGCGCTGAAGTGGCGGGGCTGAACCTGATGTACGTAATGCCGCTGATGACCTCGGCCCGGGCGCTGGCCAAGACCCTCAGCGGCGCACCGGCAACGGTCGGCTACCCGGCAATGCCGATCATGGTCAAGACCCCGGCCTGTCCGCTGGTGGTGGCGCCGCCCTTGAAGGCGGCGGCCGGTGACTGGCAGATCAGTGGCGATGGTGAGGATGTGCGCGCGGTCTTTGTCGACCCGCAGGGCCAACTGCAGGGCTTTGCCCTGAGCGGGGCGGCGGTGTCGGAAAAGGCGCTGCTGACCCGTGAGTTGCCGGCCTGGCTGTCCTGACGGGCCATTTGTCGGGAAATTGCGTGATGCGCCGCCGCTGGGACGCTCGGACGGCTGGCGCAATCGCCTCAGTCGTGCCATGCTGACCGGGCTTCGGCAGAGCCGGCAGCACTCAAGCAGGTGCTCTGGCAAGCCCGCTGCGAGGATGCGGCGGTCACAACAAAAACAACAGACAATGAGGCTTCATATGCGTAAACCAGATCTCGCGGCGGCGATCGCCGACAAGGCCGACCTGAGCAAGGATCAGGCGAACCGGGTACTTAACGCCGTGCTGGATGAAATCACCAAGGCTCTGAGTGAAAAAGACTCCGTCACGCTGGTTGGTTTCGGCACCTTCCTGCAGCGCCACCGTGGCGCCCGTACCGGCAAAAATCCTCAGACTGGCGCACCGGTCAAAATCAAGGCCAGCAATACCGTTTCCTTCAAACCCGGCAAAAGCCTGCGCGACGCCGTCAACTGATTCTGCTGCGTCACAGGGGCTCTGCCGAGCCCCTGTTTCCTCCCGCCGTCTTGCCTGGCCGTTCGATGGCCGCCAGCAGGCGAGGGCGCGACACGTCAATCGCCCCCACTTATTTCTGCGGCTGGTAGTGATTGACCAGCGCGCGCAGTGCATCCCGTGCATCCAGTACCTTGTCGACCACTGCGTCGGCCTGTTCGCGACTCAGGCCCAGCCGTTTTAGCAGCGCGTCAGGGACCGGCAGGCGCGGGCCGCAGCCGATGTTGTGCTGGTTGAGCAGCGCCAGGGCCAGATAGATCAGGTTGGCGTAGACGTGGTCCGGCCCCTGGTACAGCGGGTTGTGTTGCTGGCGCAGGGCGGTGCAGACCTCGTCGGGCATATCCCAGTAGTGCATCAGCCAGCTGCCGATCTGGTCGCGGCTAACACCGATCAGGTGCTGCTCAATCATGTGCGGCGGCACATGCGGGTTGGCTTCGATATGCCGGCAGATCAGCTTGAAATAGGGCGGGAAGATATAGGCCAGCACCAGATAGCCGAAGTTGTGCAACAGGCCGCCGAGGTAGTTCAGGCCCAGTTCCGGCCGCAGGTCACGCGGCATTGCCTTGGCCAGACCCTCAATCACGGCGGCGCTGTAGATCGCCTGCTCCCAGTAGGGTGTGCTGCGCTCGGGGGCATCGCTGGGCAGGCGGAAGGTTTTGCCCAGTGCCAGGCCGACGGCCAGGTTGATCACCAGGTCAAAGCCCAACACCCGGCCGATGGCATCTTCCACCGAGCGAATCTTGCCGGGTGCTGCGTAGTAGGGTGACGCCGCCCAGCTGACCACCTGAGCAGCCAGGCTGGGGTCGGTCTCAACCACATCGGCGAGGTCGGCGATGTCCGCGTCCGGGTTGACCCGCAGCTTCATGATCTTTTGCGCTGACTCGGGCAGCGGCGGAATCTCGATGGTTTCTTCCAGCCGCTGCTTCATGCGCAGCGCAGTGAAGTTCTGTACCGCGTCGCTAAAGTCGCGGTTGTCTTGTTCGGCACCGCTGGAAGTGGTCGGCAGGCCGGCCAGGGGGACGGCAAAGTGCGCCAGGCTGGCCTTGGCCAACAGGGTGCGGGCGTCGGCCTGGCTGATTACCAAACTCCAGCCGATCAGGCCGCTGTCCAGGATGATCTCAGGCTGTTCCAGCAGGCTTTGCTCGCAGACGCACGGGGAGTTGAACAGAATCGGCAGGCCGGGCAGTTGATTCAGCTGGTGCTTGCTGAGGATGCGTTGCAGCTGCTGGTCGCGCACGGGTTCCAGCTGTCGACCCAGCAGGGTGCCGAGGGTCTTGAGATCGAGCAGATGGTCCTTGGGGATCATCGCCAGCACGGTGCCCACGGCGTCGCACAGCAGGCTGGCCTGGACTTGCTGGCTGGCCGCCCAAGCGTCGCTGGTGGGGCGTAGCTGGTAGGCGATGCCCTGTTGCTGGAGCAGTTTTTCGATCAGGTCGGGCAGGGTTGCGGCATGGTGTTCGGGGGCCATTTGGCTATTCATGAGCTCTTCCTTGCGCTGCTGACAGTCGGGCTGCTGCAGCGTTGCAGTCTTGCGTGTGAACTGGGCCTGACAGCCTGAGCATAGCGGTTGTCATACCTGGGCAAAATGCTGGCCCTGGGCTATCCAGCGGTCGAGTAGTGGTTGTACGTGATCGGGATACCGTTGCGCCAGCGTCTGCGCTGCTTGCTGCACCTCGGGCAGCAGGTCGGCATCGAGCACCAGATCGGCGACGCGAAACTGCACCACGCCGGTCTGGCGGGTGCCCAGCACCTCCCCGGGACCACGCAGGGCGAGGTCCTTTTCGGCGATCACAAAGCCGTCGGTGCTCTCGCGCATGATGCCCAGGCGCTCGCGTCCAAGGGCGGACAGTGGTGCCTGATACAGCAGCACGCAATGGCTGGCGGTGCTGCCACGGCCGACTCGGCCGCGCAGCTGGTGCAGCTGGGCCAAGCCCAGGCGCTCGGGGTTCTCGATGATCATCAGGCTGGCGTTGGGAACATCGACACCGACCTCGATGACGGTGGTGGCGACCAGCAGGTGCAGGTCGCCGGCCTTGAAGGAGGCCATGATCTCGGCTTTCTCTGCCGGCTTCATGCGGCCGTGGATCAGCCCGATGGATAGCCCCGGCAGCGCCTCGCAGAGCGACTCCCAGGTGGCCTCGGCGGCCTGCGCCTGCAGCTGTTCGGACTCCTCGATCAAGGTGCAAACCCAATAGGCCTGGCGCCCTTCGGCACAGCCGGCGCGTACCCGCTCGATCACCTCGGCGCGGCGGCTGTCGGCGATCAAGACGGTGTTGACCGGGGTACGCCCCGGCGGCAGCTCATCCAGCACCGAGGTATCCAGGTCAGCATAGGCACTCATCGCCAGGGTACGGGGAATCGGCGTGGCGGTCATGATCAGCTGGTGCGGTGACACGCCGCCGGCGGCGCCCTTGTCGCGCAGCGCCAGGCGCTGCTGCACGCCAAAGCGGTGTTGTTCGTCGATGATGGCCAGCCCCAGGTTGCGAAACTGCACGTCATCCTGGAACAGCGCGTGGGTGCCGACAATCATGGCGGCCTCGCCAGAGGCGATCAGTTGCAGTTGGTTGGCGCGCGCCTTGCCCTTGAGCTTGCCGGCCACCCAGGCCACCGACAGGCCCAGGGCGCTGAACCAGCGCTGGAAGTTGGTGAAGTGCTGCTCGGCCAGAATTTCAGTTGGTGCCATCAACGCCACCTGCCAGCCGGCTTCAATGGCCTGCAGCGCAGCCAGCGCCGCGACCACCGTCTTGCCAGCCCCTACGTCGCCCTGCACCAAGCGCAGCATCGGCCGCGGCTGGGCCAGGTCCAGCAGGATCTCGTCAGCCACGCGACGCTGGGCGCCGGTCAGGGCAAACCCCAGTTGCTTGATGAAACCGTCGGCCAGTTCTCCGGCGGCACGCATGGTCGGCGCCTTGTGCGCGCGCATCTGGGCGCGCAGACGCAGCATCGCCAGCTGGTGTGCCATCAGCTCTTCAAAGGCCAGTCGGTGCTGGGCCCAGTGGCGGCCGTCCTGCAGGGCCTCCAGATCGATATCCGGTGGCGGGCGGTGCAGTAACTGCACCGCCTCGCGCAGCGGCGGCAGTTGGTACTGCTCTGCCAGTTGACCCGGTAGCCACTCGGTCAGATGGTTACCCTGGTCGAGCCATTGCAAGGCCGCATCGGTCAGGCTGCGCAGCCGCTGTTGCGACAACCCTTCGGTTGCCGGGTAGATGGGGGTCAGGGTGTCGCTGACCGGCAGGGCCTGGGCGTTGTCCAGGTTGTGCAGCTCCGGGTGGTAGATCTCCAGCCCGGAGGCGCCGGGGCGGACTTCGCCGTAGCAGCGCCAGTGGCTGCCGCGGCTCAGGCTGGCTTTCAGGCCCGCAGAGAAGTAGTAGAAACGCAGGCTGAGGGTGCCGCTGCCGTCCTGCAGGCGGCACAGCAGGCTGCGTCGTCGCCCCATCACCACCTCGGCGGCCAGCACCGTGCCCTCAACCACTGCGTCCAGGCCCGGGCGCAGGGCGCCGATCGGGGTGACCCGGGTGCGATCCTGATAGCGCAGGGGCAGGTGAAACAGCAGGTCCTGCACCGAGCTGAGGCCCAGCCGGTCAAGCTTCTCTGCCAGTGCCGGACCGATGCCCTTGAGCACCGTCAGCGAGGTGTGCTCTGTCACTTGGGCGGCTGACCTACCGAGCACAGGCGAATTGAGTCGCTCAGCAGCTCGATGGCCTTGGGCCGCGGGAAGCTGGCACGCCAGGCAATGGCCACGGTGCGATACGGCGCGGGCGCTTTGAACGGCTTGGTGATCAGCAGATCCGAGCTGTAATAGCGATCGTCGGCGGCAGACATGGGCAGTACGGTCATGCCAATGCCGGATGCAACCATGTGGCGTATGGTTTCCAGTGAGCTGGATTCCACGGTGGTGTGCTTGTGCTGCTCGTCGCTCTTGCGCAGGGTTGGGCAAGCCTCAAGCACCTGGTCGCGGAAGCAGTGGCCTTCACCCAGCAGCAGCAGTTTGCTGTCGTCCAGCTCGTCGAGGGTCACGCTGTCGCGCTGCGCCCAGGCGTGGCTGGCAGGCAGCAGCAGGCTGAAGGGCTCGTCGTACAGTGGCTTGGTCAGTACGTCCGGCTCCTGGAAGGGCAGCGCGATGATGATGGCATCCAGCTCGCCGTTGCGCAGCTTGTCACGCAGTACGTGCGTGAAGTTCTCTTCGATGTACAGCGGCATCTCCGGTGCCACCTTGTGCAGCTGTGGCACCAGGTGCGGAAACAGGTACGGCCCGATGGTGTAAATGGCACCGACCTTGAGTGGTGCCGCCAGCTGGTTCTTGCCGGCTGTGGCCAGCTCACGGATGGCACTGGCTTCTTCCAGCACCTTTTGCGCCTGGGCCACGATGCGCTCACCAATCGGCGTGACGCGCACGGCGCTCTTGCTGCGCTCGAAGATCATCACGCCCAGCTCTTCCTCCAGCTTTTTGACCCCCACGCTGAGGGTTGGCTGAGAGACGTGGCAGCGCTCGGCCGCGTGGCCAAAATGCTGCTCCTGGGCAAGGGTGACGATGTAGCGAAGTTCGGTCAGGGTCATCGGCGGAAAGTCTGCGTAGGCGGGTAAACAGGCTGCCACGTGTGGGCGAATGAAACGTCAACAGACCCTAGCATAGCCGGTTGTTTAATAGAGTAAAACAATCGTACAGCACGCCGTGCGGGGCGAATGTTGATGGCGCTCTCATCGCGCTGCGCCAGCGGGCTGCCAGCCTGTTACAGTGGGCGCCAAGAGTAACCAGAGGAGGCGCAAGCGCCATGCCGAGTGTGATGATTGCCGGGTGCGGCGATGTGGGGAGCGAGTTGGCGCGGCGTCTGCTGGCCGAAGGGTGGCAGGTGTACGGATTGCGTCGCGATACCACCGGCTTGCCGGCTGGCGTGCTGCCGGTGGCGGGCGACCTGTGTGTGCCCGAGCGGCCGGCCGATTGGCCGGCGCAGCTGGACTACCTGGTCTACTGCCCGGCTGCGGGCAAGCGCGACGCTGACCTGTATCAGCGTTTGTATGTTCAGGGCCTGGAACATGCGCTGAGCTGGCTGGGCGAGCGTAAGCGTCCGTTACGTCATCTGCTGCAGGTGTCCAGCTCCGGCGTGTATGCCCAGCAGGCGGGGGAATGGGTGACCGAGAACAGCCCTGCGCTAGCCGGCAGCGATACGGGGCGCGCCCTGCTGGCGGCGGAAGATGTAGCCCTGCGCAGTGGTCATCCGGCCTCGGTGGTGCGGCTGGCGGGCATCTACGGGCCGGGCCGCAACCGTTTGATTGAGCAGGCCAGGGCGGGCATGAACGTGCCGGCTGAGCCGCCGCAGTACACTAACCGCATCCACCGTGACGATGCCGCCGGGCTCATGGTGCACCTGCTGCTGCAGGCTGAGCAGCGCGAACTGCTGGCGCCCTGCTATCTGGGCGTGGATGACGAGCCGGCGCCGTTGCACGAGGTGGTCGGCTGGTTGCAAGGGCAGCTTGGCGTCAGCGCCCAAGCTGATGGCCCCGGCAGCACCCGGGTGGGCAGCAAACGCTGCAGCAACGCGCTGGCACGTGACTCCGGCTGGACGCCGCAGTATCCGAGCTACCGTGAAGGTTATGCCGCGTTGCTGGAATAGCGGGTAAAAAGTTAAGGGGAATTATCTGCCCGGCGTGTGGGTCGCAAACTGAGTAGCACAAACCTGCAACGGCACACGAGCAGGCGCAGATGAGAAAATCAGCATCCGCTCGTTGGCAAGGTTCGCTGAAGGAAGGCAAGGACACCATTTCTGCCGAGAGTGGCGCCCTCAAGGCTTCGCTCGACTGGCCAAGCCAGTCACAAGCTCATAGAAAAACCCGCGCGGTGTTTAATCGCGCGGGTTTTTCTATGAGCGGCTGGCGGCCCGGAAACCGTAAAAACAGTTGACGGTGTCGCCGCCGAACAGACACTGATCAAGCTTGCAGCTTGCAGCTTGCAGCTTGCAGCTTGCAGCTGGGCTTCAGCCCACCACCATAATCCCGTCCATTTCGACCGGCACGCCCTTGGGCAGGGCGGCGACGCCGATGGCGGCGCGGGCGGGGTAGGGCTTTTCGAAGTAGCGTTCCATGATCTCGTTGACGGTGGCGAAGTTGCCCAGGTCGGTCAGGAAGATGTTCAGCTTGACGATGTCCTGCAGCTTGCCGCCGGCCGCTTCGGCCACCGCGCTGAGGTTGTCGAAGACGCGGCAGACTTGAGCTTCAAAGCCCTCAACCACCTCCATGGTGGCCGGGTCCAGCGGAATCTGGCCTGACAGGTAGACGGTGTTGCCCACCTTGATGGCCTGGGAGTACGGGCCGATGGCCGATGGGGCCTGTTCGCTGGTGATAACTTGCTTGTTCATGGATGCTCCGACGGCAATCAGTTCTTGAGACGGGTGATACGCATCACGCCCTTGAGGTTGCGGATGCGTTTGATCAATTGTGAGAGGTGCAGGCGGTCGCGCACGCGCACGACCAGTTGTACCACGCTGACGCGGCCGTCACGCTCATCGACGCTGATCTTGTCGATGCTGGCGTCGGCCACGGTAATGCCGGTGGCGAGCTGAGCGATGATGCCGCGCTGGTGTTCCAGTTCGACGCGCAGCTCGACGGTAAACTCGCCGCTCACATCCTTGTCCCAGGTCAGATGCAGGGTCTTCTCGGTGTTGTGGCGGCTGTCGGCCAGATTGCGGCAGTTTTCCTGGTGGATGACCATGCCCTTGCCGGACGACAGGTAGCCGACAATCGGGTCACCCGGAATCGGGTTACAGCAGCGGGCAAAGCTGACCACCAGCCCTTCGGTGCCGCGGATGGCCAGCGGCTTCTCGCCGCTTTCCTCGGCGCTGGCTGGCTGGTCGATCTTCTGCGGTTCGTCATCGGCGGCGCCGTCGCTGGCCAGCAAGCGGCGGGCCACCACATAGGCCATGCGGTTGCCCAGGCCGATATCGGCCAGCAGGTCTTCCATCAGCTCCATGCCACAGTCGTTCAGAACAGACTGCACGCGCGCCTCGGGGATGGCGCCCAGCTGGGTGTCGAAGCTGGCCAGCACCTTGTCCAGCAGACGCTCACCCAGAGCGATGGACTCGGAGTGGCGCTGGTGCTTGAGGAAGTGGCGGATATTGCTGCGCGCCTTGCCGGTGATGACAAAGCTGAGCCAGGCCGGGTTGGGGCGCGCGCCCGGCGCGGTGATGATCTCGACCGTTTCGCCGCTTTCCAGCGGCTCAGACAGCGGCGCCAGGCGTCGATTGACGCGGCAGGCGATGCAGCTGTTGCCGATGTCGGTGTGTACGGCGTAGGCGAAGTCGACCGGTGTGGAGCCCTTGGGTAGCTCCATGATGCGGCCTTTTGGGGTGAAAATGTAGACTTCGTCTGGGAACAGGTCGATCTTGACGTTTTCGATAAACTCCAGCGAGTTGCCGGCGTTCTGTTGCAGCTCCAGTACGCTCTTCAACCACTGGCGGGTGCGCGCGTGGTTGCCGTTGATGACCTCTTCCTTGGACTTGTAGACCCAGTGCGCGGCAATGCCGTTGTTGGCCAGCTCTTCCATTTCCTCGGTGCGGATCTGAATTTCGATCGGCACCCCGTGCATGCCAAACAGCGTGGTGTGCAGGGACTGGTAGCCGTTGGCCTTGGGAATGGCGATGTAGTCCTTGAAGCGGCCCGGGAAGGGTTTGTACAGGCTGTGCACGGCGCCCAGCACGCGATAGCAGGTATCGGGCTTGTCGACGATGATGCGGAAGGCGTAGACGTCCATGATCTCGTTGAACGACTTCTTCTTGCCGCGCATCTTCTGGTAGATGCCGTACAGGTGCTTCTCGCGGCCCATCACTTTGCCCTGCAGCCCTTCGCGCTCCAGGCAGGCCTGCAGCGATTCGAGAATGCGGTTGAGCAGCTCCTTGCGGTTGCCGCGGGCATTGCGCACGGCGCGATCGATCAGGTTCGAGCGCATCGGGTGCATGGCTTTAAAGCCGAGGTCTTCGAACTCGGTGCTAAGGCTGTGCATGCCCAGACGGTTGGCGATGGGCGCGTAGATCTCCAGGGTTTCCTTGGCGATGCGGCGGCGCTTTTCCGGCGCCAGCGCGCCCAGGGTGCGCATGTTGTGCAGACGGTCGGCCAGCTTGACCAGGATCACGCGGATGTCGCGGGCCATGGCCAGCGCCATCTTCTGGAAGTTCTCGGCCTGCGCCTCGGCCTTGGTTTCGAAGGTCATCTGGGTCAGCTTGCTGACCCCGTCTACCAACTCGGCAACGGTGTCGCCAAATTGCTCGACCAGCGCATCCTTGGGGATGCCGGTGTCTTCGATCACGTCGTGCAGCATGGCGGCCATCAGGCTCTGATGGTCCATGTGCATGTCGGCAAGGATGTGGGCTACGGCGAGCGGGTGGGTGACGTAGGGTTCACCGCTGCGACGGGTCTGGCCGTCGTGGGCCTGTTCGGCGTAGAAATAGGCGCGCCGGACCAGGTTGACCTGCTCCGGCTCAAGGTAGTTACCCAGATTGTCGGCAAAAACCTCTATCGCAGACATGTAGCTCTCCCGCACCCGCCAGCGCGGGTGATGACCTCAGGGATAGCCGGCCTGCGCAACAGCAAACCTGTCTCTTACTCGGCCAGCTCGTCGGTCGCTTCCAGCGAGTACAGCGGCTCCTGCTGATCCTGCAGGGCTTCTTCGGCCATGATGGCGTTGGTGACCAGGCCGTCGGCCACTTCACGCAGTGCCACCACGGTGGGCTTGTCGTTTTCCCAGGCTACCTTGGCTTCTTTGCCACCGGTGGCCAGCTGACGGGCGCGCTTGGAGGCCAGCATGACCAGCTCAAAACGGTTTTCTACATTTTCCAGGCAGTCTTCAACGGTAACGCGAGCCATGGGGTACTCCGGAAAGGATAAACAATTGAACGCAAGGCGCCCCGAAACGGACAGGGGCGCAGGACCTGACAGTCTACCGGCTGGCGCCTCAGTCTGACAAGAGTGCCTGCAGCAGCTCGGTGTGACGGGCTTGCTGGGTGACCGTCTGCAGCCGGTCGCTGCGCACGATGGCGCGCAGGTCTTCCAGGGCGTGCTCAAAGGTGTCGTTGATGACCAGGCTGTCAAATTCGACGTAGTGGCTCATTTCGGCCTCGGCCTCGGCCATGCGCTGGTCGATCACCTCGTCCTGATCCTGACCGCGCTGGGTCAGACGCTGGCGCAGGGCCTCGCGCGAGGGCGGCAGGATGAAGATCGAATGTGCCTGCGGCAGCTTGTGGCGCACCTGCTGCGCGCCTTGCCAGTCGATTTCCAGAATCAGGTCACGGCCTTCGGCCAGTGCTTTTTCGACCGCGCTCTGGGAGGTGCCGTAGAGGTTGCCGAACACCTCGGCGTGTTCCAGAAAATCACCGGTCTCGACCAGCTTGAGGAAGGTCTCGCGGTCGGTGAAGTGGTAGTTGACGCCATCCTCCTCGCCGGGCCGCATCGGCCGGGTGGTGTGCGATACCGACACCTGCAGGTTGGGGGTCAGCTCGATCAGCGCCTTGACCAGGCTGGTTTTGCCCGCGCCGGAGGGGGCGGAGACGATATACAGGGTGCCGGTGGCATGGCTCATCGAGGTGGTTCCTGCGCCTTGGGGGAAAGCGCGCCATTATAGGACGTATGCCGTTCCGCGTCATGGGTGCGGTAAGCTGTGGTCATGACTGGCATGGGGACGGAAGATGATTTCGAAATGGCAATGGCTGCTGGCGCAACTGACGCGCACCTTATGGATCAGGGCAACCCTTTACGTCGTGCTGGCGCTGGCCGCCGTACTGCTGGCGGTGCCCCTGGAGTACTGGTTGCCGCCGCTGCCGGTGGATGTGGGCGCCGATGCGGTGGATCGTATTCTGGATATCCTGGCCTCCAGCATGCTGGCGGTCACCACCTTCTCGTTGAGTGTGATGGTGGCGGCCTATAGCGCCGCAACGGCCAATGTGACACCGCGTGCCACCCGCCTGCTGATGCAGGACACCACCACGCAGAACGTGCTGGGCACCTTTATCGGCTCCTTTCTGTTCAGCTTGGTGGGGCTGATAGCGCTGAGTACCGGTGTCTACGGCGAAAGCGGACGGGTCATGCTGTTTGCCGTGACCTTGCTGGTGATCGCCCTGATTGTGGTAACCATTCTGCGCTGGATCGAGCACCTGTCGCGCTTTGGCCGGGTAGGCGATACCACCGAGCGGGTTGAGCAGGTCACCGCACGCGCGCTGTCTGAGCGGATTGCCAACCCCTGTCTGGGTGCGCATTGTTGGGATGGGGAGGTGCCGCTCGGCTGCCATCCACTGTATCCGACCGACAGTTTCTACCTGCAGCATCTGGATGTGCTGACCCTGTCCGAGCTGGCCGAGGAGCACCAGCTGGCGCTCTACGTGCCGGTGCAGCCCGGCGCCTTTGTGCACCCCGCCCAGCCACTGCTCTGGGTGCAAGGGCTGCTGAACGATGACCTGCGGTGTGCGCTGTGCGATTGCTTTACCCTGGACAGCTTTCGCTCCTTCGACCAGGATCCGCGCTTTGGTTGCGCAGTATTGTCGGAGATAGCCTCGCGGGCGCTGTCGCCGGCGGTCAACGACCCCGGTACGGCCATCGACATTCTCGGACGCAGTGTGCGTCTGCTGGCGCCCTGGGCGCAGGGGCCGTTGCCGCAGCAGGCCGAGGTGTCCTGTCGGGGCGTGTGGCTGACGCCGCTCGCGCTTGATGATCTGTTTGATGACCTGTTCGGCCCGATTGTTCGCGATGGCGCAGCGCGTATCGATGTGCAGCTGCGCCTGGTCAAGTCGCTGCAGGCGCTGGCCGCGCAGCACGACTGTTTTGTAGCGCCGGCCCGGCGCCTGGCGGCAGAGGCGTTGGCGCTGGGTGAGCAGTCGCTGTTGCTGGAGGTGGACCGCCAGCGTCTGCGCAGCCGGGTAGAGGGGTTCGTCCGGCACTGACGCGTGCTATGGTGCAGGGCCGGCCAAACGGCCTATAACAACAATCGGAGTAACGCCCCATGATTCGAGTAACCGTTAGCTATCCCGCCCAGGAAAACGCCCGTTTTGACCACAGCTACTATCAGAAGCAGCATGCCGAGCTGATCCATCAGCAGCTGGACGGTCATGGCCTGCTCAAGCTGGAGGTTGACCAGTGTCTGGCCGACGGCGCTGGCCAGAGCCCGGCTTTTGTTGCCTCCGCGCACCTGTTCTTTAGCGACCTGGCACAGTTTCAGGCGGCGTTTGCTGCTGGCGGCAAAGCGCTCAATCAGGATATGACCAATTACACCGATATCGTGCCGGTAATCACCATCAGCCAGGTGGTTGCCTAGGCTACAATAGCGCGCCTTACCTTCCACTGAGCCGAGGACCCTCCTGATGACTGCCCGCCGGGTTGCGTCGGTGCTGCGTGCCGCCGACAAGAAAACTGCTAACGCCAGCGCTGTCTCTGGCGCCGGGGCGCAGCGCCACGAGCGGATCTACCAGGCCATCAGCGCGGCCATCATTGAACACCGCCTGCAGCCGGGTGCCCGGCTGCGTGAGGATGCGCTGGCCGAGGTCTTTGGCGTCAGTCGTACGGGCATTCGCAAGGTGCTGCAGCGGCTGGCGATGGATCAGCTGATTACCTTGACGCCCGGCAAGGGTGCCAGTGTCACCCGGCCGTCTGCCGAGGAGGCGCGCGAAGTCTTTGAGGCACGGCGGCTGGTGGAATGCGGCCTGATGCAGCCGCTGGTGCAGGCACTGGATGCCGAGGGGCTGCGCCAACTGCAGGCGCTGGCCGCGCGCGAGCAGCAGGCGCTGGAAGCCGGTGAGCAAAGTACCGCGATCCAGTGCTCTGCGCAGTTTCACAGTGCGTTGGCGGCGCTGGCGGGCAACCAGACCCTGGCCACCTTCGTGGTACAGCTGTGCTCGCGCTCGTCGCTGATTCTGGCGGTTTACGGCAACTCAGGCAATTTGGGCTGTGATTGCACCGATCACCAGCAGCTGTTGACGCTGCTCGAGCAGGGAGATGGTCAGGCGGCGACGGCCTTTATGGCCAAGCACCTGAATGAGATCGAGGCGTCCCTGTCTATCGACGAAGCGCCGCAGGCGGTGCCCGATCTGCAGGATGTTTTTGCCGGGTATCGCCGCTGAGTGACATCCACTCAGCGGCGATAATCAGGCTTACTGTCTGAAGCGTGCGCAGGCGGGCCAGTACTGCATCAGCAGGTAGTAGCTCAGGCCGGCGGGGATCAGGCTGGCGTACCAGGAGATGCTGGAAACGCTCAGCGCCGCCGCCACACCGATGGCCGTTGCCACCAGAGCCGCGTAGTTGACGCCGCGATAGGGGCCGTTGGCATCGTACAGGTGCTGCAGGTTCAGGGTGCGCTTGCGGATCAGGTAGTAGTCCACCACCAAGATGGCAAAGATTGGCCCCAAGAACGCCGAGTAAGTCTGTACAAACACCTGCAGGCCTTGGGCCGAGTCCGCACTGACCAGCTTCCAGGGGAAGGTGGCAAAGGCCAGCAGGCCGACGATCACCGTGGCTGGGCGGAATTTCAGCTTGAATACATCCATCAGCACATAGGTCGGCGGCACCACGTTGTTCAGCACGTTGGTGGTGACCTGCGCAAAGGCGATAAACAGCAGGGTGCACATCAGCAGCGGCGTGTTGTCCACGGCGTTGGCAAAGACCTCGATGGGGTCGGCAACACCGGTGGCCTCGGACACCATATAGCCGATCAGCCCCATGAACAGGGTGCACGGCAGGATCGACATTGAGTAAATGGTGGTCAGCAGCCCGGGGCTGGTGCCCTGCTTGTGCTCGCGTGCGTAGTCGCTGACGTTGAGGATCATGGTGCTGTAGATGCCGAGGAACAGCATGGTTGCGCTCCAGAACGGCAGCCCCCAGGAGCCTTGCATGGTCAGCAGGCTCATCGACAGCTCGTCACCGTAGCGCTGCACTGTGCTGTAGAACATGTACACCAGCGAGGCCAAGATAAAGGCGCTGCCGACGTTCTCCAGCCACTTGATGCCCTGAAAGCCCATCACCGACAGACCAATCTGCAGAAACTGAAAGGCAATGAAGAAGAACACCAGGTTGTCGAAGCCGAACAGCGTGGCCGAGACCATGTTCAGCGCGCCGGCGCCAATCCAGCTTTGAAAGCCGTACCAGACAATCGCCGGCACCGCGCGTACCAGGCCCGGCAGGCGGGTGCCGGTAAAGCCGAAGGCGCTGCGCGCCTGCACTACGAAGGGAATGCCGTACTTGTAGCCGGCGGCGCCATTGAGGACCAGCGCAATGCCGATCACAAAGCAGCCGATGGCGATGGCCAGGGTGGCCTGAATCAGATTCAGGGTGCCAACCACGCTGGAGCCCATGGTGAAGGTGCCGATGGCGACACAGCCGCCAAACCAGGCCAGCAGGTAGGAAAAGCGGCCCATGATGCGGACCTGTTGAGGGGCCAGGGACTCGTCCCCGGCGGCCTTGCCGTTCTGTGCCGGCAGCTCGCTGGCCGTTGCGCTGCTGATATCAGTGCTCATACGGCCTCCAGTTGATGTGTGATGCGCATTATTGTCTCCCGCGATTCTGTGATCGGTCGGTGGTTGTCATCCACATCCGGGGCCGCCCACGCCAGCCCCGGCGTGGTGTGCTCAGTCGGGCGTCAGGTTCGAATACTCGGCAAAACGTCCGGTGAAAGGTTTGGGCAGCGGAAAGTCCAGATCGCCGTGCTTGCTGGTTTGCAGTCCCAGGCCAACCAGCGCTTCGGCCAGCTTGACCGCGGCAGTCACGCCCTCAACGATCGGCAGGCCGACGGCGGCGCTGATCTGCGGTGTGAGGTCAGCCATGCCGCCGCAACCCAGCACGATTGCGCCAATGCCATCTTCCTGTTTGGCCTTCAGGCACTCCTCGATGATGCGCTCCAGCGCCAGGTCCGGGTTGGCTTCCAGCTCCAGCACCGGGATGTCGGCAGCGCGCACACGGCGGCAGCGGCTGGCCATGCCGTAGCTGTCGAGCAGATGCTCGGCAATAATGGTAGTGCGCGGCAGGGTGGTGACTACCGAGAAGCGGGTGCTGATCAGGGTGGCGGCGTGGAAGGCCGCCTCGGCGATGCCGATGACCGGTGCGCGGGTAAGCTCGCGTGCCGCGTTCAGGCCGGGGTCGCCAAAGCAGGCGATGATGTAGGCATCGACGCCTTCGCGCTCGCCGGCGCGGATTTCATCCAGCACGCCGAGCACGCTGACCGCCTCGTCAAAGTGGCTTTCGATGGACACCGGCCCGCTGCTCGGCTGAGTGGCAGTGATGCGTGTGTCGGCTGCGGCCACGGCGCTGGCGGCGGAGCCGATGGTGTCGGTCATGGCCTGGGTGGTATTGGGGTTGATAACGCGTATATGCATGCTGGAAACCTGTTTGTACACAACGAAACTGATTAATTGTATACAATTGCCGGCGTCAACAAAATCGAATCAGTAGCGGTGATGCTGGCTGAAAGCCTGCTTTTTGCCGGTACCTGGCTATTTCAAAGGTGATTTCCCATGGTTCAGAGCACTGAGTATCCCCGCGATCTGGTGGGTTATGGTCGCACCCCGCCGCACGCCAACTGGCCTGGCAAGGCCCGGATCGCCGTTCAATTTGTGCTCAATTACGAAGAAGGCGGTGAAAACTGCGTGCTGCATGGCGACAGCCACTCCGAGCAGTTCCTGTCCGAGATAATCGGTGCGGCGGCTTTTGATGACCGCCACATGAGCATGGAGTCGATCTACGAGTACGGCTCACGCGCGGGCGTCTGGCGCATCCTCAACGAATTTGAACGCCGGGGCCTGCCGCTGACGGTGTTTGGCGTGGCCATGGCGCTGGAGCGCCACCCGGAGCTGGCCCAGGCCTTTGTCGAGCTGGGGCATGAGGTGGCCTGCCACGGCTGGCGCTGGATTCACTACCAGAACATCCCCGAAGCGGTAGAACGCGAGCACCTGCAGCGTGCCATGGACATCTTCCAGCGCCTCTACGGTGCCCAACCCGAAGGCTGGTACACCGGTCGCGACAGCCCCAATACCCGCCGTCTGCTGCTGGACCATGGTGGTTTTACCTACGACAGCGATTACTATGGCGACGATCTGCCGTTCTGGACCCGCGAGGCCGACAGCCAGGGGCAGTTGCATAATCACCTGATCGTGCCCTATACCCTGGATACCAACGACATGCGCTTTGCCGCCCCCCAGGGCTTCAATACCGGTGACCACTTCTTCCAGTACCTGAAAGATGCCTTCGACGTGCTCTATGCCGAAGGTGAAGAGGCGCCCAAGATGCTGTCGATCGGTCTGCACTGCCGCCTGATCGGCCGCCCGGGCCGCTTCCGTGCACTGCAGCGTTTTCTTGATTACATCGAATCCCATGACCGGGTGTGGGTGACACGTCGTGTCGATATCGCCCACCACTGGGCAGCCCACCACCCGGCTCAACCTCAGGAGTAAGCATGGCCAAGCAATCTGAACCCCGCAGCTACTATGCGCCCACCGGCGGACATCCGCCGCAGACCCAGCTGACCACCGACCGCGCGGTGTTTACCGAAGCGTACGCAGTGATCCCCAAGGGCGTGATGCGCGACATCGTTACCAGCCACCTGCCGTTCTGGACCGGTACCCGCCTGTGGGTACTGTCGCGTCCGCTCTCCGGCTTTGCCGAGACCTTCTCGCAGTACATCATGGAAGTGCAGTCGGGTGGCGGTAGCGACAAGCCGGAAACCGACCCGACCGCCGAGGGCGTGCTGTTCGTGGTGGAAGGTGAAATGACCCTGACCCTCAACGGTCAGCAGCACCAGATGAAAGAGGGCGGCTACGCCTTTATTCCGCCGAGCAGCGACTGGCAGTTGCATAACAACAGTGGCGCCGTGGTGCGCTTCCACTGGGTGCGCAAGGCCTACGAGAAAGTCGACGGCGTTGATGTGCCGGAAGCCTTCGTTACCAACGAAAACGACATCACCCCGCTGGAAATGCCCGGCACCGATGGCGCCTGGAGCACTACCCGTTTTGTCGACATGAGCGACATGCGCCACGACATGCACGTGAACATCGTCAACTTCCAGCCGGGCGGCGCGATTCCCTTCGCCGAAACCCACGTCATGGAGCACGGCCTCTATGTGCTGGAAGGCAAGGCGGTCTACCTGCTGAACAAGGACTGGGTCGAGGTTGAAGCCGGCGACTACATGTGGCTGCGCGCCTTCTGCCCGCAGGCTTGCTACGCCGGTGGCCCGGGCCCGTTCCGCTACCTGCTGTATAAAGACGTCAACCGTCACATGAAACTGCCGACCTTTGGCCGTTGAGGAGCAGGGGATGAGCGCTGACGTATTGCAACTGAAAGCCCAACCCCTGACACCGGAGGCCTTTGCGGCCTTCGGTGAGGTGATCGATTCGCGCAGCTCCGAGCACTTCATGATCAACTCGGGGCGCACGCGCCGGCATCACGATCTGGCCAAGATCGAGGTCGCTGGTGAGTCGCCGCGGGTGCTGATCAGCATCTTTGTCAGCCAGCCGGTCAGCGTGCCGCTGGAGCTGACCTTTCTGGAGCGCCATCCGCTCGGCAGTCAGGCCTTCGTGCCGATGCACGAGGAGCAGTTCCTGGTTGTGGTGGCGCCGCCGGGCGATGTGATTGATCCGGCTGAGGTACGCGCCTTCATCACCGACGGCCGGCAGGGCGTGAACTACCGTATCGGCACCTGGCACGCGATTCAGTCGGTGCTGGAGCGTGAAGGGGAGTTTCTGGTGGTCGATCGCGGTGGTGCCGGGCACAACTGCGATGAGTACCCGCTCAACCTGCGCATCGTTCTGTAGCGAGTCGCTGGTTAATCAGCGCCTCCCTATCTGTCTCGGGGAGCTGAGCCCGCCAGGCTTGGCTCCCTACGGCGTGATCCTCTCTGCGCCTTTTGCGCATGAAAACAATTCTCATTTGCGACCCTCTCGGGTATGCTGTGGCGCTGTCGGTCTTCTGACTGCGGGCTGATCGCTGCGCAGTCATTTGCCGTGTATTGGAGGCCATGTGCAGCAGTCCGTTTTGTCATCCATTTCGCCCGAGTCCACCGTCGGTCAGCGCCTGCTGCGGCCGGGGCTGCATTTGCACTTCGGTAGCCAAACCGCCACCGAGGATCTTCAGCGGTATGGCACCTTGAGTGATTACGTAAAACTGGTGGTGCTGCTTGACGGGGTACTGGATCTGCGGTTTGGCAATCGTCGTGTGCGCCTTGATGCCGGGCGTGTGCCGCAAATGACGCTGGTGCGTCTGGACGCGCCGCAGGACTTTGCCCGGGTGACTCACAAGGGCGAGTACTCCCGTCGCCTCAGCCTGGGCATCAGCCAGGAGTGGCTGGCGCAGGCCATGCCGCTGGCGGGTCTGGCCGGGAAGGGAGTGCAGGTGCTGCACTGGCCGGCGTCGAAGCGTGCCTGCGCGCTGGCCGAGCAGATGCTGCAGCCACCGGCGCTGGCACCTGAAATGGCCGGCATGTACTTGGAATGCCGCGCTATTGAGTTGCTGATGGAGGCCTTGATGGGCAGCAAGCTGGCGACCTCTGCGAGCTCGCCCGCCGGCATGCGTGCAGCGGCCTATCGGCGTATATGTGACCTCAGGGCCTGGTTGCAGGCTAATGCCTCGCAGCCGCTGAGTATGGATCAGATCGCGGCGCAGGGGCACACCAGCGTCGCAACCTTGCAGCGGCACTTCCGTCAGGCCTACGGCATCAGCGTGTCTGAGTTCATTCAGCGCACCCGGCTGGAGCAGGCCAGGGCGGCGCTGGAGCAGGAGGGCATCAGTGTGACCGCCGCCGGTGCCCGGGCCGGCTATGCCAATCCTGCCAGTTTCTCCACTGCCTTCAAACGCCACTTTGGCGTGTCGCCCCGTCAGTTGCAGGCGCGCATTCAGGTTTCGCGACAATGAGGCCGTCGCAAAGGTTTCTGCTGCGCTAACGAAAGACGACCACGCAGGCTCTTGAAATAATTTCGATGAGAATTATTCCCAACAAAAAGGAGCCCGTCCATGTCGTTTCATCACCCGCTGTTGCGCTCGTCTATCCCCTTTGCTCCGGTATTGTCGGTGGTGCTGTTGAGCAGCGCCGTGCAGGCGCAAGGGCAGGACGTGGAGGCGGCGGAGACGATCGCGCTGCCGGCCCTCACGGTCAACGCTTACCGCACCGCCGAGACAATCGGCGCTTCCACCAAAACCGATACAGCGCTGGTGGAAACCCCGCAGTCAGTTTCGGTAATCGAGCGCGACGAGATGGATGCGCGCGGGGTGCGCAGTCTGAACGAGGCGACGCGCTACTCGGCAGGGGTGCTACCGGAAAGCCAGGGCATCGATAATCGCGTGGATGACTTGTATATCCGCGGTTTTGACGCAGGCTCGTTCAGCAACAACGTCATGCTCGATGGCCTGCGGGCACCGTCGGACAGCAATCTGAGCTGGAACCGTACGGCCTTTGACAGCTGGAACATGGAGCGAGTGGAAGTGCTGAAGGGCCCGTCCAGTGTGCTCTACGGCCAGATTGCACCTGGCGGGTTGGTCAATCAGGTGAGCAAGACGCCGCGAGAAGATCAGCAGCAGGTGCTGCGACTGCAGATGGACGAGCATGGCCAGCGCGAAAGCGCTTTTGACCTGGGCGGCGGCAATGGACAGGGCAACGCCCTGTGGCGTGTGGTGGGGTTGTGGCGCGACGGCGACACGCAGATTGACCACACCGAGCATGAGAAATGGTTCATCGCGCCCAGCACTACCCTGCGTTTCAACGACGGCGATACCGAGGTGACGCTGCTGGGGCTGTACCAGAAGGACGATGGCGGCTCGACCTTCCAGTTTTTGCCCTATCAGGGCACCGTGGTGCCGGCCGCCGAAGGCTATATCGACAATGAGACCCTGTTGGGCGAGCCCGACTGGAACCAATACGACCGCACCGTGTGGACGGCCGGGTGGTTGGCGCGACACCAGCTGAACGAGCGCTGGAGTGTCAGCCAGAGTGCCCGTTACACCCATGTTGACTCGTTGTATCGCGCGACCGTCGGCTATGGCGTGCGCGGCACGGCGCCGACCAATCTGGATACCTTGATTGACGGGCGCTGGTTGCGTCGTCGTGCGGTGCAGGGTGAGGGTGATTCCGACGCCATCACGCTGGATACCCGGCTGCAAGGCGACTTGAGCTTTGGGGTGACGGACCACCAGTTGCTCGCCGGCCTGGATTATCAAAAAACCGACTGGACCTTCCTGCGCAAGATGGCCGCGGTCAACCCTACCCTGATTCAGGTTGACGTGTTCAACCCGGTCTATACCGGATACGACTTTGCCGCTGTGCTGGCCGACCAGTTATCGACCAAGGAAACCGATCGCCAACTCGGCCTCTACCTGCAGGATCAGATTGCCCTGAATCGCTGGCGCGTGACCCTGGGTGCGCGCTATGACCAGTTTGAGATCGACACCCTCGACCGCCTGACCAATGTGCGCTCGCAGGTAGATGATGGCGCGCTGACCTGGCGGGCCGGGCTGACCTACCTGTTTGATAACGGGCTGGCACCATACCTGAGTTACTCCGAGTCCTTTCAGCCAGCCACCGGCACTGATCGCAGTGGGGGCACATTCGAGCCGATTACCGGCGAGCAGTGGGAGGTCGGTGTGAAGTATGAGCCCGAGCGTATTGACGGCCTTGTCACGCTGGCCGCCTACGACCTGCGACAGAAAAATGTGCTCACCGCTGACCCGGACAACCTGGCAGGTGAGCGGTATCAGGTGCAGACCGGTGAGGTGCGCGTGCGGGGTATTGAGCTGGAGGGGCGAGTTACACCGCTGCCGGGCATCAGTGTGATCGGTGCGCTAACCCGCTTTGATTCGGAGGTGACACGTAACAATGATGGTTACGAAGGTAATCACATGGTGCGCGTACCGGACTGGATGGGCTCGCTGTGGGTGGATTACAGCTTTTACGGCGGCCTGCTGGACGGTCTCAGCCTGGGTGGCGGTGCCCGCTACGTGGATGAGACCTATGGCGACCTGGGCAATTACCTGAAGATTCCGGATTACACCTTGTATGACGCCGCCGTGCGTTACGACCTGGGCCGGTTTGGTGCCACGGCTGTGCAGCTGGCACTCAATGCCAGCAACCTTACCGATGAGCGTTACGTGGCAACCTGCACCGCTGCGACCGCCTGCTACTACGGCAGCGGCCGCACGTTGACGGCCAGTGTGCGTCTGGGCTGGTAACCCATGGCCGGTATGTTGCGCCTGAGTGCTGGGCTGCTGCTGTTGCTGTGCCTGTCGGTGCAGGCGGCGGACTGGCCGCGGGAGGTGATCAGCGCCGATGGGGTGATGCTGGTGCTGCAGCAGCGGCCCCTGCGCGTTCTGTCCACCTCGGTAACTCTGACCGGCAGTCTGCTGGCCATTGATGCGCCAGTGATAGCCAGTGCCACTGCCAACAATGGTGTGTACTTTGACCAATGGGCTGCGCTGGCCGAACAGCGCGGCGTGGAGCGGTTGTGGCCGGCGGGCAGCATCGACCTGGAAGCGGCCTACGTGCATGCGCCAGACCTGATTGTGGTTTCCAGCGAGGGCGCCGATTCGGCGTTGGCTCAAGTTGCCGAGTTGCGCAACATCGCGCCCACGCTGGTGCTCAGTTACGGCGATCGCGACTGGCAGGAGCTGGCCCGCCAGCTGGGTGACGCGCTGGGCCTTGAGGCCCAGGCGGAGGCGCGCATTCGCGGCTTTGAACGGCGTCTGCAGCAGGTGCGCTCAAGCATCGTGGTGCCGCCGGGCAAGGCCAACATCATCAGTTACAACGGCGCGGGCATGCCTAACCCTATCGCCACGCCCAGAGGAGCCCATGGCCGCCTGCTGGCAGCGCTGGGCTTCTATATTGAGGCGCCGGAGCCGGCCTGGCACAGCGGTCTGGATTCACCCGAAGCGTTCGTGCGTAGCGAGTACGAATATCTTACCCGTCTGCAGGCTGAAACCAGCTTCCTGTTGCGTCAGGCGCCAGCTGACACCAGCGCCTTTGTCGGTGACCCGGTGCTGGCCAATCTGCCATCGGTGCGCGCAGGCCAGGTCCATGGTTTGGGGCGTAACTCCTTTCGCATCGACTTTTTTAGCGCCAGCGAGATTGTCGATGGCATCGAGCAGGGGTTTGCACGGTGACAAGCGTCGGCTTGCGGGGCTGGCCACTGGCGCTGTCGGCTGCTCTGCTGGGGTTGGTACTGGTGTTGCTGAGCATTGGGCTGGGCAGCGCCCGCATGCCGCCGCAGACCACCCTGGCAGCGTTGCTGCAGTTTGATCCCGGCAACAGCGATCACTTGCTGGTGCGTGAGCTGCGCGTGCCGCGTACCTTGCTGGCGCTGGTGGTGGGCGCGGCCCTGGCCGCCTCTGGGGTGATCATGCAGGCGCTGACCCGCAATCCGCTGGCTGATCCGGGTGTATTGGGTGTCAACGCCGGTGCCGCCGCCGCAGTGGCAGCCGGTATTGCGCTGGTCGGCGTGCAGTCGGCTACCGGGCAGTTGCTCTGCGCGCTGCTGGGCGCCGCGCTGGCGGGAGCGTTGGTGGTGTTGCTGAGCGGGTTGCGCAGCGGCGCCGACCCGATCCGGGTAGTGCTGGTAGGCACCGCCCTGAGCGCCGTGCTGCTGGCACTGACTCAACTGATTACGCTGAACAGCGAAGAACAGGTGTTTGACCAGTTCCGCCACTGGGCGGTGGGTTCGTTGCAAGGGCGGGGCATGGCGGTGTTGTTGACGCTGCTGCTGCCGGTCGGTGGGGCGCTGCTGGCCTCGTTGCTGCTGGCGCGCGCGCTGGATGCGCTGGTGCTTGGCGAGGAGCTGGGCAGTGCGTTGGGTGCCCGGCCCCGGCTGACCTGGCTGCTGTGCGCTGGTGTGATTGCTCTGTTGGCTGGTGCGGCTACCGCGGCTGCTGGCCCGATAGCTTTTGTTGGGCTCACCGCGCCCCATCTGGCACGTCAGCTCGCGGGCGGCAATCACCGGCAGCTGCTGCCGGTGGCCATGCTGTGCGGTGCCCTGCTGACGTTGCTGGCAGATCTGTTTGGGCGGTTGGTGGCGCACCCCGGTGAGGTCAGTGTAGGCATCATGGTGGCGCTGATTGGCGGTCCCAGCTTTGCGCTGCTGGCCCGGCGCAGGCGGTTTGTCTTGTGAGCGCGCGGGTATGGCGGCTGGGGACGCTGTCGGTGCCGGTGCGCCGCCGGGTGCTGCTGGTCAACCTGCTGCTGTTGGTGCTGATCCTGCTGCTCGGATTGCTTGGAGCACTGTCGGGGCGGCTGACCTTCACGCCGGCGCAATTGCTGGAGTTGCTGCTGGCGCCGCAGCAGGGCGGTGTGCCGGGCCGCATTCTGCTGCATATTCGTTTGCCGCGTGTGCTGACTGCCCTTTGCGCAGGTGCAGCGCTGGGCGTATCAGGGGCCATTTTCCAGTCCTTGTCGCGTAACCCGCTCGGCTCACCGGACATCATCGGTTTCACCACTGGCGCTGCCAGCGGCGCCATCGCCTATCTGGTGTTTGTCGGCCAGCAGCCGCTCGGGCTGCTGCTGGCGACCCTCGCAGCCGGGCTTGCCACCGCGCTACTGGTCTATCTGCTGGCGCGGCGCGATGGTCAGGTAGACAGCTATCGCCTGGTGCTGATCGGTATCGGGATTGGCTCGACCCTGGCGGCGGTCAATGGTCTGTTGCTGGTCAAGGGCAGCCTGGACAACGCCATGCAGGCCAATCTGTGGCTGGCCGGCTCGCTTAATGCACGCAGCTGGATGCACGCCCTGCCGGTACTTGGCGGGTGCCTGGTGCTGATTCCGCTGGCGCTGTTGGGGGCACGTCAGCTGACGCTGCTGGAAATGGGGGACGACCTGGCTGCCCAGCTGGGCGTACGGATCGAGCGGGTACGCGGCTCAATGACGCTGGCTGGAGTGTTGTTGGCGGCGCTGGCCACCGCAGCCGTCGGGCCGCTGGCGTTTATCGCGCTGGCGGCGCCGCAACTGGTGCTGCGCCTGGGACGGGGACAGGGTGTACCTGTCTGCGGCGCGGCGCTGATGGGAGCCTGTCTGCTGCTGGCGGCTGATCAGGTGGCGCAGCGCATGCCCGGCGATCTGATTCTGCCTATCGGCCGCATGACTGCGCTGTTGGGCGGTTTGTACCTGCTGTGGTTGTTGACCCGCCAGCGCTGACAGGAGAAGACATGAACAACCTCACTGACACCAATGGCGTACAACTGCGGGCCGAGCATGTGGCGCTGGCCTATGACCGCCAGCGAATTATCCAGGATCTGGACCTGCAACTGCCGGCGGGCAAGATCAGCGTGATCATCGGCCCCAACGGCTGCGGCAAGTCGACTCTGCTGCGAGCGCTGGCCGGGCTGCTGAAACCGCAGGCCGGTCAGGTCTTGCTGGATGGTCGTGCGCTGGCGCGTCATGGCGCACGTGAGTTGGCCAAGCGCCTGGGGTTGTTGCCGCAAAGCTCCAGCGCGCCAGCCGGCATCAGTGTTGCCGATCTGGTGGCGCGCGGACGCTTTCCGCACCAGGGACTGTTGCGCCAGTGGAGCGCTGAGGACGCGGCAGCAGTCAGTGAGGCACTGCGCCTGACCGATCTAACCACCCTGGCCGAGCGGCCGGTCGCGCAGCTGTCTGGCGGGCAGCGCCAGCGGGTGTGGCTGGCGCTGGTACTGGCACAACAGCCGCAATTGCTGCTGCTGGATGAGCCCACCACCTATCTGGATATCGCTCACCAGTACGACGTGCTGGAGCTGTGCCGGCGACTTAATCGCGAGGCCGGCCGCACGCTGGTGCTGGTTCTGCACGACCTGAATCAGGCGGCGCGCTACGCCGACCACATGGTAGCCATGCAGCAGGGGCGCGTGGTCGCCGCCGGCACGCCAGCGCAGGTACTGCAACCGGCGTTGATTCGCCGCGTATTTGGTATCGACGCCCTGGTCGTACCCGACCCGGTGACCGGTACACCTATGGTGGTGCCGCGTCCGCCGCAATCACAAGAAGCTTGAGGATTAACCCATGAACACCCCGCAACATTTGTGTATCGGCCTGTCGCTGGCCGCGACCTGGCTCAACGGCGATGCCTGGTGCCGGCCTGACAGCCGGGTTGAGGCGCTGCACAGTGTGGACCTGTATGCGGAACTGGCGCGCCGAGCCGAGTCGGCCTGTATCGACTTTGTGTTTCGACCCGACTCGTTGTTCATCGACCCTGCCACGCTGGAGCACGGCCCCGGTTTCAGTGGCCTGGACCCGACCCTGCTGATGACCGCGCTGGCCCGCGAAACGCGGCACATCGGACTGGTGACCACCGCCTCGACTACCTTCAATCAGCCCTACATCGTCGCCCGGCAGTTGCAGTCCCTGCAGCAGATCAGCGCCGGGCGCGCCGGCTGGAATGTGGTGACTGCACTCGACGGCCAGCAGAACTTTGGTCTGCAGGAGATGCCATCGGCTGATGCGCGCTACGCCCGTGCGGCTGAGTTTACTGCGGCGGTTCGTCAGCTCTGGCGCAGTTATCCGGCTGAGGCGCTGGCGCTGGACAGGGCCGGTGGACGCTACGCCGACAGTAGCCGCGTGCGGCCGATTGACTTTGATGGGCAGCACCTAGCGGTACAGGGGCCGCTCAGCCTGCCGGGCCATCCGGCTGGAGAGGTACCGCTGTTTCAGGCCGGTGCCTCCGAGGTCGGGCGCGAGTTTGCTGCGCAGATCGCCGATGCCATCTTTGCCGCCACGCCGGACATGCACAGCGCTCGCGCGCTGCGTGCTGATCTGCAGGCTCGCACCTCACGTCTGGGGAGGGGGCCGGGCGCGGTTCGCGTGTTGCCGGGTCTGAGTTTGTATCTGGCCGGCACCCGGGCGCAGGCGCAGGAGCTCTTTGAAGCCGCCCGCAGCGAGCAGCAGCGCGCGCGCAAGCTGGCCGCATTGCAACCACTGATGCAGGTGGACTTAAGCCAGCTGCCGGCGGATCAGCCACTGGGTGTTGACGCGATGATAGCTGAGGGCGCGCCGGTGCGCAGTCGCACCCACGCCACGTTGCTGCGCCAGTTGTTGCAGCGAGAACGCCTGACTCTGGCGCAACTGTTGCGACGCCCGGAAGTGTCCGGCTCGTCACACTGGCAGGTGGTGGGGACGGTCGCTGATGCGCTGGTGGAGATTCGTCGCTGGCACGCCGCGCAGGCGATTGACGGGTTTATCGCCTTGCCGGGCGGCAGCCTGCAATCGCTGGCATTGTGCTGCGATGAGCTGGTACCGGCGCTTGCCGATCTGGGGCTATTCCGGCATTCCTACCGGAGCAGCACCTTGCGAGGACATTTGGGCCTGGCAGAAACCGGCTGAGCCTGGCCCAGGCCGGTCAACGGGTTGGGGTGAGCTGGGCGATATTACTCAATATTCTGGATCTGCTCGCGCATCTGCTCGATAAACACCTTCAGATCCACAGCGGCCTGGGTGCTGCGGGTATCGATGGCCTTGGAGCCGAGGGTGTTGGCTTCGCGGTTGAATTCCTGCATCAGAAAATCCAAGCGGCGGCCGATGGCGTCCTTGCTGTCGAGTACGCGGCGGGTTTCGACCACGTGGGTGTCGAGGCGGTCGAGTTCTTCGGCCACGTCGATCTTCTGGGCCAGCAGTACGATCTCCTGCTCGACGCGGGTGCTGTCTAGCTCCAGCTTGGCGTCGTTGAAGCGGTCGATCAGCTTCTGCCGGTGGGCGGTGAGCAGGGTCGGCATCATCTCGCGCAGGATCGCCGTGCGGTCGCTGATGCTGCCCAGGCGATCAATGATCAATTGCTTCAGCTCGGCGCCTTCGCGGGCGCGGTGCTCTTTCAGCTCCTTGAGGGCCTGATCGAACAGCGTGCGGGCCTGTTTGACCAGGTCGGCCTGATCGGTCTTCTCGCCCATTACCACACCTGGCCAGGCCAGCAGCTCCAGCGGGTTGATCGGGCCGGCGTTGTGCAGGCGGGCGCCGAGCTGCTCGGTGGTGCGGATCAGCTGGTCAAGCAGCGGCTGGTTCAGGCTGAGTTCACTGGACTGCTGCTCGGCCGGGTTAAAGCGCAGGGTGCATTCGACCTTGCCGCGTGCCACTTGCTTGCGCAGCAGCTCGCGCAACGGGCCCTCCAGTTCGCGGAAGGCTTCGGGCAGGCGCAGGGTGACCTCCAGGTAGCGATGATTGACCGAGCGCAGTTCCCAGGCCAGGTTGCCCTGATCGGTGCTGAGTTCGCTGCGCGCAAAGGCGGTCATGCTGTTGGCCATGGTGTCGTGCTTCCCTGTCAGTAGTCGGTGGATCGACCGGCATTGTAACCCCGCCAGCCTGCGCCTGGGCAATCTTCAGTACGCCAGAAAGCCGCCCATGCCTGCTATACTCCGCGCACTTCCTCCCCGCTGTACAAGGACTCCCGATGATGAAACGCCCCAGCGAACGTGCCGCCGACCAGATGCGCCAGGTCACTTTGACCCGCCACTACACCAAGCACGCCGAAGGCTCTGTGCTGGTTGAGTTTGGTGATACCAAGGTGATCTGTACTGTCAGCGTTGAAGCTGGCGTGCCGCGCTTTCTGCGTGGTAGCGGTCAAGGTTGGGTCACCGCAGAATACGGCATGCTGCCGCGCTCGACCGGCTCGCGCATGCAGCGTGAGTCCAGCCGTGGCAAGCAGGGTGGTCGCACCCTGGAGATTCAACGTCTTATCGGCCGTTCGCTGCGCGCCGCGGTTGACCTCAAGACCCTGGGCGAAAACACCCTGTATATCGACTGCGATGTGATTCAGGCCGACGGTGGTACGCGCACCGCATCGATCACCGGTGCCTGTGTGGCGCTGGTCGATGCGCTGCGAGCCATGAAGCAGCGCGGTGCTATCAAGAAGGTGCCTGAAGTGCAGATGATTGCCGCCATCTCCGTGGGTATCTATCAGGGTGTGCCGGTGCTGGACCTGGACTACCCGGAAGATTCCTCCGCCGATACCGACCTGAACGTCGTTATGACCGACAAGGGCGGCTTTATCGAAGTGCAGGGCACCGCCGAGGCGGCCCCTTTCAGCGCTGATGATCTGAACGCCATGCTGGCGCTGGCGCGTCAGGGTTGTGAGCAGCTGTTCAGCCTGCAGCAGGCCGCATTGGCAGACTGAGACGGCGTTGGTAGGCAGTGACGCACAAGTCTGTTACAACGGGCATTCTCTTCTTTAACGCATGCAAGGAGTGCCCGATGACCGATCCCGTTGATCCTGCTGTAGAAGCCCCCGTCCCACCGCCAGGCAAGCCGAGTTCGGAAGCGCGACAGTGGGCGCTGATTGCGCATGTCTCCGCCTTGCTGGGCTGCGTGTTGCCGTTCGGCAACCTGATTGGTCCGCTGATTGTCTGGCAGCTGAAAAAGGACATGGACCCTTTTGTCGATGATCAGGGCAAGGAAGCGCTGAACTTCCAGATCACGGTCACCCTGATGCTGCTGGTCTGCGTGCTGCTGATGCTGGTGCTGATCGGTATTCTGCTGGCCTGGGTGGTGGGCGTCGCCGCCTTGGTGCTGGTGATCATCGCCGCCATCAAGTCCAACGAAGGCACCGCCTACCGTTATCCGTTCTGCTGGCGCCTGATTAAATAGGCGCAAAAAAAGCCCCCGCAACCATTGGCTGCGGGGGCTTTTTGCTGTGAGGTACCTTGCTCGTATGCTTGCACCCAGACCGGTTCGCCTGGACCATCGTCTTCAGTCTTCAGTCTTCAGTCTTCAGTCTTCAGTCTTCAGTCTTCAGTCTTCAGTCTTCAGTCTTCAGCCTTCAGCTATCAGATACTCAGCGTCCAGTCGTAATCAATGATGACCGGAGCGTGCTGGGAGAAGCGGACATTGCGCGGGATCTTCGCCTGCTTGACGAAGCGGCGCAGGCCCGGGGTCAGGATCTGGTAGTCAAAGCGCAGGCCAAGATTGAGGTTTTCGGCCTGCTCGCTGTTGGGCCACCAGCTGTACAGCTCGGACTCGCGCGTGACTTCGCGGGTGGCGTCGACGTAGCCCATATTGCCGAAAATCTCGTCCATCCAGGCACGCTCCGGTGCCATAAAGCCGGGTTCATTCTGACAGTCACGCCAGTTTTTCACATCCAGCTTGAGATGGGCGACGTACAGTGAGCCGCAGTAGATGAACTCTCTACGCTTGCGGCGTTGCTTGTTCAGGTAGCCGGCAAAGTCGTCCATGAACTTGAATTTCTGGTTCAGGTCGGCGTCGCCGTCACGGCCCGAAGGCAGCAGCAGGGAGGTAATGCTGACCTTGTCGAAGTCAGCCTGCAGGAAGCGGCCGTAGCGGTCGGCGGACTCGAAACCCAGCCCCATGATGATGGCCTTGGGCGCGGTGCGGGTGTAAATGGCAACGCCGCCCTGGGAAGGTGTTTCGGCTTCAAAGCAGTATTGCCAGTAGCCGTCCAGCCAGTACGGGTCCTGCTCTAGCTCGGGGGCGGTAACGCGGATGTCCTGCAGGCAGATGACATCAGCGTCCTGCGTGCGCAGCCAGTCAAACAGACCGCGCTCGGCTGCGGCCTTCACTCCATTGACGTTGAGACTGATGATTCGCATGCGTGGCTCCCCAAAAAAGCAGCGTGTATGATACCCGAGGTTTATTGAATTTTGTAAATGATGAGGGTGCAGATGCACGAATATCAGCGGGAGTTCATTCGTTTTGCGCTGGATCGCAATGTCTTGCGGTTCGGTGAATTTACCCTCAAGTCCGGGCGCAAGAGCCCGTATTTTTTTAATGCTGGCCTGTTTAACGACGGTGGTTCGCTGAGCCGTCTAGGGCGTTTTTACGCCCAGGCGCTGGTCCACAGTGACCTGTCTGATGTGGATGTCATCTTTGGCCCGGCCTACAAGGGCATCCCGCTGGCGGCGGTGACCGCCGTTGCCCTGGCTGACAGCTTTGACCGCGATTTGCCCTATTGTTTCAATCGCAAGGAAGCCAAGGACCACGGTGAGGGCGGTACGCTGGTCGGCGCCCCGCTGGAGGGTCGCGTGCTGATCATCGACGATGTGATTACCGCAGGCACCGCCGTGCGTGAAGTCATGCAGATTATTCAGCAGGCTGGCGCCACCCCGGCTGCCGTGATGATTGCGCTGGACCGCCAGGAGCGTGGTCAGGGCGAGCTGTCGGCGATTCAGGAAGTGGAGCGGGACTTTGGCATCCCGGTGATCAGCATTGTCAGCCTGAATCAGGTAATGGACTTCATCAAGGACGACGATGAGCTGCAACAGCACCTGCCGGCAGTGCAGGCCTACCGGGCTCAGTACGGTATCTGATCCATTGCTCTGAGCAGGCAGCTATAGTTAATGTGATTTGGGTCGATATACTGCCAACTGGCCATCAACCCGATGAGGCCAAGCTGAACGCCACGGTAAAGGAACCGCCTGCGATGAAATGGATGATGACACGCGTCACGCTGACACTGGCTATGCTGAGCCCCGCGCCGGTGGTGGCAGAGTTGTACCGCTATGTCGACGATAACGGCGTAACGGTGCTCGACAGCCGGGTGCCGCCGCAATTCATCAGCCGTGGCTATGAGGTGCTGGATTCGCATGGTCGGGTAAAGCAGGTAGTGCCGGCGGCGCCCACTGCCGCTGAGCGCGACGCCCGTCGTGCGGCGCTCGAAGAGCAAGCGCAGCGTCAGGCTGCGGACTCAACCCTGTTGCGCCTGTATAGCAGCCTGGCGGATCTGGACCGGGCCCGGCAGCGTCAGCTGCAGCAAATCGACAACCAGATCACGGTAGCCAAGACCAATATCCAGGAGCTGCGTGCCGAGCGTGAGGCGTTGCAATCGCAGGCGGCCAGCCAGGAACGTGCTGGGCGGGCCGTGGAGCAGAGCATTCTTGACCAGTTGGCGGCGGTGGATGCTGAAACCCAGCGTCTGCAACGGCTGGTCCAGCGTCAACAGCAGGAGACAGTCAAGGTCACCGAAGATTTTGCGCGCCAGCGCGAGCGGCTGGCGTTTCTGCTCGGCGAATCCTGAAACCCCTAACCCTGTACGGCCGGCGCGGCCTGCTCAGGTGCGACACACTCAAAGCTGTTCACCGTCCGTTTAAAACTCTCAGGGATAGGTGTGGGCCGGCGGGTGCTCTGGTCGGCGTGCACGTAGACCACCTCCCCGGTCAGCAGCAGCTCGTCGCCTCGGTAGATCGCGGCGACAAAGCGCATGCTGCTGTTGCCAAAGTAGGCCACCCGCATATGCACATCCAGCAGGTCGTCGAACATCGCCGGCGCCTTGTACTCCAGCACGGTCTTGGCGGCAAAAAACTCGCTGCCATCCAAGCCGTCACCGGGCTGCACCCCGGCTGCCGCGCGCAATGCCCGGTAGTACTCGGTCACGCCTACGTCCACATAGTTGAGGTAGTGACCGTTGAACACGATGCCCTGCGGGTCAGCCTCGGACCAGCGCACGCGCAGCGGCGTGCTGAAGCGGAAGTCGCTTTTGCGCATCATGCTTCGCGCACCTGATTGGTGATCAAGGTACCAACGCCGGTATCGGTGAACAGCTCCAGCAGCACCGCGTTGGGCACTCGGCCGTCAACGATGATGGCGCTGCCGACGCCGCCCTGCACGGCGTCCAGGGCACAACGGATCTTCGGCAGCATGCCGCCGTAGATGGTGCCGTCGGCGATCAGCGCGTCCACCTGGGTGGTGCTCAGGCCGGTCAGCACCTTGCCTTCCTTGTCCATCAACCCGGCGATATTGGTCAGCAGCATCAGCTTCTCGGCGCCCAGCGCCTCGGCGACCTTGCCGGCAACCAGGTCGGCGTTGATGTTGTAGGAGGCGCCGTCAGTGCCCACGCCAATGGGCGCGATGACCGGGATATAGTCGTCGGAGACCAGCCGGTTGATCAGGTTGGCGTTGACGCTGGAGACCTCGCCCACGTGGCCGATGTCGATGATCTCGGGTTTGTCCATGCCGGGTGTGTGACGGCTGACCTTGAGCTTGCGGGCCTTGATCAGGCCGGCGTCCTTACCGGTCAGGCCGATGGCGCTGCCGCCATGCTGGTTGATCAGGTTGACGATGTCCTTGTTGACCTGACCGCCAAGTACCATCTCGACCACGTCCATGGTCTGGCTATCGGTCACGCGCATGCCTTCGATGAATTGACTCTCGATATTCAGACGCTTGAGCAGGTCGCCGATCTGCGGGCCGCCGCCATGCACTACCACCGGGTTGATGCCGACGGTCTTCATCAGCACGATGTCGCGCGCGAAGCTGTTTTTCAGCTCGTCGTTCTCCATGGCGTTTCCGCCGTACTTGATGACGATGGTCTTGCCGGTGAAGCGCTGGATGTAGGGCAGTGCTTCGGTAAGAACGCGTGAAACCTGGGCGGCGGCGTCGCGACTCAACATGGTGGTCTGGTGTCTCCTGTGATGATTCAGAATGAGGGGGTGAGGTCGGGTGCGACAGCCTGCAGGCGCTCGCGGAACAGGGTCTTGACCCGGTTCAGTTCCTCACTGCTGTCGGCCTCAAAGCGCAGCACCAGCACCGGTGTGGTGTTGGAGGCGCGGATCAGGCCCCAGCTGTTGGCAAAGTCTACACGGATCCCGTCCAGGCTGGTGACCTGGCCGTCACCCCAGTCGGCCTGCTCGGCCAGCGCACGAACAATCTCGAACTTGCGTTCTTCGCCGACTGTCAGGTTGATTTCCGGGGTGCTGATGCCGGCTGGAAAGCGGGCCATCACGGCGTCGGCGCTGTCGGGCTGCATGGACAGCAGCTCCAGCAGGCGACAGGCGCTGTACAGGCCGTCGTCAAAGCCGTACCAGCGCTCCTTGAAGAACAGGTGGCCGCTCATTTCGCCACCGAGCAGGGCGCCGGTTTCCTTCATCTTGGCCTTGACCAGCGAGTGACCGGACTTCCACATGACCGGGCGACCACCGGCCTGGCTGATGACCTGCGGCAGCTGGCGCGAGCACTTGACGTCAAAGACGATGTCGGCGCCGGGGTTGCGGGTAACAATGTCTTCGGCGAACAGCATCATCAGGCGGTCGGGGTAGATCATTTCGCCGCTGTCGGTGACAAAGCCCAGGCGGTCGGCATCGCCGTCAAAGGCGACGCCCAGGTCGGCGCCGCTGCGCTTGACCATTTCGATCAGGTCGGTGAGGTTTTCCGGCTTGCCCGGGTCCGGGTGATGGTTGGGGAACAGTCCGTCGACGTCGCAATACAGCGGGATCACTTCACAGCCGATGTCGCTGAGCAAGCGCTCGGCAATGACCCCGCCGACACCGTTGCCGCAATCGACCACTACCTTGAGGGGGCGAGCGATGACAATGTCGTCGACGACCTGCTGCAGATAGTCGTCCAGCACGTGCAGTTGGTCGCGGCTGCCGCTACCGGCACGCAGGTTGTTCTGCTGCAGGCGCTGGTGCAGGGCGCTGATCTGATCGCCCGACAGCGTCTGGCCGGCGATTACAATTTTCAGGCCGTTGTAGGCTGGCGGGTTGTGGCTGCCGGTGATCATCACCCCGGAGGTGGCGCCGCTGGTGTGCGTGGCAAAGTAGAGCACCGGGGTGGGGGCCATGCCGATATCGCTGACCTGACAGCCGCTGTCCATCAACCCCTGGATCAGCTGCTCGCTGAGCGCCGGGCCGGAGAGTCGGCCGTCACGGGCGACCAGCACGCGCTGTTCGCCGGCATCCAGCGAGGCGCTGCCAATGGCCCGGCCGAGCCAATACACGCCTTCCTCGGTCAGACTTTTGCCGACCACGCCGCGAATATCGTAGGCGCGGAATATTTCTGCCGGCAGGGCGGGAATGGCCTGGGCGCTGGTGACGTTGTCGTCGGCATCCTGCATGGCAAAAGGGTCGTCGTCGAGGATGTCGATGTCCAGCACTTCGGTGGGCTGGAAGACCGGCTTGCTCAGCCCATCGTCGGATGGCGGCACTGGCTTGGCGGGGCTCTCACGAGGCACATTGACGCCGACCGTCTGGCCGCTGCGCTTGACCAGTTGCAGGATGTTCTGCGCCGCTGCCTCCAGCGGGCCGAGCGCCAGGCCACCGGCTTTATGGCCGAGGGTCAGCTGGGTCAGGGTGTTGGCGTCGGCGCGCACGGCGGCGCTCCAGCCGCGCTGCAGCAGCAGTAGCGCGAAAAGTCCGCCAAGCAGCGCGAGCAGGGCACTGGCAACCAGCAACAGGATATTGGGCGTTACGCTGGACAGGCCGCTGCCGGGCTGAAACTCCAGTTGCCAGGCCGGGTTGTCGGTACTCAAGCGGATGCTCTGGCCCTGGCCGCTACCCCGTTCAAACAACACCTGCTCCGGGCCGCCGGGAAACTGCTGAATCAGGCGTACTCGGCCGGCGTCATCGGTTAGCGCGGGCAAGCTGCCGAGAATGCGCGAGAGCTGCATCACGGCGGCCAGGGTGCCGTTGGCTGGCGCGTTGGGCGAGGCGCGTAAAGGCTTGACGCTATACAGCAGCCACTGATCACCGAGCTGGTGGGCTTCGGCTGGCACCGGCAGGTCACGCTCGGCGCGGCGAATCATGTCCAGCGCGGCAAAGTTAAGCGGCGCACTACCCGATTCAATGCGTTCAGCCTTGCCGGGCGCGTGCGTATAGATGGCCAGGGTATCGGCCTGGTGGTAGTTCAGCAGTCGATCCAGGGTGGCGCTACCGCCCTGGCTCAAGGCGACCTGCAGCTGCGGATTGGCGGCAACGCGGGCCAGGTCGCGGTCCAGCTGCGCCAGCCCCTGATTCAGACCGCTGACCTGCTGGCTGGCGTAACCCTTGACCAGCGCCTGGTTGAGGCTGCTGGCATAGCCGCTCATGGCCACCCAGAGGACCACTGCGGCCGCGCCAATGCCGACCATGGCTAGGGCAACGGGAAGGTTGACGCTGGGCAGCCCGGCAGGCTTGCTGGCGCTTGGTGTTTTGCGGCTGAGTTTCATCTGCTTATGTGCCTCCCTGCGAACATGAACGGAAAGACCGGTCAGTGGGTCCCTGTGTGGCCAAACCCGCCTGCACCGCGTTGGCTATCGTCAAACTCCTTGACGATCTGCAGCTGGGCTTGCAAGACCGGGACCAGCACCAGCTGTGCAATGCGCTCGCCCGGGTTGATGGTAAAGGCGCTGCTGCTGCGGTTCCAGCAGGACACCATCAGCTGGCCCTGGTAATCGGAGTCAATCAGACCAACCAGGTTGCCCAGCACGATGCCGTGTTTGTGGCCCATGCCCGAGCGCGGCAGGATCATTGCGGCCAGACCGGGGTCGGCAATATGGATGGCCAGGCCGGTTGGCAGCAGGCTGGTTTGCCCGGCTTCCAGTGTCAGCGGGGCCTCGAGCATGGCGCGCAGGTCCAGGCCGGCGGAGCCTTCGGTAGCGTAGCTCGGCAGCGGCCATTCTTGGCCCAGGCGGGCATCCAGTACTTTTGCTTGCAGCGCGTGCATCAGGTGTCCTTAAAGTTGTTCGGCAATACGGGTGATGATCTGGCGAGCCAGCTTCTGCTTGCTGGCCTGTGGCAGGCTGCTGCGCGCCAGTTGGCGGTCAATCAGGGTGACGGCGTTATCGTCACTATTAAAGCCGATCCCGCTCTGGCTGACATCATTGGCGACGATCAGGTCCAGCTTTTTGCGTTGCAGCTTGTCGGCAGCATAGCTCAGCACGTCGTGGGTTTCGGCGGCAAAGCCCACGCAGAATGCGGGGCGCTGGTTGTGGCTGGCCAGGGTCGCGAGGATGTCCGGGTTGCGCACCAGCGTCAGGGTGAGCCCATCGTCGCTGGCGGTATCTTTCTTCATTTTTTGCTCGGCGGCGCTGGCCGGGCGATAGTCGGCGACCGCCGCCGAGGCAATAAAGATGTCGGCTGGCAGGGCGGCCTGGCAGGCGTCGAGCATGTCTTGCGCGCTGATCACGTCGATGCGCTGCACCCGTGCCGGGGTTGCCAGATTGACCGGGCCGGCGACCAGCGTAACCCGCGCTCCCGCTTCGGCGGCCGCCTCGGCCAGGGCAAAGCCCATCTTGCCGGAGCTGTGGTTGGAGATGTAGCGCACCGGGTCGATGGCCTCGCGGGTGGGGCCGGCGTTGATCAGCACGTGACGGCCAGTCAGCAGGCCGCGCTCGAAGCACTCGCTGGCCCGCGCAGCGATATCGGTCGGCTCCAGCATGCGGCCTGGCCCAACGTCACCGCAGGCCTGGCCGCCGTCACCGGGGCCGAACACTTTCACGCCGCGCTCCAGCAGCTGTGTCAGGTTGTGCTGGGTGGCGGCGTCGCGCCACATGGCCTGGTTCATCGCCGGTGCGATGGCGATGGGGGCGTCGGTGGCCAGTACCAGCGTGGTCAGCAGGTCATCACCGCGGCCCTGGGCCAGGCGGGCCATCAGGTCGGCGGTGGCAGGCGCAATCAGCACCAGGTCGGCCCAGCGGGCCAGCTCGATATGTCCCATCGCGGCTTCCGCTTCCGGGTCCAGCAGGTCGCCGTGCACCGGGTGACCGGACAGCGCTTGCAGGGTGAGCGGTGTAATGAACTCGCGGGCGGCGTTGGTCATGACTACACGCACCTCGGCGCCGGCGTCGCGCAGGCGGCGGATCAGCTCGGCGCTCTTGTAGGCGGCGATGCCACCGCTGACGCCCAGCACCACCTGTTTGTTGATTAACGACTGCATTGTGAACTCGCCCTCATGCTGCAAAAGGGGGCTTTGAGGGCCCCGCGAAATGCCCGCTACGATAGCACAGCCGCTATGTGTGGCGCTGCGCAGCACGGTGCTGGTGCGCGACAGGGAGAGTCCATGGCGATTACCGATTGGCCGATCAGTGAGCGGCCGCGTGAAAAGCTGTTGGCGCAGGGCGCGCCGGCGCTGTCTGATGCCGAGTTGCTGGCGATTTTTCTGCGTACCGGCCTGCCGGGCTGCAGTGCGGTGGACCTGGCGCGTCAGCTGTTGACGCGTTTTGGCAGTCTGCGCGCGTTGTTACAGGCAGATTTGCGTCAGTTCTCCGCCCATCCCGGGCTTGGGCCGGCCAAGTACGCGCAGTTGCAGGCGGTGCTGGAGATGGGGCGGCGGCACCTGTTCGAAGACCTCAAGCGTGGCGATGCACTGACCTCGCCGGGTGCCGTGCGGGCATTTTTGCGCAGCCGGCTGGCCGCGCTGCCGCACGAGGTCTTCGCCTGCCTGTTTCTGGATAACCAGCACCGGGTGATTGCCTTTGAAGAGTTGTTTCGCGGCACCATCGACAGCGCCAGCGTTTATCCCCGTGAAGTGCTCAAGCGGGCGCTGGCGCACAACGCTGCTGCGCTGATCCTTACCCATAACCACCCGTCGGGTGTGGCCGAACCGAGTCAGGCTGACCTGCAGCTGACCCGGCGACTGCGCGAGAGTCTGGCGCTGCTGGATATTCGGGTGCTCGACCATCTGGTGATTGGCGATGGCGACCCGGTTTCCATGGCCGAGCGGGGGTTGCTGTAACGACATTGCACTGGAAAAGTCGTTGCCTGTGTTGGCGCTTTTTGGTATAAAGCTCCGCTCTTCTCGGGGCTGCGCCTGTAATGTGTGTTTTCAGGCGGGTTAAATCCACTCGCCCCGGCTGGACAACAGATTCTTTTATGGCTTCCAACCAGTTTGGGTTGGGCAAGTGGTTGGAGAGGGTTAACCATGTCTCGAGTATGTCAGGTGACCGGCAAGGGCCCGGTTACTGGGAACAACGTTTCCCACGCTAACAACAAAACCAAGCGTCGTTTTCTGCCTAACCTGCAGTACCATCGTTTTTGGGTTGAGTCGGAAAAGCGTTTCGTTCGTCTGCGCACTTCCGCCAAGGGCATGCGCATCATCGACAAGCGCGGCATTGATGCCGTGCTGACTGAAATCCGCGCCCGCGGCGAAAAAGTCTAAGGAGCATCATCATGCGTGAATTGATTCGTTTGGTGTCTTCTGCCGGTACTGGTCACTTCTACACTACCGACAAGAACAAGCGCACCACTCCCGACAAGATCGAAATCAAGAAATTCGATCCGGTCGTGCGTAAGCACGTGACCTACAAGGAAGCCAAGATCAAATAAGATCTTCGCTTGCTGACAAAAAACCCGCTTTCGAGCGGGTTTTTTGTTGCCTGTGATCTAGGGCCCAGCAGAAGGCCCCAGGCTCAGGGCTCTCCGCCGATGGCAAAGTTCGGCAGGCTGTCGACGGGTTGGGCAAACTCGAAGGGGATGGATACCGTCTGCAGGCCGACGTTTTTCTGCACTACAAAGTGCAGGTGCGGGCCGGTGCTGTTGCCGGTGTTACCCGACAGAGCCAGCAACTGGCCCGGGTTGATGCGCTCGCCCTCGCGCACCTGTACTGAGCCGCGCTTGAGGTGCAGGTAGACGCTCATGGTGCCGTCGTCATGCAGCAGGCGGACAAAGTTGCCCGAAGGGTTGGTGCCGCGGCCGCTCTGGTTGTTCTCGATTTTCACGACCTGGCCGGCGCGCGCCGCCACGATGGGTGTGCCCTCCGGCATGGCGATATCGATGGCGTAGCGGCCCTTGAGGCCGGTGTGGCTGTAGCGCCCGCCCGGGCCCTGGGTCATGCGGAACGGGCCGCCGCGCCAGGGCAGCGGGTAATGGGTCAGGGTTTGCTCGGCGCGCGGGTCGCCCAGGGCGTGCTCGAGACGGTAGTCGTAGCTGGGGGCGCCGTCTGCGGTGGGTTGCAGGGTGACCAGACGAATCTGCTGGCGCGGCGGCAGTACCCAGTTGATGGGTTCGCTGGGTGCGCCAAGCACATTCTGGGCGTTGCTGACGGTCAGGCGGATTTCCACCGGCGCGTAGAGGTCGTTGTGGACAATCAGCGTCTCGCCACCGGCGTGCCGGCGCTTGGTGACGTACACCTCGCGGTCCACGTTTTCCACCATGGCATCGCGAAACACGATGACCTGTGCGCCCTCTACCCGTTGGTCGGTATAGGTGGTCACACCGTTGGCATCGGTGTACTTGTAGATGTTGCCGGCCAGCGCCAGCGGGCTGGCCAGCAGAAGTGTTGGCAGTAAGGCACGCATCCGCTGCTACCTTTGTTGTGATTGGTGCTTTTCTGCGAGTCTAGCGCTGAACGCGGGCCGTGGCGACCCGCGTTTGTCAGCTGGCCGGGCGTAGCGAATAGGTACGCAGCGAGTCGGCAAACTCCTGCAGCGCCTTGATACCGCTGTCTTCGGCCTGATGGCACCAGTCTTTCAGCGCCTGCAGCATGTCGTGGCTATTGGCGCTGGTACGGCCCCAGATCTGTTGCAGGGCCAGGCGTTTCTCGTAGATCACCTTGAGTGCCTGGCTATGCTCCAGCATGGTCTGAATGCGGGCCTCGTGCTTTTCATTCAGCAGGCTGGTTTCGCGGCTGAGCAGGCGCTTGGCGCGGCGGAACAGGTGACGCACCGACTGATCCATGCGCTCCAGTTCACTGCGCACCGCCGGCTTGATGACCAGCTTGCGGTACTGGGCCATGATCTGGAAGCGGTTGTTGAGAATCGCCATGGCAGTGTCCATGTCCAGCGTTTGCTTGCCCTCAACGCGGTGGGCAATCGGTGCGGTACGGCGCACTTCGGCCAGGCCCAGCAGGCTGAACAGACGAATCCACAGCCAGCCCATGTCAAACTCCCACTTCTTGACCGAGAGTTTGGCCGAGTTGGGGTAGGTGTGGTGGTTGTTGTGCAGCTCTTCGCCGCCGATCAGGATGCCCCAGGGCAGGATGTTGGTGGCGGCGTCGCGGCACTCGAAGTTGCGGTAGCCCAGGGCGTGCCCCAGGCCGTTGATAACGCCGGCTGCTAATACCGGAATCCACATCATCTGCACCGCCCAGATGGTAATGCCTAGCACGCCGAACAGTGCCAGGTCGATCAGCGCCATCAGGGTCACGCCGGCAATCGGAAAGCGGCTGTAGAGGTTGCGCTCAATCCAGTCATCCGGGCAGTTCTTGCCGTAGATGCGCAGGGTTTCCTCGTTCTTGGCCTCTTCCATGTAGAGCTCTGCACCTTTGCGCAGCACGGTAGTCAGGCCCTTGTGCACGGGGCTGTGCGGGTCATCGGGTGTTTCGCATTTGGCATGATGCTTGCGATGGATGGCGGTCCATTCGCGGGTGTTCATGCTGGTTGTCAGCCACAGCCAAAAGCGGAAAAAATGCTTGAGCGCAGGATGCAGTTCAAGAGAGCGGTGCGCCGAGTAGCGGTGCAGGTACACTGTGACGCTGACGATGGTGATGTGTGTCAGGACCAGCGTGACTGCAATCAGTTGCCACACGGACAGGTCAAGTAAGCCGTTGTACCACATAAAGACAGTTTACCTCGTTAGAATGCGCGGGCTGCACGCCCGTTTCCGGCCGATTATGGACCAACAGATGTACGATGAACATGACCATGGGTCGCTCTGCCCCCCCTACTATAGTTACCGAATGTTGATTTGCCGCCCCGGAAACATCCCATGAGGTCCTCTTCCGGTGCTTGGGCCGTCACGCTGTCCTATATCGCTGTGGCGACGGTCTGGGTGCTGTTCAGCGACTCCTGGTTACGCATGCTGGATACGGAGCTGCAGTATCGCCTGCAAACGGTCAAGGGGGTCGGCTTTGTGCTGGTCACCGGGGTGCTGCTGTTCTTCTCGGTGCGCTATCACCTGCGTCGTCGCCGGCAGCAGGAGCGCGCGTTGCGCCGTAGCCAGGAACGTTTTGACCTGGCGTTGACCGGGGGTAACGACGGTGTCTGGGACTGGAACATCGACGCGCAGCAGCTATACCTGTCGCCACGCAGCTGCGAAATTCTGGGCTTGCCGCCTGGCAGCGCACCGCTCGGTGATTGGCTGCACCTGCTCGCCGCCGAGGACCGGGCCGGCGCCCATACGGCGCTGGTGCAGCACCTGCGCGGGGACTCTGAGCGGCTGGATGTGACCTGCCGTGTGGAGCACCCGGACGGCGGGGGCGGCTGGGTGCATGCCGGAGGTCGCGCCGTGCGCGACGAGATTGGCCGGGCCACGCGGCTGGTAGGCGTGCTGCGTGATGTCAGCGAGCAGGTGGCGCGCGAGCTGCGATTGCGGCAGGCAGGGGTGATGTTTGACTGTACCAGCGAAGGGATGCTGATCTGTGATGCTGGCCAGACCATTATCGACGTCAATAACGCCTTCTGCAGTATCACTGGTTATCGTGCGGACGAGGTGATTGGCCGTCACCCAAACCTGTTGGCCTCCGGACGTCACGACGCAGCCTTTTACCGACAGATGTGGCAGCAGCTGATGGGCAGCGGTCGCTGGTCCGGGGAAATCTGGAACCGGCGCAAGAATGGTGAAATCTATCCCCAATGGCAGAACATCATCGCCGTGCGCGACCAGCGCGGTGAGCTGAGCCATTATGTGGCGGTGTTTGCCGATCTCAGCACACTCAAGCGCAACCAGCAGGAAATCGACTACCTGGCCCACCACGACCCGCTGACCAAGCTGCCCAACCGCCTGCTGCTGAACGAGCGTCTGAGCACCGCCTTGGCGCGCGCTCGGCGCCAAGGCGGCGAGCTGGGCGTGCTGTTTATCGACCTGGACCGCTTCAAGGGTGTTAATGACAGCCTGGGGCACAGCGCCGGTGATCAACTGCTGCAGCGGGTGGCTGAGCGCATGCAGAGGGTCTGCGATGACGGCGATACGCTGGCGCGTCTGAGTAGTGACGAGTTTGCGTTGCTGATCGAGCGGCCGCTGGATGTCGAGCAGTTGGGCAAGCTGGCCGAGCGCATCCTGCGGCTGTTGCAGGCGCCCTTTGAGCTGTCCGGGCAACTGCTGCATATGAGTGCCAGTGTCGGTTTGGCGATTTTTCCGCGTGATGGCTGCGATGGCGCAGAGCTGCTCAAGAATGCGGATTCGGCGATGTCGCTGGCCAAGCAGCGCGGACGCAATGGTTACGCCTTCTATACCCAGGACCTGACCGCGCAGGCGCGTCGACGCCTAAGCCTGGAAACCGACCTGCACGAAGCCATCAACACCGGGCAGCTGCGTGTGTATTACCAGTTGCAGAAATCCTTGAGCGAAGACCGCTGGGTCAGTGCCGAGGCCTTGGTGCGCTGGGAACACCCCAGTCAGGGCATAGTCGCGCCCGGCGAGTTCCTGCCGGTGGCGCGGCAGGCCGGGCTGATGGGCGAGATAGACGAGTATGTGCTGGATGAAGCCTGCCGCCAGCTGCGCAACTGGCAGCAGGCCGGCTATGGTCTGGAGTCGGTGGCGGTAAACATGTCTGGCTACTGGCTGGAGCGCGGCGATGTAGTGCGTTGTGTCGAGCAGGCGTTGCGGCGGCACGGGTTGCCACCTGCTGCGCTGGAGCTGGAGGTGACCGAGGACGAGATGATGCAGTTTGGCGATGCTGCCGTGCAGCTGCTTGATCGGCTGGCTGCGCTGGGAGTGCGGCTGGCCATTGATGATTTCGGTACCGGCCACTCCTCGTTGTTGCGACTCAAGCGCATGCCGGTTAACAAGTTGAAAATCGACCGCGGTTTTGTCGTCGATCTGCCGGGTAGCGAACGCGATAGTGCCATGGCTCGCGCAATCATTGCGCTGGGCAAGGGCCTGCACCTGCAGTTGATTGCCGAGGGCGTGGAAACCGCAGCCCAGCAGGCGTTGCTGCGCGAGCTGGGCTGCGATGTCGGGCAGGGCTACCTGTACAACCGGCCGCTGCCGGCGGCGCAGATCGAGCCGCTGCTGCAGGCGCCGCCGCATGCCTGAGTTTCAGCCGTTGCGAATGGCACGTGCGGCGCCGTGCCGGGTCGGCCCGCAGGATCAGAGCTGGCTTGCCGCGCCACAGGCCCCCATCCGGCGCTGGCCGCTGGAGCGCGAAGCGCCGGAGAGCGGACAGGTCACCAGTCTGGTTGAATACCTGCCGGGCGCGCGTTTTCCGGCCCATTGCCATCCGGCTGGCGAGGAGATACTGGTACTCGACGGCGTCTTCAGCGATCAGAGCGGTGACTTCCCGGCTGGCAGTTACCTGCGCAGCCCGGCCGGCTCGTCCCATGCGCCCTTTTCCCAGCCCGGGTGTGTGATATTCGTCAAGCTGAACCAGCTTGCTGCCGAGGACCGGCAAACCCTGCGTCTGCTGCCCGGTGCCGTGTCCAGTCAGGCCTTCGCGCCGGACATCACTGGCCAACTGCTGCATGAACATGGCCCGGAGCAGACCTGGCTGTTGAACTGTGCCGTCGGCGCGCGTCTGGTTTGGGCGGGGGCGCCGGCGGCCGAGTTGCTGGTGTTATCGGGGGGCTTGCAGGAAGGGGAGGTACGCGCTGGAGCGCTGAGCTGGTTCCGCGACCCGGCGCTGGGCAGGTTGGGGCTGCTGGCCGCGGCCCCGACCCGTGTGCTGCTCAAAATCGGGGCGCTGCGCGGCCTCTAGCGGCCGCTTACAGGAAGATCCACAGCAGCAGCGCGCCCAGCACGATGCGGTAGACCACAAACGGCTGCATACCGATGCGCTTGATGAACGCCAGGAAGTAGTGAATGCACAGGTAGGCGCTGATGCCCGACAGCACCACACCGGCTGCCATCTGCGCCCAGTCGACCGCAACCTGGCTCTCGACCAGCTCGATGGTTTCCAGGCCGCAGGCCAGAACGATCACCGGAATCGACAGCAGGAACGAGAAACGTGCCGAGGCTTCACGGCTCATGCCCAGCATCAGCGCGGCGGTCATGGTGATGCCCGAGCGCGAGGTGCCAGGGAATAGCGCCAGCGCCTGTGCGCAGCCGATGAACAGCACATCCTTCCAGTTCATCTGATATTCGCTGCGGTTGCCGCGACAGCGCCAGTCCGCCCAGCCCAGCAGCAGACCGAAGGCGATCAGGCCGATAGACAGATAGACAGGCGAGCGCAGCACTGTCTCCACCGTATCCTTGAGCAGCAGGCCGGCGAGGCCGACCGGAATGGTACCGAGAATGACCGCCCAGGCCAGCTTGGCGTCGGCGTCCAGCTGGCGCGTGTGCAGCGAGCGGAGCCAGCTCTGCAGCATGCCGATGATGTCGCGACGAAAGTAGATCAGCACCGCCGACAGGCTGCCCAGATGCAGGGCGACGTCAAAGGCCAGCCCCTGGTCCGGCCAATCGGTCAGCACTGGTACCAGAATCAGGTGGGCAGAACTGGAAACGGGAAGAAATTCGGTGATGCCCTGAACGATTGCCAGGATGACGACCTGCAGCCACTCCATGTTGACGCTGTGCTCCGTGAGTTGAGGTTGGGCGGACGCGCTCGCGCCGCTGCGGCAAAGAGGCGCAAGTAAAGCATGCCGGACCGGCGGGCGCGAGCCTTTAGGAAGTGCTGATCAACTCCTTGACGGCGGCCCTTGGCGATTATGCGCAAATAACACGCTCATTGATCGACCTGCGCGCGGATGGTTCCCGGCCGGTATTGCATGGCATTGTCGGACAAATACAACAACAAACAGGAGAGGCGCATGCGCTGGACACATCGACCAGAGGGTTCCAACTGGGGTGATTTTGGTGCCGACGATGAGCTGGGTCGGCTTAACCTGCTGACCGCAGGCAAAGTACTGCAAGGCGTGGCCGAGGTGCGCGAGGGGCGCAGTTTCTGCCTGAGTCTGCCGCTCGACTACCCGGGCGGTAATGCGCTCAATCGCTTGCGCCATCCGCCGCGGCGTTTTACCTCTGGGCGCGGCGACAAGCTCAACTACAACTTCGAGCTGCACCGGCTGAACCCGGACTTTACCGACGTGGTCAGTGACGATGCGGTACTGCTGTACACCCAGTACTCGACCCAGTGGGATGCCCTGTCGCACGTGGGTGGCCTGTTTGATGCCGATGGCGACGGCGTGCCCGAGCCGCTGTATTACAACGGCTGGAAGGCCGGAGAGCATATCTGTGGGCCGGCCGGCCACGAGGACGCGCTGGAGGGCGTGAACGCGGCGCGGCTGGGTATCGAGAAGATGGCCGAAACGGCCGTCAGCGGACGCGCAGTGCTGATCGACCTGGAGCGCCACTGCGGCCATGAGCGGGTGCTGGTGGACTATGCGCGCCTGCAGCAGATCATGCAGGCTGACGGCGTGGTGGTAGAGCCCGGCGATATGGTTTGCCTGTATACCGGCTTCGCTGATGTGATTCTGGAGATGGCGCGCGAGCCCGATGCCCAGCGTCTGGCAGCCAGCTGCGCGGTGCTCGATGGCCGCGACCCGGCACTGCTGCAATGGATTACCGACAGTGGCTTGAGCGTGCTGATCGCCGATAATTATGCGGTGGAGGCCTATCCGGCGCGCGAGGGCGACGGCTGTTGCGCGGCGCTGCCGTTGCACGAGCATTGTTTGTTCAAGCTGGGTATTCACCTGGGCGAGCTGTGGTATCTGACCGACCTGGCGCGGGCGCTGCGCGCCGCCGGCCGCCACCGCTTTCTGCTGACCGCACCGCCGTTGCGGTTGCCCGGCGCAGTGGGCTCGCCGGTCTCGCCAGTTGCACTGATCTAGGGCGGTTTTACCCTGCCGCCAGACGGGCTGGACCGCTCAAAACCCGACCATTTGGACAGGTGTGGTTCTATATTGGTGCGCAGGCTCTGTCATGGTGCCTTTTTCTGATCTTTTTTGGTGCGCCGGTTTGGGCGCGTGTTGATGGCATCTTAGGTCGGGCGCCGATATGGCGGGGTGCCATCATCTGTGGTGTGCTTTTTGCAGGAGCGTTGTTCCGACTGACTCCGCGAGGCCGCCGCCGTGACTCTACGAAGCGATCAAATGAATCTGTCTGCGGTCGAGCGCCGCTGGTTGCCTTGGTTCGGTCCCGGCGGCAAGATCGCCATGGGCTGGGCCTGCCGGGTCAATCGCAACCGCTACGCGCAGCTGGAATCGATCTTCAACAGCTTTGCAGCGACCCGTGTAAGGCTGCTGCAGCAATGGTGTGAAAACCAGTGGAGTGGCCTGCATAGCATTGCCCAGCAGTTGGGAGAGGGGCTCGGCACGCTTGATGAGACCAGCTTGTTGGCGCTGCGCAACAAGCTGCCGGATGCCTCCGAGCTATTCGTGCTGGACAGCACAGGCTCGCCGCTGTGCAGCAGTGCTGGCCAGCTGGGCGGCCTGCAACCTGATGCTCAGGCGGTACGCGCCGGCCTGCAGCATCGCTTTCTGCACGGCCCTTACGTAGACCCGCGCACCCGTCAGTTGGGGCCGTCCACCTCCAGTTTCCATGACGCCGTAACCCTGATGTTCTATCTGCCACTGAGCAATGCAGCCGGTCAGCCGTCGGGCTGCCTGTGCGCCCGGATACCCAACGACGTGCTGGGTGACCTAATTCAGCGTGAGGCGGGGCACATCTATCAGGAGTCCGGCGACAACTACATTTTCATGGTCGAATCGCGCTTCAATCCGAGTATCGAACCCGGGCGGGCGCTGTCGCGCTCGCGCTTTGAAGACAGCACTTTCAGTCATGGCGACAACCTGAAAAGCGGCATCAAGACGGCCTGGGGCACCGTTTCCGTGCGTGAGCACACCGAGTTTGAGGTGCGCTTTACCGACCCGGCTACCGGTGAGTTGCATCCGGGGGTACGCGAGACCATTCGCAACGGCGAAAACCTGTACGTTAAATACCCCGGTTACTCCGACTACCGGCACATTCCGGTTATCGGCAAGGGCGTCACCTTCAGCCTGCCCGGCTCGCCTGACCGTTGGGGCATGATGTGCGAGGCCGACCTGGAGGAGGTTTACCGTTATCGCTCGCTCAGTTTCTCGCTGATGCAGCAGTTTTGGCTGCTGGCGGTGCTGGTATTTGCCGCGCAACTGGGTTTTGCCTGGGCCGGGCTTCAGGGTTGGGTCATGCACCTGGCCCACGTAGGGGTGCTGCTGGGGGCGGGCCTGTGGTTCCGCGTTGCTGCAACGCGCAAGCTGGCCCGCCGACTGGGCCGCATGACCGAGATTATCCGCAATATCGCCGAGGGCGAGGGCAACCTCAGTCAGCGTATGGACACCACCCGCCTGGTGGCCGACGAGACCGGCGAGCTGGGGCGCTGGATCAACAGCTTTATCGACAACCTCGACACCATCGTGGGCCGGGTCAAGCAGGCCAGCCGTCACGCCTTGCAGAACAGCGAGCAGATGCTCGGGCGCAACCAGCAGGCCAGTGATACCGCCGAGGAGGTGACCACCAATATCCAGCAGATGCTGAGCATGATCGAGGCACAACTGCAGACCGTGAACTCAGCGTCGGAAACCGCCGCGCAGATGAAGGCCAGCATGGCCACCGTGGTCGAAGCGGCGCGGGCGCGGCTGGATACCGTCACCAGCGGCACTCGCAAGATTCGTGACATTGTCGAAAGCTCGGCGGCCAGCGTGCAGGTGCTGGATAACCGCACCGGTGAGATTGTCGGCATGGTCTCGCTGATTACCGACATTACCAGCCAGACCAACCTGCTGGCGCTGAATGCGGCCATTGAGGCGGCGCGTGCGGGCGAACACGGCCGGGGCTTCGCCGTGGTCGCTGATGAGGTACGGGCGCTGGCTTCGCGCACCGCTAAGGCGGCCGAGGAGATCAGTCAGGGCATCACCAGCATCCGCGATGCGACTCGCGAAACTGTGGTGGTGATGGAGCGCGGCGTGGCTGATGTGGATGTGCAATTGCAGCAAGCCGCCAGCGCGTCTGATGACAACAACTTGCTGCATCAGACCGTCGAGGAGCTGTTTGAAGTGATCTCGGTGATGGACACCAACAGCAAGGAGCACGGCCGCCAGGCCGGCCACGTAGCCGAAGCCACGCGCTCCATGAGCCAGGTAATCACCGCCCTGCGCGCCAGCTCCGGGCAGGTCAAGGAAACCGCATCACGGCTGCATCAGTTGTCGGATACGTTTCAGGTTAGTGCCGACCGGTAGCCGGCTGCAGGCCGGCTAACGGCGGCTGGAAGCTAGAGGCTGGAAGCTGGAAGACGTAGATCGGTGGGGTGTTGTGGATCTGCGCCCCGGCGAAGCTTGTGGGGCGCCCTTTGTAGATGGCTCTGGCTGGAGGCCAGAGGCTGAAGGCTGGAAGTTTTGGCTCCGAGTAAACGTCAAACCGACTCGCAAAGGCCCTTCCCATAGCCCAGCCACTCACTGAGAATTATGGCTTCCAGCTTCCAGCTTCCAGCTTCCAGCTTCCAGCTTCCAGCCAGCCCTCAACCGTTTCCCCAAAAACAAAACCCCCAACGCTTGCACGTCAGGGGCTTTGTTCAAACCGAAAAACCAGCCACTCACACGGCGGTGGTCTTCCAGCTTTCAGCTTCTAGCTTCCAGCCGCCGGCCAAAGGCCGGCTTGTGGCTTAGAGCTTACCTTCCAGCTCAGGGATAGCCTCGAACAGATCGGCTACCAGGCCGTAATCGGCCACCTGGAAGATCGGCGCTTCTTCGTCCTTGTTGATCGCAACGATCACCTTGGAGTCTTTCATACCGGCCAAGTGCTGGATGGCGCCGGAGATGCCGACCGCAACGTACAGCTGCGGCGCAACGATCTTACCGGTCTGACCAACCTGCATGTCGTTCGGTACAAAGCCTGCGTCGACTGCGGCGCGCGAGGCACCTACAGCAGCGCCCAGCTTGTCGGCGACCTTGTACAGCATTTCGAAGTTGTCGCCGTTCTGCATGCCGCGACCACCAGAGATGACGATCTTGGCACCAGCCAGTTCCGGCCGGTCAGACTTGGCCAGCTCTTCACCAACAAAGCTGGAGGTGCCAGCGTCGTGGGCAGAGGCAACGGCTTCAACGGCAGCGCTGCCGCCTTCGGCTGCAACAGCGTCAAAGCCGGTGGTACGTACGGTGATAACCTTGATGGCGGCGCTGGACTGCACGGTGGCAATCGCGTTACCGGCGTAGATCGGGCGCTTGAAGGTGTCAGCGCTTTCAACAGCAGTGATCTCGGAGATCTGATCAACGTCCAGCAGCGCAGCGACGCGCGGCAGGTAGTTTTTGCCGTTGGTGCTGGCCGGCGCCAGGATGTGGCTGTAACCCTTGCCCAGCTCTGCGATCAGCAGGGAAACGTTTTCCGGCAGCAGGTTTGCGTAGGCAGCGTTATCAGCCAGCAGGACCTTGCTTACGCCAGCAACTTTGGCAGCTGCGTCAGCAACGGCTGCGCAGCCAGCACCGGCAACCAGTACGTCGATGTCGCCACCGATAGCCTGAGCGGCCGCAACGGTGTTCAGGGTAGCTGCGTTCAGCTCGGCGTTGTTGTGTTCAGCAATAACCAGAATGCTCATGTTCAGATCACCTTGGCTTCGTTCTTCAGTTTGTCGACCAGCTCGTCAACGCTCTTGACCTTGATGCCAGCACTGCGGGCAGCCGGGGCTTCAACCTTCAGGGTGGAGACGGTGGAGGCAGTGCTCACGCCCAGATCTTCCGGCTTGAGGGTTTCCAGCGGCTTCTTCTTGGCCTTCATGATGTTCGGCAAGGAGGCGTAGCGCGGCTCGTTCAGACGCAGGTCAGTGGTAACAATGGCCGGCAGCTTCAGAGCAACGGTCTGCAGACCGCCGTCGATTTCACGGGTGACCTTGACGCTGTCGCCTTCAACGGCGACTTCAGAGGCAAAGGTGCCCTGAGCGTAGCCAGACAGTGCAGCCAGCATCTGGCCAGTCTGGTTGTTGTCGGAGTCGATGGCTTGCTTGCCGAGGATAACCAGCTGCGGCTGTTCTTTATCAACAACAGCTTTCAGCGCCTTGGCGATGGCCAGGGAGCTCAGATCGTCCGCGGACTCAACCAGAACCGCGCGATCGGCGCCCAGTGCCAGGGCGGTGCGCAGTTGTTCCTGGGCGGCGGTCGGGCCGACAGTGACAGCGACGATTTCGGTGGCCACGCCCTTCTCTTTCAGGCGAACAGCTTCTTCTACGGCGATCTCGCAGAAGGGGTTCATCGACATCTTGACGTTGGCCAGATCAACACCGGAGTTATCGGCCTTGACGCGAACCTTGACGTTGTAATCGACCACGCGCTTAACGGCAACGAGGATTTTCATGGACGTTAGTCCTCCACAAGTCTTGAGACGCCCGCAGGCGCACGACGTTAAAAGGGGTGCCTAGGATACCGGGCAGAGGGGGCGCCCGGAAGTACAAATTGTCGCTATGCTGGACAAAAACGCCGGAATGGCGACCGATTGGCGCCATTCCGGTGGTCTGGCAGCTTACGCGGCGCCCAGTTGGGCGGCGTAGGCTTCCAGGTGGTGGTCGTCATCACCGAACTGGTGGCTGATCATGACCAGACGCTTGGCGTAGTGAGCACCGTTGTATTCCCAGGTCATGGCGATACCGCCATGCAGCTGGATGCACTGTTCGGCGACATAACGGCCAGCGCGGTTGATGACGAACTTGGCGGCGGCCAGCTTGGCACTGCGCTCGGCGCTGTCTTCGTCGTCAGCCAGACAGGCTGCCAGGATTGCCATGGAGGTGGCGCGTTCCAGCTCGCTGATCATGTCGACCATGCGGTGCTGCAGTACCTGGAACTTACCGATCGGCACGCCGAACTGCTTGCGTGTCTTCAGGTAGTCCAGAGTCAGGTCGCAGGCAGTGCGCATGGCGCCAACGGCTTCGGCACACAGGGCCGCGATGGCACGACCGCTCTGGTAGCGGATGGCATCAAAGGCATTGCCGGCTTCGCCCAGCAGCTCGCCCTGGGCGTTGTCCAGGAACAGCTCGCAGGCTTTGCGACCGTCAACGGTGGCGTAAACGCGGCGGGTTACGCCCGCTGCGTTCGGGTCAACCACGAACAGGCTGATGCCTTGCTCGTCACGGTTGTTGCCGGCGGTGCGGGCCGATACCAGGATCTTGCCAGCAGTCTGGCCGCCGATGACCACACCCTTGCGACCGCTCAGGCTCCAGCTGCCGCCCTGTTCGGTGGCGGTAGTGGTGACGCTGGCCAAGTCGTAGTGGCTGTTCAGCTCGTCCAGTGCAACGGCCGCTTGCAGCTCACCGGTGGCGATGCCGCCCAGCAGTTCTTCTTTCTGGGCATCGCTGCCCAGCTGGCCGATCAGGCCGCCGGCCAGAATGACCGACTCCATGTAGGGCTCAAGGCAGATGCCCTTGCCCAGTTGTTCCATGATCAACATGGTTTCTACGCCGCCGCCGCCAAAGCCGCCCAGCTCCTCGGAGAAGGGGATGGCGGTCAGGCCCAGCTCGCCCAGCTGCTGCCAGAAGGCGGTGCTGAAACCGGCTTCGCTTTCGCTGAATTTGTTGCGGCTTTCGAAATCGTAAACGTCGCGAACCAGGCGTTCAGCGGTTTCTTTGAGCATCTGCTGCTCTTCAGTCAGTTTGAAATCCACGGTCGGCCTCCTCAGAGCTCAAGAATCATTTTCGAGACGATGTTCTTCTGGATCTCGTTGGATCCACCGAAGATCGACAGTTTGCGCATGTTGAAGTACTGCGAGGCCGGGGAGGCCGCGTAGTCGTCAACCAGCAGCTCGCCGTCGACGTCCAGGTCCAGCTCTTCCGGCAGGAAGGGCAGGGCATACGGACCCAGCGCCTTGCGCATCAGGTGAGTGATCGCCTGACGGATTTCAGTACCCTGTACCTTCAGGATGGAGCTCTCGGAGCCCGGTACGCCACCTTCGGACGCGGCTGCGACAATACGCAGGGTGCTCATTTCAGCGGCCATCAGCGACATTTCAACTTCGGCGATCTGGCTGCGGAACAGGCTATCTTCCAGCAGCGGCTTGCCGTTCTTCTGCTGCTTGGAGGCGATGCGCTTGAGGTTGGTCAGTGCTGCCTTGGACGCACCGATACCCGCCAGGCCGGTACGCTCGTGGGTCAGCAGGTACTTGGCACAGGTCCAGCCCTTGTTCTCTTCGCCAACCAGGTTTTCGACCGGGACCTTGACGTCGTCAAAGAAGACTTCGTTGACTTCGTGGTCGCCGTCCAGGGTGATGATCGGGCGAACGGTGATACCCGGGGTCGCCATGTCGATCAGCAGGAAGGAGATGCCACGCTGCTGCTGGGCTTCGGGGTCGGTACGCACCAGACAGAAGATCCAGTTGGCGTGCTGGCCCAGGGTGGTCCAGGTTTTCTGACCGTTGACGATGTAGTGATCGCCATCGCGCACGGCGCGGGTCTTCAGCGAGGCCAGGTCGGAACCGGCGCCCGGCTCGGAGTAACCCTGACACCACCAGTCGGTGCCGTCGAGGATGCGCGGCAGGTAGGTGGCTTTCTGCTCTTCGCTACCGAACTTGATGATAACCGGGGCAACCATGTTGACGCCGAACGGCACCAGACGCGGTGCGCCAGCGGCGGCGGACTCTTCGTCAAAGATGTGCTTCTCGATCGGGCCCCAGGTGGTGCCACCGTGCTCGACCGGCCAGCCCGGCGCATACCAGCCGCGCTTGGACAGAATTTTCTGCCAACGTTCGTGGTCGGCCTTGTGCAGGTGCTTGCCCAGTTTGACCTTGGCAGCGATGTCGGCAGGCAGTTCCTGCTTCAGAAAGTCACGCACTTCATCGCGGAAGGCGAGCTGTTCGGGAGAATAATGGATTTCCATTGTGGTTCCTCGTTGTAATACGGGTATCCGACGGCCAGCCCGCGCGGGCTGACCGTACTGATTCATCACAGGTCGGCGAACTTGCGCCCTTCCTTGGCCAGTTTTTCCAGCAGGGCGGCCGGTTTCCACCAGGCGCCGTGTTGCTCGTGAAACTCGCAGATGCGGGCGTATACGCGATCCAGGCCGACCGCGTCAGCATAGAACATCGGGCCACCCTGATAAGCCGGGAAACCGTAACCGTTCAGGTAGATGACGTCGATATCGCTGGCGCGCTGGGCGATGCCTTCCTCGAGAATCTTGGCGCCTTCGTTGATCAGCGCGTAGATGGTGCGCTCGATGATGTACTCATCGCTCAGCTCACGACGCTCGATGCCCTGCTGTTTGGAAGCGGCCTCCATGATGGCCGGCAGTTCCGGGTTGGGCAGCGGGGTGCGCGAGCCCTTCTCGTACACGTAGAAGCCCTTGCCGGTCTTCTGGCCCAGCAGGCCGGCTTCGGCCATCTTGTCCAGTACCACCGGCAGTTTAAACTCGGCCGGCAGGGTCTGACGCTGACGGGTGCGAATGGCCAGGCCGATGTCCAGACCGGAGAGGTCACGCATGGCGAAGGGGCCCATGGCCAGACCGAACTTGCGCAGCGCGCCGTCGATCTGCTCCGGTGTACCGCCTTCTTCCAGCAGGAACTCGGACTCGCGACCGTACTGGAACACCATGCGGTTGCCGACAAAGCCGTCGCAGACGCCAACCGGCACCGAGACTTTCTTCAGCTTCTTGCCGATCGCCATGGCGGTGGCCAGCACGTCGTTGGCGGTTTTCTCGCCACGGACCACTTCCAGCAGGCGCATGACGTTGGCCGGGCTGAAGAAGTGCAGGCCAACCACGTCTTGCGGACGCTTGGTGAACTGAGCAATCGCGTTCAGATCCAGCGAGCTGGTGTTGGAGGCCAGAATGGCGCCCGGCTTGCAGTTGGCATCCAGCGCTTCGAACACCTTCTGCTTGACGCCCATGTCTTCGAACACGGCTTCGACCACAACGTCGACGTCGGACAGGTCGGCGTAGTCGGTCACGCCGCTGATCAGGGTCATGCGCTGCTCCAGCGCGTCCTGGCTCAGGCTGCCGCGCTTGACGCTCATGCCGTAGGTGTCACGGGCGCGCTCAAGGGCCTTGTCGCGGGCCTCTAAGCTGATTTCCAGAATCTTCACCGGGATGCCGGCGTTGGCGAAGCAGATAGCAATGCCGACGCCCATGGTGCCGCCACCGATGACAGCAGCCGACTTGACGTCGCGTACCGGGGTGTCTTTGGGCAGATCGTTGATCTTGGAGGCCTGACGCTCGGAGAAGAAGGCGTGGACCAGTGCGGCGCGCTGCGGAGAGACCAGGCACTCGCCGAACAGCTCGCGCTCGCGCTTCAGACCCTCTGCCAGCGGCAGGGTGAAGGCGGCTTCAACCGCGGAAACACAGCGCTGGGGAGAGAACAGACCCGGGGTCTTTTTCTCGATTTCGGCGCGCTTGGCAGCCACGGCGCCTGCGTTGTCTGCGCCTTCCAGCTTGTCGGTGCGCTCGCCGGTGCGGCGCGGGCCCTTGCCCTCGGCCAGCAGTTTTTCGGCGAAGGCGATGCCGGCGGTAGTCAGATCACCCTCGACCAGCTCGTCGATCACACCCAGCTGATTGGCTTCGGCAGCGCTGATGGGCGCGCCGCTGACGATCATGTCCAGTGCTTTGGCGACGCCGACCAGACGGGGCAGGCGCTGAGTACCGCCAGCGCCCGGCAGCAGGCCCAGCTTCACTTCTGGCAGGCCGACCTTGGCGCTCTTGACGGCGATGCGGTAGTGGCAGCTGACGGCGACTTCCAGGCCGCCGCCCAGGGCAGTACCGTGGATCACGGCAACGCTCGGCTTGCTGCAGGCCTCAATGCCGTTGACCACGTCCGGCAGGCTCGGCTCCTTCGGCGGCTTGCCGAATTCCTTGATGTCGGCACCGGCCATGAAGGTTGCGCCTTCACAGACCAGAACGACAGCCTTGACCTCGGGATCGGCCTCGGCAGCGCTGAAGCTGCTCTGCAGGCCTTCGCGTACAGCGATGCCCAGCGCATTGACCGGCGGGTTGTTGACGGTGACGACCGCAATGGCGCCTTTCCGTTCCAGAGTGACCACATCAGACATGCTGAATCTCCGTCTGTATTGTTGGGTGTGTTTCACTAAGCGAAATAGCGGAATCATGTTTCGCTAGGCAAAATACAAAAAATAAAACCGCTTGTCGATGCCCCGAGCGGGGGAAATGGAGGTTTATTAGTTAAGGTGATGGATGGCGCCCGCGCTAGCGCGGGCGGCTGGAGGCTGAAAGCTAGAAGCAAAAAGCAGTCCGAGCTGCTGGGCGGATTGGTGTTTGGTTTAGGGGGGGGGCGGGCTGAAGGCTGGAAGCTTGAAGCAGTCCGAGTTGTCGCGGGCGTTGGTCTTTTCCGCAGACTCCGCTTGACGGGCTTGTGCCCGGTCCCTCTCTGATTAAGCCTCCAGCCTCCAGCCACCGCCCAGCGGACGGTGTTAAACCCCCAGCCGCTCGATATCCCGTGCCAACATGGCCAGCTGGTGGGCGAGCTGGTTTTTGACGCGTTCTTCGGAGACTAGATAGGACGGGGCGCCGCAGGTGAGGACCATCAGGCTGCCGTCCTGCAGGTGCAGGGGCACGCCGGCGGCGTTGACGTTGCGGTCCCAATCGCCAAGCGAGAGGCAGAAGCCCTGATCCTGATATTCGGCGAAGCTGCGTTGCAGCGAGGCGTACAGTTCCGTCCAGGTGTCCGGGTTGCGGGCCTTGATGGCGTCGAGCAGGTGGCTGCGCTCGTCTTCTTTCATGGCCGCCAGGTAGGCCCGGCCGGCGGCGGTGGTGGCCAGCGGCAGGCGCTCGCCCACATCCATGCGCAGGGAGGTGGATTCCGACGGGCGGCAGTTTTCGACGTAGATCATCGACAACCGGTCGCGGCAGGTCAGGCCGACCGAGGTGTTGGTGTTGCGGGCAAACTCGTCCAGATAGGGCTTGGCCAGCTGGCGTACGCGCAGGTTGGAGACGTAGGCGTAGCCGAGCGCCAGTACGCCCGAGTCGAGCTGATATTTTTCCAGCTGGGTGGAGTAGCTCAGGTAACCGAGCTTGGTCAGGGTGTAGGTCATGCGCGAGACGGTCGGCTTGGGCAGACCGGTAATGCGGGCGATATCCTGGTTGCCCATGACCACCGAACCCTGGCTGAAGGCGCGTAAGACGTCCAACCCACGAGACAGCGCTTCAACGAACTTGCGATCCTTGGCGGGGGGAGTGTCCTGTACTGCTGCTTCCAACTCATCTTTCATTGGGTTGTATACCTTGTGGCGCATCGGAGGGTGCGGCCGATGTGATTCGGTGCTTTCTTTATTATTGTTGTCAGAGCGCGGAACGATAGCACGATCAGGCGTTCTGCACAGTGATACAGCGGCGCTGTGTTGCTGTTTTGTTAACGGGGGCTGCAGCAAGTGTCTCGATCATTGCACAGTCACCCTCGAATAGAATAGCATCTTTTTGGTATTTCGTTTCGCAGTGCAAAACAATAGTTCAAAAAAAGAGGTTGAGATGTCTACACCTGAGCAGTACGCCGTCAGCTCACAGCTGGCCGAACTGGGTCATACCACCATCTTCGATATTCTCGATCAGTCCTGTAGCCGTTACGGCGACCAGCCGGCGTTCTCCTGTGGTGCCGACACTCTGACCTTTAACCAGCTGCGCGGCCGTGCCGACGCCTTTGCTCGCTATCTGCGCCAGCATGCCGGTCTTGAGCCGGGCGACCGGTTGGCGATTCAGCTGCCCAACCTGCTGCAATACACCATTGCCATCTTTGGCGCGTTGCGCGCCGGTCTGGTGATCGTCAACACCAACCCCCAGTACACCTACCACGAGACCCGTCACCAGTTCGCCGACTCCGGCGCACGCGCTGTGGTGGTACTCGACAAGCTGGTGCCGCTGGTGCGCAAGACTCAGGGCGCGACAGAGATCGAGACGCTGATCGTCACCAGCATGGATGACTACAGCAACCCGCAGTTTGACAGCAGCGAATCCGACGAGGTGCGTTTCATGCAGGCGCTGCGCCTGGGTGATGAGCTGCCGCCGATCGAAACCGAGCGCGGTCTCGACGATCTGGCGCTGCTGCAGTACACCGGCGGCACCACGGGCGTATCCAAGGGCGCGATGCTCACGCATCGCAATATCCTGTGCAACGTGCTGCAGGCGGTCAGCATCCTGCAGGAAGGCGACGTGAACTACGGTGCTGAGGTACGTGTTTCGCCGTTGCCGCTCTACCATATCTTTGCGTTCACGGCGAACTGCATCGCATCGGTTTATACCGGCTTTCATAGCATCCTTATCACCAACCCGCGTGATCTGGACGGCTTGATTGGTGATCTCAAGCGTCACCCCTTTACCCTGCTGACCGGCATCAACTCGCTGTTTGTGTCGTTGATGAACCATCCCGAATTCGACAGCGTCGATTTCAGCCGGCTGAAATGGGTCAATTCCGGCGGTGCGCCGCTCAACACCGAGATTGCCCGCCGCTGGCAGGCGCGCACCGGCAGTGTGGTACGTGAAGGCTACGGCCTGACCGAGACCTCGCCGGTGGTAGTCGCCTCGACATCCAAGACGCCCTATAAAGAAGGCTTTATCGGCCAGCCGGTGATTGATACCTGGGTCAAGACGGTCGATGACGACGGCAAGGAGACGCCGCGTGGTGAGCCTGGTGAAGTGCTGATCAAGGGGCCGCAGGTGATGCAGGGCTACTGGCACCGCCCGGATGAAACCGCAGCGACCTTCTCTGCGGACGGCTGGCTGAAAACCGGTGATGTAGGCGTGCTCGACGAGGACGGCTTCCTCAAGCTGGTAGATCGCAAGAAGGACATGATTCTGGTGTCCGGCTTTAACGTCTACCCCAATGATGTGGAAGACGCGGTCATGCGCCACGCGGGTATCCGTGAATGCGTGGCGGTGGGTGTGCCGGACGAGCGTACCGGCGAAGCAATCAAGATCTTTGTCAGCCTGAATGATGCTGCGCTGGATGAAGCGGCGATTATTGCCCACTGCCGCGAGAACCTGACCGGTTACAAGATTCCGAAGCACGTTGAGATTCGCGATGATCTGCCCAAATCCACCGTGGGTAAGCTGCTGCGTCGCGTGCTGCGCGACGAAGCGCGCGGTGAGGCCAAGGCGTGAGCGCGCCGCTGCAGTTCAGCCTGCAGGACGGCGTTGCCGAGATTCAGCTGGACGACGGCAAGGTTAATGCCCTGTCAGAAAGCATGCTGGACCAGCTGCTGGCTGCAATCGCCAAGGCGGCCGAGGCCGATGCGGCGCTGCTGATCAGCGGTCGCCCCGGTGTCTTTAGTGGCGGGTACGACCGCAAGCTGATCGACGCTGGTGGCCCGGCCTGCGACGCCATGCGCGCCGCCGGTGATCGGCTGACCCTGGCGCTGCTCGATTATCCGGCCCCGGTCGTCATTGCGGCTACCGGCCACGCGATGGCCAAGGCAGCCTTCATGTTGCTGTTGGCTGACTACCGGTTGGGTACCGAAGGGGACTTCCGGGTGTCGCTGAATGAGGTCGCCATCGGCATGACCATGCCGGTTGGCGCCATGCTGCAGGCGCGTGCACGTTTATCACCGCAGTGGCTCAATCGCTGTGTGCTGCAGGCTGAGGTGTTTGCCTCGGCCGGCGCGCTGGAAGCCGGTTTTTTTGATGAGCTGCAGCCGGCAGACCAGTTGCTTGAGCGCGCCCGCGCCAAAACCCGTCAGCTGGCGGGGCTGGATCGGCGTGCCTACCGCGAGACCCGCGCGCTACTGAATGCGCCGCTGCGTGAGGCGTTTGTCGGTTTGCAGGGCTGATCGAGGCGGGGCACAGCATGCTGTGCCCCTACGCCTGGTTGGGCGTCTCGCCTGCCTTATTCCTTGAAATACGCGACCTGCGTGGTGGTCAGCAGCAGCTGGCCGTCATCGCTCCACAGGTGCGCGATCTGATCTGAATAATTGTTGTGCATGCGCGTGGCGCGCGCGTGGCCGAGCAGGTGGCGGTCGTCGGCGGCGGCCAGCTGCGCTGCATCGGCGTGAAAATAGTGGGTCAGTGACACGGTGCCGGCCGGCGTGAAGCGCTGGCGGCGATGGAAGATGCGCGGTGCGAACACATCGCCCAGCGCGGTCAGTGAGGCAAAGTCGAGGGGCCGGGCGGGGTGGTCGCGGGTCCACAGCAGGGTTTCAGTGTCGGCTTCGCTCGGGTTGGTATCGCCGCGGCTCGGGTCGAACAGGCCGGACACATAGCGGAAGTCGTAATTAGCAAACCAGTTGCGCTCACCCCGCACCAACTGCGGCAGGCTGTTGGCAGCAGGTGCGTGCGGCATAGGCTGCTGCTGCTCGGACCATGTCTCGCGGCGAGTGGCAAAAAAGGCGGTGCCACTGGTGACCACTTCACCGTCCTGGCGCTGCAACAGCAGCCAGTGTTGCGTCGAGCGGTTGGTGCGCAGCGCCACCGCTTCAATGTCGAAGGCACCCGGTTGGACCGGTCCGGCAAAGTTGATGGTCAGCGAGACCGGCTCACCGATGCGCTCGGGGTGCTGCAAGGCGGCGTTCAGCAGCGTAGCAGCCGTCAGGCCGCCAAAGGGGCCGACCATGTTTTGATAGCGGTCACCGACTTCACCGGCAAACAGGTTGTCGCCCTTGGCGGTGAGGCTGATGGCCTGGTCAAAGGCGTGGCTGTGGGTCTCAGAGGCGGTCATGGGCGAGGGTCCGTTACGGCGGGATCAGGCATATATGATGGTTGTAATAAGCGAGACTGAACAGCAAGTTTGATGCTGTGAATCCGCTGTTATGGGTGGTGCAGAGATAGGTTGGGGCGCCGCTGCAGGCGCCCCAATACAGCGTTGATCAGCGCTGGTAGGTGCCGATCAGGCGGTTCATTGCGGTGGCGTGCGGCTCAATCTTTTCCAGCAGCTGCCACAGGGTCAGGCCGGCGGGCAGATCCAGCTCAGCGTCCAGCGCGATAACCCAGAAATAGTACTTGTGCTGGCCGTGACCTTCCGGCGGCAGCGGACCGTTGTAGCCGCTGTTGCCAAAGTTGTTCACGCCCTGGGTGTAGTCGGCGCAGCCTTCGGCCAGCGCGCTGACGTTGGCCGGAATGTTATAGAGCACCCAGTGAACAAAACCGTAGGTGCCGTTGGCGGAAATCAGCGGTGCGTCCGGATCGTGGCAGATGACGGCAAAGGACTTGGTGCCCGCTGGTGCGTTCTTCCAGTTCAGCGCGGGAGAGACGTCGACATCATCGCCGGTGTGCTTGGCGGCGATGGCGCCGTTGTTGCCAAACGCGCTGCTGGTCAGTTCCAGGTCGTTGGAAAATGCAAATCCCATGGTGTTCTCCTTAGGTTATGAGCTGAAAACTAGCCTGCCTGGCGACAGGCAGGTGTCACTTGATCAGAGCGCTCAGCAGCCAGAGCCCGAGCAGCACCCAGACGATACCCAGCACGATCTTGCGGCGAATAAAGGCGCGTACGCCGGTGTAGATAAGAAACAGGCCGAGGATGACAGCGGCGATGCTCAGCAGGTTGCTGTTGACCCCCAGGGCGCGGGAAAACCCGTTGATGAAATCTGAGCTGGCGTTGCTCAGCAAAGTGAACAGCCAGATCAGGCTGTCGAGCACGACACGGACCACGGTACCGATGGCCGAGCCGAGCCATTCAAAGGGGCTGGAGTTGAGCTGCATGCAAGGGTCGCTGACAGGGAATGAGGGGTAGAAGCTATCAGCTTCAAGCGGCAAGCTTCAAGCAGAACGCGGCGCTGTGCACCGCGTTGGGCTGGAGGCGAAAGGCTGGAGGCTGGAAGGTCAAGCAGGGGGAGGTGGCCGGGCGGTGTGGTGGCACAAACCTCTGACACACTGCCCCAGCCTTCAGCCTGATCGAGCGCGTTAAACGCGCTCGATCACCGCCGCCACACCCTGACCCAGGCCGATGCACAGGCTGACCAGCGCGTAGCGCTTGCCGGTGCGCTCGAGCTGGCGCAGGGCGGTCAGGGCCAGGCGAGCGCCGGAGGCGCCCAGCGGGTGGCCGACCGCGATGGCGCCGCCGTTGGGGTTCAGGCGCGGGTCGTCAAAGGCGATGCCCAGCTGCTTGGCGCAACCGAGAACCTGCGAGGCGAAAGCCTCGTTGATTTCGATCACATCCATGTCGTCCAGGCTCAGGCCGGCGCGGCTCAGGGCTTTTTTGCAGGCTTCAACCGGGCCCAGGCCCATGACACGCGGGGCGACACCGGAGACGGCGCCGGCCAGGATGCGTGCGCGCGGCTTGATGCCGTACTTCTGGCCAATGGCTTCGCTGCCAATGATCAGCGCAGCGGCGCCATCGTTGACGCCAGAGGCGTTGCCAGCGGTAACCACGCCACCTTCAAACAGCGGACGCAGGCCGGACAGGGCGGCCATGTCGCTGCTCGGGCGCGGATGCTCGTCTTGATCGACCAGCTTGGCGGGCTTCTTGCGGCCCTGGGACACTTCAATCGGGTGGATCTCTTCGGCAAAGAAACCGTCAGCACGGGCCTTCTCGTACAGCGCCTGGCTGCGTGCGGCATAGGTGTCGGCTTCTTCGCGGCTGATACCCAGGTCGGCAGCGACGTTGTCGGCGGTTTGCGGCATGGTGTCATCGCCGAACTGCTTCTCGACCTTGGGGTTCGGGAAGCGCGCACCGATGGTGCTGTCGAAGGCGCGGAAGTCGCGGCTGTAGGCGCTTTCGCTCTTGGCGATAACGAAGGGTGCGCGGCTCATGCTTTCCACGCCACCGGCGACGAACAGGTCGCCTTCACCGGCTTTGACGGCGCGAGCGGCGTCGAGGATGGCCGCCAGGCCGGAGCCGCACAGGCGGTTGACGGTAACACCGGCCACGTCCTGCGGCAGGCCGGACATCAGGCCGGCGTGGCGAGCAACGTTGCGCGCGTCTTCACCGGCCTGGTTGGTGTTGCCCATGACCACGTCTTCGTAGTCGGCACCGTCGAAGGGGTTGCGGGTAACCACGGCGCGGATCACCTCGGCCAGCAGGTCATCGGGGCGCACGCTGGCGATGGCGCCGGCGTGGCGGCCGAAGGGGGTGCGCAAACCATCATAGATGTAGGCAGTCATGCTCTTACTCCTGGAAGTCGGGTGTAGTCAAAGGCAGTTCCAGCTGCACGCGGCGACGCAGCCAGGGGCTGGGGCGGTAGCGCGGCTCGCCGTAGACGGCCTGAATGTTGTTGAGAACAGCAAGAATGTTGGCTTCGCCATAGTGCTCGCCGAAGGCCAGCGGGCCCTTGGGGTAGCCCAGCGCCAGTTGAATGGCGCGGTCCAGTGTTTGCGGCGCGGTGATGCCCTTCTGCACGATTTCGCAGCCCAGATTGACCACGCTGGCGATCAGGCGCTGGATAACAAAGCCGGCTGAATCGTTGATGACTTCCACTGGCACGCCGTCGGCGCTCAGCGCCTGGCGCGCCTGGGCGACCACGTTGGCGCTGGCGGCGGGTTGGCGCATCAGGGTGCGGCGCTTGTCCCAGTTGGCGAAGCTGTCCAGTGCCAGGGTGCGATCCGCCGGCAGGCCCAGCTGAGTCAGGGCGGTGCTGCAGTCATCGCCCAGCGGGGTGATCAGGCAGATGGCGTCGTCCGATGGCTTGCTACCGGCTTCCAGGGTGGCGCCGGCTTTGGTCAGTACCTCTTCGACCTGGCTACGCAGCGCATCATCATCGGTCTCCAGCCAGAACGGACGGTTGATCAGCACGGTTTCTGGCTGCGGCTCGGGCTGCTCGATCTTCTGACCGTCCTCGTAGCGGTAGAAGCCCTGGCCGGTCTTGCGACCCAGCAGGCCAGCGGCCACGCGCTGGGCAGCGATGAACGAGGGGGTGTAGCGCGGGTCGTGGTAGAACTGCTCGTAGACCGATTCCATCACCGCGTGGGAGACGTCCAGACCGGTCAGATCGAACAGCTCGAACGGCCCCATGCGAAAGCCTGGGCCGTCGCGCAGGATGCGGTCGATCTGCTGCACACTGGCCACGCCTTCGCTGAGGATACGCAGGGCTTCGGTGCCGAAGGCGCGGCCGGCGTGATTGACCAGAAAGCCGGGGGTGTCCGGGGTAATCGCCGGGAAGTGACCAGCCTGTTCGGCCAGCGCCACCAGCGCCTGAATATGACGCTCATCGGTGCGCTCGCCGCGCACGACTTCGACGATCTTCATCAACGGCACCGGGTTGAAGAAGTGGAAGCCGGCGACGCGCTCGGGCTTGTTCGCGGTGCTGGCGATGCGGGTGACGGAAAGGGAAGAGGTGTTGGTGGCCAGGACGCAGTCATCGCTGACAATGGCTTCCAGGTCGGCAAACAGCTTCTGTTTGACGTCCAGCAGCTCGACGATGGCTTCAATCACCAGATCGCAGTCTTGCAGCTCTTCCAGCGTCTGCGCTGGTTGCATGCGGGCGATGGTCGCTTCCAGTTCGGCTTCGGTCATCTTGCCCTTGGCCTGCGCCCGTTGCAGCAGGTTGCGGTTGAAGGCCAGCGCGTCGTCGATGGCTTCTGCGCGGGTATCGAACAGCAACACCTGCTGACCACTGCTGGCGAACAGTTGCGCGATGCCGCGCCCCATGGCTCCGGCGCCGATGACGCCAATCCGCTTGAACATGCTTTGCCTCCTGGAGTACGCTCATTGTTCCGCATGGCGAAACGGTATTTCGTTTAAAGTGCAGCGAGATTAAATCTTGCGCAGTAGGAGTGCAAGTTTGGCGACAGTCTGCATCGGCACTGTCGTGCCATACTTGCGCCATGCAAGCTGGTCGTCGTCTGCCCGCAGTCGAGTATCCCGACCGCATCGCCCATCGAGTGTAGTGAATAAAAGGTGTCGCACCCGTGAATCAAGCAGAACGTCAGGCCATTGCCCGCACCGTGACCGGTTTCTTTCAGGAACTGGGCGCTGAACTGGAAGAGTACAGCGAGGGGCGCGCAGTCGTTGGCCTGACTCTGACCGACAAGCACATGAACAATGCCAGCTCGCTGCACGGCGGTGTCACGGCGAGCCTGCTGGATATCGCCATGGGGTTGTGCGGCACCTGGGCCGCGTCGCCGCAAGACCGCCGGGTGGCTATCACCCTGTCGTTGAACACCAACTTCACCTCCACCGCACCGGTCGGTACGCGCGTGCGTGCAGTGGCGAGCTGCCGCAGCGCTGGCCACAAGGTGTTCATGGCTAGCTGTGACCTGCTGGATCAGGATGACAAGCTGATCGGCTTTGGCGAGGGCGTATTCAAGAAGGGCGCCTACCGCAAGGACCTGCCGTGACCCCGGCGTGGTTGCTGCCCCTCGGGGTGGCGCTGGAGCTGGGCGCGCTGCTCGCTCATCTGCCTGAGCTGAGCTGGGCGGCAGCACTGGCCTTTGTGGTCTATTTTCTGCTGTTTTTCCGGCGGTTGAATCCTTATCCGCGCTGGTTGGGCTTGGCTACCCTGGCGGTACTGGTGGCGGCGCTCTGGTTTGCCCGCCCGGAGGCGTCGCTGTGGCCCAAGCTGGCCAGCTCGGTGGCCTACTACACCAGCTTCCTTGGTGCGCTGGGGCTGATGCAGTTGCTGGCCCAGCGGCTGCCGCAGCTGCGCGAGCTGCACAAGGCGCTGCTGTCAGGCTCCAAGGTGATCCTCTATCCGCGCTATGTGCTGGCGGCCGGCAGTATCGGCTCGATCCTCAATTTCGGCATGATGAACCTGCTTTGCGGCACCCTGAGCGAGCACCTCAAGCGCTACCCGCTGAGCGCCGAACAGCGTCGCGACGGGTTGCGCAGTGTGATGGTGACTACCCTGCGGGGCTTTGCCCTGGTGCCCCTGCTGGCACCTACCAGCGTGACCATCGCCATTATCTCCCGCGAGATGCCGGAGCAGTCCTGGAGCACCATGGTGCCCTACGGCGCGGTGGCTGCGTTGATGATGATCGTGGTGGGCTGGCGCAGGGAGACCACCGGCCTGCTGGCGCTGCGCGACAATATTGGCGACACCAGCAAGGCCGACGGCATGCCGCAGCTGCTGATTGGCAGCCTGCTGGGGCTGGGCGCTATCGGTCTGCTGGCCTCAGTGACCGATCTCGGCGCATCCCAGGCGGCGATGGTGCTGGTGCCTGCCGGGGTGATCAGCTATCTGTTGTGGCGCGAACGCTCGCCGGGGCAGGTGCTGGAGGAAGTCACCGGCAACATGGTCAGCATGCACAACGAGATGTTCATTTTTGGCTGCGCGGCGTTGCTTGGCGGCGTGCTGGGCGCGGTGGCGCCGTTGGAGGAGATTGCCGCCTGGCTGGCTCAGGAGCCCAAGTACAACGTACTGCTGGCCATTGGCGCGCTGTTCAGCACCATCGTACTGGCGGTGCTGGGGCTGGCGCCGATTGTCTCGCTGTCGCTGACGGCAGGCCTGTTGGCGCAGCTGGCCCATCTTGGTGTGCCGATCATGACGCCGGCGGTGGGGCTGATGTGCGGCTTCTCACTGGCCATGATCTTCTCGCCCTTTGGGCCGTCCACCCTTATCCTGTCGCGCTACAGTGGCGAGTCGCCCTACCGGGTGGCCTTCGGCTGGAACGGGCGCTTTGTCGTCAGTGTCATGCCGCTGCTGCTGTTGCTGATTTTCTTTACCTACTTGCAGCAAAGCTGAGATGCCTGAATTACCTGAAGTCGAAACGACGCGGCGCGGTATAGCGCCCCATTTGCAGGGCCAGCGGGTGCGCCGTCTGGTGGTGCGTGAGCGGCGGCTGCGTTGGCCGATCCCCGAAGACCTGGCGATCCAGATCGAAGGGCAGCGCTTTGACGCCATCGAGCGGCGGGCCAAATACCTGCTGATGCGCATTGGCGGCGGCACTCTGATTGGTCACCTGGGCATGTCGGGGAGCCTGCGTCTGGTGCCCGCCGGCACACCGCCCGGCAAGCACGATCATGTGGATATCGAACTGGAGTCGGGCATGGCGCTGCGCTACACCGACCCGCGCCGTTTTGGTGCGCTGCTCTGGGCCCGTGCTGACGAGCCCCACGCGCTGCTTGGCAAGCTGGGGCCCGAGCCGCTGTCGGCCGCCTTCGACGGCGAGCGGCTGTATCAGCTGTCGCGTGGCAAGGGGACGGCGGTCAAGCCCTTCATCATGGATAACGCGATCGTGGTGGGAGTGGGCAACATTTACGCCAGCGAGGCGCTGTTTGCCGCCGGCATCGATCCGCGCCGCGAGGCCGGGCGCATCAGCCGCCAGCGCTATCAGCGCCTTGCCGAGGAGATCAAGCGCATTCTGGCAGCCGCCATCGAGCGTGGCGGCACCACACTGCGTGACTTCGTTGGGGGTGACGGGCAGCCGGGCTATTTCAAGCAGGAATTGTTCGTCTACGGACGCGGCGGGCAGCTGTGCAAACAGTGCGGCACGACCCTCTCCGAGGTCCGTCTGGGGCAGCGCAGTTCGGTATTCTGTCGCAACTGTCAGCGCTGAGGTGGGTGATTTGCAGGCGGGTGCGTTCCGTATTCGCGTGATTGTGCCTACAATGCAAGGGACGCCGACGGCCCAGAGGAATTGGGCGGGCGAGATAATCAATGCCTTTCGGGCCACAACCAGGGATTAACTATGCGCCTGTTACGTCATTCCACCGCACTTATTGCCGGCCTGCTGATGAGCGCCAGCGTCATGGCTGCGGACTCTTATAACGAATACCACCAGGACGAGCCGGGCTACTTTGCCATGGTCGGGGATCTGGTCATCGCTCGCCCGCTGCTGCTGGGTGTGACGCTGGTTGGCGCGGGCGCCTTCCTGGTCAGCCTGCCGTTCAGCGCCATGGGTGGCAACGTGGGTGAGGCCGGTCACGAGCTGGTAATTCGCCCGGCCGAAGAGACCTTTGTACGCTGTCTGGGCTGCAGCCGCGCCGGTTATGGCCGCAAGCAGCAGGACGAAGTGCGCTGATCGACCCGCACGGCTGAGCCATGCAACGGGTCGGCGCAGTAGGGTGGGCCAGGCTGCAGCCAACACGGTGGCAGCATCGCTGAGGTGCGCCTGAGTAGCAAGCTGGTGCCGCTGCTGCGCCCGCTCGGGCTGTTGCTCGGGCTGGCGCTGGTGGTGTTGCTGTTTCTCAGAAGCCCGCCACTGGCGCTGCTGGTCGCCGGCGTGGCGCTGTTTTTGCTGGGCATGCGCTATCTGGAAGATGGCTTTCGCGCCTTCACCGGTGGTGCGCTGGAACGCTGGCTGGCAGTCAGCACCGACCGGCTTTGGAAAAGCCTCACCTTCGGTACCCTGAGTACCGCGCTGGTGCAATCCAGCTCCCTCGTGACGCTACTCAGTATCGCCTTTCTCAGCGCCGGGCTGATTAGCCTGACGGCGGGTATCGGCATCGTCTTTGGCGCTAACCTCGGTACCACCACGGGCGCCTGGCTGATTGCGCTGGTGGGCCTTAAGCTGGATCTAGCGCAGGTTGGCATGCCGCTGCTGGTGTTTGGCGTGGTGTTGGAGCGCAACCGTCAGGCGCGCTGGCGCGGTACCGGACAGGTGCTGCTGGGCATCGGTCTGCTGTTTCTCGGTATCGACCAGATGAAGGCCGGTTTTGCCGGGCTGGATCAGGTATTCGAGCTGGCGGCCTATCAGGTCGAGGGTTGGCAGGGCATTGTGCTCTACGCCTTGCTGGGCACTCTGGCGACGGTATTGATGCAGTCCAGTCACGCCACGCTGATGATCACCCTGGCGGCGCTGGCAAGCGGGCAGCTTGATTATCACAATGCCTTGGCGATGGCGGTCGGGGCCAACCTTGGCACTACGGTAACCGCGCTGATTGCCGCATTGGGTGCCAATAACGCCGGTCGGCAGCTGGCCGCAGCCCATATTCTGTTCAATGTGTTGACGGCTCTGGTGGCGCTCAGCATCCTGCCGCTGCTGGCGGGTCTGGTCGATCAGCTGGCTGACGACCTGGGTATCGATGCGGGCGCCCATACCCTGAAGCTGGCGCTGTTCCACACGCTGTTCAATCTGCTCGGTCTGCTGTTGATGCTGCCGCTGGTGCCGACTCTGGTGCGCCTGCTGCAGCGTTGGCTACCGGCTCCGGCACTGGTGTCTGGTGAGGATTTGGCCGAGCAGCCGCGCTCTCACGCCCTGTATCTGGATGAGGCGGCGCGGCGCCATGCCGACACTGCGCTCAAGGTGTTGCAGCAGGAGCTGGGGCATCTGGCGGCGACCAGTCGGCAGGTGATTGCGTCGGCACTCTATCTGCCCGCCGAGTTTCGTCAGGACATGACCCGTGAGCGCGCACTCAGTGAGCCCTTGCCGGTGCCGCCGCTGGCCGAGCGTGAAGACGCTGATGCGCTTTATCACCAGCACATCAAGGGTATCTACGCCGACATCATCGACTTTCTCAGTCATCTGGACTGCGAGACCCTGCCAGCACAGCAGCAGGCGCTGATGCAGCTGAATCTGGCAGCGCGGGACCTGGTGGAGGCGGTGAAGGCGGCCAAGCACCTGCAGAGCAATCTGCGCAAGCATATCGACAGTGCGCGGCCGGCGCTGCGCGAGGGCTACCGCCAGCTGCGCGAGCAGGGGCGCTTGCTGCTCAGCGACCAGGCCCGGCGTGACGCCGATGGTTTGTCTGTCGCGGCCGAGCAGCAGCGCTCGGAAGCCTATGTGGACCAGCAGCAGTTGTTCCGCAGCCAGTTTGAGCAGCGCCTGAACCAGCAGCTGCGCGCCGGCGAACTGGACGGCTGGCAGGCCACCAGCCTGCTGAATGACCTGCACTACCTGCTGGAGTCCAGCGCCAACCTGCGCGCCGCCCACGACGCCCTGAGTATTCCGGCGGACCTTGCCGAGGCCTGAGTGTTGTTGGGGTTGTGGCATGCCTTCCTAGCCCATTGCGCTAAAACAGTTTGCCGAATGCTCGGATGGTGGGGTGTGCACCCGGGTTTCGTCCCGTTTACGCGGGCGAGTAGCGCAGGGCTGGCGGGAAAAAGAGCGGCAGCATGTCTGAGGAGCGTAGCGACGAGTTCTGCCGCTACCTAGCCGGCCACCCCCGCCCAACCGAGCAACGCAGCGAACCCGAAGGGCCGCGTAGCCGGGTGCCCCGGGGGATTGCTAAGTAAAGGCGAAAGGCGGACTTAGCACCAGCACGATGCCGAAGATACTGGGTTGCAACAGGATGGACTAGCAGCGCAAAAGTAGGGAGGCGCGCCGCTGGAGGTATCGCTCCTTGCTGATTCCCGATAACCCATAAAAAAACGCCTGATGCAGAGCATCAGGCGTTTTTCGGTGCAGAGTAACGCGAGCCTTATTTGGCAGCGCGCTTCTCTTTCTCCTTGGCGATCACGGTCTCGGCAACGTTGGCCGGGCACGCGGAGTAGTGCGAGAACTCCATGGAGAACTGGCCACGACCGGAGGTCATGGTACGCAGGGTGCTGATGTAGCCGAACATTTCTGCCAGCGGTACATCGGCCTTGATGCGTACGCCAGTTACACCGGCTTCCTGGCCAGCGATCATGCCACGGCGACGGTTCAGGTCACCGATGACGTCACCAACGTGGTCTTCGGGGGTGAACACGTCCACCTTCATGACCGGTTCCAGCAGCTGCGGGCCGGCCTTGGGCATGGACTGACGGAAGGCACCCTTGGCGGCGATTTCGAACGCGATGGCCGAGGAGTCAACGGCGTGGAAGCCACCGTCGGTCAGCTCGAAGTCAACGTCCAGAACCGGGAAGCCAGCCAGCGGGCCAGTGCCCATCAGAGAGGCGAAGCCCTTCTCGATAGCCGGGAAGAATTCCTTCGGTACGTTACCGCCAACAACGCTGGACTTGAAGGTGAAGCCGGAGTTCGGCTCGCCGGGACGAATGACGTAGTCGATCTTACCGTATTGACCAGAACCACCCGACTGCTTCTTGTGGGTGTAGCTGTCTTCAACTTCGCGAGTGATGGTTTCGCGGTAGGCAACCTGCGGCTGACCTACAACCAGCTCAACGCCGTAGGTACGCTTGAGGATGTCGACCTTGATGTCCAGGTGCAGCTCGCCCATGCCCTTGAGGATGGTTTCGCCGGAATCCGGATCGGTTTCAACGCGGAAGGTCGGATCTTCTGCAACCATCTTGCCGATGGCAACACCCATCTTCTCGGTGGAGCCCTTGTCTTTCGGCTCAACAGAGATAGAGATTACCGGCTCGGGGAAGACCATCGCTTCCAGGGTGCAGGGGTTCTTCGGATCACACAGGGTGTGACCGGTTTGAACGTTCTTCATGCCGACGATGGCGATGATGTCGCCTGCGGTAGCGAAGGTCAGTTCGTTACGCTCGTCCGCCTGCATTTCTACCATGCGGCCAACACGTTCGGTCTTGCCGGTGAACGAGTTGAGGATGGTGTCACCCTTGTTCAGGTTACCGGAGTAGATGCGGCAGAAGGTCAGGGCGCCGAAACGGTCGTCCATGATCTTGAAGGCCAGGGCGCGGAAGGGCTCGTCGGCAGAGACGATAGCGTGCTCACCGGTGGGGTTACCTTCTTCGTCGGTCAGCGGCTGCGGGTTAACCTCAGTCGGCGACGGCAGGTAGTCAACAACGGCGTCGAGCAGCAGTTGCATGCCCTTGTTCTTGAACGCGGAACCGCAGTAGGTCGGGAAGAACGCCAGCTCCAGGGTGCCCTTGCGGATGCAACGCTTGATGTCGTCGATGGCCGGTTCTTCGCCGTCCATGTAGGCCATCATCAGGTCGTCGTCCATTTCCACGGCGCTTTCGATCAGCTGCTCGCGGTAGGTTTCGACGTCGTCAGCCATGTCGGCCGGCACGTCTTCGACCTTGTAGTTTTCCGGCAGACCGGTCTCGTCCCAGATGTAGGCTTTGCGGGTCAGCAGGTCAACCACACCGGAGAAGGTGTCTTCGCGGCCAATCGGCAGGGTCATGATCAGCGGCTTGGCGCCCAGTACGCTCTTGACCTGCTCGGTTACGCGCAGGAAGTCTGCACCGATACGGTCCAGCTTGTTGACGAAGATCAGACGGGAAACTTTGGAGTCGTTCGCGTAGCGCCAGTTGGTTTCGGACTGGGGCTCAACGCCGCCGGAACCACAGAATACGCCGATGCCGCCGTCGAGAACTTTCAGCGAACGATATACTTCTACGGTGAAGTCAACGTGGCCGGGGGTGTCGATGACGTTGAAGCGGTGGCCTTTCCAGAAGCAGCTGACAGCAGCGGACTGAATGGTAATACCGCGCTCGGCTTCCTGTTCCATGAAGTCGGTGGTGGACTCACCCTCGTGTGTTTCACCCAGCTTGTGGATCTTGCCGGTGAGCTTGAGGATACGTTCAGTTGTAGTGGTTTTACCGGCATCAACGTGGGCGAAGATACCAATATTGCGGTAGAGGGATAGATCAGTCATGGCACTCTCTGATAGCCGGGTGGAAAAAACAGGCGGTTAATATACAGGAATCGGAAAAGAAACTCTCGGCTTTTACGATGAAATGGTGTTGTGCCCCCGCCGTTTGTCTGGCGACAGGCGTCTGGGGCGTTGCTGACGTGTGCTGCTGAGCGCCCAGATCATGGGCGTGTGCAATTATGGTGCATCAATTGGACTAATCTGACGGCATGCAGGGTGCTCGACTATTAAGGTTTCCGTTTTTTTGCAGCAGTATTGCCGTTCACCTTGATACAACCGAGCGAGCGGAGAGCCACGTGGCCGATACCAATAATGTAGAACAGGGCGACGCTATCGCCGAAGAGCGGGTCGGCTTTCAGATGCCGCACATCTACGTCATCCTTTTTGTGTTTACCGCTATCGCAGCGGTGCTCACGCACTTTATTCCTGCGGGCCTGTACGACCGGGTGACCCTGGAGAACGGTCGGGTCGCGATCAACCCCGAGAGTTATCGCCAGGTTGAAGCTACCCCGGTCAGCCTGGAGCAATTCATGCTGGCGATTCCGCAAGGCCTAGTCGATGCCTCCATGGTGGTGTTTTTCACCTTCATCATTGGCGGCATGTTCATGGTCATTCGCACTACCGGCGTGATCGATATCGCGGTGGACAAGCTGACCCGCCGCTTTGCCAACCGCTCGGTGCTTATTCTGCCGGTGCTGATGGTTACCTTCTCGGTTGTTGCTACCCTGATCGGGACGCAGGAGCTGGCGCTGGTCTATGTGCCGGTTATTCTGCCGCTGATGATCGCCCTGCGTTTTGACAGTATTACGGCTGTGGGTGTCGCGCTGCTGGCCACCACGGCCGGGTTTTCCTCCGGTGTGCTCAACCCGATCAACACCGGGCTGGGTCAGATGATTGCCGAAGTGCCGATCTACTCCGGTGCGGGTCTGCGTTCGCTGCTGTTCCTGCTGCTGGTCGGGTCTGGTGTGCTCTATATCACGCGCTATGCCCTGAAGGTGCGGGCCAATCCGGCGCTGAGCCTGATGGCGGGTGACAGCAAGGAAGCCGAAAAGCGCCGCCATTACCAGCACGAGGATATCGGTGAGCCGATGCACTTCACCCCTCGCCAGTTCTGGGCGGGCATCTCAGCACTGGGCTTTTTCGCGATCATGGTCTGGGGCGTGCTGACGCGCGGCTGGTTCATGATGGAAATGGCCGGTCTGTTCGTGATCATGGGTGTGGCTGTGGGCATGATCGCCGGCCTGTCGCTGGGCACTATCTGCGAGGCCTTCAATCGCGGCTTCCGTGAAGTGCTGGTCGGCGCCATGATCTGCGGCCTGGCGCGGGCTGTGGCGGTGATGCTGGAGCAGGGTCAGGTAATGGACACCCTGGTGTTCGGATTGGGCAATCTGGTTGGCTCCTTCCCCGAGACGCTGGCAGCCGTTGGCATGTTCATCTCTCAGGTGGGCTTCAACTTTGTGATTCCGTCCGGAAGTGGCCAGGCGCTGGTGACCATGCCGATCATGGCGCCGCTGTCCGACTTGATTGGTGTCACCCGTCAGACGGCGGTACTGGCGTACCAGCTGGGTGACGGCCTGTCGAACATCCTGTATCCGACCTCGGGCTACTTCATGGCGACATTGGCGCTGGGTGGCGTCACCTGGGATCGCTGGGTGCGTTTCTTCCTGCCGCTGTTCGGCATCTGGATCGGCATTTCCCTGTGCTTTGTCATCTATGCCCAGGTAGTGGGCTGGACGGGCTGAGCAAATGGTGTGAACTGAACAGCCGGGAGTGGGTGACTACTCCCGGCTTTTTTCTGCCTGCATGCGGGGCTCACCCAGTTGGGCGCTGCCGATGCCACGCGGGTCGCTGGCGGCCGACACACGGTTGCCTGCCTTGTCCCAGGACACCGCGTGCATATTGCCGTAGTCGCGGCCAACCGGCTTGATCTGGTGCCCCATGGCCTGCAGGGTCGCCTGTTGGTCGGTATCGAAGGCAGCGTCTTCTACCTGAATATGGTCCGGCAGGTACTGGTGGTGAAAACGCGGGCGGCTGACCCAGCGCTCGACTGGCTCGCCATGCATGGCTTCCAGCGTGCCAAGCAGCACCATGGTAATGATGCGGCTGCCGCCGGGGGTGCCGAGCAGGGCCAGCTGCTGGTCGTTTTCCAGCATGGTCGGGGTCATGCTCGACAGCGGACGCTTGCCGGGGGCGATGGCGTTGGCCTCGCTGCCGGCCAGGCCGTAGGCGTTGCTGCCGCTGGGGTCGGCGGCAAAGTCGTCCATTTCATTGTTGAGCAGCACGCCGGTGCCGGGCGGGGTAAAGGCCGCGCCGAAGGGCAGGTTGATGCTCAGGGTGGCTGAAACGGCGTTACCGTCGGCATCCAGCAGCGAGAAATGGGTGGTGTTGGTGCCTTCGTGGAAGTCGCGCAGCGGCCCCAGCTCGCTGCTCGGGGTGGCGCGCTCGGGGTCAATGTCCTGCGCCATGGCCACGGCGTAGGCCTTGGATGTCAGCTCGGCCACCGGTACGGGCACAAAGTCGTTGTCGCCCAGCAGCATGGCGCGGTCACGGTAGACGCGGCGCATCAGCTCAACCAGCTGGTGGGTCTGCTGAATCGAGCCGTTGGGGCTGGCCGGTAGCGCGGGCAGCGCCTGCAGAATACCGGCCAGCGCAATGCCGCCGGCCGAGGGCAGCGGCGCGCTGATGACCTGATACCCGCCGCTGGAGAAGCGAATGGGGCTGCGTTCGATAACCCGGTAGTTGTCCAGGTCGGCCTGTTGCCAGACCCCGCCCGCGGCCTGCACGCCGCGCAGCAGTTGCTCGGCGACCGGGCCGCGGTAGAAGCCGTCGCGGCCGTCCTTTGCAATGGCACGCAGGGTGGCGGCCAGCTCGGGTTGGCTAATCAGGGTGCCAGCGTCGGGCGCCTGATTGTCGCGCAGAAACAGCCGTGCGGTTTCCGCGTCGCGTTGCATGGTCTCCAGGCGGAAGCCGACTAGCGTGCGGTAGTGCTCGCTGCTGTGGAAGCCGTTCTCGGCAGCTTCAATGGCTGGGGCAAGGGATTGCGCCAGCGGCAGGCGACCGTAGTGCTCGGCCAGATGAACCAGCGCTGCCGGAATGCCGGGAATACCCGCTGCCAGCGGCCCATTGATGGCCGGGTCGCGCTGCACCTCACCGCTGGCGTCGCGGTAGAGATCGCGGCCAGCCTGGCCTGGCGCGGTTTCGCGGGCGTCGATAAAGCGGTAGGGCTGGTCGCTGTTGCCGGGTTGGCGCAGCAGGAAGAAACCGCCGCCGCCAATACCGGAGCTGTAGGGTTCGACCACCGCCAGGGTGGCGGCTACCGCAATCGCGGCATCGAAGGCATTGCCGCCGTCGGCCATGATCTCAAGGCCAGCGTCGGTGGCCATCGGGTGGGCGCTGGCGACCGCGCTGCGGCCCGGGCCGTCCGCCGCCAGCAGGGGGGCGCTGCACAACAGCAGCACACCGAGGCTGAGGGGCTGGCACAGGCGGGTCAGCATGCGCTTAGCCCTGACCTGTGATGATCTTGTACTTGTCCATCAACTCGTCCTGGCTTTCGACGTTGTCGGGGTCGAGCGGAATGCAGTCGACCGGACACACCTGCTGACACTGTGGCTCGTCAAAGTGGCCGACGCACTCGGTGCACAGGTTGGGGTCGATAACGTAGATCTCTTCGCCCTGGGAGATGGCGCCGTTGGGGCACTCCGGCTCGCAGACGTCGCAGTTGATGCAGTCGTCGGTGATGATCAGTGACATGCTGGCTCCTGCGACCTCAGCGGCTAAAGCGCTCGGTCAGCGCCTCATTGACCACCGGGTGAACGAACTTGGTCACGTCGCCACCGAGCGCAGCAATCTCGCGCACCAGGGTGGAGGAGATGTAGGAGTATTTTTCGGACGGCGTCAGGAACAGGCTTTCCACGTCGGGGGCCAGCACCCGGTTCATGTTGGCCAGCTGGAATTCGTACTCGAAGTCGGAGACCGCACGCAGGCCGCGCAGCAGCACATTGGCGTTTACCTCTTTTACGAAGTGCGCCAGCAGTGAGGAGAAGCCCACTACTTCGACGTTGGGCAGGTGACCCAGTGCGGTCTTGGCCATGTCGACGCGCTGTTCCAGCGTGAAGGCGGGATTCTTTTTCGGGCTGGCGGCGACAGCCACCACCACGCGGTCAAACAGCCGCGCGGCGCGCTCGACCAGATCGGTATGGCCCTTGGTGATGGGGTCGAAGGTGCCGGGATAGAGTACGGTGTTCATGCCTGAGCGGGTCCTGCAGCGGGTGGTAGAGAGGCAAATGGTAGCTCAACGACCATCGAAAACCCAGCTGTGAACCGCTCGCCCGCCGGGGACGGGCGGCACGGATCAGCGTATCTTCCTGGCGTTCAGGACAATTCCTCGGCCAGTTGGCTGGCCAGCCGGGCAACCAGTCCATAGATCGACAGCTGCGGGTTGGCGCCGATACTGGTGGGGAATAGCGAGCCATCGAGGATCGACAGGTTTTCCAGCTGATGATGTCGGCCCCGGCTATCAACCACGGCGGTTTGCGGATCTTCGCCCATGGCGCAGCCCCCCATGACGTGCGCGCTGGCCAGGCGCACATCGTGGGCGCGGTAGGACAGCTCGGCAACTTGCTGCTGGAAGTCCGCCCAGCTGGTGCTCAGGCGCCCGTGGGCGTGGCTGGGCATCACCGCTTTGGCGCCGGCAGCAAACTGGACCTCGCCCATGCTCAGGTAGGCGCGGCGCGCGCCATCCCAGAGGTAGTCGTTGAGCGGGTAGTCGAGTACCGGATCGCCATTGTCGCGCAGGCTGACGCTGCCGCCCTGGCTTTGTTCGTGGAAGCCGTCGCGCAGCAGCGCCAGCAGCACGTTGCTCTGCGGTAACGCCGCCATGCGCTGCAGACTCTGCATGCCAAAGCCGCCCATCAGTGTGGCGGTGATACTTGGCTGCATGGGCGGGACTTCCAGCTTGTAGCCCATCGGACCGGTGGTGCCCTGGTTCCATTGAAAGTGGTCGGAGTAGATGGATTGTGGCGCGCCGTAATAGCCGTGGATGTCGCGATCGTACTGCGCCAGGGTCAGGTTGACCGGGTGCAGGAAGGTACGCTTGCCGACGCGCTGGTGCGGGTCGGGTGCTTCGGAGCGCAGCAGCAGGCCGGGGTTGTTGATGCCGCCGCCGGCCAGCACGATATGCGGCGCGCGCAGGGTCAGCCGGTGACCGCTCGGGCGGCTGAGGTGTGCGTCCATCGCGCGGCACTGCACGGCGCTGACGCGGTCGCCGCTGAACGCCAGGCGTTCGGCGCGGGCGCTGTGTATCAGCACGGCGCCCTTGTCCAGGGCGGCTGGCAGCGTGGTGACCAGCATCGACTGCTTGGCGTTGGCCGGGCAACCGGTGCCGCAGTAACCCAGATTCCAGCAACCGCGCACGTTACGCGGAATGACCTTCCAGTGATAACCGAGCTGTTCGCAACCCTGACGAATCACGTCGTTGTTGGCGTTGGGCGGTATCGCCCAGGGCGCGACGCCCAGGCGCTCCTCCATCTTGGCGAACCAGGGCGCCATGCTGGCGCTGTCGAGCCCCTTCACATTGTGCTCGGCGGCCCAGTGCGCCAGGGTTGGATCGGGTGTGCGGAAGCTGCTGGTCCAGTTTACCGTGGTGGTGCCGCCAACGGTGCGACCCTGCAGGATGCCGATGGCACTGTCGCCGGTGGCCCGCGCCGAGCCCTCCTGGTACAGCTCGGCGTAAGCCTTGCCTTCGTCGTTCTTGAAGTCGCTGGAGGTCTTCAGTGAGCCTTCTTCCACCAGCAGCACACGCAGGCCGGCGTTGGCGAGAATTTCGGCACTGGTGCCGCCGCCGGCGCCAGTGCCAATGATGATGACGTCTGCTTCAAGCTCACGGTCGCTATCCAGTTCACGGGCATCAATAACCTGCCAGCCGCGCGCCACGCCCTGCAGGAAAATATCGGGTACAGGCATAAAAACCTCTCAGACTTGCGGCGGGCCGGGGTAGCCGACGGCTGCCCAGGATTGTGGGGTGGCGTACCAGGACAGCTGTAGCAGCTGGGTGATGGCCTTGTGGCCCTTGCGCAGCAGATCGAATCGGCTGTCGCGCCAGCGCAGCAGAAAGGCCTCCAGTTGCGCCGGACTGGCCTCGGCCAGATTGCCCCAGATGCCGGTCAGCGGTCCGCGGGTGAGCGGCAGCGACAGCATGCCCAGCAGGTTGAGCACTTCCTCCTGCACAAAGGGCGAAGCGGCTTGCAGCGAGCGGTCCAGCTGCGCTGTTGCTGCGTCGGCGGCCTGGCCCTGGTCAAAGGCCGGATGTGGGCCGATCACGGCCGGGTAAAGGGCGCGCAGCAGCGGCAGGTCGGAGTCGCGCAGCACGGCAAAATTTGTCGCCGGCGCATTGCTGCTGCAACCGCTGAGGCTGGCCGTCAGGCCTGCGGTACCGAGCACCATGGAGGCGCCCAGTCCCAGCTTGAGCAGGCTGCGCCGGTCGAGATTCGGCGAGGTGGTATCAGGCATGGTCTTTCTTCTTTATTTGTTGTTGCCTGCGCTGTTTCAGCGCAGGAACAGTTTGTACACCAGCTTCAGCAATGTGCCACCGTAGGGCGGGTAGATCGGCTTAGCGCCGTTGTAGCGCTGCTTTATATAGACGCCCTTGGCCTTGCTCATGGCCAAAAAGCCCTCGTGGCCGTGGTAGTGCCCCATGCCGGAGGCGCCGATGCCGCCGAAGGGCATGTCGTCCTGGGCAACGTGCAGTACGGCATCGTTGATGCACATGCCGCCGGCGTGGGTTTGCTGCATCAGGCGCTGCTGCTCGGCTTTGTCGTAGCCAAAGTAGTACAGGGCCAGTGGGCGCGGGCGCTCGGCGATATAGCTCAGGGCGGCGTCCAGGTTATCGTAGGGCAGAATCGGCAGCAGCGGCCCGAAGATCTCATCCTGCATCACAGTCATGTCGTCGTTGACGTTGAGCAGCAAGGTGGGCGCGATCACGCGGGTGCCGTCCAGATCCTCGTTGGCCGGGTTGACCGGCAGAATGCGCGCACCCTTCTCGTTGGCATCGCTGAGATACCCCTGCAGGCGCAGGTACTGGCGCGGGTTGACGATCTGCGTGTAGTCCGGGTTGTCGCGCAGGCTTGGGTACATCTGGGCAAAGCGTTGTTGCAGGGCCTCGGCCAGCGGCTCGACGCGGTCGCGCGGGCAGAGGATGTAGTCGGGGGCCACGCAGGTTTGACCGGCGTTGACCGCCTTGCCGAAGGCGATGCGTTCGGCGGCGTCGGCCAGCGGTACGTCCTGGGAGACGATGGCCGGTGACTTGCCGCCCAGCTCCAGGGTGACTGGGGTCAGGTTGTCGGCGGCGGCGCGCATCACGTGACGGCCGATGCTGGTTGCGCCGGTGAACAGCAGGTGATCGAAGGCCAGACGGGAAAACGCGGCGCCTACCTCGGCTTCCCCGGTGACCACCGCTACCTGTTCTTCGGTGAAGACGCTACCCAGCATGCGCTCCAGCACCTCGGCGGTGCGCGGCGTCGACTCACTCATTTTGATCAGGGCACGGTTGCCGGCGGCCAGCGCGGTGACCAGCGGCCCAATTGCCAGATACAGCGGATAATTCCAGGGCACGATGATGCCAACGACGCCCAGCGGTTGGTAAACCACTTGGGCGCGGGCCGGCTGAAAGGCCATGCCGACCTTGCGGCGCGAAGGCTTCATCCAGCGGCGCAGATGCTTGCTGGCGTAGTGAATGGCTTCCAGCGAGGGCATGATCTCGGCCAGCCGCGTTTCATCGGCTGAGCGTCGGCCAAAGTCGGCATTGATGGCCTTGATGAAAGCGTCCTGGTGGTTGAGCAGCACCTGCTTGAGTGCCTTGAGTTGGTCCACCCGGGTGTCGGCATCGGGCATGGGATCCTTCGCAAAGGCCGCCTGCTGGGCGCTAAACAGTTGCTGCATGCGGTTGATGGATTGTTGCTGATCCTGCAGGTAAGCAATATCGGCGACCATGGACGCCTCCCATTTGTTGGTGTTTTTGTCGGTTGTGGCGCTGGGTGAGGGCGCGTAAGGCAGTATTTTTAGAGTAATTACTCTAGAGTGTCAAATACGGTAAGATGTCGACCCTAGCCCAGTGCAACCCAACGCCCGACGAATGTGATGAAAACCCGCGACCGCATCCTTCATGCCAGCCTGCAGCTGTTCAACGAACAGGGAGAGCGCAGCGTGACCACCAACCACATTGCTGCGCACTTGGGTATGTCACCCGGCAACCTGTATTACCACTTCCGCAACAAGCAGCAGATCATTGCCGAGCTGTTCGAGGGCTACGTAGCGGAGATGGAGCAGAGTCTTGCTTTGCCGCAGGGGCGCGCGCTGGATCTGGACGACAAGGCGGGTTACCTCGAAGCGGTAGCTGCGGTCATGTGGCGTTATCGATTCCTGCTGCGTGATCTGGAGCACCTGCTGGCCAGCGATGCAGCGCTGGCGGCGCGTTACCGACCCTTCTCGCGTAATGCGCTACAGGCAATCGAGGCGATTTTTCAAGGCACCATCGACGCCGGCATTCTCGATGCCCGTTACGCCGATGCGTCGGTGTTGGCGCTCAACAGCTGGCTACTGATGAATAGCTGGGTCAGTTTTCTGTGCACTACGGTGCTTAACGACGCGCAGGACAGTCTGACGCTGCAGATGTTGCAGCGCGGCGTCTATCAGGTGCTGGCGCAGGAGAGGGGCCTGTTGAGTGAAGCGGCCAGGCCGCGGGTTGAGGTCATGCTGCAAACGCTCTACGCCGACTTGCCTGCCGATCCCAGCTGAGCCGCCAGCCAGGTCGGAATACGACGCTCCAGATAATAGCCAGGGCGCCAGAGCGGCCCCTCCACAAAGCCGACATGGCCGCCGCGCTGGTGCAGCTCAAACTCGGTACGCGGCCCCAGCTCGTCCAGCTGCGGCAGGCTGCGCGGGTAGACAAAGGGGTCGTTGAGCGCCTGAATCAGCAGGCAGGGGCGCTGAATGCGGCCGAGAAAGAAGCGGCTGCTGCAGCGTCGGTAATAATCCTCGGCGCTGGCGTAACCGTGCAGCGGCGCGGTTATCCGGCCATCGAAATCCCAGAAGGTATCCATGCCGTCCATCGAGCCAAGGGCGTCGAGCCGGGCGTGTTCGCTGTGCCAGCCCTGGTGCTGAAACAGCCGCTTCTTGTTGCTGACGTAGGCCAACATGTCGCGCATAAAGCGGCTCTGATAGACCCGCGAAAAGCCTTCTTGCAGCCGGTCGGCGCATTCGTCCAGACGAAAGGGCACGGATACCGCAACCGCCGCACCGAGCGGGCAGTCGTCACCGCATTCACCCAGATACTTGAGCAGCACGTTGCCGCCCAGTGAGAAGCCGGCCGCCGCCAGCGTGCGCCCGGGACAGCGCAGCAGCACATGCTTGACCACGTCGGCCAGATCATCGCTGGCGCCGGAGTGGTAGGCGCGGGCGCTGTGGTTGGGCTCGCCCGAGCAGCCGCGCCAGTTGACCGCCACACTGCGCCAGCCAAGCGCTGCCAGCTGCCGCTGCTGGCCGAGGATATACAGTGAGTTGGAACTGCCGGTCAGGCCGTGCAGCAGAATTACGCAGGGTTGCTCTGGGTTATCCGGGCCAAACCAGTCCAGATCAAGAAAGTCGCCATCGGCCAGCGTCAGGCGTTCACGCTCGCGCTGCAATGGTAGAGAGCGGCGCAGCAGCGGGCTGAACAGGGTCTGCAGGTGGCCGCCGGGCAGCCAGCGCGCGGGCCGAAAGCGGCTCACGCTGTGCGGTGCCACAGGCTGTACCAGACCTGGCCAGCGCGTTTTTCACGGTGCAGTTGCCAGCTGCCGGGCAGGGTCAGCTGGCTGGGCGACTGCTCGCTTTCGATATAGATCTGCGCGTCGTCAGCCAACCAACCGTTGGCTTCCAGTGCTGTGCAGGCCGGCTCCAGCAGGCCCTGATGGAACGGCGGGTCGAGAAACACCAGATCAAACTGGCGCGGCGGCGTACCGCTCAGCAATGACAGGCCGTCCTGCTGGATCACCTCGGCGCGGTCGCATTCCAGTGTCTGCAGGTGGCCGCGCAGGGTCTGTACCACGTCGCGGCTGAGGTCGCCGGCCAGGGCGCTGGCCGCGCCGCGCGACAGGGCTTCCAGCGTCAGCGCGCCACTGCCGGTGAACGGGTCCAGGCAATGGGCGCCGGGTACCGCGCTGCTCAGCCAGTTGAACAGCGTCTCACGCACGCGGTCGGGCGTCGGGCGCAGGCCCGGCTGTTCGGTGAAGCTGAAGCGGCGGCTGCGCCACTCGCCGGCGATGATGCGCAGCTGGCTGACACGCGCCTTGGTGCGAACGGGTTTCATGTGTTCTCGTCCTCGGGGGGCTGGGTGGCCGAGTCGCCGTCGGTCTCGCTCTCGGTATCGTCTTGCTCAGGCTCAGGCTCAGGCTCAGGCTCAGGCTGCGGTGGGCCGACGGTGATGATCAGGCGCTCGCTGGCAGGCAGGTGCCGGGCAAAGGCGTCGCGAATATCCTCGGCGGTCAAGGCCTGCACACGGTCGAGAAACAGCTGCATATAGTTCAGCGGCAGGCCATAGAAACCGATGGCGCCCAATTGCGAGACGATGGCGCCGTTGCTCGCGGTGCTCAGCGGAAATTCACCCAGCATTTGCTGCTTGGCGCGGCTCAGTTCGGTCTCGGTCGGCCCGGTGAGGATGAACTCATCCAACACCTGATTGGCGACGTCCAGCGCCTGCTCGGCCTGATCGGCGCGGGTCTGAATGCTGATATAGAAGGGGCCGGGGGCCTGCATGGCGCTGAAGGTGCTGCGCGGCGAGTAGGCCAGGCCGCGTTGCTCGCGGATCTCGTTGACCAGGCGTGAGCCAAAGCCGCCGCCGCCCAGAATCTGATTGCCCAGATACAGCGCGGCGTAGTCCGGATCGTCACGGCTGATGCCTTGCTGGGCGATCAGGACATGGGTCTGGTTGCTGGCAAAGTCGATATGCTGGGTGCTGGCGCTGACCGGCTGGGGTGCCGGGGTGCGCGGCGCAGCCTCGCCCTGCGGCATGGCATCGGCCAGATGCTGGGCCAGTTGCTCGGCGCGCTGGCGGCCAACCGCGCCAACCAGTGCGATCACCGCATTGCCGGCGCTGTAATAGGTTTGCTGGAAAGTCTGCAGGTCTGCACGGGTGATCGCGTTGATGCTTTCTTCGGTGCCGTCCGGCGGGATGCCGTAAGGATGGCCGGCGTACAGGCTGGACCAGAGCGCTTCGCTGGCCTGGCTGCCCGGGCGTTGGCGGGCATAGCGCAGGCCGGCCTGCATCTGCTCGCGGATGCGCTGCAGCGAGGCCTCGGGGAAGCTGGGTTTGGCCAGAATCTGAGCAAACAGCGACAGCGCCGGTTCCAGCTTGTCGCTGGCGGTCAGGGTGCGCAGGCCAAGCAGGCCCATATCGCGGTGCGAACTGTTGCTGAACTGCGCGCCCAGGCGCTCGAAGCCTGCGGCGATATCGCCGGCATCCAGGTTGCCGGTGCCTTCGTTGAGCATGGCGTTGGTAAAGCCGGCCAGGCCCGGCAGCTCGCCATCGCGGCTGGCGCCGGCGGCAAACAGGATCTGCACATCCAGCATCGGCAGCTCATCGGCCTGCATGTAATAGACCGGGGTGCCCTGGCTGGTCTGCCAGTGCTGCAGGTCCAGCCCGCGGCGCGCCGGCGGCGTGTCCAGGTCCAGCTCTTCCAGCGATTGCAGTGCCGGCAACGGCTCGCCAAAGACTTCGCTGGCGGTACCGGTGGCCGCTGGCGCTTCGCTGGGTACGCTGACCGGCTCGGGGGTGGACTGCTCGGGCGCACGCTCAACCAGCAGGAACAGCATGCCGCCGAGCACCAGTAGCGCGATCAGCCAGCGCAGGGCAGAAAACGGGGAGCGGGGGCTCATGGTTGCGCCTCCTCGGCAAGCGGCAGGTTATAGCTGCGGGTGTAGCGTTCGCGTGTCAGGTATTTGCGGGCGACCGCGCTGACCTGCTCGGGAGTGATGGCCTGCAGGGCGGCGGAGTCTTCGTCCACCAACTGCCAGGGCAGTCCGACGACCTCCAGCGTACCGATGCGATCGGCTTGCGCCATGATGCTGTCCTGGGCGTAGACCAGCCCGGCAACCACCTGGGCCTGCACGCGCGATAGCTCTTCGGCGCTGGGCGGGGTCTGCTTCAGTTCGTCAATTTGCTGCCAGATCGCGTCTTCCAGCTGCGGCAGGTCAACTGCGCGGGCCTCGTTGGGTATGCCGCTGAGAATAAACAGGGTGTCGCCCCGGGTGAACGCGTCGTAGCCGCTGCCGACCGAGGTGGCGATGGCCTCGCCACGCTCCAGCCGGCTGGACAGGCGGGCGCTGTAGCCGCCGTCCAGCACGGCGCTGAGCAGGCGCAGGGCGTGTACTTCCCAGGCCTCGCTGGCGGTGTTCAGCGACGGCACGTTGAAGCCCATCAGCAGGGTGGGTAGTTGCAGGTCCAGATGCAGCGTCATGCTGCGCTCACCGGGCGCTGGCAGTTCCAACGGAGCCCGGGGCAGCGGTGCGCTGCCAGCCGGCACGGCGCCAAAGTAGCGCTCGACCAGTGGCTTGACCGTTTCGGGGTACACATCGCCGACAATCACCAGCACGGCGTTGCCCGGTGCATAGTGCTGCTGGTACCAGGCGCGCAGATCCTCGATGCCCATGCGCTCGATGTCGTGCATCCAGCCGATAACCGGCTGGCGATAGGGGTTGGCGGTGTAGGCCTGGGCGAGAAAGCGTTCGTAGGCCAGGCCATTGGGGTTGTCGTCCACGCGCATGCGGCGCTCTTCTTTGATGACCTCGATCTCCTTGACGAATTCGTCTTCGGGCAGGGTCAGCAGGTGCATACGCTCGGCTTCCATTTCCAGTGCGACCGGCAGCTGGTCGCGGCTGAGCATCTGGTAGTAGGCCGTGTAGTCGCGGTTGGTCATGGCATTTTCGCTGGCACCCAGGCTGTTGAGCAGGTGGGATGCCTGACCGGGCTCAAGGTGCTTGCTGCCCTTGAACATCATGTGTTCGAGCGCGTGAGACAGGCCCGTCTGTCCGGGCGGCTCATCGGCGCCGCCGACCTTGTACCAGACCTGCGAGACCACCACTGGTGCGCGGTGGTCTTCGCGGATGATGACCTTCAAGCCATTGTCCAGGGTGTAGCTGTGGGTGGGTTGGCGGCTCTCGGCGTGGGCCAGCGGCGCCAGCAGCGGGAGCAGAAGCAGGAGGTAGCGCAAGGGCTGCATGCAGGTTTCCTGTTGTACGGCGTGGTCGGAAGGCGAGCCGGCAGACGGCTGCTGCGGGTCATACCGCCCTCGGCGGAAGTGGGGTAGGATAACCCAACCTTCAATGAGGCGGACATGCGCCGCCGAACTCAGATAGTGACACTTCATGTTTGGTTCCAAAGACAAACCGCAAGACGCCGACTCCCAGGACAACAGCAAAACCGAGAAGAAGGGGCTGTTTGGCTGGGCACGTCGCAAGGATAAGCCCGCCGACACAGCGGCACAGGCTGATGCACCAGCCCCGCTGAGTGGCGACCTGAATACCATCGAAGGCCGTGAGGCCGCCGCGCGCGAAGCCGCCGCCTCGCTGTTTTCCGAGCTGGGTCAGCAGGCGAGCGCCGAGCCACCGGCCGAGCCCGTTGAGCCCGAAGTGCAGCCCGAAAGCGGCGGCTTTTTCTCGCGTATGCGCCAGGGGCTGTCCAAGACCAGCGCCAACCTCGGCGAGGGCATGGCCAACCTGTTCCTCGGCGAGAAAGAAATCGACGACGAACTGCTGGAAGAGATGGAAACGCGCCTGCTGATGGCTGACGTGGGCATCGAAGCCACCACCATGATCATGGAAACCCTGCAGCAGCGGGTTACCCGCCGTCAGGTCTCCAGCCGCAAGGCGTTGTACCGCGCACTACAGGATGAGCTCGAAGCGCTGCTGGCGCACGTAGCCAAGCCGCTGGAGATCGACACCAGCAAAAAGCCCTACGTGATTCTGGTGGTTGGCGTGAATGGTGTTGGCAAGACCACCACCATCGGCAAACTGGCCAAGCGCCTGCAGGGCGAGGGCAAGCAGGTGATGCTCGCCGCTGGCGATACCTTCCGCGCCGCTGCCGTCGAGCAGTTGCAGGTCTGGGGCGAGCGCAACAAGATTGGCGTGATTGCCCAGCACACCGGTGCCGACTCGGCCTCGGTGATCTTCGACGGCCTGCAGGCCGCCAAGGCCCGCGGCGCCGATGTGCTGATTGCCGACACTGCCGGCCGTCTGCACAACAAGGATCACCTGATGGACGAGCTGGCCAAGGTCAAGCGCGTGATGGCCAAGCTGGATGCCGACGCGCCGCACGAGGTAATGCTGGTGCTCGACGCCGGTACCGGCCAGAACGCCATTTCCCAGACCAAGTTGTTCGATCAGGCCGTTGGCCTGACCGGCCTGACCCTGACCAAGCTCGACGGCACAGCCAAGGGCGGGGTGATCTTTGCGCTGGCCAAGCAGTTTGGCCTGCCGATCCGCTTTATCGGTGTGGGCGAGCAGATCGATGACCTGCGCCCCTTCACTGCACCGGATTTTGTCGCCGCGCTGTTTGGACAGAAGCCATAAATGATTCGCTTCGAGCAGGTCAGCAAGCGCTATTCCAACGGTCACCAGGGGCTGGATAACCTCAGCTTCCACATTCGGACCGGTGAGATGGTGTTTATTACCGGGCATTCAGGCGCGGGCAAGAGCACCCTGCTGAAGCTGATCATGTGCATGGAGCGGCCCAGTAGCGGCGCCGTGCATGTGGGTGGGCAAAATCTGCGTGATCTGGGCAGTGATGACATCCCCTACCTGCGCCGTCAGGTGGGCGTGGTATTTCAGAATCACCAGTTGCTGTTTGATCGCACCGTCTTCGACAACGTCGCGCTGCCGCTGATCATCAACGGCACCCCGTCGGATGAGGTGGGCCGACGGGTGCGCGCCGCGCTCGACAAGGTAGGCTTGCTGAGCAAGGAGAACAGCTACCCCATCGCGCTGTCCGGTGGTGAACAGCAGCGCGTCGGCATTGCCCGTGCAGTGGTGCACAAGCCTGCCCTGCTGCTGGCGGACGAGCCGACCGGTAACCTCGATCCCGAGCTGTCGGCGGAGATTATGGGGCTGTTCGAAGACTTCAACCGCGTGGGTGTGACCGTGATCATCGCCAGTCACGACCTGCCGCTGATCGCGCGCCTGCACCATCGTACCCTGACACTCGATCAGGGCCGGCTGCTGGCTGACGGGGAGTCCTGATGAGCAGTAACAAACCCACCCAGCCCGTCCGCCGCAAGGCACCCAGCGGCGCGGCACGCTCCCAGCGCAACTGGCGTCACCCGCTGCGCAGCTGGCTGGGCAGTCACCGAACCAGCGCCGTGCAGGCGCTGGAACGCGTGCGGCATTACCCGTTCAGCAGTGCTATGACCGTGCTGGTCATGACCATCGCTCTGGCACTGCCCATGGGGCTCTCGGTGCTGATCAATCAGGTCAAGCAATTGGGGGTGAACTGGCAGGAAGCCGCGCAGATCTCCGTTTATCTGGCCGACAGCGTCAGCGCTGAGCAGCAACAGGTGCTGACCGAGCAGGTTGGCCAACTAGCGGGCGTGGCCAATGCCCAGTTGCTCGACAAGGACCTAGCCCTGGCCGAGTTCCAGCAGCACGCCGGCATGGGCGACGCCCTGCTGCAGCTCGACTACAACCCCTTGCCCAGCGTGATTGTGGTCACCCCCAAGAGCATTGAGGGTGGCGCCGCTGCACTGGAGCCCCTGCGTGATCGGCTGGTGGCGCTGGACGGGGTAGATCAGGTGCAGATCGACCTGCTCTGGGTCGAGCGGCTGTCCGCCATCCTGGCGATGTTCGAGCGTTTTGCCAGCGGTTTGGCGGTGCTTTTGATCATTGCCCTGCTGCTGGTCATGGCCAACACCATCCGCCTGGCCATCGAGAGCCGCCGCGAGGAAATTCTGGTAATCAAGCTGGTCGGTGGCACCGATGCCTTCGTGCGCCGCCCGTTCCTCTATATAGGCGTGCTCTACGGCCTGCTGGCCGGCCTCTTGGCCTGGGTGCTGCTGGCGCTGGGCCTGGCCTGGCTGAATGTCACCGTGGAGCGGGTCGCAGCGCTCTACCAGAGCGACTTCGCCCTGTTCGGCATGCCCTTCACCGACGGCCTGGCCCTGGTCTTCGGCGCCATGCTACTCGGCCTCGCCGGCGCCTGGCTGGCGGTCGGGCAGCACGTCAGGGCGATTGAGCCGCAATAGGCGCAACTCGGAGTCTATTTGGGCAACGGCTTTTGGTTTGGGTTTTGGGTTAAGGGTTTAGGGCGCAAGGCTGAAAGCTGAAGGCTGGAAGCTTGAAGCAGTCCGAGTCGTCGCAGATAGCGGTTTTTTGCTCATCCTCCGCAAATCCTGCTTGATAGGCTTTAAGGCTAGTTCATCCTGATTGGCCTCCAGCCTCCAGCCTCCAGCCTCCAGCCTCCAGCCTCCAGCCTCCAGCCTCCAGCCTCCAGCCTGAGTTCGCGTTGAACTTTAACCTACGTTCACAGTCGGATTTTGCGGTGATACACTGGGCCGTCATTTTTAGTGAGGTAGCGCATGAGCACTGCACTGCAGCCTGTTCATAACCTGGCTCCGGGAGCGAATCTCGAAGCCTACATTCAGAGCGTCAGCAGCATTCCTGTCCTGAGCGCGGAAGAGGAGCGCGTGCTGGCTGACCGCCTGTACTATCACGAAGACCTTGAAGCTGCCCGCCAGTTGGTCATGTCCCATCTGCGCTTTGTGGTGCACATCGCCCGCAGCTATTCGGGCTATGGCCTGGCACAGTCCGACCTGGTGCAGGAAGGCAACGTCGGCTTGATGAAGGCGGTAAAACGCTTCAATCCGGAGATGGGCGTGCGCCTGGTCTCCTTTGCGGTGCACTGGATTCGCGCCGAGATTCACGAGTTCATTCTGCGCAACTGGCGCATCGTCAAAGTCGCCACCACCAAGGCCCAGCGCAAGCTGTTCTTCAACCTGCGCAGCGCCAAGAAGAAGCTGGCCTGGCTGTCGCAGAACGAAGTCGAAGCCGTTGCCGCCGATCTGGGCGTGGCCGAGCGCGAAGTGCGCGAGATGGAAAGCCGCCTGTACGGGCAGGATCTGGGCTTTGATGGTGCTCAGGACGACGACGATGACCATGCCTACGCGCCGGTGCACTATCTGGAAGACAAACGCTACGACCCGGCTACCCAGCTGGAGTCTGCCGACTGGTCCGACAGCGCCAGCAACAGCCTGCTGAGTGGGCTGGATGAGCTGGACGAGCGCAGCCGCGATATTCTTTACCAGCGTTGGCTGGCTGAAGAGAAGGCGACGCTGCACGAGCTGGCAGCCAAGTATCAGGTGTCGGCCGAGCGTATTCGTCAGCTGGAAAAGAACGCCATGAACAAGCTGAAAAAGAACCTCGAGACCGAGGTCGCCATTTAAGGCATTTCAGGCGTACTGAAAGGGCATCCACGGGATGCCCTTTTTGTTGGTCAGGCCATCCGCCCGATAATCCTATTTTGTGTACCCAATCCGATAACAAGACCAAGGAGTAACGCATGACGCGCCGTCAGGGTGTGCGACTGGCCACACTGTTTGCCGTGGTAATTCTCACTTTCTATGCCTTTGGCTACTGGCAGTCGAAGCCGGCTGCGCCGGAGCCGATGGACTGGTACGGCCAGTATCAGGAGTCGCTGTTCAAACCCCTGCAGGCCCAGCGCCTGACGCTGGCCGATGCCGGCGCGGCGCTCGGGCATGGCACCCTGTGGATGATCAGCTCTGAAGGCGAGCCGCTTTTGGTGAGTCGCTACACCCTGGAGAGCGATGATCTGAGCTGGCGAGCGCAGGCGGTCATCGCGCTGACGCCCGAGCAGACTGACAGTCTGGTGCAGGCTCAGGCCTGGCAGCCGGAACTGCCCGATCAGCCGATCAGCTCGGCGGTGGGTGATGCCCTCAAGGACCGTAAGGTGGTGCGCCTGAGCATGATCCCCAACGAGCCGATGTCATTGGCGCAGGTGCAGGGCACCTTTGGCAATCCTGACCTGCGGTTGCCGGTCAGCGAGGGCGAGGCCTGGGTCTATCCGAAGGTGGGGGCCGTGGTGGCCGTGGGTGAGGAGCAGGCGCACTCCATCATGTTTGGTCTGCGCGAAGATCTTGGCGAGTAGCCAGGCGCTCTTACATCTCCAGCCGGTTGCGCCAGTAGCGCAGGGTCAGCCAGTCGGGTAGCGGCTGGCCGGCTTCCATGCGGTCCAGATAGTGTCGTCCGCCCAATTGCTGGCTCTGCTGGCGAATCCAGTTGGCGCGGCGCAGGGCATGCGGTGGCGGGCTGGCGGCATCCCAGTTGAGCGGGCTGGGCAGCACCGCGGCCAACTGGGCCGACTGCTGGCTGGACAGGTAACTGGCCCCCACACCAAAGTGGTGACGCGCCGCCGCCGCTACGCCGTACACGCCGTGATCCCATTCGGCGATGTTCAGATACATCTCCAGAATGCGCTGCTTGGGCCAGATCAACTCGATACCTAGGGTAAACCAGGCCTCCAAGCCCTTGCGCAGATAGCTGCGGCCGGACCAGAGGAACAGGTTCTTGGCGACCTGCTGGCTGATGGTGCTGGCGCCGCGCAAATTGCCGCCCTGCATGTTATGTTCCACGGCGGCGCGGATGGCCTTGAGGTCGAAGCCGTGATGCTCGGCAAAACGCTGATCTTCAGCGGCGATCACCGCCATTTTCATGCTGTCGGGGATTTGTGCGTAGGGCGTCCACTGATACTGGCGTTGATAGCCGGGCGTGTCGCGCTCGGCCACCCAGCGCTCGACCATCAGCATCGAGCCGGGCGCAGGTGCCCAGCGCAGCACCACGACGGGCAGCAGGCTGACGGCGGCGGCAATCAGCAGCCACTTGGCAATCTTGCGCAGGATGAGTTTGAACATGGGCGTCCGGGTGGCGAGTCTGCCCGGAGTATAAACCGAGGGAGCAAAGCATGGCCAAATGGCTGTTGATGTTGGCATCACTGAGCGGGTTTACCGGCGTGGCGCTGGGGGCATTTGCCGCCCACGGGCTGCGCGGCACGCTGCCGGACAACCTGCTCAACGCCTTTCAGACCGGTGTGAGCTATCAGCTGTGGCACACCATGGCGCTGATCGGCGTGGCCCTGCTGTTGTTGCGCGGCCCGGATAGCGCTCTGCTGAAAACCAGCGGCGTACTCTTTGCCGTGGGTATCCTGCTGTTTTCCGGTAGCCTGTATGCGCTGGCGCTCAGCGGCCTGGGCAAGCTGGGCATGATTACCCCGCTGGGCGGCGTGACCTGGCTGGTGGCCTGGTTCTGCCTCGGCCTGGGTATCTGGCGTACGCTCTGAGCGTGGCCAGCGGGCGGCAAAGAGCGTTATCATAGCGCTCTTGTCGCCGGTCAATAGTGGCCGCGCCATGCTGCCTTATCATCTCCATCCGCTGTTACCGAGCCGCCCATGCAGATTCTCTTGAACGGTGAGCCCCACCAACTGGACCAGCCCCTGACCCTCAGCGCGTTGATCGATGAGCTGGGTCTGACCGGCAAGCGCCTGGCGGTTGAGCTGAACCTTGAAATCGTGCCGCGCAGTCAGCACGCCGACACCCGTCTGAGCGAGGGTGACCGGGTAGAGATCGTGCATGCCATCGGTGGCGGCTAACTCAATCCTCGTTGGAGACCCTGATGACTGATATGACCCAGGATGCGCTGGAAATCGCCGGCGTTCGCTACCGTTCCCGCTTGTTGGTCGGCACCGGCAAGTACAAGGATCTGGACGAAACCGGCCGCGCGATTGAAGCCTCCGGCGCTGAAATCGTAACCGTCGCGATTCGCCGTACCAACATCGGCCAGAACCCGGATGAGCCCAACCTGCTGGACGTAGTTTCACCTGATCGCTACACCATCCTGCCGAACACCGCCGGCTGTTACACCGCAGACGAGGCCGTGCGCACCTGCCGCTTGGCCCGCGAGCTGCTGGATGGCCACAAGCTGGTCAAGCTGGAAGTGCTGGCCGACCAGAAGACCCTGTTCCCCAACGTGGTTGAAACCCTCAAGGCCGCTGAAGTGCTGATCAAGGACGGCTTTGACGTCATGGTCTACACCAGCGATGACCCGATCATCGCCCGTGAACTGGCTGCCATGGGCTGCGTTGCCGTGATGCCGCTGGCCGGTTTGATCGGCTCCGGCATGGGTATCTGCAACCCGTGGAACCTGCGCATCATTCTGGAAGAAGCCACCGTGCCGGTGCTGGTGGATGCCGGTGTTGGCACCGCCTCTGATGCGACCATCGCCATGGAACTGGGCTGCGCCGGTGTACTGATGAACAGCGCCATTGCCCACGCCGATCAGCCGGTGCTGATGGCCCAGGCCATGCACCACGCCGTGGTGGCCGGTCGCGCCGCCTACCTGGCCGGCCGCATGCCGCGCAAACTGTACGCCTCGGCGTCTTCGCCGCTGGACGGCACCCTGCGCTAAGCAGGCTATCCTTCTGTCAGGCGCCCTGCGGGGCGCCGCTTTATCCGACCATTACCGAGCACCCCATGTCCGATACGCCCGAACTGCCCGACAGCGCAGAGACCCCCAACCCTGATAGCCCACCGCGTCGCGCCATCCGCAGCTTCGTCATGCGCGCAGGCCGCATGACCGAAGGCCAGCAAAAGGGCATCGACCAGGGCTGGCCGCGCTTTGGTCTGACGCTGGATCAGGGCATGCTTGATCTCGACGCCCTGTTTGGCCGCAGCGCACCGCGCACCCTGGAAATCGGCTTTGGCATGGGCCACTCGCTGCTGGAAATGGCCGCTGCCGCGCCCGAGCAGGACTTTATCGGCATTGAAGTGCACCGCCCGGGCGTGGGCGCACTGCTCAATGGTCTGCTGACTGAGGGGCTGAGCAACGTGCGGGTGTTCGACTGCGACGCCATTGAAGTGCTCAACCGCTGCATTCCGGATGGCAGCCTGGATCGCCTGCTACTGTTCTTTCCGGACCCGTGGCACAAGAAGAAGCACCACAAGCGCCGCATCGTGCAACCAGCCTTTGCCGAGCAGGTGCGTCGCAAGCTCAAGGTGGGTGGCGTGTTTCACATGGCGACCGACTGGGAGCATTACGCCGAGCACATGCTGGAAGTGATGAACGCGGCCCCCGGTTATCGCAACCAGGCCGGTGAAGCCGGCTACGTACCCCGCCCGGACGAGCGCCCGATCACCAAGTTCGAGCGCCGCGGCGAGCGCCTGGGCCACGGGGTGTGGGATCTGAAGTTCGAACGAGTCGACTGATCAGGCGGGAATCCAGCCGCACGGGGCACGCCCTAGCGGCGTACCCACACCTCAACCCGGCCGTTGCGCCGCGCGCCACTTTCACCACCTGCCGAGCCGACCGGTTTGTAGTGTCCGTAGCCAATATGCCCCTGTACCGGTGATCCCATCTCACGCAACACCTTGGCGGCGGACAGGGCGCGCAGCTCGGAGATCATCTGCGCGCGCAGTTCATGGCTCTGCTGGTCGGCAAAGCCAATCAGCATGACATCGCGGCTGCTTTTGCCGCTCTGCACCAGGTATTGCTGAATGCGCAGCAGATCGCGCTTGGCCTTGTTGTCCAGGTCGGTGTGGCCCTCGCCAAAGCGAATGTTGACCGACAGCCGTTGATAGTTGGCGGTCAGGCGCTGGAGGCTGTCGGGTACGCTGTCGTCCATCACCGGGTCCACGGCGAAGGGCGTCTGCGAAAAGAACCCGGACTCGGCCACCAGCGCCTGACCGGCCTCGCTTTGGGCAAAGGCAACAAACTGCTGTGCCAGCGGCTCGCCGCCGGCGCCCGGGGTGTACAGGTAGAGACGCCGCGACAGCGGGTAATCTTCCGTGGCCACGGTCAGCTTGCTGGGCTTGAGCGCGGGCGCCTCACCGTCGGCAATGGCCAGCAGCTTGGCGCCTCGTACCGAGGCAAAGCCGGCAAAGCCAATGCCGCCGGGGTTGGCGGTTACGTCGTCAGATAGCTGGTCATTCGACTCATAGCGGCGCGCGCCCTCGCTCAGACTGTAGCGCCCGGCCAGCACCAGCTCCTTGAAGGTGTCCCAGGTGCCTGACTGCTCATCCCGGGCGTAGATATCAATTTCCCGGTCTGGCCCGCCAACGTCCGACCAGTTGCTGATCTCGCCGGCAAAGATGCGCGCCAGAGTATCGATATTCAACTGCTCCACCGGGTTGGACGGGTGCACCAGAATGGCCAGCCCGTCGATGGCGATAATGTGCTCGCTCTCACCGCTGAGCAGGTCGGCCCGACTGGCCATGGCCTGGGCCTCGCTGCCCTTGACCCGCCTTGAGGCGGCCCAGACATCAGCCTGTCCGGCGGCCAGTGCACGGTAGCCGGTGCTGGAGCCATGCGCAGCCACCAGCGCGGTCAGCGGTTGGCCGTCTCGCTGAGTGCTCAGCACGGTCTCGTTGGCGGTGCCGGTACCACTGCTGGTCACCGGCTGGCCGCTCAGCTGCTGCAGAAACTGCGTCATCAGCATCGGTGCCAGGGTTGCCCCGATGGTGTTGGAGCCGTGCACTTCCAGTGCGTGGGCGCTGGCCAGACCGGGCAGCAGGGCAAGGGAAAACCACAGGTGGCGCAGGGGGCGGCGAAGGCAGTGCATGATGGACCTCATTCATCGGACAGCAGGTGTGCGGGCTGCCAGAGTGCGACAAGGAGATGACATGCAGGTTACGGCCGCGTGACACTTGAGCGTTGTGTCTCTGGTTTGTCGTGCGGATCACAGGAGGGCTGGCCCGTGTTGCGGCCCGAGCGGCAAGACTAATGATGTCCTCAGCCGCGCCTTGGCACATAATAGGGGGTACTGACTCGACGATGCGTACTGTATGGCCGTAACTCCCCTGTACGACCCGAAAACCCTCATCATGCTGGCCAGTCTGCTGGTCGGCGTCATGGGCATTGTTCTGCTGCTGATGGGGCGTGCCACCCGACCGCGTATTCCGGGTGTCCACCATTGGGCGGCGGGGTCGCTGCTGACCGCGCTGGCGGGTGTGCTGATTCTGCTGCGAGGCTCTGCGCCCGAGTGGCTGACCTTCACGGCGCAAAACACCGCCGCGATGCTGGCCTACACGCTTTACTGGCTCGGCAGTGCCAAGCACTTCGGCCACCGGCCGGCCCTCAAGATCTGGGTGCTGCTGTTTGTGCTGGCCTGGTGCGGGCAGGCCTACTTCATCCACGTTGAGGACAGCCTGCGTGGCCGCTACCTGAGCCTGACCGGCTACGTCTTTGCCGTCAGCCTGATGCACAGCATCGTCTTTGTCAGGGAGCTATACCGCCACCGCGGTGATCATCACCAGCGCCTGCTGGGTGCGGGTTTTACCTGTTTCTGGGTTGTCTATTCGACCCTGGTGTTTGGTGCCCGTTGGACGCATGCCATCTTTGAGCCGCAAGACGGGCAGGGCTTGCTCGATGTCTCCTGGCTGCAGGCGCTGTATCTTGGGACCTTCAGTTTTGGTCTGGTGATCGTCAACATCGGTTTTCTGCTGCTCGTGTCCGAGCGTATCCGCAGCAACTTTGAAGAGTTGGCCATGACCGATACGCTGACCGGCGTGCGCAGCCGCCGTGCGGTGGTAGATGTCGCCAGCGACCTGTTCAAACGCAGCCGCCGCAGCGGTGAACCGTTCTCGGTGCTGTTACTCGATCTGGACCACTTCAAGGCCATCAACGATCAGTATGGGCATCAGAGCGGAGACCGCGTGCTGCAGGCATTCTGTCGGCGCATGGAAGACACCTTGCGTCAGTCCGACGTGTTTGGCAGGCAGGGCGGCGAGGAGTTTATTCTGCTGCTGCCGGCCACCTCAATGGCCCAAGCCGGCGAACTGGCTGAGCGCCTGCTGTTGGCTGCCGTGACCAGTGAGCCCGACCTGCCCGGCGTAACGGTCAGCATTGGCTTGACCGACTGGCGCCCCGACGACACCTCGATAGATGACCTGCTCAACCGTGCAGACCGCGCTCTGTACGCCGCCAAGGACGCAGGGCGCAACAACGCCAAGTATTGCTAGGGCTGTCTGCCGGGGCTTCCTTGCCAGGCAGGCTGCGATGTTAGCCTGCCCAACACTCTCGGCCTCAATCACATTTGCGCCCAACGCCACATAAACCGCCAGACCCTCAACCGCCGCCTGAAACAGGAACGCACCAGCTATACCGGACTACTGCATGAGATACGCCGGGAGCTGTCGTGGCGCCTTATCGCACAAGGCCTGATCTAGCGAGCGGGCAATCAGGCACTGGTATCGGGTTGTGCCGACAGCGCTTGTAGCAAAGGTTAATCCGCACGATCGTGCGGATTAACCTTGAAATTGATCGGCGAAGGGCTGAATCCTCACGTTCGTGAGGTTTTCTTTTACGTGCTATCCACCCCACCAATACCCCCACATACGCCACGGTAACTCAACTGGTTACCGTGACTGGCCGGTTCTACACTGGGCGCCATTTGAACAACCAGGGAAAGCCCAGATGACTTACGAAACCCTTGATTACCAGGTGGAGGACGGTGTCCTCACGCTGACGCTGAACCGTCCTGACCGCATGAACGCTTTCAACGGTCAGATGCGTCGTGATCTTATCGCGGCCTTTGATGCGGCCGATGCGGATGATGCGGTACGGGTTGTCATCATGACCGGTGCGGACCGTGCGTTCTGTGCCGGTGCGGATCTTGAGAAGGGCGGTGATACCTTCAACCGCCACAAGCGTCAGGATCAGCCCGAGGGTGATGACCTGCGTGATGGCGGCGGTACTGTCTCGCTGCGTATCTACGAGTGCACCAAACCGGTCATCGTTGCTTTCAACGGCGCGGCTGTCGGCGTGGGTGTGACCATGAGCCTGCCGGCGGATATTCGCATGGCCGCGACCAACGCCAAGTTCGGTTTCGTGTTTGCCCGTCGCGGTATCACCATGGAAGCCTGCTCCAGCTGGTTCCTGCCGCGCCTCGTTGGCCCGATGCAGGCGGCTGAGTGGGTCTACACCGGCCGTGTCTTCAGCGCTGAAGAAGCGCTCAAGGGCGGTCTGCTGCGCAGCGTGCACGAGCCGGACGAGCTGCTGCCGGCGGCGCGCGAGCTGGCCCGTGAGATTGCCGATAACACCTCGGCCATGTCCGCCGCGCTGAACCGTCAGCTGCTGTGGCGCATGATGGCGGCGGATCACCCGATGGAAGCGCATATCGTGGATTCCCGTGCGATTGCCTTTATGGGTGAATCCGAGGACGCGAAAGAGGGCGTCAGCTCCTTCCTGGAGAAGCGTGCACCGCAGTTCAAGCTGCGTCCCAGCACTGATAAGCCTGCGTTCTTCCCATGGTGGGAAGAGCGCAAGTTCCGATAAAAGCTACCTGCGTTGGCATTACTGCGTTGAAGTAAAGGCCAAAATGCTCATTTACTCTTTGTAAGGTCGGACGCAACACCGATCGCTTTTTGGCCTTCACTTCGCCTTGCACTGCCTGCCTCGGTGACGCTTTTATTGTTCGCCACCAGCGCGACGCGCTGCTGACTGAATCCGACGCCCGCGCACGTTCTGTGTGCGGGCGTTTCAGTGTTAGGCTTTGGCTTTTTCTACCCAATGGGAGCTGTTGCCATGAGTCGTCACTTTGAATCCGCCCCGGGCCTGTGCGAGAACCGCGATCCGGCCACCGAGGGGTTTGTCTTCAACCAGACCATGCTGCGCATCAAGGACCCGAAAGCGACCCTGGATTTCTATACCCGCGTTATGGGCATGACGTTGGTGAAAAAGCTGGATTTTCCGGCGATGAAATTTAGCCTGTACTTTCTGGCCGCGGTCGACAGCAACGCGCTGGACACCTGGTCAGACGATCCGGTCGAGCGCACCCACCAGACCTTCGGCCGCCCGGCCATGCTCGAGCTGACCCACAATTGGGGCACCGAGGACGACCCTGAATTCAGCTACCACAACGGCAACGAAGACCCGCGTGGCTTTGGTCATATCGGCTTTGCTGTGCCGGATCTGGTAGCGGCCTGTGCGCGTTTTGAGGAGCTGGGCGTGTCCTTCGTCAAGCGTCCGCAGGACGGCAAGATGCACAACATCGCCTTTATCCGTGACCCGGATGGTTACTGGATCGAGCTGTTTGCGCCGGGTGGGATGGCCTGATACGCGACCCGCTGTGCCGGGTGAGGGCGGCCGGTGGAGAAGCCGTTGGCGTTCTCCACCCTACAGGCGGTGCAGTTCTGTTTTTTTACGGGAAGTGCGCGCCGTCTAGCGTGCCCTGTTGAGTGCGTTTGTCGTACTCGCGGTCGTCTGCTGCAAGTTGTTCCAGCAGGCGGCGGCCGGTGGCGTTGGCGCTGGCCTGCAACTGATCGCAGGAGCTGGCCGGTGGCAGCGCCATGATCGCCCGCTCTATTTCTCTGGCGCTGTTCAGTGCCAGCTCTACGTGCCCTTCCTGATGTGCCTGCAATGCCAGCAGGTAGCTGTCCCACTGTTGCTGCACGCTGGCAGCGCGCTGCGGGTCGGGCTGCAGGCGCGGGATGTAGGAGGTCACGCTGACGTCGGTGGTTGCTTCGGTGATGCGGCACTGACCGGGCGTGGACTCCCAGTTGAAGTGCCAGTTGACCCGGTTGGCGCTGTGCTGCCGGTTGCGGTTGAGACTGGCGCGGATGGTGTCGACGGTGGCGCCGCTGACATCAACGCTTTCCACCCGGCTCTGCAGCCGAGGCTCGGCGCTGATCGGGCCTGCGACCAGCAGCGGACAGAGCAGCAGCGGCAACATCAACCGGCGACGCATCAGATTGGGTCCATCAGGCGCTCAAGGGCTGCGCGGCAACGGTTGGGGATCGGGAAGGCGGTGTTGCTGGCGCGGTCCACGAAGACATGGACGAAACGCCCTGCCGCGCAGGCTTCGTCGCGGCCTTCCTTGAATACGGCCAGTTCGTAGTGCACCGAGCTGCTGCCCAGGCGCGCGACCTTGACGCCGATCTCGATGGCGTCGGGGAAGGCGATGGGGGCGAAGTAGTCGCAGTTGGAGCTGACCACAAAGGCAACCTGGTCGCCGTTGTGGATGTCCAGCCCGCCCTCGGCGATCAGCCAGCTGTTTACCGCGCTGTCGAAGTAGCTGTAGTAGGTCACGTTGTTGACGTGGCCGTAGATGTCGTTGTCGTGCCAGCGGGTGGTGATGGCGTGCAGGTAGTGATAGTCGCTGCGCGTGGGCTTGCTTGTACTCATGAATACTCCGCTTGCGGCTCAGTAGGCCAGGTTGTAGATGGCCAGCGCGTCGGCTTCGGTGACTTCGCGCGGGTTGTTGGCCAGCAGACGCTGCTGCAGCATGGCGTCCTTGGCCAGCATTTCCAGTGCATCCTTGGGCACGCCTGCATCGCGCAGGCGGCTGGGCAGGCCGCAGCGCGGGCTCAGATCGCCCAGCGCGCGCACCAGTTGTTCGGTGAGGCTATCGGCATCGCCCGGCACCAGATCGGGGCCGACGATCAGTGGTGCCAGCTCGGCATACAGCGGCGCGGCAGCCGGCGCGTTGAATTCGATCACGGTTGGCAGCACCAGCGCGTTCGACAGGCCGTGGGGAATATGGAAGTGGCCGCCGAGCGGGTAGGCCAGTGCGTGGACCGCAGCGACCGGGGCGTTGGCGAAGGCCTGACCAGCCAGCAGCGCGCCGAGCAGCATGGCCTGGCGCGCCTCGCGGTTCTGACCGTCCTGCACCACCGCATCCAGATTGCCGGCCAGCAGGCGCAGAGCCTCGCGGGCGAGCATGTCGGATAGCGGGTTCTTCTTCAGCTTGCTGGTGTAGGCCTCAATGGCGTGCACCATGGCATCGATGCCGGTGGCGGCGGTGACGTGGGCGGGCAGGCCCAGGGTCAGGTCGGCATCCAGCAGCGCCAGATCTGGCAGCAGAATCGGGGAGACGACGCCCATCTTGGTCGTCGCGCCGGTGGTGATGATCGCGATCTGGGTCACCTCCGAGCCGGTACCGGCGGTGGTTGGCACCTGAATCAGCGGCAGGCGCTGGCCGCGGGCGTTACCGACGCCGTAGATGTCTTGCAGGGACTGCGTGCAGTTGGGGTGGGCGAGCAGGGCAACCAGCTTGGCCACGTCCATCGAGCTGCCGCCACCAAAGCCGATGATCAGTTCCGCTTGCATGGCTTTGGCTTGCTCAACGGCGGCCAGTACTACGGATTCTGGCGGGTCAGCTTCTACCTGATCGAATACCTCGGCGGCAACCTGTGCCTTGGCCAGCGTTGGCAGCACGTCATTGAGCAGGCCGATCTTGGTGATGCCGGGGTCGGTAACGATAAGCACGCGGTGGGCGTCGCGCAGCTTGCACAGCTCGCCCAGCTGGGCGGCGGAGCCGGATTCGCAGAGAATCTGCGCGGTGGTGGCAAAGCTGAAGGGGTTCATCGGGCCTCCGGGTTAGGTGCGGGTTCGATCTGCTGCGTGCCCGTGGGCCGCGGTTGTTGTGTGGTCGTCGCCGGCTAGTTGCCGACTGGCGAGATCGAAATCAGTTTCCAGACTGAGCCAATTCTGCGGACTGTACGTTCATGCGGCAAGGGCTATTGATGTTACCGATGGTAATTCACAGCCCGGCGTGTCGGGTGCCGCGGGTTAGGGGAGCACTGATTAATTCCGCATGCCCTCTGGCGCTCAGTCTGGGCTGCAATCAAGGCGTGGTATCGAAGGCATGTCTTGACCTGTCGAGACATCACAACGCAGAGTGCGGCCCAGCCGGATGCGGCCCAGACTGAACGCCTCGCAGGGCGAGCGCTCAAGCATGCACCTGCTGCGTTGCGCTGCTTGCCAATAGAGCCGCACATCGCGCCTTGCATCTGCACGCATGAGCTCTTGCAGAGCGCGTGTGAAATTAATCAGTGCTTCCTTAGAGGAACATTTCCAGCAGGTCGTTGAGAAACAGGCGACCACGTTCGGTCGGGCGCAACTGTCGGTGCCAGGGTTCCAGCAGCCCCTTGGCCTCGGCCTGATTCAGGGTATCGGCGACCTGCTCCAGCGACTGGCCGGTGCGCTCGGCGTACCAGGCGCTGGGCACGCCATCGACCAGACGCAGGGCGTTCATCAGAAAGTCGAAGGGTAGCTCGTCGGCGCTCAGCACCTTGCTACCGGCCAGATAGGCTTTGTCCGGGTTGAGATAGTCCTTGGGCAGGCGGGTTTTCCAGTAGCGCTGTACGGCGCCGTTGGCGTCGGTCAACTTGCCATGCGCGCCGGCACCCAGGCCAAGAAAGTCGCCGTACTGCCAGTAGTTGAGGTTGTGGCGGGCGCGGCGGCCACCCTTGGCATAGGCGGAAATCTCGTACTGGGCGTAGCCACCGGCAGCCAGCCGTTGCAGCCCGGCTTCCTGAATCGACCAGAGAATGTCTTCCTCGGGCAGTGTGGGCGGGCGCGAGTAGAACACGGTGTTGGGCTCCAGCGTCAGCTGATACCAGGACAGGTGCTCCGGTGCGAGCGCCATTGCCTGATCCAGATCGGCCATGGCCTGGGCGTGGTCCTGATTCGGCAGGCCGTGCATCAGGTCCAGATTCAGGTTGTCGAAGCCGGCGCGCCGCGCCATCTCGACGGCGCCGAGGGCTTCGTGGTCGTCATGAATGCGGCCTAGCGCCTTGAGGTGCTCGGCGTTGAAGCTCTGGATGCCTATCGACAGGCGGTTAATGCCGGCCAACCGGTAGTCACGAAACCTGGCCTGCTCGAAGGTGCCGGGGTTGGCTTCGAGGGTGATTTCGATGTCGTCTGCGAAGGGTACGCGCTGATTCAGCGCCTGCAGAAAGCGGTCGAGTGCGGCGGCCGAGAACAGACTCGGGGTGCCGCCACCGAAGAAGATCGAGGTCAGCGGCCGGGCGGGCAGGTCGCCCCGTGCCTGCAGATCCTGCTCCAGATCATCAATCAGGGCGTCGACGTACTCGCTCTCGGGCAGAGCATCGTGAGTGGTGTGCGAATTGAAGTCGCAGTAGGGGCACTTCTTCACGCACCAGGGGATGTGGACATATGCCGCCAGTGGCGGCAGAGGGCTGAGCGTCGGCTGCGCCTGCTCGGGCTGAAGGCTGGAGGCTGGAGGCTGGAAGGTCGGCATAGTGTGCTGGTTCTGTTTTGTGGAAAGGGCAGGGTGTTGGCACCGCTTGATGTCGCGGTGCTCCTGCCTTCCCTGGATAAGGAGCAGCCCAGTTGATTCAAGGCTTCCAGCCTACAGCCTCAAGCGGGCTGCAAGCCCAGCTTGGCGCGCAGCTGCGCCATCGCCCGGGCGCGGTGGCTGAGCTGGTTCTTCTCTTGCGGACTGAGTTCGGCGCTGGCGCAGTTGCGTTCGGGTACCCAGAACAGCGGGTCGTAGCCGAAGCCGTGCTCGCCGCTGGCGGCGTGCAGGATGCGGCCTTGCCAGGCGCCTTCGCAGATCAGCGGAATCGGGTCTTCGGCGTGGCGCAGCAGGGCGAGGGCGCAGATGAACTGGGCGCCGCGCTCGGTGTCGGGGACGTCTTTCAGTGCATCGAGCAGCTTGGCGTTGTTGGCGGCGTCACCGGCGCCGCCGGCGTAGCGGGCGGAATAGATGCCGGGCGCGCCGCCGAGGGCGTCGACTGCCAGACCGGAGTCGTCGGCCAGTGCCGGCAGACCCGATACGCGGGCGGCGTGGCGCGCCTTGATCAGCGCGTTTTCAACGAAGGTCAGCCCGGTTTCTTCGGCTTCGATATCGGTGAAGTCGCTTTGCGGGCGGACGGTGATGCTGTCACCCAGCATGGCCTGGAGTTCAGCGAGCTTGCCCTTGTTGTTGCTGGCGAGCACTAACTCACTGAAGGGCAGGGTGGCGTTACTGGTCATCGGGGAAAAATTCCTGCTGGAAGCTCAGGCTGTGCACCATGGCGCCCTGTTCGGCCTGAATGTCGACCTTGAACAGCAGGATGCCGCGCTGGGTAGCGGTGTAGTTGGCGACGAAGTAGATGGCATCGCCTTCCTGAATGCGTTTGAAGTCGAGCGCGACCGGTTGGCCGATCAGGCTGCGCACGTCGCCCTTGAGCACCGCGTCGACCGCGCTGCCATCGGCGCGCTGCACCGCCACGTTGAGCACGCCGTGGGTCGGGCCGCGCTTGAGTCCGGCGTTGGCGGCGATGTCGGGTTGCAGCATGTTGCTGTTGAAGACGTTGTGGTAGACCACCAGATCACCGAAGCGGGTCGGTTCGGGGCCGGCGATGGCGTTGAGGCTGAGCAGCATCAGGCTCAGCAGGCAGAGACGACGAATCATGGCAGTTCTCCTGTCGTTAGGGACTAGCGGCTGACGCGGTAGATCGCCACTTCACCGAGCAGGTTGGGCCACAGGCCGCTCAGCCAGCTGCTCTGGTGGGTCTGGTCGACCACCAGGCGGTCGAGCACCTTGATGTTGCGCTCACGGCACAGCTGCTCGAAGTCCTTGAAAGTACAGAAATGGATGTTCGGGGTGTTGTACCAAGTGTAGGGCATGAACTCGGACACTGGCATGCGCCCCTTGGTGCCCAGATACCAGCGGCAGCGCCAGTGGGCAAAGTTGGGGAAGGTGAGAATGCCTTCGTGGCCGATGCGCAGCATGTCTTCCAGTACCCGGTCGGGGTAGTGCATGGCCTGCAGTGACTGGGTCATGACCACAGTGTCGAAGCTGTTGTCCTCGAAGTTGTCCAGGCTCTCGTCCAGGTTCTGCTCCATCACGTTGACGCCGTGGCGGATGCAGGTGCTGATCTTGTCCGGGTCAATCTCCAGGCCGTAGCCCTGCACTTCTTTGTGGTCGCGCAGGTGGCGCAGCAACTGGCCTTCGCCGCAGCCCAGGTCGAGTACGCGGCTGCCGGGGCGAATCCATTGCTGGATGATCTCAAGGTCGGCGCGCAGGCTCATTGGCTCACCTCGATGCGATTCATGTAGCCACTCAGGGCCTCGATATAACGGGGGATCGGCAGCAGGAAGGCGTCGTGCCCCTGCGCCGCTTCAATCTCCAGGTAGCTGACCTCCTTGCGGGCGGCCAGCAGGGCGTCGACCAGCTCGCGCGAGCGTTCGGGCGAGAAGCGCCAGTCGGTGGTGAAGGACATCACCAGACAGCGTGCCTTGATACCGGCCAGAGTGCGCGCCAGGTCGCCGCCGTGGGCGCCAGCCGGGTCAAAGTAGTCCAGCGCCTTGGTCATCAGCAGGTAGGTATTGGCGTCAAAGCGGCCGGAAAACTCCTGGCCCTGATAGCGCAGGTAGCTTTCTACCTCAAACTCGACACTGGTGAAGTCGTAGTTGAGTTGATCGGAGCGTAGCTCGCGGCCGAACTTGGCGCCCATCGAGTCATCCGACAGGTAGGTAATGTGGCCGACCATGCGAGCCAGCATCAGGCCGCGCTTGGGGATCACGCCAAAGGCGGCGTAGTCACCATTGTGGAAATCCGGATCGGTGATGATGGCCTGCCGGGCCACCTCGTTGAAGGCGATGTTCTGTGCCGACAGCTTGGGTGCGGTGGCAATCGCGACGCAGTGACGGATGCGCTCGGGGTAGCTGATGGCCCACTGCAGCGCCTGCATGCCGCCCAGGCTGCCGCCCACGACCGCCGCCCACTGGGTGACGCCGAGCACATCCGCCAGTCGCGCCTGACTGTGTACCCAGTCTTCGACGGTCAGCACCGGGAAGCTGGCGCCGTAGCTGTTGCCGGTTTCCGGGTTGATGCTGGAGGGGCCGGTGGAGCCGTGACAGCCGCCGAGGTTGTTCAGGCTGACGACGAAGAAGCGGTTGGTGTCGATGGCCTTGCCTGGGCCGATACAGTTGTCCCACCAGCCGGGCTTGCGCTCATCCATGCTGTGGTAACCGGCGGCGTGATGGTGGCCGGACAGCGCGTGACAGATCAGCACCGCGTTGCTGGCGCTGGCGTTCAGCTCGCCGTAGGTCTCATACACCAGCTCATAGCTCGGCAGCGCTCTGCCGCAGGCCAGCGGCAGTGGCTCGGTAAAGGTGTGGCGCTGGGGGGTGACCAGGCCGACGGAATCGGCAGGTAGTTCGGACATCGGTAACCTGTTCCTGTGTCGCTTGGCCGGGCTTCGCTGGGGGACTTGCTCCCGGTACAGCAGGCAGGCGAAGGGCCAATAATAGAGGCGCCAGTCTAAATAGCGCTTGGTTGTGGCGCAATATTCGGCGGTCCGCAGCGGTCAGCCGCTGCGCAGGACGCGCTGGCGCGGTCAGAGCGCCAGGGTCAGGCCGCCGGGCATGCCGGCAGCGGCCGCCAGATTGGCGATCACCAGCATGTCGAACAGGCGAATGGCGATAAAGGCAAAAATTGGCGAGAGATCCAGGCCGCCCAGGGCCGGCAGGATCTTGCGGATCGGCGCCAGTATCGGCTCGCACAGCTGATTGATCAGAATCACTGCCGGGTTGTAGCTGCCCTGCGCGACCCAGGACAGGATCACGCTGATGATCAGCGCAAAGAAGAATATCTTCACAAACAGCGCCAGCACACCAATCGCCGCCCAGCTGACCAGCAGCAGGATGTTGGGCAGTGCATAGCCCATGAGCAGGATGATCATGATCAGCATTGCCAACTGGATGGCAATGCCCAGCACCAGCGAGGCAAAGTCCAGCCCGCCATAGCCGGGGATAATGCGCCGTAGCGGCATCAGCAGCGGCTTGGTGGCGCGCACGATAAACTGCGACAGAGGGTTGTAGAAGTCGGCCCGGACCAGCTGCAGCAAAAAGCGCAGCAGTACGATCAGCAGGTAGAGACTGCCGAGGGTCTGGATCAGGTAGATAGCGGCCGTGTTCAGGCTGTTCATGCGGTTTCCTCAGGCAAGCTCGCGGGACATTTCGGCGGCGCGGTCGGCACAGGCCTGCATGGCGTCGTCGACCATCTTGGGCAAGCCCTGGCTGCGGAAGGTTTCAATTGCGCGCTCGGTGGTGCCATTGGGCGAGCAGACACGGCGGCGCAGCTCGGCCACGTCCACGTCGCTGTGCACCGCCATGTCGGCCGCACCCAGGCCGGTGAACAGCGCCAGACGCTCGGCGGTGTCGCGCGGCAGGCCGAGCCTCTCGCCGGCATCGATCATGGCTTCGATCAGGTAGAAGAAGTAGGCCGGGCCGCTGCCGGACACGGCGGTGACCGCGTCGATCAGCTTTTCCTCATCCAGCCACACGCTGATGCCCACGGCGTTGAGGATGGATTCGGCCTGCTCGCGCTGCTCTTCGCTAACCGCCGCAGTGGCGTACAGACCGCTGACGCCCTGACCGCGCAGCGACGGCGTGTTGGGCATGCAGCGCACGATGGCGGTGCCGGTGCCCAGCCAGCGTTCCAGACTGTCGCAGCTGATGCCGGCAGCAATCGAGATGACCAGCTGGCCCGGCTTGCGCTCACGCGGCAGGGCGCGGCAGACGTCCTGCATGACCTGCGGCTTGACCGCCAGCAGCAGCACGTCGCACTCGGCGGCCAGCACGGCGTTGTCGGTGCTGGTGCGAATCTGGAACTGGCGCTCCAGGGCGGCGCACTGCTCCGGCTTGCTGTCGCTGGCGATCACGTTCGCCGGTTTGACGTTCTTCTGCAGCATGCCGCCGATCAGGCTGGTGGCCATGTTACCGGCGCCGATGAATCCGATTACGGGTGCAGTCATGAAAACCTCGCTGCGCGTGCTAATTAGGGTTGGGGGTACTGGCGCCGCCCGAACAGGGCGGTGCCGATACGCACGATGGTGGCGCCTTCCTGTACTGCCTCGCTCAGGTCATCGCTCATGCCCATCGACAGTGTGTCCAGTGGCAGTGACAGCTGTGTGGCGGCCTCGCGCAGCGCGGCCAGCGGCACGCGCCGCTGCTCGCTGCTGTCGGCCGGCGCCGGAATCGCCATCAGCCCGCGCAGTTGCAGGCGCGGCAGGGTGGCAACGGCCTCAGCCAGTGCCGGCAACTCGGCCAGCGGCACGCCAGACTTGCTGTCTTCGCCACTGATATTGACCTGCAGGCAGATGTTGAGTGCCGGCAGGCTCTCGGGGCGCTGATCAGACAGACGCTGGGCGATCTTCAACCGGTCCACGCTGTGCACCCAGTCAAAGTGCTCGGCGATGGCGCGGGTCTTGTTGGACTGGATCGGGCCGATGAAATGCCAGTGCAGCGGCAGGTCTTGCAGTTCGGCCATCTTGTCGAGGGCTTCTTGCAGGTAATTCTCGCCGACATCACGTTGCCCGGCTGCCCAGGCTTCACGGATGTCACCGGCCGGTCGGGTCTTGCTGACTGCCAGCAGGGTAATGCCGGCCGGATCGCGCCCGGCGACCTCGGCAGCCCGGTTAATACGTTCACGAACGTTTGCAATATTCTCTGCTATCGTGGACATTACGGACGTTAATACCTTGCCAATGGAATAAGACACTGTCCGCATTCTACATGCTTGCCGGACGTTATGGGGAACCCTATGGATATTACCGAGCTGTTAGCCTTCAGCGCCAAACAGGGCGCGTCGGACTTGCATCTGTCGGCAGGATTGCCGCCCATGATTCGCGTCGACGGCGACGTGCGCCGAATCAACGTGCCGGCCATGGAGCACAAGCAGGTTCATGCGTTGATCTACGACATCATGAACGACAAGCAGCGCAAGGATTTTGAAGAGTTCCTGGAGACGGACTTCTCCTTTGAAGTGCCGGGTGTCGCGCGCTTCCGGGTTAACGCCTTCAACCAGAACCGGGGCGCTGGCGCCGTATTCCGGACCATTCCTTCCAAGGTACTGACCATGGAAGATCTGGGTATGAGCGATGTGTTCAAGAAGATTTCCGACAACCCGCGCGGTCTGGTGCTGGTCACCGGCCCGACCGGCTCGGGTAAATCCACCAGCCTGGCGGCCATGGTGGACTACCTCAACAGCACCAAGTACCAGCATATCCTGACCATCGAAGACCCGATCGAATTCGTCCACGAGTCCAAGAAGTGTCTGGTGAACCAGCGTGAAGTACACCGCGATACCCTGGGCTTTGCCGAGGCCCTGCGTTCGGCCCTGCGGGAAGACCCGGACATCATCCTGGTGGGCGAGATGCGTGACCTTGAAACCATTCGCCTGGCGTTGACCGCCGCAGAAACCGGTCACCTGGTGTTCGGCACCCTGCACACCACCTCCGCCGCCAAGACCATCGACCGTATCGTCGACGTGTTCCCCGGCGAAGAAAAAGCCATGGTGCGCTCGATGCTGTCCGAATCGCTGCAGGCGGTGATCTCCCAAACCCTGCTGAAGAAGATTGGCGGCGGCCGGGTGGCGGCGCACGAGATCATGATCGGCACCCCGGCGATCCGTAACCTGATCCGCGAAGACAAGATCGCCCAGATGTACTCGGCCATTCAGACCGGCGGCAACATTGGCATGCAGACACTCGACATGTGCCTGAAAGGGCTGGTCGCCAAGGGTCTGATCACCAAGGAAAGCGCCCGCGAAAAGGCCAAGGCAGTCGACGGTTTCTAACCCGGCTGGCAGTTATGGCGGGCGTTGAGCAGCCTGCCGCAAAGGAAAAAAGAGGCAGAGCATGGAGTTTGAAAAGCTGTTGCGGTTGATGGTCGAGAAAGGCGCCTCCGACTTGTTCATCACCGCCGGTGTGCCACCGAGTATGAAGGTTCACGGCAAGATCCTGCCGGTTACCAAAACGCCCCTTTCACCGGAACAGACCCGCGAGACCGTCCTCGGGGTGATGACCGAGGCCCAGCGCCGCGAGTTTGCCGAAAACCGCGAGTGCAACTTTGCGATCAGTGCGCGCGGCATTGGCCGCTTCCGGGTCAGTGCCTTCTACCAGCGCAACCTGGTGGGCATGGTGCTGCGGCGGATCGAGATCAACATTCCGACCATGGAAGAGCTGCGCCTGCCCGACATTCTCAAGCAACTGGCGATGACCAAACGCGGGCTGGTGATCTTTGTCGGGGCCACCGGTACGGGTAAGTCGACCTCGCTGGCCTCAATGATCGGTTACCGTAACAAGCACTCCAGCGGCCATATCATCTCCATTGAAGACCCGATCGAATTTATTCACCAGCACCAGAACTGCATCGTCACACAGCGTGAGGTCGGCATTGATACCGACTCGTTCGAGGTGGCGCTGAAGAACACCCTGCGCCAGGCGCCGGATGTGATCTTGATTGGTGAGGTGCGTACCAAGGAGACCATGGACCACGCCGTGGCCTTCGCCGAGACCGGCCACCTGTGTCTGGCCACCCTGCACGCCAACAACGCCAACCAGGCGCTGGACCGTATCATCCACTTCTTCCCCAACGAGATGCATCAGCAGGTCTGGATGGATCTGTCGTTGAACCTCAAGGCCATTGTGGCGCAACAGTTGATTCCGACGCCGGATGGCAAGGGACGTCGTGCGGCGATCGAGGTGATGCTCAACACCCCGCTGGCGGCAGATATGATCCGCAAGGGCGAGGTGCACGAGCTCAAGCCGTTGATGGCGCGCTCCAACGAAGTGGGCATGCAGACCTTTGACCAGGCGCTCTACAAGCTCTACAGCGCCGGCGAGATCACCTACGAAGACGCCCTGGCCCACGCCGACTCGGCCAACGACCTGCGCCTGATGATCAAGCTGGGCTCGGAAACCGACGGCAAGCACCTGATGCAGAACCAGCAGGAAGGCGGCTTCTCGCTGGAAGAGGACGAAGACGTGGGGCTGCGCAACCACCGTCGATAGGCTCTGTTGCCGCTTCGTTCATCCGCCTGCCGGAGGCCATTTTTCGGCCAGGCAAGGCGGAAGGAGCGCGCAGTGTGGTCACTCCACGTGAGTGACGCGCGACGCCGAGTGGCGGCTTTACAGGCGCAACAGGCGGGCGAGCGAAGCGGCAGCAGGCCCTGGGGTCTTACTCGGTGGCGATGCTCAGCTGGTTGCGGCCGCCACGTTTGGCGACCAGCAGGGCGTGGTCGGCGCGGCTGATCGTATCGGAGTAGCTGGAAGCCGGCTGATGCTTGGCCACCCCGATGCTGATGGTCATGCTCACGGATTCGTCCTGCACACGAATGGTCAGACGTTCGATGGCGGCGCGAACCCGCTCCATTACCTGCGCAGCGGCCGCGGCATCGGTTTCCGGCAGTAGAATCAGAAATTCCTCTCCACCCCAGCGGCCGCACAAGTCGTTCTCGCGAATTTCTGCGTCCAGCACGCGGGCGATCTCGATCAACGCACCATCGCCTATCTCGTGGCCGTAGCGATCGTTGATGCTCTTGAAGTGATCCACGTCGAGCATGGCGATGCTGAACGAACGCTGGTAACGGGCATAGCGCTCCACTTCCTTCTTCAGCCGATCGACCAGCAGGCGGCGATTGGCCAGACCGGTGAGGGCGTCGTGGGTTGAGGCCTCGCGCAGCGCCTCGTTCAGATCGCGCATCATGTTCTGGTAGCGGTCTGAGATGCGCGCGACCTTTTCCAGTTGACGCAGCTGCTTGTTCAAGCGCTCGGCAAGGGATTGCTCGCGCTGTTTGGCCAGACTCTGGTAGCCATCGGAAATGTGACTGATGCGGTCGATGCGTCGAACGAGGTCCTGGTGCGCTGTCCACAGCTCGCGCAGCGGTGTAGACAGCGGGTTGTCATCGTGTTCGCCGCTCTCCAGCAGCGCCTGGATATGAACCTCCAGGGCCTCTTTGGACGCTTTCATGGGCGCCTCAGCTGTGGCTGATGATATTGAAGGTAAAGGTGCAGTCTTCCTTGAACTCTCCAGCCAGCTCGGCCACGCGTTCGTTTTGCGGGTCGTAGTACCAGTTGACTTGCACTGGCGCGCCATCCTGGTGCGCCGCTTCGAGCAGATCAAAGATATCCATCATGGCCTTGACGCTGCTGGTATTCAAATACAGCAGGCGCAGTTCCAGGCTGAGCGGCTTGCCGCCCTCGCCAAGGTAGCCTTCGATCCAGTCGAAGACCTGCTGGAACATGTCGAAGGAGTTTTCGGGATAGGAGTCGCCGGCCATGAACAGCTGGCCGGCTGCCCAGTCACTGCGGACTTCCGGTGTGGACTGGGAACTGGGAATACTGAAGTCGTTCATTATTTGGTGCTCTCGATTCGGTCAGATCACGGCGCGCAGGCTGAAAAAGCTGCGACCGTCGGCGGCAGGCTGCAGTGAAGCCTGCAGCGGCGCACTGGATTTGCGGGCGATGTCGATTAGCCCGAGACCTGCGCCGGAGGCGCGCTCGGCGTCACGCGGGCGGCGCAGTTGTTCCTTGTAGGCCGCTTTCAGGCCTGCTTTATCCAGCTGGGCGAGCTGATCAATGGATGCAACCAGGCTGTCGCCATCAGCGCTTTCGATAAGGTTGCCGGCGGAGACAATATAGCGGCTCTGCTCGTTACGTGAGACCACCACGGTGGCGCCGGCTTCCTGCTCGTTCCAGCCCTTGGAGCGGGTGTAGTGGCTGATGTTCTGGGTCATCTCGATGTAGACCGCGAACACGTCCATGGCGGCGCTGGGATGGGCGTGGTCGGCAGCCAGGTAGTTGCGCAGCGCATTGCCGATCTCTTCAATCAGGCTGCGCGAAATCGGCCCGTTAAAGCACAGCATGATCTGCTGGCTGTCGAAACGCTCGCGCATGGCGAATAGGTCGATGTTGTCCATTACGGCTCCTGTCGAGGGCTCAGTCAAAACGGAAACACAGCATGGTGATGTCATCGCGCTGCGGGTAGTCACCCTGATAGGCGGCCAGTGTATCGCTGAATGCCGCACTTTGCTCGCGCAGCGGCAGACTGGCGTGGGCGCGCAGCATCTCGGCAAAGCGGCTGTTGCCGAAGCCGAAGCCGCGCTCGCCACCTGCCTGGTCGAGGAACCCGTCGGTACACAGGTAAAAGGTACGGCCTGCGCGCAGCTCGATCTGGCTGTTGTGGTATTCACCCTGGCGCTTGTCGCCGAGTGCCCGACGCGCGCCCGGCAGGTGGTCGACCGTGTCGCCCTCGCTGTAGTACAGGGCTATCTTGGCGCCGGAGAAGGTAACCTTACTCCGTTTCAGGTCAACGTAGGCAAGGCCGACGTCCATATTGGTGGCGACCGACTTGGATTCGTTGGAATCGCTGAGCATGTGCCGCACGATCTGGTCGGTACGCTGCAGTACGGCGGCTGGGTCGTGCAGGCCGCAGTCGTTGATGGCCTGGTCGAGCGCGGCGTGCGCCAGCATGGTCATCAGCGCGCCAGGTACGCCGTGGCCGGCGCAGTCGACCACGCCAAACAGGCAGTGGTCCTGATCGCTGTGGAAGATGTAGAAGTCGCCGCCCACCACGTCGCGGGGGCGCCAGAGCACGGCGTGGTGTTCGCCGAGGGCGTTGACCAGCTCGCGGTTGGGCAGGATAGAGCGCTGAATCAGGCTGGCGTAATCGATGGAGTCCTCGATCTTGCGCTGGGCGTTGCGCATCTGCTGGTTGACCTCTTCAAGGTCACGGGTGCGCTCCTGTACGCGCTGCTCCAGCTCTTGGGTGTGGCTGCGTACCTTTTCGGCCATCACGCCGAAGGCGTCGCTCAGTTCGCCGATCTCGTCGTTGCGACCGGCCGGCATGGCGACATCGTACTGGCCGGCAGCCATCGCCTGGGCGCCGCGCTTGAGCTGGCGCAAGGGGCCGAGCAGCAGACGCTCAATGGCGAAGGCGAAGATCAGTACCAGCAGAATCAGCAGCGCGCCCAGACCAATCAGCAGCGGCGTGAGCCAGGCGCTATCGATCACCTCGGCGCTGCTCAGGTCGACCGCGTTGGCGACGTACCAGTCCAGCGCCGGGAGATAGGTGACCGCCAGCAGTTGGTTGGCACCCTGCAGCTTGACCGGCAGGGTCACGACGCTGCCCGGCTGCTGGCCAACCTGCTCAAGTGCTGCGCGCACGGCGTCGCGGTTATCGGCGGCAACCAGGTTGAGCAGGTTGCTGCCGCTGGCGGTGCTGGCGCCGGCACCGGAGTTCATCACGATCAGGCTGCGGTCCTGGTGTGCCTGAATGGCGCCGTTGGCGTCCACGATCATCGGTGTGACGCCAGCGGTCTCACTGATAATGAAGTCACGAATAAAGTCAGACAGATCCAGCCCGGAGCCAGCCAGTGCCAGCACGCTGCCGTCGTCGTCGGTCACCACCATGTTGAGCCAGACCTTGGTGGTGTCCAGCTCGGGGTTTACGTCGACGTTGAGATTGAAGCCCTGGGTGTTGCGCAGGGTGCTGAAGAACCAGCGGTCTGCGTCCGAGTCAGGGTTGAGGATGTAGCGCGGCTCGCGACTGGGCGGCTGGTCGCCGCCGTTGAAGTAGTAGCCCAGGGTATCCAGGCGGCCAATGAAGTAGGCGTGGTCGCGAAAGTCTGCGCGGTACAGCTCGGCTTCACGGAAGAACAGGTCCGCCTTGGCCGGGTCGTTCGGATCGCGCAGCCACTGGCGGGTGACTTCGGAATTGGCAAAGCGCAGCGACAGGGCCAGCTCGCGGCTGATCGGCGCGCTGATGCGTTCGCGGCTGAGCAGGGTGGCGTTACGTGCGTAGCCCTCGCCGAAGTGCTGGTGGATGTTGCTAAGCACCGACCAGCCAATCAGGCCGGCCGGCACCAATGCCAGTAGACAGGCCAGCAATAATGCCAGCAGGGATTTACCACGTAAGCCGAATGCGGCCATGCCAGTGTCCTTTCCAGTCGCTCAGTGTTGGCCGGCTGCCCGGCTCCGCGCTGACAGCAGCGTCAGGTCAGTTGATATACCAGTTTTCCGTCATGCAGGGTATGGGTAACCGCTGCCGGCGCGCCTTGTCCTATAAAGGGGCAGTTGCTGCCCCGCGATAGCCAGTTACGGCCGATCTCGCAGGCCTGTGCCGGGTCAAACAGGGTGATGTCTGCCGCGCCGCCCAGTTGCAGCTGGCCGATGCCCGCCGGCAGACCCAGCGCGCTGGCCGGCCCGCTGGTTACTCGGGCCACGGCGGCCGGCAATTCCAGCAGGCCGTCGGCGACCAGCGTGAGCGCTAGCGGCAGCAGAATCTCGACGCTGCTGATGCCCGGAGCCGAGGCGGCAAAGGGCACGCGCTTGGCTTCGGCTTCGTGCGGCCGGTGATGCGAGGCGATGGCCTGCACCACGCCGCTCTGCACGGCTTCGCGCAGGGCGCGGCGGTCGCTGGCCGAGCGCAGCGGCGGCATGACGTGCAACTGGCTGGAAAACCCGGTCAGGTCCTCGTCGCACAGCAGCAGTTGGTAAGCGGCCAGGTCGGCGGTAACCGGCAGGCCGCGCGCCTGCGCGTCAGCGAGCATATCCATCGCGCGGGCGCTGGTCAGGCCGCTGAAGTGCGCTCGCACGCCAGTCTGCTCGATCAGCAGCAAGTCGCGGGCCAGGGCAACGGTTTCTGCGCTCTCCGGAATCCCGACCAGGCCAAGGCGCGAGGCGGTCGGGCCTTCGTGGGCCATGCCGCCCTCGGCCAGATCAGCGTCTTGCGGGGTGAAGATGATGGTCAGGTCAAAGGTGGCCGCGTATTCCAGCGCCCGACGCAGGATGCGATTGCTGCCCATGGGTGTCAGGCCCTGGGTAAAGGCGACGCAGCCGGCGTCGCGCAGGGCTACCAGCTCGCTCAGTTGCTCGCCTTCCAGACCCTTGGTCAGCGCGCCGATGGGCAGTACGCGGGCGTTGCCGGCGGCCTGGCTGCGGTCGAGGATCAGCTCGGCCACCGCTGGGGTGTCCAGCACCGGGCGGGTGTCTGGCGGACAGCACAGGGTGGTCACGCCGCCGGCGGCTGCGGCGCGGGTTTCGCTGGCGATATTGCCCTTGCGGCTGTAGCCGGGCTCGCGCAGTGCAACGTTGAGGTCCACCAGGCCCGGGCAAGCGATCAGTCCGCGGGCGTCGATGCGCTGGTTGGGCGTGAAGCCCTCGGGGGCGGCGCCAATGGCCTGGATATGGCCGGCGGCGATGTGCAGGTCGGTGATCTCGTCAAACTGGCTGGCGGGGTCGATAACCCGGGCGCCTTCAATCGTCAGTCGCATGGTTCAGTTCGCTTCCTGGGTGAGCTGGCGCTGGGTGGTCTGTCCGGTCATGGCCATCGACATCACGGCCATGCGTACGGCAATGCCGTAGGTCACCTGTTTGAGGATCACCGATTGCGGGCCGTCGGCAACGTCAGATTCGATCTCGACGCCGCGATTTATCGGCCCCGGGTGCATGACCAGTGCATCGGGCTTGGCCAATGCCAGGGTTTCGCGGGTCAGGCCGTAGAGCTTGTAGAACTCGCTTTCGCTGGGCAGCAGGCCGCTTTGCATGCGCTCTTTCTGCAGGCGCAGCATGATCACCACATCGACATCGCGCAGGCCGACGCGCAGGTCGTTGAAAACCCGTACGCCGTATTGATCAATCCCTTCTGGCAGCAGGGTGCGCGGGGCGATCACGCGGATGTCGGGGCAGCCGAGGGTTTTCAGCGCCAGCATGTTGGAGCGCGCGACCCGCGAGTGCAGGATGTCGCCGACGATGGCCACCGACAGGTTCTCGAAGTCGCCGCGGTGGCGGCGGATGGTCAGCATGTCGAGCATCGCCTGGGTCGGGTGGGCGTGGTTGCCGTCGCCTGCATTGATGACGGCTACGTCCGGGCAAACACGCTCGGCGATAAAGTGTGCGGCGCCGGAGTCGCCGTGGCGTACCACGAACATGTCAGCGGCCATGGCCTCCAGGTTCTGCAGGGTGTCGTACAGGGTCTCACCCTTGCTGGTCGAGGAGGTGGAGATGTTCAGGTTGAGCACGTCCGCCGACAACCGCTTGGCCGCCAGCTCAAAGGTGGTGCGGGTGCGCGTGGAGTTCTCGAAGAACACGTTGCAGACCGTCTTGCCGCGCAGCAGCGGGACCTTCTTGACGGCCCGCTCGCCCACTTCAAGGAAAGAGTCGGCGGTGTCGAGCAGTTCGGTCAGCAGCTCGCGTGATAGTCCTTCAATGGTCAGAAAATGGCGCAGCTGGCCCTGTTGGTTGAGTTGCAGGTGGTGCGGCGTCAGGCTCATGGCGGTCTCAGTTGGTAGCGGCGGTCAGGGTCAGGTGCAGGGGGCTTGGGCCGGCCAATTTTACCCGCTGGCCTGCTGGCAGGGCCAGACCGGCGCCCAGGATGTCGGCGCGGATCGGTAACTGGCGCGCGTCGACGTCGATCAGCGTGGCAAAGGTCACCGAGGCCGGGCGGCCATAGTCGAACAACTCGTTGAGGGCGGCGCGAATGGTGCGGCCGGTCATCAGCACGTCGTCGACCAGGATGATGTGGCGGTCATCGACGCTGAAAGGCAGTTCGGAGGGACGCACCCGTTGCGGTAGGCCGTGTTGCTCAAAGTCGTCGCGGTAAAAGGCGATGTCGAGCGTGCCCATTGGCGCCTCGGGGGCAACCTTGGCATGCAGTGCTTCGGCGATCCAGACGCCGCCGGTATGAATGCCGACAAAGGCTGGATCGCTGATCTGCCGTGCTGCCAAATGGCTGCGCAGCTGTGTGGCCATGCTGTCGAGCAGCGGGCCGACCTCGGGTAGTGCGGTCATGATGTCTCCTAGCTCTGGCTGCTTAGCCAGGTTTGCAACAGCAGGGCGGCGGCGAGGCTGTCGACCGGGTCATCCCGGTAGCTGCTCGGGGTGCGCCCCTGGTCCTTTAAATGCTGTTTTGCCTCGAAGGTACTCAGGCGTTCGTCGACGGTTTCAACCGGCAGCTGGAAGCGGCCGTTGAGGCGGCGGGCAAAGCGTGCGGCGCGTTCGCTCATGTCGCTGGCGCTGCCGTCCATGTTCAGCGGCAGGCCAACCACCAGCACGTTCGGCTGCCACTCGCGTATCAGTCTGGCGAGCTGATCCCAGTCGGGTACGCCGTCACGGGCGCGCAGATTGGTCAGCGGTTCGGCACTGCCGGTCAAGGTCTGGCCCACGGCGACGCCGATCTGACGGGTGCCGTAGTCGAACGCCAGGGCGCGGCGATGGGGTGCTGGCATCAGGCGTGCCCCGCCTGGCTGGTCAGCAGGCTCCAGTCGATACCCAGGGTGCGCGCAGCGGCGCCCAGCCGTTCGCTGTGCGGCAGGCTGAACAGGATGCCGTGCTCGGCCGGGCAGCTCAGCCAGACGTTGTCGGCCAGCTCCTGCTCCAGCTGGCCGGCGCCCCAGCCGGCGTAGCCAAGGGTGATCAGTGCTGCCTGCGGGCCTTCGCCGCAGGCCATGGCGCGCAGCACGTCTTGCGAGGTTGTCAGGGTCAGGGGGCCGAGATCGACGCTGGATTCCCAGCGCCGCTCGCCGTCGTGCAATACGAAGCCCCGTTCCGGCTCAACCGGGCCGCCATTGAATACCGGCTGATCGCTGCGGCCGCTGAGTTCCGGTGCCAGCTGTAACAGCAGGTCATCCAGGTTCAGGTCGCTTGGCTGGTTGATCACCAGGCCCATGGCACCCTCGGCGCTGTGGTCACACAGATAGATCAGGCTGTGATCAAAGCGCGGGTCGGCCATGTGGGGCATGGCGATCAGAAAATGGTGCGTGAGGTAGGTCGGCGATGTCTGCATGCCGACAGTATCGGGCCGAAGGTCAGACAGGGCAAGGGAAGCAAGGATCAATTCCGCCTGCCCGCTGCCACTGCTCGCGCGCGCAGCGCAACGCGGTCAAATGCGCGCTTGAACGCTTGCCCGGCGCAGGGCCAGGCGGGTCAGAAACTGGATACCCGGTCACCCGGCTCAAAGCGCCAGGTGCGGATGATTTCCAGCACGTCGACATCCATCAGTTCGCCAGTAAAGGGCATAAAGGGCGCGGCCAGCCTAACAATCCGCATGGCGGCGTCGTCCAGTACCTGCTCGCCGGACGATTCGAGAATGCGCACTTCGCGCAGGCTGCCGTCGCGGTTGATCTGCACCAGCAGGCGCAGGCTGCCGTAAATGCGGTTGGCACGGGCTTCGGCGGGGTAGTTGAGGTTGCCCACCTGTTCGACCTTGCGGCGCCAGGCGTCCTTATAAAAGGCACCCTTGTCGGCCATGGTCGAGGCGGCGTTCAGGCGCAGGATGCGCGGGCGGCGAGCGTAGGCTTGGCGTTCCTCGGCCAGCTGTGCTTCCAGGCTGGCAATCTCGCGTGACAGATCACTCATGTTGAAGCTCAGTTCGGCGGTCGGCGCTGGCTCGGGCTTCGGTGTGGGAGGCGCAGCGGTTACCTGGTCAAGCTTGGGCGCGCTGGTTGTGATGACCTTTTGCTGCTCGCGCTCGGGCGGCGGCGCGGTGATCTGCTGCTGCGGCGTTACCTGATTGATTTCGCTGTCTTGAAAGCTTGCCTCTTCGGTGGTGCTGGGAGCCGCCTTCTCTTCCAGTGTGCCGCTGCCTTGCTGGTTGATTTGAGCCAGGTAGTCGGCCTGTTCCGGGGCCTCGTCTGCCTGCTGGGTAGCCAGGGTGATTTCCAGGCTTTTGGTCAGCTCGTTGGGGGTTGGCAGATCAAAGGTGATGCCAAGAATCAGCAGGGCGTGCAAGACCGCAGCAATAAATAAGGCAAAGCCCAGCCGGTCGCGGGGGGCAACGTTGAGGGCTTGGCTGGGCGCGGGGGTGTTCACGGCGATATTCATGCTGTCCATAGGCGAGCTCGATATGCGGGCAAGTCTGCCCGCCGATGGCACAAATGTCCATGTGCGCTTCTGTGTGCTGGGTCACGCTGCCAGTCACGGCAGCGCGCAGGGTTTCAGCTGGGCGCCGAGGTGCGCGGCACGTCCTAGCGTGCCTGCAGCATCGCCTCGATGGCATCCATCAGACGGCCACCAATGTCGGTGTCGTAGGCGGCGTCGATTTCGCGGATGCAGGTCGGGCTGGTGACGTTGATTTCGGTGAGGTAGTCGCCAATCACGTCAAGGCCGACAAACAGCAGGCCGCGCTCGCGCAGGGTGGGGCCCACCTGTTCTGCAATCCAGCGGTCGCGGTCGGTCAGCGGGCGCGCCTCGCCGCGGCCGCCGGCGGCCAGGTTGCCGCGCGTTTCACCCTGTTGTGGAATGCGCGCCAGGCAGTAGGGCACCGGCTCGCCCTGGATCATCAGGATGCGTTTGTCGCCATCCTTGATCTCCGGCAGATAGCGCTGCGCCATGATCTGCTGGGTGCCGTGCTGGGTCAGGGTCTCGATAATAACGCTGAGGTTGGGGTCGTTCTCTCTTATGCGGAAAATCATGGAGCCGCCCATGCCGTCGAGCGGTTTGAGAATAACGTCACGGTGCTGCAACGCGAATTCGCGCAGAATGTCGGCGCGCCGGGTGACGATGTGATCTGGCGCGCATTGCGGGAATTGTGTAGCGAACAGTTTTTCATTGCAGTCGCGCAGACTGGCAGGGCGGTTGACGATCAGTACGCCATCGCGCTCGGCGGCTTCGAGGATGTGAGTGGCGTAGAGGAATTCGTTGTCGAACGGCGGATCCTTGCGCATCAGGATCACGTCCAGGCTGTCCAGCGGGGCTTTGGTTTCCTCGCCCAGCTCGTACCAGCGATTGGGGTCGGCGAATACCTGCAGCGGACGCAGGCAACCGTGGGCCTTGCCGTCGACCAGATAGAGGTCTTGCGGCTCCAGGTAGAAGAGCTCCCAGTCGCGTTGGGCGGCGGCCAGCAGCATGGCCAGTGAACTGTCTTTTTTGTAATGGATCGCGTTGATCGGGTCCATCACGATACCGAGGCGAATTCGCATGGGTAGTCTGTATTCCAGGCTGTTGCAGGGGGCTTCGAGTGTAGCGCTGCCATCGCTTGGCAGCCAGTGCTGGCGCTTTTGGCAAGCTGTATCGCGGCTGGGATGGGTTTATAGATTGGTCGCAGAATCTATGCTAAAAGTACGGCGACAGGGAATTGGCTGGTCAGCGGCTGCGTCGGCGTGGCCAACAGGTACGACCCTCCATCAATAACAAAGGCTGGTCTTATGGAAGAAAATTTCGAGAGCCTGAAGGTCATGGTGATTGACGATAGCAAGACGATTCGACGCACAGCAGAAACCCTGCTGAAGAAAGTCGGATGTACCGTCATCACCGCGGTCGACGGCTTTGACGCGCTGGCCAAGATTGCCGACAACCACCCGGATATCATTTTTGTCGACATCATGATGCCCCGCCTGGACGGCTATCAGACCTGCGCGTTGATCAAGAACAATAGCGCCTTTCGGGCTACACCGGTGATCATGCTGTCCAGCAAGGATGGCCTGTTCGACAAGGCCAAGGGCCGCATTGTCGGGTCTGACCAGTACCTGACCAAACCCTTTAGCAAGGAAGAGCTGCTGGGTGCCATCCGCGCCCACGTACCGCAGCCCAGTAACGTGGCCGGCGCCGCTGGCGCCTGAGCGCGAACGCAACACAGAGCACAACCCGGGGGAGTCAGATGGCCCGCATTTTGGTAGTAGATGATTCGCCGACCGAGCTGTATAAGCTGACCGGCATGTTGGAAAAACACGGCTACGAGGTACTCAAGGCCGAAAACGGCGCCGACGGCGTGGCTCTGGCCCGTCAGGAAAAACCCGACGCCGTGCTGATGGACATCGTGATGCCTGGCCTGAATGGCTTTCAGGCCACCCGCCAGCTGACCAAAGACCCGGAAACCGGGCACATTCCGGTCATCATCGTGACCACCAAGGACCAGGAAACCGACAAGGTGTGGGGGACGCGCCAGGGTGCCAAGGACTATCTGACCAAACCGGTCGACGAGTCCACCCTGATCAAGACCCTGAAAACCGTACTCGGCAGCTAGGGCTCTGGGCCGAGTCACTTGATGCCGGATAACAACGAGAACAGGGACGGCATGTCAGACCTTCAACATCCCTTCGAGCTGCTCCAGCAGCTTGCCAGCCAGTGTCGCCAACAGGCTGCGGGCCTTCCGTCGCAAGACGTGGTCAGCGAAACCTGGAGTGGCGTTGGCTTCCGCCTGGCGGGCAGCACCATGCTGGCCGCCATGGGCGAGATCACTGAAATCCTGCACGAACCGCGTTACACCGCATTACCCCGGGTCAAGGCCTGGGTTCGCGGTGTGGCCAACGTGCGTGGCCGTCTTTTGCCGATTGTTGATTTGAGTCGCTTTTTTGGCGTGACCCCCGGTGCTGCACGCAAGCAGCGCCGGGTGTTGGTGCTGGATCGCGACGATCTGTTTGTCGGCTTGCTGGTAGATGAGGTGTTGGGGATGCAGCATCTGCCGGTGAATACCTTCAGCACCGAATTGCCCGAGCTGGAGGCGCAGGTACGACCCTATGTCGTCGGGGCGTACCGGGGAGAGCGCGAGGCGCTGGTGTTTAACTTTCGCGCCCTGGCACACGACCAGCAGTTTCTGGACGTTGCCATCTGATCGACATTGGCGCGGGTGCGGCTTTGCCGCGGCCGCGACGGGAGCATGTAGCCAGTAATAACAGCCGTAGGCCAGGTAGGGGCCAGTCATATGAAGATTATTGATACACAGACGCTGTCTTCCTTGCGCAGCAACCGCACGATACTGGGTCTGGGTGCCGTGCTGCTTATTTCGCTGGCGCTGCTGATCGCCAACTTCTTTTACCTGAACACGCAAAGCTCACGCGATACCGAATACATCGGTCACGCCGGTGAGCTGCGCGTTCTGTCCCAGGAAATTTCCAAGTCAGCGACCGAAGCCGCGACGGGTACGCCGGAGGCCTTCGGCCTGCTGCTGGCCGCGCGGAACGATTTCCAGCAGCGCTGGGATTACCTGGTGAACGGTGATCCGGCGGCCAACCTGCCGCCGATGCCGGCCAGCCTGCAGGCCCAGCAGGCCAAGGTACAGGCTGACTGGGACCGCATGCGAGCCAACGCTGACGCCATTCTGGCCAGCCAGACCACGGTACTGTCGCTGCATGAGGTTGCTACCACCCTGTCCGATACCGTGCCGCAGCTGCAGGTCGAATACGAAGACGTGGTGGACGTGCTGATCGCCAGTGAGTCGCCGGCTGATCAGGTGGCCATTGCCCAGCGTCAGTCACTGCTGGCAGAGCGTATTCTCGGCTCGGTAAACCGGGTACTTGAAGGGGACGAGGACGCGGTCATGGCGGCCGACAGTTTCGGCCGTGACGCCAGTCTGTTCGGCCGCGTGCTGCAGGGCATGCTTGAGGGTAACGCCAGCATTGGTATCACGCGGGTAAGCGACCCGGATGCCGCCAGTCGACTGCAGGAGATTCAATCGCTGTTCCGCTACGTATCGGACTCGGTTGATCAGATTCTGCTGACCTCCCCCGAGCTGTATCAGGTACGTACCGCCGCCAACGAAATCTTCTCTGGCTCCCAGCTCATGCTGGACAACCTGTCAGAGCTGAACCGCGGTTTTGAGGCGCGCGCCGACTCCCGAGTCGCCAACACCCTGTTGGGCTATGTGCTGGCGGCCATTGCTTTTGTTTGTCTGCTGCTGATCGGTATTCAGCTGACCCGCGATACCCGTGAGCGTCTGGCCGAAACCCGCGAAAAGAACGAGCGTAACCAGGCGGCGATTCTGCGTCTGCTCGATGAGATCGGTGACCTGGCCGACGGTGACCTGACCGCCCAGGCAACGGTCACCGAGGATTTCACCGGCGCCATCGCCGACTCCATCAACGAATCCATTGACCAGCTGCGCGCCCTGGTACAGACCATCAACGAGACCGCGCAGGAAGTAGAGCAGGCGGCCCAGGACACCCAGGGCACGGCCATGCATCTGGCCGAGGCCTCCGAGCACCAAGCGCAGGAAATTGCCGGCGCCTCGGCGGCGGTGAACGAAATGGCGGTGTCCATTGACCAGGTATCGGCCAACGCCTCCGAATCGGCGGCGGTAGCGGAGCGCTCGGTAGCCATCGCCAACAAGGGCAACGAGGTGGTACAGAACACCATCGTCGGCATGGATACCATTCGTGAGCAGATTCAGGACACCTCCAAGCGAATCAAGCGTCTGGGCGAATCGTCCCAGGAGATCGGTGACATCGTTAGCCTGATTAACGACATTGCCGACCAGACCAACATTCTGGCTTTGAACGCGGCGATCCAGGCCTCCATGGCCGGTGACGCAGGTCGCGGCTTCGCGGTGGTTGCCGACGAAGTTCAGCGTCTCGCAGAACGTTCATCGGCGGCGACCAAGCAGATCGAGGCGCTGGTTAAAACCATTCAGACCGATACCAACGAAGCGGTTATCTCGATGGAACAGACCACCTCCGAGGTAGTTCGTGGTGCGCGTCTGGCGCAGGACGCCGGTGTGGCACTGGAAGAGATCGAGAAGGTATCGACCAGCCTGGCAGCCTTGATTCAGAACATCTCCAACGCAGCACGGCAACAGGCATCCTCTGCAGGCCACATTTCCAACACCATGAACGTGATTCAGGAAATTACCTCGCAGACCTCCGCCGGTACCACCACCACCGCGCGCAGCATTGGTGAACTGGCGAAACTGGCCGAGGCCATGCGCCAGTCGGTTGACGGCTTCACCCTGCCGCAGCAGGGCGACTAAGCTGAGTCGGGTGGCAGGGAGCTGCCACCCGGAAACGCCGAGTGCGAGGGTCACACGTGCAGACAACGCAAAACTGGTCGCTGCAGCAGCTGCCGGACATGGACACGCAGCAGTTTCGACAGTGGCAGACATTGCTCGAGGCGCGCACTGGCGTGTGCGTCAGCGATCAGCGCAAGACCTTTCTGCAAACCAGCCTGGGCGCGCGTATGCGCGAGCTGAACCTGCGTGACTACCAGGCCTACTACGAGCATGTGACCCAAGGCGCCGCCGGGGCCGTGGAGTGGTCTGCACTGATCGATCACCTGACCGTGCGTGAAACCAGCTTCATGCGCCATCGCCCGTCCTTCGATGCGGTTGGTCGCCACCTCGACCGGCTGCTGGAAGGCCGCCCGGCAGATCGGCCGCTGCAGCTGTGGAGCGTGGGTTGCGCCAGCGGCGAGGAGGCCTACTCGCTGGCGGTGATGGCCGAGCAGAGTCTGCGCAAGGCCAAGGCGTCGGCCAGCTACGGCATTTGGGCCACCGACATCAGTCTCAAGGCGCTGGAGCAGGGGCGTACTGCCATCTATTCCGGGCACCGGCTTGGCGGGCTGAACGAGCGCGAACGACGCGAGTGGTTGCAGCCGCTGGCCAACGACAAACACGAAGTGGCGTACGGTCTACGTGACCGGGTCTGCTTTTCTCGTCTGAACATTCTTGAACTGGCCCAGGCTCCGATTCAGGACCTGGATATCATCTTCTGCCAGAACCTGCTCATCTACTTCCGTCGCTGGCGTCGTCGCGACCTGCTGAACCTGCTGGCCAGACGCCTGGCTCCGGGTGGCATGCTGGTAATCGGACTGGGTGAAATCATGGACTGGAATAATCCCCTGCTCGAGCGTTTGCCTGATGATCAGGTACAGGCCTATGTGCGCCGGGATAGCATTGAACGTCTGGAGTGACTATGGGTGATCGGCATGATTATGTCGCGCTTGACTGGGTTAAGGGCGAGATATCCGAAACGCTAAATCAGGCGCGACAGGCACTTGAAGCCTTTGTCGAAAACCCTGAAGACTCGACTCGTCTGCGCTTCTGCCTGACCTATATTCATCAGGTCCACGGCACACTGCAGATGGTCGAGTTCTACGGTGCAGCGCTGCTGGCCGAGGAAATGGAGCAACTGGCCCAGGCGCTGATGAATGGCAGCGTTGGCCGCGAAGGCGAAGCGCTGGAAATTCTCATGCAGGCGATCCTGCAGATGCCAGCATACCTGGATCGCGTGCAGAGCGGTCGGCGTGATTTGCCGATGGTGCTGCTGCCGCTGCTCAACGATATGCGCACGGCCCGCGGCGACAAGCTGCTGACCGAAAACGCACTGTTCAGCCCTGAGCTGGAGGGGAGCGACAGCCCGGCCGAAAGCGACGACCTGGCCGACCTGAGCGACGAGCACACCGTGCGCCAGCTGCGCAAACTGCGTCAGGCGCTGCAGATGGCGCAGGCCGGCGTAATCCGCGGCCAGGATGTGCCCCTCAATAGCCGCCACCTGCGCAATGTGTTTGCCCGCCTTGAAGCGCTGTGCCAGGGCGCACCCTATGGCCGCCTGTGGGCGATCTTCGCCGGCGTGGCCGAAGGGCTGGAACTGGGGAGTATTGAGAACGGCGCCGCTGTGCGCCAGTTGCTGCGCCAGGCCGACCAGGAACTGCGCCAGCTGATGGGGCGTGGTGCCAGCGCCCTGCAGAGCAACCCGCCGCGCGAACTGTTACGCAACCTGCTGTTTTACGTAGCCAAGAGCGCCGACGGCAGCCCACGGCTGGATGCGCTGAAAGAGCGCTATCAGCTCAAGGGCACCTGGACCGATGAGCAGCGCGCCGCTGGTGACCGCCTGGTTGGTCCGGATCGCGAGGCCATGCAATCGGTAGCGCTGGCGCTCGGTGAAGAGTTACTGCAGGTCAAGGATCAGCTGGACCTGTTTGTGCGCAGCGACCGCACTCAGCTGGAGGGGCTGGAAAACCTGCAGCCGGTCATGAAACGTATCGCCGACACCCTGGCGATGCTTGGCCTGGGACAGCCGCGTCGGGTGCTGCTGGAGCAGATCGATCAGGTCGGCCGCTTGCTCAGTGGCGCGTCCGCCATGACAGACGCCGCGTTGATGGATGTCGCCGGTGGCATGCTCTATGTCGAGGCCAGCCTGCAGGGCATTCTCGGCCTGGAGCGCAACGAGCAGGGCGAGTCGCTGGATGGCGACATGCAGCGCCTGGCTGCCGCACAAGACATAGTCCAGGTGCACCAGCTGGTGGTGCAGGAAGCACGCAACGCGCTGGAAGAGACCCGCGAAGCCGTAAATGCCTTTATCGCCAATCAATGGGATCACAGCCAGCTGGCGCCCATCGATGACCTGCTTAATAGCGTGCGCGGCGGGCTTTCGATGGTGCCGCTGACGCGTGCCGCCGCCGCTGTTGCCGCCTGCCGTCGCTATATCCGTGAGCAACTGGTGGCTCGGCAGCAAGTGCCGGATTGGACCTCGCTGGATGCTCTGGCCGACGTTATCACCTGCGTTGACTACTACCTTGAGCGTCTGGCCGAAGACGATGCCGACCGTGGTGACAGCATTCTGGATGTGGCTGAAGAGCGCCTGCAATTGCTTGGCTATCACCCGGATCAACTGCCGGCGGAGCCCGCCGATGTGGGGCAGGACGACAGCGTGGAGCTGTCCGAGGACGCCGGAACCGAACTGGCAGCATCGCAGGCTGTAGCAGATACTCCCGAGCCCGAGCCCGAGCCCGAGCCCGTCGACGCCGCAGAGCCACCAGCTGCCGAGCCAAGTCGCGCCGCCGCCCTCAGCGATGACAGCGACGATGACGAGCTGGACCCTGAACTGGTCGAGATTTTTGTTGAGGAAGCCGGCGAAGTGCTGGACACCCTCAGCGAGTTTACCCCGCAGTGGCAGGCCGATCTGGATGACGCCAAGGCCTTGGGCGAAGTGCGTCGTGCCTTCCACACCCTCAAGGGCAGCGGGCGGATGGTGCAGGCCGGGGTGTTGGCCGAGTTGGCCTGGTCGGTCGAGAACATGCTCAACCGAGTTATGGATCGCAGCATCACGGCAAGCCCGGCGCTGTTCCGGGTGGTCAACGAAGTCCGCGCCTTGATGCCGCAGCTGGTTGAGGATTTTGCTGCTGGCCAGCAGCGTCCGCTGCCGGATATCGAGCGCCTGGCCGCCGACGCCGACGCGCTGGCGCGTGGAGATACTCCCACGCTTGATGCCTTACCGGTAGAAGCCGGTGAACCGGAACTGCTTGACGCGGCGCCCGCCGAGGACACACTGATTACCGAAGCCGAAGCCGAAGCCGAAGCCGAAGCCGAAGCCGAAGCCGAAGCCGAAGCCGAAGCCGAAGCCGAAGCCGAAGCCGAAGCCGAAGCCGAAGCCGAAGCCGAAGCCGAAGCCGAAGCCGAAGCCGAAGCCGAAGCCGAAGCCGAAGCCGAAGCCGAAGCCGAAGCCGAAGCCGAAGCCGAAGCCGACGGGATGGCGCCGCAGCCGCTGGATGTCGCGGCGCTGGACGATGTGCTGCCGCTCGACAGCGCGCCAGCTGACGAGCCCCTCGGGCAGACGCCGCAGGCCCAGGACTGGAGCGAGGCGTTGCCTGCTGCAGACGAAGACCACCCGCTTGACGTTGCTCCGACCGAGGACACCCTGTCGCCAGAGCCAGAGCCAGAGCCAGAGCCAGAGCCAGAGCCAGAGCCAGAGCCAGAGCCAGAGCCAGAGCCAGAGCCAGAGCCAGAGCTGGCAGCTGCCGGTGGCATGGACCCGGTGCTGCTGGATATCTTCCGCAACGAAACCCGCACGCATATCGACCAGATCAACGCGTATCTGGGCGAGTGCCGCGAGTACGGCCTGCCGCGCGCGCTCAGCGACGCGCTGCAGCGTGCCCTGCATACGCTCAAGGGCAGTGCGCACATGGCTGGGGTACAACCCATCGCCGTATTGGCCAGCCCGCTGGAAAAACTGTGCAAGGAGTTCAAGGCCAATCTGGTGTCAGCCGACGCCGCACTGGTCGATCTGCTGACTGACGCGGTGACCCTGTTCGAACAGGGGCTGCAGCAACTGGCGTACGACCCGCATGCACCCATTGCCGGCACCGACGACTTCCTGCAGCGCCTGCAGCAGCGCCACCAGCAGGGTCTGATGGCGCGAGAAACAGCGCGTGGCGAGCTGGAGGCCGGCGACAGCGCTGACCTGATGTCGATCTTCCTGACCGAGGGCATCGACCTGTTGCTGGACGTCAGTGACGAGCTCTCGATGCGCCAGACCGGGGCATCGCTTGAGCTGGACAGCGACGCTCTGGGCCAGGCGTTGGGCGCGCTGGTGGAGGTTGCCGGCGAGGTGGAGCTTGGCCCGCTGGAACAACTCGCCGACACGTTGCAGCAGGTCCACGAACGCCTGCATGGTGGGCTGTTGCTACTGGACGAGACGGTGCTACTGGCGTTGACTGATGGCCATGAGCGACTGATCAACATGATGGATCAGGTTGCCGCGCACCAGCACCTGTTGCCCGCCAGTCACGAGCTGCAGGCCTTGCAGGCGTTGATCCCTGGCGGCGTCGAAGCCGCCACGGCCCCAGTGTCAGCCAGCATGCTCGATAGCGGCACCTGGAACCCGGCTCAAGCCGGTACCGATGCCGAGCTGGTCGATATCTTCCTGGAAGAGGCGCAGGAAATTATCGACAGTGCCAGCGGCAGCCTGCAGCAGTGGATTGCCGACACCGGTAATACCATCGCAGTCGAGGCGTTGCAGCGTGATCTGCACACCCTCAAGGGCGGCGCGCGGATGGCCGAGATCCGGCCGGTGGGCGATCTGGCCCACGAAATGGAGTTTGTTTACGAAGGTCTGTGTGATCAGCGTTACCAGCCCAGCCCGGGGCTAATCGCCCTGTTGCATGCTTGCCACGATGCGCTGGCAGATATGGTCGAGGGCGTGGTTGCTGGTCGTCCGATCAGTGACGGCGCCGCGCTGATTGCTGCCATCAATGGGTTCCGCAAGAACCCTGGGCAAGAGCCTGCGTTGCCCGGCAGTGGCGTGGAGCCGGAAGCACCTGTGATGGCTGCTGCGCCAGTACCAGCGGCCAGTCCGGTGCTGCCGGGCATGCTGGCGATGTTTGTAGAAGAGGCGCGCGAACTGCTGGCGCCCTGTCAGACGTTGCTGCTGGAGCATGGTGATAATCCGGCCTCGGCAGCAGAGCTGCTGCACCGCGTTGAAACCCTCAAGGGCAGTGCACGCCTGGCGGGTCAGCAAGCCTTGGCCGATCAGGCGAAGCAGTTGGAAAGTGCCTTGCATGGCGGGTTGGCCAGCGCAGCGCAGCTGACAGCGCTGCAGCAAGCCGTAGACGCGCTGGCATTGGGTGCCGACTGGACGGCCCCGGCGCAGCCATCGGTAGCCCTCGCGCCGACACCATTGGTACCGGCCGAGACAGCACCTGCGGCCGCCGTGGTAAGCGATGGCCCCTCGCTGGCCGAGGTGAATGGTCTGTTGCGCGAGGCGATGGAAGCCAGCAGCCCTGGCCGTGCGGATGCCAGCAAGCGCAGCGCCAGCCAGGAAAGCGTCAAGGTATCGGCCAATCTGCTGGAGGAGCTGGTCAACCTGGCCGGTGAAACCTCCATCTTCCGTGGCCGTATCGAGCAGCAGGTGAGCGATGTCGGGCACCTGCTCGAAGACGTTGAAAGCACCATCGAGCGGGTACGTGACCAGTTGCGTCGCCTCGATATGGAAACCCAGGCGCAGATTCTGTCGCGCCACCAGGACGAGATGGGCGCTGGCTACGAAGACTTTGACCCGCTGGAAATGGACCAGTACTCACAGTTGCAGCAGTTGTCGCGCTCGCTGTTCGAGTCTGCCTCCGACTTGCTGGACCTGAAGGAAACCCTGGCGACCAAGAGCCGCGACGCTGAAACCCTGTTGTTGCAGCAGGCGCGGGTCAACACCGAGCTGCAGGAAGGCCTGATGCGCACGCGCATGGTGCCCTTCGAGCGCTTGCTGCCGCGCTTGCGCCGTGTTGTCCGCCAGGTGGCCGGTGAGCTCGGCAAGCAGGTGGAGCTGGTGGTCGGCAACGCCGAGGGCGAAATGGACCGCAGCGTGCTGGAGCGCATGATCGGGCCGCTGGAGCACATGCTGCGCAACTCGGTGGATCATGGTATCGAGCAGCCGCAGGTGCGCGGCCAGGCCGGCAAGGCACCGGAAGGTCGCATCTGGCTGGATCTGGCGCGTGAGGGTGGCGAGATTGTCCTGACCCTCAAGGACGACGGCGCCGGTATTCGTCTGGATGCCGTACGCAGCAAGGCGATCGAGCGTGGCCTGATGGACGCCGACGCGGAGCTGACCGATCAGGAAGTGCTGCAGTTTATTCTCGAAGCCGGTTTTTCCACTGCCGAGAAGGTCACCCAGATTTCCGGCCGCGGGGTCGGTATGGATGTGGTCAACGCCGAGGTCAAGCAGTTGGGCGGCAACATGGTCCTGAGCACAGACCCGGGTGCCGGCACCACCTTTGTTATCCGTCTGCCCTTCACCGTGTCAGTCAACCGCGCATTGATGGTGTACTCCGGTGAAGACCTGTACGCGATTCCGCTGAACACCATTGAAGGGATCGTACGGGTGTCCGGCTACGAGCTGGAAGCCTACTACGCGCCGGATGCACCGCCCTTCGAGTACGCCGGCAAGACCTACGACCTGCGCTATCTGGGAGACCTGCTGGTCACCGGCCAGCAGCCCAAACTGACCGGTCACAGCCTGCCGCTGCCGGTCATTCTGGTACGCGGTACCGAGCATAGTGTGGCGGTGCAGGTTGATGCCCTGGCCGGCTCGCGGGAGATCGTGGTGAAAAACCTCGGCAGGCAGTTCGCCGTGGTGCCGGGTATCTCTGGCGCCACCATCCTCGGCGACGGCCGCGTGGTGGTGATTCTCGATCTGCTGGCGGTGATTCGTGCGCAGCAGGCGCTGCACGCGCAGCAGCAGCTGGCGACTGAGCGTGTGGGTGATAGCGGGCAGTATGAAGAGCAGCGGCCAACGCTGGTGATGGTGGTGGATGATTCCATCACCGTACGCAAGGTGACCACGCGGCTGCTGGAGCGTAACGGCATGGAAGTGGTGACCGCCAAGGATGGGGTTGATGCCATCGCCAAGCTGCAGGACATCACGCCAGACATCATGTTGCTGGACATCGAGATGCCGCGCATGGACGGCTTTGAGGTGGCTACCCTGGTGCGTCACGATGAACAGCTGTCGCAGCTGCCGATCATCATGATCACCTCGCGTACCGGTGAGAAGCACCGTGAGCGCGCGCTGTCTATCGGGGTCAACGAGTACCTTGGCAAGCCCTACCAGGAAGCCCAGTTGCTGGAGGTGATTGCCGAGCTGGTAGCTGCGGGTGACTGAGACCACCCCGGCTATAGCGCTACTGGCTGGGCAGGCCGGCCAGCGCCAGCGCTTGGCGCAGGTGCTGGCGGACTTTGGCTACGCGGTGGTATTTGCCGATGAGCCGGCGAGCCTGGATGCCGGCGCACTGGCGCAGGTGCAGACTGACGCCTGGCTGCTGGAACTGGCTGAAGACTCGCCGTTGACCGACTGGCTGCTGGAGCATAGTGCCGTGCCCGTGTTGCTGGGTGCCGGCGAGATTCCCGCCGAGGAGAGCGAAGACTACCCCCGTTGGCAGCGGCGCCTGTATGGCAAACTGTTGCCGCTGCTGGGCGAGCCAGCGACTGGCCAGGCGCCAGGCCTGCCAAGCCCGCTGGTGCCTGCTGTGCGGCCGCAGCCGGCACCATGCGTCTGGGTGCTGGGCGCCTCGCTGGGCGGGCCGGCCGCGGTCAAGACCTTTCTCGATTGTCTGCCGGCTGACTTGCCGGTCGCTTTTATCTACGCGCAGCATATTGATGCCGGCTTTGAGCAGCAATTACCGCAGATTCTCGGCCGGCAGAACGACTGGCGCATCCTCAATTGCCAGCCGGGTGCGCACCTGCAAGCCGGCGAAGTGCTGGTTGCCCCGATTGCCCGCCGCCTGGCGTTTGGTGTCGATGGTGAGGTGCTGCTCAGCGACGCGCCCTGGCCCGGCCCCTATCGGCCTTCCATCGCGGCGGTGCTGGATGCGGTGTGCGATGGCTTCAGTCCGGCCTGTGGTGCGATTATCTTCAGCGGCATGGGCGAGGATGGGGTTGAGGCCTGCGGGCGCATGCGCCGTCAGGGTATCGAGGTGTGGACCCAGGACGCCGACAGCGCCAGTTGCTCAACCATGCCAGAGGCGGTGCGAGCCGCTGGCTTCAGCCAGCGTCAGGGCAACCCGGCACAGCTGGCGCAGGCGCTGCAGCATTGGCTGCGGCAGGAGTGGTCGGCGTTGGCCGGCTAGCAATCAATCAACGCAGCAAGGGAGTAGGGCGCATGTCTGAGGCGCTGGAGAGTATCAATGGTTTGATCGTGCCGCTGCTGAACGATCCGCTGCTGCTGCCAAACGTGGCGGTGGCCGAGCTGGTTGGCTACCGCCTGAGTCAGGCGGCTAATCAGGGGCCGGAGTGGTTCCTCGGCTGGACCCAGTGGCGCGACCAGCCGGTGCCGATGGTTGATCTTGATGCGTTGCGCGCCCAGGGAGGCGAACCGGCCGACGGCGCCCAGCCGCGCACCTTGATTCTGAACGCCCTGGGCGGCAGTGGTGCGCACTTTATTGGTTTGCGGGTGTGGGGGATTCCCCGTTCACGGCGACTGCTGCGCGAGGAGCTGCAGAGTCTTGAAGGGCCGTCCAGCTACCAGTTGCAGCGCGTCAGCGTAAGTGACGAGCCGCAGCCGCTGCTGATTCCCGATTTGCTGGCCGTGGAGCGGGCGCTGGAGCAGGCGGGCTTGCTGCGCCGTGCGTCCTGAGTCAGGCAGGGACTACAAAGCTCAGCCGTGCCTCGGTACCGCCACCCACCCGGTTGAGCAACTGCACACGGGCGCCGTGGCTGTCGGTAATGCGTTTAACGATGGCCAACCCCAGCCCGGTGCCCTTGGTCGAGCGGGCCTGGTCGCCACGGATGAACGGGCTGAACAGGGCATCGTTTTCCAGCGCTTCAACGCCCGGCCCGCGATCCAGCACACTGACCGTCAGTAGCCGCTGGCCGTCCTGGTTGTGCAGATAGGTGCACACCTCCACACCGCTGCCGCCGTGGACCAGTGCGTTGTCGATCAGGTTGATCAGCACTCGCTTCATCGACAGCCGCCGCAGGTTCAGGCTGGGTACCTCGGCCAGAAACAGGCGCACCACCTCGCCGTTACTATTCAGCGGCGCCACCACCTCACGTATCAGCTCGTTGATATCCGCCTGCTCGCTGGGCTCGGCGCTGCCGTCGCGGATGTAGCTCATGAACTGCTCGAGAATGGCGTCCATGTCTTCGATATCCCGGATCATGCCGTCGGTCAGCTCGGGTTCGGCGTCGGACAGCAGCTCGGTAGACAGGCGCATGCGGGTCAGGGGCGTGCGCAGGTCATGGGACACGCCAGCCAGCAGCATGGTGCGGTCGCGGTTGGCCTGCTCGACGTCCTGCGACATCTGGTTGAACGTGCGGTACACCTCGGAAATCTCCGAGGGGCCGCTGGTATCCAGCAAGCGCACAGTCTGCCCGCGGCCGATGCGCTGGGCGGCGCGCTCCAGCATTTTCAGAGGATGGTTCAGCTGGCGTACCAGCAGCCAGGCTGCTGCGGTCGACAGCATGCCGATCAGCGCCAGCCAGGTCACCACCAGCCAGATCCGCTGACCACGCAGCGGATGCGCGTAGAGTGGCACCTTGAGCCAGTAGTTGCCGTAAATTGGTTGATGAATCCAGATCGCGGGCTGGTTTTGGGTCTGCACCCGGACCTCGGTCTGGTCGCCTAGCTCGTCACGCAGCTGGTGGGTGAAGATGCCGGAGTAGGGCCAGTGCACTTCGCCCTGGGGCACCTGTTCGGGCACCATGATGCGGATACCGGTCATTTCCTCGATATCGTGGCGCGCAGCCGGGCCGCTGGCCCAGTAAGCGCGTACCAGCATGGCGGTGCCATGGCTGTACTGCCGGTCGACCAGCAGGTCTTCGTTGCTCAGCAGGTACAACAGGGTCAACACCTGTGAGAACAGGGTGACCATGAGTACCAACAAGATGGTACGGCCGAAGAAACTGCGTGGCAGCAGTGGGTGCCAGCCGGGGCCGCCCTTCACGTACTCTGGCCGTCCGGCACAAAGACGTAACCCACGCCCCAGACGGTCTGGATATAGCGCGGCTTGGATGGATCGGGCTCCAGCATGCGGCGCAGGCGAGAAATCTGTACGTCGATCGAGCGCTCCAGCGCATCCCACTCACGGCCGCGGGCCAGCTGCATCAGCTTGTCGCGGGTCAGCGGTTCACGCGGGTGGCGTACCAGCGCCTTGAGCACGGCGAACTCCCCGGTGGTCAGCATGTTGACCTCATTGCCTCGGGTCAGCTCGCGGGTGGCCAGATTGAGCGTGAACTCACCAAAGCTGACCTGATCATCGTCGGCGCTGGGCGCACCCGGCACCTGCGGCGCCTGACGGCGCAACACCGCTTTCATGCGCGCGACCAGTTCACGCGGGTTGAAGGGTTTGGGCAGATAGTCGTCAGCGCCGATCTCCAGGCCTTGAATGCGGCTGGTTTCGTCGCCCTTGGCGGTCAGCATGATGATCGGCGTGGTGTTGCCCTCGGCGCGCAGGCGGGCGCAGGCGCTCATGCCGTCTTCGCCGGGCAGCATCAGGTCGAGGACGATCAGTGAGTAGATTTCGCGGGCCAGCAGGCGATCCATCTGGGCGACATCCTCGACAGCCCGAACCCGATAGCCTTGCTCGCCCAAAAAGCGCTCAAGCAGTCGCCGCAGCCGTACGTCGTCATCGACAATCAGGATTTTTTCGCCTTCGCCTGTCATGGATACCTACCTGAATAAATGAGCTGGCATTGTGACCCAGGCCCCGTTACTTGCGGGCTGGCCATTGTTACAAGAGGTTTCTTTTTACCTTGTTATGCAGGCATCATCCAGCCGCTTGATGGAGGCCGACCAGAATGCCCTGTCTCGGTTATACTGCCCGGCCTGTTTTAGCTACCAGTGGAAGTGTCTCACCATGCAGAGTATTGCCGCGCGTATCGCCAGCGAGCTGACGGTCCGTCCCGAGCAGGTCGCCGCAACGGTCGCCCTGCTGGACGAGGGGGCCAGCGTTCCGTTTATCGCCCGTTACCGCAAGGAGGTAACCGGCAGTCTGGACGACACCCAGTTGCGTTATCTGGAAGAGCGCCTGCGTTATCTGCGTGAACTGGAAGACCGCCGCAGCGCGGTGCTGTCGAGCATCGCCGAACAGGGCAAGCTCAGCCCCGAGCTGGAGCGCGATATCCGTGAGGCCGATACCAAGACCCGCCTTGAAGACCTCTACCTGCCCTATAAGCCCAAGCGCCGTACTAAGGGCCAGATTGCCATCGAGGCCGGTCTGGAGCCGCTCGCCGACGCTCTGTTTGATGATCCGACGCTTGATCCCGAGCAGCAGGCCGCGGCCTTTGTCGATGCCGACAAGGGCGTGGCTGACGCCAAGGCGGCGCTGGATGGCGCCAAGTACATCCTCATGGAGCGCTTTGCCGAGAACGCCAGTTTGTTGGAACGCCTGCGCAGCGCCCTGCGCGAAGATGGCCGCGTGGCCTCGCGGGTGGTTGCCGGCAAGGAGCAGGAAGGCGCCAAGTTTGCCGACTACTTCGAGTACGACGAGCCGCTGAAAAAGGTGCCCTCGCACCGTGCGCTGGCGATTTTGCGCGGCCGCAACGAGGGTGTGCTGAGCATTGCCCTGGAGCTGGGTGACGCCGAGCCGGCGCCGGGTAGCCTGCACCCCTGCGAAGGTTTGGTGGCCGAGACCGTGGGCATCAGCAATCAGGGTCGTGCCGCCGACCGCTGGTTGAACGAGGTGGTGCGCTGGACCTGGCGGGTCAAGCTGCTGGGCCATCTGGAAACCGAGCTGCTGGGCGAGCTGCGCGAAGCCGCCGAAGACGAAGCCATTCGCGTGTTTGCCAGCAACCTGAAAGATCTGCTGTTGTCAGCTCCGGCCGGCCAGCGCGTCACCTTGGGGCTGGACCCTGGGCTGCGCACCGGCGTCAAAGTAGTGGTGGTGAATGCCACCGGCAAGTTGCTGGATACCGCAACCATCTTCCCGCATGCGCCGCGCAATGACTGGGATCGCTCCCTCGCGACCCTGGCCGCCCTGTGCAGCAAGCACGAGGTCAGCCTGATCGCGGTGGGCAACGGCACCGCCTCACGTGAGACCGACAAGCTGGCGGCGGACCTGATCAAGCTGTGCAGCGGTCAGAAGATGCAAAAGGTGATGGTCTCCGAGGCGGGCGCCTCGGTGTACTCCGCCTCCGAGCTGGCGGCCCGCGAATTCCCCGATCTGGATGTCACCTACCGTGGCGCGGTATCCATTGCCCGCCGCCTGCAGGACCCGCTGGCCGAGCTGGTGAAGATTGAGCCCAAGGCCATCGGCGTGGGGCAGTACCAGCACGACGTCTCCCAGGTGAAGCTGGCGCGTGGTCTGGACGCCGTGGTGGAAGACTGCGTAAACGCTGTCGGTGTGGACCTGAACACCGCCTCTGCCGCGCTGCTGACGCGGGTCTCCGGCCTCAACCCGAGCATCGCCCAGAACATCGTCGACTATCGCGACAGCAATGGCGCGTTCCGCAATCGCCGGGAGCTGCTCAAGGTCAGCCGCCTGGGCGAGAAAACCTTTGAGCAGGCAGCCGGCTTTTTGCGCGTCATGAGCGGCGATAACCCGCTGGATGCCTCGGCCGTGCACCCTGAAGCCTATCCGCTGGTTGAGCGCATCGCCGGCGACACCGGGCGCGATGTACGCGGTTTGATTGGCGACTCGGCCTTCCTGCGCAAGCTGGAGCCGGCGCGCTACACCGACGAGCGTTTTGGTATCCCGACCATCACCGACGTGCTGCGCGAGCTGGACAAGCCGGGCCGCGACCCGCGCCCCGAATTCAAGGCGGCGGAGTTCCAGGAGGGCGTCGAAAGCCTCAAGGACCTCAAGCCGGGCATGACACTCGAGGGTGTGGTGACCAACGTCGCCAACTTTGGCGCCTTTGTGGATATCGGCGTGCATCAGGACGGTCTGGTGCATATCTCCATGCTCTCGCAGCAGTTCGTCAAGGACCCGCGCGACGTGGTCAAGGCCGGCGACATCGTCAAGGTCAAGGTGCTGGAGGTGGACATCCCGCGTCAGCGCATCAGCCTGACCATGCGCCTGGATGACAAGCCGCAGCCGGCCAGCGAGCGCAGCGCCGGCGAACGGCCGCGCGGGCGCAGCAATGCGCCCCGTGGCAACAGCAACAGCAAACCCGGTCAGGCCAGCAGCAATGGCACCTTTGCCAACCTGTTTGCCAACGCCAAGAACCTGAAGAAGAAGTGACAGCATGAGCGATTTGCATCCAGCGCTGGCGGCCTTTTCCGCGCAGCGTAGCAGTGCCTTCACCGACCTGGTCGGTATCGAGTTCGCGGCGATTGAGCGTGGCCAGTGCAGCCTGCGTCTGGCGATTGAAGACAAGCACTTCAACTCCACCGGGCGGGTGCACGGTGGCGTGGTCTTCACCCTGCTGGATTCGGCCATGGGCGCTGCCGCGTTCAGCGTGCTGGAGCCGCACGAGGTGACAGCCACCATCGAGTGCAAGATCAACTACACCCGCGCAGTCACTGGCGGTGAGCTGGAGTGCACCGGCAAGGTCATGCACGCTGGCACCCGCACCGTAGTGGTGGACGGCGAGGTGTGGCAGGATGGCGCGCTGGTTGCCAAGTGTCTGGGCACCTTTGCCCGCATCTGACGGGCAGGGTTTAACGGCCTTTCTATACTGAACTGCATTGCCGCCTAGCCGGCGGCGACACTGCCAAAGGAGTGACACCTTGTCACCACTGCTGCGAAATCGCCTCGATCTGCTGGCGCAGCCGGCCTCGCACCCCCTGCTGACCGACTGTCTGCACGGTATCGAAAAGGAAAGCCTGCGTGTCACTGCCGACGGCAGTCTGGCCCATACACCGCACCCGGCGGGTCTGGGCTCGGCGCTGACCCATTCGCGCATCACCACCGATTACTCCGAGGCGCTGCTGGAGCTGATTACCCCGGTCAGTCAGCGTGTTGATGGCCTGTTCGCCCAGCTCGATGAGATTCACCGTTTTACCTACAGCCAGCTGGGTGACGAGCTACTGTGGACCGAGTCCATGCCCAGCCGCCTGCCGGCCAGCGACCAGGATATCCCGATTGCCTGGTACGGCACCTCCAATATCGGCACCCTGAAGAACGTCTACCGGCGCGGTCTGGCAGTGCGTTACGGCAAGGCGATGCAGTGCATTGCCGGCATTCACTATAACTTCTCCCTGCCGCCGGGGCTGTGGCAACTGCTGCAAAAGCAGGAGGGCGGGCAGCAGAGTGCGCAGGACAACCAGTCGGCGCGCTACTTTGCGCTGATTCGCAACTTCCGCCGCTATGCCTGGCTGCTGATGTACCTGTTTGGCGCCTCGCCGGCGGTGTGCGCCAGCTTTTTGCAGGGCCGTGATCATCGATTGGAGCCGCTGGGCGAGCGCAGCCTGTATCTGCCCTGGGCGACCAGCCTGCGCATGAGCGACCTGGGCTACAACAACAACGCCCAGTCGGGGTTGAACGTCTGCTACAACAGCCTGGATAACTACATTGCCAGCATGCTCAACGCCATCAGCCTGCCCTATGAGCCTTACGCGCAGCTGGGCACACACGATGCGAACGGCGAGTGGCAGCAGCTCAACACCAATCTGCTGCAGATTGAGAACGAGTTCTACAGCCCGATCCGACCCAAGCGTGTCACCAACAGCGGCGAGAAGCCGGTACATGCCCTGCGCGAGCGCGGCGTGGAGTACATCGAGGTGCGCTGCCTGGACATCGACCCGTTTGTGCCAATGGGTATCGAACCGGCGACGGCCTACTTCCTGGATGCCTTCCTGCTGTTCTGTGCACTGAACGACAGCCCGGATCTGAGTGACAGCGAGTGTGAGCACGCGGCCAGCAACTTCAACCTGACCGTTAAGCGCGGCCGCGAGCCGGGCCTGCGGCTCAACGATGGTGGTAGCGAACGCACGCTGGTCTCCTGGGGCGAAGCGCTGCTGGACGAGATTGCCGGCTGCGCCGCATTGCTGGATCAGGTCAAGGGCGGCAACGCCTGCGTCAGCAGCCTGCAGCAACAGCGTGCCAAGCTGCAGGATGCCAGCCTGACGCCGTCTGCGCGGGTGCTGGCGGCGATTGCCGAGCACGACAACAGCTTCTTCCGCTTTGCCCTGGCCCAGTCGCAGGCCCATGACCGCTACTTCCGTGAGCGTCCGCTCGACCCTGCTGTGCAGGCGGCCATGGCAGATGAGGCGGCCAGTTCACTGGCAGAGCAGGCGGCGTTGGAAGCCGCTGACGCAGTCAGCTTTGACCGCTTTGTGGCCGACTACATGGGCCAGTCGGCCTGAGCTGTCGGGCGGGCGCGCCCAGCGCCCGCCGCTTACTGCACGATCAGATTGGTAAACAGCAGGTCGTCTACCAGCGAGTCTCCCTCTTCCTCTTCCAGCACCTGCTGCACGGCGGCCAGCGCGTCGGCGCGCAGGGTCTCCTTGCCTTCCAGCGTGGACAGGTTTTCCGGCAGTTGTGCGCTGAACAGAAACACCAGGGCATTGCGAATCAGCGCGTCGTGATAGTGCAGCTTGTCGACCGCCGCCGGGTCGTCGGTGCGCAGGGCCACATCGGCCTTGAGATACTGGATGCGCGGTCCGCTGCCAAGGGTGCCGACAAAGGACGGCTTGAGCTCGACGTACTGAGCCTGTGGCGGTGGGGCTTCCTCTTCTTCGGCGTGGGCAGCGGGCAACAGGGCGCTCAGCAGCAGAGCGGCTAACAGGGCTTTGAGGTGCATGGCAGAAGGGCTCCTTGGATTCCGGCACAGCATAGCCGAGCAGCCGCCCCGCGCCAAATGCCCGCACTGCCCGACAAGCGTCGGTGGAAGGCATCAGGGACGATGCCCATGTTATGCGTAGCTATCAGCTCAAACCATGTTCGTTGACCCCTAGCCCGGTGAAGCGACTAGACTGACGCCATTCATGCACGCACACCTGGGAGATAAAAATGAAAGCGGTTCTGTGCAAGGCTTACGGTCCGGCCAGCAGTCTGGTACTGGAAGAAACGACCGATCCGGTCGCCAAGAAGAACGAAGTCGTTATCGACATTCACGCCGCTGGCGTCAACTTCCCCGATACCCTGATCATCGAGGGCAAGTACCAGGTCAAGCCGCCGTTCCCGTTCTCGCCGGGTGGTGAAGCCGCTGGCGTGGTGGCCAGTGTGGGCGAAAGCGTCAAGCACCTGAAAGTGGGCGATCGCGTTATGGGCCTGACCGGCTTCGGCAGCTTTGCCGAGAAGGTTGCCACCGACGCCATGCGCGTGCTGCCGATGCCCGATGACATGGACTATGTCACCGCCGCCGGCTTCAGCATGACCTACGGCACCTCCATGCACGCCCTCAAGCAGCGTGGCGAGCTCAAGCCGGGCGAAACCCTGCTGGTACTGGGCGCTTCGGGTGGCGTGGGTCTGGCTGCGGTTGAAATCGGCAAGGCCATGGGCGCCCGCGTGATCGCCGCCGCCTCCAGTGCCGAAAAGCTGGAAGTAGCCAAGGCCGCCGGCGCCGACGAGCTGATCAACTACAGCGAAGTCAGCCTGAAAGACGCGGTCAAGGAACTGACCAACGGCCAGGGCGCCGACGTGATCTACGATCCGGTGGGTGGCGACCTGTTCGACCAGGCGGTGCGCAGCATCAACTGGAAAGGCCGTCTGCTGGTAGTTGGCTTTGCCAGCGGCCGTATTCCGGAGTTCCCGATCAACCTGGCGCTGCTCAAGGGCTCGTCCATCGTCGGCGTATTCTGGGGCGCCTTTGCCGCCCGCGAGCCGCAGGCCAACCTGGAGAACTTCCAGCAGCTGTTTGCCTGGCACAGCGAAGGCAAGCTCAAGCCGCTGGTCTCCCAGACCTTCGAGCTGAACGAGTACGAAGCCGCGCTGGACATCCTCAGCTCGCGCAAAGCGGTCGGTAAGGTGGTCGTCAAGACCCGTTAAGGCCAGCCGAAGGCTGGCCCTGGCGGCAAGCCACAAGCTTCAAGGAAAACCCGCGCGGTGTTGAATCGCGCGGGTTTTTCTTTGGCTCGGGATTGCACTCAAAATCATGGAAAAGGCTTGACTGCTCCTCAGCCCAACTCACCCTGATGCAGCTTGCAGCTTGCAGCTTGCAGCTTGCAGCTTGCAGCTTGCAGCTTGCAGCTTGCAGCTTGCAGCTTGCAGCTTGCAGCTTGCAGCTTGCAGCTTGCAGCTTAGAGCGCGCCATCGTAGCCGAGTTGCCGCCACGCCTCGTAGATCAGAATCGCTGCGCTGTTCGACAGATTCAGGCTGCGGCTGTCAGGGCGCATGGGAATGCGCAGCACCTGTTCCGCGGGCAACGCCTCGCGCACTTCAACGGGCAGGCCGCGACTCTCCGGGCCGAACAGAAACAGGTCGCCGGCAGCGAACTGCACCTCGCTAAAGTTCTGTGTGCCCTTGGTGCTCAAGGCAAAGACGCGATTGGGCTCTACCGCGTGCAGACAGGCATCGAGGTGGGGATAGGTTTTAACCGCGGCAAACTCGTGGTAATCCAGCCCGGCGCGACGCAGGCGCTTGTCGTCCAGCTCAAAGCCCAGCGGTTCGATCAGATGCAGTTGGCAGCCGGTATTGGCGCACAGACGAATGATATTGCCGGTGTTGGGCGGGATTTCGGGTTCAAGCAGGGCGATATGGAACATGGTGACGGCTACGCAAGGGCGGAGCGCTAGGCTACCCGGTTGAAGCGGCAAGCTTCAAGCCGCAAGCCGCAAGCCGCAAGCCGCAAGCCGCAAGCCGCAAGCCGCAAGTAGTCCGTGGTGTCGCGGGTGTTGGTGTCTGGTTGGGGTGGCTCAAGGCTCAAGGCTGAAGGCTTGAGGCTGGAAGGGTTGGAGCGGCGTGGGTGGTTGGATGGCGTGCAAGCAGCGAAGATACGGCCCACTCCTTGGGTGGCTTCAGATGAAGAGTCCGGCTTCCAGCCTAAAGCCTTCAGCCTTCAGCCAGGGGGGGCTTGCGGCTTGCAGCTTGCCGCTGCTTTTATCGCAGGCATAAAAAAAGGCGACCCCAGCCTGCCTGAACCGAGGTCACCCCAAATACACCCATTAGTCATTTAGCATCAAGCGTGCCAGTTTTGCTGCGGGCGTACTCTATTCGCTTTCATCGTCGTCTGAACCGTCCACATTCATGTCCAGTTCCTTGATCTTGCGGGTCAGCGTATTGCGGCCCCAGCCCAGTAACTGCGCGGCATCGCGGCGTCTGCCGGCGGTGTGCTTGAGGGCGGTTTCGATCATGATGCGCTCGAATGACGGTACGGCAATGTCCAGCAGGTTGGTGACGCCTCGGGCCAGTTCCTGATCGGCCCAGGTGCGCAATCCGTGTTCCCAGTGGCCATCTGGCGCACTGTCCTGGTGCTGGGTGAGCATTTCCGGGGGCAGGTCTTCAATCAGCACCTCGCGACTGGACGCCATCACGGTGATCCAGCGGCAGGTGTTTTCCAGCTGGCGCACGTTGCCCGGCCAGGGCAGGTTGCGCAGGTAGTCCTGGGTCTGAGGCTTGAGTACCTTGGGTTCTACCGCCAGCTCCTGCGCGGCGCGGGCAAGGAAGTGCTGGGCCAGCGCGGGGATGTCTTCGCGCCGTTCCGACAGCTTGGGGATATGGATGCGGATGACGTTTAAACGGTGGAACAGGTCCTCACGAAACTTGCCGGCCTGCACCAGGCCTTCGAGGTTCTGGTGGGTGGCGGCGATGATGCGCACGTCCACCTTGATCGGTGTGTGACCGCCAACCCGGTAGAACTCGCCGTCGGCCAGTACGCGCAGCAGGCGCGTCTGGGTTTCGGCTGGCATGTCACCAATCTCGTCGAGAAACAGGGTGCCGCCGTCGGCCTGCTCAAAGCGGCCACGGCGCTGCACGGCGGCGCCGGTAAAGGCGCCCTTTTCGTGGCCGAACAGCTCGGATTCCATCAGGTCCTTCGGGATCGCGGCCATGTTCAGCGCGATGAAGGGGTTGCGCGCGCGCGGGCTGTGGCGGTGCAGGGCGTGGGCAACCAGCTCTTTACCGGTACCGGACTCGCCATTGATCAGTACGGTGATGTTTGAGTGCGATAGGCGGCCAATGGCGCGAAACACCTCCTGCATGGCCGGCGCCTCACCGATGATCTCGGGAGTGCGGGTCTGCAGGGTTTCCTCGTCCTGGGCGTCCTGCTCGTGGGTGTGTGCCAGGGCGCGGCGCACCAGGGCAACGGCCTCGTCGACGTCAAAGGGTTTGGGCAGGTACTCAAAGGCGCCGCCCTGATAGGAGGCAACCGCGCTATCGAGGTCCGAGTGGGCGGTCATGATGATGACCGGCAGGCGTGGATAGCGTTCGCGTACGGTGGCCAGCAGCTCCAGGCCGCTGGTGCCGGGCATGCGGATGTCACTGATCAGCACGTCCGGGTGTTGGCGCTGCAGGCGCGTGAGCGCGGCGTCTGCGCTGTCGAAGGCGACCGGCTCCAGTCCTTCCTGTTGCAGAGCCTTTTCCAGTACCCAGCGGATGGAGCGGTCGTCATCGACGATCCAGACGTTTTCGGCACGATTCTGTGAGCGGGTCATAAAACGGGTCTCCAGTTCCGGTACTACCGGCAGGCGGGTGTGCCTGCAGGTGTAGGCAGGTTGTCAGGGTGGCGCGCGGCGGGCGCACTACAGGCAATAGGGGGCATGCTCAGTCGCTCCCGTCCAGTTCCAGTGGCAGGAACAGGGTGAATATGGTTTGTCCGGGTTCGCTGTCGCACTCGATCAGGCCCTGATGCTGGCTGATGATGTTCTGCGTGATGGACAGGCCGAGTCCGGTGCCATCTGCACGGCCGCTGACCATCGGATAGAAAATGCTTTCGACGATGTCGGCCGGAATGCCCGGGCCGTTGTCGATCACCTCGACCCGGCAGACCAGTCGATAGCGCGTCTGGCCGATGGTGAACTGGCGCAGCGTTCGAGTGCGCAGGGTGATCTCGCCTTGCTCCAGAGGACCGGCGGAAGCCAGCGCCTGCATGGCGTTGCGCACGATGTTGAGGAGCGCCTGAATCAGCTGTTCGCGGTCGGCCTGTACGTCGGGGATGCTGGGGTCGTAGTCGCGGCGGATGCGCAGCGCACCTTGGGTTTCGGCCTCAATCAGGCTGCAGACGCGCTCGGTGATTTCGTGCACGTTGATGGCGCGCAGGGCGGGCGGTCGATAGGGGCCGAGCATGCTGTCGACCAGATTGCGCAGCCGGTCGGCCTCTTCGATGATGACGTCGGTGTAGTCCTTCAGCGCCTCATCGGGCAGCTCGCGCGACAGCAGCTGCGCTGCGCCGCGAATGCCGCCAAGCGGGTTCTTGATCTCGTGCGCCAGGCCGCGTACCAGCACCTTGGTGACTTCCTGTTTGGACAGCTGGGCCTCTTCCTTGGTGATGCGCAGCAGACGGTCACGCGGATATAGCTCAATCAGCAGCCAGTTGCGATTGGCGGCGATGATCGGCGTGACCGAATAATCGACCATCAGGCTTTGGCCGTTGCTGAGGGTCAGCTGGGCTTCGCGCTTGGTAAAGGGGTGGCCCTGCTCGACGGCGTTGTGCAGTGACTCCAGCGCCGCAGCGGTGTCGGTGAACAGGTCTGCGACCGGCTGCTGATAGACCCGTTGGCCGCTGACTGCCAGCAGCATTTCCGCAGCGGGGTTCATAAAACTCAGGCGCAGCTCGCCGTCCAGCAGCAGGACGGCGGTGGTCAGGTTGTCGAGAATCTGGCGTAAAAATCGGTCGGGCAGCATAGCGGTATCCGTGGTTTGCACAGGGAAATGCAAGAAGCGATCCAATTCAGGGCGCGTTGTTCCGGACCCTGGCAAACAATTGCCCGTTTCTGTGACGGCTTGCCGTTTGCCGCGCCTGTTGAGGGGGCAGGCCCCGTAGTGCGGGGTTCCAGCGCTGCTGACGGCAGCCGGGATAGGGTGCGTTGCTCGGTCAGGGGGGATAGCTGCGCATGGCGATGGTGCGCAAGGCGGTGCGCTCGACGGGCAGTATGCACCATAATGGTGCAAAAAGGCAGCCCGGCGCGCCGGGCTGTAGCAGTGCTCAGGGGGTGGTGGCAGGCGGGCGGGGTACGTTGGGCGCGGTCGGCGCTGCGGGTGCGGTGGGTGCCTGGTTGGCCGCGCCTACACGACCGGGCTGGTTCAGTGAGGTGCGCTGGACATGCAGCGTGATGCCAGTACTGGCGCTGATCTGCTCACCCTTGCTGTTGGTGACGACGGCTTCGACCAGATGTGAGCCGCGATCCAGGTTGGTGACGGTCAGGTTGGCTTCGGCCTGGCCGGCACCGGGCAGTGCCTGCTCGCTCAGACTGCCATCAATACGCGCGCGCAGCAGATGGCCGGCGCGCAGTGGCGGATTCAGCACGACGGTGAGCGTAACGTTGCCATCGTTGGCGCGTACGGCGGTGTCGTTGGCCGGGCTGGTGATTTCCAGTCGGCGGTAGCTGCCGGTGGGCGTGACGCTGTTGCCGGAGCCTGCGCTGCTACTGCTGGCACTGCTGCTCTGATAGGCGGGAATCGGCTTGGGCGCGTCCATGCTGTTGGGCGTGCTGACCTCAATGCGCTTGGCATTGGGGTTGGGTTTGTCGGAATAAACGGTATTGCCGTTGGCGTCTGTCCATGTGTACACATCGGCCCAGGCGGGCGTGGTGCAGAGCAGGGCGCTGCACAGGACGGCGAGTAGGGTGCGCGACATGATGGTGCTCTCCTTGAGACGAGTCTTCATGCTGGCACCGTATGCCGATGCTGGCAACTGCCGGTGTGATGCTGGCGACAGGCGTAAAAAAAGGGCGCCCGAGTGGGCGCCCCTTTTTGCGTGTTGCAACCGCAGCAGGATCAGACGCTGTAGTACAGGTCGTATTCCAGCGGGTGAACGAAGGTGCGAACCTTGATTTCTTCGGCGCTCTTGAGCTCGATGTAGGCGTCGATGAATTCGTTGGTGAACACGTCGCCCTTGGTCAGGAACTCGCGACCGGCGTCCAGGGACTCCAGTGCTTCCTTCAGGCTGCCGCACACCTGCGGGATCTGTGCGGATTCTTCCGGCGGCAGATCGTACAGGTTCTTGTCGGCTGCATCGCCAGGGTGGATCTTGTTCTGGATACCGTCCAGACCCGCCATCAGCAGTGCGGCGAAGCACAGGTAGGGGTTGGCAGCCGGGTCAGGGAAGCGAGCTTCGATGCGGCGTGCTTTCGGGCTGGAAACGTAAGGAATACGGATCGAGGCGGAGCGGTTGCGGGCGGAGTAGGCCAGCATGACCGGTGCTTCGAAGCCCGGGACCAGACGCTTGTAGGAGTTGGTGGACGGGTTGGTGAACGCGTTCAGTGCCTTACCGTGCTTGATGATACCGCCGATGAAGTACAGAGCGGTGTCAGACAGGCCGGAGTAGCCTTCGCCAGCGAAGGTGTTGTTGCCGTCTTTGGCGATGGACATGTGAACGTGCATACCGGAACCGTTGTCGCCGTACAGCGGCTTCGGCATAAAGGTAGCGGTCTTGCCGAACGCGTCAGCTACGTTGTGTACGCAGTACTTCAGGGTTTGTACTTCGTCGGCCTTCTTCACCAGGGTGTTGAACAGCACGCCGATTTCGTTCTGGCCAGCAGTCGCCACTTCGTGGTGGTGAACTTCGATGGTCAGGCCCATTTCTTCCATGGCGTTACACATGGCAGTACGGATTTCGTGGTCGTGGTCGACCGGCGGAACCGGGAAGTAGCCGCCCTTGACGCCCGGACGGTGGCCTTTGTTGCCAGTCTCGAAGTCGCCGTCAGTGTTCCAGGAGGCCTGCTCGGAGAAGATCTTGAACATGGAGCCGGAGATGTCGGACTTGAACTTCACTTCGTCGAAGATGAAGAATTCCGGCTCCGGACCAACGAATACGGTGTCACCGATACCGGTGGACTTCATATACTCTTCTGCGCGCTTGGCGATACCGCGCGGGTCGCGCTCGTAGCCTTGCATGGTGGAAGGCTCGATGATGTCGCACACCAGGATCAGCGTCGGCTCTTCGGTGAAGGGGTCCAGAAGGGCAGTGCTGTCATCGGGCATGAGGATCATGTCGGATGCTTCGATGCCTTTCCAGCCGGCAATGGAGGAGCCGTCGAACATCTTGCCGTCTTCGAAGAAGTCCTCGTTGACGTCACGGGCGGGCATGGTGACGTGCTGCTGCTTGCCCTTGGTGTCGGTGAAGCGCAGGTCTACCCACTTCACGTCATGCTCGTTGATCAGTTGCATCGCTTTCGACATGGTTTCCTCCAAAAGGAATCGTTTGCCAGACAGCAGGTCTGGCGCCTTTATATTACGTCCAGCGGCGGGGCCGCTGCTCGGTTGCATTACAAGTGAGCAAAAGGTGTGCCATTTCGGAGCATGGCCTGTGAACCCCTGTCTCAGGGGCCTTTTGCGGTAAAAGCCGGGGTCGCGCACCAATATCGAGCACCTTGTTGGTGCAGCCTGGTCTGGCTTTGCACTGTTTTGGTGCCTTTGCGTTCGACAGTTACCCAAGCGCGGTGCGCTGGCTGCGGGTATAATGCAGCGCTTTGCGCACCATATACCAGCCCATGAAACTGATCATCAAGTTCTTCCCCGAAATTACCATCAAGAGCCGCCAGGTCCGCAAGCGCTTTATCGCCCAGCTCAAAAGCAACCTGAAGAAGGTGCTGTCGGCGGTTGACCCCCAGGCGCGGGTCAACGGTAACTGGGACAGTCTGGAGGTCAATCTTGGCCCCGATCCGGCGCTGCAGCAGCGGTGTATCGAGCGGCTGCGCAATACACCCGGTATCTCCCACTGTTTTGAGGTGCATGAGTACCCGCTGGGCAGTATCGATGAGCTGATCGAGTTGTGCGTGGCCAACGTGGGCGAGCAACTGCAGGGCAAGACCTTCGCCGTGCGCTGCAAGCGCGTGGGTTCGCATCCGTTCTCTTCGCAGGATGTCGCAATCAAGGTGGGCAGCGCGCTCAATCGCCGCTGCGGGGCGGCCGGGGTGTCGCTGAAGGCGCCGGAGGTTGAGGTGCATGTCGAGATTCGCGATCAGAAGATATATCTGATTCAGGCGCGTCATGAGGGCATGGGTGGCTTCCCCTTGGGCACCATGGAGCCGGTACTGAGTCTGATGTCGGGTGGCTTTGACTCCACCGTCGCCAGCTACCAGATGCTGCAGCGTGGGCTGCTGCCGCACTTTGTATTCTTTAACCTCGGTGGTCGTGCCCATGAGCTGGGCGTGCGTCAGGTTGCGCACTATCTGTGGGAGCGTTATGCCACCAGCCACCGTCTGCGTTTTGTCAGTGTGCCCTTTGAGGGCGTGGTGGCGGAGATTCTGCAGAACGTCGAGAACAGCCAGATGGGCGTGGTGCTCAAGCGCATGATGCTGCGCGCGGCGGACCGGGTGGCTTACCGTCTGGGCATCGACGCGCTGGTCACCGGTGAGGCGATTGCCCAGGTGGCCAGCCAGACCCTGCCCAATCTGAGTGTGATTGATCAGGTCGCCGAGCGCTTTGTGGTGCGTCCGCTGATTACCACCAGCAAACTCGACATCATCGATATCGCGCGCCGTATCGGTACGCTGGAGTTTTCCAGCAGCATGCCGGAATACTGCGGCGTCATCTCCGTCGGACCGGCCATCCGTACCACGGTGCCGCGGGTTGAAGCAGCCGAGGCCAGCTTCAACTTCGAGGTCTTGTCGCAGGCGGTGGAGAACGCTGCGTACTCCGAATGCAGCGAGCTGGGCGAAATGATGGAGGAGGGCTCGCCGGTAGAGATCGTCGAGCAGGCACTGACCGGCCAGATCGTGCTGGACATCCGCCACCCGGATGAGCAGGAAGCCCGCCCGCTGCAGCTGGACGGTATAGAAGTGCAACCTGTGCCCTTCTACACCCTCAACAGCCGCTTCCCCGACCTAGACCCCTCCCGCGCCTACCTGCTGTACTGCGAGAAAGGCGTCATGAGCCAACTGCACGCGCAGTATCTGCTCGATGAGGGGTATGGGAATGTGCGGGTGTTGAGGCCGAAGCGCTAACAGCGCTTGGCTGGAGGCGGAAGGCTGGAGGCTGGAAGGTTCAGCTCACGCGAGCTATGGCCCCGTTGGTTGGCGAAGTTCAGACATGCTCGGAGCATATCTACTGACTTCGGCGTCTGTCTTCCCGCGTTTATCCTCCTTAGCATCCGCAACGCTGATGAGCAGAAAGGCCCGCGCGCTGAAGCTGAACGGTGTCGAAGTACGGCATCGCTTGGCTGGAAGCTGGAGGCTTCAGGCCGGGCGAGCTATGGCCCTCGTCGATTGACGAAGCTCAGGCGTGCTCGATGTTTCTCTGCTGACTCAATAGTTAGCCTTCCAGCCTTTAGCCTCAAGCCTTCAGCGAGCATCTCGCATTAGTCTTGCAGAATCCGCGCTCCGCGCTTGAACAAAAAACACCCACTGTAACCCCCGTCTCTGTATAATGCCCCCCTCTTTTTTTCAGTATGCCGGCTCGCGCCGCGCCACTCAGGACACTCACAGTGATCGAGAATCTCCGCAATATCGCCATCATCGCCCACGTTGACCACGGTAAAACCACGCTGGTTGATGCCCTGCTGCGTCAGTCCGGTACTCTGGATCGCAAGGAGCTGGATTCCGAGCGGATCATGGATTCCAACGACCAGGAGAAGGAGCGCGGCATCACCATTCTGGCGAAGAACACCGCCATTAAATGGAACGGCTACAACATCAACATCGTAGACACCCCCGGCCACGCCGACTTCGGTGGCGAGGTTGAGCGCGTTATGTCCATGGTTGACTCGGTACTGCTGCTGGTCGACGCGGTAGACGGCCCGATGCCGCAAACCCGCTTCGTCACCCAGAAGGCCTTCCAGGCCGGTCTGCGTCCGATTGTCGTGGTGAACAAGATTGACCGTCCGGGCGCGCGCCCTGACTGGGTGATCGATCAGGTGTTCGACCTGTTCGACAGCCTGGGTGCCACCGATGAGCAGCTGGACTTCCCGTTCGTTTACGCATCCGCGATTAACGGCATCGCCGGCATGGACCCGGAAGAAATGTCCGAGGACCTGACCCCGCTGTTCCAGACCATCGTTGACCGTGTTCCGTCTCCAGACGTTGACCTCGACGGTCCCTTCCAGATGCAGATCTCTGCGCTGGACTACAACAGCTTCCTGGGTGTTATCGGCATCGGCCGTATCCGTCGCGGCAAGGTCAAGACCAACACCCCGGTCACCTCCATCGACGCCAGCGGCAAGAAGCGCAACGGCCGTATCCTGAAGATCATGGGTCACCACGGTCTGCAGCGCGTTGAAGTGGAAGAAGCACAGGCGGGCGACATCATCTGCATCAGCGGTTTTGATCCGCTGTTCATCTCCGACACCCTGTGTGACCAGCAGAACGTTGAAGCCATGCCGGCGCTGACCGTCGACGAGCCGACCGTCAGCATGACCTTCCAGGTCAACGACTCGCCGTTCGCCGGGAAAGAAGGCAAGTTCGTTACCAGCCGCAACATCAAGGAGCGTCTGGAGAAAGAACTGCTGCACAACGTGGCTCTGCGCGTTGAAGAAGGCGACAGCGCTGACAAGTTCAAGGTATCCGGGCGTGGCGAGCTGCACCTGTCGGTACTGATCGAAACCATGCGTCGCGAAGGCTTCGAGCTGGGTATTTCCCGTCCTGAGGTAGTGATCAAGGAAATCGACGGCGAGAAGCAGGAGCCGTACGAGAACGTCACCATCGACATCGAAGAGCAGCACCAGGGTCCGATCATGGAGCAGATGGGTCTGCGCAAGGGCGACCTGGGCAACATGGTGCCGGATGGCAAGGGTCGTCTGCGTCTGGAGTACGTTGTTCCGGCGCGTGGCCTGATCGGCTTCCGTAACAGCTTCCTGACCATGACCTCCGGTACCGGCATCATCACCAGCACCTTCAGCCATTACGGCCCGGTCAAGCAGGGTGATGTTGCGCACCGTCAGAACGGCGTACTGGTCTCCATGGCAACCGGCAAGGCGCTGACCTACTCGCTGGAAACCCTGCAGGACCGCGGCAAGCTGTTCCTGGAGCCGGGTCAGGATATCTACGAAGGCCAGCTGGCCGGTATCCACAGCCGTGACAACGATCTGGTCATCAACCCGACCAAGGGCAAGAAGCTCGACAACATGCGCGCGTCCGGCAAGGATGAAACCATCCAGCTGGTACCGCCGGTCAAGTTCACCCTGGAGCAGGCGCTGGAGTTCATCGATGACGATGAGCTGGTTGAAGTAACGCCCAAGTCGATTCGTCTGCGCAAGAAGCTGCTGAACGAAACCGACCGCAAGCGCGCCAGCAAGGGCTAAAAGCCCGCGCGCTGCCTAAAAACCCCCGCCGGGCTTACCCGGCGGGGGTTTTTCTTTGTCTGGGCAAAACAGTTGGCCGGCGCTTTCTAAAGTGTGACAGGGTGCGTGCCACCTCACCTGAATGGGCGCTGGCTGCCGGGTAATGAGTGGATACAGTAGCAGACCCTTCTCGAATAGATTCTATTCGCAGAAATGCATCGCCGTAGTACAAAAACAATATTCGCACGATGATTCACGGAGACTCTACTCATGCCCTTCAACAAGAAAGGCCTTGCGACCCTGCTTGGCGCCAGCGCGCTGATGTTCTCGATGTCGGCCCTGGCCAACAACCCCGCACCAAACCCGGATCCGGGCGACGGCGGCAGCTCTGTCTATCAGCGCGGCCCAGACCCGAGCGTCAGCTTCCTGGAAGCCAGTCGTGGTCAGTACAACGTCGATGATCACCGCGTCTCAGGGCTGGTCAGCGGCTTTGGCGGCGGCACCATCCATTACCCGACTGGCACAACCGGCACCATGGGCGCTGTTGTGGTCATCCCGGGCTTTGTTTCGGCTGAGTCGTCCATTGACTGGTGGGGCCCCAAGCTGGCGTCCTATGGCTTCGTTGTGATGACTATCGACACCAACAGCGGCTTTGACCAGCCGGGTAGCCGCGCAACCCAGATCAACAACGCGCTGGATTATCTGGTTGGCCAGAACACCAGCAGCTCCAGCCCGGTACGCGGCATGATCGACACCGATCGTCTGGGTGTCATTGGTTGGTCCATGGGCGGCGGCGGCACCCTGCGCGTAGCCCGCGAGGGGCGGATCAAGGCGGCTATCCCGCTGGCTCCCTGGGACACCACCAGCTACTACGCAGGCCGTTCGCAGGCGCCGACACTGATCTTTGCCTGTGAGTCGGATGTGATCGCGCCGGTCTATCAGCACGCCTCGCCGTTCTACAATGCGCTGCCGTCCAGCATCGACAAGGCCTTTGTGGAAATTGACGGTGGCAGTCATTACTGCGGTAACGGTGGCAGCATCTACAACGACGTGCTGAGCCGCTTCGGGGTGTCCTGGATGAAGCTGCACCTGGACGAAGATGCGCGCTACAAGCAGTTCCTGTGTGGTCCGAACCACACGTCCGACTCGCAGATTTCTGACTATCGCGGCAACTGCCCGTATTAATAGAGCAGAGCAAAAACACCGGGCCTGATGTCAGGCCCGGTGTTTTTTCTGGCTGGTATTTGATTCAACTGATAATGCTACGTCCGCAAAGTTGTAAGTAGCGGATCACATATTTGGGTGGTTTGGCGTGGCGGTATAGTTGCTTTAATAATGAATGTTCGTTCTTTATTTGGCTGTATTTATAGGTATATCAGCAGCTTAGTTTTAATGATCAACTTGTGAGGCAATGCTGCTCTGTCGCCATCGGCGGCGAGCTTTTGTAGCGTCACATATATGGGTGATTTTTGTGCGTCTGTGAGTTTTGTTTAATCCGGCCTGACCCGTTGTCGATGTTTGCTGATATCGGCGGCGCAATAACAACAACGGAACAGGATGGATAATAACAATGAACTCCAAGCCCAAGTTTGCCCTGCGTTCAGCGCTTGCCGGTGCGGCGTTGCTCTGCGCACTGCCGGCCCTTGCCAATAACCCTGCACCAAACCCAGACCCGGGTGATGGCGGCAGCTCTGCCTACCAGCGCGGCCCGGATCCGAGCGTCAGCTTCCTGGAAGCCGACCGTGGTCAATACAGCGTGCGTACCAGTCGCGTATCCAGCCTGGTCAGCGGCTTTGGTGGCGGCACCATTCACTACCCGACAGGCACCACCGGCACCATGGCGGCGATTGTCGTGATCCCGGGCTTTGTTTCTGCCGAATCGTCAATCGACTGGTGGGGCCCTAAACTGGCGTCCTACGGTTTTGTGGTGATGACCATCGATACCAACAGTGGTTTTGATCAGCCGGGCAGCCGCGGGCGCCAGATCAACAATGCCCTGGATTACCTGATCGGTCAGAACAGCAGCAGCTCCAGCCCGGTGCGCGGCATGATCGACACCGATCGCCTGGGTGTGATCGGCTGGTCCATGGGCGGCGGTGGCACCCTGCGCGTTGCTCGCGAGGGCCGCATCAAGGCAGCCATTCCGCTGGCGCCGTGGGATACCACCAGCTACTACGCAGGCCGCTCGCAGGCGCCGACGCTGATCTTTGCTTGTGAGTCTGACGTGATTGCACCGGTCTACCAGCACGCTTCGCCGTTCTACAACGCGCTGCCATCGAGCATCGACAAGGCGTTTGTCGAGATCAACAACGGCAGCCACTATTGCGGCAACGGCGGCAGCATCTACAACGATGTGCTGAGTCGCTTCGGGGTGTCCTGGATGAAGCTGCACCTGGATGAGGATGCGCGCTACAAGCAGTTCCTGTGTGGCCCGAACCACACCTCCGACTCGCAGATTTCCGACTATCGCGGTAACTGCCCGTACTAATCCGTTGAGGTAAAAGCTGCATCGCAAGCGCCGCCCTTGGGGCGGCGTTTTGCATTTCAGGTCGGCTGCCCCTGATAGGCGCAGTAACCTGGGCGCGGGCCAATCTGCGGATGGTTGCGGCAGGTGGCGGGCCGGCGTTCGTAGACCGTGCAGCGACGGCTGCGGGTATCCAGATAGAGGCAGTCGCTATTGCTCATGCGACTGAGGGTAAAGACGCCGCTCTTGTGGTGAAAGCGCTCAACCACGCCGGCCTTTTGCAGGCGTTTGGCGATCTGCTTGAGTGGCTCGCCGCGCTCGAACTCATCCACCAGCTCCAGACGGATCAGGTCTTCCAGGTGAACTTCTACCGGCAGCGTGCAGCAGGTGGCGCGGCAGCTGTCGCACAGGCCCTTGCGGTATTTTTGCCAGGTATCGAGACGATCAACGTCTGCGGTGGGGATCAGTTGGGGCTTCATGCACGGACCTCGGGGGTGAGGTGCGCAGTATAAAAGAGCCCGGAGGCATGCTGAACCACCGGGCGCATTGCGTGAGGTGCGCAGATCAACGCCACAGGCCGCGCAGAGGCCGGCGGGGTTGATCGATGCTGGCCTCAGTCGTCGAAGAAGAAGCGTTCCTCGCCAAAGGCGGGCTCAAGGTGATTGAGCCAGGTGGCGTCTTCGTTGTACTTGGCAAAGAAGGGGCGCTGTACCCAGTCCGGGTTGCGGCCTTGAATCATGCGCAGCGCAATCACCTTCTCACCGTTGATTTCGGTGACGCCCTGGATTTCTACCTTGCCCGGATGTGAACTCATGGAGGGGCCGCGCGCGGTGCGGGCGATGCCCGAGACCTGCTGCATGGCGTCACGGTAGATCTGCCAAGCCTTGACCAGCGGCACCTCGAAGTAGTGGCGGGCGCCGGTGTCGCGCTCGACGAACATGTAGTACGGGATGATGCCCAACTCCACCTGGGTCTGCCACAGGCGTGCCCAGACCTCAGCATCGTCGTTGATGTGCGCCAGCAGCGGGCCCTGGGCGCGGATTTGCGCGCCGGTCTCGCGGATACGGCGAATAGCTTCACGGGCGATGGCCGGCTCCAGCTCCTGCCAGTGGTTGTAGTGGGCCATCAGCGCCAGGTGCTTGCCGGCGGCCTGAATCTCGCGGAACAGGGCGAGCAGGTCCTCGGCGTCGTCATCGGTAACCACGCGCTGGGGCCAGAAGGTCAGCGCCTTGGAGCCGATACGAATGGTGCGAATATGATCGAACTCCTCGCTCAACAGCGGCTCCAGGTAGGCGCGCAGGTTGCGGGTTTTCATCACCAGCGGGTCGCCGCCGGTGACCAGTACGTCGGTGACTTCCGGGTGGGCGCGCAGGTAGTCCTGCAACTGGTTGGATTCGCGGGCGGCGATCTTCAGGTCCTTGTCGCCGACAAACTGTGCCCAGCGAAAGCAGAAGGTGCAGTAGCTGTGGCAGACCTGACCGGAGCTGGGGAAGAACAGCACGGTCTCGCGGTATTTGTGCTGCAGACCCTCGACGACTTCGCCGTCCAGCATCGGGATGTTGTGTTCCAGCTGCCCGGCCGGGTGCGGGTTGAGCTCGGCGCGGATTTCACTGATCAGTACCTTGAGCTCGGCGGCCGGCAGCTCGCTGCGCATGGCCTCGGCCACGCGATCGTAGTGCTCCGGCTTGAGCATGCCACGCTGCGGGAAGGTGAGCTGAAAGATCGGGTCGGCCGGTACCTGGTGCCAGTCGATCAACTCGTCGATGACGTACTGGTTGACCCGGAACGGCAGCACGTTGGCCACCACCTGCATTTCAAAGCGCTGTTCGGCGCTCAGCTGTTGTAGCTGCGGAATCTGGTCCAGCTGCTTGGCGGTGTAGACCTTGAAGCGCTGGTGGCGTACCGCGTCGGCATCAAACTCGGACGCGGGGGGGGAAGCAATGGCGATGATATTGGATTTTGACATAGAGGCTATTCACACATTTATTGTCGAAAGCATTATGGCGCGCCAGCGGACGGGCCATGATCTGCAGCATGCCTGCAGTAAAAAACGCGATTAACGTCTGGAGTTAATGCATAAAAGTGCCGATCAGAGGTTCATCCTGAGCGGGCAATGTGATGGGCTGATGACTCAGCAGGCGCGCATAATACCCAAGATTTGAATTGATGTCTAAAAAGTGAACAGCGCGCCAGCTGTGGTTTATGCTGGCGGCAGGCGGCTGATAGGGCGTCTCCGGCTGCGGTTTGCCCGGGCCTGTAGTGAAAATGCCCAAGGGGGATGTGAGTGACGGCGGTGGAAGAGGTGATCGAGTTCTGGTTTGGTGAGCTCAAGCCGGTGCAGTGGTGGCGGGTAGACCCTGGCCTGGATCGTTTTATGCGCGAGCGATTTGCGTCGTTGCATGGGCGCGCCGAGCGTGGCGAGCTGATGAACTGGCGTGGTACGGCGCTGGGGCGGTTGGCCGAGATCATTGTGCTTGACCAGTTTTCGCGCAATATCTGGCGTGACACCCCACGTGCCTTTGCCAGCGATGGCATCGCTCTGGTACTGGCCCAGGAGGCGGTTGCTGCCGGCTATGACCAGCAACTGCCAATCAAGCTGCGCGCGTTTATGTACATGCCCTTCATGCACAGTGAGTCTCTGGTCATTCACGAGCAGGCGCTGATGCTGTTCAGTGCACCGGGTCTGGAGGACAACCTGCGATCGGAGCGTCAGCACCTGGAAATCCTGAAGCGCTTCGGCCGCTATCCGCATCGTAACGAGGTGCTGCTGCGACCCTCCACGGCCGCAGAGTCGGCCTTCCTGCGCACCGAAGGGCGCGGCTTCTGACCGGGGCGGCGCAACTGTACTCCTCTCTTCACCCTCGACTGTGCCGCTGCCCTGTGGCCCAGCCGGGGTAGGTTGACCCTTTTGCCGCTGGAGCTGCACGATGAAACTACCTCTTTATCAAGTCGACGCGTTTACCGATCGCCTGTTTGGCGGCAACTATGCGGCGGTTGTGCCGCTGTCATGCTGGCTGCCCGATACCCTGCTCCAGGCCATCGCGGCCGAGAACAATGTCTCGGAGACCGCTTTTCTGGTCGAGCAGCAGCCTGGCCACTTTGCGATTCGCTGGTTTTCACCGCTGGCTGAAATCGACTTCTGCGGCCACGCGACCCTGGCCAGTGCGCATGTTGTGTTCAGCCGTGACCCGGCTTGCCAGCAGCTGACCTTCAGCGCGCCAGCGGTGGGTGAGCTGGAGCTGCGCCGCGGCGAAGGTGGCTTGATTCAGATGTCCGCTCCGCGGCTGCCGCCGGTCGCGGTCTCGCAGGTGCCACCGGAGCTGCTGGCGGGGCTGTCGCTGCCGCCGGAGGAGGTGCTGGTCAGTGATCAGGCCTGGTTTGCGGTATACGCAGACGAACGCGCGGTGCGTTCACTGCAGGCTGACCCGCAGCTGCTGACGCGTCTGGCGCCGCGGGACGTGGTTGTTACGGCGCCAGGACGTGAGGTGGATTTTGTCTCGCGTTATTTCTGGCCCGCCAATGGTGGGCTGGAGGATATGGTTACCGGCTCCATCCATGCGGGGCTGGCACCGCTGTGGGCTGAGCGCCTGGGCCGGCGCACGCTGCGTGCCTATCAGGCCTCGGCGCGTGGCGGGTATCTGTACTGCGAGGTGGCGGATGAGCGGGTGCTGATCAGCGGGCACACGGTGCTCTATCTGGAGGGCGTCATTCACCTGCCAGACGGATTGCAGGGTGCTCAGAACGCCGGCTGAGGCTATGCTTGGACGGTATTCACCTTCATCAAGGAGTTAAACGATGATTCAACGCCAAGGTTTGGCGGCGACGCTGCTGCTGACTGGCCTGCTGGCTGGTTGTGCGGGCCTGTACGAGACCGACCAGTCCCCGCCTCCACCGCCCCCGGCTGAGCAGGGGTTGCCCAGCAACGGAGTGATGATCCTGCAGTGCGGCGGTATTCCGCTGCGGGTCACCCTGCACGATGAAGAGGCGCTGATCGAGGCCATGCAGGGGCAGTACATTCTTAAGCGCGTAGCCAGCGCGTCGGGCGCCCGCTATGTGGCACCGGATGACAGCACGACCAGTTTCTGGAACCAGGGAGCCAAGGGCATGCTTACTATCAAGGGCGAAACCTTTCCCGAATGCGAACCGGCCAGTGCGCTGGTGTTGCAGGCCGGTGAATGGGTGGTTGAGGACATCAATCGTCAGGGCATCATCGACAGCTCGCGGATGACGCTGCGCTTCGGTAACGACGGCCGTGTTTCCGGGCTGGCCAGCTGCAACAACTACGTAGGCGCCTATGAGCTCAATGGTCAGCAGCTTGGCTTCAGCCAACTGACCAGTACCCGCAAGGCCTGTGCACCAGCGCTGAACGGGCAGGAGACCAAGTTCCTGAAAGCACTGGAGAACGTCACTCGCTTCCACCTGGATAACACCGGCGCCCTGGTGCTGGAAACCAGCGACGGGGGGACGGTGACCGCACGTTTGCAGTAACCATAGGGGCTCTGCCATTTTGTTCGCCCGCCTGCCGCTGGCAGGTGGGTAAACGAAACCGCCCAGACCCTGGCGCCGTAGCCCGAACCCCGGGCTGCTGCCGGGATAAAGATAAAGGGACGCTGATAGATCCCTGACAATAATGAATGGAGTTCCGTGATGCTGTTGCTGATACTGGGTCTGCTGCTGTTTCTGGGCATGCACTCTGCCCGCCTGTTTGCCGCTGACAAGCGCGCCTCGTTCATTGCCAGCAACGGGCCGCTGGCCTGGAAAGGGCTGTACGCGCTGGTGTCGATTGTCGGTTTTGTGTTGATCATCTACGGTTACGGCCAGGCCCGTATGAGCCCGACCTGGCTGTGGATCTCGCCGGTCTGGACGCGCCATCTGGCCGCGCTGCTGACCATTCCCGCGTTTATTCTGATCGTTGCGACCTACATTCCCGGTTCCTGCATCAAGGCGCGCATCGGTCATCCGATGCTGCTGGGCGTGAAGTTCTGGGCGCTGGCGCATCTGATTGCCAACGGTTCGCTGGCCGACCTGTTGCTGTTTGGCGGCTTTCTTGCCTGGGCGACCGCGTTGTTCGTGGTTTCACGCAAGCGTGACCGGGCCGCCGGTGTCAGCTACGGCAAGGGCAAGCCGGTGATGGATGCGGTGGTGGTTGTGGTCGGCCTGGTCGCCTGGGCGGCTTTTGCCTTCTACCTGCATGGCGCCTGGATCGGGGTCAAACCGATGGGGGTGTGATTCCGTCAGACACGAAAAACCCGCAGTGATGCGGGTTTTTTGTTGGTTGATCGGGGGTTTTTGAGGTGATCTTCACTTTCGGTTGACTGCTTTCTGTACCGGGCTGTTGTCGAGCCAGCTTTTCGCCTTCCCGGCGAGCCAAGGGGGCTGCTTGCCCAGCCCCCCTTGGCGATCCCCCGGGGCACCCGACTACGCGGCCCTGCGGGTTCGCTGCGTTGCTCGATTTATCGGGGTGGCCGGCGAGGTGAGCCACAAAACTCGGGGGCTCCGCCCCCTCAGACATCCTGTGGCTCTTTTTCCCGACAAATCTGCGCTACTCGCCCGCGTAAACGGGACGAACCCCGGTGCCCACTCCACCATGCGAGCATGTGGCAAAACGCTCTGGATTTGTACTACGGCGTATCTCCTGTGCCTGATCGGAAAATCAACAAAAAACCGCATCACTGCGGTTTTTTGTTGGCTAGGACAGCTCCGGTCTTACTGCCCGGTCTTGATCCGGTTCCAGGCACGTGTGCGCACGCGCTCTGCAGACAATGGCAGCGGCTTGAGGGTGAACAGGCGAGCCTGTACCTCAGCCGGCGGGTAGGCGCCAGGGTTGTTGCGCAGGCTGTCGTTGACCAGTTCGGTGGCTGCCGCGTTGGGGTTGGCGTAGCCCACCAGGTTGCTGATCTCAGCTACTACCTCCGGCTTGAGCAGATAGTTGATAAAGGCGTGGGCGGCTGCCGGGTTGGGTGCGTCCTGCGGAATCGCCATCAGGTCGAACCAGACCTGTGCCCCTTCTTTCGGAATGCGGTACTCGACGTGCACGCCGTTGTCGGCTTCCTGTGCGCGGGCGTTGGCCTGCAGGATGCTGCCAGACCAGGCAACCGCAACGCAGATCTCGCCGTTAGCCAGATCGTTGAGGAAGCGCGAAGAGTTGAAGTAGCGCACGTAGGGCTGGATTTTGCTCATCATGGCGACGGCTGCGTCGTAGTCCTCGCGCTTGGTGCTGTTCGGGTCCAGGCCCAGGTAGTGCAGGGCGCCGGGCAGAATCTCTGAGGGCGAGTCGAGGAAGGCAACGCCGCATTCGGCCAGCTTCTCCATGTTCGCGGGGTCGAAGACCAGCGCCCAGGAGTCGACCGGGGCGTCCTCACCGAGCACCGCGCGCACCTTCTCCGGGTTGTAGCCGATACCGTTGGTGCCCCACATGTAGGGCACGGCGTACTGGTTGCCCGGGTCGCTGCCTTCGAGCACCTTCATCAGGTCGGCATTGAGGTTGCCGAGGTTCGGCAGCAGGCTCTTGTCCAGCGGCTGAAAGGCACCGGCCTGACGTTGCTTGGCGAGGAAGCTGTCGCTGGGCACCACCACGTCATAGCCCGACTGGCCTGACAGCAGCTTGGCTTCCAGCACCTCGTTGGAGTCGAAGGTGTCCAGTGTCGGGGCGATGCCGGTTTCGGTCTGGAAGCCGTCCAGCGTGGCCTGCGGGGTGTAGTCGAACCAGTTGTAGATCTTCACCTGGTCGGCGGCCAACGCACTGAACGACAGTGCGGCCAGCGGGGCGATCAGTCCCCATTTGTTTGCCAGTTTCATTGGGCTTCTCCCTGGGTGGTGACAGTCGCGTCAAAAGCGGTGAGGACGTTGACGGCGTTGATGCCGATTTCTTCCACGGCGTAGCCGCCCTCCATGACAAACAGCGTGGGCAGCCCGAGCCCGGCGATCAGCTCGCCCATTTTCAGGTAGTCGGGGCTGTCGAGCTTGAAGCTGGAAATCGGGTCGGCCAGGTAGGTGTCTACGCCGAGCGAGACGATCAGGTAATCGGCGCCGAACCCGGCGATCTGCCGCAGCGCATCGCGCAGCGCCTGCGACCAGGCACGCCAGTCGCTGCCGGCGGGCAACGGGTAGTTGTGGTTGTAGCCAAGGCCGGTGCCTTCGCCGCGCTCGTCGGCGTAGCCGGCAAAGCACGGGTACTCGTTGCGCGGATCGCCGTGAATCGAGGTGAATAGCACGTCAGGGCGCTGGTAGAAGATGTCCTGGGTGCCGTTGCCGTGGTGGAAGTCGACATCAAGGATGGCGACCTTACTGGCGCCTTGATCCAGCATGGCCTGCGCGGCGATGGCCGCGTTGTTCAGGTAGCAGTAGCCGCCCATGTAGTCGATACCGGCGTGGTGACCGGGCGGACGGCATAGGGCAAAGGCGCTGTGAGCCCCTGCACACAGGTGTGCCTGGGCGCTGAGCGCGACCTGCGCGCTGCTGTAGATCGCCTGCCAGCTGCCGGCGGTCAGCGGCGCACCGGCATCAAAGCTGTAGTAGCCAAGCTGGCCGTCGATGTCCTCTGGGCAGCGGGCTGGCATGCGGCGTGGCGGCCAGGCCAGTGGCAGCATGTCGTGCTCTCGGCCCAGTGCGCTCCAGCGCTCCCAGGCGTGCTGGATAAAGTCGACAAAATCCGGGCTGTGGATGCGCTTGATCGGTGCCAGGCCAAAGTCCTGTGGCCCGTTGATCGGCCCCAATCCGGTTCGTTTTACCTGCTCCAGCACCATATCGGCGCGTGAGGGCTTCTCGAAGCAGGGCATAAGCTGGCCGTTGTTCAGCTCGGCGTTGGCGTGGTGCTGACGATGGTCGTCGCTGTAGAACGTCTGCATGTGAAATCCTGTGGTTGGTGGCTCGGTTGCCATTGATCATGGAGCGCACTCGGGCCGCAGGAAATGCTGCAGAGGGACAGAAAAGGGATCGAAACGGACAGGCGTTTGACCGCCGAAATCCGTTTCGCTCAGCTCAGAACGGGGCGTGCCGGTGTTGCTGACTCTGCCGCCAGGCACGCGGCGTGGTGCCGGACCAGCGCTGAAACGCGTGGCGGAAACTGGCCGTTTCACTAAAGCCCAGCTGCTCGGCGATGGCGTAGACCGGTAGCTGTTCCCTGTTGAGCAGCAGCTTGGCGCGCTGAAAGCGCAGCCGGTCCAGCAACTGCTGGTAACCGCATCCGGAGCGCCGCAGGTGGCGCCGCAGGGTACGGGTGGTGCAGTGCAGCTGCGTTGCCAATTGCTCCAGCGTGGGGGGGGACTCCAGTTGCTGTTCCAGCTGGGCGCTGAGCTGGCTGACCAGGGGTGACGGCTCCGGGCGGAAGCTGTCCTGCACACTCTGGCAGTAGCGCCTGGCCTCAAGGTGCGTAACCGGCTCGGCGAGCGGCAACGGTGCGTTCAGGGTGCCCGACGCGAATACCAGGCGCTCGGCGTCCGCATTGCTCACTACGGGGCATTTGCCAAAGTAACGTGCATAGTCGGCGCTGTGTTCCGGCGCCTTGCTGCTCAGGTGCACCGCACTGAGCTGCAAATGCGCTCCCAGTGCGTCATCCAGCATGGCCTTGATCGATGACAGGCACAGCTCCACGTTGAACAGTTGCAGCGCCGGTGAGGCGTGATAGTCGTCAGCGCGCAGGGCCAACTGGCCGTCAGGTAGCGTTTCCAGCTGCAGGCGAAAGTAGCTGCCCAGCAGCACCGGAAAGGCCAGCATCACCTGCAGCGCATCAAGCAGGGTGGGGGCCGAGAGCATGGCGTAGCCCAGCTGCCCATAGGCCGAAACGCGCATGCGCTGGCCCAGTTTCAGGCCGACCAGCGGGTCGCCGGCCAGGGCCACGGTGTTGGCGAAGACCTGTTGCTCCTGCTCCGGTGTAATCAGCCGCGCGGGTGTTTGCAGATCGTTCGGGCAGAGCCCGGAGCCAGCCAGTAGCGGCTCGATGGGTTGCTGCTGCTCCTGCAGCCAGACTGCGATCAGGCAGGTGCTTTGCAGGCTGATCAGTCGGTGGTCTGGCGCCTGACAGGCAAGATCGGAAGGCGTCATGGTGTTGTTCTCGTGTGACTGCTTACTCTAGTCAAGCACAAAGAGTGCCAGCCGATGTGCCTCCTTTATTCGGTAAAGCCGATAACGAATACAGGAAATACGCGCTTATATCGATTTTAAAGGTGCTTAGAATGGTTTTGCATTTCGACCGGAGAGCCACCATGCCACGTCTGTATCCCAACCCCGCGCAGTTGCGCCCGCTGCATCAACTGGATAGCCCGCGCGAAGTCATCCGCCAATTCACGCCCAACTGGTTTGCTGTGGTTATGGGTACCGGCATTCTGGCTCTGGCCTTGCCGCAGCTGGGTGCTCCGGCACTGGGGCAGGGGCTGTGGGTGGCCAATCTGTTGCTATTCGCCTTGTTCTGCGTGCTCTACGCATTGCGCTGGCTGTGCTACTTCGACCAGGCGCGGCGCATCTTTGGTCATGCGACGGTGTCGATGTTCATCGGCACCATCCCCATGGCGCTGGCAACGCTGCTGAACGGGTTGCCGAGCTACGGTGTGGCGCTGTGGGGCGAGGAGGTGCTGGCGTTGATGCTACCGGTCTGGTGGCTGGACGTGGCGCTGGCACTGGCTTGTGGGGTAGGGATTCCGTATCTGATGTTTACCCGTCAGGAGCACAGCATCGATCAGATGACAGCGGTCTGGCTGCTGCCGGTGGTTGCCGCCGAGGTGGCCGCGGCCAGCGGCGGACTGATGATTCCCTTGTTGCCGCCGACCGACGCCTATGTGGTGCTGATTACCAGCTATGTGCTTTGGGCCTGTTCGGTGCCGGTGGCTCTGAGCATCCTGGTGATCCTGTTGCTGCGCATGGCGGTGCACAAGTTGCCGACACCCAATATGGCGGCGTCCAGCCTGTTGGCGCTGGGGCCGCTCGGTACCGGCGCATTGGGTCTGTTGCTGCTGGGAGATGACGCCAGCACGGTGTTTGCTGCCCAGGGGCTGGCTGGGGTGGGCGCCGTGGCGCAGGGGCTTGGTGTGATGGGTGGCCTGCTGCTATGGGGGCTGGGGTTGTGGTGGTTGTTGCTGGCGCTACTGATTCTGGGGCGCTATCTGCGCGACGGCATCCCGTTCAACCTGGGCTGGTGGGCCTTTACCTTCCCGCTGGGGGTCTATGCGCTGGCCACGCTGAAGTTGGCCGAGGTGCTGGAGCTGGTGTTTTTCAGCCTGTTTGGGCAGGTGCTGGTGGTCGCCCTGACGCTGCTCTGGCTGCTGGTGATGAGCAGCACCCTGCGCGGTGCCTGGCGTGGCGAGTTGTTTAATGCGCCTTGCCTTGAGGCGGTGCGGTAACGCACCGACCGTGCAGCCATGTCGGGTATATGCTATCAATCGTCAGGCCTGATGTACCGACGATAAGGACGGCTGCATGCGCCTCACTGCATTACCGCTACGTTTTCTCACCTGGCTGCTCTGCGTGCTGGGTGCCCTGTTTACTCTGGCCCTGACCCTGCTGTCGCCACTCTGGTGGCTGCTGGCCGCGCCGCTGCTGGCGCTGGCCCTGCTGGGGCTCTGGGATGTCTGTCAGCGGCGCCATACCATCAGCCGCAACTACCCGGTGCTGGCGCATTTTCGTTATTTTCTGGAATCCATCGGCCCGGAACTGCGTCAGTATTTCATTCAGTCCGATACCGACGAGTTGCCGTTCTCCCGCGAGCAGCGCAGTGTGATTTATCAGCGCGCCAAGAATGTGCTCGACAAGAAGCCCTTTGGTTCGCTCAACCGCATGAACGAAGAGGGCTACGAGTGGCTCAACCACTCGTTGGCGCCGGTGCGTATTGCCGACAGCAACTTCCGTGTGCGGGTAGGTAGCCACCCCGACACCACCCAGCCCTACGATGTCAGCGTGTTCAATATCTCCGCCATGAGCTTCGGCTCGCTGTCGGCCAACGCCATTCTGGCCCTTAACACCGGTGCCCGAAAAGGCGGCTTCTACCACGACACCGGCGAAGGTTCGATCTCCCGTTATCACCTGCGCCCGGGCGGCGACCTGGTCTGGGAGATCGGTTCTGGCTACTTTGGCTGCCGCAGCGCCGAGGGCGGCTTTGATGCGGAGCTGTTCGAGCGCAATGCGCGGTTGCCGCAGGTCAAGATGATCGAGATCAAGCTGTCGCAGGGCGCCAAGCCGGGCCACGGCGGTATCCTGCCAGGGGCCAAGGTGTCGCCGGAGATTGCCGAGGCCCGCGGCGTGCCCGTGGGCGAAGATGTGGTGTCGCCGGCCAGCCATTCTGCATTTTCCACACCGCTGGAGTTGATGGACTTTATCGGCCAGCTGCGGGCGCTGTCTGGCGGCAAGCCGGTGGGTTTCAAACTGGCGATTGGTCATCCGTGGGAATGGTTTGGCATCGTTAAAGCGATGCTGGAAACCGGTCAGCATCCGGACTTTATTGTGGTCGATGGCGGTGAGGGTGGCACCGGTGCGGCGCCGCTGGAGTTCATCAACCGCCTGGGTACGCCGATGACCGACGGCCTGCTGCTGGTGCACAACACCCTGGTTGGCGCCAACCTGCGCGAGAAGATTCACCTGGGCGCTGCCGGCAAAATCACCACCGCCTTCAATATCGCCCGCACCCTGGCGGTTGGCGCCGATTGGTGCAACGCGGCGCGTGGCTATATGTTTGCCCTCGGTTGTATCCAGAGCCTGAGCTGCCACAGCGACAAGTGCCCGAGCGGGGTCGCCACCCAGGACCCGAGCCGCAGTGCGCGGCTGGATGTGGCCGACAAGAGCGAGCGGGTTTATCACTTCCATCGCAATACCGTGCTGGCGCTGTCGCACATGCTGGAGGCGGCTGGTTTGCAGCACCCGAGCGAGCTGGGGCCGGAGCATGTTATTCGCCGCGTCTCGCGCTACGAGGTGCGCCCTTACAGCGAGCTGTTCGAGTTTCTCGAGCCGGGTGTGCTGCTCGATGGCCGCGCCGGGCTGCACCTGTTCAAGAAGTATTGGGCGCAGGCCCGCGCCGACAGCTTTGCGCCGCCGGATTACATGCTCAGGTTGCGCGAGACCAAGCTGCGCTGAGCCTGCTGCGCCAGCAGGGCAAAAGTGGCCAGCCAGTGGCTGCCCATGTAGTCGTCCTGCAGGTGATTCAGCGCCGCGTGCAGGTGCGCCTCGGCGGTGGCCTGCAGCTGCGGCACGCTCTGCGCCAGCAGAAACCAGCACCAGGCGCGGCTGAGGTTGAGGCCGTCCAGATGCGCCAGCTTGCCGTCGCTGCGCTCAACCACGCTGACGGGCTGGAACAGGGTGGCGGGCTGCCCGCTCGCCAGCTGCGGCAAGAACGCCGCCAGCCAGGGGCCGAAGGCCTCTGACGACATCAGCCGCTGCATCAGCACCGCCTGCTGCAGGCTGGGGGAGAGAAAGTCTTCACCACCGGGTTCGCCCCAGGCCGGGCAGGCCACGTCATTGGCAAACCACTCCAGACTACGTTGGTGCAGCAGCTCCGCCAGCGCCGGGTCCTGCGCGCTGCTGGCGTAGTCCAGGGCCAGCAGCAGGGCGAAGGCGGTGTTGTTGTGCTGACCGCTGCGAATCGGATAGGGCAGGCGCGGCAGGTAGTCCATCAGCCGCTCACGCACTAGCATCGCCAGCGGCTGCAGAGTGCGCGCCGCGTGGCTTGCCGCCGGCTCGTTGCTGATCAGCAGCTCTGCCTGTAGTTTCAGTAACCAGGCCCAGCCGTAGGGCCGCTCGAAGCCTGCGCCCTGACGTTCAAACGTCGCTATCTCGGCCGCGACGGCGGCGCTGTTGAACTGCTGCAGTCGCTGGCGGATGGCCTCTGCCTCGGCCAGCTGCGGCGCGGCGTTGAGCGCCTGCACCAGCAGCCAGTGGCTGTGCACGCAGGAGTGCCAGTCGTAGCTTCCGCAAAACAGCGGGTGGGCCTGCTCCGGGGGGAGCCAGTCGCTGGCGCTTTTGAGTTTTTGCGGGCCGCTATGGGGGTAGACCTGGGTGATATGCCCCAGAGCGATGCGCGCCAGCGCAGCGTAATCGGGCGTGTGCATCTCAGCGAACCGGCTGCCAGTCGAGGCTGCGCAGCAGCCACTCGCCGTCGTCGTCCAGCCACACCAACTTGAGATCGTACTGGCCGGCGCTATTGGGGATAAAACGCTCGGCGCCGGTCAGGGTGACACGGGCGCTACTGTCGGCGCGCTCCGGGTAGCCGGGATCGATGTCGGTTTGCTGGCTGGTCACCAGCACGCCGATGCGCTGGTTGCGCAAGAACATCAGCTGCAGAGTGCGCCCTGCCCATTCAGTGTCGTACTCGTCCTGGGCGCTGAATTCGGGGTGCAGTAGCGCCAGCACGGCGCTGCGGTCGCGCTCTTCAATAGCGCTCTGGAAGTCTTCAATGGCCTGATTCAGGCGTGCATCCGGGCTGGATGGGCCGCAGCCGGCGAGGCCGAGCAGCAGGGTCAGTGCAAGCAGCAAACGCATAGGTGACAGCGGCCTCGCGGGTCAGTAATGTGGGGCTTTCCAACGTGAGGTGAGCGGCGCCGGCGCCTGCTCAGGCCAGGGAGCCCCATCATGCAGCTGTTGTACCCGGAGATCAAACCCTACGCCCGCCACGAGCTGGCGGTAACACCACCCCATGTGCTCTACGCCGATGAAAGCGGTCAGCCGGACGGGCTGCCAGTGGTGTTTATCCACGGTGGGCCGGGTGCCGGTTGTGATGCCCTGAGTCGGCGCTTCTTCGACCCGTCGCTGTACCGCATAGTGACCTTTGATCAGCGCGGCTGTGGCCGCTCCACACCGCACGGCAGCCTGGAGCACAACACCACCGCTGACCTGGTGGCGGACATGGAAGCGCTGCGTGAGCACCTGGGCATCGACAAGTGGGTTCTGTTTGGTGGCTCCTGGGGCTCTACCCTGGCGCTGGCCTATGCCCAGGCGCACCCTGAGCGGGTAGTGGGCATGGTGCTGCGCGGCATCTTCCTGTGCCGTGAGCAGGACATTCACTGGTTCTACCAGGAGGGCGCCAGCCACGTGTTCCCGGACTACTGGGAAGACTACCTGAGCCTGATTCCGCAGGAAGAACGGCACGACATGGTTGCGGCCTACTATCGGCGCTTGACCGGCGACGATGAAATCTGCCGCATGCACGCCGCCAAGGCCTGGTCTGTCTGGGAGGGGCGCTGCGCCACCTTGCGTCCGAGCCCACAGGTGATCGAGCGCTTCAGCGATGCCCGCCGCGCCTACGCCATCGCCCGCATCGAATGCCATTACTTCGCCAACAAGACCTTCCTGGAGCCGGACCAGTTGCTCAACAACATGGAGCGTATTGCGCATATTCCGGGCATCATCGTGCATGGCCGCTACGACATGGTCTGCCCTTTGGACAACGCCCATGCCCTGCATCAGCGCTGGCCCGGCAGTGAGCTGAATATCATCCGCGACGCGGGCCACGCCGCTTCCGAACCCGGCATTGCCGATGCGCTGGTACGTGCCACGGGCGATATGGCGCGCCAGCTGCTCAACCTGACACCGCAGGCCGAGTGAGATGAAAGGATTGCTGCAACGGGTCAGTCAGGCCCGGGTTGAGGTGGACGGGGAGATTGTCGGCTCGATTGATCAGGGGCTGCTGGTGCTGGTCGGTATCGAGCCGCAGGACTTTGAGGCCACTGCCGACAAGCTGCTCAAGCGGCTGCTCGAATACCGTGTGTTCACCGATGCTGACGGGCGCATGAACGATTCCCTGACCGACGTGCAGGGTGGGCTGCTGCTGGTGTCCCAGTTCACGCTGGCCGCCGACACCCGCAAGGGGCGTCGCCCCGGCTTCTCTACCGCCGCGCCACCGGATCGCGCCGAGGCGCTGTTCGATTATCTGGTTGCACAGGCCCGCGCTCTGCACCCGCAAGTGGCAACCGGCCGCTTTGGTGCCGATATGCAGGTGCATCTGGTCAACGATGGTCCGGTCACCTTCCTGCTTGAAGTCTGAATCATCGCCTAGCGTAAGGTGGACACCGCTAAAGGCGTGTCCACCGACGAGTGCGGCGCAGACACTGCCTGCTCAGACAGCCGGATACATTCGCGTCCACACGCCCAGCAGCAGCCCGGCCGCGACCGCCCAGGCCAGCGCGCCAACAGCCAGCGTCACCACTAGCGTGAAGCGTTCACTTAGCACCACAATCGACAACAGATACGCCGCATAGGGCAGCAACGACCAGAGACCGAAAATCGCAGTGCTGCGCAGGTCGCTGGCCAGTCGCTCGCTGCCCACAATGTAGTGGGCAATGATGGCGAACGTCGGGAACAGCGGCACCAGCCCGGCAATATAGAAACTTCTGGTTTTTGCCAGCAGTGCAATCATCAGCACGGCGAGCGCACCCAGCACACACTTGAGCGCAAGGGACAGCATTCGAGTATCCAGAGGAAAGGGTGGGACAGGGAATCCCTGAGCAGGGGCAGGACGCCGGAACACTGCTCATCGCTGGAGAATGTAGGCTTCGCCGGGTTGGTCGTCAATGGCTTTCAGTGGGCCTGTTCGGGCCAGACGACTGACGGCAGCGGCGGGCTGCCGTCAGCCTTGTTTCTTCAACCGCGTGCGGCTGCCTCGACCCAGTCCAGACGGTCCTGGCCGAAGAACATTTCACCCTCGACAAAGCAGGTTGGTGCGCCGAACACACCACGGCCAATCGCTTCCTCTGTCGCCTGTTTTAGTTGCTCCTTGACGGCCGGGTCGCTGGCCTTGGCCATCACCTCGGCCGGGTCAAAGCCGGCTTCTACCAGCACCTGGCCCACCACCTGCGGTTCACCCATGTTCAGCTCGCGGACCCACATAGCCTCGAAAATGGCCTTCAGCAGGCGGTCGAACTCGGCGCTGCCCTGATACGCGGTGATGCCGCGCATCAGTTGCAGGGTGTTGATCGGAAAGAAGGGGTTTTGATTCAGGGTGACGCCGTAGCGGTTGGCGAAGCGCTGCATATCGATACGCGAGTAGGCGCCCTTGGCCGGCACGGTGGCCGGAGAGCTGTTGCCGGTCGCCATAAAGACGCCGCCCAGCAGCATTGGCTTGAGCACCAGGGTGGCGCCGGTGCGCTCGGCGATGACGGGCAGCTGACGCCAGGCCAGATAGCTGGCGGGGCTGCCGACGTCGAAGTAGAACTCGATGGTTTTGCTCATGGGTTTCTCTCTTGGCAGGGGATTAATCGGCGCTTCCTTAAAAGGTTTCCAGCCAGGGCCGCAGATCCAGTTCATGGGTCCAGCTGTCGCGCGGCTGGGCGTGAATCGCCCAATACTGGTCGGCGATATGATCGGGGTTGAGGATGCCATCCTGGTCTTTCAGGGCATAGCGCTCGGGAAAGTTGTCGCGAATAAAGGCGGTGTCGATTGCCCCGTCGATGATTGGGTGGGCAACGTGAATGCCCTGCGGGCCGAGTTCGCGAGCCATGCTCTGGGCCAGCGCGCGCAGTGCAAACTTGGCGCCGGCAAAGGCCGAGAAGCCCGAGCCGCCGCGCAGCGAGGCGGTGGCACCGGTGAAGATGATGGTGCCCTTGCCACGCGGTAGCATCACCTTGGCGGCCTCGCGCCCGGTGAGAAAGCCGGCAAAGCCTGCCATTTCCCAGACCTTGCGATAGACGCGCGCGGTGGTTTCGGTAATGCCAAAGCGCACGTTGGCGCCAATGTTGAAGATGGCAACCTCCACCGGGCCAATCTCACGCTCGATCTGCTCGAACAGCCCCACCATTTCCTCTTCGCTGCGGGCGTCACAGCCAAAGGCATGGGCCTTGCCGCCGTCAGCTTCGATTTGGTTGACCAGTTCGGTCAGGCTTTCGGCGTTGCGGCGGGTCACGCAGAGGGTAAAGCCTTCACGGGCAAAGCGGCGGGCTATAGCGCCACCGGTGGCGTCACCGGCGCCGATGACAACGGCTACAGGGGCGGGTGTGGTCATGGCAAAGTCCTCAGTTATCTATGGTTCTTTTTTGGAACTGACTCGATAGTGGGTTTCATTTTGGAACTTGTCAAACTATTCTTGCGTTCTGACTCGGAGGATTTATTCATGCGCTGGGAAGAACTTGGCGACCAACCCTGCTCCATGTCCCGCACGCTTGCTGTGGTTGGCGACCGCTGGACGCTGCTGATTCTGCGCGACTGCTTTTTAGGTGTGCGGCGCTTCGATGCCTTTGAGCGGCGTATCGGCCTGACCCGCCACCTGCTGGCTGACCGTTTGAAAAAACTGGTCGAACATGAGGTGCTGGTCAAGGTGCCCTACCAGCAAAAACCGCTGCGTGAGGAATATCGGCTGACCGATAAGGGGCTGGCCCTGCATCCGGTGATTCTCTCGCTGGTCAGCTGGGGCGACACCTGGATGGCCGATGAGCGTGGCGCGCCCATCGAGCATTACCACAAGGGCTGTGGTCAGCGCATGAAACCGGTAATGGTGTGCTCTGAATGCGCCGAGTCGGTGGGTGCGCGGGATATCGAAGCACGGCCCGCCGCGGCCTTTGGTGAGGATGCACAGCGGCTGGTGGCGGGCTGAGTCAGTGCCCGGCGGTGTTAGAAAACAGGTTGATGACCATAACGCCGCTGATGATCAGGCCCATGCCGATCAGTGCAGGTAGGTCGAGCTTCTGGCCGTACAGTAGCCAGGCCACAACCGATATGAGTACCACGCCCACCCCGGACCAGATGGCATAGGCAATGCCCACCGGAATGGTCTTTAGCGTTAACGACAGAAAGTAGAACGAGACCAGATAGTCAACTATTACAACCACCGATGGCAGCGGTTTGGTGAAGCCTGTGCTGGCTTTCAGGGCGGAAGTGGCAATCACTTCGGACACAATGGCTATGATCAGGTAGACCCAGTGGTTCATGCGTATCGCCTCGGTTGGTCAGGCGATGTTACGCAGGCTGCTGACGCAGGAACAGACTGTTTTTCTGCGGCGGGTTGTGCGCAATCCGGCGGCTGCGAAAGCCGCCGAACTGCTCAAGGCAAGGACTTGCCTCAGGGCATGCGGTACATGGCGCAGAGCTTGTTGCCGGCCGGGTCACGCAGATAGGCCAGATACAGCTTCATGCCGTTGCCCTCACGGACACCCGGCGGATCCTCACAGTCGGTGCCGCCGTTGGCCAGGCCGGCTGCGTGCCAGGCGTCGGCCTGTTCCGGGCTTTCCATGGCAAAGCCGATGGTGCTGCCGTTGCCGCAGGATGCGGGCTGGCCGTCGATCGGTTTGGTGATGGCAAATACGCCGGTGGGCGTCATGTAGAAGATACGGCCCTTGGGGTCAGCAAAGCCGGGTTTGCAGCCGGTAACGCCCAGAGTGGCATCGTAGAACGCCTTGGACTTTTCGAGGTCATCGGCGCCAAGCATGATGTGACTGAACATCGGGTGATCCTTCTTGTTGTGTTGTTTTGGTGTATCCAAGAGTCCAGCGAAGCGCGCGTGCCGTCAATGCCTCCGAAGGGGGAGATTGACGGGCCATAAGGATGACTTATTCGGCGCCGTGCAGGGCAAACAGCTCCTCGCCGGTGAGTTGCAGGGTCGGCTGGGCAAAACCGTAGTAGCTCGGCTTCTGATCGATAAAGACCTCGCGATTCAAATCCCAGCCTTGCTGTTCGTCAAACAGCCCGACCGGTATGGCGTAGAAAGCTTGCTCGCGCAGCCGATAGAACAGGTGCGTGCCGCAAACCTTGCAGAAGCCCCGCTCGGCCCAGTCTGATGAAGCGTAAACGCCAATCTGGGCTTCGCCGTTGAAGGTGACCTGATCCTCGCACTCCACCGCCAGCAGCGGCCCGCCGCCCCAGCGTCGGCAGGTGGTGCAGTGGCAGGCACCCACATCGCGTTGCGCGAGCTTGGTACTCACAGTGACCGCGCCGCACAGGCAGTGGCCGCTCAGGCTGATTTGACTGGACATGGGAGACTCCGCTGGTGGCTGTTGTATTACCTTAGCAGGCGTCGGGCATCCCGCCTGTCAGGCGATCAGCTCAGCGAACGGCGTCGCACCTTGATACAGCTCGTAGACCGTGTTCTTGCTTTGCCCGCTCTTGAGCACATGGGCAATGATGCGCGCGGTGTCGGCGCGGGTGATGTGTTGTTGCTGCGGATCTTCCGGGCGGCGGGTGGTGATGCAGCCGGTGGCACTGTCATCGGTCAGCCGGCCTGGGCGCAGGATGGTGTAGGGCACGCAGGAGCGTTGCAGGTACTCATCGGCAAAGCACTTGGCGACCAGGTAGGGTTTGATTGGCGAGTTGCCGCGGTCCGGGTTATCGGCGCCGCGCGTGCTGACCATGACAAAGTGCTTCACGTGGTGCTTGAGCGCGTAGTCGACCGCTTTGCGGGCGGCCCACAGATCGATCAGCAGGGTCTTGTCCGGGCCGGTGCTGGCGCCCGAGCCGGCGGTAAAGACCACCCGGTCGCAACCGGCAAACGCCTGCTCGAAGTTGCCTTCCAGGTCACCCTCAATAATCTCGATACCCTTGAGGTCGGCCAGCTTGGCTGGGTTGCGTGCCAAGGCCGCTGTCTCCAGGCCCGCTTGCTGCAAGAGTGGGAGCAATTGGCGGCCAATCTGGCCGGTGCTGCCGATTACCAGTGTCTTGCCCATCTGGGTATATCCTCGTCTGTTATTTGGTGCGCATGTTGTTATTGAGTTCAGCGAATGCGGGTGATGCGCTGCAAACGATTGCCCTCGAACTCCAGACTGTAGTGGTTGCGGTTGATCTTGTAGATCCACTCTTCGATGTTCATGACCCGAATGCGGTCGCCGTAGACCAGGCTGTCTACGTAGCCTATGACCTGACGCGATAGCGGCGGGCCGCAGGCCTGTTCAACCTCAAACATCAGATCGTCTTCATCGACAATATCGGTGCCGCAGCGCAACGCGTGCGCTGGCAGGCTGACGGCCATCAGTGCGCCGACAAGTGCCAGAGTGCGGCAGGGGAAGGTGGAGGGCATGTAGTGGTCCTGGGGAGCGGCGGAACCTTGATAGTCCCACCGCTTTTGGTCCGCATGCAAGGCCCGCTGGCGATCTGTCTCAGAGCGCGGCGGCCTCTGCCTCGTAGTTGGCGTAGGAGTGCTTGAGGGTGGCGTGATTGAGCAGCATTTCAGCTTTGAGCACCTCGCCGCTGGCGTCATAAATGCGCGACAGCACCCAGTAGGATTCGGTGCGCTTGCTCTCGGACAGGGCAACCACTTCACGGCGGATCAGGTAGTCTTCGCCGACCAGCAACGGGCCGTCGATCATGCGGATTTCCTGGTCTGCGAACAGGCCGATGACCGGTTGTTTGACCGGAAACTCGGCCTCTTTGCTGGTGTATTCGGCCAGTACGCTAACCATCTCGGTCGGGATGATAGCGCGGCCCCAGGGGGAGCTTGCCGGGTCGGAGTACCAGTCACTGTTCTCGGTGATGCCGGCCAGCTTCTGATTCAGCGAGAAGGGGTACAGGTCGCCCATGTGCTGATCCGGGTCCATGCGCACCTTTTCTTCGGCCGCGCCTTTCATGCCGACCTGCAAGTCCGAGAGAATGACCAGCTTCTCCGGCGCCCGCAGCTTGGCCATGCGCTCGTACAGCAGGCTCTCACCGGGTGCTGCGCCCAGGCTGGCGCTGGCTTCCAGCACCGGCGTGCCATCGGCCTTTTCGGCCCAGCAGCGCACGCGGGTCTGGCCCGGCGCCGGGCGCTCGACAAAGGCGCGCACCTGCTCGCCTTCAACCACCATGTTCTGGAAGTGCGACGAGAAGCAGCCGCGCTCAAACCAGGCCTGTCCCCAAATCTCGACCAGCAGCGGAGCGAACTGGCTGAAGTGGGTTGGACCTTCGATTGGGCCGGCACGAAAGCCTAGTTTCTCGGCCATGCTGTCGTCGTGAATGGACGTGTGGCCGCTGTACTGCTGATCGGCCAGCATCTGCTTGGGCTCGCGCAGCGGGCCGCAGAGGTAAAGAGGGGTATCGAAGCTCATGAGTGGTGTCCCTGCTGGTGGTAATCGCTGAATCAACGAGTTTAGGCAGGTCGGGCGAAGCTCGGCAAACCCGCTGTGGACTGCTATTCATGGGGGTTATAGAGGCTGACCGGCTGGTCACGCAGCGGCTGGGGCAAGCCATGTATCATGGTGATAGCGTCGACCGGCGGCGCGGACTCAAACGGGGAGCATTGATAATGAATCGACGGTTGGCAGCCTTGGCGGCGGTGTGCCTGTTACTGGTGGCCTGTGGCGGCCATAATTTTGAGGGCGTTTATGAAAGCCGGGCCGGCTCTGACAACGACCTGCTGGCGGCTTTTGCTGAGCTGGCCGGCGGCGGGCGTATCGAGATAGGCGCGGATTACATCGAGAGTCAGGGTAAGCGCACCACCTTCGATGATATTTTCGAGCGCGAGTCGGCGGGCGAGCGTTATCTGGTATTCAAGCGCGGCGAGACCGAGGAGGTCTGGCGCATTGTCGATGCCAACACGCTGATGCAGGGTAATGCGCTGGTTAATATCAAGCTGGTGCGAGTGCCCTAACGATGCCCGGTCAGGCTGACGTAGCCCCTCCGCTGAGGGCGCCGCACCGTCTGGCTACCGTTTTACAGCGCGACCTCAAAACACTCCAGCTGCGGCGGACCGAGGTAGATTTCACGACGGCTGCCGGCGTTGGCGTGGGCGGCACGGAAGGCCTCGGAGCGCGTCCAGTCCTCGAAGGCGCTGCGCGACGCCCAAGTCGCGTGGGAGGCAAACAGGGTGTACTCCTCGGTGCTTGGCCCCTGTAGCAGGTTGAAGTTCTTGAACCCCGGCACGCTGGCCAGCAGGCTGTCGCGGTTCTTCCAGATGTCGATAAAGTCCTGCTCGTGGCCTGGCTTGATCTTAAAGCGGTTCATTGCGATGAACATGGTCTGGCTCCAGCGTTGGTCATAAACGAGCGCCATTATGTGTGCCGGCGAGGCTGGCCGGTCAACCGGCCGCAGCTGCGCTGATGGTAACCCGCCGCCGCCCAGTGAATAATGGCTGCGTCGCTGGGCCAATGCCCGAAGTAGCAAAAGGAACCCTGTATGGCGAGTCAGCAATCCGCCCAACCCGCACCAGTTCTGAGCGCCCAGGCGCTGGAGGCCTACAACAAGCTGGTCAGCACGCTGTATCGTTGCCTGCAGGATAGTGCCGGCTTCGCACCTTTTTTTCACGCCTTTCAACAGCAGTTCAAGGCCTTGCAGGGCGGTATTCTGGGCGTCTCGCAGCAATCCCGGCGACTGATCTACGGTTGGACCTTTGGCTACCCCGATGGCTTTGAAGAGTGGTACATGAACAGCGACCTGCCCGAGCGCGATGAGGCTCTCATCCGCTATCAGAGTCTGCCGCCGCGCCAGTTCGACTCCTTTATGCGCGGCCGCAACGAGGGCAGCATTCTTGACTTGCTGGCGCCGGAAAGCAGGGCCTGGGCAGAGGGTGTGGGCATGGGCGACAGCGCCGGCATGCTGATTTGCCGCGACGCCAGCAGCAGCGTGGTCTTCGTCGCCAACCGACACAGGGACTACGGGCCCTACACCGAGACCGACCTGTTGCAGATGAACCTGCTGGCGCCGCACATTGAAAATGCCGTTGCTTTGTATCTGAAGCTGTATCAATCGAGCAACGACAATGAAAACCTGGCATTGGCCCTTAACCATGTGAAAAAGCCACTGGTGGTGTTCAATGCCCTGGGCAACGTCGCCCAGGCCAATGACGCCGCGCGAGACCTGCTGGCGCGCAGCGGTGAGCTCTACATTGCGGATGACCACCGCCTGCACTGCCGCGAAGCGCAGATGAGCCGCAAGGTGGCCAATGCGATCAGCACCAGCATCGTGCACTCGCATCAGGGCAAGCTGGAAACCCGCACGCTCTTCATTCAAACCGCTGCCGAGCGCCTTGCCTTGTGTTTGACCCCGCTGGTGGCCGAGCGCGCGGAGAACAACGGCGTACTCGCCGAGCTGTTCAGCTTTACCGATCAGCAAGCCCCCGACCTTGCCCGCCTGCAGAGCTTGTTCGACTGCACCCGGGCTGAGGCTGGCATCGCCGGCGACCTAGTCCAGGGCCTTAGCGCCAGCGACATCGCCGAGCGTCGCCACATCTCCGTCCACACCGCCCGCCAGCACATCAAAAACCTGCTTGGCAAAAACGGCTACCGCAAGCAGACCGAACTGGTCTCAATGCTGGTGCGAGCGCTGGGATAAATCGCGCTGAATGTGACCCATGTCGCGTCTGCTGATAAAAATAGCCGGACATGGCGTCACGAACAGGAACAGTATTCGCGCTTGAGTTTTAAGGTTCGGTGCTAAACCCCTTTTGTAGCTATGGCGTCAGGGGGCATGGCACAGACCTGCTCATTCGCCCCAGGAAGCACGACCGACATGACGCCATTGGCCGTATGCCCTAGCCATTAGTTGTTGCGGGTTTTCCGGGAAACATAAGTCCCCGGAGCCCGGCAGCCACTTGGCGCTGGTGTCAGCGGAAAACCTCGACCACTACTTCTACGAAAGACGGTCCGAAGGCTCCTTCGGGCGCAAATCGTTTCGTAGCGACACCGTCACCCGCGTAACCCAGCAGGGCACCGAGATCGAAACCGGCGGCGACCTCACGCTGGTCAGCGGCAGCGACCAGCTGCACCAGGCCAGCCAGCTCACCAGTGGCGCCGACCTCACGCTCAGTAGCGGCGGCAGCGTCGTCTTTGAAGGCGTGCTGGACCTGCACCAGGAGTCCCACGAGAAGAGCAAGAGCAGCTGGGCCTGGCAATCGGCCAAAGGCCAGGGCAATACCGACCAGACCCTGATCCAGAGCCAACTGCAGGCCCAGGGCGAGTTGATCATCCGCGCCGCCGAAGGCGTGCAGATCGATGTTCGCGAGATCCACCAGCAGACCGTCAGCCAGACCATCGACGCCATGGTCGCCGCCGAGCCCGGCCTGGCCTGGCTCAAGGAAATGGAAGTCCGCGGCGACGTGGACTGGCGCCACGTCAAGGAAGTACACGACAGCTTCAGCTACAGCCACTCCGGGCTGGGCGCTGGTGCGCAATTGGTGATTGCCATTGTAGTGGCAGCCATGGTCGGCCCAGGCGCCAGCGCCCTGGCAGGCGGGGGTACAGCCGGGGCGGTAACCGGCGCCGTCGCCACCAGCGCCGCCACCAATGCGGTCGTCAGCACCGTCAACAATCGCGGAGACCTGGGGGCTGTATTTGACGACATTACCTCCAGCGACGCCGTGAAAGGCTATGTCGTGGCCGGCGCCACGGCGGGTCTCACCGCTGGCGTATACGACAACCTGCTGGGGACCAAGACAAACCCTGTTACCGGACAGGTAGTTGTTGACTTGAGCACGGTAGAAGGGGTTGGCCGCTTTGCTGCCAATCAGGCACTGCAAGGGACTACCAGTACCGCGCTGTACCGCGCCCTGGGCGAAGACAGCGATTTTAGTCAGGTACTGGGTAACGCCCTGGTCAACACCTTTGCCGCCTACGGTTTCAATCTGGTGGGTGATCTGGGCGATCGCTACCAGCTGCCCAGCGGCAGTGCCGAGAAAGTAGTACTGCACGCCCTGATGGGCGGCCTGGCCGCTGAAGCTTATGGCGGCGACTTTGCCAGTGGCGCGCTGGTGGCCGGCGTCAATGAACTGGTGGTTGCCGACCTGAATGCGCAGTTTGCCGGTCTGCCTGACGATCAGCGCGAGGCGCTGCTGGTCATGAATGCGCAACTGCTGGGTGTTCTGACTGCAGCACTACAGAACCCTGATGGAGATGTGGAACAGTTAGAGATCGGCTCCTCGATAGCGCGTAACGCCGTTCAATACAACCACGAATTGCATGAAGCACGTGCAGCCAGCTTTGCGGAGGGAGCAATCGATCTTTGTAAGCAGCGGCCTGATATCTGCCCCGCTGGTTCCCAGAGTGTGACGCAAGAGGAATTGGTTGAAGCGTTGCAGGTTATCGCTGCCCATGGTGAAGGCATGGAGGTGGTCGACCCCCAAGCAATGGCTTTGGCGAGTCATGTGCTAACCCTGTTTGGCAGTACCTCTGAAACGCTCTTCACACCAACTGAGTCAGAGCAAGCTCGGATCGATAGCATCGAGACGGCAGAGTGGATACTGGCCGTAGGTAGCGCTGTAGGTACGACTGCTGCGGTAGCACGTAATGTGTTGACTGCTGGACCAGGAAAGTTAACCTCTTGGTTTTCTGGCCTAATGGGTAGAAGCGGCGATGACGTGGTGGGTGGGCAAATAGACTGCCGGTTCCGAGTGACCTACCTTTTAATATCCATGCTGGTCAGCAAGGGAAGCACATTAGAGGGCATAATAATTTTGAGGAGGGGCGTAGCTATTTCAATGATGGCATCGATCCAGCTGAGCTTTTAAGCGGAGTCCACAGCGGCAAATATCCTGTTGTTGGTGCTGGCGCTCCTGGTAACCCAATCGTGGATTTTGGAAGGCCGATAGGCGTCGATGGTAGAACAGGGTTGTCTGTCACCAGGGGGAAAATCCATTATGGAAAAAACGGTGCCCATATTGTTCCAGATATGAGGAATTGAGATGTTATTCGCTATGCAGCTTCCGGACTGGCTAGTGGCATGCTTCCGCATTGCGTTACTCGGGGAAGTTTATCCTGATATCAGAGCTATTGCCGTTGGATATAATGACCGCGGTTTCGTACTGATCCGCTACTATATTGATCGTGAGCCAACAGATTTTGATTTTGAGAGTCTAGAGGTGGTGGCTACAAACTTAGACGCGTTGGGTGGGAAAGGGCAGCCTGTCAATAAAATTGATATCCAATGTGTGCGTGCGCTGGGCGCTAAGCGAGATTTAGAGCCGCTTAGCGGATTTATATATTCCCGGCGAGAGTACTGAGTTGGTACATAAGACGGACTGCAGGTTGGTCAGGCCTTGCTTTTCTCCTGCCCAGCACTAGGTGATTGCGCGTTGCTGAACGGGCGGCCATGGGGTTTTGCCATTTGCCTTTTTCGGACTTGCACTACTCTTGGGTAAATCGGATTTTCAGCGGGGCAAAAGGCAAGACCTGACCCCGAGTCTCGCGAGATTGCAGGGTCAGGTCTTGCTTTTTGCCTTCCTAGCGGCAACAAAAGTGGGCTCGGATAGAGCTTCTGGCACAGGCCTGACCTGACTCTTCTTACACCCTGATAGCCGGCGGCGACCTCACCGCCGTCGCCAGCCGCATCGAGGCCGCGCAGCAAGCCTATCTGGTTGCCGGCAGCCAGTTGGCCCTGGTGGCGGCAGAGAACCTTGATCACCACTTCTACGAGAAAAAGTCCGAAGGCTCCTTCGGGCGCAAATCGTTTCGTAGCGACACCGTCACCCGCGTAACCCAGCAGGGCACCGAGATCGAAACCGGCGGCGACCTCACGCTGGTCAGCGGCAGCGACCAGTTGCACCAGGCCAGCCAGCTCACCAGCGGCGCCGACCTCACGCTCAGTAGCGGCGGCAGTGTGGTGTTTGAAGGCGTGCTGGATCTGCACCAGGAGTCCCACGAGAAGAGCAAGAGCAGCTGGGCTTGGCAATCGGCCAAAGGCCAAGGCAATACCGACCAGACCCTGATCCAGAGCCAACTGCAGGCCCAGGGCGAGTTGATCATCCGCGCCGCCGAAGGCGTACAGATCGATGTCCGCGAGATCAACCAGCAGACCGTCAGCCAGACCATCGACGCCATGGTCGCCGCCGAGCCCGGCCTGGCCTAGCTTAAGGAAATGGAAGCCCGCGGCGACGTGGACTGGCGCCACGTCAAGGAAATACACGACAGCTTCAGCTACAGCCACTCCGGGCTGGGCGCCGCGTAGTTGGTGATTGTCATTGTGGTGGCAGCCACGGTCGGGCGGGGTGCCGGCACCACCGCGGTTGTCAGCTCCGTCAACAATTGCGGAGGCTTGCGTACATTACTTCAAGGGACGTGGAGCCCGCTCCAGTGGACTGTGCGGAGCAGAAGGCGCGCTGTCGCTTTGGGGCGGTGGGCGAGACAGGGTTGGCTGCAAGTCGCCGTCGTGAGTCTTGGGGCGTTACTCCGTCGCTTTGCTCCGCCCCAACCGCGTTGCGACTGGCCGAACGACAGGTTCGAATCGGCCATCCGGCACACCATACAAAGCAAAAGGCCCAGCGGGTGCTGGGCCTTTTGCTTTGTATGGCGCACCCGACAGGATTCGAACCTGTGACCCCCGCCTTCGGAGGGCGGTACTCTATCCAGCTGAGCTACGGGTGCGTAATGTGGCTGCGCTCAATGCGACCAATGGCCGCGGCCCGTCAGCTGGTGGCTGGCATGGGCTGCGCTGCAGCGCGGCAATGATACGCACTGCGGGCCTCTGCGTCCATGCCTGCTAGCCGATTCATTGGCCTGCGCACGCCGCATGACACTTTGTCGGGTGTGGGTTTATCGGTATACTCGCGCTCATTGTCCGGGCAATGCACTTGGGCGCAATACTTATAGCCATGATGAGGATGCACAAGGTGATGACTTTGAAGAAGATTCTGCTGGCCTCGGCGGCCATGCTGGCGGTGGTTGCCGGTAACGCTTTCGCGGCAACAGCGAACGAAGAGGCCATCGCTGAACGTCTGCAGCCCTACGGTACCGTCTGCCTGGTGGGTGACCCCTGCGCTGACGAGGTAGCCGGTGGCGGCGGTGCAGCGTCCGGCCCGCGTTCTGGTGCCGATATTGTTGGCAAGTTCTGCTCTGCCTGTCACGGCACCGGTGTTTTGGGTGCGCCCAAGGCTGGTGATACCGCTGCCTGGAGTGCGCGCCACGGTGGTGACCTGGACGAGCTGCTGAAAAACGCTATCGCTGGTCTGAACGCCATGCCGCCGAAAGGTACCTGCGGTGACTGCTCCGATGAAGAGCTGATGGCGGCGATCAAGGAAATGTCCGGTCTCTGATCTGACGTTCCGCGCTGTACTAAACGCCCCGCCCTGTGCGGGGCGTTTTGTTTTCAGCTGCCTTTGAGCATATCCCGCAGGTTGGACAGCGCAGCCTTGCCGCGGGCCTGTTTCTGTTCCACCGGGGCTTCTTCGCTGCCTTCCCACTCCAGGTCCTCCGGCGGGATTTCATCCAGGAAGCGGCTGGGCGCGCAGTCGATAATTTCACCAAACTGCCGGCGTTTGGCGGCAAAGGTGAAGGCCAGGGTCTTGCGGGCGCGAGTGATGCCTACGTAGGCGAGGCGGCGCTCTTCCTCGACGCTGTCGGCTTCGATGCTGGAACGGTGGGGCAGAATCTCTTCTTCCATGCCCATGATGAACACGTGCGGATACTCCAGGCCCTTGGAGGCGTGCAGGGTCATCAGCTGAACCCGGTCGGAGTCCTCTTCCTCTTCCTGACGTTCGAGCATGTCGCGCAGAACCAGTTTGGCGATGGCGTCTTCGATGTTGCTTTCGCCGCTCTCGTCCTTTTCCAAGATGCTCTTGATCGAGTCGAGCAGGAACCAGACGTTGCCCATGCGCTTGGCGGCGATCTCGTCGCTGGAGCAGTTCTGGCGAATCCAGTTTTCGTAGTCCAGATCGAGCACCATGCGCCGCAGGCTCTCCATCGGGTCGCCTTCGTAGCACTGCTTGCGTACGCCATCGAGCCAGGAGATGAAACGCTGCAGCTTCTCGGTGTGGCGCGCATCCATGCGCTCGCCCAGACCGATCTCGGTGCAGGCCTGATACATGGTGATCTGACGCTCGTTGGCGTAGGTGCCGAGCTTTTCCAGCGTGGCGGGGCCAATCTCGCGGCGCGGTACGTTGATTACCCGCAGCAGCGCGTTGTCGTCGTCCGGGTTGACCAGCAGGCGCAGGTAAGACATCAGGTCTTTGACCTCTTGCCGGCTGAAAAAGCTGGTGCCGCCCGACAGGTGATAAGGGATCTGGTGATGCTGCAGTTTCAGTTCGATCAGCCGCGCCTGGTGGTTGCCGCGATAGAGGATGGCAAAGTCGCGCCAGGCACGTTTGTGCTGGTGGTGCTGATTCTGAATTTCGACCGCCACGCGCTCGGCTTCGGCTTCTTCATTGCGGCAACGGATCACGCGCAGCGGCTCGCCGTAGCCCAGCTCACTCCACAGCTGTTTTTCGAACACGTGGGGGTTGTTGGCGATCAGGGTGTTGGCGGCGCGCAGGATGCGGCTGGTGGAGCGGTAGTTCTGCTCCAGCATGACCACCTTCAGATGCGGAAAGTCTTCCTTGAGCAGCGCCAGGTTCTCCGGGCGCGCGCCGCGCCAGGCGTAGATCGACTGGTCGTCGTCGCCCACCACGGTAAAGCGTGCCTGGGTGCCGACCAGCATTTTGACCAGCAGGTACTGACTGGCGTTGGTGTCCTGGTATTCATCCACCAGCATGTAGCGAATGCGAAACTGCCATTTCTCCAGCACATCCGGGTTGTCGCGAAACAGCACCACCGGGATCAGGATCAGGTCGTCAAAGTCCACTGCGTTGTAGGCCTTGAGCGTGCGCTGGTAGTGCATGTAGACGCTGGCGGCGGTCTGCTCCTGCGGGGTTTTGGCCTGGGCCAGGGCTTCGTCCGGCAGGATCAGGTCGTTCTTCCAGTTGGAGATTTGCGCCTGGATGCCCTCAATGCCGTCTTCGGCGCCGTAATCCTTGTGCATCAGGTCGGTGATCAGCGCGGTAGCGTCCTGCTGGTCGAAGATCGAGAAACCGGGCTTGTAGCCCAGGCGCTGATGTTCCTTGCGGATGATGTTCAGGCCCAGGTTGTGGAAGGTCGAAACGGTCAGGCCACGAGCGTCGGGGCCGCGCAGCAGCTGGCCGACCCGCTCTTTCATCTCGCGCGCGGCCTTGTTGGTGAAGGTCACGGCAATGATGTGCTGGGCGCGAATGCCGCACTCTTTCACCAGGTAGGCGATCTTGCGGGTGATTACGCTGGTCTTGCCGCTGCCTGCCCCGGCCAGCACCAGCAGCGGTCCGCTGATGTACTCGACGGCTTCCTGTTGGCGAGGGTTGAGGCGTGACACGGCAGCAATTCTCCGGGGTAAGATGGGCGGCAAATGGTAGCAGTTTCGCCCCCTGTCCGGGTGATGGCCATCTGCGATGCTTGGTTATTGCGGCGATATTCGCTATAACTTGCTTCACAAAAGTGCTGTAGATGCTTAAATTTTAAAGATTCTTTATTGGCAGGTGCTTCACGGTCTGCCGGTCGTATCCTCGGCTTGATGTCGACCGGGCCAAAGAACCCCCGGCAAATCAAGCAGATAGCTGCATAGTGGCTGTGCGGATAGGACTGTGAAGCTAGTTCCGCCCCAGGGGAGATCGCCTTTGAGCGATGACAGACCAACACAGCGAGTTGTTTTGCTGGACACCGATCACGGCGCCTATGTGCAACTGTGCCGTCGGTTGGCCGTTGTTGGTCGTTTGCCCTTCAGCCTGGAGCGCGTCCAGGACTGGCACCAACTGCAAACCCTGATAAACGACGGTGAAGTACAGGCCGTGTTGGCGCGTTCAGACAGCCTGTCGCTGCTGCATGACTGTGATGTGCCGGTTATCCATCTTGCCGGCGAGCCTGATTTTTCTTCCCTTGGCCATGGCCTCAACGACACCCTCTGGGATCAATCCTCGGCCAGCGAGATCATTCGCTGCTGCCAGTACGCGATGGAGCGTCACCGCCTGCGCGGCGCACTGGACCGCGCAGCCAGCTATGACCCGCTGACTGGCACCTGCAATCGCCAGATGCTGCAGGATCGGCTCAAGCAGGGCATGCGCCGGGCACTGCGCAGCAACCAGCCGCTAGCGGTGCTCTGTGTCGATATCGACAACTTCCGTCACGTCAATGACAGCCTTGGGCACAGCGCCGGTGACGCCATCATCTGCGAGGTGGTGGACCGCCTGCGTGGCGTGCTGCGCAATACCGATACGATTGGCCGCATGGGCAGCGATGAGTTTGCCCTGGTGATCGAGGATTACTCCTCCTCCAGCAACCTGCTGCAGATTGCGCAAAAGATTATCAGCGAGCTGGCCGAGCCCTTTACGGTCAACAACGAAGACTTGCTGCTGGGTTGCAGCGTGGGTATCGCTACCTACCCCGAAGGCGGGCAGACGGTGGACAGCCTGCTGCTGCACGCCAATCTGGCGATGCTGCAGGCCAAGGGGCAGCGCGGTTGCAGTTTTCACTTCTACGACGAGCGTATCAACCTGCAGGCGCACAGCCTGATCGAGTTTGAGGCGTCATTGCGCCAGGCCCTGCGCCGCAACGAGTTTGAGTTGCACTATCAGCCGCGGGTGGATCTGGGCAGCGGGAAGATTGTCGGCCTGGAAGGGCTGATTCGTTGGCGACACCCCGAGCGCGGCCTGCTGGGGCCGGGCGAGTTTATTCCGCTGGCCGAGGAAACGGGCCTGATCGTGCCGATGGGTTACTGGGTGATTGCCCGCGCCTGCCATGATTTGACCCGCATGCAAAAGCGCGGCATGGCGCCGGTGCATGTGGCGGTCAATATGTCGTTTCGGCAGTTCCAGGACAGCCGGCTGCTGTCGACGGTAAAGCGCTTGGTGGAGCGCACCGGTATTGATCCGCACTGGCTGGAGTTTGAGCTGACCGAAACCGCGGTGATGCAGCAGCCCGAGCAGGTGCTGATGACCATGGAAGGCATGACCGGCCTGGGCCTGCGTTTTTCACTGGATGACTTCGGTACCGGCTTCTCCTCCTTTGTGCATCTGCATAGCCTGCCGATCAACCTGCTGAAGATCGACCGTGGCTTCGTCAAGGCAATCGCCCAGCGCCCGGCGGATCGCCAACTGGTCGGCGCGATGATCGAGATGGGTCACAGCCTGGGGCTGGAGGTGGTGGCCGAGGGCGTCGAGCAGCGCGAGCAGCTGGATATCCTGCGCAGTCTGGGCTGTGATCAGGTGCAGGGCTTCTTCATCAGCCCGGCGCTGCCGTTCGATGAGCTGTGCTACTTCATGGATGCCTACCAGGTCGGTCGTGACGAGCCTCGGCCGCCCAGCGGCGTGGTCTCGCTGCTGTCCTGATTTGCCGGGCGGCGACTGGCGCCGCCCGATCTCTGATTCCCGCCGTGCTGTGTGTCAGCTCAGACGTTGACGGCCTGCCGCAGACCGTAGCCTGAACGTTGCTGACTGTGCGGCCTATCCGCCGCTTCCGCCCAGGTCACTGGCACGGCTGGCTGAGCAGACAGCTTGAGTATCAGGCCGACCTCTGCGGCTGACGGTCCAACTGCCGGTACTGCAGTGCCTCGGCCAGGTGCGCGCGTTCGATGCGCGATACGCCTGCCAGGTCAGCCAGGGTGCGGGCCACCTTGAGCACGCGGTGGCTGGCGCGCCGCGATAGTCCCAGGCGCTCGACCGCCTGCTCCAGCCAGGCACCGTCTGCATCGCTCAGTGCGCATTGCTGCTGCAGGGCGGACAGATCCAGATGGGCGTTCAGGCACTGCTGGCGCTGTTGCTGCCGTAGCCTCGCGGCGGCTACCTGAGCGGCGGCGGTGGCGGTGTCTGGTTTACCCCGCTCGGTCTGTCCGGTCAGTTTGAAGGGCTCGTTGCGCATCGCCAGGTGCAGGTCAATGCGATCGAGCAAGGGGCCGGACAGCTTGCTGCGATAGCGTTGAATCTGCTCCGGGGTGCAACGGCAACGCGCCGACGGATCACCCTGATAGCCGCAGGGGCAGGGGTTCATCGCCGCCACCAGCTGAAAGCGCGCCGGAAAGCGCAGCTGCTCGCGGGCGCGGGCGATGTGGATACTGCCGGACTCCAGTGGCTCGCGCAGCATCTCCAGCACCTTGCGATCAAACTCCGGCAACTCGTCCAGAAACAGCACGCCGTTGTGCGCCTGGCTGATCTCGCCCGGACGGGGCTGGCTGCCGCCGCCAACCAGCGCGGCAGCGGATGCACCGTGGTGGGGCGCGCGAAACGGCCGTCCCGGCCAGGCCAGCAACGGACTGCGCTCGCAGACCGATTGAATCGCCGCGACTTCCAGTGCTTCGTGCTCCTGCAGTGGCGGCAGAATGCCCGGCAGGCGGCTGGCCAGCAGGGTTTTGCCGGTGCCGGGCGGCCCGAAAAGCAGCACATTGTGGCCGCCAGCAGCGGCAACGATCAGTGCGCGTTTGGCTTGCTCCTGACCCTGCACGTCGGCCAGCTCGGCCACTGGCGGAGGTGACGCTGGTGTTACTGCGGGCAGCGGCGCTAGTGCCTCCTCGCCGCGCAGGTGGGCGCATAGCGCCAGCAGGTGTTCGGCGGCGATCAGCTCCACGCCGTCGACCAGCGCGGCTTCTGCTGCATTGGCCCGGGGCAAAATCAGTCGGCGTCCAGCGTTGCGGCAGGCTAGCGCCACCGGCAGTACACCCTGCACGGGGCGCAGCTCACCCGATAGCGCCAGTTCGCCAATGCACTCACACCCCTCCAGCGCAGCGACGGGAATCTGTCCGCTGGCCGCCAGCAGCCCGAGGGCAATGGCCAGGTCAAAGCGGCCGCCTTCTTTGGGCAGGTCGGCGGGGGCCAGGCTAATGGTAATGCGACGACTGCCGGGAAACTCCAGCTGGGCGTTCTGCAGGGCGCTGCGGACACGGTCCTTGCTTTCGCGCACGGCGGTTTCAGGCAGCCCGACCAGGGTCAGGCTGGGCATGCCGTTGGCCAGATGGACTTCAACGCTGACGGCGGGGGCGTCGATACCCAGGCGGGCACGACTATGGACGATAGCCAGGGACATGATCACTCCATGATCAGTGTGGCCTGATACTGCCGAGGGTCAGGCGGTTATTGCGATTGGGCTTCCAGTTCGCTGACGCGCTGCTCCAGCGCTTCGAGTCGCTCGCGGGTGCGCATCAGCACCGCTTGCTGGGTCTCAAACTCATCCCGGCTGACCACATCCAGTTTGGACAGGGCGCTTTGCAGCAAGGTCTTGAGGTGCTTTTCGACCTCAGGGCCGGGCAGGCCACCCTCGTTCAACAGCAGGCGTGAGGCCTGGGCGCTGAGGGTATCAATCACCAGTTTGTGCAGCATGGGCGGGTCTCTGCGGGCAAGGTCAATGGCCGGCCAGTGTAACACGCAAGAAGCGCCGCGCCGCACTTGTGCGTCCTTTGTGCACGCGCACTACGGCCGTGCACTATGCTGGTGCATGAGGCGGCTGCTGCTTTCTGGCTGGTTTTACCGGTTTTTCCTAAGTTATTGAAGTTTAAATAAAAACCTAAATTGGCAGACTTTCTGCAATGCATGCTGCAGCTGAATCCGGCGGCGCATCCCATATCGGGGCACGCGGTCGGCGCACAGCCAGAATCGTGAGCGATCACATCGGGAGCACAATAATGAAGCGATTGACCCTGACAGGTTTGACCCACGCCGCGCTGCTGGTCAGCGACGACACCCGGGCGCTGTCAGCGGGGGCAGGGACGCGGTGGGTCTCTGCCGGTGTCGAGAAGGGTGCGCCGGCATGTGCAGGGCGTGTCGGCGATTCTGACGATTGCGACAGCACTTTTGGTTTGTCCGTTTCTAAAAGCCTCTAACTCGGCATAGACTTGTGCTGTCCCCCAGGGCAGTCCATTACACGGGAGTAGCAAAATGAAACTAGTAACGGCGGTAATCAAGCCTTTCAAGCTGGACGACGTGCGTGAGGCACTGTCCGAGATCGGCGTGCAGGGCATCACCGTAACCGAGGTCAAGGGTTTTGGCCGTCAGAAGGGTCACACCGAGTTGTACCGTGGCGCTGAATACGTTGTCGACTTCCTGCCCAAGGTCAAGATCGATGTCGCCATCGCTGATGACATGCTGGATCGCGTCATCGAGTCCATTACCAAGGCAGCCAACACCGGCAAGATCGGTGACGGCAAGATCTTTGTGGTGGCGCTGGAGCAAGCCATCCGTATCCGTACCGGCGAAACCGGCACTGACGCCATCTGACCACAGGTCGTTTTTCAGACTGCAGTAAACAAGCCTATATGGGGGGCTTAAAATGGAAGACATCGTACAAATCAAGTACGCGCTTGATACCTTTTACTTTCTGGTCTGTGGTGCGCTGGTCATGTGGATGGCGGCAGGTTTCGCCATGCTCGAAGCCGGTCTGGTCCGCGCCAAGAACACCACAGAAATCCTCACCAAGAACGTCGCACTGTTTGCGATTGCCTGCACCATGTACCTGCTGGTCGGCTACCACATCATGTACTCCAGCCCGGAAGGCGGTATCTTCCCGAGCTTTGGCGTGCTGATCGGTGCCGAAAACACCGTTGAAGACGTGCTCGCCGGTGGCGACGACGCACCGTACTACTCGGTCGCTTCGGACTTCTTTTTCCAGGTGGTGTTCGTGGCTACCGCGATGTCCATTGTCTCTGGCGCGGTTGCCGAGCGCATGAAGCTGTTCGCGTTCCTGGTCTTCGCCGTGATCATGACTGGCTTCATCTACCCAATCCAGGGCTTCTGGAAATGGGGCGGTGGCTTCCTGAACGAAGCTGGTTTCCTGGATTTTGCCGGCTCCGGTGTGGTTCACATGACCGGTGCTACTGCTGCTCTGGCTGGTGTGCTGCTGCTGGGCGCGCGTAAGGGCAAGTACGGCGCCAACGGCCAGATCAACGCTATCCCAGGTGCCAACCTGCCGCTGGCTACTCTGGGTATGTTCATCCTGTGGCTGGGCTGGTTCGGCTTCAACGGTGGCTCGCAGCTGGTTGTGTCCAACATCTCCGATGCCAACGCGGTTGCTCAGATTTTCGTCAACACCAACGCTGCTGCTGCGGGTGGTCTGATCGCTGGTCTGGTTGTGGCCCGCATCCTGTTCGGCAAGGCTGACCTGACCATGGCTCTGAACGGCGCCCTGGCTGGCCTGGTTGCCATCACTGCTGAACCGCTGACGCCGAGCGGCCTGCAAGCCACCCTGATCGGTGCTGTTGGCGGCGTGATCGTAGTCTTCTCTGTCCTGGCTCTGGACAAGCTGAAGATCGACGATCCGGTTGGTGCCATCTCCGTGCACGGTGTCGTAGGTATCTGGGGTCTGCTGGCGGTATGTCTGACCAACAGCGATGCCTCCTTCGCTGCTCAGCTGATGGGTATCGTGGTGATCTTCCTGTGGGTGTTCATCGCCAGCCTGATCGTCTGGAGCATCATCAAACTGGTGATGGGCCTGCGCGTCAGCGAAGAGGAAGAGTACGAAGGTGTGGATATTTCCGAGTGCGGTATGGAAGCTTATCCGGAGTTCACCAGCAGCAAGAAGTAATCGCTGACTGAGAACGCGTAACACCAGACGGGGCGCCCAGTGGGCGCCCCGTTTTTTTGCCCGCGGTGCTCCTACGGGGTGACCGGCAGCCGGACGCTCACTGACAGGCCGCCCAGTGAGCTGATCCCAAACTGCACTCTGCCCTGATAGCGCGCCGCCAGGTCGCGCACAATGGCGAGCCCCAGGCCGTGGCCGGGCATTTGCTGATCCAGCCGCCAGCCTCGGGTGCCGAGTTGCTCGCGCTCCTCGGCCGGTACGCCCGGGCCGTCATCTTCGACGCTCAGGGTGCGCACCTTGTCCTGCTCGCTCAGCTGAACACGTACGCGGCTGCGTGCCCACTTGCCGGCGTTATCGGCGAGGTTACCCAGCAGTTCGCTGAAGTCTTGCTCATCCATCGGCCAGCGTGTGTTGTCGGCCAGTGTGCAATCCAGGTCAAAGGCTACGTTGCTGTGCAGGCGGCCGAGCATCCACAGCAGTTCTCGTGTTTGCTCCAGCGGCAGGCAGCTGGCTCCTGCTAGCGGGCCACCGGATTGGCTGGCGTGCAGGCTGCTGTCGAGCTGGCGGCTGATGTCGTCCAGCCGTTGGCTGATCTGGCTGCGCGCCTCGGGTGTGATCGGCTGCGCGCTACTGATCAACTGGTTAATCGCTGCAATCGGCGTCTTGATTCGGTGGGACAGGTTGGCGTTGGCTTCGCGCACCTTCTGCAGGCGGTGCTGCAGGGTGTCGAGCAACTGGTTTAACTGAGCGATAAGGCCGCTGAACTCCTGCGGCACGGTATCGCTCAGTCGCTGCAGTTTGCCCTGCTTGAGCGCCTGTAGGTCGTGCTGCAGCTGGCGCACCGGGCGCATGGACAGCTGCACCGCGAGCAAAATCAGCGCAAACAGCACCACCAGCAGGCCGATAGCAACCGCCGCGGTCCACAGGTGCAGCTCATGGGTGCCGGCCTGCAGACGGCTGTAGTCTTCGGCTGCGACTATGGTGGTGGGTTGGCCGTTGATCTCGCGTTCTGTCCGCCAGGCCATATAGCGATGCGCCTGCGTGTCGCCGGCCGGGGTGCCGTGCAGCTCGATCAGCCCTTGCTCTGGCAGGTCGAGCCAGGGCTGCAGCATGGCGGACCAGCGGGGATGGGAGAGCCGTGTCTGGTCGCCAAGTCGGATGGCAAACAGGTGGTGCGACAGGGCGCCAAAGTAGCTGCTGTCCAGGGCCTGCAGACCGCCGCCATTGCTCAGCTGGTTTTCAATTAGGGTGATTTCCTGCTGCAGCCGCGCCTCGACAAAATCGCGGGACATGCGATCCAGCAGCGCCCCGTGCAGATACCAGGCAAGCAGCATAAACAGTGTGGCAAACGGCAGCAGCCAGAGCAGCAAGGTGGTGCGGATCGAGCGGGTTCGCTCAGTCTTCGGCGGTAAAGACATAGCCTTGCCCTCGCTGGGTTTTGATGGCGTTGCGGCCAATCAACAGGCGCAGCCTGCGAATGTAGGTTTCGATGGTGTTGAGGGTCGGCTCGGCGTCCAGATTGTAAAGCTGTTCCAGCAGCGCCTCTTTGGGGTGCAGGCGGTGGGGGCGGCTCATCAGACAGCGCAGCAGGCGAAACTCGGTGCCGGTCAGTGGCTGCCACTCGCCGTTCGGGGTGCGCACGCGCTGGCGCTCTTCGTCGAGCAGGTAATTGCCCGCCTGAATCTGCGTATGGCTGCGGCCCTCGCTGCGGCGCAGCAAGGCCTGCAGGCGCGCCAGCAGCTCTTGCGGGTGAAAGGGCTTGGTCAGATAGTCATCGGCCCCGGCCTTGAGGCCGTTGACCTTGTCCTGCCAGCGGTCGCGGGCGGTCAGCAACAGAATCGGCAGGTCGCGCCCGGCCTCGCGCCAGCGTGTCAGCAGTTGCAGGCCGTCGCCATCAGGCAGGCCGATATCCAGCACGATCAGGCGGTAGTCTTCCTGCAGGCAGAGCTGTTCGGCGGTGGCCGCAGAGCCGGTGGCGTCTACGGCAAACCCCGCCTCACTCAGGCTCTGTTGCAGGCTCGTGCGCAGCAGGTCGTCGTCTTCCACCAACAGCAGGCGCATGGGCGGTTTCTCTTTTCTCTGTGGGGTTCAGTCAGGATTCAGTTTCGCTCGGCAAGCTGCGCTCATTCCCGACGAGTGGGGCAGAGAGTGCATCGGCAACCGGGGTGGTTGTCAATTCTGCGTCCGGCGGCGGGGCGGCTTCTGCTACTGGAGATTACCCATGCAGCGTTATTTCAAGGGTCTGGCTGGCGTGCTGCTGGCCAGCCTATGCGCCGGCACCTGGGCCGGCGAATACAGCCTGACCGTTGACCCTGTGACCATCGACACGGGCGACTTTCGCAAACAAGGCATTGGCTATAACGGCGCCTCGCCCGGCCCGATTCTGCGCTTTCGAGAAGGTGAAGACGTCACCATCCACGTCACCAACAATCTGGACGAGCCGACCTCGGTGCACTGGCACGGGCTGATCTTGCCGTTCCAAATGGACGGTGTGCCCGGGCTGAGCTACCCCGGTATTGCGCCGGGCGAGACCTTCACCTATCGCTTTGCAATCAAGCAATCCGGCACTTACTGGTTTCACAGCCATTCAGGTTTTCAGGAGCCGGACGGCGCCTATGGCGCGATCATCATCGAACCGCAGGGGCGCGAGCCCTTCCGTTACGACCGCGACTACGTGGTGCAGCTGACCGACAAGCATCCGCACTCGGGCGACCGCATCATGCGCAACCTGAAAAGCTCTGCCGATTACTACAACCGCCAGCAGCAGACGGTGGGCGACTTCTGGCGCGACAGCCGCGAGCGCGGCCTGGCAGCGACCCTGAAGGACCGCCTGATGTGGGGCGATATGCGCATGATGTCCAGCGACATCGAGGATGTGCAGGGCTTTACCGGGCTGATCAATGGCAAGGGGCCGGAGCAGAACTGGAGCGGACTGTTCCAGCCGGGTGAGCGGGTACGCCTGCGTCTGATCAACTCCTCGGCCATGACCTACTTCGACGTGCGCCTGCCCGGTTTGAAGATGACGGTGGTGCAGGCCGACGGCAATAACGTGCAGCCGGTGACCGTGGATGAGCTGCGCATCGGCGTTGCCGAGACCTATGACGTGATCGTTCAGCCGAAGGAAGACCGGGCCTACACCCTGTTTGCCGAATCCATGGGGCGCTCGGGTTTTGCTCGCGGCACCCTGGCGCCGCGTGAGGGCATGCAGGGTGAGATCCCTGAATTGCGTCCGGCACCCTTGTTGACCATGGCTGATATGGGCATGGCGCATGCGGGTATGGAGCATGGCGAGATGGCTGGCATGGATCACGGCAGCATGAATCATGGTGACATGGCCGGCATGGATCACGGCAGCATGAACCATGGCCAGGCCGCAGCCATGCCCGCTGACCCCTTCTACGCCCAAGGCAGCGGTTTGATTCCGCAGGCCTATAACGATGGGCGCTTCCTGTCCTACGCCGATCTGCGCGCGCAGAAGCCGTTGTATGAAGAGCGCGCCCCAACCCGTGAGATTGAACTGCGGCTGACCGGCAATATGGAGCGCTACATTTGGTCGATCAACGGCATCAAGGAGTCAGACGCCGAGCCGATCCGGCTGCAATACGGCGAGCGGGTGCGCTTCAAGTTCGTCAACGAAACCATGATGACTCACCCCATGCACCTGCACGGCATGTGGTCGATCCTCGACGTGGGGGCAGGTCAGTGGAACCCGGTCAAACACGTGATCAGCGTTGCGCCCGGCACCACCGTGTACATGGAAACCGAGGTCGATGCGCCGGGCAAGTGGGCCTTTCACTGCCACCTGTCCTATCACGCGGCGGCGGGGATGTTCCGCACCGTCATTGTCGAAGGCGGCCCACAAGGAGGTGACTCATGAAGCGCCTGATGATCCCGTTGCTGCTGGCGTCGGCGTCGGCGGGAGCCGAGCAGATGCGCCACTCCATGCACCACGGCTATTTCTATGGTGTGCGGGTCGATGCGCTGGAGTACCGCCATGGAGACAGCGGCGAGGAGCTGGGGTACTGGAGTGCGGACGCCTGGTGGGGCACTGACGAGTTGAAGGCGCGCTGGCTCAGCGAGGCCGAATACAGCTTCGATCACGACAGCTGGGAGACGCTGGACAACCGACTGGCGCTGCAGACCCCGATCAGCGACTTTATCGATCTGCGCGGTGGTCTGCGCTTTGACACGCCGGACGGTGAGAACCGGCAATACGCTTTTGTTGGTCTTACTGGTCTGCTGCCCTATTGGCTGGAGATGGACAGCAATGTCTACCTGAGCGAGCACGGCGACGTCTCCGTCGATCTGGCGCTGGAGTACGAACTGCTGCTGACCAATCGGCTGCATCTGACGCCCGAGCTGGAGTTGGATGCGGCGTTGTCCGACGACGAGGCGGTGGGCGTCGGCCGCGGGCTCAGCAGCCTGGAGGCGGGGTTGCGGCTGAGCTACGACCTGGTTGATCGCGCCATCGCGCCCTATGTTGGTGTGCACTACGAGCGAGCATTTGGGCGTACTGCTGACTATGTCGCAGAAAAGGGTGAGGAGCGGGAAGGCTGGTTTGCCGTGGCGGGCCTGCGGCTGATGTTCTAGCGGCCGCCGCCTGGAACCTCGTCGCGCATCGGGCGGTCGCAAGGACATGGCGGCAGTGTTGCGAGGTACCAGCAGGCGCCGGGACTGCCGCGAGACACAAACCAGATAGCAGGAGCTTTGATGAAAGCAGAAACCTATCGCGATTTGATCGAGTGGACCCAGCAACTGCATGGCCAGTTGGCCAGCAACCTGGAGGCTGGGGCAGCTGACAGCCAGACCGGGGAGCGCATGCGTGCATTGCTGCAGTACCTGGCGGAGCACGAGCGGCGGATGCAGCAGATGGTGCTGCGGTTCGAGCAGCAGGCCGATATCAAGGTGCTGGACAGCTGGGTGTACGACCATTTCACCGACAACCCGCGCATGCGCACGCTGGACGCAGGCCAGCGCTTGGCCGCTCTGGACCACGATGCTCTGTGCGCGCTGGTATTTGACCTGCACAACGACGCACTGGACCTGTATCGTTATCTGCAGGGCCGGGCAGAGACGGCGGACGGGCGTGAGCTGATGCAGGATCTACTGGCCATGGAAGAGCACGAAACCCTGCGCCTAGCCGAGCAGGTCCAGCGTGCTCGGGACCTGTGATATCCGCCAGCAAGAGGTGAACGCAGTATGTGGTTGCAGAAAGAGATTCGCCTCACACCCCGTGCGCGCGGTTTTCACCTGATCGACGACGAGGTTCTGCGTGCACTGCCGGAGCTGACGGACGTGCGCGTTGGCCTGTTGCACCTGTGGCTGCAGCACACCTCGGCCTCGTTGACCGTCAACGAGAATGCCGACCCGCTAGTGCGCGGTGACTTTGAGGCGTTCTTTCGTCGCGCGGTGCCGGACGACGCCCCCTACTTCAAGCACACCTACGAAGGCCTGGATGATATGACCGCGCATATCAAGTCGAGCCTGCTGGGTGTGCAGTTGACCTTGCCGGTGACCGCGGGCCGACTCGCGGTCGGCACCTGGCAAGGCCTCTACCTCGGGGAACACCGTGAGCATGCCGGCAGCCGCCGGGTGCTGGCCACGCTGCAGGGGCAATGCGACTGAGCATTATCGCGTCAGGCACCGTAACAGAGGCGCTGGTGGGATGAAAAAAGTTACCCGCAAGACTAGCCAAATCCCCTCGATGAACTATATATAGCCTGTTTTCCACTGTGAGGATTCAGGCATGAGTGATGATCTGGACGACGATCTGGATGGGATGGACGATTCCGAGGTCGACGATCAGGACGATGTGACCGGCGGCAGCGACGATGGCGATGACGGCGACGATGGTGCCGAGGTCAGCAGCAAGTCGCGCAAGAAGAAGGCCGCAGCCAGCGAAGACGTTGAGGGCGCCTCTATGGAAGCCAAGCAGCGCGAGCGGGAAATGCTGGCTCGTCAGATCGAAGAGTTCATGGCGCGTGGTGGCAAGGTGCAGCAGATCGACGACAACGTGGTTTCCGATCCGCCGAAAAAGCCTGAAAACAAGTACGGCAGCCGTCCTATCTGACGCTGCCGTGCCGGCCGCTCAGCGTTTGGCGTAGCGCTGGTAGCGGTTCAGCCAGGGCGGAATCTCGCTCAGGCAGCGCACCTCGCCATGGGCCCGTTGCTGGCCCGTCCAGGCATTGCCCTGTGGGTTGAACCACAGGGTGTGCATGCCCACATCCAGGGCGCCCTGGATGTCGTCTCCCGGATGATCCCCGATATGCAGCGCCTGCTGCGGCTCGACCCCGGCGCTGTTCAGCGCCGCCAGGAAGGGTGCCGGGTCCGGCTTGCTGATACCCACCTCATCGGCCGATACGATAATGCTGAAATAGCGATCCAGCCCGAGCCGGCGTACATCGGCGTTGCCGTTGGAAATGCACGCCAGCTGGTATTGCTGCGACAGCAGTTGCAGCACCAGCTCCATGTGCGGGAAGTACTCCAGCCGATGGCGAGCATCGATAAATACCTCGAAACCGGCGAGCGCCAGGCGTTTGGCGTCGTCTGCCGAGTAGCCGGCCTTGCGTAAACCCAGTTCCAGCACGGCGATACGCAGCGGCGTAACCCGGTGGCGCAGCTCGGGGTCGGCTGCCAGCACCTCTGCCAGCAGCGCCTTGCGCGCGTCCTGGTCGCGGGCGGCGGCGTAGTTGGGCGCCTGCTTGCCCAGCCAGTCGGCCAGCACCCGTTCGGCGTTGGCCACCACCGATTCGGTTTCCCACAGGGTGTTGTCGAGGTCAAAGGTCACCAGCTGAATCATTTGTCTGCCTTGCGTTTGGCTCTGGGGTGGGCCTGATCATACACCTGGGCCAGGTGCTGGAAATCAAGATGGGTATAGATCTGGGTGGTACTGATATCGGCGTGGCCGAGTAGCTCTTGCACTGCCCGCAGGTCGCCGGAAGACTCCAGCATGTGGCTGGCGAAGGAGTGGCGCAGCATGTGCGGATGCAGGTGCTGGCCAATGCGTTCCACGCCGTGGCGGCGCAGGCGCAGCTGGATGGCGCGCGGGGTGAGCGCGCTGCCGCGCTGGCTGACGAACAGCGGTTGGGCGCTATCGCTGTTGGTCGGGCGCACGCTGAGCCAGTCCTGCAGGGCGCGCCGCGCCTGGCGGCCGACCGGCAGCACGCGGGTCTTGTTGCCCTTACCGGTGACGCGCACTTCGCCCTGATTGAGGTCGAGATCGCTGACATCCAGCCCGGCCAACTCCGACAACCGCAGACCGGAGGAGTAGAACAGTTCCAGCATGGCCTGATCGCGGCGGCCGAGCCAGTCGTCTTCGCCCGGGCTGTCGAGCAGCTGGGTGGCCAGGTCGGCGTCCAGCGTGCGCGGCAGGGGACGTGCGGCCTTGGGGGCGCGCAGATCGAGCGCGGGGTTTTGCTGTGCACGCCCCTCGCGTTGCAAAAAGCGGTAGAAGCTGCGGATGGCGCTGAGCAGGCGCTGCAGGCTGCGCGGCGACAGGCCCTGCTGGTGCTGGCTGGCGATAAAGTGGCGCAGGTGCTGGGTGTCCAGCCGGCCCCAGCCCGGCAGATCGCGTGCGGCGCGGTGCTGATCCAGACTCAGCAGGTCGTGGCGGTAGGCTTCCAGGGTGCGCGGCGACAGCCTGCGCTCGATGCGCAGGTGGTCGAGAAAGGCGCTGATATCGGGGTCGGCGACGCCGGCCGGCTCAGGCGTGGTTTTCATCGGCCAGCGGGCGTTGGCGCAACAGCACGCGGGCCAGCGCGTCGGCGACGTAGCCAAGGAACAGGGTGCCGGTGGCGCTGCGGTATTGCTGGCCGTCTTCGCTGCCCAGAGCCAGCACGCCGTGCAGCCCCTGGTAGCGGATGGGCGCCAGCGCAGTGGACGCGACCTGTTCCCCGTGCTCGCCAAACAGGAAGTTCAGCTCGGCGGGGCGCAGGGCGCCGGCCACCGGCTTGTCGCTGTCGAGCAGGTGGCCGATGGTTTCCTTGGCGGCGACGTGGGTAACGCAATGGGCGTTGCTGTAGCGGTCTGCTTCGGTAAACAGAATCAGGCTGACAAAGGGCACCTGAAAATCCGTGCGCAGGCTGTCTTCCAGGGTGGCGACCACCTGATCCGCGCTTTGCGCTTCAAGCATGCCGAGAATCAGCCGGCGGCTCTTGTCGAACAGCCGGTCGTTCTCGCGCGCGGTGTCCATCAGCTGGCTCAGCCGGTGGCGCACATCGATGTTGCGTTCGCGCAACAGCTTAACCTGGCGCTCGACCAGTGACACCGCGTGGCCGGCTTCGTGCGGCACAATCAGGTCGGCCAGCAGCTCGTCGTGTTCGACGAAAAAGGCCGGATGGCGCTGCAAAAACTCCACTACGCGGGCGGCTTCGAGTTCGTCAGGATGGGGCGGTTGTTCTTTCATACGCGAATCTGTCCCTCGTAGACGCGGGTGGCCGGGCCGGTCATCAGCACGGGTTGGCCGGGGCCAGCCCATTCGATTTGCAGGCGGCCACCGGGCAGATCGATGTTCACCGGCGAGTCCAGCAAGCCCAGACGAATGCCGGCCACAGCCGCGGCGCAGGCGCCGGTGCCGCAGGCCTGGGTTTCACCCACGCCACGCTCAAAAACGCGCAGGCGGGCGTGTTGACGGTCGACCACCTGCATAAAGCCGGCGTTGACCTTGCGCGGAAAGCGCGGGTGGGCTTCGATCAGCGCACCCAGGCGCTCCAGCGTACCGTCCTGCACGTCGGGCACCAGGGTAACGCAGTGCGGGTTGCCCATGGACACGGCAGCTACCTGTAGCTGTTCACCGGCCACCTCAAGGGTGTAGTCGATGGCTTCGGCGTCGGCCTGGAAGGGGATCTCGGCGGGCACAAAACGCGGCGCGCCCATATCAACCGTGACCTGACGGTCGCGGTTGATGCGCAGCACGATAGGCCCGCCGGCGGTTTCGACCTGAATCTCCTGCTTGGCGGTCAGGCGCTTGTCCTGCACAAAGCGGGCGAAGCAGCGCGCGCCGTTGCCGCACTGTTCTACCTCGCTGCCGTCGGCATTGAAGATACGATAGCGGAAGTCGGCGTCGGGGGTGCTCGGCGGCTCGACCAGCAACAGCTGGTCAAAGCCGATGCCAGTGTGGCGGTCGGCCCACTGGCGGATCTGCTTCGCACTCAGCTGGGCGTGCTGGGTCACCAGGTCGATGACCATAAAGTCGTTGCCCAGCCCGTGCATCTTGGTAAATCGCAGCAGCATCTCAGGCCCCGGGCAGCACGGACTCGCCGGCCAGCAGCTCACTCACGGTCTCGCGGCGACGCACCAGGTGGGTGGCCTCGCCATCGACCAGTACTTCAGCCGCCCGCGGACGGGTGTTGTAGTTCGAGCTCATGACAAAACCGTAGGCACCGGCGGAGCGCACGGCCAGCAGGTCGCCTTCGGCCAGCGCCAGCTCGCGGTCCTTGCCGAGAAAGTCACCGGTTTCGCAGACCGGGCCAACCAGATCCCAGGTTTGCACCGCCACATCGCTGCGCGGTTTGACCGCGTCGATGCCCATCCAGGCGCTGTACAGGGCCGGGCGGATCAGGTCGTTCATGGCACCGTCGATGATGGCGAAGTTCTTGTGCTCGGTCGGCTTGAGCAGGTTGACGCGGGTCAGCAGCACGCCGGCGTTGGCGACAATCGAGCGGCCCGGTTCAAACACCAGGGTCAGGTTGCGACCGGTCAGCGCTTCACGCACCTTGGCCAGATAGGTGCCGGGGCTGGGTGGCGTCTCGTCGCGATAGGTCACGCCCAGTCCGCCGCCCAGATCCAGGTGACGAATGGTGATGCCTTCGGCGGCCAGACCGTCGATCAGCTGCAGCAGTCGGTCGAGCGCATCGATAAAGGGGGTGTCGTCGGTCAGCTGTGAGCCGATGTGGCAGTCCACGCCGCAGATGTCGATGTGGCTCAGCTCGGCGGCGCGGCGATAGACGGCGGGCGCCTGGGCGATGTCGATGCCGAACTTGTTCTCTTTCAGGCCGGTGGAGATGTACGGGTGGGTCTTGGCATCTACATCCGGGTTCACGCGCAGGGAAACGGGCGCCTTGATGTCCAGCTCGGCGGCCACCTGTTGCAGGCGCTCCAGCTCGGCAGCGGATTCAACGTTGAAGCAGTGGATCCCGACTTCCAGCGCGCGGCGCATTTCGGCCGCCGTCTTGCCCAGACCAGAAAAGACGATGCGCGAAGGCTCGCCACCGGCGGCCAGTACGCGCTCCAGCTCACCACCGGAGACGATGTCAAAGCCGGCGCCACGGCGGGCCAGCAGGTTCAGCACGCCGAGGTTGGAGTTGGCTTTTACGGCAAAGCACACCAGGTGCGGCACGCCGTCCAGAGCGTTATCCCAGGCATCGTAGGCCTGCTCGATGGCGGCGCGGGAATAGACGAAACAGGGCGTATCGTATTGTTCGGCAATCGACGACAGGGCAACGCCTTCGGCGTGCAGCTCGCCGTTGCGGTATTCAAACGCGGTCATTGGGGCATCACTTCTGGGTCGATTGCTCGGCAGTCTCGGTCTGGGCAGGCGCGCTGGCCGTGTCCTCGGGAAGATACAGGGGGCCTTTCTGTCCGCAGCCGGTCAAAACCAGCAACGTGAACAGGGCCGCAGCGAATGGCTTCATGTTGAAATCCTTACAGGTAGAATACCCGGCAGTATACCCAGCCGCCCGGCCCGACGCATCAGCCAGCGGCCCGGCGGGCGGAAAACGGTGCGCAGACGCCCGAGTCAGATGAGAGACAGATAATGCAGGACATGAGTGAAGCAAGTTTCCACCAGGCAGTAGACCGCGTACAGGATCTGATCGAGCACGCCCTGGATGATGGTGACCTGGATCTGGAGATGGAGCACATCGACGGCTCACTGGTGCTGATCCTGCCCGAGGGGCAGCGGCTGGCCGTTGGTCGTCAGCCTGCTTCGCGCGAGCTGTGGTTGGCCACGCCCGACCGTACCCTGCACTTCAACTTCGATGCAGGGCAGGGCTGGCTGCACGATAGTGGTGAGGGCACCCTGGGTGAGGTGCTGGCCAGCGTGCTGGAAGAGCTCAGCGGCGAAGAGCTGGAGCTGGATATCGACGCGGACTCACGATGACAACCCGCGGCCGCCAGCCTTCACCCTGCGTACGCAAATGCTGCCTGGATGGTGAGCTATGCATGGGCTGCGGCCGTTTGCTGGACGAAATTCTGGAGTGGGGCCGGGCGCCGGATGCGCGTCAGCGCGAGATCATTGCGGCCGCTGCCAGGCGGCGGGCTGAGCGCCAGAGTCGTTGAGCGCGGTTTAAGGACGCGCTGATGAATTCCACCTGCTCCCTGCAAGCGATCAAGCGTGCAGGTGCATGGCGTCGTTCAGCGCACTTTCCAGTTGTTGGCGATAGCGCAGGTACTGGACGGTCTGCATGCGGCCGCCGGGGTCAACGGCGGACAGGTCCAGATCGGTGATGTAGCAGGGGTAAGGCTCGCGGTCGCGGCGACGGCTGAGGATGTGGCGGGCCACCTCGGTGTAGAGCTGGGCGCCGTACTCCAGCTCGGAGAACTCGCGGTGGTCGCAGAAGATGGTAACCCGCAGGCTGCGCCCGGCACCGGGTTCGGCAATCGCCTGTACCGCGTAGATGTCGGCGTCCAGACCGCCGCGCGGCAGCGCACGCTGCTCCAGGCGCAGTGGATGGCCCTCCTGGGCGGGCAGGATGCAATACAGCTCGGGCTCGCCCTCGTCGATGCTGCGATCCAGGTTTTCGCCAGCCTGCCGGCGCAGCTGAATGCTGCGCAGAAAGCGCAGCAGCGGCAGCAGCAGGGTGTGTTCATCGCGATAGCTGTGCTGGGTTGTCCACAGCGCGCCGCGCTCATCCAGCAGGCTGATCTCGGCCTGCCAGTTGGCGCGCAGACGATAGAACAGCTGGATGCGGCCGGGCTGGTCCTGTTGCAGGAGCAGCCCGAGGTCTTGTCCGTGCAAGGCGTAGCTGTCGAGCACCAGACGCTGGTGGCGTGGCCGGGAGCGGCCCAGGTAGCGCAGCAGCTGGGTGCGATCATCCAGCGCTAGCATGCTGATTTGTTCATCCTGCCACTCCAGAATGCGGAAGGCGTTCTGCAGTTGCAGCAGCAGGCGCGCTGGTGGGTTGCCCAGCAGATGCTCGGCAGCGCTGCTGAACAGGCTCTCGACCCGCTCGGCGATGGCACTGGCACGGTTGCGGCAAAAGCAGCGCACCGCCAGCTCGGGCAGGCGCTGATGCTCGCGGCCGCCGTTCAGGTAATCGCGCAGGGCCTGCATGCAGGCTTCCTCCCCCTGATACTGGGTGACCAGCAGCTCGTTCCAGCTGTTCAGGGTAACCAGATCGATGCGTTGGATCAGGTTGTCCCGCAGGCCGGAATAACCCAGCGCGTCGGTGTGGCTGCTGATCAGGTGCAGGTTTTTCTGGCTGCTGCCGGGCAGCGGGTCCAGGCCAATATTGACCAGCAGCAACACACGGCAGGGCTCGCTTGGGCGCGACAGGGCGACTTCGGTCAGGGCCGGCAAGGGTAGGGGAAACTGCTGCTGCAGGCTGTGCACCAGACTGTTGAGTTCGTACTCGCTGAGCGCGCTGTCGCCGGGGTGCAGGACAAAGCGCGTGGCGCTGTCGATCAGGCCGTTGCGGTGCCCCCAGGCAAGCAGCTCCAGCAGGTTGAGGCTGCGCTTGAGCGGCGGATGATCGCCCAGCTCAGCGGCACCAAGGCTATCGCGGTACAGGCTCCAGGTCGGCGGGTTGTCGTCGTGGCCTGCACTCCAGGCCAGCGTCAGCAGGGCCTCGCTGAGGTCCGGGCTGATGCCTGGGTTAATGAATTCGATCTTGCCCGCCTTGCGTTCGAACGCCGCGTACAGGCGGCGCCCCAACAGTGACAGGTCACGTGCGCTGACTGCGTTGATCACCCCCTGGCTGCGACCAAACTGCGACAGCAGGCGATAGCTGTGGGTCAGCTCGTTGACCAGTTGACGGCGCTCGGTGGCCACTTCGCGGATGCGCCACTGGCGGCGGTCATCCATCTGCTGTAGCTGGCGCGTGCCCCAGTGCCATTCGCGCACCAGGCGCTCCATCATCTGCCGCTTCCAGTCCAGCAGGCCGCTGCGTCGGCTCAGGCGCACGTTGGCCTTGATATACAGGCAGCGGCGCACCAGCTCGAGACGCTCGCTCTCGCGCCGGCTGAGCAGGTAGCGTTCCAGCCGGCGGTACAGCATGACGTAAGGGTCCAGCTCGTCTTCGTTTGGCTTGCCGGCAAACACGGCCTGCTTGAAGTCCAGGCTCAGACAGCGCACGCGCGGGTGCTCGCTGGAATAGACCTCGGTCAGCAGCAGCTTGAGTACTGACTTGTAGGGTGACTCGATACCCTTGAACAACTGCCACAACCCGGCGCCGACAAACTCACCGGCGGGAATGGCGGCCACGTGGCCCAGGTCGAGATAGTCATCGGCGCGGATAAAACGCTTGCTGATCAGCTGGTGGGTGTAGTCGCGGTAGCCTGCCTCTTCGTAGACCGGTACCAGCCACCACAGTGGAAAGCGCCCGCCCAGGTGGATGGCCGTGCGGTAAAACTCGTCGAGCAGCAGGTAGTGTTGTGTGCTGCCGCAGTCTTCAATGCCCAGTTCGTTGTCGCGCTCGCCCTGGGCGAAGCTGGCAGGGTTGATCAGGTGAAAGTGCACCTCACTGCTTTGGCTGGCCGCCCATTCGGTGATCAGCTCGCATTTGCGACCCAGCTCCGCTATCTGCTCGGCGTTGAGTTGCGGCGCGTGGCAGACCCAGACATCCAGATCGCTCTGCTCGGATTGGCCGATAGTGCCGCCGCTACCCATCAGATATAGGCCGTGGATCTGACCGCTGAAGCCGGCGGGGTGACGGCGATACTGGAAGCTGCGCGTCAGGCTTTGGGCAATCTGCAAGCAACTGCTGTCCGGCTCAAAACCGTGCAGGCCACAGGGGGTGTCGCGCGAGACGAAACCGGGGAGCAGGGGGTAGTTGACGTCGAACAGCAGCGGCAGCAGTTGCAGTACGTTGTACTGTCGGTTGGGCAGCGCCTGCAACACGCGGCGCAGGCGCGTGGCGTTGACCGCCATAAAGCGTTTGCGCAGGGTGTTCAGCGCCTTGCGATCAATGCCCTCGTCAATCCGTGGCTGAATCTCACCCTGCTGCATGGCTGACGTCAGGGCGTAGAGGTACGCAAGATGGTTAGCAAGTGCTGGCTGTGTTCGGCTGCGTCCAGCCCCAGGCTGGTGAGGTAGCCGCCATCGTGCTGGCTGATCAGGCCTCTGGCAAACAGGCGCTCGGCGGCGGCAACGGTGTTGGGGTCGGCGTCGTGACTGTGAATCTTCAGACCTTCTTGGGTGTTGCCCAGATTGAACTGGCAGAGCAGGTTGATTTCGGCTATCTCGTCGGGTGTCAGCATTATTGGAGCCTCTTTTCGGGTGAGCATTCAGTCTAGCCGGCTGACATTGTCAGCGCATTCAGCGTCTTGATGACGCTGGTGAATTATTGCCTGCGCGGGTACAAGATGGACCGCGTCACGGTGTCGCCACTTCCGTCCAACAATGGAGAACAACAGGATGATCAGACTACACGGCTTTGCGGCCAGCAACTACTTCAACATGGCCAAGCTGGCGCTGCTGGAAAAGGGTGTCGAGTTCGAGATCAATAACGTGCACGGCAGCCAGGAGCCCGAGTTTCTCGCCATGAGCCCGCGCGGCAAGGTGCCGGTGCTGGAGACTGATAAGGGCTTTATCAACGAGACCAATGTGATCCTCGAATACATCGAGGAAACCCAGGGCGGCAAACCGCTGCTGCCAAGCGACCCCTTCGAGCGTGGCGTGGTGCGCGCGCTGACCAAGGAAATCGAGCTGTATATCGAGCTGCCGGCCCGTTCCTGCTTTATGGAAGTGTTCTTCGGCGGCAAGGTCGATCAGGCAATCAAGGACAAGGCCCGCACCGAACTGCTGGCAGGCGTTGCCACCCTGGCGCGCCACGGCCGCTTTGCGCCCTATGTGGCTGGCAGCGAGATGACTATTGCCGACATCTTGTTCCTTTATAGCTTTGATCTGGCCTGCACGGTGGCGCAGAAGCTGTTCGATATCGACCTGAAAGCCGAGCTGCCGCAGGGCGCCGCGCTGCTGGAGCTGCTGGCACAGAACCCCAATGTGCAGACGGTAGCGGCCGACCGAGAGGCTGAGATGGCGGCCTTTATGGCGGCGATTCGGGCTGCGCGTAAGTAGGTGGGTTTGTTGCGGAGCGGCGAACATTGTTTAGCCGTTTTCCGCATCGCGCCGCGGTTAAGTCAGCCTTTCGCCTTTCACGGCGAGCTAAGGGGGGCCGCTTGCCCGGCCCCCCTTAGCAATCCCCCCGGGCACCCGACTACGCGGCCCTTCGGGTTCGCTGCGTTGCTCGGTCTAACGGGGAGTCGCAGAACTCGTCGCTTCGCTCCTCAGACATGCTGCGACTCTTTTTCCCGTCAGCCCTGCGCTACTCGCCCGCGTAAACGGGGCGAACCCCATGTGCACGCTCCACCTGCCGAGCATTTGGCAAATTGCCATGCTGCCATTCCCTGTCGCCATACTCGAGCGCCGGCGAGGCGCCTTATTTCAGGACAGCAAACCCCCGCCTGGCATATCCTTTGCTGCATGAACTGCACGTTCGTGCAGCAGGATTCCAGGAGTGCCGCTTATGTCCTTTCCCGATACCGATTTTCTCCGTGCGCTGCCCAAGGCCGAACTGCACATGCATCTGGAAGGCAGCCTTGAGCCTGAGCTGATGTTTGCCCTGGCCGAGCGCAACGGCATTACCTTGCCCTACGCCGATGTGGAGGCGCTGCGCGCCGCTTACGAGTTTGGCAATCTGCAGGACTTTCTCGATCTCTACTATCAGGGCGCCGATGCCCTGCGTACCGAGCAGGACTTTTATGACCTGACCTGGGCCTACCTGCAGCGTTGCGCGGCCGATGGCGTCGTACACGTTGAGCCATTCTTTGATCCGCAGACCCATACCGTGCGTGGCATCCCCATTGCGGTGCAGCTGGCCGGTATTTCCCGCGCGCTGGCTGATGCGCAGGCCGAGCTTGGCATCAGCTCGCGGCTGATCTTGAGCTTTCTGCGCCACCTTAGCGAAGAGGACGCCATCGCCACGCTGCAAGAGGCGCTGCCGCTGCGCGAGCACTTTGTTGCGGTGGGGCTGGACAGCTCGGAGCAGGGCAATCCGCCGGACAAGTTCGAGCGCGTGTTTGCCATGGCGCGTGAGGCCGGGTTTGCGTGCGTTGCCCATGCCGGCGAGGAGGGCCCGGCCGACTACATTGTGCAGGCGTTGGACTTGCTCAAGGTGATGCGCATCGATCATGGCGTGCGCTGTGTTGAAAGCCCTGAGCTGGTGCAGCGCCTGATTGCTGAGCAGATGCCGCTGACAGTCTGCCCGCTGTCCAACACCCGGCTGAAAGTGTTTGGGGACATGCGCGAGCACAACATTCTGCAGCTGCTGGAGCAGGGCGTGAAGGTGACCATCAACTCGGATGATCCGGCTTACTTTGGTGGTTATCTGCTGGCGAATTTTGTCGCGGTGCGCGATGCGCTGAACATGACCCGCAAGCAGGCGGTTGCGCTGGCGCGCAATAGCATCACGGCCAGTCTGCTGACCGAAGGCGAGCAGCAACAGTGGTTGGCAAAGCTGGCCGAGGTGGCCTGAGGCGGGAGCGGGGCACGGCTGGCCGTACCCCGTGGGTCACTCAGTCGAGCATGTCCTTGAAGCGCTCGTCGGTGCGGAAGGTCAGGGCCTTGTTGAAGCCGGGCACCTGAATCTGCGCATCGCTGATGCTGATGGCGGACTCGTCGATCATGTTCTGACCGAAGTTGTAGATGATATCCAGCTGACCTTTCAGCGCACGCTGGTTGTAATCCTCGGCGGCGGCGCGGGTCTGTTCGCGGCGCTGCTGCCAGGCTTCGAAGGCTTCGGCCCCGTAGCGCTTTTTCAGCATGCGCTCGACCACGGTTGGTGCCAGCACCACGGCGCTGGCGTTGTTGCCGCCAAAGCCCTTGGAGTTGATAAAGCCGACTTCCAGCGGCAGCTGGCTGCGGTCGATATCGCGGGTGCTGATCAGCAGGCGCTGCTGATGTACGTCCTCGGCCACCTGGTCGATGGTCTTGATGCCCGGAATGATCTGATACTTGAAGCTGCCCAGGGTGGCGGCCAACTGGTCGGCGCTGGCGCTGGCCAGCGAGTGACCGACGTAGGCTTTTACCGCAGCGACCGGCCAGCTCTGGATGCCGAAGGCGTCGGCCACGCGGTCAAGAATTTCCGATTCGGTGACGCGGTTGGCTGGGGTGCTGGAGCCGTGTGCCTGTACAAAGCTGCGCTGTTGTACGGCCTGCGGCCCGACGATTTGCATGGCGGCGTGCACGGCCTTGGCCATGGTCAGGTAGTTGCCGGGGCCGGGGGCGGAGATCGACTTCTTGAAACCGTCGGCGTTGATGAACACGTCCGGCACCGCGCCGTGGATATCGGCGCCCAGCTCCATGGCCAGGGCGTCGTCCATCAGTACGAAGAATTGCCCGGACTCGGCCAGGGTAAAGCCGCAGTTGGCGCTGAACGGTCGGCTGGCGCGGCGGAAGTCGACCTCTTCGCTGCCGCCGATCTGGCGCAGGCCGTCTTCGGTGGCCAGTGCACCCATGGCACCGTAGCCTTCGATGCATTCCTGGGTGATTGGCGCTTCCCCGTTACCGACCAGCACCACGCGGGCGCGGCCGCTGGTGATCATGTCGCTGCCTTTTTGCAGGTTGTAGAGGAAGCTGGCGCAGGCGCCGGTGATCGCGCCGGTGGTGCCCACGCTGCCGAGGATGTAGGCGTTGATAAAGTCCGCCGGCATGCTGTTCAGACCCAGCGCGAGCTGCTTGGCGCTGACCCGGCCGCCCTTGAGGCGTGACTGCATCAGGCCGCCGAAGCTGTTTTCGTCGAGCTGGCTCATGGCGCTACTGGCGAACACGGCAACTTCATCGGGTTCGACGCTGTTGGCGATGGTCTGCCAGTCAATGCCGACCGAGCGCAGGGCGTCGGTGGCGGCCACAATGGTCAGTTGCAGGCCGCGTGGGTGGAAACGTGAGGCGTACAGCTCGCCCGGCTCCAGGCCGCTCGGCAGCTGGCCGGCGGATTTGACCGGCAGGGCGCGGAAGCTGTCGATCTTCAGGTCGCAGCCGTCGTATACGGTGACCATCACCTCGCTGTCGTTCAACGCCTCAACGGCCCAGTCGCTGGGCAGCGGCTCGGGTAACTGCTTGGCCAGGGTGATGAAGGAGAAGGGTTTGCCCGCCTCGCCGGTGACGGTCAGGTTTTTCTGCCAATGCGCGGCGTCAACGTCCAGATAGCGCTTTTCAATACGGCGTACCAGGGTGTCATCCAGCACCTGCTGGCCAAAGCGCTGTTCCACCTCGGCGGCGCTGAGTGGCTGGTCGTCGGCATCAAGGTATTGATCGCCTTCGACCCGTACCAGCTTCATGAGGACGGCCAGCCCGACGAGGGTCTGCTGGCGCTCGGCGGCAGGCAGAGACTCGATCACCATGCGGCGGAAGCCGTGATGGAATGAGCTGCGGCCGGCGGCGTTATAGCCGCCAAAGCCGACGATGACCGGTAAACGTGACATCAGGCTGGACTCCTGGCTGTGTCCTGGGCTCCTGCGTCAGGAGCGTGACCGGGCGGTAATAGCGATGGACAGCCGTTACCCGATCAAAGGGACGATTGGATTATTGGTTTCGATGTCAGTGCTGACGAGAAATGTAACTGGCTGGTCACGTTTAGACCAATGTGTTTTTTGTAATCGGCCTGGATGCGCTCAGTGCTGATAGTTCGCAGTGTCCAGAATTTGCTGCACCTGGCCGCGTTGTTTTAGCAGGGCCAGCGCGCTATCCAGACTGTCGAGCAAACCCCGTGCGTTGGGGTGGGCGCGGGAGACGAACAGGTAGACATCCATGCGCAGCAGCGGGTCACTTGTCACGCTGCCTGCGGGATGCTTCTCCAGCAGCCCGTTCATTGGGTCTGCGTAGTTGATCAGATAGGGCGCGCGGTCATGCAGTAGCATTTGCAGCCCTGCGGTGTGGGTGTGGGCGTGGGTGATCTCCACGCGGGCCTGGGGGCTTGCCAATTGCTGGCCAAGGGCGCCATAGCTGTAGGCGCCGATCAGGATCACCTTTTGGCCTGACAGGTCAGGCAAGCCGGTGATCGCCGGCTGCAACGGTTTGCGGTAGACGTTCAAGGCGACATTGAACACCGGCGTACTGCCTTGCAGCGCGCCACTGAGCATTTCCGGATGGCCATCGCCCGCCATGGAGATGGTCGTTTGCCCTAGCTGAAGCCGCTTGTACAGGCGCGCTGCCGGGTAGCCGCGGATCGAATAGGGCACATCCGCTTCGGTAAACAGGGCTGCGGCCAGCTCCAGCACAGGCCCGCTCGGCTCGCCGCGATGGTCCAGCTGAAAATAGGGGGGGAAGTCTGCCAGCGCAAACTCCAACGGCGCGGACTCCTGCGCACTTGCGCCCAGGGCGTACAGCGTCAGCGTCGTCAGGCTGGCAAGTAAGGAAAAAAGGCGGCGCACCGGCTACTCCAGGGAAATCTGCATGGTCTCCCTTCAGGGTAGCGTTTATTGACGCGGCACGCCCCCCCTTGAGCGCTCTGTAGCCTGGCTGCGCGATCAGCTGGCCGGCTCGTAGATCACGTAGACCTTGCGGGTGCGCTCGCGTACTTCCCAGCTGCCGCTGAAGCCGGCGGGAATGACGAAACGGTCGCCCGCGCGCAGCACTCGGCTGTTGCCGTCGGCGTCGTGCAGCACCGACTCGCCTTCGAGAATTTCGCAGTACTCGTGCTCGCTGTAGCTGACATTCCAGTGGCCCGGCTCGGCCTCCCAGATACCGCTGCTGAACTGGCCGTCGGCGCTGCTGTAGTGGTTGCGCACGTTCTGCACCGGGTCGCCGCTGATGATCTTGGCGGCATCTGGCCGGTAGTGCTCGGCTGGGGTGTCGGCGCTGGCGAAGTCGATGATGCTGGAAATGCTCATGGGGCGGGTCCTTGTCAGGTGAGGGTTGCCGTCGCTGCGGACGGCAACCGGGCAGATTCAGGCGGTGCGACGGATGACGGTAGCGAGGGTGTCGATCAGTCGATCCAGCTCGGCTTTTTCCACGGTCAGCGGTGGCGACATGGCGATAATGTCGCCGCTGCAGCGCACCATGGCGCCCTCCCAGAAACAGCCGTCGAACACCTCGTAGCCGCGTGCGCCCGGGGCGTCCGGGCGGCTGGCCAGGTGCACCGCGCCGACCAGTCCGGTGTTGCGGATGTCGATGACGTTCGGCAGGTCGCGCAGGCTGTGCAGTGCCTCGGCCCAGTAATCTTCCAGCTCTGCGGCGCGGGTCAGCAGCTGCTCGCCGGTGTAGATGTCGAGGGTGGCCAGCGCGGCGGCTGCGGCGACCGGGTGGCCGGAATAGGTGTAGCCGTGGAAGAACTCGATCAGCCCCTGCGGGCCTTGCATAAACGCATCGTGAATGTGCTGAGCAACAAACACCGCGCCCATCGGGATGGCGCCATTGGTCAGGCCCTTGGCGGTGGTGATGATGTCTGGAGTGACGCCCCAGCGCTGCGACGCGAAGGGCGCACCAACGCGGCCGTAACCGGTGATGACCTCGTCAAAGATCAGCAGGATGCCGTGCTTGCTGGTGATCTCGCGCAGGCGCTGCAAATACCCTTGCGGCGGCAGGATCACGCCGGCCGAGCCGGACATGGGCTCAACGATCACCGCCGCAATGTTCTCGGCGCCGTGCAGCGTTACCAGCGCTTCCAGCGCCTCTGCACGCTCGATGCCGAAGCTCGGCAGCCCCTTGGTAAAGGCGTTGCGCTCCAGGTCTAGGGTGTGCGGCAGGTGGTCGACGCCCGGCAGCTGCGGGATGAACGCCTTGCGGTTGTTGCCCATGCCGCCGACCGATACGCCGCCAAAGCCCACGCCGTGGTAGCCCAGCTCGCGGCCGATCAGCCGGGTGCGGGTGCCTTGGCCGATGGCCCGCTGATAACCCAGCGCTATCTTCAGTGCGGTGTCCACCGACTCGGAGCCCGAGTTGGTGAAGAACACGCGGTTCAGGCCCGCCGGAGCCAGTTCACTCAGGCGCTCGGCCAATTGAAACGGCAGTGGGTGGCCCATCTGAAAAGTGGGGGCAAAGTCCATTTGCTGAATCTGCCGGCTGACGGCCTCGGAAATCTCGCGGCGCCCGTGGCCGGCGTTGCAGCACCACAGTCCTGACGTGCCATCCAACACCTGACGGCCGTCGGCGTCAGTGTAGTAAACACCTTGTGCGCTGGTCAGCAGACGCGGTTTGGCCTTGTATTGACGGTTGGCGGTGAAGGGCATCCAGAACGGATCAAGGCTGAGGTCTTGGCTGGACTGCGGGTGCTGCAAGCTGGTCATGGGGCTTTCCTGGCAGGATGGTAGGAAGGACAGACTGCAACGTCATCGTCGGCAGGGTTGGGCGGTGGCGCTGATGTGGCAAAGTCTATGTCAAAAATAACAAACGTCAAATAGGTTATTGGTGAAATTTGGCGGTTACTTTGGGGTGTTTTGTAAAAAATATTGAATTATTTTCAGCGCCTGATTACTGTGGCCGGCAGTATCCCGCGCGCCAGCCGGCGCCCTATCAGGAGCAGAGCATGAGCAAGGCAGTCAGTCGACAGGATTGGGAGCAGCGCGCAGCCGCGCTGCAGGTTCAGGGACAGGCCTACATCGGCGGGCAGTATCAGCCGGCGGCCAGCGGTGAGACCTTCGAGTGCGTCTCACCGATCGATGGCCGTGTGCTGGCGCAGATCGCCAGTTGCGACCAGGCCGACGCCGAGCAGGCGGTAGCCAATGCCCGCGCCACCTTCGATAGCGGTGTCTGGTCGCGCAGTGCGCCGGCCAAACGCAAGCGTATCCTGCAGCGTTTTGCGGACCTGATCGACGCGCACTGCGAGGAACTGGCGCTGCTGGAAACCCTGGATATGGGCAAGCCGATCGGTGACGCGCTGGCGGTGGACATTCCCGGCGCGGCGCGCTCGATTCGCTGGTGCGCTGAGGCAATCGACAAGATTTACGACGAGGTGGCGCCGACGGCTCATGATGAGCTGGGTCTGGTTACCCGCGAGCCGGTGGGCGTGGTTGCCGCTATTGTGCCCTGGAACTTCCCGCTGCTGATGGCCAGCTGGAAACTGGGCCCGGCGCTGGCCAGTGGCAACTCGGTGATTCTCAAGCCCTCGGAAAAGTCGCCGCTGACCGCCATCCGCATCGCGGCGCTGGCGCTGGAAGCCGGCCTGCCAGCAGGCGTGCTGAACGTGCTGCCCGGCTACGGTCACACTGTAGGCAAGGCGCTGGCCTTGCATATGGATGTCGATACCCTGGTGTTCACCGGCTCGACCCGGGTTGCCAAGCAACTGATGATCTACGCTGGCGAGTCGAACATGAAGCGCGTGTGGCTGGAAGCCGGTGGCAAGAGCCCGAACGTGGTCTTTGCCGATGCGCCGGATCTGGACGCGGCAGCAGAAGCGGCAGCAAGCGCCATCGCCTTCAACCAGGGCGAGGTGTGTACCGCCGGTTCGCGTCTGCTGGTCGAGGAGTCGATTCGCGAAGAATTCGTGGGCAAGGTGGTCGAGGCGCTGAAGCGCAGCTGGGCGCCGGGCCACCCGCTGGACCCGAACACCAGCGTCGGTGCACTGGTTGATACCACCCAGATCGAAACGGTGCTGCGCTACATCGAAGCCGGCCACGCTGACGGCGCGACCCTGAAGCTGGGCGGCAAGCGCGTGATGGAAGACACTGGCGGGCTGTTTGTTGAGCCGACCGTGTTTGACGGCGTGACCAACAGCATGCGCATTGCTCGCGAAGAGATCTTTGGCCCGGTGTTGTCAGTGATTGGTTTCACCAGCTTTGACGACGCCATGCAGATCGCCAACGACACCATCTACGGCCTGGCCGCCGCCGTCTGGACCAGCGACCTGTCCAAGGCCCACCGCGCCGCCCGCGCCCTGCGCGCCGGCAGCGTCTGGGTCAACCAGTATGACGGCGGCGACATGACCGCGCCGTTCGGTGGCTTTAAGCAGTCAGGCAACGGCCGCGACAAGTCGCTGCATGCCTTTGACAAGTACACCGAGTTGAAGGCGACGTGGATCAAGCTCTAACGCGCTGCCGTTGGCAGCGCGGCTGGAAGCTGGAGGCTTGAAGCTGGAAGCCGTTTAGCGGAGCAATTGTTGAGCACTGCGTGAGGTCGGTGTCGCTGTGACTTTGTCGCTCCGAAACAGCGCAGACTACTTCAAGCTTCTGGCCTCCAGCCTCCAGCCTCCAGCCTCCAGCCTCCAGCCGGCTTTTCTCCGAGACCTCTATGAACTGGAAAACCTACGCCGTGGTCACCTCCGCTGTGGTAATCGTGGGGCTGGCGTTGGGGGTGACCCTGCCGCTGGTGTCCTTGCGCCTGCACGAATGGGGCTACAGCACCTTTGCCATTGGCGTCATGGCTGGCATGCCGGCGCTGGGTATTGTGCTGGGTTCGCGCTTGAGTGGGCGTTTGGCGGGGCGGCTTGGTTCGGAGAACACCTTGCGCCTGGTGATGGGCTGCAGTGCGGTATCGGTGGCGCTGCTGGCGATCTGGCCGAGCTACCCGGTGTGGCTGCTGTTGCGGCTGGTACTGGGTATTTCGCTGACGGTGACCTTTATTCTGGGCGAGAGCTGGATCAATCAGATTGTGCCCGACCGCCTGCGCGGGCGTCTGGTCGCGGTCTATGGCAGCGGCTTTGCGCTTAGCCAATTGTGTGGGCCGTTGTTGCTGGGGCTGATTGGAACCCAGGAGGATAGCGGCTTCTGGCTGGCGACCGGCCTGCTGATCGGCGGCAGCCTGATGCTGTTGACGGTCTCTGGGGCGCCGGTCGTGGATGCGGCGGCTGCCGGAGGTCGTGGGCTGCGTCGCTTTGTGCAGCAGTTGCCTGCCATCGCCTGGGCGATGGTGTTGTTTGCCGGGTTCGAGACCATGACGCTGACCCTGCTGCCGGTGTATCTGATTCGCGAGGGCTTTGCTCAGCAGCTGGCGCTGATCATGGTGAGTGCCGTGGTGGTGGGCGATGCGGTGTTGCAGGTGCCGGTGGGCGCACTGGCCGATCGTATCTCGCGCACCGCGCTGTTCCGCTTCTGTGGTCTGGTATTGCTGCTGAGCAGCCTGGCGTTACCGCTGGTGCTGCACACGCCGCTGATCTGGCCGGTGCTGGTGCTGTTTGGTGCCAGTGCCGGAGCGCTCTATACCCTGTCGATCATCCTGGTCGGGCAGCGCTACCGGGACGACGAGCTGGTACGTGCCAATGCGCATATCGCCATGCTTTGGGGGCTTGGCTGTCTGCTCGGGCCGATCCTGACCGGGGCTGTCAGTCAGTGGCTGACGGGCCACGCGCTGCCGATCATGATGGCCATTGCCGCGCTGATCTTTGTGCTGTTGGCGCGCCGCCCAGGAGGCTTCGACGCGGTCCGAATCGACCGCGTCTAGTGGTTGCCGTTACTGCCAGCGATACTGCAGGCCGAGGCCGATCAGCCAGCTGCGCTCCGGTGCCGGCTCGTAGTAGCGGGCACCGGCCCCGTTGACGATCAGTGAGCCGATATATTCCTTATCGGTGAGATTGTCGATGCGGGCGAAGGGCTCCAGCTGCAGGCTGCCCAGCTGCTGGCGGTAGCTGGCGCGCCAGTTGAAGGCCGCGTAGCCAGGCGCTTCGGCGCTGTTGTCGTCGTTGGCGTAGCGTTGGCTGAGGCTCTGCATTTCTAGCGCGGTGCTGAAGCTGGCGGTCGGCTGCCAGGCCAGCTCGGCATAGAGGCTGTGGCGCGGCACGCCGGGCAAGCGGTTGCCGGCCAGGTCATCGCCGTTGCTGTTGGTATAGCTGTCGAAACGGGCGTCGAGCCAGGTGTAGGCCAGATAGCCGGTCAGGCTCGGTGCCAACTGCTGCTGCACGCTTAGCTCGATGCCCTGGCGCGTTGACTGGCCCGCGTTGGCGTAGGTGGTGCGTCCGCTGTTGACCTGGCTGGCGCCCGTGACGATTTCATTGTCGGTCTCGGTGTAAAACAGGGCGAGGTCCAGTTGCGTGCGCTCGCGACGCAGCTTGAGACCGACTTCGGCGTTGTCCGCTTTGCTCGGTCGCAGCTCGAAGTTCAGGCCGCTGCCGCTTGGACGGTAGGCCAGCTCCTGCGCAGTCGGTGTTTCAAAGCCCTTGCCGATGGCGCCGTAGAGGCTGACGTCGGGCGTCCATTGATAGCTCAGGCCGAGTGCCGGGGTGGTTTCGTCGTAACGGACCGAGCCGCTGTCGTCCTGGCCGTCGACAAAATAGTTGTCGTCGGAGTCGAACTTGACCTTGCTGTAGCGGGCGCCAGCGGTGAGGTGCCAGCGCGGTGCCAGTTGCCAGGTGCTGATCAGGTAGGCCTCACGGCTTTCCACCCGGTTGAACTCGTCACGTTGCAGGCCACCCTTATGGCCGAACTGATTGACGAAACCCTTGCGGCCCTCGCCCTGATAGTTCCAGCTCAGCCCGGCGGCCAGAGTGACCGGCAGCTCGAACAGCGTGGTGTCGCGCTGCCAACCCAGCTCGCTGCCGCCAAAGCGACGATCCAGCTCAATCACACCGCCGCCGGAATACAGCGCGTTGCCGGGAAAGGCGAGGAACTGCTGCACATCGCGCTCGCCGCCGTAGGCCATGACGGTGATCTGATCGTCGCTGGCCAGACGGCGCTGATAGTTCATGCCCAGCTGCTGGTGGCTGACGCTTTTGCGGGTGTCAAATCGCTCCGCCTGAGCGACAGCCTGTTGACGGTCGGCCTCCAGTGCGGCGGCGGTCAGCCCCAGCGGGTCCTGAGTCTCCGGCTGGTCCAGTGCGTTGACCACCAGGGTCAGACTGGAGACATCGTCGATATCCCAGCCCAGACGCAGGTTGGCCATGTCACGGCGGGTTTCGCTGTGGTCGCGATAGCCGTCGGTTTCCAGTCGCGACAGGTTGGCGGCAACGTTGAGGTCGCCGTGCTGGGCACCGTACTTCAGGCGTTCGCGCCAGAGCCCGTCACTGCCGATGCTGCCGCGGCTGTCCAGGGTAGGGTAGGCGCTGCCTTCGCTGCTGAAGCCCTGGATGATACCGCCGGAGGCGTTGCCGTACAGCGCGCTGAGTGGGCCACGCAGTACTTCAATGCGCTCCAGGTTATCGAGGTCGAACTGCGCCGGTTGGCCCTGACCATCGGGCATGGTCAGCGGGATGCCGTCCTGCACCAGGCGCACACCGCGCACGCCGAACTGCGCACGGGCGCCAAAGCCGCGGGAGGATACCTGCACATCTTGGGCGTAGTTTTGGCGGTTCAGCGCGAGCAGGCCAGGAACCCGCTGCAGGGGCTCGGACAGGTTGGCCCCGAGGTTTGCTGATGACAGGTCGTCGGCAAACAGGGTGCTGCGGGCTAGCGGCAGGCTCAGATCGCGACTTTCATCGCTGGCGCCGAGGATGGTTTGGGTCGGGAGCTGTAAGGTGTCGGTGGTGCTGTGCGCGAGGGTCGCGGTACACAGCAGCGCGCTGCTGAGCGCGACTCGAAGAGAACTGGGATTCATTGGTACGGACTGTTTTTATTGGGTGTATTTCGCCCTGGTGGCGGCGTCTGGCAGCAGTCTAACAGCGCTGGCGGATTTGGGCTGCGCTGTTGATAGGGGATATCTGGGGGAGTACGCGGGGGTTTAATACTTTGAAGTGAAAGTAAATAGCGTGTAGTATTGCCCGCTATTCTTCTCTTGAAGGGAAGATTTCTTGTTCTTGCTGTAACTTTAGGGTGGCAAGACACCTTCGTCGTCGAGAGGTATTCACGTCATGCATATGATGCACGATCTCTATCTGGCTCTGCGCCGCCTGCAACGCGCCAGTGAAATTCACGCCAAGCGTTTGGGGCGCCATAGCGGACTGACGCCGATCCAGTTGCTGATTCTGCACAGCATCAAGGCCATGGGCGAAAGCACCCTGGGTGACTTGGCGCGGCAGGTAAGTGTATCCCAAGCCACGCTCAGTACCATCATCGACCGTCTTGAAAGCCGCGACCTGTTGCAACGGGTGCGTAGCACCAGTGACAAGCGCAAGGTGCATCTGGCCCTGACCGAGAAGGGTCTGGCCGCTATCCAGGCTGAGCCAGCGTTGTTGCCCGCAGCCTTCCTTGAGCGTTTTGGCCAGCTGGCTGACTGGGAGCAGCTGATGCTGCTGGCCAGTCTGCAGCGCGTGGCTGGTCTGCTTGAAGCCGGACAGCAGGTGCGCTCCGAGCTCTTCGAAGGCGAATCTGCCGCCTGATCCTCTGCGCCCGCTTCCCGGCGGGCGACATCATCTCAAGTTTTTTCTCCTTCGGGTATTGCCTGGCGGTAGGCGCACGCTTAGCATGTTTGAAATATCAAACATGGCTGTTTTAAATGCGTTACGACAGCCAGAGCCGTCCGCACAAGGAGCCCCCGAATGGAACTGCACTGCCCTGACCTGTTTCGCCAGCAAGCCTATGTCGCCGGTCACTGGTGCGAGGCCGACAAGGGCGCGCGCACTGACATCGCCAATCCGGCTACCCATGAACGCCTCGGCAGCGTGCCGAACATGGGCGCAGACGAAACCCGCCGCGCCATAGACGCGGCGCGTATTGCCCAGCAGCAGTGGCGTCAGCGCACGGCCAAGGAGCGCGCACAGGTACTGCGCAAGTGGTTTGAACTGATGATGCAGCACCAGGAAGACCTGGCCCGCATCATGACCGCAGAGCAGGGAAAGCCGCTGACCGAGGCGCGTGGCGAGATCGCCTACGCAGCGTCCTTCCTGGAGTGGTTTGGCGAAGAGGCCAAGCGTGTCTACGGTGATGTTATTCCCGGCCATCAGACGGACAAGCGCATTCTGGTACAGAAAGAGCCGGTGGGCGTGACTGCCGCTATTACGCCCTGGAATTTCCCCGCGGCCATGATTACCCGCAAGGCTGGCCCGGCGCTGGCCGCAGGCTGCGCGATGGTCCTCAAGCCCGCGCCGCAAACCCCGTTCTCCGCGCTGGCGCTGGCTCACCTGGCCGAGCAGGCGGGGCTGCCGGCGGGCCTGTTCAGCGTTATTACTGCTGATGTTGATCGCTCCCGTGACGTCGGTGACGAGCTGTGCAGCAACCCGGTGGTGCGCAAGCTGTCGTTCACCGGCTCAACCGGTGTTGGCATCAAGCTGATGGAGCAGTGCGCACCGACCCTGAAGAAGCTGTCGCTGGAGCTGGGCGGCAATGCACCCTTTATCGTCTTCGACGATGCCGATCTGGATGCCGCGGTTGAAGGCGCGATGATCTCCAAATACCGCAACGCCGGTCAGACCTGCGTCTGCGCCAACCGCATCTACGTGCAGGATTCGGTCTACGACGCCTTCGCCGCCAAGCTGACTGATGCCGTCGCCAAGCTGAAGGTCGGTGATGGTACCGAGGCGGGCGTGACCACCGGCCCGCTGATCGATGCGCGCGCTGTGGAGAAAGTGCAGCGTCACCTCAAGGATGCCACCGACAAGGGCGCTACCGTTATCGCTGGCGGCAAACCGCACGCGCTGGGTGGTTTCTTCTTCGAGCCGACCATTCTCACTGGCGTGGACAGCAGCATGGCGGTGGCCCGCGAAGAAACCTTCGGCCCGCTGGCGCCGCTGTTCCGCTTCAGCGACGAGGCCGATGTGGTGCGTCAGGCCAACGATACCGAGTTTGGCCTGGCGGCCTACTTCTATGCCCGCGACCTGAGCCGCGTCTTCCGTGTGGCCGAGGCGCTGGAGTACGGCATGGTGGGTATCAATACCGGCCTGATTTCCAATGAAGTGGCGCCCTTTGGCGGCATGAAGTCCTCGGGCCTGGGGCGTGAAGGCTCCAAGTACGGCATCGAAGAGTACATTGAGATCAAATACCTCTGTCTGGGCGGCATCTGAGCCCTGTTGACACAACCCGACGGGGAGCCATTGCTCCCTTACTTTTCCGCGAGGCGGTTATGAGCAAGACCAACGAGTCCCTGATGCAGCGGCGGCACAATGCTGTCGCCCGTGGTGTAAGCCAGATCCATCCGATTGCGGTGCAGCGCGCTGAAAACGCGACCGTCTGGGATGTGGAAGGACGACAGTACATCGATTTTGCCGGCGGCATTGCCGTGCTCAACACCGGGCACCGTCACCCCAAGGTGATGGACGCGGTGCGCCGCCAGCTGGACCAGGTCACCCACACCTGTTTTCAGGTACTGGCCTATGAGCCCTACATTGCCCTGTGCGAGCGGCTGAACGAGATGGTGCCCGGTGACTTTGCCAAGAAGACATTGCTGGTAACTACCGGTTCTGAAGCGCTGGAGAACGCGGTCAAGATTGCTCGCGCAGCGACCGGCCGTGCCGGCGTGATTGCCTTCACCGGTGGCTACCATGGCCGCACCATGATGACCCTGTCGATGACCGGCAAGGTGGCACCCTACGCCGCAGGCATGGGCCTGATGCCGGGCGGCGTGTACCGCGCCCAGTACCCCTGCCCGCTGCATGGCGTGAGCGATGACGATGCCATCGCCAGCATCGAACGTATCTTCAAGAATGACGCGCAGCCGCAGGACATCGCCGCCATCGTCATCGAGCCGGTGCAGGGTGAAGGTGGCTTTTATGTCGCCAGCCCGGCCTTTATGCAGCGCCTGCGCGCGTTGTGCGATCAGCACGGGATTTTGCTGGTGGCCGATGAAGTGCAGACCGGCGCTGGCCGTACCGGCACCTTCTTTGCGATGGAGCAGATGGGCGTGGCGGCGGACCTGACTACCTTTGCCAAGTCGATTGCCGGCGGCTTCCCGGTTGCGGGCGTGTGCGGTCGCGCCGAGGCGGTCGACAGCATCGCGCCGGGCGGTTTGGGTGGCACCTATGCAGGTAGCCCGCTGGCCTGCGCCGCCGCGTTGGCGGTAATGGACGTGTTCGAAGAAGAAAATCTGTTGGCCCGCAGCCGTACCGTGGGTGAGATTCTCACCGCGCGCCTGAGCGCGCTGGCGACTGACGACAAGCGCATTGGTGATGTGCGCGGTCTGGGCGCAATGGTTGCCTGCGAGCTGTTCAGCGCAGATGGCGCCCCGGATGCCGAGCTGACCGGGCGCATCGTTGCTGCAGCGCGGGACAAGGGCCTGATTCTGCTGTCCTGCGGGCAGTACGGTAACGTGATCCGCATTCTGGTGCCGCTGACCGCGACCGACGTCGAGTTGCACGCCGGCATGGACATCATCGCCGCCTGTTTCGCCGAGCTGTAGGGGCACGGCAGGCCGTGTCCGTGGAGCGTCCCCTGGCCCGGATATGCGCGCCAGACCGCGTTCAGAAGGTCGAGAGCCCACTGGCCTCCATAAAGCGGTACACCAGATAGCGCCAACGGCTGTGATCTGCAAAGTCTGCGTAGGGCAGGCTGTAGATGGCGCCGTTGGCGTTCTGCCATTCGCGTTCAAAGTCGCCTCGCTGCTGGCTGATCTGCGGACCATCGCTGCGGCTGACCAGACGCACGCTGGTTTCCAGATTCAGATCGTGCAGGTTGCGGCGGGTAAAGTTGGCGGAGCCGGCAATCAGCTCGGCGCTGCCGTCGCCGCGCTCCAGCCTGATCCACTTGCGATGGCATTGCTCGCCCTCGGTGGCGCACCAGCGCACGGCAATACCGGCTTGGTGCAGATCCCAGGCTGCCTGCCGGTTGGGGATGCCATTCTTCTCCCGGCCAAAGGCGTCGCGGTTGGGGTCGAGTAGCACGCGCAGCGTCGCGCCGCGTTGGTGGGCTGCAATCAGCGCCTCTATGACCGGCCGCGATGACAGGTAGAACATCTCCAGATCCAGCACATCACCGGTTTGCGCCGAGTCGATCAACTGCAGCAGCCCCTGTTCAATGGCGCCCTCGGTCAGCACCTGCAACTGCGGTGGCGTGCTGCCGGACACTGCTGGGGCGACAGGCCAGTCGGCTGCTGGCGCGTAGCCCGACAGTAGCGCCACGGCGCGCTCGGTCTGCAGCAGGTCGAGTGCTGCTGCGCCGCTGAATTGCACCGCGCTGTTGTCGTGGCGACTGCTGGCGTCATGCGGGTTCATGGAGGTGACCAGACCGGTCCACTCGCCGCTGCGGCCAACGACCAGGGTCTTGCGGTGATTGGCGCGGAAGTTCAGCAGGTGCAGGTAGCTGCGCAGCGTGACCTTGCCGTCGCCGACCGGGTTGGGTAGCCAGCCGCCCTCGGTGCTGTTGCCCAGGTAGCTGCAGCACAGGGTCCAGATGCCGGTCCAGGTGGGGTTGGAGGCGGGCAGCTGGCTCAGGTCGGTCATCACCACGCCGACACCAGCGCTGCGCAGCGCCTCGAACTGCGCAGACGCTATGCCGCCGTACAAGGTGTTGAACGGATCGGTAATCAGCACCACCGGCATCTGCGGGTGCCGCTGGCGGGCGGCGATCAGCGCGCTGGTCAGCTCGCTCGACAGCGGCCGATAGCTGTCCTCGCCGGCAAAATCGTTGAACAGAAACATGTCCACGACTACCAATTCGTTGGCGCCGTCGATCAGCGACAGCACCCGGTCCATGATCTGTTGCTGGCTATGCTCCTGCCCCTGGCTATCGCGCCAGGTCTGGTCAAGCAGCAGCTCTACCTGCTCGGCGGGGCGCAGTGGGGTGGCGGTAGACAGCTCGTCGGGCATTGGTTGGCAGCCAGACAGGGCGAGCAACAGGACCGCTAACAGGCGGTAGAGGGGTGTGGGCATGGTAGGGGGCGGCGTGGGTATTTGTTGCAGCCTGCCGAAGCGGTGGCGGTAATGCAAGACGCCGACCTGGGGCCGGCGCCTGACTGTTATGCCAGTTTGGGGTTGGGGCCAAAGCGATTGTCGGCAGCGTCCCCTTCAATGCACATGAAAATCAGCAGGATGATACCGCCCACCAGTGGCACCAGGCTGATCAGAATCCACCAGCCGCTACGGTTGGTGTCGTGCAAGCGGCGGATGCACACCGCAATCGACGGCAGCAGAACGGCCAGTGAGTAAATCGGTACCAGCAGCACGATGCCGAGCACGCCATCAATCACGCCGCAGATGATAGAGGCCAGGACGTTGAACAGAATAAACATCCAGTATTCCTTACGACGGGCGCGGCCCTGAAACTCGACATACTTCTTCAATACAGCGATATACCATTCCATGCGGTTTCCTTTCTTTGGCAGGGTGTAGCAAAAAAGCGGATTGGCAACGCGCAGGGATACGATGAACCGCTCCCTGGTTGTGACAGTCAATCCTTTAGGCGGCGATGGCCGCACTGCTGTATTAAGAAGGTATGCCAAGGCCGGGTCAACCGCCGGGCGCGGGCCGAATGTTAACCTGTGAGCCGTTTGACACCTTGAGGGAGGCGCGATGCGCCGGCGTGTTTCGATTCTGCTGCTGTTTGTTCTGGTGCTGACGCTGGCAGCGCTGCTGGCGCGTCACTGGGGGCTGCAGCAGTTGCACGCTACCGGAGTGCAGCAGCTCGACTGGCAGGGCGTACAGTGGCGTGGCGGTGCAGTGGTGCTGGACCGGCTGCAGCTGCAGATGGTCGACGGACTGCAGCTGGATGTCCGCCAGCTGCGGCTGCAGCCGGGCTGGCGCGATGGGCTGCGGGTCCGTGCGCTGCAGGCTGACAGCCTGGGTGTGAATCTGCCGGCAGGGCCGGAGAGTGGTGAGTCCAGCGGCTTTGACCCACTACTGCTGCTCGGCGATGAGCAGTTCTGGCGACGTTTGGCGGATTGGGCGCCGGATGAGGCTGCAGTCGGGCAGATTGAGGCCAGCCTGCCGTGCCGTGACCAGCGTTGCCAACTGGCCGGTCGTTGGCATCTGCGGCGCTCGGCTCAGGGCGACGACGTGACGCTGTCCAGCACCCTGCTGCTGAATCTGGACGGTCAGCAACTGAGCTTGCAACCGCAGTTGCAACTGGCGGCGCAGCGCGTGCGGCTGACGGCGCCGTTGCAGATAGACGGCGCAGCAGCGGCCCAACTGCATAGCGAATGGCAGGGTGGACAGCACTGGCAGGGCCGCTTGCAGATACCGGATTGGCCACAAACGCCTTGGCTGTTTGGTTATCTCGGGCGCTGGCTGGCCCTGGGGGCGCTGCCCGTTGAGCAGATACCTGCCGCCGCACAGCTGGAGCTGGACTGGCAGCTGGACGCAGCGCGGGTGCCCGAGGCGCTGGATGACTGGCTGGCCGGTGATGTGCAGCTGCAGGGACGGCTGGTGTTACCTGAGCCCTGGCTGGTAGCGCAGCTGGGTGAGCTGAGCGGTGAGTTGAGTCTGCAGGTGCAAGGCGCGGCGGGCGACTGGCGACTGCGACAGGCACACCTGCAGGCGCTGGTGCAGACGCCCCGGGTGACCGCCTTGCAGACATTGCCGGCGGCGCTGCAGCCGGCGCAGCTCACGCTGCAGCTTACCCCTTTGCCAGATCAGCGCTTGCTGGCGGATGCTGCGCTGCAGCTTGATGTGCAGGCTGGTGTCACGTTGCCCCAGGGTGGGGAGCTGACGCTGGCTGGCCCCGTGAGCGTGCCGCTGAGCCGCAACTGGCAGCTTGCCAGTGATGCCTTGTTGCTGCGACTGCAAGCACCGCAGCTGAGTCTGCCGCAGCTGCGCGCCCGTGACGTGACGGGCCGCTGGACGCTGCGCGTGCAGGCCACCGCCGACGCCGTGCACAGCGCACTGACCGCGCCTGGCAGCCTGGCCTGGCAGCAGTTGCAACTGCGTGATGCGCAACTGACGCTGCGCGGCGCTCGGCTTGAACAGCCGGCCTTTGAGCTAACGCTGCCGCTGAATGGCGATGACACATTGAGCGCCGCGGGCCGGCTGACGGGCAAGCTGGACGCACTGGAGCACGCGCAGCTCACACCACAGCGCTGGGATCTGCGCGCTGACTGGCGCTGGCAGCAGGCAGCGCTGAACTGGAATGGCAACCTGAGCAACGCCGCCGGCCTGGAGCTGGCCCATCAAGCCAGCTGGCGCAGCGACGGTAGCTGGCGCCTGGATGGCGAGCTGACACCGCTGTTTATGCGTGCCGGTAATCCGCTGGCCGATAGTCTGACCGCCTGGCCCGAGCTGCTCAGTTTTGCCAGTGGGCAGGTTGGCGGCACCTTGAGCGTTAGCAGCGGGCAGTCGCTGCGCGTGCGGGGCGACTTGACGCTCACAGGTCTCAAGGGCATCTACGACCGTATCGCCTTCAGTGGTCTGGAGGGGCCGCTGCAGCTCCGCTTGGCGGCTGAGCAGCTAACTCTGGAGGCGCCGTCGCTGGCGCTGGCCCAGGCCAACCCGGGCATTGAGCTGGGGCCCGTGCGCGGGCAGTTGTCCTATCACGCAGCGCTGGCGCAGCCGGCCGGTGGTCGCCTTGAGGTGACCGAGCTGCGCACCGGCCTGTTGGGTGGTGAAGTGCGTGTGCTACCCACCACACTGGATCTGGCGCAGCGTGAACAGCGCGCCGAACTGCAGCTGCAGGGTCTGGAACTGGGCCGGCTGTTCGAAGTCTACCCAACAGAGGGGTTGAGTGGCGGCGGCACGCTGGATGGACGCCTGCCGGTGCTGCTGCGCGATGGGCAACTGCTGATCGACGATGGCGCGGTTGCCGCGCGCGAGCCGGGCGGCGTGCTGCGCTACCGCTCGGACAAGCTGCAGCGTCTCGCCGCAGCCAACCCGAGTATGCGTGAGCTGGCGGGGGTGCTGGAAGACTTTCACTATACTGTCCTTAGCTCCCAGGTAGACTACGGCGAGAATGGCAACATGGTCCTCGGGCTGCGTCTGCAAGGCAGCAATCCCGACTTTCAGCAGGGGCGGCAGGTCAACCTGAATGTCACCCTGGAAGAGAACATTCCGGCCTTGCTGGCCAGCCTGCAATTGAGCGGCAAGGTCAGCGAGATCATTCAACAGCGGGTTCAGCAGCACCTGATCAAACAGCGTGCCCAGCAACCCTGACAAGGAGCGCCCATGTACAGGCGAGGGCTGACAATCGTGTTTCTGGCCGGCCTGCTGTCGGCCTGCGCCGGACCGACGGTGCAACTGGCAGCGCCCAGCGAGCCGATCAACATCAACCTGAACGTGAAGATCGAGCACGAGATCTACGTCAAGGTGGATCGCGAGCTGGACGACATCTTCGACGAATCCAGTGGCCTGTTCTGAGCCCGTTGCGAAAGGATATTCATGATGCGCAAAACGACTTTTCTGATCTGTGGCCTGCTGGCCCTGCTGCTGGGCAGCGGTGCGGCGCTGGCCATGAACCTCAACCAGGCGATGTCTGCGCTGCCGGCAGCCAAGTCGGCCGGCCAGCTGGGCGAGCAGCCCAACGGTTATCTCGGGGTAGTCAGCAACGCTGGCGACGCCGCCGAAATCGCCCGCCAGATCAATGCCGCGCGCAAGGCCGAGTACCAAAAGGTAGCGCGTGACAACGGTGTAGCGCTCAGCGACGTCGAGTTGATTGCCGGCCAGAAAGCGATTGATCGTACCCCGTCTGGTCAGTACATCCAGGTCAACGGTCAGTGGACGAAGAAGTAGCCGGTAGCCATTCGATGGTGCCATACCAGCCGGTAACGGACTGACCGCTGTTGTCGCAGTCGGTCATGATCGCCACCCCGTCTATCTGATCCAGCGTCTGCCCGTGCAGGCGCTGGAAATCCTCCCTTACGTTGCGCTCCAGCGTTGTCATGCCGGCCGGTGCGCCGCTGCTCACGGCCAGCATCTGCGCGTTGGCGGTGTAGGCGTTGGGCCAGTGCGAGCCAACCGGTTGGCTGGAGGACCAGACGTAGTTCAGCGCTAGCGTCCGCCAGGCCAATAGCCCGCCGTCTTTCACTACGTATAGCCGCACCGGATAGTCGTCACCGTCGCGCTGACGCTCGTCGAGGCCTTGCAGCGGCGCGCTGATGGTCCACGACCAGCGCAGCACGGGCGTCTCGCGCAAATCAATCTGCTGTTCCAGGTAGCGAGCGCTGGCCTGACCGTTGCTGCAGTCGGCGCGCAGCAGGCTGCTGTCGCTGCGCTGCTCCAGCTGATAGTGGGTGGGCTCTGTGAAACGGCGTTCAGGCCACTGGCTGATGTCCGCCGGAGTGTAGGTCTGAGCTGCGCAGGTGCCGGCAACGAGCAGGGCGGGCAGCAGGGCAAGTGTGTGGCGTCGCATACGGGGGCTCCAGTGCAGGTGAGCCCCCAGTATGGCAGCGTGCAGACGGCTGGTCAGCGCTCCAGCGCGCTGACACGCAGCTGTTCGGTGCGGTCGAAACGCGCCTCAAGCAGCGCCTGTACGGCGCTGTCGCGGTCACTGTCGGCCAGCCCGGGCTGGCTGAGAATGGCGTCGCGTTCGCGCACAAAATCATCCAGTCGCTGCTGCCATTGCGCGCGCTGCACATCCAGCGCCTCCAGGCGGGCCGTAGCCTCCGGGCCGACCATCTGCATCCGCAGGTCACGCACCGCGCCCTCATTGGCGCCGGCCGCGCGCAGAGCCTGGGTCTGCTGGCGCAGATCCTGGTGAATTTGTGGTACCAGCAGCGCCTGCATGGCCTCGGGCAGGCTTTCGCGCAGCGCCTCGATGTCTTGGGCCTTTTCGTCGTCGCTGAGATTCGGGTTGTGCAGGATGCTCAGGCGCTCCAGGGTGAAGCGGTTGTAGCTCTCCTCGGCGGCAAAGAAGGCCTGGTGCTCGGCCGGGCTGAAGAGGTCGGCACGCAGGCGCTGCACGGCGTCCTGCCGGGCCCACAGGCTGTCGATGTCAGCCGCCGCAGGGAAGTCCTGCTCAAGCTCGACCAGCGCACGTTGATAGTCGAGATAGCGCTGGAACAGGTCCAGCGCCTGGCTGCGCGCAGGGTCATCCAGGCTGTCACGGATCAGCGCTTGAACCTGAGCGACGATCTGCTCGTGATCTTGTTCGCCGGCGGTGCTCAGGTAATAGTCGAACAGGTGCCGCAGCTGGTCGCTGATCAGCAGGTTGCCGTCGGCGTCGACTTGCAGGCGGCCATCGACCTCGGTGCCGCGCAGCGAGTTGGCCTGCGGTGCGACGGCGGTGGTGGAAGGGGGCTCGCGCAGCAAGTTGACCGGTGGCGTCTGCGCCGTCGGGTCGGCCGCGATGACGGCTTGGGTTGGCGCCGGCGCTGGTGGGGTGGAGCGGGATAACTGCCAGCCCAGCAGCAGCGCTGCCGCCAGCAGGGGAAGGTAAACAAGGGCTTTCATCGCATACTCTCGCCAGATGAAAAGAGCGCAAGGCGGGGCCGCCGAGCTGGCGGCCCTGCCAGGTTACAGACCGGCGTTCTTCAGGCGGTTGGCCTGCTGGCGATAGACGGTCACCGGATCGGTTTCGAACAGGCTGGTCAGGCCCAGGGTCTGGTTGACCTCATCCAGGTGGTTCATGCGGTAGTTGTCACGAATCACCATACCCAGGTGCGAGCTGCAGCGGCCGACCAGACCGTCGTTGGCTTCACCGCCGAAGGTCAGCGACGAGGCGCCCAGCAGCATGTCGGATACGTCCAGGAAATTGGTCAGCGGGCTGGTGCCGCCCCAGGAGTAGTAGCGCACGCCGTTGACCTTATAGGCACCCTCACCACAGGCGCTGGTCGGAATGCCCTGCGGGAACTTGGCGTTGAAGCGCGCGGCACCTTCGCTGTTCAGTGATTCCAGCGTGCCCAGCGAGTTCTGCGGGGAGCTTGAGCTGCTGCCGGACAGGAAGTTGATCAGTGCACCCATGCCGTTGACGATACCGGCCAGCAGGGCTTCGCCGGCAGAGCCCTCGGGGACCTGACGCAGGAAGTCGGCGGCGGCCGAGCCTTTGTGCGGTGAACCGACGCTGGTAACCGATGCGACCAGATCCGGGCGCAGCGCGGCGACATAACGGATGGTCGGGCCGCCGTGGCTGTGGCCGATCAGGTTGACCTTGTCCTTGCCGCTGATCGCGACAATCTCTTCCACCTGTTCGAGCAGCTGCTCGCCCCGGGCCTCGGAGGTGTCAAGCTGGCTGACTTCGGTGAGGTAGACGGTGGCGCCATCCTTGCGCAGGGCGCTGGGGATGCCGTACCAGTAATCCACGCCCAGCAGGCTGTCGAAGCCGAGCATGCCGTGGGTCAGCACGATGGGGTACTTGGTCTTGGTGTATTGCGATGATGAGCTGAACCAGAACGCATTGGCCTGGGTGCTCACGCCCAATGCGGCGATCAGGCCGCAGGCGACGCTGAGTCGGGTTTTACGCGACATGACGAAACTCCTGTTTGTTGTGCTTATTTTTGTATCGTCTTGAGACGCTTTGAATAGCGTCTGTGCGTGTTGAGCATAGTCAGCGCGGGGGCGTGAAAGTAGAGGCTGGTCGACAGAAACCCGTGCCTGTGCCGGGCGCAGAAATGTGACTGATAAGTCACTGGCTCTGCGGCGGCACTATTCAGATTTTTTATCCGATGAACGGAGATTCAGAGTATGGCGATGGCGTCAGGGGGCTTCACCCAGATAGGCGCGCTGGATCAGCCGCCATTCGGGGGACTCGGTCAGGCGCAGGATAGTCTCGTTGATCTCGTCGCGGCGGGAGCTGCCGGTCGGCAGCGCCAGCGCATAGAGCTGCTGATCGAAGACGCCGGGCAGCAGGTCCAGACGGTCTTTGCCCAGCTGCTGGTTGCGGTACTGCAGTAGCGGGCGGTCATATACCACCGCATCACTATCGCCGGCGCTGACGGCCAGCATCGCGCTTTGCAGGTCAGGGTAGTGCTGCGAGATGATGCGTTGCTCCTGCAGGTACTGCGCGCTGGCGGTCCCGGGGATGGTGGCGACGGTGTTGCCGGGCAGATCCTGTGGTCCGCCGATCTGGTATTGCAGGTTGCTGACAGTCAGTGAGCTGGTGATGGCGGCGGTGAAGCTGGCTACCATGATCAGGCCGGCGAACATCCACACCAATGCCAGCAGTCGGCCCGCCAGGGTGACCGGCGCCTTGTCGCCGTAGCCGACGGTGGTCATGGTCACTGCGGCCCACCAGAAGCCGGCGCCAATCCCTTCAGCGTTGCTGCCGCCAAACTGCTCGGCGTTGCGTCGGCGCTCCAGCAGCCAGAGAGCAAAGCCAACCCCCAGCAACAGCAGCGCCAGCCCGCCAATGACGCTGAGAAAGCCCCAGCTGAACAGCGCCTTGAGGCTCTGCAGCAGCCCCTGCTTGGGTGTGTGGGGCACACCGATGGCCAAGCCGGTCTGATAAAACGGGTGGCTGAAGTCGAACAGCGTTTCGCGCTCGGCGGTCATGGTCAAGGCGCCCACCGCCACGTCCACCTCGCCTTGCTCTACCGCGCTCAGCAGGGCCGAAAAGGGCATGACCTGCCACTCGAACTCCCAGCCCTGGCGCTCGGCGATGGCGCGCCACAGATCGATGCTGATGCCCTCCCAGTCACCTTTGCCGTCGCTGATGACAAAAGGCGGTACTTCGGTGATGCCGACGCGCAGTGGCGTTGACGGCGAGGGGGTGGTTTGAGCCTGAGTGAATGGGCTGGCACACAGTAGCAGGCACAGCAACAGGCGGGCGAAGGGTGTGATAGGCATGGCAAACTCCGTTTAATTCCTGTTTTCAGGGTAACAAATTGAGCGTTGGGCGCCAGCGCGGCGGGCGCGCCGAGATTTGCCGCGGGCGTTGGCCTAAGGCTTCTGGTAGTCTGCCTGCAGACCCAATTTACGGAGGCCCAACAGGGACAGTTGATGGTGACTGGATATCTGGAAAGTTATGCGTTCTGGCTGTTGCTGGGCCTGGCGTTGCTGTTGTCGGAGTTTTTCTTCCCTGGCCTGATTGCGGTGTTTTTTGGCTTGGGCGCTCTGCTGGTCGGCGGCCTGACCCTGATTGGCCTGGTTGACGGCCTGGCCTGGCAACTGCTGCTGTTCTCGCTGTTCAGCCTGGGCACGCTCTGGTTGCTGCGCCGACGGTTTCAGCGCTGGTTGCGCGGTGGTGAGTCGGGGCTGGCCCAGGCCGACGCTGATGATGCCGGGTTGCTTGGCATGCGTGTTAGCGTGCTGGTCGACTTTGTGGATGGCGTTGGCGACGTGCAGCTCAATGGTGCCAAGTGGGACGCCGAGTCTGACGAGCCGCTGAAACAAGGCGAGACCGCCTGGGTGGTGAGTCATTCCGGCATTGTGCTGCGAGTGAGCGCAGTCCGCCCTGGCGCTAACTGAACCCTTTCTCCTCTCTACACGGAATACTTCACATGGAAATCGCTACCATTTTGTCCCTTGGTTTTCTGGCGCTGGTCATTGTCGCCTTGGCAAAGACCGCGCGTATCGTGCCGCAGCGGTCGGCCTTCATCATCGAACGTCTGGGCAAGTATGCGAAAACCCTGGACGCCGGCTTTCATATCCTCATCCCCTTTGTTGATCGCGTGGCCTACAAGCACACTCTGAAGGAAGAGGCGATCGACGTGCCCAGCCAGGCGTGTGTGACCCGCGATAACATCCAGGTGGTAGTGGATGGCGTGATCTACCTGCAGGTTGTCGACCCCAAACTCGCCAGCTACGGCATCAACGACTACCGCTACGCCTCCATGCAGCTGGCGCAGACGACGCTGCGTTCGGTGGTCGGCAAGATCGATCTGGACAAGACCTTCGAGGAGCGTGAAACCATCAACATACAGGTGGTGGAGGCGCTGGATGAAGCGGCCAAGCCGTGGGGTGTGAAGGTGCTGCGTTACGAGATCGCCGACATTGAGCTGCCCGCGACCATCCTCGATGCACTGGAAAAGCAGATGCGCGCCGAGCGGGAACGGCGCGCTGTGGTTGCCCAGTCCGAAGGTGAGCGTGAAGCCAAGATCAACGTGTCAGAAGGGGTGAAGCAGGAAACCATCAACCTGTCCGAAGCAGACAAGCAGCGTCAGATCAATGAAGCCGAAGGTAAGGCGCGCGAGATCGAGCTGATCGCCACCGCAACCGCTGAAGGCCTGCGCCGCGTTGCTGAAGCCATCAACACCCAGGGCGGCCAGGAAGCGGTGTCCCTGCGCGTTGCCGAGCAGTACGTGAAAGAGTTCGGCAAGCTGGCACAGACCAACAACACCATGATCCTGCCGGCAGAACTGAGCAACATCGGCTCGGCAGTCGCCGCGATCACCAAGACGCTGGAAACAGCGAAGAAGTAAGCTACAAGCTACAAGTTTGAAGTTGGAAGAGAAAGCCGTGCGGCGTGAGTCGTGCGGTTTTTTTGTATCAAGCTGGCGCAAGAGCTTGACTCCGCACGGCAGGCATCTTGCACACTGCTCCAGCCTCCAGCCTCCAGCCTCCAGCCTCCAGCCTCCAGCCTCCAGCCTCCAGCCTCCAGCCTCCAGCCTCCAGCCTCCAGCCTCCAGCCTCCAGCCTCCAGCCTCCAGCCTCCAGCCCCAAAACAAAACCCGGCACCAAGGCCGGGTTTGCTTGTAGCTTGTAGCTTGCAGCTGGCGGCCGCCCTAGGCGGCCGCTCTCCGCTCTTTCCACCCCTCCAGTATCGACAGCAGCGCTGGCACCACCAGCAGTACCAGCAGGGTCGAGAAGCCCAGGCCGAAGGCGATGGAGGTGGCCATTGGAATCAGGAACTGCGCCTGCAGGGATGTCTCGAACAGCAGCGGCAGCAGGCCGCCGATGGTGGTCAGGGAGGTCAGCAGGACGGCGCGTACACGCTGCACCACAGCCTCGTTAAGAGCGTCGTTGACGGCCAGGCCGCGGCGCCGCTGGTCCTGATAAAAGCTGACCAGAATGATCGAGTTGTTGACCACGATGCCGGACAGGCCGAACAGGCCGAACAGCGACAAGATGGTCAGGTTCAGGCCCATCAGCCAGTGCCCCAGCAAAGCACCCACCAGTGCCAGCGGGATGACCGACATGACGATCAGCGGCGTGCTCCAGGAGGAGAACACCCAGACCAGCACCGCGTACATCAGCAGCAGGCCGATCAACAGGCCGTCGCGCATGTCGGCGAGTGTTTCCTGCTCGTCCACCGAGCGACCCTCGAAGCTGTAGCGCACGTTGTAGCGGCTGGCCAGCGCAGGCAGCTCGCGGCCGATGGCGTCGAGCACCTGGCGCGGCGTGGCCTGACTGGCGTCGATATCGGCGGTCACGTCAGTTGCCAGCTGGGCGTCGGCATGGCGCAGGGCCTCAAAGCCCTGATTGGAGCTGAACTGTACCACCTGGCGCAGCGGCACGAAGCGGCCGTCGTCCAGCCGAATGGTCAGCTCGCCCAGGCTGGCCAGGCTTTCGCGCTCGGCCCTTGGCAGCTGCACGCGCACTTCGATTTCATCGCGCTTGTGCTGATAGATCTGCGCCAGACGGCCGTCGTAGGCGGCGCGCAGTTGGTTACCCACGCTTTCGATGCTCAGCCCCAGTGCCTGCCCGTAGGGCGTCAGGCTGTAGACCAACTGCTCACGGCCCCAGGCCATGTCGTCATCGGTGCTGACTACGCCCTCGATGCTGGCCAGCGCGACCGACAGTGCGTCGGCCGCCTCTTTGAGCTGCTGCGGGTCGGCGCCGGTCAGGCGGATGTCGACGTCCTTGCCGGGCGGGCCGCTTTGCTGTTCGGTGATGTTGATGCGGTCGACACCGGGCGGCGTCTGGATTCGGCTCTGCCACTCGCGGATGAATGCCAGGTTGCGCACGTCCCGGTGATCGGGTGACACCAGCTCGACCAGAATCGAGCCCAGGTTGTCCCCCCGCCGCGCCACGCCGTCATCACCGATGACCTCGCCTTCGCGGGTCAGGGCGGTGAGAATCAGCTCGCCGCCGAGGGCTTGCTCGGTCTCATCCAGGGTCTGCTCCAGGTGGCGCATGAAGCTGACCATGCTGTCGCGCGGCGTGCCTGCCACGAAGCTGGCGTTGGCGTACAGCACCTGCGGCTCCGGAGTGGGGAAGAAGCTGAACCCGATACGGCCGCTGCCGAGCAGGCCGGCGGTGACAATAACGCTGACCAGTGCGCAGGCCAGGGTGGTGCCGCGCTGCTGCAGCGCGTTTTGTGACAGGCGGCGGAATGGCCCTTCGCGGAACTGGTCGAAGCGTCGGTCGAAGGCATGACGCACGCTATCCACCCGCTCGCTCAGGTTGGCCAGCTTGCCCGGTACGCGCACGCTGGTCGGACGGAAGGCGCCCCGCAGGTGGTGCGGCAGCACCACAAAGCACTCAAGCAACGAGGCGATGAGGACGCAGATCATCACTACCGGGATGTCGCCCAGGATGTTGCCGAAAATGCCGCCGACCATCAGCAGCGGCATAAAGGCGGCGATGGTGGTCAGCGAGGAGGCGACCACCGGCCAGAGCATGCGCTTGGCGGCGCCCTCGGAGGCGCGTTCGGACGCTTCGCCACTGCGGTGGTGGGCATCGGCGTCTTCGCCTACCACGATGGCATCGTCAACGATCACCCCCAGCGCCATGATCAGGGCAAACAGCGAGATCATGTTGATCGAGCCGCCGATGAACCAGAACACCGCCATCGCTGCCATGAAGGCGGTGGGGATGCCAACGGAGACCCAGAGCGCGACCCGCGCCGGCAGGAACAGGTACAGCAGGATAAGCACCAGCACCAGGCCGCTAAGACCGTTGTTGACCAGCAGGCGGATGCGGTCGTCGATTAACTGCCAGGCCTGATCGTAAACGTGAATATTCAGCTGTGGCGGCAGGGTGGGGCGCACCTCTTGCAGCCAGTCATTGAGTATCTGCGCCGACTCCAGCGAGTCGCCGTCTTCGCTGCGTTGCAGCGCCAGCTCGACCGCCGGCTGTCCGTCGTAGCGCAGCAGTACCTGATTGCGGCGCGGTTCCTGGCGGATATCGGCGATATCGCCGAGGCGCAGATGGCTTTCGCCGCCGGGGTGCAGCGGAATGTTGGCAAAGCCCTGCGGGTCCCGGCGCTGGCCGATGGCACGCAGTTCACGGGCCGAGTCCTGTTCGCCGGCCTGGCCGGCCGGCAGGTCGCGTGACTCGGCATTGACCCGGTCGGCGAGCTGATTCAGCGACAGGCCCAAGCGCTGCAGCTCGGCGTTGGGCACCTCGATGCTGACCTGCTGCTCGGGCAGCCCGCCGACCACGATACGTTCGATCCCGTGGTCCAGCAGGTCGTCCTCAAGCCGGTTGGCCATGGTGCGCAGTTCGTGTGGCTCAAAGGGGCCATACAGCAGCAGCGTGGCGATAGGGTCGTAGTGGGCGACGCGCACCACCTCGGGCTTCTCGGCCGCCGCAGGCAGGTTACGGAATTCGTCCACCTGCTGGCGCGCATCGTCCAGCGCGATGATCGGGTCGGTGCCCTCGCGGAATTCCAGGGTGATACTGGAGACGCCCTGGGCCGAGGTGGAGGTCATGCTTTTGAGGTTTTGCAGGCTGCGCAGGCGCTGTTCCAGCGGAATGGTGATGGCCTGCTCCACGTCCTCGGCGGCTGCACCGTTCCAGATCACCCGCACGGTCACAAAGTCGAGAGCAAAGGTCGGAAAGAACTGGATGTTCATGCGCGACAGACCCAGCACGCCGCCCATCAGCATGACCAGCATCAGCAGGTTGGCGGCAACCTTGTGGCGAACAAAAAAGCCCAGCGGCCCACTGTTCATTGCGCCGGCTCCGGCTCAGTGCTGTCGACCTTGAGGCCGGAGATGGCATTGGGCAGGTGCGTTATCACGATGGGCATGCCGCTTTGCAGCTGGCTGGAGCGCACCAGCACTCGGCGTTGCCCGCTGGCGTCGCGGGTTTCACCAACCTGCTCTACGGCAATAGCCTGCAGCCGGCCGTCGTTCAGGGTGTACACCGTGTTGTTGCCATAGAGCGCGCTGTAGGGCAGGGCGACGCTGTCGTCGCGGCTTGGCCGCGCGACGCTGATGGCCATGAGGTTGCCCAGGCGCAGGTCGACACGGGGGTTCTCGACCCGGAACAGCGCCTCGATACCGCTGGCGTCGGCCTGCCCGGCGATGCGCGTCAGGGTCAGCTCAAGGGGTGGCTGCACATCCAGGCTGCGGGCTTCGAGCTGCTGGCCTTCGTTCAGCGCGTTGATAAAGTCCTGGCTGTGAATCTGCGGTACCAGCGCGCGCAGCTCCATGCCGTCCAGCGGATAGAAGTCCAGCAGCGACGCATTGGCGCCTACCTGGTCGCCGACCGCTACCTGAACACTGCCGACTACGCCATCAAAGGGGGCGACAAAGCGGCTGCGCTCGGCGTCGCGCAGGGTGCTGTCGAGTGCCGCTTCGGCGCGCTCCACGCGTGCCTGCTGGGCGGCCAGGCGGGAGGGGTGAACGGTCAGGCTGCGCTTGCGGTTGGCGACGGTCAGCGCGGCGCGGTCGAGCACGTCCTGGGCATTGTCCAGCTCCACCGCAGGCACCATCTGTCGCTCGACCAGCTGCTGCATGCGCTCCAGCGCCTTGCGCGCGTTCTCTTCCAGGCGCTGTTCCATGCGCAGCGCCTGCTGGTCGGCGTCGTTGGCCAGCTTTTCACTCTCCAGCTGCGCCTTGGCATCGGCCAGCTCGGCGCGTGCCTGGGCGATCCGCGGTTGAATGTCGGCGTCATCCAGGGCAATCAGCAGCTCGCCCTGTTTGACGCTGGCGCCGTCGTTCGCCGGCAGGGCGGCAATGCGCCCGGCCAGCGGGGCGACCACGGTGAAGCGGCGTGGCGATTCGAGCTGGCCGTACAGCGTCAGCCGAGGCTGGAAGGCATCCGGACTGATGGTCTCGGTGGCGACACGCCAGGCACGCTCCTGTGAGCCAACCGGCTCGGGCTGGTCGCGGGTAACACGCAGGATAATGAAGATGACAATCCCGACCAGAACGATCACTGCGGGCGTAAGACGTTTGCGCATGGCTGGTTCTCAGTTTCCGAGCCTGTATGGGTTGGCTTGCCTGTATAGCCTGTGCTGCGAACAGCCGCAATAGCTGCCTGTGCCTGAGCGCTGACTCTGGGGCAGGTTTGTCTCTATGGTGAACCATATACGCAATGGATAGGCGTTTTCCTTCGCGCGCTTTCCGGCTACCGTCAGCGGACAACAACAATTCGTCCCGGAGAGCGCCGGGGCGCGGTTTGGAGGCGTGCTGTGACTACTCAACGGCGTTGGCTGAAGTCGTACCCAGAGGACATCAACTGGGAGCTGGACCACACTGCCGAGGCGGTGCCGGCTCTGCTGGACGCAGCGGTGGCGGAGTTTCCGGATAACCCGGCCATCGACTTTTTCGGTAACAAAATGCGTTATCGCGAGCTGGGCGAGAAAGTTGCCCAGTTTGCCCGCGGCCTGCAGCAGATTGGCGTAGGCCCCGGTGTGCACGTGGGGTTGTACCTGCCCAACTGCCCGCATTACTTCATTGCGTTTCTCGGTGTGTTGCGCGCCGGCGGTGTGGTGGTCAACTACTCGCCGCTGGATGCCGAACGCACCCTGGAGCACAAGATCGAGGACAGCCAGACCGACGTCATGGTCACCCTCGGCCTTGAAGCCTTCTATCCGCGCATGGTCAGTCTGATGGCGCGCACGCGCCTGCGTCACCTGGTCATCGGCGAGCTGACCGAGTTTTGTCAGCAGCCCAGTGATGAGCAGCGTCAGCTGCTGGGGCCGCAGGCCCAGGTCAACTGGGGGGCGGACTGCAGCCGCTTTGCTGAGCTGCTGGACAACGATGGCGACTATCAGCGTCACCCGCTCGATAACCCGGCGGACGCGCTGGCAGTGCTGCAATACACCGGCGGCACCACCGGCGTGCCCAAGGGTGCGATTCTGACCCACGGCAATATCACAGCGTCCTGCGCGCAGCTGCGGGAGGTGCTCAATTCGGCCATCGTGCCGGGCCAGGAGCGCGTGCTGGCGGTGCTGCCGCCGTTCCATATCTATGCGTTGATGGTCAACATGATTTTCGGTCTGCGCGCCGCTGCCGAGCTGTACCTGCATCCGCGCTTTGATGTGCCGACGGTGCTGCGCGAGATCAGCCAGAGCCGGATTACCACCTTCCCGGGCGTGCCGACCATGTTCATCGGTCTGCTGGCCCATCCGCAGACCGCCGAACACGACCTGACCTCGCTGAAAATGTGTAACTCCGGCGGTGCCCCGTTGCCGGTGGAGGTCCAGCAGCAATACATGGCGCGCTCTGGCTGTGCGTTGCGTGAAGGCTGGGGCATGACCGAGACCACCACCAGCGGCACCTTTAACCCGCGTGATGCCGCGCCTCGTCCGGGCTCCTGCGGTATCCCCGTACCCGGCGCGGAGATCCGCATTCTGCCGCTGGATGGCAGCGAAACCGAGCTGCCGGCCGGTGAACGTGGCGAGGTGTGCATCAAGGGGCCCAATATCACGGCGGGCTACTGGAAGCGGCCTGACGCCACGGCCGAGGCGATGACCAGCGAGGGTTTCCTGCGCACCGGGGATATCGGCTACATGGACGAGGATGGCTATGTTTTCATCGTCGATCGCACCAAGGACATGATCTTGTGCAGCGGTTACAACGTGTACCCGCGCACCATTGAAGAGGCGATCTACGAGTACCCGGGGGTCGAGGAGGTGTCTGTGATCGGCGTGGCCGATGCCTACCGCGGGCAGGCGCCCAAGGCCTTTATCAAGCTGAAGGCGGGTGCCGAGACGTTTGACTTCGAGACCTTGCAGGCCTTCTTGTCGTCACGGCTGGGTAAGCACGAGCGACTGGCCGCGATGGAGATTCGCCCTGAGTTGCCCAAGACGCCGGTCGGCAAGCTGTCCAAGAAGGAGCTTTACGAGGAAGAGCGTCAGCGCCAGGCGAGCGCCGCGAGTGCGGCGACCGCCTGAGCTGAGACAGACGCGCTGATCAGGCCGACAGACGCCCGGTCAGCGTACCCAGCTCGCCAGACAGCTCGTGCAGTGTCTGGCTGGCGCGGGAGGTGCTGTCGACTTCTTTCTGGTTGGCCGCAGCAATATCGGTGATTTCGGTAATGTTGCGGCTGATGTCCTCGGCCACGCTGGTCTGCTCGTCGGCGGCGGTAGAAATCTGCCGGTTCATGTCGCGTACCGCCTCGATGGCCTGGGTGATCTGCTGCAGACGCTCGCCGGCCTGGTTGACCTGCTGCATGCTGTTTTCGCTTTGCGCCTGACCGCTGGCGATGGCCTTGACCGCTTCGCCGGCGCCGGTCTGCACATCGTTGATGATCTGCTGGATTTCCGAGGTCGACTCGGCGGTGCGCTGGGCCAGGGTGCGTACCTCGTCGGCCACCACGGCAAAGCCCCGGCCTGCCTCGCCTGCGCGGGCGGCTTCAATGGCCGCATTGAGGGCCAGCAGGTTGGTCTGCTCGGCAATCCCCTGAATCACATCCAGCACCTTGCCAATACGCGTACTGTCGCCTTCCAGGCGCTGAATCACGTCGGTGGTGTGGTTGATCTGTTGCAGCATTGCCTGCATGGCCGCAATGGTCTGCTGCATCACGGCGGCGCTCTGCTGGGCGTTGTTGTCGGCGTCGTCGGCGGCATGGGCCGCTTCGGCGGCGTGCTGCGCGACCTGTACGGCGGACGCTGACATTTCCTGCATCGCGGTGGCCACCTGGTCGGTGCGCGAGAACTGGTCGCGGCTGCCCTGGGCCATACGGGTGGCAATGGTGTTCAGCTCGCCGCTGGCGCGATCCAGCTCGCCGGTACTGCGCTTGAGCTGGCCAAAGGTGCTCTCAAGAAAGTCGCGTAGCTGGTTGGCGGCGCGGGCCAGGGTGCCCAGCTCGTCGTGGCGGTGGCTGTTGACCGGCTGGCCGAGGCGGCCCTGGCTCAGTTGCTCAATCTGCCGTATCAGGTGGGTGATCGGGTTGACCAGGCGACGCTCCACCAGCCACTGGCTCAGTACGCCGATCAGGACGGCGGCGACACAGAGGCTGACCAGCCCGATCCACATGGCGCTGTTAGCGGCCTGGTGAATCTGTGTGCTTTGTGCCTGCGCCTGCTGATTGAGGCGCACGGCAAGATCACTCAGGTGCTCGCTGAAGTCCCGGTCAATGCCGCGCGCGGCCTGATCGCCCGCAGTGGGGTCCATGCCGGCAGATTCAAAGGCTCGCAGGCTAGTGCGGTAGGCGGTGCCAAGCGCCTGGTGCTCCTGCACCAGCTGACGGGCCTCGGCCTGCTGGGCGCTGTCGATGTCCAGTGCGGCGATGGCCTGCAGGGTGGTCTGCACGTCTGCCTCGGCCTGTTTAAACTGGTTCCAGTACTTGCTGCGATCGGCGTTGTCGCTGCCGCGCAACAGCACGTTCTTCCATTCCTGCACCTGGGTCTTGAACTCCAGGTTGGCGCGGTTGATCAGGCTCGCGCTGGCTAGCGGACGGTCCAGCAGCCCCTGATAATTACGGACGCTGCCGGCCAGCGTCAGGGTGATGATGAGGGCAACCAGCAGCATCAGAGCGAGGCTGCCGAGCATGAGCGCCAGTGTTTGCTGGCGCAGGGAGCGGTTGATGGCCATGTTCGTACCTTTGGGGGTGCGTACCGGATGGTCCTTCATGCCGGAGGGTGAGGGGTGTTGGCAGCGGCACCGGGCGGGTGGCGAGTCTGAATGCTCGCCCGTCGCGCCAGGGTGCGTTGAGCTGTGCCGGTATTATCGGCTTTGCGCGGAAAATCTGAATCTTTTTGTCACGACTGCGTATGGGCGATGCTGTCACCGTGCGGGCCTTTCATTGATAATGGGCGCCGTTTTTCATTTTGCACAGGAATCTGAACATGCTGTTGGCACTTGCCGCCGTTATTGCCGGTTTGGCTCTGTTGGTGTGGAGCGCAGATCGCTTCGTGGATGGCGCGTCAGCGACGGCGACCCACGCCGGCATGCCGCCGCTGCTGATCGGTATGCTGATCATCGGCTTTGGCACCTCCGCGCCGGAAATGGTGGTCTCGGCGCTGGCCGCCGGGCAGGGCAATCCGGGGCTCGCGCTGGGCAACGCCTATGGTTCGAACATCACCAATATCGCATTGATCATCGGTCTGGTGGCGATCATCAGCCCGATCAAGGTGCACTCCCAGGTGCTGCGCAAGGAGTTGCCGATTCTGCTGGGCGTGACCCTGCTGGCCGGCTATCAGTTGCTGGACGGCAGCCTGTCGCGCAACGATGCCTGGGTGTTGCTGGGGGCGTTCTTCCTGCTGATGGGCTGGTCCATCGTTGAGGGTATGCGCAGCAAGGACGATGCCCTTTCCGGAGAGTACGCCGAGGAAGTGGCCAGCCACGCCATGCCACTGAACAAGGCGCTGTTCTGGCTGATTTTGGGGCTGGTGCTGCTGATTGCCAGCTCGCGTCTGCTGGTCTGGGGCGCTGTCTATATCGCCGAAGGGCTGGGTGTCAGTGACCTGATCATCGGTTTGACTATTGTGGCGATTGGCACCTCGCTGCCGGAGCTGGCCTCATCGCTGGCCGCGATTCGCCGCAACGAGCACGATCTGGCGCTGGGTAACGTGATTGGCTCGGGCCTGTTCAACACCCTCGCGGTGGTGGGTATCGCCGCCGGTATCGCGCCGCTGGCGGTGGAGCCGGTGGTGCTGTATCGCGACTGGGTGGTGATGTTTGCTCTGACCTTCGTGCTGCTGGTCATGGGTATTGGGCGCATGGGCAAGCAGGGCACCATCTCCCGTTTCAACGGCGTGCTGCTGCTGGCAACCTACGTCGGCTATACCGCTTATCTGGTTAGCACCATGCTGACCTGAGCTGTCAGTGCATGGTCGCTGGCGCACCGCTGGGAGCGGAGCGCCAGCCTGTGTATGATGGCCCTTTCCCGTCGCCAGAGACCCTTTGCCCCGCCATGTCTGATGCCCATCCTGCTCCTGCGCAGCACAAGCCGCGTCCGTTGATCGACCTGCTGGTCAGCATCATCATCCCGTCGATCATTCTGATGAAACTCAGCGGTGAAGCGCAGCTGGGCGCCGCCAATGCGCTGATCCTGGCGCTGGCGCTGCCGGTTGGCTGGGGCCTGTTCGAGCTGGTGCAGTACCGCAAGTTCAACTTTATCGCGGCGCTGGGCGTGGTCAGCGTGCTGCTGACCGGCGGGATTGGCCTGCTGCAGCTGGATAACAAGTGGCTGGCCATCAAGGAGGCTGCGGTGCCGGGGGTGCTCGGGCTGGCGGTACTGATCTCCACCCGTACCCGCTATCCGCTGATTCGCACCATGCTCTACAACGAAAAGGTGATCAATGTCGCCCTGGTGCAGGAGCGCCTGCAGCAACGGGGGCAGGTGGACATATTCAACCTGCGGCTGTTGCGTGCCACCTACTTTCTGGCCGGCACCTTCTTCTTTTCCTCGGCAATGAACTACATCCTGGCCAAGTGGATTGTCACCAGTCCGGCCGGCACCGAAGCGTTCAACGAGCAGCTGGGCCAGCTGACCCTGGTCAGCTACCCGATGATCGCCATTCCCTCAATGGTGATGATGATGGGCATCCTCTTCTACCTCTGGCGCACCATCCACGGCCTCACCGGGTTGGGGATGGAGGAGATTATGGCGCAGCAGAAGGGCTAGCGACGCTAGCCAGCCGCAAGCCGCAAGCCGCAAGCTTCAAGCAAAACCCGCACGGTGTTCAGTCGTGCGGGTTTTCTTTTGGCTGCATGGGGGGGCACGCAGTGGTAGATGGCGTCAGCAGAACTGCATGCTGCGCGGCAGCCAATCCCGGCGCACAAACAAAACCCGGCATCGAGACCGGGTTTGCTTGTAGCTTGCCGCTTGTGGCTTGTCGCTGCTTTTACCGCTGCGTTTACCGCGCCTACAGCGCAGCAAAAGCCTCTCTCAGCGTGGCGACGGTGCGCTCGGGGTTGTGCAGCTTGTCTAGGCCGAACAGGCCCAGGCGGAAGGTTTTGAAGCCTTCTGGCTCGTCACACATCAGCGGTACGCCGGCGGCGGTCTGCAGGCCGAGGGGGGCGAAGGCCTTGCCGCTCTGGATGGCGTCGTTATCGGTATAGCTGACCACCACGCCCGGCGCGCCAAACCCGTCGGCGGCAACGCTTTTGTAGCCCAGCTCCTGCATCAGGCCGCGTACTGCAGTACCGAGGGCCAGCTGCTCCTGCTTGACCTTGTCGAAGCCGTAGTCGCGGGTTTCCAGCATGGTGTCGCGGAACGCCTTGAGGGCGTCGGTGGGCATGGTGGCGTGGTAAGCGTGACCACCATTTTCGTAGGCCTGCATGATTTGCCGCCATTTCTTCAGGTCGGCGGCAAAGCTGTTGCTGGTGGTTTGCTCCAACACCTGCTCGGCACGCTCGCTGAACATCACCAGTGCGCTGCACGGCGAGGCGCTCCAGCCCTTCTGCGGCGCGCTGATCAGCACGTCGATACCGCAGGCCTGCATGTCGACCCAGACCGTGCCGGAGGCAATGCAGTCCAGCACGAACAGGCCGCCAACCTCGTGCACGGCATCAGCTACGGCGCGCAGGTAGTCGTCGGGCAGGATGATGCCGGCAGCGGTTTCAACGTGCGGGGCGAACACCAGGTCGGGCTTGCTGGCGCGGATCTCGGCAACCACCTGGTCGATCGGCGCGGGTGAAAAGGCCGGTTGCTGGCTGTTGTCAGACTTGGCAGCCTTGAGCACCACTTCGTTGGCCGGGATGCGGCCCATCTCGAAGATCTGGCTCCAACGGTAGCTGAACCAGCCGTTGCGGATGACCAGACACTGCTTGTCCTGGGCGAACTGACGGGCAACTGCCTCCATGCCGTAGGTGCCGCCGCCGGGAACCACCGCAACCGCGTGGGCGTTGTAAACGCTCTTGAGCGTTGTGGAAATGTCGCGCATGACCTGCTGGAAGGTCTGGGACATGTGATTGAGCGAGCGGTCGGTGAAGACAACTGAGTATTCGAGCAGGCCTTCAGGGTCGATGGCAGGGACCAGTTTGGACACGGGGTTTCTCCAGACAGGTGACAGGAAAACGCCGGCAAAGCCGGCGTTGATGTGCCGCCCATGCTACCCCGATTCAGAGCCGCGCGCAGTGCAGAAAAGCGGCGAATTGTTAAGGAGGCGCGGATTCATTCCGCCTGCGCCGGCACTATTGTTATTGCGCGTCGCGCGTCAGGTGAAAGAAAAACTCCAGCGGCTTGCCCTTGATGTCGCCCAGGCCGATGACCAGGTCATCGTTGACCTTGCGGAAGTAGTCGATAATCGGCTGCTGGTCATAGATCAGCGCCGCCGATACCCTGCCGCCAAAGACCATCTCGCGGATCTGCGCGCGGCCAAGCTTGTCGTAGTTTTGCAGGGCGCCGTCCGGGCCGGGATAGAGGATGGGCTCAACGTCGTTGACGCTGGTGAAGCGCTTGCCGTACCAGTTCAGCGGGTCCGGCTCGGCACCGCCGTCAAACTTGCCGCCGCGCCAGGTGCCCAGCATGAGCTCCAGGCTGACCGGCTCCAGTTGTTTGAACAGCGGCATCAGGGTCTCGGCCGGGTAGGCTTCGCCGCTGTTGATCATCTGCACAAAGCGCTCTTCGGCCTCGCCGGCCAGCGCGCCGGTGCTGAGCGCTGCGTCCAGGCCCGGCGCACTCAGGGTTGGTGCTGTCTTGTTCATCGTTGCTGCCTCGTCGTGTCAGTGACGCAGCAGGACGTTCGAGGTCAGCCGGTCAGCATCGACCAGCACGTGGTGCAGGCGGCATCCAGATCGGCCTGTTCCAGCGTCAACAGGCCCTCGCGCTCGCACTTGATCAGGTTGGCAAAGCAACCCCAGACCATGGCCATCAGTACCTCGGCGCGCAGGTCGCTGCGATACACCCCTTGAGCCTGATAATCCCGGTATTGGCTGACCAATGGCGCAAAAAACCGCTGCTCCAGTTGCCGGCTTTCGCTGTCCAGGTAGGGGCGATGGTCCTGCATTTCCAGAAACCGGTAGGTATCCGGGTGTTCGCGGCTGTAGCGGATCATCCGTTGCCAGACCAGGCGAAACTGCGCCTCGGCATCCAGGGTGCGATCCAGCCCATCGAACAGCAGGTCACGCTTGAACTGCCGCTGCTCGCGGAACAGCTGGTTGACCAGAACGTCCTTGCTGCTGAAGTAGCGATAGATGGTGCCGGTACCCACGCCGGCCTTGTTGGCCAGCGCAGGCATGGGAACACCGTTGACGCCACCCTCGGCAAACACCGCCAGGGCAGCACGCAGAATGGCCGACCGCTTGTCCTTGATGCGTGGACGGGCGTTGGGCTTGGGGCGTGTCGGAGTTGTCATCTGCGCATTCTAGTCACTATCGCCGAAGGCTGAACAGTGCCCGTGAGGATGCTGCGCAACCATGCAGAATGAATGTTCATTCTGTATGGTTAGCCTAACCTGCGCCGCAGGGTGTTGCCAAGAGGGGGGGGGAGCGGGCAGCTGGGCAGGCCGTGAGGCCTGCCCAGTGTTTTCAGTTACGACGGCTGTCGATGACGGCCTGCCAGGTGATGGCCTCTTCCTCGGCAGGTGGTTGGCTGCGGCGCTTTTCGGCGCTGCGAGCGATCAACCAGCCGATCAGGGTAAAGACCGACACCGCCAGCAGAATCAGACTGGCAACCGCGTTGATTTCGGGCTTCACGCCAAGGCGCACGGCGGAGAAGACTTCCATCGGCAGGGTGGTGGAGCCGGGGCCGGAGACGAAACTGGCCAGTACCAGGTCGTCCAGCGACAGGGTAAAGGACAGCAGCCAGCCCGCCGCGATCGAGGGGGCAATCATCGGCACGGTGATCAGCAGGAAGGTTTTCCACGGCCGCGCACCGAGATCCATCGCCGCTTCTTCAACCGACTGATCCAGCTCGCCCAGACGGCCGCTGACCACCACCGCGACGTAGGCAGTACAGAAGGTCACGTGGGCGATCCAGATGGTGACCATGCCGCGCTCAGCGGGCCAGCCGACCAACTGCGCCATGGCTACAAACAGCAGCAGCAGCGACAGACCGGTGATCACTTCCGGCATGACCAGCGGCGCAGTCACCAGCCCGGAGAACAGGGTGCGGCCACGGAAGCGCTTGATGCGGGTCATCACAAAGGCGGCCAGGGTGCCCAGCGCCACCGCCGCGGTGGCGGTGAAGAAGGCGATCTGCAGACTGCGTTTGACCGAGTTCATCAACTGGGTGTTGTCCAGCAGGCCAACGTACCAGTGCACCGACCAGCCGCCCCAGACGGTAACCAGGCGCGAGGCGTTGAACGAGTAGATGACCAGAATAATCATCGGCAGATAGATGAAGATCAGGCCCAGCCAGAGCATGACGGTGGAGAAGGAGGGACGCTTGCTCATGACTTCTTCTCCATTTCCTTGGCTTGGTTGTAGTGGAACAGCGCCAGCGGCACGATCAGGATCACCAGCATGACAATCGCCAGCGCCGAGGCTACCGGCCAGTCGCGGTTATTGAAGAATTCCTGCCACAGCACCTTGCCGATCATCAGGGTTTCCGGGCCGCCCAGCAGTTCGGGAATCACGAACTCGCCGACCACCGGGATAAACACCAGCATGGAGCCAGCGATGATGCCGGTTTTGGACAATGGCACGGTGATGCTCCAGAACGCCTTGATCTTGCCGGCGCCCAAATCCATGGCGGCTTCCAACAGGCTGTGGTCGTGCTTGACCAGGTTGGCGTACAACGGCAGCACCATGAACGGCAGGTAGGCGTAGACCACGCCGATGTAGACCGCAGTGTTGGTGTTGAGAATCTGCAGTGGTTCGCTGATCAGGCCGAGGCCCATGAGCACCGAGTTGAGCAGGCCGTTGTTGCTGAGAATGCCCATCCAGGCGTAGACGCGGATGAGGATGGCGGTCCAGGTCGGCATCATCACCAGCAGCAGGTAGACCAGCTGCTTTTCCTTGGGCGCACGGGCGATGGCGTAGGCCATCGGGTAGCCCAGCAGCAGACAGATCAGGGTCGAGAAGAAGGCGATCTTCAGCGAGCCCAGATAGGCCGACAGGTAGAGGCCGTCCTGGCTGAGGAAAATGTAGTTGCCGAGGTTCAGCGCGACATTGAGTTTCTGCTCGACGTACTGAAAGATCGGCTGATAGGGAGGAATGGCGATCGCGGCTTCCGAGAAGCTGATCTTCAGCACGATGGCGAAGGGCAGCAGGAAGAACAGGAACAGCCACAGGTACGGGACGCTGATGACCCAGAAGCGCCCGGGCGGTGTCAGGCGTGGCATTTTCATGAGTGTAGAATGACCCCGCTGTCGTCATCCCAGCTGATGTACACCTCGTCGTCCCAGGTGGGACGGGGCAGCCGGCGTTCGGAGTTGGCAAAGAAGGCCTGCACCAGCTTGCCGCTGTCGAGCTTGATGTAATACACCGAGTGGCCGCCCAGGTAGGCGATATCGTGTACCACACCGTGGGAACTGTTGTGCTCGCCCTCGGGCTTCTCGGCGCTGACCCAAACCTTTTCCGGGCGCAGGGCGTAGATGATGTTCTTGTCCTGGGCGCGGGTGGTGATGCCGTGGCCGACGTAAATCGGTTTGTCCAGGCAGTCACACTGAATGATCGCGTGGTCTTCCATGTCGGCGGTGATCTCGCCTTCAAAGATATTCACGCTGCCGATGAACTCGGCAACATGACGGCTGACCGGGCTCTCGTAGATATCCATCGGTGTGCCGACCTGGGCAATCCAGCCCTGATGCATGATGGCGATGCGCTGGGCCATGGTCATGGCCTCTTCCTGGTCGTGGGTCACCATGATGCAGGTCACGCCAACCCGCTCGATGATTTCGACCAGTTCCAGCTGCATCTGGGTACGCAGTTTCTTGTCCAGCGCGCCCATGGGTTCGTCCAGCAACAGTACTTTGGGGCGTTTGGCCAGCGAGCGGGCCAGGGCAACGCGCTGACGCTGGCCGCCGGACAGTTGATCCGGCTTGCGGCGAGCGTACTCGGTCATGTGTACCAGCTTGAGCATTTCCTTCACGCGCGCATCAATCTCGGCCTTGGGCAGCTTGTCCTGCTTGAGGCCAAAGGCGATGTTCTGCTCGACCGTCATGTGCGGAAACAGCGCGTAGGACTGGAACATCATGTTGATCGGGCGCTCATACGGCGGCAGGTCAGTTATGTCCTGGCCGTCCAGCAGCACGCGGCCCTCGCTGGGGCGTTCAAAGCCGGCAAGAATGCGCAGCAGCGTTGATTTGCCTGAGCCCGAGCCGCCAAGCAGGGCGAAGATTTCGCCACGGTTGATGCTCAGGCTGACGTCATCGACTGCCAGCGCCTCGTCGAAGCGCTTGCTGATGCGCTCAATCTTCACAAAATCATTGGGCTCGGCCTTGGCCATCGCCTGTTTCATGGCTCCTGCTGCACCAACCATAGGTCTCTCCGAATATCATTCCACCGCTGCGGTCTTGGCCGCATGCTTGCATTGGGACAGGTGCCGGGCACCCGTCGGATTGGCTACTGCCGATTCAACAAGGGGCTGTCCGCAGACAGCCCCTTGGGGTATTACCGACCGGACTTGATGCGGCTCCAGGTGCGGGTCATCAGGCGCTGCGCCGACATGGGGCGCGGCACGTTGACGTACAGACGCTCAAGCACTTCGTCAGTCGGGTAGATAGCCGGGTCGTTGCGGATTTCCGGGTCAACCAGTTCGTCAGACGCCTTGTTCGGGTTGGCGTAGGCGACGTAGTCGGTAATCGGTGCAATCACGTCCGGACGCATGATGTAGTTGATGAAGGCGTGGGCGTTGTCGGCGTTCGGCGCATCCTTGGGAATGGCCATCATGTCGAACCACAGGGCGGTGCCTTCTTTCGGAATGATGTAGTTGATGTCGACACCGTTCTCGGCTTCCTCGGCGCGATAGGCTGCCTGGAAAACATCGCCGGAGTAGCCGGCGGCTACGCAGATGTCGCCGTTAGCCAGATCGGAGATGTAGCGCGAGGAGTGGAAATAGGTAATGTGCGGGCGCACGGCCAGCAGCAGTTCTTCAGCCTTTTTCAGGTCGTCGGCGTTGGTGCTGTTCGGGTCCAGGCCCAGATAGCTGAGCGCGGAGGGCAGCATCTCGTCGGCGGAGTCGAGCATGGTCAGGCCGCAGCTGCTTAGCTTGCTGGCGTACTGCGGATCGAAGATCAGGGCCCAGGAGTCCAGCGGGGCGTCGTCACCCAGCACTTCCTTCACCTTGTCGACGTTGTAGCCAATGCCGTTGGTGCCCCACAGGTAGGGGATGGAGTGCTTGCTGCCCGGGTCGATGCTTTCCATCTGCTTCATCAACTCGGGGTTGAGGTTGCTCATGTTCGGCAGCTTGCTGTGGTCCAGCTCCATGTAAACGCCGGCCTGCACCTGCTTGGTCAGGAAGTTGTTGGTGGGCACCACGATGTCGAAGCCGGAATTGCCGGTCAGCAGCTTGGCGTCGACCACCTCGTTGGCGTCGTACACGTCGTAGGTGACCTTGATGCCGGTTTCCTGCTCGAAGTTGGCAATGGTGTCTTCGGCGATATAGTCCGACCAGTTATAGATATTCAGCTTGCCCTCGGCTTGCGCAGTCACGGCGCTACCCAGCAGGGTGGCCGTGGTCAGGGCGAGCAGTGACCGGTGCATGGATTGCTTCATGGTGTCTCCTAAAGGCAGAGGTGCCTGAGGTAAGTAGTGCTGTTGATCTGGCCGGCGCAGGGGGACTGCGGCCGGCCGTTTGTTATTACCGTCTTGTCTGCGTTACTGGCCGGATTTCACGCGCGTCCAGACGCGGGTCCGGGTGCGCTCGATGTTGGCCGGCAGCTCCGCCAGAGTAAAGAGTTTGGCCAGGGTCTCGTCGCTGGGATAAACGCCCGGGTCGGTGAGCACGCTTTCGTCAATCATCGGCTTGGACGCCTGGTTGCCGTTGGCGTAGGCCACGTAGTTGGAGATCTCGGCGATCACCTCGGGGCGCAGAATATAATCCATAAACGCATAGGCGTTATCGACATTTTTAGCGTCCTTGGGAATGGCCATCATATCGAACCACATGGCGGCGCCTTCCTTGGGAATCACGTACTTTACTTCGACCCCGTTGTCCGCTTCGTCGGCGCGCGCGGCGGCCTGCAGAATGTCGCCGGACCAGCCCACTGCGACGCAGATATCGCCGTTAGCCAGGTCGGTGATGAACTTGGAAGAATGGAAGTAGGTGATGTGCGGACGTACGCTCATCAGCAGCTCCTGCGCCTTGGGATAGTCCTCCGCGCTGCCGCTGTTAGGGTCCAGGCCCAAATAGAAGAGGGCAGAGGGGATGATCTCGGCCGGCGCATCCAGGAAGGCGACGCCGCAGGAGGCCAGCTTCTCCATATTCTCCGGTTTGAACACCAGGTCCCAGGAGTTGACCGGCGCATCGTCACCCAGCACGGCCTTGACCTTCTCCGGGTTGTAACCGATGCCGGTGGTGCCCCACAGGTAGGGGAAGGCGTACTGGTTGCCCGGGTCGTTGGTTTCCAGTGCGCGTAGCAGGGTCGGGTCCAGGTGTTGCCAGTTTGGCAGCTTGCTGCGGTCCAGTGGCATGAAAGCGCCGGCCTTGATCTGCTTGCCCAGGAACTGGTTGGAGGGCACCACAATGTCGAATCCGGAACTGCCCGAAAGCAGCTTGGCTTCCAGTACCTCGTTGCTGTCGAACACGTCATAGATCGGGCGAATGCCGGTAGCCTCCTGGAAGTTGGCCAGGGTGTCCTCGGCAATGTAGTCCGACCAGTTGTAGACGTTAACCACCTCTTCTGCCTGCGCCGCTGCGCTGATAGATACAGCCGTCGCAGTCGCCAGCAGTGTCTTGCCCAGATGCTTCATCATCGTTTCAACTCTCCATCCATTGTTTGGAAACGCGGTGGTGGGGCGCGGGTGGCGCCCCGACGCAGTCAAGCGCCTTATGGCCAGCATAGCCGCTGGCCACAAGGCGTGTCAGACGCCCAGTTGCTCGGCCACCTGATCCAGCACTGTCCAGGCCTTGTCGACCAGTTCGTCGATCTCGCTGCGGCTGATGACCAGCGGCGGCGACATGATCATGGTGTCACCCACCGCGCGCATCACCAGACCGTTGGCGACACAGAGATCGCGACACAAGGTGCCGACGCTGCCCTTGTCCGGGAAGCGTTCCCGGGTGGCCTTGTCTTTGACCAGCTCGATGGCGCCGAGCAGGCCTACACCGCGTACTTCACCGACCAGGCGATGCTCTGCCAGGCCGGCGATTTTCTCTTGCAAATACGGTGCCGCTTCTTCGCGAACATACTCGACGATCTTTTCGTCGCGCATGATGCGCAGGTTTTCCAGGCCAACGGCAGCCGAGGCCGGGTGCCCGGAATAGGTGTAGCCGTGATAGAACTCGCCGCCGTGCTCGACCATGGTCTCGACCACGCGATCACTGACAATCACGCCGCCCATCGGCAGGTAGCCGGAGGTCATGCCCTTGGCGATCGGCATCAGGTCGGGCTTGAGATCGTAGTGCTGGCTGGCGAACCACTGGCCGGTGCGACCGAAGCCGCAGATCACTTCATCGATCACCAGCAGGATCTCGTACTTGGCCAGGATGCGCTTGATCTCCGGCCAGTAGGTGTCCGGCGGAATGATCACGCCGCCAGCGCCCTGGATCGGCTCGGCAATAAAGGCGCCGACCTGGTCGATGCCCAGCTCCTGGATCTTGGCTTCGAGCTGCTGCGCGGCCCAGATGCCGAACTCGTCCGGCGACATGTCACCGCCCTCGCCGTACCAGTACGGCTGCGGGATGTGCACGATGCCAGGAATCGGCAGGTCACCCTGCTCATGCATCGCCGACATGCCGCCGAGGCTGGCACCGGCTACGGTAGAACCGTGGTAACCGTTGACGCGGCCGATGATGGTTTTCTTGCCGGGCTTGCCCTTGAGATCCCAGTAACGGCGCACCATGCGCAGCACGGTGTCGTTGGACTCGGAGCCCGAGCCGGTGAAGAACACATGGTTCATGTGCTCGGGGGCGACCTCGGCAATCGCCTTGGCCAGCTCGATGGCCGGCGGGTTGGTGCACTGAAAGAAGCTGTTGTAGTAGGGCAGCTTGAGCATCTGCTGGTACGCCGCCTCGGCCAGCTCGGTGCGGCCGTAGCCGATATTCACACACCACAGGCCAGCCATGCCGTCGAGCACCTTGTTGCCCTCACTGTCCCACAGGTAGACCCCCTCGGCGCGCTCGATGATGCGCGTGCCACGCTCGCCCAGCTCCTTGTGGTCGGTAAAGGGGTGCAGGTAATGGGCGGCGTCCATGGCTTGCAGGGCGGCGGTATTATGTGTGCTCATGCGGTACTCCGATATCCGTAAGGTCCTGCCGGGGCAGCGACAATGGTTGGGGCTGGGTGTCAGACCGACAACAGCAGGAACTCGCGTTCCCAGGAGCTGATCACCCGTTTGTAGTTTTCGTGCTCGGCGCGTTTGACGGCGACATAGCCGCGGCAGAACTTGCTGCCCAGCACCGCTTCCACATCGCGACACTGCTCCATGCGTTCCAGCGCCGACTCGATGGTCAGCGGCAGGCGCAGGTTGCGGCGCTCATAGGCGCGACCCTTGACGGGCGCCGAGGGAGAAATCTGGTTTTCCATGCCCAGGTAGCCGCACAGCAGACTGGCGGCGATGGCGATGTAGGGGTTGGCATCGGCGCCCGGCAGGCGGTTCTCCACGCGCCGGTTCTGCGGGCTGGAGTCCGGCACGCGCAGGCCGGCGGTGCGGTTCTCTTCGCCCCATTCCACGTTCACCGGGGCCGAGGTATCCGGCAGGAAGCGGCGGAACGAGTTGACGTTGGGCGCGAACAGCGGCAACACCTCGGGGATGTAGCGCTGCAGGCCGCCGATGTGCTGCAGGAACAGCTCGCTCATGCTGCCGTCTTCATTGGAGAAGATGTTCTTGCCGGTCTTGGTATCAACGATGCTCTGGTGCAGGTGCATGGCGCTGCCCGGCTCGTTGGTGATCGGCTTGGCCATAAAGGTGGCGGTCATGTCGTGCTTGAGCGCTGCCTCGCGCATGGTGCGCTTGAACACCTGGATCTGGTCGGCCAGGTGCAAGGGGTCGCCATGACGGAAGTTGATTTCCATCTGCGCGGTGCCTTCTTCGTGGATCAGCGTGTCCAGATCCAGGCCCTGGGCCTCGCACCAGTCATACATATCCTCGAACAGCGGGTCGAACTCGTTGGCGGCGTCAATGGAGAACGACTGACGGCCGGTTTCCTGGCGGCCGGAACGGCCAATCGGCGGCTGCAGCGGCAGGTCCGGGTCTTCGTTGCGGCGGGTCAGGTAAAACTCCATTTCCGGCGCAACAATCGGTTTCCAGCCTTTCTTCTGGTACAGCTTGAGGACGGTCTTCAGCACGTTGCGTGGCGACATCTCGATGGGGTTGCCCATCTTGTCGAAGCAATCGTGGATGATCTGTGCGGTCGGCTCCAGCGCCCACGGCACGGTGAACATGGCGGTTTCGTCCGGCTTGCAGATCATGTCGATGTCCGCCGGGTCGAGCAGGTCGTAATAGATGTCGTCTTCTACATAGTCGCCGGTCACCGACTGCAACAGAATGCTCTCGGGCAGGCGCATGCCTTTTTCCGAGATGAATTTCATGGTCGGTGCGATCTTGCCGCGAGCGATGCCGGTCAGGTCGCTGACCATGCATTCCACTTCGGTAATCTTGTTTTCTTTCAGCCAGCTTTCAATCTTGTTCATAACCGCCTCAGGGTTGCCGCGACGCACGGGCCCGGCAGGCGTTGCCGAACGCCTGGAAAATCGACAGGTAGAGCGCGTTGCTACGGACCTGCCATTCGGGGTGCCACTGTACGCCGAGTGCGAATTGGGTTGCCTGGCTGACCGAGAAGGCCTCGATCAGTCCATCGGGTGCTGTCGCTTCAGGCTGCAGACCGGCTGCCAGTGTAGCTACTCCCTGGGTATGCAGGGAATTGACCTGGGCCGAACTGCAGCCTGCGATCTGGTGAAGCAACCCCCCGGGCTCAAAGCGAACCTCATGGGCCGGGCCGTACTGAACCTCGACCGGCTGTGTCTTGTCTTCGCGGTGTTCGATATATCCGCCCACCTCATACAGGCGCTGGTGCAGGGTGCCGCCGAAGGCCACGTTCATTTCCTGAAAGCCGCGGCAGATGCCAAGCACCGGCACACCCTGATCGATTGCCTGACGGATCAGCGGCAGGGTGGTGGCGTCGCGCTTGGGGTCATGTTTGGTGCCGTCGGCGCTCGCCGGGCCCTGGTAATGGTGAGGCTCTACGTTGGAGGGTGAGCCGGTGAACAGAATGCCGTCCAGCATCGTCAGCAGCTGTGCGCTGTCCAGGCGCTCGCCCAGGGCTGGAATCAACAGCGGCAAACCATCTGCGCCGTCAACGACGCCGAGAATGTACTTCTCGCCAACAATGTTGAATGGGTGGAGACCGAGCTGCTCGGAGCAGCAGACGATACCGATGACGGGCTTGCGAGCGATGGACATTGACTGTCTTCCAGATGATCCAGTTCGAATGGCGGGTGACCGCATTGTTGTTCGTTTTTTCGTACAATAGCAATAAAAAATATTTAACACAAAGACCGTAAATCCTGAACGGTCGCTCGGGCCTCTGGCGCACCGATAGGCCCGGAACGACCTTAATTGGTGCGCCTTGCACCGACTTTGTGCGATGCCTGCTCTATTGACTCCAACGAGCCTTTCGGATTAACTCAGGGCTGGCACGTTTTGTGATTGATATATTTTACAAATAACAGGTGAAATCCCATGCAGCCCCAAGCCGGAGCGGATGCTTTAACAGCCGTAGCCACCGAGATCGGTGCGCAGGTCGGCATCCAGGAAGCGGAGGCCTTTCTGGCCGCGCATCCGGAAATCCACTTTATTGACCTTCTTATTGCCGACATGAACGGCATTGTGCGCGGCAAGCGCATTGATCGTTCAGCACTGGCCAAAGCGTTTGAGAAAGGTATCGCATTGCCGGCGTCGGTCTTTGCGCTCAACATTCAAGGTACGACCGTCGAGGAGACGGGTCTGGGATTGGAGATTGGCGATGCGGACCGCATCTGTCTGCCGATTCCTGGCACGCTGACGGTGGAGCCCTGGCAGAAGCGTCCAACCGGACAGCTGCTGATGACCATGTATGAGCTGGACCGCAAGACCCCCTTCTTCGCTGACCCCCGCTATGTTCTGCAACGCATCGTAGAGCGTTTCAAAGATCTCAAGCTGACCCCGGTATCTGCCTTTGAGCTGGAGTTCTACCTGATTGACCAGGAGAACATCACCGGTCGCCCGCAGCCGCCGCGCTCACCCATGTCGGGCAAACGCCCGAACTCGGTTCAGGTCTACTCCATGGATGATCTGGACGAGTACGCCGAATTCCTTGAGGACGTCATCGAAGCTGCCCACGAGCAGGGCATCCCCGCTGACGCCATCGTGGCCGAGTCCGCGCCGGGCCAGTTTGAGGTCAACCTGCACCACGTTGATGATCCGGTGAAAGCCTGTGACTTCAACGTGCTGCTCAAGCGGGTGATCAAGAACGTGGCCTATGACCATGAAATGGACACCACCTTCATGGCCAAGCCCTATTACGACCAGGCCGGCAACGGCATGCACGTGCATATCAGTCTGATGGATGAGAATGGCCGCAACATCTTTGCGCCCAATCCGGACGGTAGCCTGAGCGACACCCTGCGCTGGGCGATTGGCGGCTTGCTGGAAACGCTGCCGCAGTACATGGCCTTCCTGTGCCCCAACGTCAACTCCTACCGCCGCTTCAGCCCGAGCTTCTTCGTGCCCTGTGCGCCGACCTGGGGTATCGACAACCGTACGGTCGCGGTGCGGGTGCCGGGCGGCGAGCCCGAGGCGATGCGTATCGAGCATCGTCTGGCGGGCGCCGATGCCAACCCGTATCTGCTGATGGCAGCACTGCTCTCGGCGATCCACTACGGCATCAGCAACAAGGTCGAGCCGCCGGAGATGACCGAAGGCAATGCCTACGATCAGCACGAAGCCTCCCTGCCGACCAACCTGCGTGATGCCCTGCGCGAGCTGGAGGCCTCCGAGGTGATGAAGGAATACATCGGCGAGGAGTACCTGGACGTGTTTGTGCTCTGTAAGGAAAGCGAGATGGAAGAGTTTGAAAAGACCATCTCCGACCTTGAGTACATGTGGTACCTGCACACCGTTTGACCGCAGGCAGCCCCCTCTCAATCCCGCCATCTGGCGGGATTGTTCGTTATGCGAGAGCCTTTGAGATGAATAATTCCTGGTATCGGGCCAGCGTACCTGTGGTGGCGCCTCGGGCGCAGCTGGCGGGTGCGCTGGATACGGACGTGTGCATCGTCGGCGCGGGCTTTACCGGGCTGTCGGCGGCACTGGAGCTGGCCGAGGCCGGGCGCAGCGTGATTGTGCTGGAAGCAGAAGACGTCGGCTGGGGCTGCTCCGGCCGTAACGGCGGGCAGATCAACCCCGGGGTGGCCTGTGACCATTCACGGGTAGTGCGCGAGCTGGGTGACGCCGATGCCCGCCGCGTCTGGCAGCTGGGCGTGGCTGGGGTGGGTCTGCTGCGTGAACGGGTCGAGCGGCACGGCATCGATTGCGACCTGAAATGGGGCATTTTGCTGGTGGCCAACAAGGCGCGTCAGGTGCCGGAGCTGCATGCCTGGCAGCAAGAGCTGGCTGAGCTGGGCTACGATCGCCTTGAGTTTCATGACCGCGCTGCGCTGCAGGGGTTGTTGCGGGCCGACTATCACGCCGGCGTTATGGACTGGGGTGGTGGTGATCTGCACCCGCTTAAGTACGCCCAAGGTTTGGCCCGCGCGGCGGAGCAGGCGGGCGTGCGCATCTTCGAGCGCTCAGCGGTGCTGAATTATGTCGAGCAGGGTGGCGCTGTGGAGGTGCAGACCGCCGGCGGACGGGTGCGCGCAGGGCATCTGTTGTTGGCGGGCAACGCTTATCTGGGCAAGTTGTTGCCCTGGTATCGCAAGGGCTTTATGCCAATCGGCAGCTATATCGGTGCCACCCGGCCGCTGGGTGAGCTGGCCGCCGAGCTGATTCCCTCGCGCGCGGCGGTGTGCGACATGAACACCCTGATTGACTATTACCGGCTGACCCCGGACAACCGCTTGCTGTTCGGTGGGCGGGCCAGCGCCCGTGATGCGCGGCCGGATGCCTTGCGTCAGACCATGCGTGAACGAATGGCGCTGGTGTTTCCGCAGCTGGCAGATGAGGATTTTGAGTATCTGTGGGGCGGTCAGGTAGCCATGACCATGAGCAAGGCACCGGTGTTTGGCCGGCTGGGGCAGCGGGTGCTGTACACGCAAGGCTACTCCGGGCAGGGTGTGGCGCTGGCCGGGCTCGCCGGCAAACTGATGGCTGAAACCGTGCTGGGTGATGCGCGCAACTTTGACCTGATGGCGCGTTGGCGACATCTGCCAGTGCCGCCGGGCGCGCCTCTGCAGACCGCTATCAGAGCCTTGGCGCTGCTGTGGTATCGTCTGCAGGACAGTCGCCAGTAGAGAGCTATTCATGAGTCGAGCGGTTCCCAAGCGCCGCGCCAGCAGTCAGGAGCGGATTGACCGTATTCTTGAGGCCACCACCACGCTGCTTGATCAAGGCGGGCTCAGCGAGCTGTCGATCTATGCCATTGCCGAGCAGGCCGACATTCCCCCTTCGTCGGTCTATCACTTCTTCCCACAGATCAGTGACGTGCTGGCGGCGTTGGCCGAGCGGCTGTTTGCCGAGCTAGAGGCAGTGCTGCAGCAACCGCCGGCATCTTCACCTGTCAGCTGGATGGCCCTGGTGGGGGATATCGAACAGCGCTTTCAGCACTACTACCGCACCCACCCGGCAGCGCGTGCGCTGCTGCTGGGCGGACATGATCTGGCAGCTATCCGGCAGGCGGATCAGCAGCACGACCACCTGCTGGCTCAGCGCTTTCAGCGCAGCCTGGCGGAGCACTTTGTGTTGCCACCGCTGCCGCAGGACGTGGACGTCTTTGCCCTGGCCATGCAGGCCGCGGACAAGCTGCTGGCGGTGGGCTACCAGCAGTCCGGCGAGCTGTCTGAGCCGATATGCCGTGAGGCGACGCGGCTGATGACGGCCTATCTGGGGGTGTATCTGCCGCCGGTGCTGCCACCGGTCGAGGGCGGCTGACTTGGGTCTGTTCAGCTGGTGGCGTCAGCGCCGGGAGGCGCAGCAGTTGAGCGAGCTGCAACAACGGCTCGACCCACAGCTCTGGCAACAGGCGCTGGGTGATTGGCTGTTTTATCAGCGCATTGATGGCGCAACGCGCACGCGCCTGCACGAGCTGGCGCTGCGCCTGCTGCTGCGCAAGCACCTGCACGCGACTGACGGTGTCGAGCTGAACGATGCGCTGCGCCTGCGGGTAGCGGGCATGGCCGTGGTGCCGGTGCTGGAGCTGGGACTCGACTGGTACGCGGGCTGGCAGACACTGATCTTCTATGACGGCCCCTTTCGCGCGCGACACCAATGGCGCGACGAGGCCGGCGCGGTGCACGAGGGCGAGCGTGAGTTGAGCGGCGAAGCCTGGTTGCGCGGGCCGGTGGTGCTGTCGCTGGATGATGTCCGCCACTCCGGTCGGGCCGACGGTTTCAATGTGGTGATTCATGAGCTGGCGCATACATTGGATATGCGCTCGGCCAGTGCCAACGGCGCCCCGCCCCTGCATCGGGGCATGAGCCAGGCGGATTGGGCGCGTGACATGCAGGCAGCCTGGGAGGATCTGGGGCAGCGCTTTGAGCGCAACGAGCCCCTGCCGCTGGATGCTTACGCGCTCGAAGCGCCGGCTGAGTTCTTCGCGGTGCTGTCCGAGAGCTTCTTCGAGCGGCCAGCGGCGCTGCGCCAGGAGTGGCCTGCTGTCTATCAACACTTAGCCGATTTTTATCGGCAAGATCCGGCTGAGCTATTGGCTTAGTGGGTTTTAATTTCTACATATGCGGATAAATATCTGCATTATATCGACGCCATCGCTTGCCAAGTACGTGTTGGCCAGCTATAAATCGATTTTTATCCAACTCTAATCGGAGTGAGCCATGACCCGTACCGTGACCGTTGCCGCCACCCAGATGGGCTGCACTTGGGATAGCCAGGCCAACATTGCGCAGGCCGAGAAGCTGGTGCGCGAGGCCGCCGCCCAGGGCGCGCAGATCATCCTGATTCAGGAGTTGTTCGAAACCCCTTATTTCTGCCAGAAGCCCAACCCTGAGTATCTGCAGTTGGCCACTCGGGTCGAGGATAATCCGGCGATCAAGCACTTTCAGGCGCTGGCCAGAGAACTGGCAGTGGTGCTGCCGATCAGCTTCTTCGAGCTGAGTGGGCGCGCGCGTTTCAATTCCATTGCGATCATCGATGCCGATGGCAGTAACCTGGGTATCTATCGCAAGAGCCATATCCCCGATGGCCCCGGTTACCACGAGAAGTACTACTTCAATCCCGGCGACACCGGCTTCAAGGTCTGGCAAACGCGCTACGCCAAGATTGGCGTCGGTATCTGCTGGGATCAGTGGTTCCCCGAGTGTGCACGCAGCATGGCGCTGATGGGCGCCGAGTTGCTGTTCTACCCGACCGCCATTGGCAGCGAGCCGCACGACCACAGCATCAACTCCCGCGATCACTGGCAGCGGGTGCAGCAGGGCCACGCCGGTGCCAACCTGATGCCGCTGATCGCCAGCAACCGCATCGGCCGCGAAGAGCAGGACGGTTACGACATTACCTTCTACGGCTCGTCGTTTATTGCCAACCAGTTTGGCGAGAAGGTACAGGAGCTGAACGAGACGGAAACCGGCGTGCTGGTGCAGTCCTTCGACCTGGACGAGCTGGAGCATATTCGCAGCGCCTGGGGCGTGTTCCGCGACCGCCGTCCGAACCTGTACGGCCCGGTCAAGACCCTGGATGGCGAGCTGGAGTCCTGAGCCCATGTTCAACCTGCACAGCACGCCGCAGCACGACGGTTATTTCATGCCCGCCGAATGGGCGCCGCACAGTCAGACCTGGATGATCTGGCCGGAGCGTCCGGATAACTGGCGACAGCAGGCGCTGCCGGCGCAGACCGCGTTTGCCGCGGTGGCGCAGGCGATTGCCGGGTTTGAGCCGGTGACCGTCGGCGTCTCGGCGGCGCAATACGCCAACGCCTGTGCGCAGCTGGATCACCCGGCGATTCGGGTGGTGGAGCTGAGCAGCAATGATGCCTGGGTACGTGATACCGGGCCGACCTTTGTGGTCAACGGCCAAGGCGGCCTGCGCGGTGTGGACTGGGCCTTCAACGCCTGGGGTGGCGAGCTGGGCGGCCTGTATGCCGACTGGGCGCTGGACGATCAGGTAGCCAGCAAGATCCTGTCGATGGAGCGCTGCCCGCGCTACCGCACCGAGGGCTTTGTGCTCGAAGGTGGCTCGATCCACGTGGACGGCGAAGGCACGCTGATCACCACCGAGGAGTGTCTGCTCAACCCAAACCGCAACCCGCATCTGCAACGTGTAGAGATTGAACAGCAACTGGCGGCGCAGCTGGGTATCAGCAAGGTGATCTGGTTGCCCGACGGCCTGTACAACGACGAGACCGATGGGCACGTCGACAATTTCTGTTGCTTCATTCGGCCGGGCGAGGTGCTGCTGGCCTGGACCGATGACCCGCAGGACCCGAATTATCCTCGCTGTCAGGCGGCCGCCGCCGTGCTGGCCGAGGCGCGGGATGCACAGGGGCGGGTGTTATTGGTCCACCACATACCCATTCCCGGGCCGCTGCATGCCACGGCCGAGGAGTGTGCCGATGTGCAGGTGGTGGAGGGCAGTCAGAGCCGTGACCCAGCCATTCGCCTGGCCGGCTCCTACGTCAACTTCCTGATCGTCAACGGCGGCGTGGTCGCGCCGAGCTTCGGTGATCCGCGTGATGAGGAGGCGCTGGCCATCCTGCAGCAGCTGTTCCCTGAGCGCCGGGTGGTGGCAGTGCCGGGGCGGGAAATCCTGCTGGGTGGCGGCAACATCCACTGTATCACGCAGCAACAGCCGGCAGCCTGATAGACAAATCGGACATGGTGCACATACCACGTTTCGGTACTGGAGCCGGGTGCGTCGGAACAGGCATAATCGCTGGGCAAGAATGCGGCGCCGAGCGCAAGCTCGGCGGTTTCAGGATGTTTTCCCGTCCAGAAGGAATTTACATGCAGTTCTCCTCATTGCTTCCCTCTCCCCTGTGTCGCACCGCGCTGGCGGTCAGCATGGCTGCCACCCTGGTCGGTTGTGCCAGCATTCAGAGCAGCGTGACTGATGTCAGTGGCGCTTCGCGTCTGCAGGGCGAGCTGACCAGCAGCAGCCCGGTCAACCTTAACGATGGCTCCCAGTACCAGGTGTTCAGCCTCAAGCTCAAGCAAGGCGAGTTGGTACGGGTTCAGCAGAGCGGCGCGCTTGAAGGTGCCGTGCTGACGCTGTTGGACTCACGCAATCAACTGGTCAGCGGCCCGCGTCAGGGCTCGCTGCACCTGACCCCGCAGGCTGATGGTACCTACCGCCTGGGCGTCAGTGGCAGCAGTGCCTCGGCCTACGGCCCCTTTGAGCTGTCGCTGGAGAAAGTGACGCCACGCAACAGCGGCGCGCTGGTGCTGGATGAGTCGCTGTTCGGTCTGTTGAGCCTGGCCAGCAGCGCCAACACCTACAGCCTGACCGTCAGTGAGGCGGGGTTGTACGATATTGTCATGACCTCTGAAGAGCTGGACACCGTGCTCAAGCTGAGCGGTGGTGGCCTGTCGCTGGAAGATGACGACGGCGGCGGCGGCACCAACTCGCGCCTGACAGCGATGCTGGAGCCCGGCACTTACCAGGTCACAGCCACCGCGCTGGACACGCCGGCTGAGGGTGCCTATGACCTGACGCTCAGCACTCGCGCGCTGCCTGAGGGAGTAGAGCTGACCAATGGTGGTGAGCTGACGCTGGGCGGCAGTATCAGTGGCCTGGCTGACAGCGAGGACAAGGTGTACAGCCTGACCGTACCGGAACGCTCGCTGCTGCGTCTTACCATGAGCTCGACCGAGGTTGACAGTTATCTGACCCTGCGCGGCCCTGGTGTAGATGCCAGCGATGACGACGGCGCTGGTCAGAACCTGGATGCAGCCATTACCACCCTGGCGAACCCCGGCACCTACCGTATTAGCGCTTCAACCGCTGATGGCAGCGCTGGTCTGTTCACCCTGAGCAACTCGGTGCAGCCGGTCAATGGCAGCGGCGCGCAGTTGCGTCCGGGTGAGGCGGTGTCGGGTAGTCTGTCTGGCGCGAGTGTCGACAAGACGCTGGTGATCAGTGAGGCTGGTCAGTATCAGGTTGACCTGTATGCGACCGAGTTTGACGCCATGTTGCGCCTGAGCGGTAACGGTGTGGAGCTGGAGGATGATGACGGGGCCGGTGGCACTAACTCTCGCATCAGCACCTACCTTGAGTCTGGGCGTTACACCCTGAGCGCGAGCAGCTACGACAACAGCGGTCGTGGCACTTTCGTGATCAGCGCCCAGCGCGAGTAAGCGGGAAGCCGGCAGCCCTGCGGGGCTGCCGGTTATCCACTCAGTTGGCCAGTAGTTCGCGGCCGCGCTGAACGGCTGCCAGCACCTGCGCCGGTGCTGTACCGCCGATATGGTCACGGGCGTTGACCGAGCCTTCCAGCGTCAGTACCTCAAACACGTCCTGCTCAATCTGATCGCTGAAGCGGCGCAGCTCCTCCAGCGACATCTCCGCCAGATCCTTGCCTGAATCCACACCGTACTTCACCGCGTGCCCGACGATCTCGTGGCAGTCGCGGAAGGGGATGCCCTTGCGTACCAGGTAATCCGCCAGGTCGGTTGCAGTGGAAAAGCCGCGCAGGGCTGCTTCGCGCATTGCCTCGACCTTGGGCTCGATCGCCGGGATCATGTCGGCAAAGGCGCGCAGGCTGTCGCGCAGGGTGTCGACCGCGTCGAACAGCGGTTCCTTGTCTTCCTGGTTGTCCTTGTTGTAGGCCAGCGGCTGGCTCTTCATCAGGGTCAGCAGGCCCATCAGGTGGCCGTACACGCGGCCGGACTTGCCGCGTACCAGCTCGGGTACGTCCGGGTTCTTCTTCTGCGGCATGATCGAGGAGCCGGTGCAGAAGCGGTCGGGCAGGGCGATGAAATTGAACTGCGCGCTGGTCCACAGCACCAGCTCTTCGGAGAAGCGCGACAGGTGCATCATCGCCAGCGCGGCGGCGGCGCAGAATTCGATTGCGAAGTCGCGGTCGGACACGCCGTCCAGCGAGTTGCCGGATACCGCTTCAAAACCCAGCAGCTCGCAGGTGATGCTGCGGTCGATCGGGTAGGTGGTGCCGGCCAGTGCGGCCGAGCCCAGCGGCATGCGGTTGACCCGCTTACGGCAGTCGATCAGGCGCTCGCGGTCGCGCTGCAGCATCTCGAACCAGGCCAGCAGGTGATGGCCGAAGGTCACCGGTTGGGCGGTCTGCAGGTGGGTAAAGCCGGGCATGATCACCGCGTTGTGGCGCTCGGCCTGCTCCAGCAGGCCGGTTTGCAGACGCACCAGCTCGCCGAGGATGACGTCGATTTCCTCGCGTAGCCACAAGCGTATATCGGTGGCGACCTGGTCGTTGCGTGAACGGCCGGTGTGCAGTTTCTTGCCGGTGATGCCGATGGCTTCGGTCAGCTTGGCCTCAATGTTCATGTGCACGTCTTCGAGGTCAACGCGCCAGTCAAACTGGCCAGCTTCGATGTCGCTGCGAATGGTGTTCAGCCCCTCGATGATGGCGTCGCGCTCTGCCTCGGTCAGTACGCCGACCTTGGCCAGCATGGTGGCGTGGGCGATCGAGCCCTGGATGTCATGCTTGTACAGGCGCTGGTCGAAATCCACCGAGGCGGTGAAACGGGCAACGAAGGCGTCGACCGGTTCGCTGAACCGGCCACCCCAGGATTGGTTTGTCTTGTCTTGGCTCATGTCTCGGATGGGTCCGCTGCGTGAAGAGGCGCATAGCATAGCATTTCACGCTTGCGCGATGGCGGCCGGCTGGCAGACACTGGGGCAATGAAGAACGGATTCTGGTCCCTGCTCAAGCGCCCCTATGAGGGAGAGGATTTTTTTCTCCCTGATCTGTGCTCGTCCGTGGCTGTTTTTACCCTGGTGGTGCTGGCTCAGTTGATGGTGCTGGTATGGGTGCTGGCGCAGCCGGCCGAGGGCGGGTTTGACTGGTTGCAGCTGGCCATGGCCTCGCTTTTTGTGCAGTGGATTGTATTGCTGTCTGCTGCGCTGCTGTGTCGCCTGCGCAGCTGGATGCGCAGACGGCCGCTGGGGCTGGCCGTCGCCGCCTGCCACGCGGTGGTTATTGGCCTTACCCTGATCTTCACGGTGCTGGGGGATTGGGTGGTATACCGCGGCATGAGCGGCGCTTTGCAATGGGAAGCCGGACAACTGCTGCGTCACGGCCTGATCGCACTGATCATGACCAGTTTGCTGCTGCGCTACTTCTATCTGCAGCAGCAGTGGCAGCATCAGCAGCAGGCCGAGCTGCGTTCGCGCCTGCAGGCGTTGCAGTCACGCATTCGCCCGCATTTTCTATTCAACAGCCTGAACAGCATTGCCAGCCTGATCGAGGTGGCGCCGGCCAAGGCCGAGCAGGCGGTGTTGGATCTCTCCGACCTGTTCCGCGCCAACCTGTCCAGCAGCGAGACCTTGTCCTGTTGGGGTGAGGAGCGACGTTTGTGCGAGGGCTACCTGCGTATCGAACAGTACCGGCTGGGCGAACGCATGCGCGTGCAGTGGGATGTCGAGGCGCTGACCGAGGATCTGCCAATGCCGCTGCTGACCCTGCAGCCGTTGCTGGAGAACGCCATCCTGCATGGCCTGCAGCCCCTTATCAACGGCGGCGATATAGTGATTCAGGGGCGCTTGGAGGGCGGGGTGGTTGAACTTATGGTGAGCAACACCTGTCCTCAGCAAGACGATTCGCACCAGGGGGCACGCATGGCCATGGCCAACATCCGGGCGCGGTTGCAGGCGCTGTTCGGTGACGGCGCTGAGCTGAGTGGCTGGCGGCAGGGAGAGTGCTTCTTCAGCAGGCTGGTCTATCCTGTTACACAAGATTCAACAACGGCAGAGAAGTCATTATCGAATGAAAGTACTGATCGCTGATGATGAGCCGCTGGCCCGCGAGCGGCTGGCGCGACTGGTTGGTTCGCTGCCGGGGTACAGGGCGTTGCCCGAGATGGCCAGCAATGGGCATGAGGCTTTACAACTGGTCGAGGCGCATCATCCCGATATCCTGCTGCTGGACATTCGCATGCCTGGGCTGGACGGCCTGCAAACCGCCGCCAAGCTGTGCGAGAACGCCGAGTCGCCGGCGGTGGTTTTTTGTACTGCGCACGGTGAATACGCGCTTGACGCCTTCGCGGTCAGCGCCGTGGGTTACCTGCTCAAACCCGTGCGCAGCGAGGCTCTGGCCGCTGCCCTGGCCAAGGCGCAGAAGCCCAATCGCATGCAGCTGGCCAACCTGGGCAAGGCCGCGGCGCAGCCAGGGGGTGCTGAGGCTCGCAGTCACATCAGTGCACGTACGCGCAAGGGCATCGAGCTGATCCCGGTCGAGGACGTTTTGTATTTCATCGCCGACCATAAATACGTCACGCTGCGTCATCTGCACGGCGAAGTGTTGCTGGATGAACCGCTGAAGGCGCTGGAAGAAGAGTTCGGCGAGCAGTTTGTCCGCATCCATCGTAACGCTCTGGTGGCACGCAGCCGGATTGAGTGCCTGCAACGGACCGCCATGGGGCATTTTGAACTGTGCCTCAAGGGGTTGGACGACGAGTCGCTGACCGTCAGCCGGCGCCACGTACCGGGTGTGCGGCGCCTGATGGAGCGGCTGTGACGGGGCTGCGACACCGTCCCGCGTGGATGCCTGTCTGACCATGGCGTATGATGCGACCTGGTTTGAAGCGAGAGTCCCATGAGTCGACATCTGCGAATTGCCACCCGCAAGAGCGCCTTGGCCCTGTGGCAGGCCGAATACGTAAAGGCGCGTCTCGAACAGCTGGACCCGAGTGTCATTGTTTCCCTGGTCCCCATGGTCAGCCGTGGTGATCAATTGCTGGATTCACCGCTGGCCAAGATTGGCGGCAAAGGACTGTTCGTCAAGGAGCTGGAAACCGCCATGCTCAATGACGAGGCCGACCTGGCCGTGCATTCCATGAAAGACGTGCCGATGCAGTTCCCGGACGGTCTGGGCCTGTACGCCATCTGTGAGCGCGAAGACCCGCGCGACGCCTTTGTCTCCAATCACCATGCTGATCTGGACGCGCTGCCGGCCGGCAGTGTGGTCGGCACTTCCAGCCTGCGTCGTCAGGCGCAGATCATGGCTCGGCGTCCGGATCTGCAGATCCGCTTCCTGCGCGGTAACGTCAACACCCGTCTGGCCAAGCTCGATGCGGGCGAGTACGACGCGATCGTGCTGGCGACGGCCGGGCTGCTGCGTTTGGGCTTCGATGAGCGCATTCGTTACCCGATGCCGCCCGAGGTCAGCCTGCCTGCTGGCGGGCAGGGCGCGGTCGGCATTGAGTGCCGCAGTTCGGATACCGAGTTGCAGGCGCTGCTGGTGCAGCTGAACGACGAGGACAGCGCGCTGCGCGTGCGCGCCGAGCGTGCGCTTAACACGCGCCTTAATGGTGGTTGTCAGGTGCCGATTGCCTGTTACGCCGAGCGCGAAAACGGCGAATTGTGGCTGCGGGGGCTGGTCGGCGACCCGGATGGCCAGCGCATGTTGCGCGCTGAAGCGCGCGGGCCGGAGTCCGCACCAGAGGCGCTGGGCATAGCGGTTGCTGAGGAGTTGCTGGCGCAGGGGGCACAGGCAATCCTGGATGCCGTGTACGAGGAGGCGCCGCCGCGGTGAGCCGCTGCCTGCTGCTGACCCGCCAGCCGGCGGAGAACCAGCGACTGGCTGCGCGACTGGCCGCGCACGGCGTGAGAACCAGCAGCCTGCCGCTGCTGACGCTCGAGCCCTGTGCCGAAGGGCCGCCAGAGCGTCAGCGCATGCTTGATCTGGATCTGTACCAGGCGGTAGTAGTGGTTAGCCCGGTAGCGGCGCGTCTGGGGTTGGAGCGGCTTGACTACTATTGGCCGCAGCCGCCGGTGGGAATCGAATGGCTGGCGGTGGGCGCGGGGACGGCGCAGGTGCTGCGCGAGTATGGTTTGCCCGCCCGCTGTCCGCAGCAGGGCCAGGACAGCGAGGCGCTGCTGGCAATGCCGCTGTGGCAGCCGCTGTTGGCGCGTGCGGATCTGCGCGTGCTGATCTGGCGCGGCGAAGATGGGCGCGAGCATCTGGCAGAGCAGCTGCGGCAGTCCGGTGCGCGGGTCGATTATCTGCCGCTCTATGCGCGCCGTATGCCGGACGAGCTGGAGCGGCAGCTGTTGGCGCTGGCGCCGCAGGTTGATCGTATTGTGCTGCTCAGCGTGCAAGCGCTGCGGCATTGGCGCGAGGCTGCTGACCGACAGTGGGAGGTACAGCGGCACTGGCGCTGTTTTGTGGCAAGTGAGCGTATTGCGGCGCAGGCCCGCGAGTGGGGCTGCACGGATGTAGTAACCTGTCGGGGTGCAGATGACGCGGCCGTTGAGGCGGCCGTGTTGGCAGATTCGTCGGGATGACAAAGGGGAAGCGCGTGGAACCGAGCGAAGCGAACAACAAGACGGAGCCAAAGCCAGCGGTCGAGGCAACTCAAGACAAGCCGGCCAACACCACCAGCAATGCGGCTGGAGCGAGCAAGCCGAAGGTCGCGGCCAAGTCGACCAAGGGCGGTGGCGGACGTGGCATCAGCCTGTTGGCCTTGATACTGGCGTTGCTCGCCCTGGCAGCCTCGGGCTGGCAGTGGTGGCAAGCGCATAGCGTGCAGCAAGCGCAGCGCGATGCGCTGGCGCAACAGCAACGCGAGCTGGAGAATGCCGGCGGCCGCCTGAGCCAGAGACTGGAGGGCCTCCCCCGCGCCGACGACTGGCAGGCGGCCAAACAGCTGATTGCTGAGATGCAGCGCAGTCAGCAGGCGCTGGCCGAACGTCTTGAGGTGCTGCAGGGCGACGGCCGCGAGGAATGGAAACTGGCAGAAGCGCAGTACCTGTTGCGGCTCGCCGCGCTGCGCTTGCAGGCAGTGCAGGACGTGCCGGCTGCCCGCGAGTTGCTGGAAACCGTCGACGGCATTCTCAAATCCATGCCCGACAGCGGCCTGTACGGCGTACGCGAGCAGCTGGCGGGCTACCAGACCGAGCTGGAAAGCCTGCCCGAACTGGACCGTGCCGGGGTGTTCCTGCGTCTTGGCGCCTTGCGCGATCAGGTCAATCGTCTGGTTGCCCTGCCGGTGCCGGAGTTTGATCCGACCGAAGTTACCCCCGAAGAAGAGTACGCCGACCGGCTTCAGCGCCGCGACCGCTGGGATCGTGTGCTGATGCGCCTGGAGCGTTACGTGCGTGTCGACTTCCAGCGCGGCAAGGTCATCACTCCGCTGCTCGACGAAGCCGAAATGCAGCGCGTTCGGCGCACCCTGCAGCTGACGCTGGAGCAGGCCCAGTGGGCGGCTTTGCGTGGTGAAGAAACGGTGTATCAGGCCAGCCTGGAGCGTGCCGAACAGATTCTGGGGCAGTATTTTGAGCTGGAAAATCCCAAGGTGCAGGCCATGCAAAGCCAGTTGCAGGGGTTGCATGAGCGAGCGGTGAGCCTGTCAGTGCCGGACCTTGCGCCGCTGCAACAGAGCCTGGTCAACTACCTGCAGAGCCGCCGCAGCAATGCACCGGCCGAGGAGGCGACGGATGAGTAAAAGTTATGTCGCCATTCTGCTGGTGGTGTTGGTTGCCTCCCTGCTGGGCATGGCCATCGCCCAGGACCCCGGGTATCTGCTGATTGCCTGGCGGCACTTTTCTATTGAAACCAGCGTGTGGGTTGGTCTGGGCTTTCTGCTGGCGTTTTGGCTGCTGCTGCTGCTCACCCGCGCGCTGGTGCGGGCGCTGACCGCGTCTGGCCGACGTCTCAACCCCTGGTCCACCCGCAACCTGCAAAATCGTGCGAATCTGCTGGCAACGCGCGGCCTGTTGGAGTTTGCCGAGGGGCACTGGCAGCAAGCGCTTAGACTGCTCAAGCGCTCGGCGCCGCATGCCGAGTTGCCGTTGATTAACTATCTGGCAGCCGCCCGTGCGGCCAACGAGCTGGAAGACTACCCCGAGTGCGACGCGCTGCTGCGCGAGGCGCATGAAACGACGCCCAAGGCGGACGTTGCCATTGCCGTTACCCAGGCGCAGCTGCAGATTGCCCGCGGCCAGCTGGAGCAGGCCCTCGCCACCCTGACCCGTCTGCGCAAGGAGCACCCCAAGCACCTGTACGCCCTCAAGTTGTTGAGTCAGGTGCATGTGCGCTTGGAGGACTGGCACAGCCTGCTCGACCTGCTGCCTGAGCTGCGCCGCCACAAGGTGTTGCGCGAAGATGAACAGCAGGCACTGGAACGCCAGGTGCATGTAGCCCTGCTGGTCCAGGCCGGTCAGCGCACCGCGTCCGTAGACAGCGATCCGGCAAGCCTGGTGATCGCCGCCTGGGAACGCATGCCCAAGCGGCTGCGTGAAGAGCCTGAACTGGTTGAAGCCTACGCCCTGCAGTTGCGCGCCCGTGGCCGTGACGAGCTGGCCGAGGAGGCGCTGCGTCAGGCTGTGCAGCACCAGTTCAACGAACGCCTGGTCAATCTCTACGGGTTGCTCAAAGGCAAGGACGTGGCGCGTCAGCTGGCCACCGCCGAGCAATGGCTGACACAGCATCCGCACAACGCGAGTCTGCTGCTGGCCGCCGGGCGTCTGGCCCAGCGCAACAGCCTGTGGGGTAAGGCACGCGACTACCTGGAGGCAAGTTTCTCCAGTCGCCGGGATATCCAGACCTGTGCAGAACTGGCGCGTCTGCAAGAGCGCATGGGCGATACGGGCGCCGCCGAGCGAACCTTGCGTGACGGCTTTGAGATGATCGAAGACCAGTTGCCGGCGCTGCCGCTGCCCGAATGAGCGGCGCGCTTAGCGCCGGAATTCGCGCAGCGCCTGGTTGAGCTGACGCCGGGCCTGCTCGGCGTCAGGACCCGCGACGAAGCAGACATGCAGGGTCAGCTCACCGAGTAGCCTGGGCGCAAATGCCAACTGCTCGGCGCTGCTGCTCAGCTCCTCTGAGGTATCCAGCCAGTACTGCATGACAGCCTGATCAATCACCACCAGATCCAGTCGGCCATACAGCAGTTTCAGCAGGTTGAGCTGATCGCTGGTGGCCTCCTCTACCTGCAAGGCGCCGTCTGCGACGGCCTGATCAAAGGCCGGCGTGTTGCGGTAGCCGCTAACCACGCCAATACGATAGCGCGCCAGATCGGACAGTTGCTGCCAGTTCAGCGGTTCACTGCTGCGGTGAGCCAGGCCCAGACGGCTGGTGCCCAGGCTGTCTGAATACTCACAGGGCAAGTCCGGTGCGCGGTACTCGGGAAAGTAGCCAAGGGTTTCGGGTTCACTGATGGCCGTTTTGATGGCTCGATTCCACGGCAAAAAGCGGATCTTCAGGGGGATGTTCTGCTGCGCCAGCGCACCGCGCAGCAGGCTGGGCACCTGCCCTTGCGCCGGGAGTGCTTCGCTGGTGTAGGGCGGCCACTCAAGGGTGTTCAGCTCAAAGGCGCTGATAGGGCTGGCGCAGAGGCAAAGCCCAAGCAACCAGTTTGAGTACGGCAGTGCTCGCATGTCGCGTGCCCCCAATAGCGGCGAATCCGCCTGCCCAGCCGAACCGGTCGGGCTGCGCAGATTTTCGTCAGTATAGGGAGGCTGACGGGTGCTGTCAGCGCGGCGCGTAGGCGAAGGCGTCAGCCTGCATCTGTTGCTCCGGCATGCCGGCCGCGACCAGTGCATCCAGGGTGGCGTACACCATGTTGGGTGAGCCGCTGACCACAAAACGGTAGTCGGCCAGGTCGGCGATGTCTTCACAGACGGCTTGATGCAGCAGACCCTGGCGGCCGCTCCACTCAGCCTGGTCGCTGACGACGCGGTGCAGATACAGGTTGGAAGCCTGCTCCCAGCGCTGCCAGTGCGGTGCGTTGTACAGATCGTCGCTGTGGCGTACGCCCCAGTACAGGTGGATCGGCTGGGTAACGCCCTGCTGCAGGCAGTCCTCGATGATGCTCTGCATTTGCGCCAGGCCGGTGCCAGCGGCAATCAGCACCAGCGGCTGGGTGGGCGGGGCGGTGAGGCAGGCGTCACCGAACGGCACCTGCACGCGCGCGATGCGGTGGTGCTGCAGGTAGTCGATGACGGCCTGGGTCAGCGGGTCACGGGTGAGAATGTGCAGCTCAACCATGCGCTCCTCACCCGGCGCCGAGGCGATAGAGAAGGCCGCCGGTTCGGCGCCCTCACGCTCCAGCAGCAGATACTGGCCAGGGTAGTAGCGCAGCGGCTTGCCAGCTGGCGTGCGCAGACGCACGCGCCAGACATCGCCCCCCATCTGGCTGCACTCAACTACTTGGCAGGCCAGCGAGCGCACCGGCAGCTGCCCCGGCGCCAAGACGCCTTCCCAGTGCAGGGTACAATCCTCCAGCGGCGTGGCGACGCAGGTATAAATCTCGTCGCCGGCCTGGCCTTCACGGTCGCCTGGCAGGCGGACGCGCCCTTTCAGCAGTACCGCCGTGCAGACGTGGCAGTTGCCGGTGCGACAGCTGTTGGGGGCATCAAAGCCCTGGCGGCGTGCGGCGGCAAGAATGCTCTCGCCGGCTTCGGTCTCCAAGCTCAGGTCGCCCGGCTCCAGTATTACTCTCATTCAGTCGATACCCAGTTCTGCCCAGATCGCATCCACGCGCTGACGCACGGCCGCGTCCTGCTCAATGGCAACGCCCCATTCCCGACTGGTTTCGCCCGGCCACTTGTTGGTGGCATCCAGCCCCATCTTGCTGCCCAGCCCGGAGACGGGCGAGGCAAAGTCGAGGTAGTCGATCGGGGTGTTGTCGATCATCACGGTGTCACGCTTGGGGTCCATGCGCGTGGTGATGGCCCAGATGATGTCGTGCCAGTCGCGGATGTTGATGTCCTCGTCCACCACGATCACGTACTTGGTGTACATGAACTGGCGCAAAAAGCTCCAGACCCCCAGCATCACGCGTTTGGCGTGGCCCGGGTACTGCTTTTTCATCGACACTACCGCCATGCGGTAGGAGCAGCCTTCGGGTGGCAGGTAGAAATCGGTAATCTCGGGAAACTGCTTCTGCAGCAGCGGCACAAAGACTTCGTTCAGCGCCACACCCAGCACCGCAGGCTCATCCGGCGGGCGGCCGGTGTAGGTGCTGTGGTAAATCGGCTTCTCGCGCTGGGTGATGCGCTCGATGGTAAAGACCGGGAAGCGATCAACCTCGTTGTAGTAGCCGGTGTGGTCGCCAAACGGGCCTTCCTCGGCCATCTCGCCTGGGTGGATAACCCCTTCGAGTACGATTTCAGCGCTGGAGGGTACTTGCAGGTTGGAGCCGCGGCACTTGATCAGCTCGGTGCGCTGACCGCGCAGCAGGCCGGCGAAGGCGTATTCGGACAGGCTGTCCGGCACCGGGGTTACCGCGCCCAGAATGGTGGCCGGGTCGGCGCCCAGCACCACCGCCACCGGGAAAGGTTCGCCCGGGTGCGCCTTTTGCCATTCATGGAAGTCCAGGGCGCCACCGCGATGGCTGAGCCAGCGCATGATCACCTTGTTGCGGCCGATAACCTGTTGGCGGTAGATGCCGAGGTTTTGCCGTTCCTTGTGCGGGCCGCGGGTCACTACCAGCCCCCAGGTGATCAGCGGGCCGGCGTCGCCCGGCCAGCAGGTCTGCACCGGAATGCGTGCAAGGTCGACATCGTCGCCTTCAAATACCTGAGCCTGACACGGCGCGTCCTTTACCACCTTGGGCGCCATGTTGATGACTTTTTTGAATATCGGCAGCTTGCTCCAGGCATCCTTCAGCCCCTTGGGCGGATCGGGTTCCTTGAGAAAGGCCAGCAACTTGCCGATTTCGCGCAGCTCGCTGATGCTCTCGGCGCCCATGCCCATGGCAACACGCTCAGGCGTGCCAAACAGGTTGCCCAGTACGGGCATGTCGAAACCGGTGGGGTTTTCGAATAACAGGGCGGGGCCACCCTTGCGCAGGGTGCGGTCGCAGACTTCTGTCATCTCCAGCACGGGAGAGACGGGCGTCTGGATGCGCTTGAGTTCGCCGCGCTGTTCCAGGCCCTTGATGAAATCGCGTAGATCGGAGTATTGCATCTAGCTTCAAGCCTCAAGCTGCAAGCGGCAAGCTGGATGAGGCATGCATGCCACTTGGGAGTTTGATCCGCCCGCCGGGCTGGCAGCGGGGCGGCAGGCCCGGCGCTCGGCAGCAAGCCCGCGCGGACAGCTTGCCGCTTGAGGCTTGCAGCTTGTGGCCGGGTTTTAGTTTTTGCTGCGCTTCATCGACTGGAAGAATTCGTCGTTGGTCTTGGTGTCTTTCAGGCGATCAAGCAGGAATTCGATGGCAGCGATCTCGTCCATCGAGTGCAGGATCTTGCGCAGAATCCACATGCGTTGCAGCTCGTCTTCGCTGGTCAGCAGTTCTTCGCGGCGGGTACCGGAGCGGTTGATGTTGATCGCCGGGAAGGTGCGCTTCTCGGCAATCTTGCGATCCAGGTGGATCTCCATGTTGCCGGTGCCCTTGAATTCTTCGTAGATCACCTCGTCCATCTTTGAGCCGGTGTCGACCAGCGCGGTGGCGATGATGGTCAGGCTGCCGCCTTCCTCGATGTTGCGCGCGGCGCCGAAGAAACGCTTGGGCTTTTCCAGTGCGTGGGCGTCAACACCACCGGTCAGTACCTTGCCGGAGCTGGGAATGACGGTGTTGTAGGCGCGGGCCAGACGGGTGATGGAGTCGAGCAGGATGATGACGTCTTTCTTGTGCTCAACCAGGCGCTTGGCCTTCTCGATCACCATTTCAGCGACCTGTACGTGGCGCGCCGGCGGCTCGTCGAAGGTCGAGGCAACCACTTCGCCGCGCACGGTGCGCTGCATCTCGGTGACTTCTTCCGGGCGCTCGTCGATCAGCAGAACGATCAGGTGGCACTCGGGGTTGTTGCGGGCGATGTTCGAGGCGATGTTCTGCAGCATCAGCGTCTTACCGGCCTTGGGCGGCGCAACCAGCAGGCCGCGCTGGCCTTTGCCGATCGGCGCGCAAAGGTCGATGATGCGGGCCATCAGGTCTTCGGTGGCGCCGTTGCCGGCTTCCATCACCAGGCGCTGATCAGGGAACAGCGGCGTCAAGTTCTCGAACAGGATCTTGTTCTTGGTGTTTTCCGGCTTGTCGAAGTTGATCGAGTCAACTTTCAGCAGGGCAAAGTAGCGCTCGCCGTCTTTGGGCGGGCGAATCTTGCCGGAAATGGTGTCGCCGGTCCGCAGGTTGAAGCGACGGATCTGGCTGGGCGACACATAGATGTCATCCGGGCCGGCCAGGTAGGACGAATCGGCCGAGCGCAGGAAGCCGAACCCATCCTGAAGGATCTCGAGTACGCCGTCACCGAGGATGTCTTCGCCGCCTTTGGCATGTTTTTTCAGGATGCCGAAAATCACATCCTGCTTGCGCGATCGGCCCATGTTTTCCAGGCCCATCTGGTTGGCGATTTCCAACAGTTCGGTAATAGGTTTTTGTTTGAGGTCGGTCAGGTTCATAGGGGTCGGTGAGTGATGTCAGAGTGTCGGCAGGAAAGATGTGTTTCGGCCACCATGGAGCATGGGGCGATCAGCTTGGCTGCGGGTTTGGGAAGCCGCTGCGCAGGGTGCGTCAGGGCGTTGGTCAGCAAATCTAGCACCGCAGGAGGGTGACGTCCAGCGTTGCGGCCGCAAAAACAGCCGCCCCGGCACGGAGGCCGGGGCGTGATACATCAGATGTTGCTGTCAAGGAAGGCTGCCAGCTGCGACTTGGACAGCGCGCCGACCTTGGTGGCTTCAACGTTGCCACCCTTGAACAGCATCAGGGTCGGGATGCCGCGCACGCCGTACTTGGGCGGGGTGTCTGCGTTGTCGTCGATGTTCAGCTTGCAAATCTTCAGTTTGCCGCTGTAATCCTTGGCAATCTCGTCCAGAACCGGGGCAATCATCTTGCAGGGGCCGCACCATTCAGCCCAGTAATCGACCAGGACGGGGGTATCGGACTTGAGCACTTCGTCGTCGAAGCTGCCGTCAGTGACGTGCACAATCAGATCGCTCATGTGTTTCTCCAGAGGGATAAAAAGGCGGAATGGGCGCATCATAGCACCACCGAATGCGGCTGCGAAAGGCGCTGCGTCTTTGCCCCTGCCGACACGCCGGCAGCCCCGACACCCGGCCCAAGGTGCGCCGGGCGTGCCTGTATGCGGGCAAATGTCATCGAGCCGGTGCTAGAATCGGGTCAATCGAGAACCCACGGGAAGAGCGCATGGCAGAGGCAGAAGCGAATGATTTTTCACTGGTGGCCGCAATCGATCTGGGCTCCAACAGCTTCCATATGGTGCTGGCGCGAGTAGAGCAGGGCGAGATTCGGATTCTCGAACGGCTGGGCGAAAAGGTGCAGCTGGCCGCCGGGCTGGACGACGACAATATGCTCAGCGAAGAGGCTATGCAGCGCGGGCTTGATTGCCTGCGGCGGTTTGCCCAGCTGATCAATGGACTGCCGCCCGGGGCGGTGAGGATTGTTGCCACCAGTGCGCTGCGCGAGGCACGCAATCGTGGTCAGTTTATCCGTCAGGTGCAGCAGGTGCTGGGCCATCGGGTAGAAGTGATTTCCGGTCGCGAAGAAGCGCGGCTGATCTATTTGGGGGTTTCCCACACGCTGGCCGACGACGAAGGCAAGCGTCTGGTGGTGGACATCGGCGGTGGTAGTACCGAGTTCATCGTTGGCGAGCGCTTCGAGTCGTTGCTGCGTGAAAGCCTGAATGTCGGCTGCGTAGCCTTTAGCCGGCAGTTTTTTCCGGATGGTCGCATCACCGCTGCGCGCTACAGTCAGGCATACACAGCCGCGCGTCTGGAGCTGATGAATATCGAACAGGCCATTCAGCGCCTGGGCTGGAGTGAGGCCGTGGGCGCCTCGGGCACCATACGTTCGGTCGGACAGTGCATTCAGGCCGGCGGGCGCGGGCAGGGCGAGGTCAATCGCGAGGGTCTGCAGTGGCTCAAGCGCAAGGTGCTCAAGGCCGCTCACGTCGACAAGCTGGACATTCAGGGGCTCAAGCCCGACCGTCAGCCGATCCTGCCGGCGGGTCTGGCGATTCTTGAGGCGCTGTTCGACGCTCTGGGCGTGGAGGTTATGCCGCACTCCGAAGGCGCGTTACGTGAGGGGGTGCTGTATGACCTGCTCGGGCGCTACTCCCATGAAGACGTGCGCGAGCGCACCCTGAGCGCGCTGATGGAGCGCTATCACGTCGATCTGGATCAGGCGGCGCGGGTAGAGAATAAGGCGCTGCGGTTGTTACAGAAGGTTGAACCGGCCTGGCAACTGGCGCAGAGCAAGCTGGCACCAATGCTGGTGTGGGCGGCGCGGGTACATGAGATTGGCCTGGACATTGCCCACAACCAGTTCCACAAGCACGGCGCCTATCTGATTGAACACTCGGATCTGCCCGGCTTCTCCCGGCCGGACCAGCAAACCTTGGCGTTGCTGGTGCGCGGTCACCGTCGCAATCTGCCGAACAGTGACCGGCTGAGTGAGTTTGGTGATGAGGCGGTAACCTTGCTGCGCCTGTGCATGGTGCTGCGCCTGGCCATCCTCTACCACCACATCCGCGGCTTTCAGGACATGCCGGAAATGGCCGTCGAGGCAGCGGAGGACGCGCTGGCGGTTACCTTCCCGGCTGGCTGGCTCGAAGACAACCCGCTGACGCAGGCTGACTTCGAGCGCGAGGCCCAGTACTGGGGCAAGGCCGGTTACAGGTTGACAGTACGCTGAGGCGAGGCCAGTTTCTCCAGCAGCGTCGCCTGGGCGCTGCGAGGGATCTGGTTGCCGCTTGGTGAGCTAAGCAGGTAGGTGCCGTCGGGCTGCAGAATCCAGCTGCGGGTGTTGTCGGTGAGAAACACCAGCAGCTCCTGCTTGGCGCGGGTAATCAGCTTTTTGCCCTCCAGCGGGAAGCAGGTCTCGACACGCTTGTCGAGATTGCGCTCCATCATGTCCGCACTGGACATCCACACCTGTTCCTGACCGTCGTTGAGGAAGTAATAGACCCGGCTGTGCTCCAGGAAGCGGCCGATGATCGAGCGCACCGTGATGTTGTGCGAGACGCCCGGAATTCCAGGGCGCAGGCAGCACATGCCGCGCACGATCAGGTCGATCTTCACGCCACACTGCGAGGCCTTGTATAGCGCCTTGATGATCTTGGCGTCGGTCAGCGAATTGGCCTTGGCGATAATGTGCGCCGGCTTGCCCGCCTGGGCATTCAGGGTTTCGCGGTTGATCAGTTCAAGCAGGCGCTTTTTCAGGGTGAAGGGCGCCTGCAGCAGTTTTTTCATACGCTGGGTCTTGCCCATGCCGATCAACTGGTTGAACAGCTTGTGCACGTCTTCGGTCAGCGCCACGTCCGAGGTCAGGATGCTGTAGTCGGTGTACAGGCGGGCGTTGCCGGCGTGGTAGTTACCGGTGCCCAGGTGCACGTAGCGCTTCAGGTTCTTCTCTTCGCGGCGCAGGATCAGCATCATCTTGGCGTGGGTCTTGAAGCCAACCACACCGTAGATCACCACGGCGCCAGCCTGCTGCAGGCGGCTGGCCAGCTGCAGGTTGGACTCCTCGTCAAAGCGTGCGCGCAGCTCAATCACCACGGTCACTTCCTTGCCGTTTCGTGCGGCTTCGACCAGCGCGTTGACGATCTCGGAGTTGGCGCCGGTGCGGTACAGCGTCTGCTTGATCGCCAGCACGTTCGGGTCCTGCGCCGCCTGGCGCAGCAAGTCGACCACCGGGCTGAAAGACTCGTAGGGGTGCTGCAGCAGGATGTCCTGCTTGCTGATTGCCTGAAACAGGTTGTCGGCGCTCGACAGCACACGGGGCAGCCCCGGGCTGAAGGGTGGAAATTGCAGTTGCGGGTGGTTTTCCAGGCCGGTAATGGAAAACAGCCGCGTCAGGTTGACCGGGCCGTTGACCTCGTACAGCTCCGCCTCAGTCAGGCCAAACTGCTTGAGCAAAAAGTCGGTCAGCGGTTTCGGGCAGTTGTCGGCGACCTCCAGGCGCACCGCGTCGCCGTAGCGGCGGGACAGCAGCTCGCCGCGTAGCGCGCGCGCCAGGTCGTCAACCTCGTCCGGGTCGACGAACAGGTCGGCGTTGCGGGTCAGGCGGAACTGGTAGCAGCCAAGCACCTTCATGCCCGGGAACAGCTCGTCGGCATGGGCGTGAATCATTGACGACAGGAACACGAAGTTGTCACCGCCGTCACACAGCTCATCGGGTAGACGAATCAGGCGCGGCAACGAGCGCGGCGCCGGAATGATCGCCAAGCCAGAGTCGCGGCCGAAGGAGTCGATGCCGTCGAGCTGAACGATAAAGTTCAGGCTCTTGTTCACCAGCAGCGGGAAGGGGTGGGTTGGGTCCAGTCCGATCGGGCTGATGATCGGCGCGACCTGCTGGCGGAAGAAGCGGCGAATCCACAGGGTCTGCTTGTGCGTCCACTGATGGCGGCGCAGAAAGCGGATGCCCTTGTCGTTCAGTTGGGGCAGCAGAATGTCGTTGAGAATGCTGTACTGGCGGCTGACCTGATAGTGCGCGGTCTCGCTGATCTTGCTCAGCACCTGCTGCGGCTGCAGCCCGTCCGGCCCGGTTTGCTCGCGCGCGAAGGTGATCTGCTTTTTCAGGCCGGCAACGCGAATTTCAAAGAACTCGTCGAGGTTGCTGGAGAAGATCAGCAGAAACTTCAGGCGCTCAAGCAGCGGGTAGGACTCATCCAGCGCCTGCTCCAGCACGCGGATGTTGAACTGCAGCTGCGACAGCTCGCGGTGAATGTAGAGCTCGGGCGCACCCAAATCCGGAACCGGTGCCGGTTCGGTGATCTTCTCGCTGATCTGGGCCGGTCGGGTGACCAGGTCGGTGCGCGGACTGGCCTCGGGTGCCGGTGCTGCGCTGTCCTTGGTGGTGTCTCGGGTGCTGTTGAGCTCTGCCATGATCTCCTCGATACGACTACTGGCGACTGCGTAACTGGCGCGCGGCCGTCTTGGCAAAATAAGTCAGGATGCCGTCGGCTCCTGCGCGTTTGAAAGCGGTCAGCGACTCAAGAATCACCGCCTCGCTGAGCCAGCCATTGTTGATGGCGGCGCAGTGCATGGCGTATTCGCCACTGACCTGATAAACAAAGGTGGGCACCTTGAAGGTGTCTTTGGCCCGGTGCAGCACATCCAGGTAAGGCATGCCGGGTTTGACCATCACCATATCGGCCCCTTCTGACAGATCCATGGCGATTTCGTGCAGTGCTTCGTCGCTGTTGGCCGGATCCATCTGGTAGGTGGCCTTGTTGCCCTTGCCGAGGTTGCCGGCCGAGCCGACCGCGTCGCGGAACGGGCCGTAGTAGGCGCTGGCGTACTTGGCAGAGTAGGCAAGAATACGGGTATGAATGTGGCCGTTGGCTTCCAGCGCTGCGCGCATGGCCGCCACCCGGCCGTCCATCATGTCAGAGGGCGCAACGATGTCGGCGCCGGCGTCGGCGTGCGACAGGGTCTGCTTGACCAGCGCCTCGACGGTGATGTCGTTCATCACGTAGCCGTCGTCATCGATGATGCCGTCTTGGCCGTGGGTGGTGAAGGGGTCCAGGGCGACATCGGTAATCACCCCCAGGTCGGGGAAGCGGGCCTTCAGGGCGCGGGTGGCGCGTTGCGCCAGGCCATCCGGGTTCCAGGCCTCGGCGGCGTCCAGCGACTTTTTCTCCAGCGGGGTAACCGGGAACAGGGCGATAGCTGGAATGCCCAGGTCTACCAGTTCAGCGGCCTCCTCCAGCAGCAGGTCGATCGACAGCCGCTCAACGCCGGGCATGGAGGCGATGGCTTCGCGTTGTTGCTCGCCTTCAAGGACAAATACGGGGTAGATCAGGTCGTCGGCGGTCAGGGTGTTTTCACGCATCATACGGCGGGAAAAGTCATCCTTGCGCATGCGACGGGGACGGCTGGCGGAAAAGGGGCGCGGAACAGGGGAATAGCTCACGGGGACTCCATGGGTGCGGGTCGCAGTGCACCTGTCTGCTGACGTTATACGTCAAGATTGTGACTGAATTGTGACAAGAGGCGCAGGGCGACCTGCTCCTGATCGGGCTGGCCGGGGGCGGGGGCCAGTTCTGTGCGGTTGCGGCCGAGCGTCTTGGCACGGTAAAGCGCTGCATCGGCGGCGCCGAGCAACGTGTTGAAATCATAACCGTGATGCTCTGAGCAGGCTACTCCGAGGCTGGCAGTGAGACCTATTGTCTCACCCGCCAGCTGCCATGGCGTCTGGCTGATACCTTGGCGAATGCGCTCGGCGACCGGTCGCGCCTGCTCGCTGTTCAAGCCGGGCAGCAGCAGGGTGAATTCTTCGCCGCCAAAGCGGCCAAGCAGGTCGCGGTTACGCAGATGCAGACTGATACGGTTGACCAGATGGCAGAGCACGGCATCGCCGGTCTGATGGCCAAACTGGTCGTTGATGCGTTTGAAATGGTCGGCATCGAGCATGATCAGCGTGACCGCCTCGCCGCTGTGCCGGGTGCGCGCGAGCAGGGCGCTGGCCTGCTGATGCAGGCTGCGGCGATTCAGGGTGTTGGTCAGGCCGTCGCGTTCGGACAGGCGATGCAGGGCTTCCAGGTTGCGATAGTGGGTCATCAGGATGAAGCCGGTGGCCATGCCTATCTGCGCGGCCATGGCGCCAAGCAGGGTGACCAGCTGCAAGGGGCCGCCGAGCAGGCTGGCAGCGCCGTTCCAGCCGGCCAGCGAGGCGACCGGTCGGGCCAGCAATACCAGCCCGTAGAGCAGCGCAATGGCGCCGCTGAACCAGCAGGCGGTGCGCAATGGTGGTTGCGCTGGGCGCAGCAGCTCGCTGGCACACAGCAGGCACAGCCCGCCAAGAATCACCGAGCTGATGGCGTAGCGCACAGTGGCGCTGTCGAGCTGAAAGCGGAACACGCCCAGCAACACGATGATCAGCAGGGTAGCCAGCAGCGGCACGAGCTGCGGCTGGGGGCGCTCAAAGAAGGCGCGAATGCCAAGCCAGACCAGCCCTAGGCCCAGTGTCATCAGGCCGTTTGCCAGCAAGATGGATAGCGTATGGTGCAGTTGCTCCTGGTTGACGTTGAGCATCAGGCCGAACATCAGCGCCAGGTTGCCCAGCGCCCAGTGGCGCAGGCCACGCTCGGTGCCGGCGTGCCAGGCGGCCAGGCCCAGCAGCAGCGTCATCATCAGGGTGACCAGACTGAGCGATAGCGTCAGGGTCTTGAGGTCAAGGTCGGCAAGCATGCGCAGCAATATCCCTGGCCGTCGCAGCAGCCGTTTGTGCGGGTTCGTCCATGGCATTGGTGCTGCCAGGGAGGCAGTCTGCCAGCATCGGGACGGTAAACCAGGGGTGAGACATAACCAACTGCGCTGGTCTCAGGTTGTGGAGGGGTTTGCACAATTGGGCTGTCTACGACTGTGGCACAATGGTCGGCTATCTATTTGTGTGGCAGGCGGTGGGGCAATGAATATCTGGGTACGCAGGTCGCTGGTCAGTCTGGCGCTGCTGGTGTGGGCTACCGGGCTTGGTTGGGCCTATTGGTGGTTCGAGGGGCGCTATATCAAGTCGTTCGAGCGGCCAGCGTTTTTTCAGGCCGAGCAGGTTGCGCCGCCCTTCGCTCCGGGGCAGGTCCAGGTGGTGCATGTGTGGCAGTCCAACTGCCCCTGCAGCGCCGGTCATGAAGCCTATGTTGATGAGATGACCGCGCGCTTTGGTGCGCGCGGTGTGCGCTTTGCCCGCGCCGGCCAGCGGCCGACAGACGGTATGCCGGCGGGCTTGAGTCAGTTGCCCTATTGGCCGATACCTGAGGTATGGGCTGATTGGCCCGGCGCGCCGTCGATTGCCATCTGGGCAGCGGACGGTGCTCTGGCGTATGTTGGCCCCTACAGCGATGGAGCGAATTGCAGCGCCGACAGCAGCTTTGTAGAGCCGGTTTTACAGGCTTTGCTGGATGGCCGCAGGGTGGATATCACCCGGCAGGATGCCGTGTCCTGTCTGTGTGACCTGCCTTAGCTGGAGACCGCTGCCAATGCCAACGTCCGTTCCCAAAAGTCTGACCCTTGAGGCCCATTACCTGCGCGCCGACCGCAGTATGCTTGGGGTGCTCTGGCTCTGTCTGCTAGGGGCCTTTGCCCTGGCCGCCTGGCATGGCACCTGGCTGCAGGCGCTGCTGGTAGGTGGCGGTACGCTGCTGCTGGTACACCTGCTTTACGCGCTGATTCGCGGTACCTCGCTGTTTCGCTGCGTGATTGGCGCTGCCTTTATGGTGATGGCCGCGCTGCATATCAATCAGGCGCAGGGCACGGTGGAGATGCACTTCTCCATTTTTGTGTTGCTGGCCTTTCTCATCATCTATCGAGACTGGGTGCCGATTGTGGTGGCCACGGTGGTGATTGCCGTGCATCACCTGGCGTTTTATGCCCTGCAGGTACGCGAGGCGGGGGTCTGGCTGGCGCAGGGGGTGACCTTTTGGTTGGTACTGGTGCACGCCGGCTATGTGGTGGTCGAGGCGGTGGTGCTGGTGTACCTGGCGCGCATGACCTTTAACGAGGCCCGCGAGGGTGAGGTGATGGGCGAGACCGTCTCCCAAATGATCGATCAGGGAGAGGGTGTTGACCTGGCTCGTCGGGCGCAGATGCGCACTCCCATGCTCAATGCATTCAACCAGCTGCTGGACACGCTTGAGCGGATGGTGGCGGACCTCAATGGCAGCTTGTTGCAGTTGGGACAGCTGGGCAGCGCGGTGACCAAGGGCGCCGCCGATTTGCGTCAGGGGGCCGAGCAGCAGCAGGGTGAAACTCACTATATGGTGCAGGCGATGCGCGAGCTGAGTCAGGCCACTGGCGAGGTGGCACGTAACGCCGCCGAGGCAGCCCAGGCCTCCGGTGACGCCGATCGGCATGCCCAGGATGGGCACGCGGCGATGCAGGACATCACGCGCGAGGTGCAATCGCTGGAGCATAACATCGCGCAGACCGGTGAAGCGGTAGAGGGGGCTGCGCAGCTGGCGATCGATATTGATCAGGTTGTCGATGTGATCAAGGGCGTCGCCGAACAGACCAATCTGCTGGCGTTGAACGCGGCTATCGAAGCGGCCAGGGCGGGTGATCAGGGGCGCGGTTTTGCGGTGGTGGCGGATGAGGTGCGCAACCTGTCTCAGCGCACCGCCCAGTCCACCGGTGAAATTCAGGACTTCATCCAGCGGCTGCAGCAGGCTTCGGCCTCGGCGCGCGAGGCCATGGCGCTCAGCCGTGGCTCAGTTGAGCGTTGCCTGCAGGTGACGCAAAACAGCGCGCAGGTACTGTCGGGTATCGTTGCCCAGATTGCCAGCATCGCTGCGCTGAATGGCCAGATCGCCGCGGCGACCGAGCAGCAGACTGCAGTAGGTGATGATGTGACGCGGCACCTGCGTGATGTGGAGCAGGTTGCTGTGGCCAACGCCGCCGAGGCGGCGGAGCTGGATCGGTTGGCCAGCGAGCTGGCCCAGGTGCGGGCGCGGCTGTCAGAGGATGCCGCGCAATTTCGCACCGGCCGCTAATATCGGCTTACTTCAGGCGTGCGATCAGGCGGTCCAGTGCATTGGCAAAGGCCTGCTTGTCCTTGTCGCTGTAGGGCGGCGGGCCACCACGGCCGGCCAGCCCTGCGCCGCGCAGTTCATCCATCAGATTACGCACCGCCAGGCGTTCGCCAATGCTGCCCTTGTCGTAGATCTGTCCGCGCGGGTTGATGGCGGTAACGCCACGGTCGACCAGGCCGGCGGCCAGCGGAATGTCGGCGGTGACGACCAGATCGCCCGGGCGGGCGTGTTCGATGATGTAGTGATCGGCGGCATCGGCGCCCGAGGCGACGATCACCTGGCGCACGCCGGGGCCGGGCGGCAACTGCTGCGCGCTGTTGGCCACCAGCACCAGCTCGATCTGCTTGCGGCGCGCGGCCTTTACCGTTACATCGCGCACCGGCCTTGGGCAGGCGTCGGCGTCAATCCATAGGGTCATGGGGGCTCCCGGCGTCAGTCGCCATTGAGTTCGCTCTGCAGCGCTTCGAGTTCATCCTGCGCCTGCAGCCAGTCTTCTTCCAGTTGGGCGATGCGCTGGCGGTAGTCGGTCTGCTGGGCCAGCAGGGTTTTCAACTGGTCCTTGTTGTCGGCCTCGTAGAGGCTGCTGTCGGCCAGGGCGTTCTCTACCTCGGCGTTCAGTTCGCTGACCTTGTTCAGCTCCTGCTCCAGCTTGTCGGCGGCCTTCTTTAGCGGGGCCAGCCGCTGGCGCTGCTCGGCGGCAGCGCGGCGCTGCACCTTGGCATCAACCTTGGGGGTGCCGCTGGTCGGCTCGGGTGCGTTGGCGGCCGCCTGCTGCTGGCGAAACTGCGCCAGCCAGCGGGTGTAGCTGTCGAGGTCTTCGCTGTAGGTCTGCACTCGGCCGTCGGCAACCAACCAGAGTTCATCGGTGGTATCGCGAATCAGCGCGCGGTCGTGCGAGACCAGCAGCATGGCGCCCTCAAAGGCCTGCAGGGCAACCGTCAGCGCGTGGCGCATCTCCATGTCCAGGTGGTTGGTCGGCTCGTCGAGCAGCAGCAGATTGGGGCGCTGCCAGGCAATCAGCGCCAGCGCCAGGCGCGCTTTTTCGCCGCCGGAGAAGTTCAGTACCGGCTCTTCGATGCGGTCGCCCTTGAAGTCGAAGCCGCCGAGGAAGTTGCGCAGCACCTGATCGCGCTCATCCGGTGCCAGGCGGGCCAGGTGTAGCAGTGGGCTGGCTTTCGGGTCCAGGCTGTCGAGTTGATGCTGTGCGAAGTAGCCGATGGCCAAGTGCTCACCGGTTTTCAGCTCGCCGCCAATCAGTGGCAGGCTGCCTGCCAGTGACTTGATCAGGGTCGACTTGCCGGCGCCGTTGGGCCCCAGCAGGCCGATGCGCGCGCCGGGTGCCAGCTGCAGTTTGACCTGCTCGAGAATGGCGTTGCCGTCGTAGCCAAGGGTGCCCTGATGCAGGTCCAGCAGTGGCATTGACTGGTTGGCTGCCTCGCGAAAGCTGAAGGAGAAGGGCGAGTCGATGTGCGCCGGGCTCAGTGCCTCCATGCGCTCCAGGGCTTTCAGGCGGCTCTGCGCCTGCTTGGCCTTGCTGGCCTTGGCGCGAAAGCGGGCGATATAGCTTTGCATGTGCTCGCGCTGGGCCTGCTGCTTCTCGAACGCCGACTGTTGCTGGGCCAGACGTTCGGCGCGGGTGCGCTCGAACTGGCTGAAACCGCCGCGGTACAGATGCAGCGCGCGGTTCTCGAAATGCACGATGTGTTCAACCACGGCATCCAGAAAGTCGCGGTCGTGGGAAATCAGCAGCAGGGTGCCGGGGTAGCTGCGTAGCCAGTCTTCCAGCCAGAGGATGGCGTCCAGATCCAGGTGGTTGGTTGGCTCGTCGAGCAGCAGCAGGTCGGACGGACACATCAGCGCCTGCGCCAGGTTCAGGCGCATGCGCCAGCCACCGGAGAAGTCGCCGACCCGGCGCTCGCACTGTTCGCTGCTGAAGCCCAGGCCGGCCAGCAGGGTGCGGGCCCGGCTATCGGCGCTGAAGCCGCCGTGGCTGTCCAGCTCGGCGTACAGGGCGCCCAGTGCTTCGGCCTGTTCCTGCTGCTCGGCAGTGGCCAGGCGTTGCTGGATGTCGCGCAGTCGCTGGTCGCCGTCGAGCACATAGTCCACCGCATTGCGCTCCAGCGCGCTGACTTCCTGTTGCATATGCGCGATGCGCCAGTCTGCCGGAATGCTGCAACTGCCGGCGTCGGGCTCGATTTGCCCGCGCAGCAGCGCGAACAGGCTGGATTTGCCGGCGCCATTGGTGCCCAGCAAGCCGACTTTCTGGCCGGCATGCAGGGTAAGATTGGCGTGTTCAAGCAGTCGCAGGGGGCCGCGCTGCAGGGTAAGGGAGTCGATGCTGATCATGGGGCGGGAGTATATCAGCGCCGCATGGCGGGAGAAGAGTGATGAATGAAAAGGGTCTGGCGCGCTGGAGTGAGCAGGTTTATGCCCGCGAGGGTGTTGCGCCGCTGCTGCTGGCGCTGCAGGACGAGGCGGGCGAGGACGTGTTGCTGCTGTTGCTGGCCGCCTGGTTGCAGCAGCAGGGGCGAGGCTTGTCAGTCGATGTGTGGCAGCAGGTGCATGCGCAGCAGGCGCAGTGGCGTGACGCCCTGATGCTGCCGCTGCGTCAGGCGCGTCGTGCGCTGGCGCAGCAGGCTGACTTGCAGGCGCAATATCAGCAGCTTAAGGCGATAGAGATTGAGGTGGAGCTGGCGCGCTTGAGCGAGCTGGAGCAGGTGCTGGCGCAAGGCACACCTGCGGATGAGCCGATGCAGGCAGCCTTGACTGCTGCCTGCTCGGGGGCGCGGACCGGGCGTCGTGAGCAGCTGCTGGCGGACCTTGCGCCGCAGCTTAGCTCTCGCTAGTTGCAGGGGCAGGCTTGGCGGCGGTTTTTGTCGCTGGTTTGCGGCGGGCCGGGGCGCGGCGGCTGCGCGGCTTGGCGGCCGGTTTGGGTGCATCGCGCTTTTCCAGTGCCTGACCGACCTGAGCGTCAATGCGCTCCAGGCCCTTGGCCAGGCGCAGGGTCTGGCGCACGTCCGCTTCAAGCTGCTTGATGTAGGTCTCGGCGTTGCTGCGCGCGGTTTTCAGTTCTTCCAGCGCGGCCTGCAGGTCGGCCAGTTTGCGGCGGGTCTTGCTGGCGGGCTTGTCCGGGTCTTCGGCGGTGCGGCTGGCCAGCTTTTCTTCGGCCTGGCGCAGTTTGAGCTCCAGCTTCTCCTGCTGACGCAGCAGCTTGTCGTGGGCCTTGCGGGCATCTTTCTCGGCCTTGCTGCACGCCTCGGCGAGGTGCTCGTTGAGGGTGCGGGTCAGGGTCTGCAGCAGGTGCAGTGGAGAGGAAACCTTGTCGCTGGAGCTGGGAGTGTCGGTGGTCACGCGTGATCTTCCTGTGCCTGACCGCTCAGACGGCGCTGAGCAGGTCTTTGTGAGCGGTATGGAGTACTTCGATCAGACAGTCTTCAAGCTCGAATCGTTCATGCAGCAGGGCGCCAAGTTGCTGGAGCTGCGTCTGCATGCTTGCCTCGTCATCGGCCCGTGCGCTTTGGCCGTACTGGTCGTTGAAGGCGACCGCCTGTAGCGTGATGGTTTCGATGCGGGGATAGACGCGGTGCGCCAGCTCAATGCCGCGCTGGTCGTCAAAGTCCTGGGCTTCGCGCAGCAGCTGCTCGTAGATTTCGAAGTGTCCGGCCGATACATAGTCGACCAGAATGTCGCAGAAGGCCGTCAGGTCGTCGTCCGTCTGCTCTGTGGGTGGGGTGCGCTCGCGCAGTTGGCGGTAGTTGAGGATCAACTGTTGACGCTCGGCCAGCCAGCGGTCGATCAACTGGTGGACGCCGCCCCAGCGTTCCTGGGAGTTGGTGCAACTGTCCAGCATCTTCCACCTCTTCTTCCGGTGTCGGCGAACCGACGTGCAGGGTGTATGGGTTCCGGGTTCAACAGAATAGGCCAGTGCGCATGGCGGCATCAAGACTTGCTTGCATGCCGTGCTGTCTGTGTCTCAGTCGACCTTGCGCAGCAGTTGCATGACACCGAACAGGGTAAAGCAGATAAAGGCGATCAAGGTGCCCTCTGCGATGCTCAGGCCGAGGAAGGTCCAGGTGACTTCAGCGCACTGCGCGGTGCCACTGAGCACCTGACTGAGCACGTCCCACAGGGGCAGGGTTTCGAGCATGTAGTCGAGCGGCAGAATGCACGAGGGAATCTGATCCGGTGGCAGGTGTTGCAGCCACACCTGGCGCGCCGCAGTGGCCGCGCCCAGCAGCGCAGCCAAGGTGAGCAGTGCGCCGTAGATGCGTGCGCCGGTACGCTTGCCGTTGCGTGGCTCGGGATTGTGCAGCACGGCAGCCAGGCAGATAACGCCAATGACCATGACGGCGATGCGCTGCAGAATGCACAGCGGGCAGGGTTCCAGCCCAACGCCATGTTCCAGGTACAGCGCCGCTGTCATGAGCAGTACGCAGACGATCAGGGCGAGCAGGTAGAGAGGGCGAGAGGCCGGCAGGGTCATGCGTGGTTCCGTCTGTTGGTGGCTGTGCGGACGCTTACCTTAGAGCATGCGCGGCCAGACGCACAAGACGAATTGATAGGGCGCGGCGGGGTGCCGCAGAAGGTGCCGGGCAGCTTGGCTGCCCGGCGACCGCAATCAGGCGTTGCCGGCGGCTTCGTTGGCGCGGCGCTGCTCGGATTGGGCGAACAGGGCGTCGAAGTTGACCGGGGACAGCATCAGGGGAGGGAAGCTGCCGCGCAGGACCAGGTTGTCGATCGCTTCGCGCGCGTAGGGGAACAGGATGTTCGGGCAGAAGGCGCCCAGGGTGTGGCGCAGCGCGGCGTCTTCCAGGCCGTTGATGGCGAAGATGCCGGCCTGCTGGACTTCGGCGATAAAGCAGGTTTCGTTCTCGCCGGTGGTGACGGTGGCGTTGACCGACAGTACGACTTCATAGATGCCCGGCTGCAGCTCGGTGTTGCGGGTGTTCAGGTCCAGGTTGACGTGGGGGTTCCACTGGGTCTGGAAAATGGCCGGGGCCTTCGGCGATTCAAAGGACAGGTCCTTGACGTAGATGCGCTGCAGGCTGAACTGCGGTTGGTTAGCCTCGGCGCCGTTGGCAGCCTGGTTGTTTTGTTCTTCGGCCATCGAAAAAATCCTTGCTGTGATGGTAAATGATGCGTGTTGGACAGAGCTGCTTACCCTGCCAGCAGCGCATCCAGTTGTCCAGCGCGTGCGCTGGCGTAGAGTTCGTCGCAGCCGCCCACGTGGGTGTCGCCGATCCAGATCTGCGGCACCGAGGTGCGCCCACCCGCCAGGCGCGTCATTTCTGCGCGTACCTTGGGCTGGCCGTCCACGCAGATTTCCTGAAACTCCACTCCCTTGCTGGCCAGCAGTTGCTTGGCGCGCATGCAGAAGGGGCAGTAGTCGCTGCTGTAGATCACCACGTTAGCCATGTCACTTCACCAGCGGCAGGTTGTCGGAGCGCCAGCTGGCAATGCCGCCGGACAGGCGCACTACGTTGTCGTGGCCCGCGGCCTTGAGCTGCTTGGCGCAGCCGCCCGCATGCTGGCCGGCAGCGCAGACCAGCAGCAGCGGCTTGTCCTTGTGCTTGTCCAGTTCGCTCAAGCGACTGGTCAGTGACTCGTAGGGGATGTTCAGCGAGTCGACAATATGGCCTGCGCTGAAATCTTTCTTCGGGCGCAGGTCAACCACGACGGCGTTCTCGCGGTTGATCAGGGTCGTTGCTTCACTGGTGCTGACGGCCTTGCCGCTCTTGCGACCCTCGGTGAACAGCAACAGAGCCAGCACGATCAGAAAGGCGCTGGTCAGCAGGTAGTGGTTGCCGATGAATTCGATCAGGTGTTGAAAAAACTGCATTGACGGGCTTCCGGGCGTTAAAAAGAGGGCGAGTATACACTTAAGCTCGGCTGATCCGCGACGGGATCGGCCAAGCATGACAGCCGGTGGGCTGGCAAGTAAACTGTGCGGCAAGTTTGCGGCGGCAGTGCCCGCGGTTCCCCTTGAACCCTTCCAACGAGAGCTTTGTGCAATGACAGCAGCCCCTAAACCGCTGGTCCTGATGATTCTGGATGGCTTCGGTCACAGCGAGATTCCTGACTCCAACGCCATCATGGCCGCCAAGACTCCGGTATGGGATGCCCTTTGGCAAAACGCACCGCACACGCTGGTGTCCGGCTCGGGTATGGATGTCGGTCTGCCGGATGGGCAGATGGGCAACTCGGAAGTGGGGCATATGAACCTCGGCGCCGGCCGGGTGGTGTACCAGGACTTTACGCGGGTCACCAAGTCTATTCAGGACGGCGAGTTCTTCTCCAACCAGGTGATCTGCGCGGCGGTCGACAAGGCCGTGTCTGCCGGACGCGCAGTGCATATCATGGGCCTGTTGTCCGATGGTGGCGTGCACAGTCATCAGGACCACCTCGCGGCGATGGTCGAGCTGGCCGCCAAGCGTGGCGCCGAGCAGATCTATGTGCATGGCTTTCTGGATGGCCGCGATACGCCGCCGCGCAGCGCCGCGCCCTCGCTGCAACTGATGGAAGACACCTACGCGCGCCTGGGTAAGGGCCGCACCGCCAGCCTGATCGGCCGTTATTTCGCCATGGACCGCGACAACCGCTGGGAGCGTGTTGAGGCCGCCTACAACCTGATTACCGAGGGTCGGGGTGAGTTTGCTGCCGAGAGCGCCGCCGATGCGCTGGCTGCCGCCTACGAGCGTGGCGAGAGCGACGAGTTCGTCAAGGCCACCACTGTGGGTGCGCCGGTGCGCGTGGAAGATGGCGATGCGGTGGTGTTCATGAACTTCCGCGCCGACCGCGCCCGCGAGCTGAGCCGGGCCTTTGTTGAGCCGCAGTTCAGCGGCTTTACCCGCAGCCGCGAGATCGCTCTGGCTGGCTATGTGATGCTGACCCAGTACGCCGCCGATATTCCGGCGCCCTGCGCCTTCCCGGCTGGCTCGCTGGTCAACGTGCTGGGTGAGTACCTGGCCAAGCAGGGCAAGACCCAGCTGCGCATCGCCGAAACTGAAAAGTACGCTCACGTCACCTTCTTCTTCTCCGGTGGTCGCGAGGAGCCCTTTGAGGGCGAAGAGCGCATTTTGATCCCTTCTCCGCAGGTTGCCACCTACGACCTGCAACCGGAGATGAGTGCGCCCGAGGTCACTGACCGCATCGTCGAGGCGATCGAGCAGCAGCGTTATGACGCCATCATTGTCAATTACGCCAACGGCGACATGGTCGGGCATACCGGGGTGTTTGAGGCCGCAGTGGCAGCGGTGGAGTGTCTCGACCGCTGCATTGCGCGCATTACCGCCGCGCTGGAGAAGGTCGGAGGCGAGGCGCTGATCACCGCCGACCACGGCAACGTCGAGCAGATGTCCGACGAGCACACCGGCCAGGCCCATACCGCGCACACCTGTGAGCCGGTGCCCTTTGTCTATGTCGGTCCGCGTCAGATCGAGATGCGCGATGGCGGCATTCTGTCCGATGTGGCGCCGACCATGCTGGCGCTGATGGGGCTGGAGCAGCCGGCAGAGATGACCGGGCGCAGCATCATCACTCGAGTGCAGTAAGCAGCATGCGCACGCACGGACGCGCAAGGCACTGGCTGGCAGCGGCGCTGCTGGTGATGGGCGGCGTCTGTGCGTCGCCGTTGCTGGCTGATCAGCCCGAAGACGCCCGCGCAGCGCGGGCCGAGCTGGAAAAGGCGCAGGCCGATATCGAACGGCTCAAGCAGGTGCTCAGCGAGCTGCGCCAGGAGGCGTCGGGGCTGGAGGCCGAGCTGAAGAAAAGTGAAACCGACATCGGCCGCCTGCAACGGGAAAGCGGTGAGCTGGAGCAGCAGATTCGCGAGGGCGAGAGTCGTCTGCAGGAGCTGCACCAGCAGGCCGAGCAATTGCAGGCCTCACTTGACGCGCAGCAGGAGCAGATTGCTCGTCAGGTGCGCGCCGCCTATATGGCGGGCCAGCAAGGCTACATGAAGCTGCTGCTCAATCAGGATGATCCGGGCCGCATGGCGCGCATGCTGCGCTACTACGAATACGTGGGGCGTGCGCGAGTTGAGGAAATCAGCCGTTTCAACGACACCATCGCTCAGGTGCAGCAGGCCTCGGCTGCTGCCGCCGCCCAGCAGACCGAACTGCAACAGCAGCGCGAAGGGCTGGCCAGTCGAGCCGAAGCCCTGCGCGCCGAGCAGCGCAAGCGCACACAAGTGCTGGCCTCGCTGCAGGGCCAGCAACGTTCGCAGAACGAGCAGCTGCGCAGTCGCGAAGCAGAGCGTGCGGAACTCAATCGGGTTATCAAGCGTCTTGAAGAGGCGGTGGTCAGTATCCCCACGCCGGCCGGTAACCAGCCGTTCGCCCAGGCACGCGGCAAGTTGCCGTTGCCTTTGCGGGGGCGGATACAGGCCCGGTTTGGCAGCCAGCGCGGTAGTGATGCGCGACTGAAATGGGATGGTTTGCTGATCAGTGCGGCGGCTGGCAGTCAGGTCAGCGCCATTCACGGTGGTCGTGTGGTGTTTGCCGATTGGTTGCGTGGCTCCGGCCTGCTGCTGATTCTGGATCACGGTGACGGTTATCTCAGCCTGTATGGCCATAATCAGAGCTTGCTGAAAGACGTGGGCGCCTGGGTGCAGCCCGGTGAAGCGATTGCCACCGTGGGCAGCAGTGGTGGTCAGGCTGATCCGTCGCTCTACTTTGCCATTCGTCATCGCGGTCAGGCGCTGGACCCGGCACGCTGGTGTATGCTGTCGGGGTGATGGCGCGCTGGTGGGGTGGCCGCTTGATTTTCCCTGGATTGGAGAGTTACATGATTGCAGCGCGTAGTCTGTTGGTGGCCGGTCTGAGTCTGGCGTTTGTCATGCCCCTGCAGGCCCAGGAGCAGCAACCTGCCCAATCCGCCGCAGCGCCGCTGCCGTTGAACGAGCTGCGCACCTTTGCCGAAGTCTTTGAGCGTATCCGCGCTGCCTACGTTGAGCCAGTCGACGATGCCACCTTGCTGGACAACGCCGTGCGCGGCATGCTCGAGGGGCTGGACCCGCACTCGGCTTATCTCACCCCCGAAGACTACACCGGCCTGCAGGACAGCACCGAAGGCCAGTTTGGCGGCTTGGGCATTGAAGTCGGTCAGGAAGACGGCTTTCTCAAGGTGGTCTCGCCGATTGATGACACACCGGCCGCCGAAGCGGGCATCGAGGCGGGCGACCTGATCGTCAAGATCGACGATCAGCCGGTCAAGGGCATCAGCCTGATGGACGCGGTAGACCGCATGCGCGGCGAGCCCGGTTCGGAAATTCGCCTTACCCTGGTGCGCGACAACGGCCGCCCTTTTGAGGTCACCCTGACCCGCGCCATCATCAAGGTCAAGAGCGTCAAAACCGAAGAATTGGAGCCCGGCTACGCCTATCTGCGCATCACCCAGTTCCAGAACAACACCGGCGATGAAGTGCGCACCAGCCTGAACCGTTTGAACGCCAGTGGCGACCTCAAGGGCCTGGTGCTGGACCTGCGCAATAACCCTGGCGGCGTGCTGCAGTCGGCGGTTGAAGTCGTCGACAGCTTTGTCGACCAGGGGCTGATTGTGTACACCAAGGGCCGCCTGAGCAACGCCGAGCTGCGTTACAGCGCAACCAGCAGCAACCCGTCGGGCAGTGTGCCGCTGGTGGTGCTGATCAACGGCGGCTCCGCGTCGGCGTCGGAGATTGTTGCTGGCGCCCTGCAAGACCACGGTCGCGGCGTGATTATGGGCACCGACAGCTTCGGCAAGGGCTCGGTGCAAACCGTGCTGCCACTGAACAATGACCGCGCACTCAAGCTGACCACCGCCCTGTATTACACGCCCCAAGGTCGCTCTATTCAGGCCCAGGGCATCGTGCCGGACATTCGCGTTGAGCGCGCCCATGTGACAGTCGATGATGTCGCCGATAGCGGTGGCTATCGTGAGGCTGATCTGGCAGGTCACCTGAACAATGCCAGCGGCCAGGAGCGCCCCACCGGCAGTCTGCCGCAGCGCGAGCGCGGTGAGCTGGATGCCGACTATCAGCTGAATCAGGCGCTTAACCTGCTCAAGGGGCTCAACATCGTTCGCCGCGTCGAGTGAGGCTGCCGGGTTTTGCCGGGCTGTATGGCGGCCTGGCGGTGTTGCTGTTGGTAGCGCTGGTGGCCTGCTCGGACGATAGTACTGAGCAAGCCGCCAGCTCGAAGCCTGTCTCCGAGCCGGTGCAACAGGCCATGCCCGCGCCCGAACCGATCACCGAGCCAGCGCCGGCGTTAGAGCCGCCGGTTGTCGACGAAACGGTTAGCCCTGCCGATGCGCCTGCTGCGCCGCCAGTGGCACCGTTGCCTGAGTCTGAGCCGGCGTCTTCCAGTGCTGCGCTGCCGCGCCTTGCCATCATTATCGATGACGTGGGCCAAAGCCTGACGGTCGGGCGCCGCGTGGTGGCGCTACCGGGGCCGGTTGCGCTGGCTATTTTGCCGCAGTTGCCCCATTCCCAAACGCTGGCCGAAGAGGCTGCCGCCGCCGGCAAGCCGGTAATGCTGCATTTGCCGATGGAGAACATGGCAGGTTTGTCGATTGGCCCCGGTGGGCTGACCACGGCGATGGCTGAGGGCGAGTTTCGCAGCCGCCTGCAGCAAAGCCTGAACGCCTTCGGCCCGATTCAGGGCGTCAACAACCATATGGGCAGCCGGCTGACGGCTGATCGCCAGCGTATGGACTGGCTGATGCAGGTGCTGGCCGAGCGGCAGCTGTTCTTCGTTGACAGCCGCACCACTGCCCAGACCCAGGCCGCCTTCGCCGCCAAGGCCGCACGGGTGCCGCATGTCTCGCGCGACATCTTTTTGGACAATGTGCGCAGCGAGGCCGAGATCGACCACGAGTTTCGCCTGGTGCTGGCGCGTGCCCGCAAGCAGGGTGCGGCGGTGCTGATCGGTCATCCCTATCCGGAAACCTTGGATTATCTGGAGCGTCGTTTGCCGCAACTGGAGGCAGAAGGGGTGCAGTTGGTGAGTGTGCAGGTGTTGTTGGAGCGGTAGCACGAGTTTCGATCGCTCAAATGCTCTGCGTCCGGCTCTCGGCCTCAGTGTTGTCTGGCAAGTCGCCTTTCGCCTTTTACGGCGAGCCAAGGGGGGCTGCTTGCCCAGCCCCCCTTAGCGATCCCCCGGGGCACCCGGCTACGCGGCCCTTCGGGTTCGCTGCGTTGCTCGGGCTGACGGGGGTCGGCAGAACTCGTCGCTGCGCTCCTCAGACATGCTGCCGTCCTATTTCCCGTCAGCCCTGCGCTACTCGCCCGCGTAAACGGGACTGGAGTCCGTGCACACTCCGCCGGCACTGATCGCTCCCATGCTCTGCGTGGGAGCGCATGTTCGGGCGTGCGGAGCTGGTCTGGACGCAGAGCGTCCGTGCGGTCGGTTTCCCACACAGAGCGTGGGAACCATCAGCGATAGTTAGAGACGCATCTCAATCCCGCGCTCGGCCATATAGGCCTTGGCGTCGGCAATGCTGTATTCACCAAAGTGGAAAATACTGGCGGCCAGTACTGCGTCGGCGCCGCCCTGCAGTACGCCGTCGGCCAGATGCTGCAGATTGCCCACGCCGCCGGAGGCGATGACCGGGATGTGCAGCGCATCGCTGATGGCGCGGGTTACGCCCAGGTCGTAGCCGCTCTTTACGCCGTCCTGATCCATGCTGGTCAGCAGAATCTCACCGGCGCCCAGCTGTTCCATCTTCTTCGACCATTCGACCGCATCCAGCCCGGTCGGCTTGCGGCCGCCGTGGGTGAAAATCTCCCAGCGGCCGGGTTCGTTCGGGCCGGACACGCGCTTGGCGTCGATGGCCACGACGATGCACTGCGAGCCAAAGCGGTCTGCTGCCTCGCCGACAAACTCCGGGTTGAACACCGCTGCGGTGTTGATTGACACCTTGTCCGCGCCGGCGTTGAGCAGGTTGCGAATATCCTGCACGGTTCGCACGCCGCCGCCGACGGTCAGCGGAATGAACACCTGGCTGGCCATGCGCTCGACCGTGTGCAACGTGGTGTCGCGCTCCTGATGGCTGGCGGTGATGTCGAGAAAGGTGATCTCGTCTGCGCCCTGCTCGTTATAGCGGCGGGCGACTTCCACCGGGTCACCGGCGTCACGGATATTCTCGAACTTGACGCCCTTGACCACGCGACCGTTATCGACGTCGAGGCAGGGGATGATGCGTTTGGCCAGGGGCATTTGGATACTCCGTGAGCGTGTTAGCGGACGTGTAGGGCTGTAGGCTTGAGGCTGAAGGCTGGAAGGTCACGCAAGTGCCTATCTTCCAGCCTTCAGCTTCCGGCCTTTAGCCGCGATCGCTCTGGCGATCGCACAGCGCCTGCGCTTCAGCCACATCCAGCGTGCCTTCATAGATCGCACGGCCGGTGATGGCGCCGATGATGCCGGGGGCGCGGGCGTCGAGCAGGGTTTGGATGTCGCCAATGTGGTGGATGCCGCCGGAGGCGATCACCGGAATCGAGGTGGCGTTGGCCAGCGCGGCGGTGGCTTCGACGTTGCAGCCCTGCATCATGCCGTCTTTGGCGATGTCGGTGTAGACAATGGCGCTGACGCCGTCGGCTTCAAAACGCTTGGCCAGATCGACCACCTGAATGCTGCTGACTTCGGCCCAGCCGTCGGTGGCGACGAAGCCGTCTTTGGCGTCCAGACCGACGATCACCTTGCCCGGGAAGGCGCGGCAGGCTTCGCCAACGAACTCCGGCTCCTTGACCGCCTTGGTGCCGATGATGACGTAGCTGACGCCGGCCTTGACGTATTCCTCGATGGTTTCCAGCGAACGAATGCCGCCGCCGATCTGGATCGGCAGGTCCGGGTAGCGGCGCGCAATCGCGGTGACCGCATCGCCGTTGACCGGCTTGCCTTCGAAGGCGCCGTTCAGATCAACCAGATGCAGGCGGCGGCAGCCGGCCTCGACCCATTTGGCAGCCATGGCGACCGGGTTGTCGGAGAACACGGTGGCGTCGTCCATCAGGCCCTGGCGCAGGCGCACGCAGGCGCCGTCTTTCAGGTCGATAGCGGGAATTATAAGCATTGTCGGAGTTCCTTGGCCTGGCGGCATCGCTTTAGGCTGAAAGCTATAGGCTGGAAGATCAAGCTCGGTGTAGGACTTCCAGCCTTTAGCCTCAAGCGGGTTTCTCGGGGTTTATTCGGTTTACCAGCGCCCATCCCAGACGAGAAAGTTGCTCAACAGCTGCAGGCCGTTGGTGTGGCTTTTCTCGGGGTGGAATTGGGTGGCGAATACGTTGTCCTGTGCCAGCGCGGCGGCAAAGTCGACACCGTAGTGGCAGCGACCGGCCAATTGACCGCTCTTGTCTGGCGCGGCGTAGTAGCTGTGCACAAAGTAGAAGCGCGCGTCCTGCTCGATGCGGTGCCAGAGCGGGTGGTCGATGGCCTGTTTGACCTGATTCCAGCCCATGTGCGGCACCTTCAGACGGGTGCCGTCAGCTTCTTTCAGCTCGTTGCCGAAGAAGCGCACCTTGCCCGGGAACAGACCAAGGCAGTCAACGCCGTTGTTCTCTTCGCTGTGCTCCAGCAGCATCTGCATGCCGACACAGATGCCGAGTAGCGGCTTTTCCTTGGCGGCCTGACGGACCACGCCGTCCAGCTCAAGCTGGCGCAGTTCGCTGACGCAGTCGCGAATGGCGCCAACGCCCGGCAACAGTACGCGGTCGGCGGCGAGAATGATCTGCGGATCGCTGGTCACGTCAACCTGGCGGGCGCCGGCGTGTTCCAGCGCCTTGGCAACCGAGTGCAGGTTGCCCATGCCATAGTCGATGACGGCTACATGACTGCTCATGATTTACAGGCAACCCTTGGTCGAGGGCATGATGCCGCTCATGCGCGGATCTTCTTCAATCGCCATGCGCAGCGCGCGGCCAAAGGCCTTGAACACCGTCTCGATCTGGTGGTGGGTGTTGACGCCACGCAGGTTGTCGATGTGCAGGGTGACCTGGGCGTGGTTGACGAAGCCCTGGAAAAACTCCATGAACAGGTCAACGTCAAAGCCGCCCACGCTGGCGCGGGTGTAGGGTACGTGCATCTGCAGGCCGGGGCGGCCGGAGAAGTCGATCACCACGCGTGACAGTGCCTCGTCCAGCGGCACGTACGCATGGCCGTAGCGGCGGATGCCTTTCTTGTCGCCGATCGCTTGGGCGAAGGCCTGGCCGAGGGTGATGCCTACGTCCTCAACGGTGTGGTGGTCGTCGATGTGCAGGTCGCCGCGCGCCTTGATGGTCATGTCGATCAAGCCGTGACGGGCAATCTGATCGAGCATGTGCTCAAGGAAGGGAACCCCGATGTCGAAATCGGCCTGGCCTGTACCGTCGAGATTGATGGCGACCTTGACCTGGGTTTCCAGCGTGTCGCGTGCGACGCTGGCCTTGCGTTCAGCCATGGCTGTCTCCGCTGATGGATACGTTCAAAGGCGTGCATTATACGTGCCTGCCCGTGTCGAGGGCTACCAGTGGCGGATTCACCCTGCCAATCGGCGTGATAGGGCGGCACAATGGGCCAACTAACGTTGCGGAGAGATGTGTGGTGGATGTCGACCTGGTGGTGATTGGCGCCGGTGTAGTGGGCCTGGCCATTGCCCAGCGCATGGCGCGTGACGGACGCAGCGTGCTGGTGCTGGAGCAGGAAGACGCGCCCGGTTTGCACTGCTCCAGCCGCAACAGTGAAGTGATCCACGCGGGTATCTACTACGCGCCGGGCTCGCTGAAAGCGCAGCTGTGCCGTCAAGGGCGTGATTTGCTGTACGCCTGGTGCCGTGATTATGCGGTGCCGCACCAGCAGCTCGGCAAGTTGCTGGTGGCGGTGAACGAGAGCGAGATACCGGCGTTGCAGCAGTTGCAGGCCAATGCCGCTGCCAATGGGGTGGCGCTGAACTGGTTGAGCGCCGCCGAGGTTCATGCGCGTGAACCGCAGGTGCGCGCGGTGGCTGGGCTGTTGTCGCCACTGACCGGGATCGTTGACAGCCATGCGCTGTTGCAGTCGTTTGAGGCGGCGCTGCAGGCTGCGGGCGGCGAGCTGCTGTGTCATACAGGGGTTGAGCGCATTAGTGCGCTGGACGGTGGCCTTGAACTGACTGGACGCAGTAACGCAGAGGCTTTCAGCCTGCGGGCACGGCAGGTGGTCAACGCCGGCGGGCTGTTTGCCCAGCAGCTGCAGGTGGCCGCTGGCGCGCAGCACGTTGCGCCGCTGCACCTGTGTCAGGGGCGCTATTTCAGCTACAGCGGGCGCTCGCCGTTTTCTCATCTGGTCTATCCGATGCCCGAGGCTAACGCCACCGGCCTCGGCGTGCACGCGACCCTGGATTTAGGCGGGCAACTGCGTTTTGGGCCAGATGTGCGTTACCTCGACACGCTGGATTATCAGGTGGATGAGACCCTGCGAGATGCCTTTGCTGCGGCTATCGCGCGTTATTGGCCCGGTGTTGAGGCCGGCAGACTACAGCCGGCGTATGCCGGGGTGCGGCCCAAGCTGTCTGGACCGGGGGAACCGGCTCGTGATTTCGTCATCCAAGACCAGAGCGTGCACGGGGTGCCAGGGTTGTTCGCCCTGCTGGGGATCGAGTCGCCGGGGCTGACATCCTCTCTGGCTCTGGCTGAGCTGGTCGCACAGCGGCTGGATGCGGTGTAGGCTCCCTCTCTCACTGTGCCATGATTTTTGCCCGGGGCTGGCCGGGTAGACCAAGGAGTGACTATGAAATCCGTCGTCAAGGTGCTGGGGTTGGTAGTAAGTGCGATTGCCCTGCTGTTGATTGCTGCGTTGTTCTTCCTCACCCGTCTGTTCGACCCCAATGACTATAAGGACGATATTCGGGAGGCTGCCCGTGAGCAGGCCAATATCGAGCTGGCACTGGACGGCGACATTGGCTGGTCGCTGTTCCCCTGGCTGGGTATGGAGTTGAAGGACGTGGGCGTGGCGCCGGTCGACAACCCCGCCCAGCCGCTGGCCAAGGTCGGCACCCTCGGCCTGGGCGTCAAGGTGCTGCCGTTGCTGCGCCGGCAGGTGCGCATGAGTGATGTGATCCTCGACGACGTGCAGCTGCAACTGGTGCGCAACGATCAGGGCGTGGGCAACTGGGAAACGGTCGGCCCGCAGGATAGCGCCGCGCCAGAGCAAGGCAGCACTGCCGGCGCCGAGGCGCAAACGCAGGATGACGACGGCAACGAGCCGCTGCAGATTACGGTCGAGAGCGTGCAGGTCACCAACGCCAGTGTGCACTACGAAGACCGCCAGAGCGGCCAGATCCTGTCGCTGGATGAAGCCAACCTGACCACCGGCGCGCTGATTCCCGGCGAGCCCTTTGATGTGTCCTTCCTGGGCTTGCTGACGCTGGATCAGCCGGCCATGCGCGTGCGCATGGATCTCAAGACCGTAGCCACGCTGCAGCCAGGCGAGCAGCGTTATCTGCTCAGCGGGGTTGATCTCAAGGTCGATGCCAGCGGCGAGCCCTTTGCGGGGCGCGCGGTCAACCTGCAGCTGCAGGGCGACGGCATGGTTGATCTGGCCGAGCAGCTAGCCGAGCTGACCCAGCTGCGTCTGTCACTGGCCGACATGCGTGCCACCGGTCAGCTCAAGATGAGCGATCTGAACAGTGAGCCGCAGCTGGCTGGCCGGCTGGATGTGGCCGCCTTCGACGCACGTGACCTGCTGCGTGACCTGGGCCAGCCCTTGCCTGCGATGGCTGATCCGGGCGCGCTCTCGAGTGTGGCCCTGTCGGCCAACCTTAAGGGCAGCGCGAGCAGCCTGATGCTCAACGACCTGCAGCTGGCGTTGGACGGCTTTGCCCTGCAGGGCTCGCTGGGCGTGGCTGATTTTGCGCGCCAGGCGCTGCGCTTCGATCTGGCCGGCGACAACCTTAACCTGGACAACTACCTGCCGCCGCGCGAAGAGGGTGAGGGCGGCAGCGGCAGTGCCGGGTCAGGCGGTAGTCGCTCGCAAGCTGCGCCAGAGCCCTGGAGTGATGAGGATGTGCTGCCGCTGGAGACCCTGGCGCGACTGGATGTGGATGGCAAGCTGACGCTTGAGCAGGTCACCCTGACCGGGCAAACCATCAAACCGTTCACCATGGCGGCCAAGGCCCGTGATGGCGTGGTCAGGCTGACTCAGCTGGACGGCGGTATCTTCGGTGGCAGCTTCACCGCCAGTGGCAGCATCGATACCCGCAAAACGCCGGTGGGCAGCGCCCTCAAGGCTCAGCTCAAGGGTGTCGACTCGGCCGCGGCGCAGCAGGCGTACGAGGTGCCGCAGCAGGTCAGCGGCCTACTCGACATGAACCTTGACGTGACGACCGGCGGCAACAGCTTGCGCCGCTGGATGAACACGCTGAACGGCAGTGCTTCGTTCAAGGTGGAGAACGGCGCTTTGCTGGGCGTGAATCTGGAGCAGCAGGTGTGCCGCGCCATTGCGCTGGCCAACCGCAAGTCGCTGAGTGCCGAGCACGGCAGTGAAAACACCGCATTCGAACAGCTCGATGGCAGCTTCAGCATTCGCAACGGCGTGGTTGGCAACAGCGACCTGATAGTCGATCTGCCCGGCCTGGCCGGCAAGGGCAGGGGGCAGATCAACCTGCCCGAGCAGCGCCTGGACTACCGCCTTGGTCTGCTGCTCGAAGGCGACCGCAGTGAAATGCCGGACGAAGCCTGTCAGGTAAATGAGCGCTATGCCGATATCGAGTGGCCCATCCGCTGTCAGGGTTATCTGCACAATGCCGGTAGCAGCTGCGGCGTGGATACCGAGGGCGTCGGCAAGATTGCCGCCAAGCTGGTAGGTAATGAAGTGCAGCGCAAACTGGAAGAGCGCATTGACGATTCGCTTGGCGACAAGGCACCGGAACTGCGTGACGCCATCAAGGGGCTGTTTTCACGGTGACCCCCGAGGTTTTTGCCCAGCGCGTGCTGGATTGGTATGACGGCCACGGCCGCAAGGATCTGCCGTGGCAGCAGGACATGACGCCCTATCGGGTGTGGGTGTCGGAAATCATGTTGCAGCAGACCCAGGTCGCTACGGTGATTCCGTATTACCAGCGTTTTATGGCCGAGCTGCCAACCGTTGAGGCGCTGGCGGCCGCCGAGGAAGATCAGGTGCTGCACCTGTGGACCGGCCTGGGTTATTACAGTCGGGCGCGCAACCTGCACAAGGCGGCTCGGCAGGTGGTCAGCCAGCATGGCGGCGAGTTTCCGCGCAGCGTTGACGGCCTGGCGGAACTGCCGGGTATCGGACGCTCTACCGCCGGCGCAGTCGCCTCGCTGAGCATGGGCATTCGCGCGCCAATTCTTGATGGCAACGTCAAGCGGGTGCTGGCGCGCTTCGCTGCGGTTGACGGTTGGCCCGGTGAAAAGCCGGTGCATGATCGTTTGTGGCGCATGGCGGAGCGCTTGACGCCCCAAAACCGGGTGGCGCACTACACCCAGGCCATGATGGATCTGGGGGCAACCCTGTGCACGCGCAGCAAGCCGTCGTGCCTGTTGTGTCCGCTGGGTGACGGCTGCGAAGCGCGGCTGCTGGGTGAGCCGACCCGCTACCCAGGCGCAAAGCCCCGCAAGACGCTACCGGTGCGCAGCTGCGTCATGCCCCTGCTGGTCAATGGCGACGGCAGCGTGTGGTTGCAACGGCGCCCCTCCAGCGGGCTCTGGGGCGGGCTCTGGTGTCCGCCGCAGCTGGATGACGAAACGCAGCTCGCTGCGCTGCTCGACGGCTTGCAACTGGCGGTTCATCAGCGCCGCGACATGGCAGCGCTGCGCCATACCTTCAGCCACTTTCACCTGGATATTCAGCCGCTGCTGCTGGAGGTCTCTGGCCCCGATGGCGTGGCTGAAAGCGGGCAGGTCTGGTATAACCTGCGGCAACCCGAACCACTGGGTCTGGCAGCGCCAGTGAAAAAGCTGCTGGGCCGGATCGAGCCGCTGTTGCAGGCGGCTCTGGAGGAGTAAGCCCATGACGCGCATGGTGATGTGCCGCAAATACAAGCAAGAACTACCCGGGCTGGATCGCCCGCCGTATCCGGGCCCGAAAGGGCAGGAAGTCTTCAACGAAGTGTCGCGCAAGGCGTGGGACGAGTGGCAGAAGCACCAGACCATGCTGATCAACGAGCGCCGTCTGAACATGATGGACCCCGAGGATCGCCGCTTCATCCAGCAGGAAATGGACAAGTTTCTGGCCGGTGAGGAATACGCTCAGGCGGATGGTTACGTCCCGCCCAGCGAGTGATTTATCGGTAAGCGGCTGAAAAAGTGGAAAATATTTTTCCGATCGCTTGACAGCTCGAGGCGCAATCTATTTAATGGCGCCCACGTTGCCCGGGTAGCTCAGTTGGTAGAGCAGGGGATTGAAAATCCCCGTGTCGGCGGTTCGATTCCGTCCCCGGGCACCACTCTTTGAAAAGCCCGCTGGCAACCCCAGCGGGCTTTTTTGTTTCTGGTGAGTCGATACGTCTAGCGCAGGTGTTGGCAAGGGTTTTGCCTTGAAAACGGCCAGAATGACCGATCGCCTGATCTTGGTCATGATTGGCAGCTGTGCTAGCTTTGCCCTCACAGCGAACGGCGTGCACACCCGCGCGCTACCGGCTGCACCACAAGTGCGCCAACCCAAGACCTGATGGCCAAACAGCCAGGTGGATACTGATACGTGACTTCGCCCGCTCTGGAAGTGCGCAACCTGCACAAACGTTACGGCGACCTTGAGGTACTCAAGGGCGTTGATCTGGTCGCCCGCGACGGCGACGTTATCTCCATTCTCGGATCTTCCGGGTCCGGCAAGAGCACGCTGCTGCGCTGCATCAATCTGCTGGAAACCCCCCACGACGGTCAGATTCTGGTGGCCGGTGAAGAGCTCAAGCTCAAGCGTGCCCGTCAGGGTGAGCTGGTCGCGGCCGACAATCGGCAGATCAACCGCCTGCGCGCCCGCGTGGGTTTTGTGTTCCAGAACTTTAACCTCTGGCCGCACATGAGCATCCTCGACAATATCATCGAGGCGCCGCGCCGCGTGCTGGGGCAATCCAAGGCCGAGGCGGTTGAGGCGGCCGAAGCCTTTCTGGAAAAGGTCGGCATCGCTGACAAGCGTCACTCCTTCCCCGCTCAGCTGTCCGGTGGTCAGCAGCAGCGCGCGGCCATTGCGCGTACGCTGGCGATGCAGCCGCGGGTGATTCTGTTTGATGAGCCAACCTCTGCGCTGGATCCGGAAATGGTCCAGGAGGTGCTCAACGTGATTCGTACACTGGCTGACGAAGGCCGTACTATGCTGTTGGTTACCCACGAGTTGGGGTTTGCCCGGCAGGTGTCCAGTCAGGTGGTGTTTCTGCATCAGGGGCAGGTCGAGGAAATCGGCACCCCGGATCAAGTGTTCGATAACCCGAGTTCCGAGCGCTGCCGACAGTTCATGTCTAGCCACAAATAAGGAGTCGTACCATGAATCAGTACAAGAAGATGTTGCTGGCGGCTGCCACCGCGTTGTTCGTGAGTGCACCCGCTGTAGCCGAAACGCTGCGCATTGGTACCGAAGGCGCCTACCCGCCCTTCAACCAGATTGATGCCAGCGGTGAAGTAGTCGGCTTTGACCTGGACATCGCCAAGGCGCTGTGCGCCGAAATGAAGGTCGAGTGCACTGTGGTCACCTCTGACTGGGACGGCATCATTCCGGCCCTGAACAACAACAAATTCGACTTCCTGGTCGCCTCCATGTCGATCACCGACGAGCGCAAGCAGGCGGTGGACTTCACCGAGCCTTACTACACCAACAAACTGCAGTTTGTGGCGCCCAAGGGGGCTGACTTCAAAACCGACGAAGCCAGCCTGGACGGTAAGACTATCGGTGCCCAGCGCGCGACCATTGCCGGTCAGTGGCTGGAGGACAACCTGGGTGACGTGGTGGAAATTCGCCTGTACGACACCCAGGAAAATGCCTATCTGGACATGAGCGCAGGCCGCATCGACGGCGTGCTGGCCGACAATTTTGTGCAGTACGAGTGGCTGCAGAGCGATGCCGGCGCAGACTTCGAGTTCAAGGGTGAGCCGGTATTCGACAACGACCAGATCGGTATTGCCGTGCGTAAGGATGACCCGTTGCGCGAGCGCTTGAATACCGCACTCAAGAGCATCGTTGAGAACGGTACCTACGAGACCATCAACGCCAAGTACTTCCCCTTCAGCATCTACTGATAACCAGCCGGGCCCTGCGGGGTCCGGCCTGGATGTAACCCCATGCCTGATCTTCACGGTTTTGGTCCAGCCCTGCTTGAAGGGACCTGGATGACCATTCGTTTGTCCCTGGCGGCGCTAGCGCTGGGGCTGCTGTTCGGCCTGCTGGGCGCTTCTGCCAAGGTCTCGGACAAGCGCGTGCCGCGCCTGCTGGGCGGCTTTTATACCTCGGTGGTGCGTGGCGTGCCCGAGACGGTCTGGGTACTGATGATGTACTTCGGCACCGTGTCGGCGATGAATGCCATCGGTGCCTGGTTTGGTAATCCGCGCTTATCGCTAAGCCCCTTTGTTGCCGGAACCCTGGCCTTGGCGCTGTGCTTTGGCGCCTATGCCACCGAAGTGTTTCGTGGTGCGCTGCTGGCCATTCCCAAGGGCCAGAAGGAGGCCGGGCAGGCGCTGGGCATGTCCAATCTGCGCATCTTCTGGCGCATCACGCTGCCGCAGCTCTGGCGCGTGGCGCTACCCGGATTGGGCAATCTCTACCTGATCATGCTCAAGGACACGGCGCTGGTGTCGCTGATTACCCTTGAGGAGATCATGCGCAAGGCGCAGACGGCCGCCAACGCAACCAAGGAGCCGTTCACCTTTTATCTGCTGGCCGCGCTGATCTACCTGTTCCTCACGGTCTTTATCATGGGTGCGCTGCACTGGTTTGAACGCCGCGCCAACCGCGGTTTTGTGAGGACTGAGCTATGACCTGGGCTGAACGCTGGGCAACCATCGAGCGCTTTTTGCCGCAGCTGTGGGACGGCACCCTGGTCACCCTGCAGTTGGTCGGGCTGGCGGTACTCATTGGCCTGTTCTTTGCCATTCCGCTGGGGCTGGCACGGGCATCGCGGCACTGGTACATCCGTGCGCTGCCGTACAGTTATATCTTCTTCTTTCGCGGCACACCGCTGCTGCTGCAGTTGTTTCTGGTCTACTACGGCATCTCCCAGTTCGAGGTGGTGCGCAAAAGCTTCCTCTGGCCCTATCTGCGCGAGCCCTACTGGTGTGCGCTGATTACTATGACCATGCATACCTCGGCCTATATCGCCGAGATCCTGCGTGGCGCCATTCAGGCCGTGCCGCCGGGTGAAGTGGAAGCGGCCCGCGCCCTGGGCATGTCACGACGCCAGGCACTGCAATACATCATCCTGCCGCGCGCCATTCGCATCGGCTTGCCGGCCTACGGCAACGAGGTGATCCTCATGCTCAAGGCCAGCGCCGTGGTGTACACCATCACCATGATGGACATCATGGGGGTAATCCGCACCATCAACTCGCGCACCTATCAGTACGAGTTGTTCTTCCTGGTGGCGGGTGTCATGTATCTGATCATCACCCTGGTGTTCACCCAGTTGTTCCGTCTGGTGGAGCGTTGGCTCAAGGTGGACGCTGGCCGCCAGCAGCGCTGACAGCACCCGGTGGAGCTGCTGGAGCGGTTCAACCTGCTGACCGACTGGCTGCAGCGTCACCAGGTGCTGTGGCGTCAACGCCCCTTCACCCAGCTGCAGCTGTCCTGGGAGCAGGACTGGCCAGCACTGGCACAGTGGCTGCGCCAGCGCAGCCTGGCCGATGCTGAAGCGGCCCAACTGCAACCCGCACTGCTGACCGATGCCCCCGCACCTTTTGGTGAGCTGGCAGCCGAGGCGCGCGCGCTGTGCAGCCTGCCGCGCTGGCACGGCGACCTTGCGCAGCCGCTGCCTGAGCTGCTGCACCGGCATATGCCGGGGCGCAAATGGCAGCAGATCACCCGCTTTAGTGCAGTGACCACTGCCCGTAGTCCGGCCACGCCCCAGCGCTGGGTGGACTGGTGCGCCGGCAAGGGGCATCTGGGCCGCTTGCTGGCCTGGCACAGCCAATGTCCGGTGTGCTGCCTGGAGTGGGATGCCGCGCTGTGTGATGCGGGGCAGCAGCTCAGCCAGCAACTGCAGCTGCCGGTGCAGCATCTGAGGGCAGATGTCATGCAGCTGTCTGCGGCGCAGCTGCAACCGCAGGACGCGGCAGTTGCCTTGCATGCCTGCGGCGATCTGCATCGGCAACTGATCGAGCAGGTAGTGGCTGTCGGTTGTGCACAGCTGGCGCTGTCGCCTTGTTGCTACAACCGAATCAGCGCACCGCAGCACCAGCCTTTATCGAATGCCGGCAGGCAAGCCGGGCTGCAGCTCAGCCGTGATGAACTCGGCCTGCCGTTGCAGCAGACCGCCACCGCCGGCGCACGCGAGCGCCGCCGGCGCGACCGCTCCATGGCCTGGCGCCTGGCCTGTGACCTCTGGCAGCGTGAAGCGCGTGCTGTAGATGCCTACCTGCCCACGCCCTCTAAGCCCCCGGGGCCGCCACCGGAAAACCTGCAGCAATTCTGCCAAGCGGTTGCCAATCACCACCAGTTGACGCTACCGGCGCCACCCCGTTGGGACGCACTGGAGCAGCGCGGCTGGCAGCGGCTGGCCGAGGTGCGCAACCTGGAGCTGGTAGCCGGCCTGTTCCGTCGCCCGCTGGAGCTGTGGCTGGTCATTGAGCGCGCACTGTATCTACAGGAGGCCGGCTACAGCGTCAGCCTTGGCGAGTTCTGCGAAGCGGAACTGACCCCGCGCAACCTGCTGCTACTGGCTATAGGAAGCACTGATTAATTCCGCATGCTCTCTGGCATTCGGGCGGGGCTGCAATCAAGGCGTGGTTTCGAAGGCATGTCGGGACCTGTCGAGAAATCACAACGTAGAGTGCGGCCCCGCCTGAACGCCCCGCAGGGCGGGCGCTCAAGCGTGAATCTGCCGCGTTGCGCTGCTTGCCAATAGAACCACTATTGGCTGCACATCGCGCCTTGCATCTACACGCTTGAGCACTCGCAGAGAGCGTGTGGAATTGATCAGTGCTTCCTATACACAACAACTGACAGTTATTCACCAGTCTGTGTACCGCTTGCGCACAGGGTTATCCACAGCGTGATCCGACCTGTGGTTATCCACGCCTTCTGTGCATAACTGTGTTGATGACACTGGAGTAACCTTGCCAAAGCCAGATTTGGCGCGGCCTTGCGGCTGTAGGCTAAATGTTGATCAGTTTTCATCTTTGTGTAAAAACAACAGCTTGCGAGCACTATGTAAGGCGTCGGTAGAAAAGTCATGCACAAGTGCGATAGCCCTGTCAGGGGATAAAATCACCTGCGAAAAAGCGGCCGCCAACGGCGTCGATCTCTTTACACAGAAATCTGGCGATATATAATGCACCCCGCGCCGGTATAGCTCAGCTGGTAGAGCAACTGACTTGTAATCAGTAGGTCCCGAGTTCGACTCTTGGTGCCGGCACCATACAAAACAAAGGCTTGCAATAATGCAGGCTTTTTTTTTACGCGCTGCGCGTACAAATACACGTACAAATGGCAGTGTTGAGCTATAGCCGCTCAATGGCTATATTTAGGGTGCTCACTGTTACGGTGGTCGGCGAGAAAGGAACGAAGCCGGGCTCTTGGAATCTGACAGTGGTGTTGCTTCTTCATTGGAGTCATATGGATGACTGGCCACTTCAAGCCGTTTAGCGATTCTCACGCAATCGTTGAGGTTGTGTTTTTCTTTGAGTTCGCCGGGCGCGTTGTATTTCCAGACGATATAGAGGCACGGGTGACTGATGCCGTGTCGGCTGTTGAGGGGCGCGAATGGCGATACGAGCCAGTAAAGTCCATTAAAGTTAATGTCGCTGGGCATAGCACTCCAGGTGTTTCCCAGTCCGACGATGGCTTCCAAATGGTTAGTATGCGCTCTGATCGCCCAGAGCCGGCCTGGCAGATTTCTGCATACCGTAGCCAGATCACGTTGCATTGCCTTGAGTATTCGCGTTGGGCTTTGACATCGAAGATGGTCCAAAAGTACTTGGACGCAGTGTTTTCAACCCTTGGTGAGCAGAACGCGAAAGTGCGTATGTTTGGGATGAAAGTGCTTGATCGGTTTGTGTACTTCGGAGAGTTGGCGGAGTTCTCGGCGAGCGAGCTTTTTGATGAGAGCTCGGAATTTCTCAATAAGAGCATGTTTCGCTCAGGTCATCGCTGGCACCTTCACACAGGATGGTTTGAAAAGGGTGCCTGTGATGATGAGGAACTATTGTCCCAGCTGAGCATTGATGCCGCTGCTATTGCACCGCCGGATCATCGCCCCAATGTAGGTGTTTCTATCGACCATACGCTGTCGGTTCGGGCGGTACCTGCGCGCGATCTGGGCGATAGGTATACTGTTTGGTCTGGTAGCCTGGATAAGGTGTTTGAGCGCTTTGAGCTTATGCACATGCGAAACAAAGAAATAGTTTGCAGCCTGTTGAACCGTGATGTGTGCGACTCAATGAACATGCATATTAAGTAGGAGCTTAGGATGGACGCTGGGAGCACCACCGAGTATTTGGCAACGACCCAAGGTTTTGGCGACGTTGAGATGCGCTCAACCTACGCTGGCATGGGCACCTACGCTGCTGTTCTGCTGACTGATCGCTCCAATCCATTCAAAGTGGCTGATGTTGATGAGGAGCCTGTTGAGCAGGCAGGAACTGAGCGGTCGTCCACTGTCTATGTGGAGGCGATTGCGCGCTCGGTACCGACTACCGCAGGTTTTTTCATTGAACCCATCAGTCCTCTCGTGCTCCCTAGCAGGCACGGGGCTACTGCAATGCATTCCGTTATGGAAGCGGTCAGGCCTTTTGCTCGGCTTGAGGCAGGTTGGGATGGCTACGATGGTGTCGCGCCAACTTCTAAGGCTATCGACGATGCCGAGCGGTTTGTTATCGGCCACCTTTACGCCTTCGAAAAGCGTCGTCCCAGAATATCGCCTGCGTCAGATGGTGAGGTGAATTTCTGCTGGCGTGGTGAAGGCCATCTTCTGGATCTGGGTTTCTATGGCGACGGTACCTACTCCTATTACGCGAAGCTCGCAGATGGGCGTGAGTTTTTTAACGATGACGCCCCAGTGGATGCGCTCCTGCCAGAAGAGATTGCGGTAGCGATCTTTGCTGCTTAAGGCTGCTGTTCGGTATGGAGAACATGGAAGTTCTAGACGAAGAATCTTTGCTCAGGCTTACTTTTGCGCCTGAGCACTTTGTCGATGGGGAGTATCAGCAGTCTGCGATATCGCTGGAAGACCTGAAGATAAGAGGCGTCAGCGTCGATAGAACAGGGCTCACCAAGAAAGAGGTTGTTTTGGAGAGGGTGGCGAGTCAGGCGGCGCGTAGGCCTGATGAACGCGAGATGCCTGTTTACTCCCTTCTGCGGTGCTCTGCTGTGCGCGACGCGACGAACCCGGCCGGGGATCCATTCTTTGACGTGGAGCCTGCTCGAGTTAGAGGTAATGATGGACACGCTCTTATCTTCAGCAAGGATCGAACGCTTGGGAAGGGGGGTATGAGGAAGGTGCGCGACGAGTTGCTTTCCCAAATGACCGCAACGCTTACCACGTTAGAGCTAGTTTACCCCGACAGCTGAAACTTGATTGGCGCCTTGTCTTGCTTCACTCGGCCGACGGTTTAACCGTCCGTGGAAACGGGGTAGAACCCTTCTCCAGGTTACGGACAGGTAGGGGTACCCGTTTCATAACCCGGTTCGAGGCCGTATGGCCATCACCCCTGACAGTGGTCAACTGTCTGGTGAATACCGTATCAGCACATCACATGAAAGGCCTGCAGAACTGCAGGCCTTTTTTTGTGCGCGCAATGTGGCCTCCGGTTGGCCCGCGGGCTTAACCTGCTGTCCACCCCGCCGGCGTTTGTCCGCTGGCAATCGCCAGCGCCTCTGGCAGTGAGGCGGGGAGCATTGGGCCGTGGCTGAGGTCGGGAAACTGCTTCCAGTGCACGCTGAGGCCGGGTTTGTCGGCCAGGCTGTGTACGGTAGCCATAAAGGCGTTGCTGCCTTGCTGCTTGAGGCGAGCGATCTCGACGGCATCCATCTGTTCGCTGATGCGTACCTCGTTGCTGCCCCGCGCCAGCCAGACGTCAGCCTCGGCGCTGCTGCTCGCCAGATACTGCTGAATGATCCCTTGGTGCCAGTACACCGCCGGGCTGACCGGGATGTAGCGGCTGTAGCTGCTTAGCGGGCTGGCCATGGCGTAGAGTGCAAACAGGCCGCCGAAGGAGTGGCCCCAGAGGGTTTGTTGGGTGTTGTCGAGGTTGACGCGTCGCGCTACCTCCGGCTTGATGCGGTGCTCCAGCAGCTTGAGGAAGGCGTCGGCACCGCCGCCTAGCCGCTCGGGGCGCAACGGGTCGGCAATCAGCCCTTCGCCGGGGCCGGCCGGGGTGTAGTCGCGCTGCCGGGCGACCACGTCAAACAGCAGGTCGGTGTTGTAGCCGACCATGATCAGCACTGGTCGGCTAGCTGCCGGCAGAGCACTGAGCCAGTCTTCACGTAGGTGGTGCAGGGCGGCGTTGCCGTCGAGCAGGGTCAGTGACGGGTAGCCTTGGGCGGGTGTCGGACTGCGCGGAACGCCGAGCCAGATACGGTAGTGACGTTCGCCGTCTGCCGAGTCCAGACGAAAATCTTCAAAGCGATACAGGTTGGACTGCCGGTCGGCCAGGGTACTGCCCATGGTGCGGGTGAGGTCTGGGCGGGCGTGGCCCAGGCTGGGCAGGGCGCTAGCAGCCAGCAGGCTCTGGATGAACAGGCGGCGGGATATCGGCATGGCGAGGGTGGCTCTGGGCAGTGGCTGGGCGGCCACCACTGTAAGGAAGCGTGGCCGCCTTGCACAAGCCCGGTGCGCAGAAAGGCGAGGCGGCTGGGCCTGCGCCTTTTCTGGCGTTGTTGGCTTAGTTCACTACGATCATGATTTTTGCCTGGTCTTCGGGTTGGGCCAGCGAGTCGAAGGCCGCAGGTACTTGCTCCAGGCCGATGTGTCTGGTGATCATCGGTTGCGCGTTGAGCTTGCCATCAGCCAGGGCATGCAGTGTGCTGCCGAATTCCTCGGTGCTGTAGCCAAAGGTGAACTGGATACTGACTTCCTTGGGCAGCGCCATCAGCGGCTCGAAGCTGTCGCGCTCCATACACATGCCGACGATCATGACTCGCGAGCGTGGCGGGGCGTGCTGGATAATCTGCTGCATCACGCCCGGAACCCCTACACACTCGAACACCACGCAGGGGCGTGGCTGCGGGCCGATCCCTAATAGCGCCATCGGGCCGTCGATATCAAAGTCGGTTGGGGCTGCCACCTGTAGCCAGGAGCTCCATGGCGATTGCTCGGCCGGATTAACCACCACGTCGGCACCCAGTTGCTCGGCCAGCTGGCGCCGTGCCGATGAGAAATCCGAGGCGACAACCGGGCCAATGCCCTTGGCCTTCAGGATGGCAATGACTGCCAGTCCAATCGGGCCGCAGCCGACCACCACTGGGACTTCATCACCGGTCAGCTGCGCGCGATTGACCGCGTGCATGGCGACCGCCAGCGGCTCGGTCAAGGCGGCCACGTCACTGGGTAAGTCGCCTGGAACCGGTATCAGCATCTGTTCGGCCAACACCATTTGCTCACCGTAACCACCGGGGTAGCGGTTGGAAAAACCGATGTGGTCGAAGCGGTCGGCGCCCACTACAAAGGGTAGCGAGACAACCCGGGTGCCGACTTTCAGCTGCTTGCTGGCCCCAGGGCCGTGATCGAGGATTTCAGCGCAGTATTCATGACCGAAGACCACGCCCGGCTTGGGATCGAAACTGACCGGAATCTTGGCCGTGGCGAAGGCGCTGAGTACGTTGCCGCAATGGTGGAACATGTGCAGGTCCGAGCCGCAGATACCGCAGGCCAGCGTCTTGACCAGTACCTCGCCGGCGCCAGGCACCGGGGCATCCAACTGCTCGACCTGCAGGGATCGGTCGCGCATCACAACTGCTTTCATAGGGTTCTCCTGAATTGGAAGGAGGCCGCCCGGCAAGACGCCAGGCGGTGGGCCTGCGGTTACTTGGCGGAGGGCGTGCGGGCGTAGCCCGGAATCGGCGGGGTGATGTAGGTCATCTTGTCGGCGCCCTGCTCCTTGATGCCCTGGTCAACCCAGGCTTTGATCAGGCTGGCGTCCATCATGCCCAGATAGTTGCCGTTTTCGTCGAAGTTCACGTTGGTGCCAAATACCACCATGAAGGTGTCGGTCTCTTCGGTGTTGTCCGCTGGGGTGTTGAGCTGGTGGACGGAACCGCCGGGCTCGTAAAGGTAGCAACCGGCAGTCTGCTTCTGGTCGGGATATTCGGTGTAATACCAGCAGCCGCTCATGGTGTAGAGATGTACACAGCCGGTGTGGAAGTGGATTGGCAAGGTGACGCCGGGCGCGAACTTGACGCGCAATACCCAAACGCCGTTGAAGGGGTCGAGCATCAGCGGGTAGGCTTTGATGCCGGGGTGCAGCAGGCCTTCGAGAAACTTCTCGTCATTGGTGTTGATGGTCAGCAGGGAGTCCTGGTGGGTAAAGGCTTCGGGCAGGGCCATAGCTAAATCCTCGGAGTTGTTGTCATTGTTTTGTTGGCTACTGGGGCCAATCACGGCGTGCACACGCTAAAAAGAAGCGTAGCTGGGGTGCGCCGATGGAGGGATTTTCAGATGGCGGCAGGGTTATTAATTGTCATTTGATGTCGCTTATTTGGCTTTTGCTGTCACGTAGGGAAGTCCCCTTCTGACTATGCGCCTTGCTGCAACTGGTGTCGGCGCGCGCTGGGAGCCAGGTCGTGCCAGCGTTTGCAGGCGCGGTTCAGCGAACTTTGCTCAGCGTAACCGAGCAGCGCGGCGATCTGCGCCATGGGCATATGGGGCTCCAACAGGTACATGTCGGTAAGTTCGCGGCGCAGGTTGTCGACCATTTGCTCAAACACTAACTGCTCCGCTTCCAGACGACGCTGCAGCGTGCGTTCGTTCAGGCCCATGCGTTCGGCAACCACCCGCAGGGTGCAATGTCGGGTCGGCAGCAGTCGCTTGATCAGGTCGATGACCTGGCTGTGCAGGTCAAGCGGGTTGGCCGCGCTCAGGCTGTACAGATAATCGAGCATGGTGTCATGTAACTGACGATTGTGCTCGCTGATCGGCTGGGTCAGATGGTCCGGGCGCAGGACCAGCGCGTTGCACTCCTGGGCGAAGTAGGCGTTGGCGCCGAAAAAATGCTGATAGCGGCTCTGTGGCAAGGGGGTGCTGCAGCGCAGCAGTACTGCAACGCAGTGAAAGTCCCGCCCGTAAAGCATCTGCAGTGTGCGGTGGGCGACCCCGAGCGACAGCTCCAGAGTCTGCCTGACCCGGTGCAGCGCTGGCAGGCGCAGGTCAAACTCCAGCTGGGGGCGCTCAGGATCGCTGGTGTCCAGGCGCAGGCTGATGCCGGGACTGTAGGTATGCATGAAGTGAGCGACTTCCCGCAGTGCTTCACCGACGGTACGCGCGTTCTGGGCAATCACCGCCAGCGGGCCGAGGATGCTGATGCTCTGGCGGCTCGCCATTTGCAGACCGAAATCCGGGCACTGCAGGTGCTCGGCGCTGTATTCGAGCAAGCCGATCAGTGAACGGTACGGGATGACGCCGGTGACGTTGTCGATCACCTGGGGGTCGATGGCGAACGCGCGCAGCAGCGTTTCGGGCTCGCCCCCCAGTTCGCGTACCAGCGGCACAAAGCCGGTCAGAGAGGTGGTCTTGATCAGTGCGGTCATGGCAGCTTTATAGCAAAAATGAGGCCTGGCTTGCCATTGCGTGCCGCCTCTATGTGCAGAGCGATTGCCAAGTTCGCCTGCTCGGCGCAAGAATGGAGTCAGCCGTTGCGACCGGACTGGTCGTATCTACCCTAACGCCGCCAGCGCTCTGCTCGGCGTTTGCCAAGGAAGCCTCGCATGACAAGACCCAACGTAATCAATGCATCGGTCAGCCCCAAAGGCAGCCTGGAAACCCTCTCCCAACGTGAAGTACAGCAGCTCAGCAAGGTCAGCTCCGGCGGCTTGCATCAGCTGTTCCGCCAGTGTGCGCTGGCAATTCTCAACACCGGCGCACGGGTCGATAACGCCAAGACCATTCTTGAGGCCTACGCCGACTTTGAAGTGCATATTCATCAGCAGGACCGTGGTGTACGGCTGGAGCTGATCAACGCGCCGGCTGACGCCTTTGTCGACGGCGAGATGATCGCCAGTACCCGTGAAATGCTGTTCAGCGCCCTGCGCGATATCGTCTATACCGAAAGCGAGCTGGGCGGCCCACGGGTTGATTTGGAGAGCTCCGCCGGTATTACCGACTACGTTTTTCACCTGCTGCGCAACGCGCGCACCCTGCGGCCTGGGCTGGAGCCGAAGATGGTGGTGTGCTGGGGCGGGCACTCGATCAGTGTGGAGGAGTACAAGTACACCAAGAAGGTGGGCCACGAACTGGGCCTGCGCAACCTCGATATCTGCACCGGTTGCGGGCCGGGCGTCATGAAAGGCCCGATGAAAGGCGCGACCATCGCGCACGCCAAGCAGCGCATCGTCGAGGGGCGTTATCTGGGTATTACCGAGCCGGGCATCATTGCTGCCGAAGCGCCCAACCCGATCGTCAACGAACTGGTGATCATGCCCGACATCGAGAAGCGTCTGGAGGCCTTCGTGCGGGTTGGCCACGGCATCATCATCTTCCCGGGCGGTGCCGGCACGGCGGAGGAGTTTCTCTACCTGCTGGGTATATTGATGCACCCGGACAACCGCGATGTGCCCTTCCCGGTGATTCTCACCGGGCCGCGCAGCGCTGACGCCTACCTGCAGCAGCTGAATGCCTTTGTGGGTGAAACCCTTGGCGCCGAGGCGCAGCAGCACTACCGCATTATTGTTGACGATCCGACCGAAGTGGCGCGCTGCATGGCATCAGGCTTGAAAGAGGTGGAACACTTCCGCCGTGAGCGTAACGATGCCTTTCACTTCAACTGGCTACTGCAGATCGAAGAGGGCTTTCAGCGCCCATTCGACCCCACCCACGCCAACATGGAAGCGCTGCAACTGACGCTGGATATGCCACCGCATGAGCTGGCCGCGAACCTGCGTCGGGCGTTTTCCGGCATTGTCGCCGGTAACGTCAAGGACAAGGGCATCCGCCTGATTGAGCAGCACGGGCCGTACCGTATCCACGGTGATCCGCGCATCCTGCAGCCGCTGGATGCGCTGCTGCAGGCCTTTGTTGATCAGCACCGGATGAAGCTGCCGGGCGGCGCGGCCTACGAGCCGTGCTACCGCGTGGTCAGCTGATGGAGGAGAGCTACTTCGCTGCAGCTGCAGCGAAGTAGTGCTTGCTCAGACCGGTTGGCAGTAACGACGCTGAAAGTAGACCAGACCGTCGCCGCTTTCGCGCTGGCGGATCGCCAGAATCTCGCAGATCAGAATGTCGTGGCTGCCGGCAACAACGCGGTTGCTGATGCGGCAATCAAAGTTGATCAGTGCGTCATCCAGCATCGGCGCACCGCTGACGTCGGTACTCCACTGGGCACTGGCAAAGCGCTCATCCATCGCCGTCTTGCCACCGAACAGGTTGGACAGCGCCTGCTGACCGCAGGTCAGCGTGTTCACGCACAGGTGGTCGTTGGTCTGAAAGATGTCGTAGACCGATGCGCTGCGATTCAGGCAGACCAGCAGGCTTGGCGGTTCGTCCGACACACTGCACACGGCGGTGGCGGTAAAGCCGGCGCGACCGGCAGGGCCATCGGTGGTGACCACGTTGACGGCCGATGCCAGCACCGACATGGCGTTGCGGAAAGCGTCTTTGGTGACCGGGGTAGGCATGGGTTCCACTATCTTGGCTGCGAGCATGACGGGCTCCTTCAGGTAAGAATGCAGGCCTTGGAGTAGGCCAGACGCGGCAGACGATCAAACACCTTGCTGCTGTCGCCGTAACCGAGGTTGATCAACAGGTTGGACTTCCAGTGGCTGTCGCTGAAAAACGCGGCGTCCAGCGCCTTGGGGTCAAAGCCGGACATCGGCCCGGTGTCGAGTCCCAGGCTGCGTGCGGCCATGATGAAGTAGGCGGCCTGCATCGAGCTGTTGCGAAACGCGGTTTCGTAAATCATTTCCGGGCTGCCGGTGAACCAGCTGCGTGCGTCGGCATGCGGGAACAGCTCGGGCAGCGCGTCGTAGAAGCGCGAGTCATAGGCGACGATCACGGTGACCGGCGCGCTCATGGTCTTTTCCAGGTTGCCGGATGACAGGCAGGGCTTGAGCAGCTCCTTGCCCTGACGGGTGCGCACGAACACAAAGCGCGCCGGGCTGCAGTTGGCCGAGGTCGGGCCCATCTTGGTCAGGTTGTAGATAGCTTCCAGCAGGCTGTCTGGCACCGGCTGATCCAGCCAGCCGTTGTGGCTGCGGGCCTCGGTAAACAGTTGCGCCAAGACGGTTTGATCCAGTGGTTCTTCGTACATGGTTGCCCTCACTCAGGCGGCGTATTCGGTGTCGTGAATGACGCTGGCAAGAAAGCGCCTGAGCGTCGTATTGATGGTGTCCGGGCAGGTCACGCTGGAGGCGTGGCCGCCGTAGTCAAAGCATTGCAGGTGGGCGTTCGGCAGTTGTTCGGCAAGCTCTCGTGAGCACTGCCAGGGCACCAGCATGTCGTCGCGGTTGGCGATCAGCAGCGTCGGCTGGCGGATGTTGGCCAGCGCCTGCGCATCGGGCGCAAACGCCTGCAGGGCGGCAATGCGGCGCAGCAGATTGTCGGTCGGCGGAAAGCCGGCCACGTGCTTGCGGTCGTCGATTTGCAACTGCTCGATGTTGGCGGCAATCCAGTCCGGCGGGTAGAGAAACAGCGCCTGCGCCTCGACGTAGGCAGTCGGGCCGCTGCTGGCCAGCAATTGCTTGCGTACCGAGAAGCAGCGCGCGGTGTGCGGGCTGACCCGCGACCAGGCGTTCATCAGCGTCAGGCTGCGCAGCCCCGGCGCCTGCTGGATGGCCAGCGCCAAACCGACCAGCCCGCCGAGGGCATGGCCGATCAGGTGATAGTCGCCGATGCCGTGGCTGGCGAGCAGCGTGCGCAGCTCGCTGGCCATGGCGTCGATGCTGTAATCGGCGGGCAGCGCTGCAGGGCTCTTGCCGGTGCCGAGCTGGTCGTACAGGACCACGCGATAGTCGCTGGTCAGATCATCCAGTTGTGGCATCCAGAAGTGCGCCGCGCCGCCGAGCCCCGAGCTGAACACCAGCGTCGGGGCGTCGGCATCACGCCGGCCGTGGATTTCGATATGCATCACGGCCGTGGCCTCAGCCGACGTGGGCGATGCTGGCGATTTCGATCAGCGCGTCCGGCTTTACCAGACCGCACTGGATGCAATAGCGCGCCGGCTTTTCGCCCGGGAAGTACTCGGCGTAGACGGTGTTGATCGCGGCGTAATCGCTCCAGTCGCGCAGCATGATCATGTTGAAGGTGACGTCATCCATGGTGCCGCCGGCTTCCTCGACCACGCCTTTGATGGTTTCCAGCACGTGGCGGGTTTGCGCTGTCGCGTCGCCGACATGCACCACGTTGTTGTCCTTGTCGAAGGGCAGGGTGCCGGAGACGTAGAGAATGCCATCGGCCATCGAGCCCGGAACGTAGGGGGCCAGCGGTTTGCCGGTGCCGGCGGGGAGTACGGTTTGCTTGCTCATGCGGATGCTCCTTGGGTAGCGGAAGTGGTCAGGGCGCTGCAGAAATCGTCGACTGTGCTGACCCAGCCAAAGAAGGTTTCGATGTTGTACAGCGAGGCCTGCTGGACGAACTCCGGTCCGGCCTGATGGGTGGCGTCGGCCAGTACCACGCCGAAGTATTCGAGGAAGAAACCGTCGCGCAGGGTGGACTCCACGCAGACGTTGGTGGCGATGCCGGTGAACACCAGATTGCGGATGCCGCGGGCGCGCAGCAGGCTGTCGAAAGCGGTGTTGAAGAAGCCGCTGTAGCGCGGTTTTGGCACCACAAGGTCGCCCGGCTGCGGCTGCAGGGCGTCGACCAGATCGTAGTCCCAGGTGCCCTTGGCCAGCAGCTTGCCCTGCAGTTCCGGGTTCTTGCGCATGGTCTTCAGTGCGTTCGACTTGTGCCAGTTCGGCGAGCCAGGGCCACCGGCTTCGGCGTACTCGCTGTCCCAGCCGTTCTGGAAGAAGATCACCTGCACGCCGGCGGCGCGGGCCGCTTCGATGGCGCGGGCGATCTGCTCGATCACCGGCCCGGTGCTGGAGACATCAAAGCCGGCCAGATCCAGATAGCCGCCCTTGGTCGAGTAGGCGTTCTGCATGTCGACTACGATCAGCGCGGTCTCGCCGCTGTTGATCGCCAGCGACTCGGGGCGCGCGGGCAGAATCACATCGGTCGGGTTATTGCGTACCGGTGCATGACCGACAACAGGTTTGGTCAGGCTGTTCATCACGCGCTCTCCAGCATCTCGTTGGTTACGTGTTGGCGGCTCTTCATCAGCGGCTGGATCTTGCTGCCGAAGTCTTCGATGCCCTTGATGAAGTCGTCGAAGGTCAGCATCACGCCGCTGTTGCCGGGTACGGTGGCGACTTCGTCGAGCATGCGGGCGACGCTCTCGTAGGAGCCAACTAGCGTGCCCATGTTGATGTTCACCGCAGAGGTAGGATCGGCCATCTGACGGATGTTGGTGTCGCCCTTGGACTTGGTGTCGGCGGCGCCTTGCTCGCCCAGCCAGGCAATGGCTTCGTGGTCGGCACCGTCCTTGTAGTGCTCCCAGCGGGCGCGGGCGGCTTCGTCGGTTTCATCGGCGATCACCATGAACAGCGCGCAGGAGGTGACGTCACGGCCGCTTTCTTCGGTGGCCTTGACCAGGCGCTCGACGGTCGGGGCAAAGGCGGTCGGGGTATTCACGCCCTTGCCGAAGCAGAAGTTGTAGTCGGCGTACTTGGCGGTGAAGGCCATGCCGGCCTCGCTCTGCCCGGCGCAGATGACTTTCATGTCGGCCTGGGGTTTGGGGCTGACGCGGCAGTCGTCCATCTGGAAGTGCTCGCCCTTGAAGTCGCTGCTGCCGGTGGTCCACAGGTCGCGCAGTACGGTGGCGTATTCGCCGAGGTAGTCATAGCGGCTGGAGAAGAACTCATCGCCGGGCCACAGGCCCATCTGGCTGTATTCCGGCTTCTGCCAGCCGGTCACCAGGTTGACGCCGAAGCGGCCGTTGGAGATCGAATCGATGGTCGAGGCCATGCGCGCAACGATGGCCGGTGGCAGGGTCAGGGTAGCGGCCGTGGCGAACAGCTGGATGCGCTCGGTGACGGCGGCCAGACCGGCCATCAGCGTGAAGGATTCGAGGTTGTGTTCCCAGAATTCGGTCTCGCCGCCAAAGCCGCGCAGCTTGATCATCGACAGCGCAAATTCCAAGCCGTAATGCTCGGCGCGCTGCACAATGGCCTTGTTCAGGTCAAAGGTTGGCATGTACTGCGGTGCGTTCCTGGAGATCAGCCAGCCGTTGTTACCGATGGGGATAAAGATACCTACATTCATTGGGTTGCACTCCGTATTCCATGTGTTCAGAAGGTCGGCGCACACAGCCGGCCGCTGAGCTGGGAAAAAGCACAATCCAGGCCATGTTTTTTTTAGTTATCTAAATCAATGGGTTGAGTGGTTTTGATGATTTAAATTGGACCATTTAGTCCGAACTAGAGCACTTGGTTTGTGCGTCGAGCGCTGCATCGGTGCCCATTTTGGGGCTTGAGTTTCCCGCTACGGTGGAGGTTAGAATGCGCCAATCGACTACGAGGCCGACCTCTCCGTGAGTAAACAGATCCCGCGTTCTGCCGTTCCTGCCAAAAAGCCCAAGGCGCGCAGCCGGGTGCCCAGTGAGGCTACGCTGAACCGCCGCAAGCGGCAGATGGAGAGTAAGCGCAGCGCCATCATGGAGGCGGCGCTGGACGTGTTTTCCCGCTATGGACTGCACGGCACCAGTCTGGATCAGGTGGCCAGCCAGGCGGACGTGTCCAAGACCAACCTGCTGTACTACTTCGCCTCCAAAGAAGACCTGTACGTTAATGTCCTGCGTCAGCTGATGGATGTCTGGCTCCGTCCGCTCAAGGCCTTTAGCGTCGAGCAGGACCCGGCCGAGGCCATCGGCGATTACCTGCGCGTGAAGCTGGAGCTGTCGCGTGACCATCCGGCCGAGTCGCGGTTGTTCTGCCTGGAGGTCATTCAGGGGGCGCCGCTGCTGCTGGGTGAACTGCAGGGCTCCTTGCGTGAGATTGTCGAGTCCAAGGTCAGCGTGATAAACGCCTGGGTCGAGGCGGGCAAGCTCGCGCCCATCGAGCCGCATCACCTGATCTTTTCGCTGTGGGCCATGACTCAGCATTACGCCGACTTCCGCACCCAGGTTGAGGCGGTCGCCGGCCGCACTCTGGACGATCCGGCCTTCTTTGCCGAGACGCTGACCAATCTCAAGGCGCTGGTGCTGCAGGGCGTTGCTCCGCGTTTTTGATCTGCACCGATATCCTCGCCCTGTTTTCGGGCTAAACGCACAAACCGAGTGCTCTAGATCAGACCGTTTGTTCCAAAATAAGCGGTCTTTTTTCATTATCTATCTGTTTTTTAAGCAAAAAAACTTTTTGGCATAGTTGCTGCAAACGTCTCCGCTGATTGGAAAATGGCGCGTCGAACCGGGTTCGCGTGCCGCTTCTTCTGCTCAGCGCTCGCGCTGAGCTCCACTTGGAGGAAACGGTTGTATGACGCTTCAATACGTTCCCATCATCGATCTAGGGCCCTATTTCGGCGGGACGGCCGAAGGTAAGGCTGAGGTGGCCAAAGCGGTCAATCAGGCTTGTCGCGATATCGGATTTCTGGTCATTACCGAGCACCAGATTCCCAAGGAATTGATCGAACGGGTGTATGCCCTGACTTCACAGTTCTTTGACCTGCCCATGGCAGACAAGCGCAAGGCGGATCGTCCGCGTCCGGACATGGTCCGTGGGTACAGCGCGGTCGCTGAAGAAAGCCTGTCCTATTCGATGGAAGAAGCGGCGCCGGGCGACCTCAAGGAATCCTTCTCTATTGGCCCGACCGATGTGCCGGCCGAGCCCTACTACTCCGAAGACATGGCCGGCCCGCACTTTGCGCCGAATGTCTGGCCGCCGGCGCTGCCCGGTTTTCAGGAGGCCTACGCCGAGTACTTTGCGGCGATGGGTGATCTGGCCCGTTCGCTGATGCGCATCTTTGCGCTGGCGCTGGAGCTGCCGGAAACCTTCTTCGACGACAAGATCGACAAGCACATCAGCATGTTCCGCAGCCTGCGTTACCCGCACCTGAAAGAGGGTATCGAGGAAGGCCAGCTGCGCGCCGGTGCACACACCGATTACGGCAGCCTGACCATCGTCAAACCCGACGGCGCGCTGGGTGGCCTGCAGGTCTGCAACCGCGACGGCGAGTGGGTCGATGTGCCCTTTGTTGAAGACGGCTTTGTGGTCAACATCGGCGACCTGATGATGCAGTGGACCAACGACCAGTGGATCTCGACCCTGCACCGCGTGATCAACCCGCCGGAAGACGCCGCCGGTGATCAGCAGCGCCAGTCGCTGGTGTTCTTCCATCAGCCCAACTACGACGTCATGGTCGAGTGTCTGCCGAGCTGCCTGTCTGAAGGCGAGAAGCCGCTCTACGCGCCGGTCTCCTCGGGCGACCACCTCAAATCCAAGTTCGTCCGCCAGACGACCTTCGGCGGCAGCAAGGTGGCCTGATATGAGCAAGCTCTCCTACGTCAACGTTTTCGCCCGCGATATCGAGGCGCTCAGCGGCTTCTACCAGCGGGTGTTCGATTTCCCGGAAGTGAAGTCGATTCGCTCGCCAATTTTCGTCGGCCTGGATGCCGGCACCTGCTGCATCGGTTTCAACGCGCCGGATGCCTACGAGCTGTTGCATCTGGCCGAGCACTCCGACACGGCTGGCTGCAAGTTTCTGCTCAACATCGACGTCGACAGCCCAGCGGAGGTCGACCGGATGGTGCCGATCGCCGTCGAGGCGGGCGCCACCCTGATCAAGCCGCCGTATACCACCTATTACAACTGGTATCAGGCGGTGCTGATGGACCCGGAAGGCAACGTGTTCCGTATCAACCACATGATGTAGTCACACCACCTGATCGCAAGAAGGACTTTGGCAATGAAAAAACTGATTGCGGGCGCGGTATGCGCCCTGGCCGCCTGCGGCCTGCCGACCCTGGCTGCTGCCGAGGAAGGCGGATTTACCCTGACCGGCCCGGCGAAGATCGCCATGCTCTACATCAGCCCGCGCAACGACGGCGGCTGGACTCAGGCTTTCGATGAGGCGCGTCAGCGTCTGGAAGGCGACATCGGCCAGAAGATTCAGTACGTGGAAAGCGTGCCGGAGACCGCCTCGGCGATCAAACCGACCGTTGAGCGGCTGATTCAGCGTGGTGCCAACATCATCATCGGCACCGCCTTCGGTTACTCCGACACCTTCAAGGAACTGGCCGACAAGTACCCGGAAGTGGCCTTCCTGAACGGCTCCGGCACCACTTACTCGCACAACCTGGAATCCTTCTACGGTCGTACCTACGAGAGCCAGTACCTGTGCGGCATGGCTGCCGGCGCTGCGTCTGAAACCGGCAAGCTGGGCTTCGTTGCCGCCAACCCCTTCGGCCAGGTGAACTGGACCGTCAACGCCTTCGCCATGGGCGCGCAGCAGATGAATCCGGACGCGACCGTCACCGTGATTTACACCGGCGCCTGGAACGACCCGGTTAAGGAGCGCGCGGCAGCAACCGCACTGATCGACCAGGGCGCTGACGTCATCGGCCAGCACGTGGATAGCCCGACCCCGCAGATCGTTGCCCAGGAGCGCGGCGTCTATGGCACCGGTCACCACCGTGACATGAGCGAGTTCGCCCCTGAGGCCACTGTATGTTCCTCGGTCTGGGTCTGGGATCGCTTCCTGGCGCCTGAGCTGAAGAAAATCATGGCCGGCAACTGGGTCCCGGCGGAGAACGGTGCGCTGCTGTCGATGGAGCAGGGCGGTACCGACGTATCCTGCTGCGGCAAGGGTATCGATGAAGAAGAGAAAGCCAAGATCATGGCCGCCCGTGAGGAGCTGCTGAACGGCGAGAAGCTGATCTACGCCGGCCCGATTGCTGACCGTGACGGCAACGTCAAGGCGGCGGAAGGTGAAGCACTGTCCGACGGTGAACTGTGGTCCATGGACTGGTTCGTCAAGGGAGTGATTACCCAGCAATGAGTAACCAGAACGCGATCCGGCTGGACAGCGTCAGCAAGTCCTTTGATGGCTTCAAGGCACTGTCCGAGGCGTCCTTTACCGCTCGGTGGGGCGAAGTGCATGCCCTGCTGGGCGAGAACGGCGCAGGCAAGTCGTCGCTGATGAACATTGCCGCCGGGCTGTATGCGCCGGAAACCGGGTCGCTGTTCATTGACGATAATGCCGTGCGGCTGAATGGGCCGCTGGATGCCGCAGCCCAGGGCATCGGCATGGTGCACCAGCACTTCAAACTGGTGAAACCCTTCACCGTGGCAGAGAACATTCTGCTCGGCCTGCGTAACCTGCAAACCGGTACTTACCGGCAGCGGCTGGCGCAGGTTGCCGAGCAGATCACGGCCATGGCCGCCAGCCTGGGGTTCAGCATTGAGCCCCATGCACGGGTGGATCAACTGTCGGTGGCCGAGCAGCAACGGGTCGAGATTCTCAAGGTATTGCTGGCGGGCGCCCGCATCCTGATTCTCGATGAACCCACCGCGGTGTTGACCGATGCGGAGGCAGAGAACCTGCTGACCACGGTCCAGAATTTCGCGCATCAGGAAGGCGCTGCCGTGATCCTGGTGACGCACAAGATGAATGACGTGATGCGCTACGCCGATCAGGTGACGGTGATGCGCACAGGCTCGACGGTCGCCAGTCTCAAGCCGCAGACCGTGTCGGTCGGTGAGCTGGTCAAACTGACCGTGGGTGACGCACCGACACCGCCGCAAATTCCGGCTAGCCGAGAGGCGGGCGAGGTACGGCTAGCGGTTACCGAACTGCGCTCCAGTGGTGATGCGCCGGTGCTGCGGGGTGTGAACCTGACCCTGCGAGCTGGCGAGATTTACGGTATCGCCGGTGTGGGCGGCAACGGTCAGAGTGAGCTGGCCGGCGCCTTGATGGGCCTGCCGGAACCGGTAACTGGCGAGATGGAGCTGAGTGGCGAGGGCGATTTGCGCAGTCTCAGCGCGGCCCGTCGCCGTGAACTGGGCATCGCCTGTATTCCCGCCGACCGCTACAGCTCGGCGCTCGCCGCGCCGTTGTCGATCAGCGACAACTTTGCCATGGGCGATGTGCATAGCGGGCGCTACGGGCCGTTCTGGTTCCTGCGCCGCAAGCGAATTGAAGCCGACACTGCCGCCGCAGTCGCCGAGTTCGATGTGCAGGGCGTGCGCTCGCTGCAACAGAAAGCGGCGCTGCTGTCGGGCGGCAACGCGCAGAAGCTGGTGATTGCCCGCGAGTTTGCCCGCCCCCCGCAACTGGTCATCGTGCATAGCCCCAGCCGCGGGCTGGATGTGCGCGCCACCCTGGCGGTGCACGAACGGCTGCGCAGCGCGCGTGATGCCGGCGCTGCGGTGTTGCTGATCAGTGAAGACCTGGACGAAGTGATGGCGCTGGCAGACCGCATTGGCGTGATGTCGGCAGGACGTATCATCGGCGAGTTTGCCCAACCGGCAGACCGCCAGGCAATCGGGCAGGCCATGGTGAATCATGTTTGATACAACGAATTTTCAACCGCTGCTGGCGCGCCGGTACACCCTTGAAGTACGCCAGCAGATGGCCTGGTACTGGCAGGCGCTGGTCATCGCGCTGGCATTGGTAGTCGGCATGCTGATCTCGGCGGCGATTCTGGTCAGCGCCGGGGTGCCGGCCGGTGAGCTGCTTAATGAGTTTGTCATCCTTACCCTGTTCGACAGCCAGAGTCTGCGTGCGGTGCTGTTTCAGGCTGCGCCGCTGATCATGGTTGGTCTGGCGGGCTGTCTGGCGTTTCGTGCGCGGTTCTGGAACCTCGGGCTGGAAGGCCAGATGATCTGGGGCGCGATTGGCGCGACCGCCGTTTCACTGTTCGAGATCGGGCCGCCGTCACTGCGTCTGCCGCTGATGATGGTGTGCGCCATGGCCTGCGGCCTGCTCTGGGCGCTGGCGCCGGTACTGCTCAAGCTGCACCTGAAGGTCAACGAGATCATCTCCACGCTGATGCTCAACTACATTGCGATCAACTTCCTGCTGCATCTGGTTTACGGCAGCTGGAAAGACCCGCGCGATTCCTTCCCGTATTCGCCGCAGTACAAGGTGTTCGAGCGCCTGCCTGAGCTGTTCGATGGCGTCAGTCTGGCGGTGGTGCTGGCCCTAGTGGTCGCGCTGTTTGTGCTGTGGTTTACCGGCATCTCGCGCGCTGGCCTGTACCTGCGCTTTGTCGACAGCAGCCCGGGTGTGGCGCGTGCGGTCGGCGTGCCGGTCAAGCGGGTGATCCTCGGCACGGTGCTGCTGTCCGGGGCGCTGGCGGGCCTTGCCGGGCTGATGATTACCGCCGGGCAGGAAGGGCGACTGACCCATTCCTTCTACGCCGGTTATGGCTTTTCCGGGATTCTGATCGCCTTTCTGGCGCGCAATCAGCCAATCGCCGCGACCGTGGTGGCGGTGCTGGTGGCCACGCTGTTTGTCGCCGGGCGCAGTCTGCAGGTGTTCTATCAGATTCCGTTCTCGATGGTGCAGTTGATTCAGGCGATTCTGGTGATCTGCGTGGCGTCGTCGGAGTTCTTTATCCGTCACCGGATTCGCCGCATTCAGGGAGGGCAGGTCTGATGGACATGATTGCAAGCTGGATTGGCAACATTCCCGACTTCGCCGTGCCCTTCGCGCTGGCGGCCCTGGGGCTGATCGTGATCGAGCGCACCGGAGTGCTGGCGCTGGGGGCTGAAGGTTTGATGCTGGTGGGCGCGCTGGCGGGCATCGGCGCCTCGCTGATGACCGGCGGCGCGACGGTATGGGCATTGATTCTGGCGATGTGCGCAGCCGGTTTTGTCTCGCTGCTGTTTGCTCTGATGGTGCTGGTGATGCGCATCAATCAGGTGATCGCCGGGCTGGCGCTGGTGTTTTTCTGCCAAGGCTTGACCGGGTTGCTCGGCACCCTGCTGGATTGGACCAACAAGCCGGTTGCCGGGTTGAAGGCGGTGTCGCTATGGCCATTCTCCGAGTTGCCGGTGGTGGGCAAGCTGTTTGTGCAGAACCCGCTGGTATTCATCACGCCGCTGATCTTCCTTGCGGTGGTGCTGGTGCTCAATCGCAGTGTGCTGGGCCTGCGACTGCGCGCGGTCGGCGAGAACCCGCAGGCAGCGGATGCCGCCGGTATTCCGGTGCTGGGTTATCGCTGCGCCGCCATCGTCGCCGGCTCCATGCTGATCGGTCTGGCCGGTGCATACATCTCGGTGCTGAGCACCAAGATGTGGATCGCCGATATGGTTGGTGGTCGCGGCTGGATTGCCGTGGCGCTGGTGATTTTTGCTCGCTGGGCGCCGTGGAAGGCGCTGGCCGGTGCCGTGCTGTTTGGCTGTATCGAGGCGCTGATTCCGCAGATGGCCGCCTCCGGTATTCGCCTGCCGCAGTACTTCGTATTTATGACCCCCTACGCCGTCACCCTCGGGGTGATGATCTGGGTAGCGCTGGCCAGCCGCGACAGCAGCAGCCAGCCCGGGGCGTTGGGGGAACCCTTTATTCGTGAGGAGAGGCGCTAGCAGTTGTCGACGCGCCGGTGGCCTCGCCGACGCTTTCCACTGCGGCTAGTGATCTCATTAAGAACAGGATTTACCCATGCAAGGTGCAGTATTGATTACCGGCGCGACCTCCGGGTTTGGCGCCGCCAGCGCGCGCTGTCTGGCGCGACAGGGCTGGCCGCTGATTCTCTGTGGTCGCCGATTGGAGCGGCTGCAGGCGTTGGCTGATGAACTCAGTGAGCTGACCAGCGTGTTGCCGCTGCAGCTGGACGTACGCGATGCCATCGCCGTGCAGCGCGCTATCGATGAACTGCCGGAGCCGTTTTCCGGCATTCAGGTGCTGGTCAACAACGCCGGGCTGGCGCTGGCGCCGGGCCCGGCGCAGGCGGTTGAGCTGAGCGATTTGCACACCATGATCGACACCAACATCACCGGGCTGGTCAACGTCACCCACGCGGTGCTGCCCAAGCTGATCGCCTGGGGCAGCGGTGCAACCATCATCAACATCGGCTCCACCGCCGCCGGCAACCCGTATCCGGGCAGCCACGTCTACGGTGCCAGCAAGGCCTTTGTGCAGCAGTTTTCTTACAACCTGCGTTGCGACCTGCAGGGCACCGGTGTGCGGGTCACCGACCTGGCACCCGGCATCGCCGAGACCGAGTTCAGCCTGGTGCGCAACGCCGGTGACGCCGGCGCTGCCGACAAGGTCTATCAGGGCACGGTGCCATTGAGCGCAGACGATATTGCCGACCAGGTCGGCTACATCGCCGCGCTGCCTGCGCATATGAACATCAACCGGCTGGAAGTGGTGCCGGTACGTCAGGCCTGGGGGCCTTACGCCATTCACCGGGATCAGCTTACCGAGTCGGCCTGAGCGCTGTTCACAAAGTCCACCACCCGCTGCAGCGCCGCATCGGCGGCATGCAGCAGCCCTGCGTGCGCCTGAAAGACGTGCCAGAGTTCTGCATAGCGCTCCAGCCGCACCTCCATGCCAGCGGCGCGTGCGGTGTCAGCCAGCCGCAGGCTGTCGTTCAGCAGTACCTCATCTTCACCGACCTGCAGCAGCAATGGCGGCAAGCCCTTGAGCTGACCGAACAGCGGCGACACCAGCGGATTGGCGCGGCTCAGCCCGGCCGGGCAGTAGGCGTCGCGGGCGCTGTCGAGCCAGGAGGGATGGAGCAGCGGATCGCCCGCTGCAGGCGTGTGCAACTGCTCAGCGGTCATGTCGGTGACCGGCGAGAAGCACACCAGCGAGGCGGGCAGCGGTAGTTTGAGTGCAGCCAGCTTCTGCACGGTGACCAGCACCAGGTTGCCGCCGGCAGAATCGCCGATCAGGGTGATCTGCTCGGCTGTGTAACCCCGCTGCAGCAGCGCCTGATAGGCGATAACCGCGTCATCGCAGGCGGCGGGTGCCGGGTAGGCCGGAGCCAAGCGGTAGTCCAGCGCGCAGACATCGAATTGGCCGCGGCTGGCCAGTGCCGAGCAGATGCCACGATGGGTTTGCGGTGAGCCGATGACGAAGGCACCGCCATGCAGATACAGCAGCACCCGGCCGTTGCCGCCGCCAGCCGGGCGGTGCCACATGCAGGGCCGTCCGGCGATCTGCTCTGCGCTGCGGGTCACGCCGTTGGCCAGCGGCATGCCGAGGGTCAGCAGGCGCAGTACCCACGCCTGCACGGCAAAGGGCACGGGCGGGCGTATCAGGCCGCGAAACAGCAGCTTCAGCATGCCACGCAGTGCGGCGCGCAGGCCGGGTTGGCCGGGGCTTTGGTACAGCTCATCAACGTACCTGGACATAGTCGCTCCACGTGGGTTTGCGGGTCATCTGCCGGTAGGTGAAGGTGAAACCGGGCCAGTTGACGGTCTGCTTGCCGTCGGCGGTCAGGTACCAGCTCTGGCAGCCCTGCGCCCAGACGGTGTCGCGGGCGGCATCTTGCAGTTTCTGGTTGTAGCGCACCTGTACCTCCGGCTGCAGGTCAAGATAGCGCAGCCCGCGGTCGCGTCTGGCCTTGATGCAGTTGATGACGTAGCGGAACTGGCTTTCCAGCATGTAGATGATCGAGTTGTGGCCGAGGTTGGTGTTCGGCCCGTAGAGCACATAGAGGTTGGGGAAGCCGGCAATCGACATGCCCTTGTAGGCTTCGGCCCCGGCGCGCCAGGTCTCGTTCAGGTTCTTGCCGTCCAGCCCGCTGACCTTGATCGGTGCCAGAAACTCGGTGGCGGCAAAACCGGTGCCGTAGATCAGCACATCGGCCGGATGCAGGGTGCCGTCGCGGGTCACCACGCCGTCGGGCACCACCTTGTCAATGCCGTCGGTGACGATGCTGACGTTCGGCTGGTTCAGCGCCGGGAAGTAGTTGTTGCTGATCAGGATGCGCTTGCAGCCCATCGGGTAGTCCGGCGTCAGTGCGGCGCGCTTGGCCGGGTCAGTGACCTGCCGCTGCAGATGGCGCAGGGCGGCCTTCTCGCTGCGTTTGACCAGCGAGGTGAAGTGCACAAAACCCAGTGCCCGAGCCTCGTGGTTGAGGTACTGCCAGAGCCGGTCCAGCTGGTGCAGGACTGGCAGGCGGCTGAGCCAGCGGCGGCGGTTGTCACTGTACTCGGCATCATCCTTGGGCAGCACCCAGGCGGCGTTGCGCTGGTACAGATCGAGCTGGGCAACCTCGGGCACGATCTGCGGCACGAACTGGATGGCGGATGCGCCGGTGCCGATCACCGCTACGCGCTTACCCTTGAGGTCAACGTCGTGCTGCCACTGGGCAGAATGAAAGGCCGGGCCGGCAAAGCTGTCGAGCCCGTCGATGTTCGGCAGCAGCGGGCGGTTGAGCTGGCCAGTGGCGGCGATCAGGTTGTGTGCTGTCAGCGTCTCGCCGCTGGCGGTGGTGACCTGCCAGCAGCCGCTGCCTGAATCAAAGCGCGCCTCGCTGACTTCGCAGTTCAGCCGAATGCGTTGGCGCAGGTGGTATTTGTCTGCGCAGTGGCGAATGTAGGCGTGGATTTCGTCTTGGCGTGCGTACTTGTGCGGCCAGTCGGTACGCGGTTCAAACGAGTAGGAATACAGGTGTGAGGGCACATCGCAGCCCGAACCCGGATAGTGGTTGTCGCGCCAGGTGCCGCCGATGTCGGCGGCCTTCTCCAGCACCAGAAAATGGCTGATGCCGGCGCGATCCAGTTGGATCGCCATGCCGAGGCCGCCAAACCCGCTGCCAATGATGATGGCTTCGAGTGGTGCGGCAGGTGAGCGTGTTTTTGTCATTGTGTGCTTCCTCCTGTTGTCAGCATATTAGGTGTTGCCTAACGACGCGGGTATGGCATAGTCGGTCAAAAAATTGTGAGTTTCGGACACGCCATGAGCACCTCGACACCTCCCTGGCCGCGCCTGCGCAATATCGGTAGCGTGCAATTGATGACCCAGCTGGGCACCGAGCTAGGCTTAACGGTACAGCAATGCCTGGAGAACACCGGGCTGGATGTCATGGCGCTGGCCGATGGACAGGCACAGGTCGAAGCCGCGCAGGAGTTGCAGGTGGTTGCCAACCTGTTGGAGAGCCTGCCCGAGCAGCCGCTGCTCGGCCTGCTGGCTGGTCGTCGCTATCAGCTGAGTCGCTATGGCATCTGGGGCTATGCGCTGCTCAGCAGTGCCTCGCTGGGTGAGGCGCTGGAAATGGGGCTGCGCTACATCGATCTGACCTTCGCTTTCTGCCGTATCAAGGCCCGTGAGGAGGCGAGCGGCCACTGGCTGGTGGTCGACGACAGCTGGATCGCACCCGAATTGCGCCGTTTTCTGCTGCTGCGCGACAGCTCTGCCATCACCCGCATTCAACGTGAGCTGACTGGACTCCGGCAGCCGTTCAAATCGGTGCAGCTGGCGCTGCCCGCGCCGCCCGCCGCACTCCTCAGCGCGTACACCGAAGCCTATGGATGTACGCCGCAGTTCGATGCTGCGGAAACTCTGCTGGAGCTTGATCCCGAGCTGCTGGCGCGTGGCCTGCCCGGCGACAATCCGGCGGTCCGCCAGGCCTGCGAGCAGCAGTGTCACCAGTTGCTGCAGCGCTATCGGGTGCGTGACGGTCTGGCCGGGCGGGTACGCGAACTGTTGCTGGAGGGCGGCGCGGCGCTGCCGGATATGCCGTCGGTCGCCGCGCGGCTGCACCTGACCGAACGTACCCTGCGGCGGCGCCTGAGTGATGAGCAGACCAGCTTCCGCCAGCTGCAGGAAGAAACCCGCGAGGCGCTGGCCGAAGAGCTGCTGCGGGTGCCGGGGCTGTCGCTGGACGAGGTCGCACAGCGGCTTGGCTATGGCGAGGTTTCCAGTTTCGTGCATGCGTTTCGGCGCTGGAAGGGCATCAGTCCGCGGCGCTTTGCCCGGCAGCTGCGGAACTGATGTATCAGCCCGACTGATGGGTGACTATTCGGTCAGTCAACGGGCGCTTCGGTGAGGCCGCTGGCACGGTATCTTTGCTGTCGGACCTGTTCAGCACTTCCTGCAAACAAACGACAACAAAGGAGAACGCCCGTGGCCGATCTGGACGTATTTCGCCAGCAAACCCGTGCCTGGCTGGAAGAGAATTGCCCGCAGAGCATGCGCACTCCGCAGCGCTCGGATAATGATGCCTGCTGGGGCGGACGCAACTTCACCTTCGCCAGCGAAGACCAGAAACTGTGGCTGGAGCGCATGGCCGCCCGTGGCTGGACCGCGCCCGAGTGGCCGAGTGAATACGGTGGCGGTGGTCTGAGTCAGCAGGAGCACAAGGTGCTGCGCGAAGAGATGGCGCGCATCAACGCTCGCCCGCCGCTGTCCAGCTTCGGTATCTGGATGATCGGCCCGGCGATCCTCAAGTTTGGCTCCGAAGAGCTGAAGCGTCAGCACCTGCCGCCGATTGTCCGCGGCGAAATCCGTTGGTGTCAGGGCTACAGCGAACCGGGTGCCGGCTCCGACCTGGCCGGTCTGCAGACCCGCGCCGAAGATCACGGCGACCACTTTATCGTCAACGGCCAGAAAATATGGACCTCCTACGCCGACAAGGCCGACTGGATGTTCTGTCTGGTGCGCACCAACCCGGATGCCAAGAAACAGCTGGGTATCAGCCTGGTGCTGTTCGACATGACCACCCCCGGCGTCAGCACTCGCCCGATCAAACTGATCTCCGGCAGCTCGCCGTTCTGCGAAACCTTCCTCGACAACGTGCGGGTCGAGAAGAATCAGGTGGTCGGCGAGATCAACGCCGGCTGGACCATCGCCAAGTATCTGCTGACCCACGAGCGGGAAATGATCGGCGGCATGGGCCGCACGGCTGCAGGCCAGAAGACCCTGCCACAGATCGCCGTCGATGCTGTTGGTTTGGAAGACGGCAAGCTGGCGGACGGCATGTTGCGCAGCGAACTGGCGACATGGGACCTGGATGCGGCGGCCTTTGCCCTGACCGCCGAGCGGGTGCTGGACGAAGCCAAGGCCGGGCAGGGCGTGGGTGCGGCCTCGGCCATGCTCAAGTACTACGGCACCGAGCTGAACAAGCGTCGGCAGGAAATGATGGTCGCTCTGCATGGCAGTGACAGTCTGGTCTGGGAAGGGAAGGCCTCGCGCGAGGGTGCGATTCCGCGTACCTGGCTGCGCTCCAAGGGCAACTCGATCGAAGGCGGTACCACTGAGGTACAGCTCAACGTCATCGCTCGCAACATTCTCGGCCTTCAGTAAGGGAGCACTGTCATGTCTGCATTGGTACTTAACGAAGAACAACAGATGCTCAAGGACGCGGCCAAGCGTTTTATGGGCGAAAGCGCGCCGGTCAGTCAGCTGCGTGCGCTGCGCGACAACCGCGACGAAACCGGTTTCTCCCGTGAACTGTGGCAGAGCATGGTCGAGATGGGCTTTGTCGGCACGCTGATTCCTGAAGCACTTGGCGGTGCCCAGTTTGGTTACGTCGGCATGGGCCAGGTCAGTGAACAGGTCGGCCGTAACCTGAGCGCATCACCGCTGATCTCGACCGCCGTGGGTGGCGTTGCGGCGCTGTTGCTGGCCGGCTCCAGCGAACAGCAGCAGGCGCTGCTGCCGCAGGTTGCCGATGGCAGCTTGCTGCTGGCGCTGGCGGTCGATGAAGCGCCGCGCCACGCGCCGAACCGGGTGGCAACCCGGTTGCAGGCAGCTGATGGTGGTTATCTGCTCAACGGTCGCAAGGCCTTTGTGGTGGACGGTCACGTGGCCGACAAGCTGATTGTCTCTGCGCGCAGCGAGGGCAGCGAAGCCGATCAGGCCGGCATCAGTCTGCTGCTGGTCGACCGCAACGCGCCGGGCGTCAGCGTTGAGCGCACCATCATGGCCGACAGCCGCAACGCGGCGATTGTCAGCTTTGACAACGTGAAGGTCGCCGCTGCTGATCTGCTGGGTGAGGCGGGCAACGCCTGGGCCGCACTGGAACTGACGCTGGATGTGGTCAACGCCCAGCTGGCCGGCGAGTTGCTCGGCCTATCGCTGGAAGTGTTTGAGCGCACCGTGGCCTATCTGCAGGAGCGTAAACAGTTCGGTGTGGCGCTGAGCACTTTCCAGGCGCTGCAGCACCGTTGTGCGCACCTGTTCAGTGAACTGGAGCTGGTCAAGTCGGCGGTGTTGAAGGCGCAGATGGCGCTGGACGCCGGTGACGCCGAGGCGGCGCAGTGGGTCAGCCTAGCCAAGGCCAAGGCCTGCGAAGTAGCCGAATTGGCGACCAACGAAGCGGTGCAGATGCACGGCGGCATGGGCATGACCGACGAGTTTGATATTGGTCTGTTTATGAAGCGCGCGCGCAGTGTGCAGGCGTTGTTTGGCGATTACCGCTATCACGCCAATCGCTTCGCGGCGTTGCGGGGGTACTGAGTACTTGGTGGAGAAAGCCGCAGGCTTTTCCACCGGATGGCGCGGCGAATGCTGGAGAGCGCTCGCGCTTCAGGTATGCGGCTGCACCACTGGCACGGTCGGACGCGACATGTCGCGTCCCTACGGCAAGAGCGCAACTTCACCGTCGTAGGGCCACGACATGCCGTGGCCGTTGGCATTACGGGTGCCGCACATAAAAAACCGCAGCCTTGGCTGCGGTTTTTTTATGCCCTGATCAGAAGTGGTACTTGGCGATCAGGTTGGTTGCGCTCTGGTAGGTGTCCAGACCGAAGGTGCCGTTCGGGATGCCGTACTTGTGTTTCCAGTAGTCGTACTCGATACCGGTGTACAGCTGCTTCGCGGACCAGCCCAGCGCCTTGCCCAGATCGTATTTGATCTGCGGGTTGATGTGCAGGTTGGCGTGGTAGTTGTCGCCGTCGTTGTCGACAACCCAGTCGATAAAGCCGTCGATCAGCACGTCAGAGTTGCCTACCGGTACGGTGTAAGCCCAGACCGGGGTGATCTGCCAGATACCGCGGCCGCCTTCGTCTTTGTCGGCGTGGCGGTAGTAAGTATTCAGCTGGACGTAGTCGAAGCCGGGGATGCTCAGATCAATGGCCGGGCCGAGCAGGTAGTTTTTCAGGTCGTGGCGACCAAACTCGTAGGTACCTGCCAGCAGCACGTCGGTGACCGGGCCAAAGGCGAAGCTCTGGCCGGTGATCTTGCTCAGCGACAGGCGCGGCGAGATTTCACCGTAGTAGGTGCTGTTGTCGCCGGCGGCGTTGGTGCCGCCGTTGTAGTGGATGCTGTCGAAAAAGGCGAACAGATCACCCTTGGTCCAACCACTGGCGTGCTCGAAGGTGACCGTCTGCTGGGTGTCAGGGTCAACCTGGAAGTCGGTGCCGTACAGGTAGGTCAGGCTGTTGTTCTGCCACAGCAGCGGATAGGCATGGGCAAGGCTGCTGGCCAGCATCAGTGTGCTACCCAGGGCAGCGCGGGTCAGGCGACTCATGGATGTTTCTCCATTTTATAGTGGGGGTGTTTGGGGTGTAACGCCGGCGCGCATGGTATAGCAAAACGCGCCGTTAAGCAGCTGGCGCTCGTCGGGGAATCGCGGTGTTTCCAGGTTGGAAACGCTATTTCACCGTAGTAGGACTAGGCACCTGCTGGGTGAGTGTTTACCCTTGCCGCATCCTGATCTGCTGGACCTTGACTGATGCTGTTACGTGGACTGACCTGGCTGGTATTTTTCCAGCTGCTGGGCACCGGACTGAATGTGCTGGTGCTGCCTTTTTTACCAGGGCCGATCATCGGCATGCTGCTGATGGTGGTGTACCTGTGTGTGCGTGGCGGCGTCAGTGAGTCGATCAGCCTGGCCTCCAGTGGCCTGCTCACCTATCTGCCGCTGATTCTGGTGCCACCGGCCGTCGGCATCATGGTCTACGGCAGCGAAATCCTGGCTGATGCCACCGCTATCCTGCTAACGCTGGCACTGTCGCTGGCGCTGAGCATGCCGTTCTGTGGCTGGCTGATGCAGAAGCTGATTGAGCGTCAGGAACGCAGGAGGGCGCCATGAGCGGCTCTTTGCTGCAGGCCTGGCAGGCTGTGGTCGACCATCCCTTGTTCTGGGTTGGCATGACGCTGGCTGCCTATCAGCTGGGTGTGGCGTTGTATCAACGCACTCGACTGGCGGTGTTCCATCCGGTGCTGGTGTCGACCGCCGTACTGGTGCTGGTGATTCTGGCAGCAGGACAGGATTACGCCCATTACAGCGAAGCGGTGCAGCCGCTGCAGGTGCTGTTGGGGCCGGCCACAGTGGCGCTGGCGGTGCCGCTGTATATGAACTTTCGCCGCATCCGCAGCTATTTCTGGCCGGTGCTGATTTGCCTGCTGGTGGGCGGCACCCTGGCGACCGTACTGACGGTTCTGTTCGCCTGGCTGCTTGGCGCCGAGCATATGATCATGATGACCCTGGCGCCCAAGTCGGTGACCTCGCCGATCGCCATGCTGGTGGCCGAGCAGATTGGTGGCGTTGCCGCGCTGGCCGCGGTGTTTGTGATGTTTACCGGCGTGCTGGGCGCGATCTTCGGACCCTGGCTGCTGCGCCTGTGCGGGGTGGATCATCCGGCCGCCTGGGGGATGGCGATGGGCCTGACAGCGCACGCGGTGGGTACTTCGCGCGCGCTGGAAGAGGGGGAGGAGGCCGGCGCCTTCTCTGCCCTGGCGATGAGTCTGATGGGGACCGCCACCGCCTTGCTGTTGCCGCTGGCGGTTACCCTTTGGACTATGCTCTAGGGGCTACCGCCTGCTCAGTCGTTGGGGCGTGACTGCGGCAATCGGCCGCCTGTCGCTGCCGGAGTGTGCGGGGCACAATCGGCGCCTGGAACATTCCATGGCACCGGACGGTCAGAACCAGGTGTCAATCAAGGCGCCAAGGTTCGCATAGTCGGTGCCTCTTGCCCCGAGGAGCAGTGCACATGGAACTTGATCCCCTCCTGCTATCACGTATCCAGTTCGCCTTTGTGGTGTCCTTTCATACCATCTTTCCGGTATTCAGTATCGGCCTGGCCACCTTTATTGCCTTTCTGGAAATGCTGTCTTTCAAGACCGGCAATCCAGTCTGGGAACGCCTGTCCAAATTCTGGGTTCAGGTGTTTGCCGTGGTATTCGGCATGGGCGTGGTGTCGGGCATCGTCATGTCGTTCCAGTTTGGGACCAACTGGAGCAACTACTCCTACGCGGCGGCCAACTTCCTCGGGCCGATGCTCAGCTATGAGGTGATCACCGCTTTTTTCCTTGAGGCGGCCTTTCTGGGGGTGCTGTTGTTCGGCCGCAACCGGGTGCCGCAGGGCTTACACCTGTTTGCTGCCTGCATGGTGGCGCTGGGTACCATGATTTCCACCTTCTGGATTCTCGCCGCGAGCAGCTGGATGCATACCCCGGCCGGCGTGGAGTTGCGCGACGGTATTTTCTTCGTGACCTCCTGGAGCGAGGCCATTTTCAACCCCTCTTTCCCCTATCGCCTGGCGCACATGGTGCTGGCGTCTTTCCTGACTGGCGCCTTTGTGGTTGCGGGGGTGAGTGCCTGGTATCTGCTGCGCGAGCGCGAGGTGGAGGTCAACCGCAAGGCGCTGTCCATGTGTCTGTGGATGATCCTGATTCTCGCGCCAACCCAGGCGGTCGTAGGTGACTTTCACGGGCTCAATACCCTAGAGCACCAGCCAACCAAGGTGGCGGCGATGGAGGCCAACTGGGAAACCTCATCCGGGGTGCCCTTGCTGCTGTTTGCCTGGCCGGACAAGGACAGCCAGAGCAACCTGGTGGAAATTGGTATCCCGAAGCTGGCCAGCTTGATTCTGACCCACGAGTTTGACGGTGTGGTGCCGGGCCTCAAGGAAGTGCCGGTGGAGGAGCAGCCGGAGGTGGCGCTGGTGTTCTGGAGTTTCCGGGTCATGGTGGGCTTGGGGCTGCTGATGATCGGCACTGGTTTTGTCGGCTTGCTGCTGCGCTTCAAAGGCCGCTACTGGCAGACGCCCTGGTTTCTGCAAGGTTTGCGGCTGATGAGCGTGACGCCCTTTGTCGCGGTGCTGGCCGGCTGGCTGGTGACCGAAACTGGCCGTGCGCCCTGGCTGGTGTACGGTCTGATGACCCACGCCCAGGGTGTTACGCCCTCGCTGACCGGTGGCATGGCGCTGTTTACCCTGCTGGGCTACATCACCGTGTACGCGATGATTTTCAGTGCCGGCCTGTACTACCTGATGCGGGTGCTGCAGGACGGTCTGGAAGTGGATGCCCTGCATGGCGAAGAGGATGACGACGTGCACCGGCCGTCACGTCCGCTGTCCGGCAGCGATGTAACTCTGGAACATTAAGGGGGCTGAGCATGGAAACGGAAATCTTTGACCTGTCGATGATCTGGGCCATGATCATCGCCTTCGCGGTGATCATGTACGTGCTGATGGACGGCTTTGATCTGGGCGTGGGCATGCTGTTTCCCTTTGCGCCGGATGAAGACGCGCGCGATGTGATGATGAACTCGGTAGCGCCGGTCTGGGACGGCAACGAGACCTGGCTGGTACTGGGTGGCGCCGGCCTGCTGGGGGCCTTTCCGCTGGTCTATTCGATCCTCTTGCCGGCGCTCTACATCGGCGTATTTCTGATGCTGGCGGGCCTGATCTTTCGTGGCGTGGCCTTTGAGTTTCGCTTCAAGGCAAAGTCTTCACGCTATCTCTGGAACTGGGCCTTTGCCGGCGGCTCCTACCTGGCAGCCTTTGCTCAGGGCGTGGTGGTGGGCAGTTTTGTGCAGGGCTATGAGACTGAAGGTCTGGCCTATGCCGGGGGCGCACTCGACTGGCTGACACCCTTTACCGTGATGACCGGGATCGGCTTGATGGCCGGTTACGGCTTGCTCGGCAGCACCTGGCTGATCATGAAGTCCGAAGGCTATATCCAGCAGTGGGCCTACCGGATTGCGCCCTGGCTGCTCGGCACGGTACTGGCGGTGTTTGGCATTATCAGCCTGTGGACGCCCTCGGTTGATCCAAGTGCGTTCGAGCGCTGGTTCGCCACGGTACGCTGGATCTGGATTTTCCCGCTGCTGGCGCTGTTCTTTGCCTACCAGATCTGGAGCGGCTTGCGTAAGCGCAAGGAAGTGATGCCCTTTATCGCCACCATGGCGATGTTCTTCGCCACCTACTTTGCTCTGCTCTGGACCCGCTGGCCCTATGTGATTCCGCCCAACTTTACCCTCTGGGATGCGGCCTCATCACCCGGTTCGCAGCTGTTCCTGCTGCTCGGCATGCTGTTCGTCATCCCGATCATCCTGGCATATACGGCCTGGACCTACTGGGTGTTCCGCGGCAAGGTCCGCGTGGGTGAAGGCTATCACTGAGCCCGGCCGCCGCAGCCGTCAATGGCTGCGCCAGCAGGGTTTGGGCGTGCGGTGCTATCTGTACGCCGCAGTGCTGGCCGGTGTGCTGCAAACACTGGCGATCATGGCGCAGATGGGCCTGATTGCCTGGCTGGTGCATCACTTGCTGATTGAGCAGGCGCCCTTTGCTTCGCTGTTCTGGCCCGCGTCGGCGCTGGGGCTGGCAGTGTTGCTACGTGCAGTGGCGCAGGCCGCTCAGGAGCGTTGCGGGCAGCACGCCAGCGCACGGGTACGGCAACGCGCCCGTGAGCAGTTGACCGCAACTTGGGCGGCGCTGGGTCCGGTTCGGCTCGCTGGCCGCTCCAGTGCCGCGCTGAGCAACCAATGGGTCGAGCAGGTAGAGGCGCTGGATGGATACTACGCGCGTTATCTGCCGCAGCAGTGGCTGGCGCTGCTGTCGCCGCTACTGATTCTACTGTTGGTCTTCTGGCTCGATTGGCTGGCGGCGCTGTTTCTGCTGTTGTCTGCCCCGCTGATTCCACTGTTTATGGCGTTGGTGGGCATGAGCGCAGAACGAGTCAGTCAGCAGCATGTGCTGGAAGCGGGCCGGTTGGCGGGGCACTTTCTTGACCGGGTGCGCAACCTGACCAGCCTGCAGCTGTTTGGTCAGGTCGGCGCGGCCACCCGCTCGGTTCAGGAGGCCGCCGAGCGCTATCGTGCGGTCACTATGCGTACCCTGCGCATCGCCTTTCTCTCTTCTGCGGTACTGGAGTTTTTTGCCTCGGTGGCGATTGCCGTGGTGGCCATGTATATCGGCTTTGGCTTGCTGGGCTACATCGACTACGGTCCGGCCGGGCAACTTACCCTGTTCTCCGGCTTGCTGATCCTGTTGCTGGCACCCGAGTTTTTTCAGCCGTTGCGTAGTCTGGCGCAGGCTTACCATGACCGCGCGGCAGCGCTGGCGGCCGCCGACAGCATGGCGGAACTGCAAGCCGAGGCGGCGCAGGGGGCTCCTGTCTCAGGAAGGGCGATCGTGGCGGGCGAGCGTGACAGCATCACCTTGCATCGCGTGCAGCTGTCTTACCCCCAGCGTGGCACCGTGCTGCTCGATGCCAGCCTGCGGATCGCGCACGGACAGGTGGTGGCACTTACCGGGCCTTCTGGTGCGGGCAAATCCAGCCTGTTGCACTGTATGGCCGGTTTCATCAAACCGCACAGCGGCAGCATCAGCGTGTTCGGCCAGGCGCCGGGGCAGCTGCCGTTGGCCTGGCTTGGGCAGCGGCCGTTTCTGGTTCAGGGCAGCTGGGCAGACAATCTGCGTCTTACCGCGCCGCAGGCAACGGCGGCGGACATGCTGCGTGCGCTCGATGCGGTGGGCTTGAGTGAGTTGTTGAGCCGGCAGCCGAATGGGCTGGAAACGCTGCTGGGCGAGGGCGGCCGCGGGCTGTCGGGGGGGCAGGCGCAACGGCTGGCGCTGGCGCGGGTATGGTTGGCAGATACGCCGCTAGTGCTGCTGGACGAGCCCACCGCGAGCCTCGATGAGCGCAGCGAGGCCGAGGTAGTGCTGGCCCTGCGCGCCTTGGCAGACAGCGGCAAGACGCTGGTTATTGCCACTCACCACCCGGCGTTGATGGCGCTGGCAGATCGGCGCTATGTGCTGAATCGAGGGATGCTTGCCGATGGGTGAACTCAAACCCTGGCTGGCGCTGATGCTGCAGCGCCGCACGCGTCTGCTGGTGGGCGCGCTGTTGCTGGCGGCGACCCTGTTCAGCGCCATCGGCTTGCTGGCGCTATCGGGCTGGTTTATCACCGCCACTGGGGTGACCGCGTTGTTCTGGGCGGCGGGGCAGCGGGTCATGTTTGATGTGTATGTGCCCGGCGGCGGTATTCGCTTCTTTGCGCTCACCCGCACGGTGGCGCGCTACAGCGAGCGGGTATTCAATCACAATACGGTACTGCGCCTGTTGGCGGACCTGCGCGGTCGTCACTTCAGTGCGCTGGCGACGCTGGACGGGGCAACCCTGGGCCGGCTGCGCGCGGCGCAGTGGCTGAACCGCCTGACCGCCGATATCGACACATTGGATTCCCTGTATCTGCGTTTGCTGGCTCCGCCACTGGTGGCGCTGCTCGGCATTGTGTTGGTCTGCGGTGTGATTGCGCTTTTCCACCTGTCGCTCGCGGCGCTGCTCGGTGGCCTGTTGCTGGCACTGTTGTTGGCCCTGACACTGGGTATGGCACTGGCCGGCCTGCGTTACAGCGCCAGTCGGGTGGAGCAGCTTGATGAGCTGCGCAGTAAGAGTATTGAGCAATTGCAGGGGCTGGCCGAGTTGAGCGCCGCCGGCACCTTGGCGCTGCACCAGCAGAAACTGCTGCGCGCCAGTCGGCAGATGCTGGACGAACAGCTGGTTCTGCAAGGGCGTATCGCCCTGGGCCAGGCGCTGGCGACCCTGGGTGTGATGGCGGCGGTGCTAGTCGGTCTGTTCGGCGCTGTGCAGGCTTACACCGCAGGGCTGCTGTCCGGCCCGGTCATGGTGATGATTCCGCTTGCGTTGATGGCCTTGAGCGAAGGCCTGGCCGGCTTGCCGGCGGCCTTTGCGCAAAGCGGCGCGACCCTGGCTGCGGCGCAGCGCCTGAACCAGCAAGCGCAGTTGCACAGCCGGCTGCCCGAGGTGTTGGTGTCGGCTGCCTTGCCGGCGGAGCCGGACCTGCAATGGCACGACGTCTGCGTGTCGCATGCGGGGCTGCAGCACCTGAATCTGACTCTGTACGCCGGCGAGCGGCTGGCGTTGATTGGCGCCTCCGGCGTGGGCAAGTCCACCCTCGCGGCGCTGGCAGCGCGCCAGCTTGACCCCGACGCCGGGCAGGTGCTGGTGGGCGGCGTCGCCTTACCGGCGTTGTCGCTTGAGCACTGGCGCAGTCAGGTTGGCTACCTCACCCAACAGACCGAGCTGCTGCATGACAGCATCCGCGCCAACCTGCTGCTGGGTAATCCGGCCGCCAGCAACGAGCAGCTGTGGGACGCGTTGGAAAGGGTCGAGCTAGCGGATTTGGTGGACGGCCTACCTGACGGCCTGAATACCTGGGTGGGGGAGTCGGGCCGGCAGTTCTCCGGCGGCGAGGGGCGACGCTTGGCCTTGGCGCGGGTGCTGCTCAAGGACGCGCCGCTGGTGGTACTGGATGAGCCCTTCAGCGGCCTGGATGCAGCCACCCGCGAGCGGGTGAAGGCTCAGCTGGAACCTTGGCTGGCGGGCCGCACCGTGCTGCTGCTGGGGCACGATGCGCAGCTGCTGCCCCAGGCCGATCGGGTGGTCGGCCTGGAGAGCCTCTAACAACCGTTTACCAGGTATCGACAAACGGCCGCGTGCCCTTTTTCAGCGCCTCATCCGGTGCCGAGTGCAGGCCACGCATCAGCCAGTCGCGGGTTTCCAGCGGGTCGATCACGGCGTCGATCTCGAGGAAGCTGGCCATGCTGATGCCCTTGCCGCGCTGGTACAGCTCGGCGACCAGTTTCTCGAAGGTTGCCTGACGCTCGCCTTCGTCCTCAATCGCCGCCAGCTCCTTCGAGTAGCCCAGCCGTACCGCACCTTCCAGCCCCATCGCACCGAACTCGCTGCTCGGCCAGCCGATGGTGAACATTGGTGCGTGGAAGCTGCCGGCTGCCATCGCCTGTGCGCCCAGGCCGTAGCCCTTGCGCAGTACCACGGTGAAGAACGGAATACTCAGGCTGGCAGCGGTGACGAACATGCGCGAGACGTGGCGCACGGTGCCCTGCTGCTCGGCATCCGGGCCGACCATAAAGCCGGGGGTGTCGCACAGCGAGACCATCGGTAGGCCGTGGGCCTGACACAGCTGCATAAAGCGCGCCGCCTTGTCACCGGAGACGGCATCAATGGCGCCACCGAGATGCATCGGGTTGTTGGCGATCAGGCCGAAGGCGCGGCCTTCGATGCGGATCAGCGCGGTGATCAGCCCCGGGGCAAACTCGCGGCGCAGCTCCAGCACAGAATCGCGGTCGGCCAGCGTCTCGATCACCTTGCGGATGTCATACACGCGCAGGCGGTTTTCCGGGATCAGGTGGCGCAGCTCGCGCTGGTCCGCCGCTTCCCAGTCCGTCAGATCACCCTGGAAGTAGGACAGGTACTGCTTGGCCACCGCAGTAGCCTCGGCCTCGTCCTGCACCCGCACGTCGATCACGCCGTTCGGGCCGTGCATGCTGGTCGGGCCAACCTGTTCGGGGGTGAAGCGGCCGAGGCCGCCGCCTTCGATCATCGCCGGCCCGGCCATGCCGATGGTGGCGTTCTCGGTGGCGATGATTACGTCGCAGCAGCCGAGCAGCGCGGCGTTGCCGGCGAAGCAGCGGCCGGAGACGATACCCACGGTCGGCACCATGCCGGACAGCCGCGCCATGCGCATGAAGGTGGTGCAGTCCAGGCCGGCCACGCCGACCTTGTCGATATCGCCCGGGCGGCCGCCGCCGCCTTCGGTGAAGAACACCAGCGGCAGCTTCCACTGCTCGGCCAGCTCCAGCATGCGGTCGGTCTTCTTGTGGTTGGTGACGCCCTGGGTGCCGGCGAACACCGTGTAGTCGTAGGACAGCGCCATGCAGCGGGCGGCGTGCTCGCCGAACTTGTCGGCATTGATGGTGCCGATGCCGTTGATCAGGCCGTCGGCCGGGCTCATCTTCAGCAGCTCTTCGTGGGTGCGGCGGGTGCGCTGGGCAGCCAGCGCAAAGCCGCCGTATTCGATAAAGCTGCCGTCGTCGAGCAGGTCGGCGAGGTTCTCGCGGGCGGTGCGCTGGCCGGTCTTGCGGCGTTTGGCCACGGCCTCCGGGCGGCGCTCGTCGGTCAGCTCGGCGCGGCGCTCCAGCACTTCCTGCAGGTCGGCGCGGATGTGGTCGATGGCAACGCTTTCTTCATCCTGTTGAGCGTTGCCCGCCACGTCGGCGGGCTCCAGATAGAGCAGGGCGCTGCCCTCGAACAGGCTGTCGCCGGCGTTGGCGGCCAGCGCGCGGACGATACCGCTCTGGGCTGCCTTGACCACAAACTCCATCTTCATGGCTTCCATGATCGCGACCTGCTGGCCGACCGCGACGCTGTCGCCAACCTGCACATCCAGGCTGACCAGAACACCCTGTACCGGCGCATTCAGCGGCTCGGTGCCGGCGGGTGCATCGGTCTGCGTGCTGCTGGCGGCGGCGCTGTTCGTGCTGCTCTGGAAGAACCGGTGCGGATGGGCGCTGGCGTGGGCGGCGGTCAGATTGGCAGCCTCGGCTTCGATAAAGGCGGTGGATACGTCGTTGCTCTGCACCTGCGGGTGCTGCAGCAGGTTCTGCAGCAGGTGCAGGTTGCTGGCGGCACCTTCCAGGCGGAATTCGCACAGTGCGCGATAGGCGCGGCGCAGGGTGTTCGGGTAGTCGCCACCTGCGTGCACGATCAGTTTGGCCAGCAGTGAGTCGTAGCGCGGGCTGGTGGTGTAACCGGCGTAGCCGTAACCATCGACGCGGATACCCGGGCCGCTGGGCGGCTGGTAGGCGCTGAGCGTGCCACCGGCCGGGCGAGTGCTGCCGTCGGCGGCCATGCTTTCCAGATTGATGCGCAGCTGCACGGCAAAGCCGCGTGCCGCCGGAATCTCGGTCTGGGTCAGGCCCAGTTCCGCCAGCGTCTTGCCGGCGGCGAGCTGAATCTGCGTTACCGCCAGATCCAGACCGGTCACCGCCTCGGTTACCGTATGTTCAACCTGAATGCGCGGGTTGGCTTCCATAAAGACAAAATCCCCGTGCTCCTCGTCGAGCAGAAACTCGACGGTACATAGGCCGCGGTAGCCGACCGCGCGGGTCAGGGTGCAGGCGGCTTCATGCAATTGCGTGCGCACAGCCGGATCAAGACTCGGCGCCGGGGCCACTTCCAGCAGCTTCTGGTTGCGGCGTTGCAGGGTGCAGTCGCGCTCCCAGACATGGGCAACCTCGGTGCCGTCGCCGATGATCTGCACCTCGATATGCCGAGCGCGGCGGATCAGTCGTTCGACATACAGGTCGCCACGGCCAAAGGCGGCGGTGGCCTCGGAGCTGCAGCGGGCGAAAGCGTCGTCCAGCTCGGCAAGATCATGCACCGCACGCATACCGCGCCCGCCGCCGCCAGCCAAGGCTTTCAGCATCACCGCTGCGCCGTCGCCCAGCGATTGCATAAAGTCGCGTGCCTGCTCTAGCGTGGTCGGCTCGTTGGTGCCCTGGGTCAGGGGCACACCCTGCTGCTGCGCCAGTCGACGCGCACTGGCCTTGTCGCCGAAGGTGTCGAGCACCTCAGGCGCTGGGCCGATAAAGGTGATGCCGGCCTGCTCGCAGGCGCGGGCGAAGTCGGCGTTTTCGCTGAGGAAACCGTAGCCGGGGTGAATCGCATCGCAGTTCTGCTCCTTGGCGATGCGAATCAGCTGGGCGGCGTCCAGATAGGCGGCAACACCCTGGCCCTGCAGGGCGACGGCCTGATCGGCGCTGCGAACGTGCAGCGACTGGTCGTCATCTTCGGCGTACACGGCAACGCTGGTGGCGCCGCAGTCAGCGATGGCGCGGGCCAGGCGAATGGCGATTTCGCCACGGTTGGCGATAAGAATGCGGTTGAATGCCATGGGTTAGTTGATCCAGTCCTGTAGTTCCTGTTTCTTGACCTTGCCGGTCGCGGTCATCGGCAGTGTATCTACCAGCCGAATCTCCGGCACCTTGTAGATCGCCATTGCCTGTTTGCACCAGTCACGCAGTGACTCGGCGCTGGCCTGGCTGCCGGGCTTGATGATGATGAAGGCAAGAGGTGTCTGGCCGCGTTGCGGGTCGGGTTTGCCGATGACCGCGGAGGCGAGAATATCCGGGTGCTGGCCGAGCATGGCTTCCAGCTCGCTGGGGAACACGCTCATGCCGTTGACCTTGAGCATCTCCTTGCGCCGCCCCAGATAACGGATAAAGCCCTGCTCGGTGATCACGCCGCTGTCGCCGGTATGCAGCCAGCCGCCGTCGCGCAGCGCCTCGGCGCTGGCCTCCGGCTTGTTCCAGTAGCCCTTGAGCAGGGAGGGGCTGCGCAGGCACAGCTCGCCCTCGCTGCCCAGCGGCAGCAGCGCGCCGGTGTCGAAGTCGCAGACCTTGAACTCGGTACCGGGCACCGGCAGGCCGACAAAGGTGGGCTCGGATTTCAGATCGAAATCGTCGTCTTGCAGGCCGGCAGTGAAGGTGTCGCAGGTATGGGTTTCGGTCATGCCGAAGCTGGTTTCGAACAGCGTGCAGCCGGTCAGGTCGCGCCAGCGGCGGCGGTATTCCGGGGTCAGCTTCTTGATGAAGGAGACGCAGCTGGTGATCTCTAGCGAGCTAAAGTCGAACTCGCCGACCTGCGGGTGATCGAGAATTTCGGAGGCGCTGTCGACCAGTAGGCCGGTCTGGCTAACCCGGTAATGCTGGATCGCACTCATAAAGGTCAGCGCATCCCAGCGGGCCAGCAGTACCAGAGGGGTGCCGGCGAACACCGGGAACAGCAGGCCGGAGTTCTCGCCGGCAATCCAGAATTCCGGCATGAAGTTCAGGCCGATGCGCTCTTCATCAAAGCCCATGGCAGCCGGCATAAAGCTGGCGCAGGTGTAGAGCATGTCACCGTGGGTATGGATGCAGCCCTTGGGCAAGCCGGTGGTGCCGCCGGTGTAGTTGAGCGCGGCGGTGTCATCCAGCTTTAGCTTTGGCAGGCTCTGCGGTGCCGGCGCGGTGGCCGCCAGCGCGGGCATCAGGTCGATGCTGTCGGTGATCGGCAGCTTGGGTGCCTGCAGCAGGTCCGGCACCGGGATCGGCGGCTGGGCCGGACAGAGTTCGGACAGGCTGGTGCTGAATACCATTTCCAGTGCGGTCTGCTCGCGGACTTCGCGCACCACCGGCAGCAACTGATCGAAGCAGATGATGGCGCGGGCGCCGCAGTCGTTGAGTTGGTAGCTCAGTTCCATACCTTTGGCCATCGGGCTGACCGGGGCGTGGATCGCGCCCATCTTGAGAATGCCGTAAAAGGCGATATGCAGTTGCGGGCAGTTGGGCATGAACACCGCAACCCGGTCGCCCGGCTTGATGCCTTGGGCCTGCAGCAGGGCGGCGCAGCGGTTGCTCAGGTCATCCAGCTCGGCGTAGGTCAGCTGGTGGCCGTAGAAGTGGACGGCAACGCGGTCGGGCGCGGTTTGGGCCCAGTGCGCGAGATATTCGGTCAGCGGACGCTCACCCTGCGGGTAGACGGGGCTAGTCGGTTTGCCGGCCGGCCAGACGTTGGCTTGAATCGCCTTCAGGGTGTCGAGATAGTCCTGCTCGTGCATGTCCGTGCCTCTTGCTGTTGTTGTCGCTCAAGCTTAGGAGCTGTCGAGGCGGATAAGAAGCGATCAATATTCATTCAGAACCATGATTACTATTCATGGTTTGGCTGTGGGCGCGTAATCTCGGGGGCATAGCGCATGCAGCAGGTGTTTGTTGATGAGTGAAAAGAATGATTCCCCATCATTGGCCCGGATAGACCTTAATCTGTTTCGGGTGTTTGAGGTGGTTTACCGCGAGCGCAACCTGACGCGGGCGGCGGCAGTGCTGCACGTCAGTCAGTCGGCGGTGAGTCATTCGCTGGCCCGGCTGCGCGAGCACTTCTCTGATCCGCTGTTTGTTCGCGAGGGTAGGGGCGTGACGCCGACGGCGGCGGCGATGCGATTGGCGCCCGGCATCATCGACAGTCTGGGGAGGCTGCAGCAAAGCCTCGGCTACCTGCAACAGTTTGATCCGCAGGAGGACGCCCGCACCTTCACCATCAGCCTGCCTGAACAGCTGGAGCCGGTACTGATTCCGCCGCTGCTGACGCACTTGCGCAAACAGGCGCCGCGCAGTCGGGTGCGTACAGTCGGTGTGAGATGGTCCGAGTTGAAGCTGGAGCTGGCGGCAGGGCGGATTGATCTGGCGGTGCAGATCGCCCGTCCGGCTGATGCCAGTCTGCGGCAGATGCAGTTGGTCAAGGAGCCATTGTGCGTGGTCGCCGGGCCGCAGTTTGAAGGCGAGCTGACGGCGGACAGCTACATGGCCGCTGAGCACATTGCCGTCGCCTCTTGGCGGCGCGGGTTATCCTTTGAGGATCTGGCGCTGGGACATCTGGGGTTGATGCGCAACGTGGTGCAGCAGTGCCAGAGCTATCAAGCGGCGAGCCTGGTGGTGGCGCAGACGCCGTTGCTGCTGACCATGTCGCGGCGCCACGCCGAACTGATCAATCGGCCGTTGGGTAACCGGCTCTTGCCGATGCCCCTGCCGCTACCGGAGATCGGCCTGACGCTTTACTGGCACAAGGGCATGGAACACGACCCGGTCAATCGTTGGTTGCGGCGCCAGGTCCATGCGTTGGCTCAGAACAGTTCCAGTGGCGTAACCGCTCCACCGCTGTCGTAGCCACCCATCTCCAGTTCACTGTAGGGCGGCGGCGCGTCTTCCTGCTTGAATATTTCCATGAAGGCGCCTTCGGTGCCGGGCGGCGCGCTGCGCCCGGTCGCCGGGTCGATGCGGGCGGTGACCAGGCCGCGGGGCATGCTTGGCTCGCGGTCGGGCACGCCTTCCAGTGCCGGCCCCATGAAATTCATCCAGATGGGCAACGCGGCGGTGCCGCCATACTCCCGGCGACCCAGGGTGCTGGGCTGGTCAAAGCCGACCCACACGGTTGCAACCAGGTCCGGGTTGAAGCCGGAGAACCAGGCGTCCTTCTGGTCGTTGGTGGTGCCGGTCTTACCGGCCAGGTCATTGCGGTTAAGTGCGCGGGCCCGCACTGCCGTGCCACGACGCACCACGTCGCGCAGCATGCTGTTGAGTTGATAGATGGTGCGTTCATCGACTACGCGTTCAGCCTCGGCAGGTTGCTCGCTGATGCTGCTGCCCTGGCGCTCGACGTAGGCGTTCAGACGAGCCTGTTGCTGCTCGGTCAGCTCCGGGGTGACCGGCGGTTTGCTGTAGTCGATCAGTTGGCCGTAGCGGTTCTCGATGCGGTCGATCAGGTAGGGTTTGACGGCGTAGCCGCCGTTGGCGAAGGTTGCGTAGCCCTGCGCGATTTGCAGGGGCGTCAGTTCCGAGGTGCCGAGCGAGGCCGAGAGGTTGCGAGGCAGCTCCTTGCGGTCAAAGCCGAAGCGTTCGATGTAGCTCAGGGCGTTGTCCACTCCCAGGTCTTGCATCAGGCGAATTGAGACCAGGTTGCGTGAGCGGTACAGCGCTTCGCGCAGGCGAATGGGGCCAAGAAAGTCGCCGCCGGAGTTCTGCGGTCGCCAGATTGAGTCCAGATAATCGTCGACAAAGATCAGCGGCGCATCGTTGACCAGGCTGGCAGGTGTGTAGCCCTTGTCGAGCGCGGCACAGTACAGGAATGGTTTGAAGCTGGAGCCGGGTTGGCGGCGCGCTTGGGTGGCGCGATTGTAGTTGCTTTGCACGAACGAGAAGCCGCCGATCAGCGCCTTGATCGCGCCATCCTGCGGGCCTAGCACAACCAGAGCGCTCTGTGCCTCCGGGACTTGGGCCAGGCGCCAGTTGTCGTCCTCTATTCGGCTGACGCGAATGATGTCGCCCGGCTTGAGTACGTCCATCGGCTTGGCGGGGCGCGGCCCCATACCATTGGCGCTAAGATAGGGGCGAGCCCAGCTCATCTGTTCCCAGGCAATCAACCCGGTCTGGTCGCGTCGCAGGCGTATCTCGACATTCTCCGCATTGACTGCGGTGACCAGTGCGGGCTCAAGGCCGCCGAGGCTTTTATAGCCATTTAGCAGCTCGACTCCCTGCTCCAAGGTGATGTCCGGGTTGCGCGCTTCCGGGCCCCGGTAGCCGTGGCGGCGGTCGTAGTCTTGCAGGCCGTCGCGCAGGGCATGGTTGGCCATCTCCTGCAACCTGCTGTCGGCCGTGGTGTAAACGTTGAAGCCTTGGGTGTAAGCCTTGTCGCCGTAGCGCTCGACCATCTCCAGACGCGCCATTTCCGCAATGTAGGGCGCTTCCATCTCCGGGTTGGCGCCGTGATTGCGGGCAGTAATGGGGGTGTTAACCGCCTCTCGGTAAGCTGTCTCGTCTATGTAACCGAGGGTGAGCATGCGGTCGAGAATCCAGTCGCGACGCACCTTGGTGCGTTCCGGGTTGGCAATCGGATTATAGCGCGACGGTGCCTTGGGAAGGCCCGCGATCATCGCCAGGTCGGCAAGCGGCAGTTCGTTGATCGACTTGCCATAATATACTTGCGCCGCTGCTTCGATGCCGTAGGCGCGGTTGCCCAGATAGATCTTGTTGACGTAGAGCTCGAAGATTTCGTGCTTGTCGAGGTTGCGCTCGATCTGCAGCGCCAGCAGGATTTCGTTCAGCTTGCGCGAAAATACCCGGTCGCTGGTAAGAAAGTAGTTTTTCGCGACCTGCATGGTGATGGTGCTGCCGCCGGTCTGAATATGCCCGGTTTGTGCCAGCTCGCTGGCAGCGCGCAGCAGGCCCATCGGGTCAACGCCGTGATGATTGAGGAAGTTATCATCCTCTGCGGCCAGCAGAGCGTGTACAAATGCAGCAGGCACCTGGTTGTAGCTGATCGGGAAGCGACGCATTTCACCGAACTCTGCTATCAGACGATTATCTGTGCTATATATCCGCAACGGGGTTTGCAGTTCGACATCGTGTAGGGTTTCAACATCTGGCAGCGCAGGGCTAAGATACAGCGCGACGCCGCTCAAAATCATGATTGGCGCGCAGGCCAGCGCGAAGATAGACCAGAACAGAAATCTCAGTAGACGCATAAGGGATGTGGAATTCCCTGAATAATTAGAAAGTTAGCTGGATTGCTAATTGAGAACGGTGTAGCAGTCTGCATTATAAGCGTATTTTTTTTGATTTAGCCATTTGCGCTTGTACAAGGACTGTTATTTAATGTAGGAAAACATAAACCGTCCGTAAGTGTCGGATGCTGATAGGAAATTGGCTGTGCTAGGGCTCCTAAAGAAAAAAGCGAACACGCTGCTGGGCATCGATGTCAGCTCCACCACGGTGAAGCTGCTGGAGCTCAGTCGCGCCGGAGGCCGCTACAAGGTTGAAGCCTATGCGGTCGAACCCTTGCCACCCGGAGCGGTGGTCGAGAAAAATATCGTCGAGCTTGAAGGCGTTGGCCAAGCACTTGAAAAAGTGCTCGCGCGATCCAGGTCGCCACTCAAGCAAGCCGCCGTCGCCGTCGCCGGATCTGCAGTGATCACCAAGACCATTGAGATGGACGCTGGTCTTGATCCCGACGAGATGGAAGAGCAAATCAAGCTCGAAGCCGATCAGTATATTCCCTACCCCCTCGATGAAGTCGCGATCGACTTCGAAGTGCAGGGGCCATCCCCCCGAAACCCTGAGCGCGAAGAAGTGCTGCTGGCCGCCTGTCGTCGTGAGAACGTCGATATTCGCGAGGCTGCGCTGGCGTTGGCTGGGCTCACAGCCAGCATCGTGGAGGTCGAGGCCTATGCGATGGAGCGGGCGTGCGAGCTGGTGGTTGGGCAGCTGGATGCTGATGATGAAGGGCTCACGATCGCGGTGATTGATATCGGTGCAACCATGATGACGCTCAGTGTTCTGAGCGGCGGTCGCACCATCTACACACGCGAGCAACTGTTTGGTGGTAAGCAGCTCACCGACGAGATTCAGCGCCGCTATGGCCTGTCTCAGGAAGAAGCTGGTCTTGCCAAGAAGCAGGGCGGTCTGCCGGATGATTACGAGTCTGAGGTGCTCGGGCCTTTCAAGGACGCGGTGGTTCAGCAGGTGTCCCGATCGCTGCAGTTCTTCTTCGCCGGCGGTCAGTATAACGACGTGGACTACATTCTGCTGGCTGGCGGCACCGCTTCTATCCCCGGTCTGGACCAATTGGTGCAGCAGAAAATCGGAACCACCACCCTGGTTGCCAACCCCTTTGCAAACATGACCCTGTCCAACAAGGTTGACGCAGTTGCCCTGAGCAACGACGCGCCAGCATTGATGATCGCATGTGGTCTGGCAATGAGGAGTTTTGACTGATGGCTCGCATTAACCTGTTGCCTTGGCGCGAGCAGCTAAGGGAAGAACGAAAAAAGGAATTCCTGACGATTCTGGCACTGGTTGTCCTGCTTGCAGGTGCGCTGGTCTTCTTGGGCGATCGCTATATCAATGGGCGCATCGACCATCAGAATGAGCGCAACGCCTTTCTGAAGAAGGAGATTACGCTGCTTGAGGCGCGCATCCGGGAAATTGAGGAGCTGCAGGCGCGGCGTGCTCAACTGCTGGATCGTATGAGGATTATCCAAGATTTGCAGGGCAAGCGCCCAGTCATCGTTCGCGTATTTGACGAAATGGCGCGCACGCTGCCGGATGGTGTGTACTTCACTAACGTTGGCATGAAGGGTTCCACGATTTCCGTTAAGGGCGGTGCTGAATCTAATAGCCGCGTCTCCAATCTGATGCGCCAAATGGATGGCTCTGAGTGGCTGACTTCGCCGAATCTGACGGCGGTCAAAGCTGTCACTTCTGGTGCGGTCGATCAAGCGAACGTGTTCGAGCTGTCAGTCAAACAGACCGCGCCACGAGCCGGTGCCGCTGAGGGAGAACAGCAGCAATGAGTTTCGCTCAACAGATGGAAAGCTTAAAGAAGCTCCAGGCGGACGACTTGGACTTCAACAACATAGGGTCTTGGCCGGCCGCGCTCAAAGTGATTGTGTGTGCGGTGGTGTTTGCCGTGCTGCTGGTGTTGGGCTACCAATTTCACCTGAAGGATTTGCGGGCGAGCCTGGAACGGGCTGAGCAGCAAGAGGTCGTGCTGCGCAAGGACTTTACCGATAAGTCATATCGGGCGGCTAATCTGGAAGCCTATAAGGCCCAGCTCGCGGAGATTGAGGAGCGTTTCAGTGGTTTGCTGAAACAGCTGCCGAAGGATAGCGAGGTGCCTGGTCTGCTCGAAGACATCACTCAGATGGGGCTCAATAGTGGTCTGGAGTTCGAGTCCATTACCCTCCAGCCTGAAGTCGCACAGCAGTTTTATGTCGAGTTGCCTATCAATATCGTCGTTCGTGGTAGTTACCACGATTTGGCCACTTTCGTGAGCAGCGTGGCTGGCCTACCTCGTATCGTTACTCTAGGCGACTTCACGATTTCGCCAGTCAGTGCGAGTAACCCGGACCTTTTGGCAATGAATATCTTGGCCAAAACCTACCGTTATAACGACGCGGGAGGCCAGCAATGAACAAGCTAACCAAACTTGCGGTGCTGGCTTCCTTTGGCCTTCTGGCTGCGTGTGGTGGTAACGAGTTTGCCGATTTGCAGCGCTTTATGGATGAGACGCGTGCCAGGCCGGCAGGGAAAATCGAACCGCTGCCTCGCTTTGAGCCTTATGAAGCCTTTACCTACAGCGCTTCTTCCTTACGCAGTCCGTTTCAGCCGCCGATCAAGATAGACCTGACTCAGCGTCAGAAGGGCTCGCAGGACATCAAGCCTGACGAAAACCGGGTCAAGCAGTTCCTTGAGGGTTTCAATATCGAGAGCTTCGAGATGGTGGGGACTTTGAGCAACTCTGCCGGAATGCAGGCCCTGATTCAGGGTGCCGGCAGTGTGCATCGGGTCGGGGTTGGCGACTATCTGGGACGCAATCACGGACGTGTGACCGGAATCGAAGAAAATCGCGTTGATGTAGTGGAAATCGTGCCGGATGGTGAAGGCGGGTGGTTGGAGCGTCCGCGTACCCTCAGCCTCGCTGAGCGCGGGTAGGACAACCAGGGAGAGATAACATGAACTGCAAACAGTCACGCGTGGAACGCAAAAAAATGCTTCTGACCAGAAAACTTCCGCTCGCAGCGCTGATGGCGTTGCTGAGCCCGCTGGCCCTGGCCGCCGACCTGCAAGGCATGGACGTGGCATCACTGCCAGGTGACCGTGTTGAGTTAAAGCTGAGTTTTGACGAGCCTGTCAGCGCAGCTCCCAAGGGGTACACTATCGATCAGCCGGCACGTATTGCCCTTGATTTGCCTGGTGTGCAGAACAAGCTGGGCGAACGCTCTCGCGAGCTGGGACTGGGTAATGCGCGCAGCGTTACTATCGTTGAGGCGGGAGATCGTACGCGCCTGATTATTAACCTGACATCCCTCGCACCTTACAACACGCGCGTTCAGGGTAATGACCTGTACGTGACTGTTGGCGCAGAGGCCGGAGTGTCCGCGTCAACGTCGGCGTCTGTGGCGCCTGCGGCTGCCAACAGCAACTGGCGAGCCAGTGATGAGCCGGCGGTGTCCAGTTCGGCCGCCGTGGGTGGTCGTGCTATCAGTAGCCTCGACTTTCAGCGCGGCACCGACGGCTCAGGCAATGTCATCATCGATCTGACCGATCCCGGCATCAAGGTTGACGTTGAAGAGCAGGGCGGGCGCGTAAAGCTCAACTTCCCCAACACGCGACTGCCGGACGCGCTGCGTGTTCAGTTGGATGTCAAAGATTTTGCGACTCCGGTGAACTTCGTAAACGCGACGGGCAGTGGTAACAATGCGTCAATCGTGATTGAACCGACCGGTAGTTACGAGCACTTGGTCTATCAGGCGGATAATCGTCTCACGGTAAGCTTCAAGCCGCTTACCCCCGCGGAGGTCGAGCAGCGTCGCGCTGACGCCTTTACCTACACCGGTGAAAAGCTGTCGCTGAACTTCCAAGATATCGAAGTGCGTTCGGTGTTGCAGCTGATCGCGGATTTCACTGATCTGAACCTGGTGGCCAGTGATACGGTGCAAGGCAGTATTACGCTGCGCCTGCAGAACGTGCCATGGGATCAGGCGCTTGATCTTGTGCTGAAAACCAAGGGCTTGGACAAGCGGCAGATCGGTAATGTCTTGCTGGTTGCTCCGGCGGAGGAGATTGCTGCACGCGAGCGCCAGGAGCTGGAATCGCAGAAGCAAATCGCAGAGTTGGCACCGTTGCGTCGCGAGCTGATTCAAGTCAACTACGCCAAGGCTAGCGATATTGCGCAGCTATTTGCCTCGGTTACCTCGGCTGATGCGGATAGCCAGCGCGGTTCGCTGACCGTAGATGAGCGAACTAACAGCATTATTGCTTTGGAAACCCAAGACAAGTTGGATGAGCTGCGTCGCATTGTCACTCAGCTGGATATTCCGGTGCGTCAGGTCATGATCGAGGCGCGTATCGTCGAGGCGAATGTGGGCTTTGACAAGGCCATTGGGGTTAACTGGAGCGGTGAATTCAGCCTGGGAGACAGTGACAGGTATCGGGTTTATGGGGATGATGGATTGGCGTCTACTGCCAGCACGCCCTTTGTTGATATGGGTGTTATTGGGGCGACGTCAGGTATCGGCATCGGTTTTGTAACTGATAACTCAATGCTTGATCTGCAATTGTCGGCAATGGAGAGCACTGGTAACGGCGAAGTTATTTCTCAGCCAAAGGTGGTTACGTCCGACAAAGAAACCGCCAAAATCCTGAAAGGCTCCGAAATTCCTTATCAAGAGGCTAGTTCCAGTGGTGCTACTACCACTGCGTTCGCCGAGGCGGTTCTCTCGCTCGAAGTGACTCCGCAGATTACTCCGGATAACCAGGTAATCATGGAAGTCATCGTCACCAAAGACGAGCCTGACTTTACCAACGAGGTTAACGGTGTGCCGACCATTCGTAAGAACGAGGTGAATGCTAATATTCTGGTTGCGGACGGCGAGACTATCGTTATCGGTGGTGTGTTCTCCAGCGAAACCCAGACATCTCAGGAGAAGGTGCCGTTCTTGGGGGATCTTCCCATTTTAGGCAAAGCGTTCCGTCGTGATGTGAAGGCAGAGAGTAAAAGCGAGTTGCTGATCTTTCTGACGCCGCGCATCATCAACAACGGGGCTGTCTCCCTTGCTAGGTAAGTCCGTTGCGTAATGTTTTTCTGATCGGCCCGATGGGTGCTGGTAAAAGCACCATCGGGCGTTTGCTTGCTAAAGAGCTCAAATTTCCCTTCAAAGATTCGGACCGCGAGATCGAAGTGCGCACCGGCGCGGATATTCCCTGGATATTCGATGTAGAAGGGGAAGAGGGGTTTCGTCAGCGCGAAGAAGCCATGATTGCCGAGCTGGTGTTGGAGCGAGGGATCGTTCTGGCTACCGGTGGTGGTGTGGTCATGCGCCCGGCCAATCGCGCTGCGTTGGCGGCCAACGGGCTGGTTGTTTATCTTTGTACCAGTGTGGATCAGCAGCTGCAGCGCACTGCCAAGGATCGCCAGCGTCCGTTGCTGCAAACGTCCGACCCCGAGGCGGTATTACGAGACTTGATGGCTCGACGCGACCCGCTGTACCGCGAAATCGCTGACCTCATCATTGAGACAGATCAGCGCGGCCCCAAGGTTGTGGTTAATGCCATCCTCGGCAGGCTGCAGGAAGACTGAGTTAGGGTCCATATCCTAGTCTCTGGTGACTGTTGTATGCTGTGCCCGCCAAAAACGGGGAGTGCTTTGATGCAGTGTCTGAACGTCGATCTGGCTGATCGCAGTTATCCTATCTATATCGGTGCAGACGTCCTGTCTGACGGGAGCTTGTTACAGCGCCATATTGCCGGCCGCCAAGTCTGTATTGTTACCGACGATACGGTTGCTCCGCTCTATCTGGAAGCGCTCATACAGAAGCTTGCGGACTATCGTGTGAGTAGTGTCGTCTTGCCGACCGGTGAGGCCTACAAGAATTGGGCGACGTTGCAGCAGGTGTTTGATGCCCTGCTTGCCGACCGCCATGACCGTCGCACCACGCTTATCGCGCTGGGGGGCGGCGTTATTGGTGACATGACAGGTTTTGCTGCGGCTTGCTATCAGCGAGGTGTCGACTTTATTCAGGTGCCGACCACTCTACTGTCTCAGGTGGACTCCTCCGTCGGCGGCAAGACCGGCATCAATCACCCGGCTGGCAAGAACATGCTGGGTGCTTTTTATCAGCCCAAGGCAGTGCTGATTGATACTGACAGCCTGCACACACTACCTGCTCGTGAAGTCAGCGCCGGACTTGCCGAGATCATCAAGTATGGGTTGATCCGCGACGCGGGCTTCCTGGCCTGGTTAGAGCAAAACATCACGGCTTTGCGGAGCCTGGATGCTACGACGGTCATTCATGCCATTGAGCGTTCCTGCGCCATTAAGGCGGAGGTCGTGGCGGCAGATGAGCGCGAGGGTGGTGTGCGCGCTATTCTCAACCTGGGGCATACCTTTGGTCATGCCATTGAGGCGCATCAGGGATACGGCAACTGGCTGCATGGTGAAGCGGTGGGTGCCGGTATGGTAATGGCCCTGGATCTGTCTTGCCGCCTGGGGTGGGTCACCGATGCAGAGCGCCAGCGCGCGGTGGCGTTGATCGCTGCCGCAGGGTTGCCGGTTGCACCTCCGAAAGGGATGCGCGTGGCCGATTTTGAGCAGCTGATGGCAGTCGACAAAAAGGTGCTGGATGGCCAGTTGAGGCTGGTGCTGCTGCACGGGCTGGGAAGTGCAGTGGTGACTGCAGAATTTGATGCTGATGTTCTACGTCAATGTTTGTTGGGGTTTGAGTGATGACGAAAGGCTTTGATGAGGTGTTCACGGCAGCAAGTGGTGTCGACGAGCTGCTGGATCACTATCAGCTGTCTCACGACCCATTCGCGCCGCGCACTCCGGGCTTTCGTTTTTTTACCCCCAAACGCAAGAGTGTATTGGCCGAACTGCATCACCTGGCGCGTTATGGTGATCAGGTGATGGCTGTTACCGGGCCGCAGGGCGGCGGCAAAACGCTGCTGCGCCAAGCTCTGGTAGCCAGCAGCAGCAAGGACAGCGTGCAATGCGTGGTGTTGTCCGGCCGGGAGATGCCGGCCGAAGCCTCGCTGCTTGCGGGGATCTGTCAGGCAGTCAGTGCGGAGCAACGGGACGTAGCGAGTTTGTTGCATAAGGCGCAGCAGGCAGAAGCGGTGGGCATTCAGCTTTACCTGATCATTGATGATGCTGAGTGCCTGGAATCCTCGGCGATCAGCATGCTGAGTGATATAGCCGAGGCGGGTAGTGGCGCTCCCAAGGTCTTCCTGTTTGCCGATATCGAGGCTGAGCCGACGTTGGCTAGCCTGCGTAAATCCGACGATGCGCCAGCTGTTCATGTCATAGGGTTGCTGCCGCTGGACCTCAACGAGACTCGAGCCTATCTGGCCCAGCGCCTCGAAGGGGCGGGCCAAGGCATTGAGCTATTGGATGATGCCCAGGTCGAGTGGGTGCAGCAGCGCAGTGCTGGCTGGCCTGGCGCGATTAACCTGGCAGCCCGTCAGGCGCTGTTGGCCGCCATGCAGGAGGCGCCGGTCGCGCTTCGGCGCTCCGGCGCTAACCCGTTTCCGCTTAAGGCGCTGGCCGCGCTGGTATTGATAGCGGCGGGTATCGGTGTGGCTTGGTATATGGGTGATCAGCCGCAGGAGCCTGAGCGCACGGTGCTGCAGTTGCCTGCGCCGGTTGTAGAGGCGCAAAGTCAGGCGCCGGTACCTGCGCCTTTGCCAGCGGACGTCAGTGACTCGGCGGGGGTAGGCCCGGCTGTGTCGGGCGCCGAGCAGAGGGTGCCCACCCTGGTTGATGCGCAGCCGTCTGATATGCCTGCACCTGAGCCGGTAACCGAGCCTCGCATTGACGACACTGGCGAGCCCGCCCCATCCTCTCCAGCTCCAGCTCCAGCTCCAGCTCCAGCTCCAGCTCCAGCTCCAGCTCCAGCTCCAGCTCCAGCTCCAGAGCCGGCGCCTAAGCCAGCGGCACCCGCTGCCGCTTCGGCGCAGTCGACTGCTGGCTATCATGAAGCCGATTGGTATCGGCAGCGCGCCGGCTCGGAGTACGTGGTGCAGTTGCTTGGCTCGCGCTCCGAAACGGCTGCGAAGGCCTTTATTGCGCGCCATGCAGGTGTTGCTGATCTGGGGTACTTCGAGACAACCCACGAGGGGCAGCCTTGGTTTGTGGTAACCCAGGGCGCCTATGCTTCGAGGCAAGCGGCGCAGGCCGGTGTCGGCAAGTTGCCGGCGGCGCTACGTGACAGCAAACCATGGCCGCGAGCAATGGCGGATATTCAGCGCGCCCTGCGCTGATAGGGTTGGCCCGGGCTTGCCCGGGCCGATCGATGAATGGCGTGGTCGGCGGCCGTCGGTAGCGCTATAGTTGAGCGAAAAAGTTTCCTATTTACGACATTTGAATACGCCCAAGCGGCATTTTTGCGCCAAAAAAAATTGTGGGCGTGCTTGGCGCTGTGTACAATTACTCCCCTTTTGCCCGGCGCAGGGCCAGATTTGTCCGTGGTCTGGTTATTCAAGCGCTTGAATTTATTAGCTTTTTGAGAGAGTGCCTATGAAAGCAGGTCTATACCAGCCTGATCAGTTCAAGGATAACTGTGGCTTTGGTTTGATTGCCCACATGGAAGGCCAGCCCAGTCATCACCTGCTGCAGACGGCAATCGAAGCCCTTACCTGCATGACGCACCGTGGTGGTATTAACGCCGACGGCAAGACTGGCGACGGTTGCGGCCTGCTCATTCAAAAGCCGGATCGCTTCTTGCGTGAGGTTGCTCGCGAGACCCTGTCGGTTGAGCTACCCGAACAGTATGCGGTCGGCATGGTCTTTATGGGTACCGACGACGCATCGGCAACGGCTGCCAAGCAGGCGTTCGCCGATGCCCTGGCCGATCAGGGTTTGACTGGTCTGGGCTGGCGCCCGGTGCCTGTCGATCCGACCAAACTTGGCCCCTTGGCGCGCAGCAGCCTGCCGCGCATCGAACAGGTATTTGTCTCCGGCGAAGGCCTGGACGAGCAGCAGTTTGGCGTGAAACTCTTTTATGTGCGTCGCAAGGCTGAAATCGCCATGCAGGCCGACAGCAGCTTTTATGTCTGCAGCCTGTCGCACAAGGTCATTTCCTACAAAGGCCTGATGATGCCTGCAGATCTGGACAAGTTTTATCCAGATCTGGGTGACGCGCGTATGGAAACCGCCATCAGCGTGTTCCACCAGCGCTTCTCCACCAACACGCTGCCCAAGTGGCCGCTCGCCCAGCCGTTCCGTCTGGTTGCCCATAACGGTGAGATCAACACCATCACCGCCAACCGCAACTGGGCGCACGCGCGCCGCAACAAGTTCACCAATGACCTGATGCCGGATCTGGAAAGCCTGGCACCGCTGGTCAACACCACCGGCTCCGACTCCTCCAGCATGGACAATATGCTCGAGCTGCTGCTGTGCGGTGGTATGGATCTGTTCCGTGCGATTCGCATGGTGGTACCGCCGGCCTGGCAGAACGTCGAGACCATGGACGCCGACCTGCGTGCGTTCTACGAGTACAACTCCATGCACATGGAGGCTTGGGACGGCCCGGCGGGTATCGTGCTGACCGAAGGGCGTTATGCGGTGTGTCTGCTTGACCGTAACGGTTTGCGTCCCTCGCGCTATGTCATCACCAAGAATGGCTACATCACCCTGGCATCGGAAATCGGTGTGTGGGATTACAAGCCCGAAGACGTGGTGAGCAAGGGGCGGGTTGGCCCCGGTCAAATACTCGCGGTCGATACCCAGACCGGCGAAGTGCTGCATACCGATGATGTGGCCAACCGCCTGAAGTCCCGCCACCCCTACCGCAAGTGGCTGAAAGAGAATGCGCTGCGCATTCAGGCGACGCTGGATGACCGTGATCACGGCTCCGACTTCCTGTCTGCCGAAGGGCTGAAGCAGTACATGAAGATGTTCCAGGTCACCTTTGAGGAGCGTGATCAGGTACTGCGCCCGCTGGCCGAGAACGGCCAGGAAGCGGTTGGCTCCATGGGTGATGACACCCCGATGGCGGTCTTGTCCGGTCGAGTACGCTCGGTCTACGACTACTTCCGTCAGCAGTTCGCGCAGGTAACCAACCCGGCGATCGATCCGCTGCGAGAAGCCATCGTCATGTCGCTGGAAACCTGCCTGGGTGCCGAGCGCAACGTCTTCGAAGAGACGGCGGACCACGCCAATCGTGCCATTCTCAGCTCGCCGGTCATTTCGCCGGCCAAGTGGCGCACCATCATGAACCTGGATGAGCGTCCCGGCTTTGCGCGCCATGTGATCGACCTGAATGTCGCTGAAGGCACGTTGCTGGGTGACGCGGTCAAGAGCATCACCGCGCAGGCCGAGGCGGCCGTGCGTGAAGGCAAGACGCTGATCGTGCTGAGTGACCGCGCCATCGAACAGGGTAAGCTGCCGGTACATGCGGCGCTCGCGGTTGGTGCGGTGCACCACCATCTGACAGCGGTCGGCCTGCGCTCGGAGTGCAATATCCTGGTCGAGACTGCCACCACGCGTGACCCGCATCACTACGCGGTGCTGCTCGGTTTTGGTGCTACCGCCGTATACCCCTATCTGGCGTACGAGGTGCTGGGTGACCTGATCCGTACCGGTGAAGTGATTGGCGACCTGTACGAGACCTTCAAGTATTACCGCAAAGGCATCTCCAAGGGTCTGCTGAAGATCCTGTCGAAGATGGGGATTTCCACTATCGCGTCCTACCGTGGTGCCCAGCTGTTTGAAGCTGTGGGCCTGGCCGACGAGGTGGTTGATCTTTGCTTCAAGGGGGTTGCCAGCCGTATTCAGGGCGCGCGCTTTGAAGATCTGCAGGCCGAGCAGTTGCTGCTCGCTAAAGAGGCGTGGAACCCGCGCAAGCCCATCCAGCAGGGTGGCTTGCTCAAGTTCGTCTTTGGTGGCGAATACCACGCCTACAACCCGGATGTCGTTCGTGCGCTGCAGGATGCGGTGCAGGGTGACAGCTACGACAAGTACCAGGAGTACGCGGCGCTGGTAAACAGCCGCCCGGTAGCTGCGCTGCGCGACCTGCTCAAGGTGCGTGACGACCAGCAGGCCATTGCGCTGGATGAGGTTGAGCCGCTGGAGTCGATCTTCAAGCGCTTCGACTCCGCCGGTATCTCGCTGGGCGCGCTGTCGCCTGAGGCCCACGAAGCCATCGCCGAGGCGATGAACCGTCTGGGCGCGCGCTCCAACTCGGGTGAGGGCGGCGAAGACCCGGCCCGCTACGGCACCGAGCGCACTTCCAAGATCAAGCAGATTGCCTCCGGCCGTTTTGGTGTGACTCCTGAGTATCTGGTCAATGCCGATGTGCTGCAGATCAAGGTGGCCCAGGGTGCCAAGCCAGGTGAAGGTGGCCAGCTGCCCGGTGGCAAGGTGAACGAGCTGATTGCCCGCCTGCGTTACGCAGTACCCGGCGTCACCCTGATCTCGCCGCCGCCGCACCACGATATTTACTCGATCGAAGACCTGTCGCAGCTGATTTTCGACCTCAAGCAGGTCAACCCGCAGGCGCTGGTCTCGGTCAAGCTGGTGTCCGAGCCGGGGGTGGGAACCATCGCCGCCGGTGTCGCCAAGGCCTACGCTGACCTGATCACCGTGTCCGGTTACGACGGTGGTACCGGCGCCTCGCCGCTGACCTCCATTCGTTACGCCGGCTCGCCCTGGGAGCTTGGTCTGTCCGAGGCGCACCAGACCTTGCGCGGCAACGACCTGCGCGGCAAGGTGCGAGTGCAGACCGACGGTGGTCTGAAGACCGGTCTGGACGTGATCAAGGCGGCTATCCTGGGTGCCGAGAGCTTTGGCTTCGGTACTGCGCCGATGATCGCGCTGGGCTGTAAGTACCTGCGTATCTGTCACCTGAACAACTGTGCAACCGGTGTCGCGACGCAGAACGAACACCTGCGTGATAACCACTACATCGGCACCGTGCAGATGGTGATGAACTTCTTCACCTATGTTGCGATGGAAACCCGTGAGTGGCTGGCTAAGCTGGGCGTGCGCAGCCTGCAGGAGCTGATCGGGCGTACTGATCTGCTGGAAATCCTGCCGGGCGCTACCGGCAAGCAGCAAAACCTGGACCTGCGTCCGCTGCTGGGCAGCGACCTGGTGCCGGCCGACAAGCCGCAGTTCTGCGAGTCGCCGCGCAACGAGCCGTTCGACAAGGGGCTGACCGCCGAGAAGATGGTCGAGATGGCGCGCGCCGCCATTGATGGTCGCACCGGTGGCGAATATCAGTTGTCGCTGACCAACTGCGACCGCTCCATCGGCGCCCGCGTGTCTGGCGAGATTGCCAAGGTGCACGGCAACCAGGGCATGGTGACCGCGCCGATTACCTTCCGCATGACCGGCACCGCTGGTCAGAGCTTTGGTGTCTGGAACGCCGGCGGCCTGCACATGTACCTTGAAGGCGACGCCAACGACTACGTCGGTAAGGGCATGACCGGTGGCAAGCTGACCATCGTGCCGCCCAAGGGCAGCCCGTTCCGCTCTGAGCAAACGTCGATTATCGGCAACACCTGTCTGTACGGCGCCACCGGCGGCAAGCTGTTCGCTGCCGGTATTGCCGGCGAGCGTTTTGCCGTTCGTAACTCGGGCGCTCACGCCATCATCGAAGGTGCGGGTGACCACTGCTGCGAGTACATGACCGGCGGCATGGTCTGCGTACTGGGCAGCACGGGCCATAACTTCGGTGCTGGCATGACCGGCGGCTTCGCCTACGTACTGGACATGGACAACACCTTCTTCGACAAGCTCAACCATGAGCTGGTCGAGCTGCACCGCATCAGCAACGAGTCGATGGAGATGTATCGCAGCCACCTGACTCAGGTGCTGACCGAGTACGTCGCGGAGACTGACAGTGCATGGGGTGCCGAGGTGCTGGACAACCTGGACGACTACATTCGCCGTTTCTGGCTGGTCAAGCCGAAGGCCGCAAGCCTGCGTGCGCTGCTGACCAGCACCCGAGCGAACCCACAATAAGCCGCCTGAGGCGGGCCGCCAGGATGGCGGCCTGTCGGCCCTGATGAGTCTGGCAGTGGTGTGACTTAACCGCCGCTGCAGTGTAGAGGTTTAGATATGGCAGACCGTTTGAGTAACGACTTCCAGTTTATCGATGTAGGTCGTGAAGATCCGAAGAAGCGCCCGCTGCGCGCGCGCAAGACCCAGTTTGTTGAGATTCACGAGCAGTTCAAGCCGGACGCGGCCTCCGAGCAGGCGCACCGCTGCCTCGGGTGCGGTAATCCCTACTGCGAGTGGAAGTGCCCCGTGCACAACTTCATTCCCAACTGGCTGAAGCTGGTCTCCGAGGGCAACATCCTTGAAGCCGCCGAGCTGTCGCACCAGACCAACACCTTGCCGGAAGTGTGCGGCCGTGTGTGTCCGCAGGACCGCCTGTGCGAGGGTGCCTGTACCCTGAATGACGGTTTTGGTGCTGTAACCATCGGCTCAGTCGAGAAATACATCACCGATACCGCCTTTGCCATGGGCTGGCGTCCAGACATGTCCGCCGTGGTCCCCACCGGCAAACGCGTCGCCATCATTGGCGCCGGCCCGGCTGGTCTGGGCTGTGCTGATGTGCTGGCCCGCGCCGGCGTATCGCCGGTGGTGTTCGACCGTAACCCGGAAATTGGCGGTTTGCTGACCTTCGGTATTCCCGAGTTCAAGCTGGAAAAGACGGTAATGTCCCGTCGCCGCGAGGTGTTCCAGGGCATGGGCATCGAGTTCCGCCTGAACACCGAGATCGGCAAGGATGTGATGATCGATGACCTGCTGGCCGAATACGATGCGGTCTTCATGGGCATGGGCACCTACACCTACATGAAGGGTGGCTTCCCGGGTGAAGACCTGCCCGGCGTCTACGACGCGCTGGATTTCCTGATTGCCAACGTCAACCGTAACCTGGGCTTCGAGAAGTCCGCAGACGACTTCATCGACATGAAGGGCAAGAAGGTCGTGGTACTGGGTGGTGGCGACACGGCGATGGACTGCAACCGCACCTCCATCCGTCAGGGCGCCAACGCGGTCACCTGTGCTTACCGTCGTGATGAGGCGAACATGCCGGGGTCGCGCAAGGAAGTGAAGAACGCCAAGGACGAGGGCGTGAAGTTCCTGTTCAACCGCCAGCCGATTGCCATTGTCGGTGAGGACAAGGTTGAAGGCGTCAAGGTGGTCGAAACCCGCCTGGGCGAGCCCGACGCCCGTGGCCGTCGCAGTCCGGAGCCGATCCCGGGCTCCGAAGAAGTGCTGCCGGCGGATGCCGTCGTCATCGCCTTTGGTTTCCGTCCGAGCCCGGCTGACTGGTTTGCCGACAAGCAGATCGACACCGACAGCCAGGGCCGTGTGATTGCGCCCGAGCAGGCGCAGTACAAGTTCCAGACCAGCAACCCCAAGGTGTTTGCCGGTGGCGACATGGTACGCGGCTCTGACCTGGTGGTGACGGCCATCTTCGAAGGCCGTCAGGCTGCCGAGGGTATCCTCGACTATCTCGGGGTGTGACAACAGGTCACGGCCTGAGTGTTACTAACAAGGGCGCCTGCGGGCGCCCTTGTTGCTTTGTGGCCTGCTGTTTGTGCGCAATTGCCGCTACAATGGCCGCTGACCTTTTTTGACTGGATGGCCCCATGACTGAATTGAAAAACGACCGTTTCCTGCGCGCGCTGGCACGTCAGCCGGTGGATGTCACCCCGGTGTGGATGATGCGTCAGGCCGGCCGCTATCTGCCCGAGTACCGCGCATCGCGTGCTCGCGCCGGCGACTTCATGGGGCTGTGCATGAATCCGGAGATGGCCTGTGAGGTGACCTTGCAGCCGCTGGATCGCTACCCGCTGGACGCCGCCATCCTGTTTTCTGACATTCTGACCATCCCCGACGCCATGGGGCAGGGCCTGTACTTCGAGACCGGTGAGGGCCCGCGCTTTCGCAAGGTGATCAACACCGCTGCCGATATCGAGGCGCTGCCGGTGCCGGACCCGGAGCAGGATCTCGGCTACGTGATGGACGCGGTGCGCACTATCCGCCGTGAGCTGAACGGCCGCGTGCCGCTGATTGGCTTCTCGGGCAGCCCCTGGACGCTGGCGACCTATATGGTCGAGGGCGGCTCCTCCAAGGACTTTCGCAAGACCAAGGCCATGCTGTATGACCAGCCCGAGGCCATGCACCTGCTGCTCGACAAGCTGGCGCAGTCGGTGACCAGTTACCTCAACGGGCAGATCAAGGCCGGCGCCCAGGCGGTGCAGATTTTTGACACCTGGGGCGGCAACCTGTCTGCCGACGCCTACCAAAAGTTCTCTCTGGCTTACATGCGCAAGATCGTGTCGGGACTGATCCGCGAACACGACGGCCGTAAGATTCCGGTCATTCTGTTCACCAAAAATGGCGGCCTGTGGCTGGACAGCATTGCCGACGCGGGCGCTGACGCACTGGGTCTGGACTGGACCATGGATATCGGCGTTGCGCGCTCGCGGGTTGGTGCAAAGGTTGCATTGCAGGGCAATATGGACCCGACCGTGCTGTACGCCAAGCCGGCTGCCATTCGCGCCGAGGTGGCGCGTATCCTGGCCAGCTATGGCAAGGGCAGCGGGCATGTCTTCAACCTGGGGCACGGTATTACACCTGAGGTCGATCCGGCTCACGCCGGTGCCTTTATCGAGGCGGTGCACGAGTTGTCAGCGGTTTATCACGACCCGAATGCTATCGTGGTCTGACCCACCTGCGCCCACAAAGGGCTGGGTAGGCGTTATCTGAACAAGGAGAGGGCGTATGCGTAGGGTAGTGTTCAATCAGAAGGGCGGGGTAGGCAAGTCCAGCATCGCCTGCAACCTGGCCGCCGTCAGTGCGGCCGCGGGCTACAAGACGCTGGTGATTGATCTGGACCCACAGGCCAATTCCAGCCATTACCTGCTGGGTGAGCGGCTGGCTGATGTGGACACCACCATCGCCGATTTCTTCTCCCAGACCTTGTCCAGCGGCCTGTTCGGCAAGAAGGCGGAAAACTTCGTCACCGAAACGCCGTTCGAGAACCTCTGGCTGATGCCGGCCAGCCCCGAGCTGGCCGAACTGCAGCACAAGCTGGAGTCACGCTACAAGATCCAGAAGCTGCGCAAGCTGTTAAAGGACCTGAAGGACAACTACGAGCGGATCTACATAGACACTGCCCCGGCGTTCAACTTCTACACCATGTCGGCACTGATTGCCGCTGATCGCGTGCTGATTCCTTTTGATTGTGACAGCTTCTCGCGGCAGGCGCTGTACGGCCTGCTGACCGAGCTGGAAGATGTACGTGAAGAGCACAACGAGGACCTGGCGGTAGAAGGCATCGTGGTTAACCAGTTTCAACCGCGTGCGGCCCTGCCGCAGAAAATGCTGGATGAGTTGATAGCCGAAGGCTTGCCGGTGCTGCCGGTACACCTGAACAGCTCGGTGCGCATGCGTGAATCGCACGAGGCGGCCACGCCGCTGATTTTCCTCGATGGGCGGCACAAGCTGACCCAGCAGTTTATGGCGCTGCACGACCACATCGAGGCGCAATAGGCGGCGCCCGGTCGCATTGACCAGCCGGCTTTCCTTCTGCATGCTCGGCGCTGGACTTCAATAACAAGGACAGCGCCATGAAGCTTGAAACGCTAGCCATACACGCCGGATACACCCCCGACCCCAATACGCACGCGGTTGCCGTGCCGATTTACCAGACCACTTCCTACGCCTTTGACGACACCCAGCACGGGGCCGACCTGTTCGACCTGAAGGTGCCGGGCAACATCTACAGTCGCATCATGAACCCGACCAACGACGTGCTGGAGCAGCGCGTTGCGGCGCTGGAAGGCGGCGTTGGCGCCTTGGCCGTGGCCTCCGGCATGGCGGCTATTACCTACGCGATCCAGACCCTGGCAGAGGCGGGCGACAACATCGTTTCCGTGGCCAAACTCTACGGTGGCACCTATAACCTTCTGGCCCATACCCTGCCGCGTCAGGGCATCGAAACCCGCTTTGCTGCCCATGATGACATCGCGGCGCTGGAAAGCCTGATTGATGCGCGCACCAAGGCGGTGTTCTGCGAATCCATCGGCAACCCGGCGGGTAACGTGATCGATATTCAGGCGTTGGCCGATGCCGCGCACCGTCACGGTGTGCCGCTGATTGTCGATAACACCGTGGCTACCCCGGCGCTGTGCCGGCCGTTTGAACACGGTGCCGATATTGTTGTGCACTCGCTAACCAAGTATATGGGCGGTCACGGCACGACCCTGGGCGGCATCGTGGTGGATGGCGGTTGCTTCCCTTGGGCAGAGAACGCCGAGCGCTTCCCGCTGCTCAATACCGCCGACCCGTCCTATCACGGTGTGGTTTATACCGAGGCCTTTGGTCCTGCTGCCTTCATTGGTCGCTGCCGCGTCGTACCGCTGCGCAACATGGGCGCAGCGCTGTCGCCGTTCAATGCCTTCATGATCCTGCAGGGGCTGGAAACCCTGTCTCTACGTATGGAGCGTCACTGCGACAATGCCATGGCCGTTGCCCGCTTCCTGCAGGATCATTCGCAGGTTGCCTGGGTGCAGTACGCCGGGCTGGAAGATCACCCCGAGCACGCCCTGGCCAAACGCTATATGGGCGGCAAGCCGGCCTCGGTGCTGTCGTTCGGAATCAAGGGCGGGCAGGAGGCCGGAGCGCGGTTTATTGATGCGCTGAACCTGGTGGTCCGTCTGGTGAACATTGGTGATGCCAAATCGCTGGCCTGCCACCCGGCATCCACTACGCACCGCCAACTGAACGACGAGGAACTGGCTAAGGCCGGCGTGTCGCGTGACATGGTGCGTCTGTCGATCGGTATCGAGCATATCGATGACATCCTCGCCGACCTGTCGCAGGCGCTCGAGGCCTCGCGCTAGGCGCCTCCCGCTTTGCGGGAGGTGAGCGACAAGCCGCAAGCTTCAAGCTGCAAGCAAAACCCGCGCGGTGTTGAATCGCGCGGGTTTTCTTTTGGACAGCTTATGGCAGGCGCGCTTGACGGTCTTGTCGTCGATCTCATCCTGACTACGCTTGCAGCTCGCGCGCGCCAGCGCGCGTTTCAGGGAAACAGCGGCCAGACCAGCGGGATGATCAGTGAGGCGGCTAGCCACATGATCAGGTTCAGCGGTACGCCGATGCGCATAAAGTCCGAGAAGCGGTAGCCGCCGGCGCTGTAAACGAAGGTGTTGGTCTGGTAGCCGATGGGTGTGGCAAAGCTGGCGCTGGCTGCGAACATCACCGCCACCACAAAGGGCGTCGGGTCGGCGCCCAGCTGCTGCGCGACCCCAATGGCTATGGGGGTTACCAGCACGGCGACGGCGTTGTTGCTGACTACCTCGGTCAGCACCGAGGTAAGCAGGTAGATAAACGACAGCATGAACAGCGGCCCCAGCAGGGGTGACAGCGTCATCACATGGCTGACCACGGTATCGACCAGGCCGACCTTGTTCATGGCGATACTGATTGCCAGCATGCCGAAGATCAGCGTCAGAATACGCCAGTCGATGGCCTTGTAGGCGTCTTCGGTGTCCAGACAGCCGGTGGCCACCACCAGTGCGGCGGCAATCATCGCCAGCCCTTCGATCGGCATTACCTTGAACGCGGCGAGCACCATCACGGCGAGCACGGCGGCGATGGCAATTGGTGCCTTGTCGCGGCGGTAGGCGCGTTCTTGTACCGAGTTCAGGCTGATCAACTCGCCGTTGTCGGCAAATTTCTTGATCTGCGACGCTGTGCCTTCCACCAGCATGACGTCACCGAATTGCAGTTCGAAGTCATCCAGGTTGTCCTGGATGTTCTCGTTGTGGCGGTGTACTGCCAACACGTGAATGCCGTAGCGCGCAGTCAGGTTGAGGTTGCGCATGGGGCGGTGGCTGTAGCGCGAGTTGCGGCCCACGATGGCCTCGGCCAGCATCACATCGCGGGTGGAGATGGTCTCGAAGCTGTCGGCGCGGTTGATCGCCAGCAGGCCGTTGTGCCGCAGCTCGACAAAATCACGCATGCTGGTGTGCAGCACCAGACGGTCGCCTGCCAGCAACTGGGTGTCGTTAAGCGGGGTAGACAGCTCCTCATCGCCGCGAAAGATCTTCAGTACGCGGATGCCGCTGTTGCCGTTCAGGTTGGCTTGGCTGATGGTCTGGTTGATCACCGGCGAGTCGTGCGGCACCAGCAGCTCGGTCATGAAGGTGCGCGCCTGATCCGGGCGCAGCTGACGTGACAGGCTTTCACGCTCAGGTAGCAGGCGATGGCCGATCAGCAGCACAAAGGCCATGCCGATGCTGGCCATGATCATCCCTGGCAGGGTGATGTCGAACATGCCGAACGGCTCCAGCCCCATCTGCCGGGCAACGCCGTCGACCAGGATGTTGGTGGAGGTGCCGATCATGGTCATGGTGCCGCCGAAGATGGTGGCGTAGGACAGCGGAATCAGCATCTTCGAGGGCTTGCTGCCCACACTGGTTGCCAAGGCGATGGCCACGGGGGTGAGAATCGCGACAACCGGTGTGTTGTTGATGAAGGTTGATAGCAGCAGGGCCGTCATCATCAGACTGAACAGCGTGCGCCACTGGCTGCCACCGCCCATGCGCGCCAGCCAGTTGCCGAGGGTTTCGACGCAACCGGTACGTTCCAGTGCCGCGGACAGGATAAACATGCAGGCGATGGTGATGGGGGCACTGTTGGACAGCACGCCAAGGACGTCGGCCGGGGACAGTAGCTGGCTGACCAGCAGCACGGCAACGGCAATGCCGACGACCACATCAGGGCTGAACTTCTCGCGCGCGAACGCGTAGAACACCCAACACAGCAGCAGCGCCACACCTATCAGTGGCAGTGAATCCCAGCTCATCGGTAACCGAACTCTCTCGTGAGGTATCGGGTCCGCTGCCGGACCCATGCTGGGCGTCACATTAAGAGGCGGCGCTATATTTGTCCAAGCACAAAAACTGATTTTTATATTCTCTAAAAGAATAAGCTGCGATCAGGACGAGCAACTGATTTCCAGGTGCCGGCCCCAGTCCGGCGGGGCCGTTGCGTAGGCCTCGGCGCCAGGCTGGGCGCTGAAGGGGTGGCGCAGGATCTGGTGCAGTCGGCGTACCTCGCTGAAGTCTTCCTGCTCGGCGGCGGCGATCGCGTTTTGTGCCAAGTAATTGCGCAGTACATACAGCGGGTTGGCTGCCTGGCGGCTGGCCAGAGGGGCGTCGCAGCGTTGCGCATGTTCACGTTGCCAGTTATCGAAGGCGGCGCGATCAATGAACTGGTCACGTACCAGCGGGTGCTCTTCGGCCAGCTGGCGCAGGGTCAGGTGGTAGTCGGCGCCGCTGGCCTGCATCAGTTGCAGCAGGGCGTCGATCTGCTCGGCGTCATCCTCCCGCGCGGCTGTCCAGCCCAGGCGCTGGCGCATCAGCGCCAGGTAGTGCTGCTCGAACAACGGCATGAAATGCGCCAGCTCGGCCTTGAGGTCGTCCACGGCGACAAAGGGGGTCAGTGCTTGTGCCAGGCAGGCCAGGTTCCACTGTGCGATCAGTGGTTGGCGGTGGAAGGCGTAGCGACCCTCGTGGTCGGAGTGATTGCAGATGTGCCGGGCGTCGAAGGCATCGAGAAAGGCATAGGGGCCAAAGTCGAAGGTGATGCCCAGAATCGACATGTTGTCGGTGTTCATGACCCCGTGGCAGAAGCCGTAGGCCTGCCAGCGGGCGACCATCTCGGCGGTGCGTCGCAATACAGCGCCCAGCATGGCCCGCTCTGGCTGCTCGGTTGCGCGGCAGTCGGGGTAGCAGGTGTCCAGGGTGAAATCGAGCAACTGGCGCAGGTGCTCGTGCTGGCGGGTGTAGTAAAAGTACTCGAAGTGACCAAAGCGAATATGCGAGCGGGCCAGGCGCAGCAGCATGGCGGCGCGCTCTTCGCGCTCGCGGTACACCGGGTTGTCGCCGACCGTCACGCACAGGGCGCGGCTGGTCGGGATACCCAGAGCATGCAGGGCTTCGCTGGCCAGAAACTCGCGGATTGACGAGCGTAGCACCGCGCGGCCATCGCCCATGCGCGAGTAAGGTGTGCTGCCGGCGCCCTTGAGGTGCAGGTCCCAGTGCTCGCCGGCCTGGTTGACCACTTCGCCCAGCAGCAGGCCGCGACCGTCGCCCAGCTGGGGGTTGTAAGCACCGAACTGGTGGCCTGAATACAGCATTGCACGCGGCTCGGCCTCGCTCCAGACCTTGTGACCGGCAAACAGTTCTACCAGCAGCGGGTCGGCTGCTTGCTCCTTGTCCAGATCCAGCAAGGCCAGCGCGTCCTCGCTGCATACCACCAGGCGCGGATTGCTCAGCGGCTCGGGTAGCACGCGGCTGGAAAAAGCGTCTCCCAAACGGGCAAAGCGATTATCGAACTGCAGGTCGGCCAGGGTGGGCACGATTGGCTCCTTGTTGGGGTTTGGCTCACCATGCTACAGCAGGGCCGCGCGGCTGGCAGCGCTGCGTTATAGCGCTGTATCAGGGGGGCAAATGCATCGCCCAATTTCTTGACCCCGGGGGCACCGCTCCTTAGTGTTCAAACACCTGTATGAAACCATGCTGCCAGCAGTGACTGGCTGCCCTTTGGAGAGTCAACATGCCTGAATATAACGCCCCCTTGCGCGATATGCGCTTCGTCATGGACGAGCTGCTGGACATGACCGGCAGCTACGCTGCCTACGGTCTGGAAGATGCCACCCCGGATCTGGTCGGCGCCATCCTGGAAGAGGGCGCCAAGTTCACCAATCAGGTTCTGTCTCCGCTGAACCGCACTGGTGACGAAGAAGGCTGCCACATCGAAGATGGTGTGGTCACCACGCCGAAGGGCTTCAAGGAAGCCTATCAGGCCTACTGTGAAAACGGCTGGGGCTCTATGGCTGCGCCGGTCGAGTACGGCGGACAGGGGCTGCCGTCGTCGCTGGCACTGATCATTGGCGAAATGGTGTCTTCCGCCAACCAGTCGTTCAGCATGTACCCGGGTTTGTCGCACGGTTGCGCCGCAGCAATTCGTGCGCACGGCACTGCGGAGCAGCAAGAGCTGTATCTGGGCAAGCTGACCCCCGGCACCTGGACCGGCACCATGTGTCTGACCGAGCCGCACTGTGGTACCGACCTGGGCCTGGTCAAGACCCGCGCCGTGCCGCAGGCTGACGGCAGCTACAAGGTGACTGGCACCAAGATCTTCATTTCGTGCGGTGAGCACGACATGGCTGAGAACATCGTCCACCTGGTGCTGGCCAAGCTGCCCGATGCGCCGGCGGGCACCAAGGGGATTTCCCTGTTCATCGTGCCCAAGTTCCTGCCGGACGCCAATGGTGAAGTCGGCGAGCGTAACGGTGTGGTCTGCGGTTCCCTCGAGCACAAGATGGGTATCAAGGCGTCTGCCACCTGCGTGATGAACTTCGACGATGCCACCGGCTTCCTGATCGGCGATATCAACAAGGGTCTGAACTGCATGTTCACCATGATGAACCATGCACGCCTGGGCACCGGCATGCAGGGTCTGTGTCACGGTGAAGCGTCCTACCAGACCGCCCTGGCTTACGCCAAAGATCGCCTGCAGATGCGTTCGCTCAAAGGCCCGGCTGCGCCGGAGAAAGCGGCTGACCCGATCATCGTGCACCCCGACGTGCGTCGCATGCTGCTGACCATGAAAGCCTTCAACGAAGGCAACCGTGCGCTGGCATACCACACTGCCAAGCTGCTGGATCAGGCGCACTACGCCGCTGAAGAAGAAGCTCGCGCCGAAGCTGAAGCGGAGCTGGCCTTCCTCACGCCGATCTGTAAGGCCTTCATGACTGACACTGGCCTGGAAGCCACCCTGCTGGGTCAGCAGGTTTTTGGTGGTCACGGCTACATCCGTGAGTGGGGTCAGGAGCAGCAGGTTCGCGACTGCCGTATCGCCCCGATCTACGAAGGCACCAACGGTATCCAGGCGCTCGACCTGCTGGGCCGCAAGGTGCTGGGTAGCCAGGGCAAGCTGCTGAAGTCCTTCACCAAACAGGTTCATCTGCTGTGCAAAGAGGTTGAGGGCGATGCCAAGTTTGGTGACTTCGCCAAGAAGCTGGCCCAGCTGAACGTCCAGTGGGGCGAGCTGACCACGTCTGTTGGCATGAAAGCCATGCAGAATCCGGAAGAAGTCGGCGCCGCTGCGGTCGACTATCTGGCCTTCTCTGGCTACGTCGTTCACGCCTACCTGTGGCTGAAGATGGCGCTGGTTGCCCAGGCCAAGCTGGATGAGGGCAGCACTGAGGTTGACTTCTACAAAGGCAAGCTGGCGACCCAGGCGTTCTTCTACCAGCGTCTGCTGCCGCGTGCCCAGGCCCACGCCGAAGCGTTGGCCGCCGGCGCGTCCAGCCTGATGGATATCGCTGTAGAGCAGTTCTGATCAGTCCGCTGATGTGAACGAAAACCCCGGCTTGCCGGTAATGCTGTTCACTTAAGCGGAGCAGCCTTGCGATTTACCGGGTAGCGGGTTTTGGAAATCTTCACCGTCCTTGGTCTTGCTGGCCTTGGGCGGTGATCCAAAAATAACCCTCCGACCCCGCCGCGCAGCTCCGATAGCCTTCTACCTGTTGCCGATACCGGATTCGCTGCAGCCATGACGATGAGCTGGACGGCGATGTACTGACAGGCCGGTTTGAAGCGTATGTCCGAGGGTGCTCGACCAAAGGCCACAGCCGCTTGACTAGCCTCTCGCCGAATGATGTTGTATGCCAGCAACAGCCCCCAGACCTCCTGGTAAACCAGCTCAACCTTCTTGCTTCGCAGTGTTACCGCGTTCTGCTGCATCGAGCTTTTGATGTCGCGAAAGCCGAGTTCAATCTCCCAGCGCTCCAAGTACAGCTCAGCGACGGCCTTTGCGCTGTAGCCCTCGACTGGCAACGAGGTGAGCAGTGACCTGATGTTCCCATGGCTTTTATAGCTGACCTCTCGTACCTCCCAATGCGTAGGTAGACTAGGGTTCCGCTTGCGGGCCTGAGGTGAGACTTTCATCCGAACACGGCGATCGTATTCGCTATAACGCTCGACTTCCTCCATCACGACGTTCTTGCGGGCTGGCGTCAGCCAATGCCGATTGTTGCCTCCATCCACCACGCTTAGCAGCAGATCAGCGCCCCAGAAGCCTTTATCGAACAATGTGACTGAGTTGTCCGGAATCTGACTCAGGAAGGTCTCGGCCAAGCGCATTTCGCTGCCGCGATACGGGCTGAGTTGGGCATCCAGGATCACGTGTGAGCGTACGTTCATCAAGGCAACGAGCCGTAGCATCGGAAAAGGCGTTTGGCGTTCAGTACCTGTGTTGCCAGAGCCAAAGTGCTCCCTCAACTCGGGCGAGTCGGGGGTTCGCAGCAGTGCGCCATCCACCGCGAATACCTGCAACCCTTTCCAGTCATCGCCTTCGTATCGCTCGCATCCCCATTGCTTGGCGGTCTGGCGGAACAGGTGCTCAACCGGATCTGCCCCCAAGCGCTTACGTGCTTCAGTTACGCCGCTTCGAGCCAGCAACTGATCAGAGGCCAAACCTTGGGCGCAAATGTTCAGTCGCCTAGCAACCTCATGCACTGGCTCGTCGCGAAACAGGGCCATACCCAGCACCAGCCAAAGTACTTGGTCACTGGGTAGGCGCCGACGCCTGATGGTGGCTTGCGCCGATAAATTGAGCGCGCTCGCAACCCATTCAACAGGGATGTTCTGAGTGAAGGTGCTGAGGTCAGAGAAGTTGAAGAGCTCGCCGAGGTCGAGCAATTGCTGCTGAATGGGCATAAAAAAATCCGATACCAGAGGACTGATATCGGATTTTCTAGAAACCCCGCCATGGACTCAAATGCTTAAGTGAACAGCATTACGGCTTGCCGGGGTTTTTTATTGTCTGCAGTTGGCTGGCAGGGCGAGAGCGTTCAGCTGACCCTATTGCAAGCAATGCTGCGAATGGTGACCAATCAATAATAAAAAGTCATAAAGAGACGCTATAGGTTTTTTTGTTTCCGATATACAATCTTCCGTCTGCGCCGGCTCAGACCGGCTCACCGAATAATGAGGAGATCACTATGGCCGACTACAACGCTCCCCTGCGCGATATGCGCTTTGTGCTCAACGAAGTCTTCGAAGTATCCAAGCTCTGGGCTCAACTGCCCGGTCTGGCTGAGGTTGTGGATGAAGAAACCGCAGCGGCCATTCTGGAAGAAGCCGGCAAGGTCACCGGAGGTGTCGTAGCGCCACTGAATCGCAGCGGCGATGAAGAAGGCTGTTCCTGGGACAACGGTGCAGTTAAAACGCCTGCCGGTTTCCCTGAAGCCTATCGCACCTACGCCGAAGGCGGTTGGGTGGGTGTGGGCGGCGACCCGGCCTTTGGCGGCATGGGTATGCCCAAGGTTATCGGCGCGCAGGTTGAAGAAATGGTCAACTCCGCCAACCTGTCCTTCGGTCTGTATCCGATGCTGACGTCTGGCGCGTGTCTGTCGATCCTCAACCACGCCAGCGAAGAGCTGAAGGAAAAGTACCTGCCCAATATGTACGCCGGTACCTGGGCGGGCTCCATGTGCCTGACCGAGCCGCATGCCGGTACCGACCTGGGCATTATCCGCACCAAGGCCGAGCCGCAGGCTGATGGCAGCTACAAGATTACCGGTACCAAGATTTTCATCACCGGCGGTGAGCATGACCTGACCGAAAACATTATCCACCTGGTGCTGGCCAAGCTGCCTGATGCGCCGGCTGGCCCCAAGGGTATCTCCCTGTTCCTGGTGCCCAAGGTGATGGTCGGTGACGACGGTTCGCTGGGCGAGAAGAATGCCCTGTCGTGCGGTTCTATCGAACACAAGATGGGCATCAAGGCGTCTGCCACCTGTGTCATGAACTTCGACGGTGCGACCGGCTGGATTGTCGACGAGCCGAACAAGGGTCTGAACGCCATGTTCACCATGATGAACTATGAGCGTCTGGGCGTGGGTATCCAGGGTCTGTCGCTGGGCGAACGCTCCTACCAGAGTGCCATTGAATACGCCCGTGACCGTATCCAGAGCCGTGCACCGACTGGCCCGGTCAACAAAGACAAGGCTGCTGACCCGATCATCGTGCACCCCGATGTGCGTCGCATGCTGCTGACCATGAAAGCGCTGAACGAAGGTGGTCGTGCATTTTCCAGCTACGTTGCCATGCAGTTGGATACCGCCAAGTACAGCGAAGACAAGGAAGTGCGCAGCCGTGCGCAGGAACTGGTCGCGCTGCTGACGCCGGTTGCCAAGGCGTTCCTGACCGACATGGGTCTGGAAACCACCGTTCACGGTCAGCAGATCTTCGGTGGCCACGGCTTTATCCGTGAGTGGGGCCAGGAGCAGCTGATCCGTGACTGCCGCATCACCCAGATCTACGAGGGCACCAACGGCATCCAGTCGCTGGACCTGATGGGCCGCAAGATCGTGGGTAGTGGTGGCGCGTTCTACAAGCACTTCAGCGACGAAGTCAAAGCCTTCATCGCCAGTGCCGACGCGTCTCTGGCCGAGTTTACCGGCCCGCTGGAAGCGGCCATCGACAACCTGGACGAGCTAACTGCCTGGGTCATCGAGCAGGCCAAGAGCAACCCGAATGAGATCGGCGCTGCTTCGGTTGAGTACCTGCAGGTCTTCGGCTACACCGCCTACGCCTACATCTGGGCTTTGATGGCGCGCACGGCGCTGGCCAAGCAGGCGGAAGACGAGTTCTATGTGAGCAAGCTGGGTACCGCGCGTTTCTACTTCGCGCGTCTGCTGCCGCGTATCCACTCGCTGACGGCGTCGGTCAAGGCGGGTAGTGAGTCCCTGTTCCTGCTGGATGCAGAGCAGTTCTGATTCGCAAAAGTACTGACCCGCTGCACCGGGTGTGCGGAGGGTCAGGGTGTCGCTCAATGTCACTCGGTCAGCATGTAAGTAAATGCTTACATGCTGTGATGACAATGACTTATGGGCACATCCTGCGTTGCTGCGTAGTATTGAATTCGCTAGGAGCAACGCAGGAAGCGGACAGAACAACAGGGTTAAGGGACCGTGCCTTGGAGGCACCCGCATTACGGATGATCAGGACCTTTTCTGCAAAACCTCGCTTCGGCGAGGTTTTTTGTTGCCCGTGATTTGCCCGTCTCGCTGATATGCTCAGGCGTCGAAGCGGCAGCTCAGGCGTCCGAGCGCGCCCATCTCCACCTCAGCCACTGCGCCCGCCGTCACTGGCTGCATGCCCGCCAGCGCCCCGGTCATGATGACATCACCAGCACGTAGCGTCTGTCCGGCAGAGACCATCTGATTGATCAGCCAAAGCGCCGCATCCAGCGGGTTACCCATGCTGCTGCCGGTGTTGCCGTTGCCGACCTGCTGACCATCGATCATCAGGGCGACCGGCAAATCATCCAGCGCCACGCTGTCTGCCGCTACGCACTCGCCCAGCACGTGGGCGCCGAAGGACAGGTTGTCCGCGACGGCGTCAGCCAATGACTTCGGCCAGCCTTCATAGGCGGAGTCACAGATCTCCAGCGCGGGCATCACGCCTTCGAGCGCCGCGATCAGCTCAGCACGATCGGCCAGAGGGTCTTCGATGTCTCGAGCCAGCCGCATCGCCACTTCTATCTCCAGCCGCGGCGCGATGAAATCAGCGTGTTTCAGCGTGGCGCCGGCCTGGTATTCGTTGGCTGCCAGTAGCACTCCGCGCAGTGGTTCCGTGACGCCGAGGGCTTGACGGGCGCGGGCATCGGTCAGGCCCAGCTTGTAGCCCGCAGGGCGCTGGCCGCCAAGCTGGCGTGTGATCAGCGCGTGTTGTACGGCGTAGGCGGACGCCAGGTCGGTCAGTGCGTACTCGCTGGCGAGCGGGCCGCGTGGCGTGCCGCTCGCCCGGGCATCCAGCAGCGCTTGTGCGGCCTGTTCGATAGTGCTCATGCAGTCTCTCCTCGACTCGGCGGTTCGCCGACAACAGTGGTACGGAACATCTCGCGGCGCTTGCCAAAGTAGTCGGAAACGGGTTGATGCCAGACGCAGCGGTTGTCCCATATCGCCAGTGTGCCCGGCGTCCAGCGCATGCGGCAAGTAAAGGCTGGCGCAGCCGCTACGCTGAACAGGTAGTCGAGCAGTGGGCGAGACTCTTCCGGCTTCATACCGGCGATGCCGAGGGTGTAGGCCGGGTTGGCGAACAGTACCTCACGACCGGTTTCCGGGTGGCGCGTGATCAGCGGATGGGTACGCACATCCTCATCGACGGCCTTGCCGTAGTGGATGTTCATATTCTCGATGCCGTCGTTGTGACGGGCGTTGGGGCCGTAGCCAAACTCCGGGCTGTGGATGCCGTCGAGCTGTTGCAGTAGGGCCCGCAGGGTCGGAGACAGCCACTCGCAGGCCAGATACATGTTGTTGAACAGTGTGTCGCCGCCGCTTTCAGGCACATCGTGGCCGTACAGCAGGGTAAAGGCGGGCGGGCGCTCCTGAAAGGACCAGTCGCTGTGCCAAGCGCCACCAAACACGAACGGGTTGCCTTCGCCTGCTTCCTTGAGCACATGCACTACATGCGGGTGATCGGCCATGGGCTGAACATAGGGCTCCTTGCCGAATGCGCCAAAGCGCAGGGTGACGGCTTCCAACTGCTCGACGCTGAGGTTCTGGTCGCGGATGAACAGCACGCCGTGATCCATCAGCGCCAGGCGCAGCGCCGCCTGGCCGGCGTCACTGAGGTTGTTGAGGTCGATGCCATAGATATCGGCACCGAGCGAGCCGGCCACCGGCACACTGCGGAAATACTCGCTGGCGCGAGGCTGGTTGTTCTTTGCTGTGGTGTAGAAGAACTCGGGCATGGCTATCACCTGCGATCGTCTGTTTTGTTGTTGGTATCTGTGCTCTGCCAGGCAAGATTGCCTCTGCACAGCGATGCTATCCATGATAGTTTCTGCCATGACATGACAATAACTGCCACGGGGGTTGCATGAACTGGCGTGAGGTGCGCGATGCCACCAATGTGCGCTATCTGCTTAGCACGGCCCGCAGCCTGGGGTGCTCGGTGGAAGCCTGTCTGCAGGGCAGTGGGCTGGATGAGGCGATGCTCGGTGCTGGGGGGCGGGTGCGGATACAGCGTTGGCAGGAGCTGGTTGTCATTCGTAACCTGGTGGCGCTGCACCCTCAGCCGGGGTTGGGCATTCTGGTTGGTGGGCGTTACCAACTGACCAGTTTGGGGCTGCTGGGCTACACCATGCTGGCCTGTCGCAATCTGCATGAGGCGTTGCTGGTCAGCACCCAGTTTCGGGAGCTGACGCTGTCCATTTGCCCGGTGCAGGTGTTGCCGTTTGACGGTGGTGTACGCATGAGCCTGGATCGCAGCGTGCTGCCGCTGGATGCTCAGGATATGGTGGCCGAACGTGGGCTGGCGGTCTGGAAGCGGATTTTTGCGGAGCTGTTGCAGCGTCCGTTTGTACCGCTGCGGGTGGAGCTGTCGTTGTCGCGGCCAGCGCCCGCCGAGTACTACGAAGCTTACTTCGAGTGTCCGGTGGTCATGGGGGCCCCCAGCAACGCAGTGCTGGTTGCCGACGCCGACTTGATCAGTGAGCTGCCTCTGGCCAATGCGCTTACCCGAAACGCCTGTGCGGCGCTGTGCCGGCAGCTGTGCGATGGCCTGGAGGATGTGGTGTCGCCGTTGGCGCGCCAGGTGCTGCAGGTGCTGATCAGCCACTCAGGTGAGTTGCTGCGGGCTGCGGAGGTGGCAGCTTCCCTGGGCATCTCCGAACGCTCCCTGCATCGACGTCTGGCCGCCGAAGGGCAACCCTTTCGACAGCTCGACGAGCGGGTGCGCGAGCGCCTGGCCGAGCGCCTGCTAGGCGACAGCGATCTGGGGCTGGACGCCATCGCCGCCCAATTGGGCTACAGCGAAGCGGCCAGCTTCTCCCGCGCCTTCAAGCGCTGGACGGGCCTGGCACCGTCGCGCTGGCGCGCGGCCCAGCGCGAGGCAGCGCCGAGTCTGGACGCGCTGTCGCTGGCCGCCGGCCCGTCTCTGACCCGCTAGCTGGATCGCAGTCGAGACAGTGGTTTATCTGCGTCTATACTGATTTGGTCGCCTGCACCAATGCAGGTGTCTCAGGTAGTCCACCGACGTTGGATAAGGAGTGTTTCTATGGCGGGTTGGTTTGAATTGAGCAATAGCAAGGACGGGCAGTTTCGCTTTGTCCTGAAGGCGGGCAACGCCGAAACCATTTTGACCAGTGAACTGTACAAGGCGCGAGCCAGTGCCGAGAACGGCATCGCCTCGGTGCAGAAAAATTGCGCGGAGGATGGGCGCTATGAGCGCAAGGAAGCCAAGGACGGGCGGCACTATTTCAATCTCAAGGCTGCTAACCATCAGGTGATCGGCAGCAGTCAGATGTATGCTTCCGCAGCCAGTTGCGAGAAGGGCATTGAGTCGGTGAAGAAGAATGGCAGCAGCACCGAGGTGAAGGACAAGACCGACGCCTGAGCCGGCTACCGCTCCCCTCTGCGCGAACGCGCTGAAGGGAGCGGTGCGCTCTAGAACGAGGTGCTGAGGCTGGTGTAGAAGGCTCTGCCCGGCTCGTTATAGGTGTAGGCGCCGGCCACGTTGCTGTTGCCCTCGCGGTACAGACGCTTGTCGAACAGGTTGCTGATGCCGGCGGTGACGCTCAGGTTGTCGCTGAAGGCGTAGCGTCCGCTGACACCCACCAGTGCATAGGGCGAGATCTCGCGGCGGGCATCGCCGGTCAGCACATTGCCCTGATAGTCGAGCTTGCCTGGGCTCTGCTTGCCGTACCAGGTGACGGTGGCCTGGGTTGATAGCGGCTGGCTGACCTGCCAGTCCAGCGTCGAGTTGATGGTGTACTCGGGGATGATCGACAGCGGCTCGCCGGTTTCGCGGTTCTCCGAACGCAGCATCCAGGTGAAGTTGGTGTTCCAGCTGACCTGCTGGCTTACCGGCACGTTCAGGGTGCCTTCCAGACCTTCGACGATGGCCTCGGGCACATTACTCCACTGGAACACATCCGCGTCGGCGTGGCTCGGGTTGCTGCCGCCGGTTGCGTTGCCGATTACTGTACGGCCGGATTCGATCTTGTCCTTGTAGTCGTTGCGGAACCAGGTCACGCCGGCCAGCCAGTCGCCGCGGCGGAATTCAATGCCGATTTCCTTGTTGATGCTGGTCTCGGCGTCCAGGTCCTCGTTACCCATCAGATAGCATGAGCCACCGCCGCCCCAGCAGCCGTTGCCGCGGCTGTAGAGCAGGTAGTTGGGGTTGCTCTGGTACAGGTTTGGCGCTTTGTAGGCGCGGGCAATGCCGGCCTTCAGGGTGAACTCGTCGTTGAGCGCCTGGGACAGGTTGAGCGAGGGGCTCCAGTTGCTGCCGGTCAGGCTGTGATGATCAAAGCGCAGGCCCGGTGTAAGGGTGGTGCCGGGCCGCAGCTCGATGTTGCTTTCGACAAACAGCGAGGCAATCTGGGCGTCGGTCTTGGTGTCGCGGTCGGTGCCGGAGAGGCCGGGCACCTCGCCACCTTCGGTGGTGGTTTGGGTGTTGGAGAAGGGGTCGTCCATGCGCTGGTCAACCCATTCGGCACCCAGCGTCAGCATCTGGTCGAGCCAACCGTTGAGCGGCAGGTTGACTTCGCTGTGGGCGGTCAGGGTGTCCAGCTCGATGGTGCCAAAATCGGTGCTGATGATGCTGCCTTCCGGTCCGCCGGCCAGGCCTTCTTGCAGACGACGGTTGCGGGTGTTTTCGTACTGCAGATAGTTCAGCGTGCTGCCAAAGTCCCAGTCGCCGTGGTGGGTCACGGCGTAGGTCTGGCGATAGATGATGTTGGTTTCGCGGCCAAGCCAGGGGGAGCGCCGAGCTTCCAGTGCGGCTGAGTCGACGTTGTTCATGCTGTCGCCAGCGTAAATGTTGCCCTGGCGGCTGTAGCCGGCTTCCAGATCCAGCGTTTGGCGGTCGGTCAGCGCCCAGCTGAGCAGGCCGTTGATGTCCTTGTTACGCACGCCCTCGCGTCCCGCGGTGGCCTGATTGGGCACGGTGTGCCCGTCGTTGATGTCTGGATCATCCATCTCCGATTTGGCGACGTTACCGTACACGCGGTAGGACAGGTTGTCTGTCAGCGGGCCGCTCAAGCCAAAGTTGGCGCGTTCGCTACCGCCTTCTTGGTCATCCTGAGCGAAGCTTTTGTACAGCGTCAGGTTGCCGTGGTGCTCGGCCTGCGGGCCCTTGGTGATGATGTTGACCACACCGCCGGCGGCGCCGTTGCCGTAGCGCGCGGCGGCCGGGCCGCGCAGTACTTCGATACGTTCGATCTGCTCGGCGGGCACCCAGTTGCTGTCCCCACGGGTGTCGCGGTCACCGCGCCAGCCGTAGCGCACTGAGTTGCGCGAGGTGACGGGCTTGCCGTCGACCAGAATCAGGGTGTTTTCCGGGCCCATGCCGCGGATGTCGATCTGCCGATTGTTGCCGCGAGCACCGGAGCCGCTGTTGCCGGTCAGGTTGACGCCGGGTTGTTTGCGCAACAGCTCGGCAATGTCATTGGCGGGCGGTTGGCGGGCAATGTCCTCTGCGTCGATGATCGAGACGCCCGGCGCCTGCTTCAGTTCTTCCTGGGCGGTGGCAATCACGTCCAGGGTGTCCAGTTCAAGGGCGTCGTCAGTCTGTGCATGCGCGACGGGCAGTCCTAGCGCCAGTACCACGGCGGCGGCGAGTTGGCTGTGACGAAAGCTGGAAAGGTGGCGTACCTGGGTCATCGGCAGATTCCTCTGAGCGAGCGTAGGGAAAGACAGGGTCTGGACTGTGCTGGGCGTGAATGGCGTCGAATGCGCATTATTAATGCGAACTATTTGCGTTTGCTGTGCACGGCGAGTAGTCTGCCACAGCGCCATGCAGGGGTGTTTTGCGTTGGCGTCAGCTTTCTTTGTCCGGCAGTCATCTTTGGCGCGACGCCAGGGGGTAGCAGGTGAGTCATGGTCAGGATATGGTCGGTGCCAGTGATCTGGTACGGCGTATTGGCGCGCAGGTGCAGTTGTCTGCGCCACAGTCAGGCAACCAGCTGTTTCGCGGGCGCCTGAGCTGGCAGCGTCTGCGCTCGGGATTGTCACTGCATTGTTCCGATTGTGTCGAGCTGGAGGACTTTTCAACCAGCGTCGAGGTGGATCCCAAGCTCATTCTGGTGCTGTTCCTGCAGGGTCGCAGCGATGTCAGTTATGACGACCGCGCGCCGCGCTTTGACCACCACGCTCGCCGCCCGGAGGGCATGGCGGTCACCCTGACCGAGCCGGCCACCTTCAGTCGCCGTGCGCGCCGTGGTCAGCATATCCGCAAGTTGGCAATCAGCATGACCCCTGACTGGTTTGAGGGCGGCGGGTTTGATGCCCAGCGCAGCCTGCAGGGACTGGTGGGCGGTGCCAACAGTCATCTGCGGGTGCAGCGCTGGCAGCCGTCGCCGCGGGCATTGGCGTTGGCCGAGGCGGCCATGCATCAGCAGACGGATAGTCCGCTGTTGGCGCACCTGCAGCAGGAGAGCCGCGCGCTGGAGCTGGCACACGAAGTGATTGCCGGGCTGACCGGCGAAGGTGTTGCCGTGCCGGATAGTCTGCGCCCGCACGAGCAGCGTCTGATTGCCCGGGTGCAGGACCTGCTGATCAGCGACACCGCGGACGGTTGGTCGCTGGGGCAGATCGCCCAAGAGGTTGGCACCAGCGCCAGCACCCTGCAGCGGCAGTTCAAGGCTGCTCAGGGTATGTCGCTGTTTGCCTGGCAGCGCCAGCGCAAGTTGCAGCAGGCGTTTGATGCGCTGGCAGCGGGCACCTTGTCTATCGAAGAGGCTGCCGTCCTGGCGGGATACGGCAGCGCGGCCAACTTTGCGACGGCGTTTCGGCGCGCGTTTGGCAGCACGCCACAGCAGGTCAGGCGCTTTCTTTGATCTTCCTGCCCTTTATTGGTGCAAAAGATATCCTTCTGTTTGTTTTTGGTGCGTGCCGACGCTGCCAGCGGGTGCTTTGTGCGGCTGCAGGCCCCTGAAACAGTCACTGAGGTACTTGGTGTGAACTTTGCTAATTTGTTCATACTGGTGCCCCGCCTGTCCTTGTACATGTGGCTGAGAGGTGCCGCGATCGCCCGTATAAGGATGTCTCATGCTGTTCCCCCGTCTCACGTCGTTAGCCGTTGTCCTGCTGATGCCGCTGCCGGTGCTGGCCACTTCTGAAGCCGTGTCGCTGGCCAGTATTACCGTCAAGGGTCAGGCCATGGCCGACACGGCTGACCAGGCCTATTCGGTCACCCATTTGCACGCTGATGAAATTCGTAACGAGCATGTCGATCAGGTGCAGAGCTTGCTGCGCAAGGTGCCGGGCATGAATGTCAGCACGCTGGGGCTGCCGGGGGTGGCAGACAATATCTCGCTGCGTGGTTTTGGCGCTGGCGGGCACGGTGGAGACATCGGCTTCGTGGTCGATGGCATTCCGCTCAACGAAGCCATGTCGCACGCCGATGGTTATGGCGACCTGAACGTCATCATTCCGTTGGAGCTGGAGCGCATCGACGTGCTGCGCGGCCCGGTCTCGGCGCTGTATGGCAACTACAACCGGGCCGGCACGGTCACGCTGCAGAGCCGCCGGGGCGGTGACTACCGCGATCTGGACATCAGCGCGGCGGAGTTCGGCAAGCTGGACCTGCAGGCCGCCGGCGGCTTTGAGGCCGAGCGTCAGCGTTTTAACCTCGCAGTGCAGGCAGTCCATGATGATGGTTTTCGCAATCAGTCGCAGGCTGACAGGCAAACCCTGGCTGGGCGCTGGGCGCTGGATGTGAGCCCTGATCTGGAAGTCGCCTTGTCCACCCGCCTGCATCATGCCGAGGCAGACAACCCGTCCTATTTGCCTTATGCCGAGTATCGCCGCGACCCCTATGGCGTCTACAGCGAGGTGCAGAACGACGGTAGCGAGAAGGACTTCAGAACCCTGCGTCTGGATGCCAACTACCAGCTGAGCGATGAGCTGCGCCTGTTGAGTTTTGTCTACCACACCAACCAGGACTTCAGCCGCTGGTTTACCCGCCCGCTCAGCGGTGTCTGGACCCAGCGCGAGGAAACCTATGATCGCGATGTGCTTGGCGGCGGCTTCAACCTCAATGGTGATAGCCAGCTGGCCGGCAAGACACTGACCTGGGTCACCGGCATCGAGACCTATCGTGAACGCACCGACTACCTGAAGTACGAAGACACCCAATACCGCCAGCGGGTCGGGTTGCCGGAGCTGGATCGTCGTTTCAGCCTGAATAACCTGGCGGCCTTCGGCGAGATGCAGTGGCAACTGCACCCGTTGTTCATGCCCAGCCTGGGCCTGCGCTGGGATCGGTTTACCGGCGACTGCGACCTGCAAGGTGCGCAAACCAGTACGGCGGACTGCCAGCGCATGTCGTCGGTCAGTCACACCAGCCCCAAACTGGGCATTCGCTCGCAGCCGCTGGATTGGCTGGAGCTGCGTGGCAGCTGGGCCGAAGGCTTTGCCATCGCGCCGGATACCGCCAAGTACGAGCTGGGCGCGGGCAGTGTGTCGCCCAACGTGTTCCGGCAGATTGAGCTGGGTATGACGCTGACATGGCGTGACCTGGGCCTTGATGTGGCGGCTTACCGCATCGACTCCAGTGATGAAATTGGCCGCAACCCGGCCGGCGATTACGAGAACTTTGGCGAGACCCGCCGCCAGGGCGTGGAAGTGGCCGGCTACTGGTATCTGACCGACAGCCTGGATGTGTCGCTGGCCTGGGCCACCGCTCAGTCGGAGATTCGCAAGCACCGCGACGCCAGTCTGGAGGGCAACCGGGTGACCGGGGTGCCCAGTCACACCACCACCGCGCAGCTTAACTGGCGCCCGCTGACGCACTGGGAAAGCAGCCTGACGCTGCGTGATATCGGTGATTACGCGGTCAATGCCAGCAATCAGCTGGTCGATGGCGGCTACCGCGTGACCGACCTGACATTGGCCTACCAGTTTCCGGGCACCCCGGACTATCGCGCCTACCTGGCGGTGGAGAACCTGACCGACAAGGTCTATGCCTCCACGGTCTCCACCGTTGGGTATGCTTCCGGCGCGCCCCGTCGTGTCAGCCTGGGTATCCAGGCCCGTTTCTGACCTCAGCGCATAAGGAGTTTGAACATGTTTTACCCCCTGCGCCGCCTGCTCGCGGCAACCAGTCTGGCCCTGCTCAGCCCCGTGGTCAGTGCCCATACCGTCTGGCTGGAAGCGACTGACAGCGCGACCGACTATGCGGTGCGCTTTGGCGGGCATGCCGGCGTGCTGGAGGAGTATCCGCCAGCCAAGCTGACCGAGGTTCGGGCCGTCGGCGGCGCAGGAGAGCCGATCGATGTTGCTCGTCAGGATCTGGCCGTCGGCGTCCAGTTGCAAAGCGCTGAGCCGGCCTCCCTGTTGACCCTGACCTTCGACAACGGCATCTGGAGCCGTCTGCCCAATGGCCGCAGCGAGAACCTGCCGATGGATCAGGTGGAGGGCGCTGAATCGGCGGTCAACGCGATCAAGTACCACAAGTACATTGCGCGCTGGGACGCACAGGCAACGCAGCCGCAGGGGCAGGCTTTCGAGTTGGTGCCGCTGGATGTAGAGGCGCCTGCCGCCGGTCAGCCGCTGCGCCTCAAGATACTGATCAACGGCCAGCCGACGCAGGGCATTGCCCTGGCCTTTGGCGAGGAAGGTGACGATGCTGTCAGTGACGCTGCGGGTGTGGCGGTGCTGACTGCCCGCAGGGGCGTCAATCGCATCTGGTCCGGCCAGCGGCTGGAGGTGGCGGACAACCCCGCTTACACCCAGCTGAGCACCGAATACAGTCTGGTGTTCCATGCGCAGGATTGAGCTGCAGCTGGCTGCTGTGCTGGCGCTTTGGCTGGCCGCTTTTGCCGTGCAGGCCCACGGCCTGGATGTGATCGCGCAGCGCAGTGATAGCCAGGTGTCGGGCCTGGCGCTGTACACCGACGGCACGCCGGCGCAGGCGATTTACGTTGCGCTGGTCGCGGCCGAAGATGCCACCCAGATACTGGCGGAAAGCCAGACCGATGCACAGGGCCGCTTTGTGTTTGCGGCGCGTGCCGATGGCGGCACGCGGGTCATTGTGGAAGGCGAGGAGGGACATCGCGCCCAGGCGCTGGTCAGTGACTTGCCGGCCAGCAGCGGCAGCAATGCGACGCTGTTGCTGCTGCGCGAGGATATCGCCCGCCTGCAGCAGCATATGTGGTGGCGTGACCTGATTGGCGCCATCGGCTACCTGGTCGGCATTGTTGGCTTGTGGGCGCTGTGGCGCCGCCGTCAGAGCGGGCAGGTGCGCTGATGCATATTGCCGAGGGCGTCCTCAGTCTGCCGGTGCTGGCCGGTTGCGCGGCCTTGTCGGCGGGCTGTGTCGCCATGGGTGTGCGCCGTTTGGACGAGACGCGCATGCCGCTGGCGGCGCTGCTGGGAGCCGCCTTTATGGTTGCCAGTACGCTGCACATGCCGGTTGGCGTAGGCAGTGTGCATTTGATTCTCAATGGCCTGGCCGGCCTGCTGCTTGGCTGGGCGGTGTTTCCGCTGTTCTTTGTCGCTTTGCTGCTACAGGCGGCGTTGTTCTCCTTTGGCGGCTTTACCGTGCTGGGCGCCAATCTGTTGATCATGGCCATGCCTGCGCTGCTCTGTCATCTGCTGCTGGCGCCGGCGCTGCGGGGGGAGCCTAGCCGACGTCGGCTGCTGCTGGTGGGTGCCGGCTGCGGCGTGCTCGGCGTGGGCGGCGCCACTGTGCTGGCGGCCCTGCTGCTGAACCTGAGTGGTGGCCGGCTGTTTGATCATCTGGTTGGCATGCTGGTGCTGTCCCACGCACCCGTGTTTGTGGTCGATGCCCTGATCAGCGCGCTGGCGCTGAACCTGTTATGGCGCATGCTGCCGGACATGACGCGGGAGCTGTGCCCGTGAGCGCGCCGCAGCGGTTGCTGTTGGCCATGGGCGGGGCGCTGGCTGCGGCGATGCTGCAGCAGACTTGGCAATTGCTTGCGTTGCTGCTGTTAGCTGTCGCCGCGCTGTTTTGTGCGGCGGCGTTGCGGTTGGCCTCGCCGGGCTGGCTGCTGCGCCGGGTGGCGCTGCTGAATATCTTTGTGGCGCTGGTCTGGCTGACGCTGCCCTGGCAGTGGTCTTCAGGCGCGCTCAGCTGGAGCGAGGCGGGCGTGCAGGCGGCGCTGCACATCAGTTTGCGCAGCAATATCGCTGGCCTGTTCTGTATCGCCTTGCTGGCTGGCATGAACGCCTTTGATGTCGCGGCGGCGGCTGCACGCCTGGGTATGCCGCCACGGCTGGCGCAGCTGCTGTTGCTGACGGTGCGTTATCTCAGTGTGATGCAACAGACGCGGCAGCAGGTGCAGCGAGCGATGCAGGCGCGGGGGTTCCGGCCACGCTGCAACTGGCGCACGGCAGAAGTGCTGGCGCTGCAGGTGGCGCTGATCCTGGTGCATGCCTTGCTGCGGGCCGAGCGGGTGGCGCAGGCGATGCAGGCGCGCGGACTGGCGCAGCGGTTGGACCTGCCCGCCAGGGTGGCGTCGGCACCGGGGCTGGCGGCGGGGCAAGAGCCGTCATGAGTGCACTCATTCAGGCCAGCGCAGTGCAGTTGGTCCGCGGCCCGCAACGGCAGCTCGCGCTGCCTGACTTTGCGCTGCATGAAGGCGAGCGGCTATGTCTGGTTGGGCCAAGCGGGCGTGGTAAGACCAGCTTGTTGCACGCGCTGCTGGGGTTTGTACCGCTGCAAGCCGGTAGTCTGCGGGTGTTTGGCCGAGAGCGCAGCCGCGAGGCGGACTTTGTGCCGCTGCGCGGGCCATTGGGGCTGTTGTTTCAGGACCCGGTCGATCAGCTGTTTGGCCCCACCGTGTTTGATGACGTGGCCTTTGGACCGCGCAACCAGGGGCATGGCCGCGATCAGGCTGGCCAGCTGGCGCTGCGTACCCTTGCGTCCCTGCAATTGGAGCACTTGGCCGAGCGGCCGGTGCAGCAGCTCTCAGGGGGGGAGCAGCGGCTGGTGGCGCTGGCCGGGGTGCTGGCGATGAGTCCGCGGGTGTTGTTGCTGGATGAGCCGAGCAACGGTCTGGACGAGGCCAGCTGCGAGCGTCTGTTTGCCTGTCTGCTGGACACCGGCTTGCCGATGCTGATTGCCAGCCACGATCAGACACTGGTACAACGTCTGGGAACCCGGATTTTGACGCTGCCCGCATGAGGACCTGATGGAGCGCATCACCATTTCCCTGGAGAGTGATCTGGCCGAAGCCTTTGACGCGCTGATCGCTGAGCGCGGCTACCGCAGTCGCTCCGAGGCTATGCGTGACCTGCTGCGCGCTGAGCTGGAGACTGCCCGCCAGACGGAGCAGCCGAGCGAATATTGTGTGGCAGCCCTCAGCTATGTCTACCATCATCACCAGCGTGAACTGGCCGAGCGACTGGCGCGCCACCACCACGAACACCATGACCTGAGCGTGTCCACGCTGCTGTCCTATATTGACCATGACCACTGCCTTGCCAGTTCGATCCTGCGCGGGCCGACAGTGCAGGTACGTCAGTTGGCCGAGCGCATCATGGCTGAAAGTGGCGTGCGGCATGGTCAGTTAAACCAGGTATCGCTGACCGAAGACGAGCACGAACATCAGCACGCCGGACATGACCATAGCGGCCGGCATCGCCATCTGCGCCCTTTGAGCTAGCACACTGGCGCCCTGAGCACCTGACAAGAGGTTTTCTGTGACCCACGTTTGCCCTGACGATTTTGTGAAGGTTGACACCCCTGAAGCGGCGGTAGACCGTTTGGCTGCGCTGCACCAGCAAGCGACCAGCGCGCTGCGCTCCGCCCTCAAACAGTACCTTGCCGACCGCACCCACCCCGGTGCTGACCGCTGCGCCTACCGTTACCCGGAGCTGCGCCTGACGTATCACTGTCAGGGCGAGGTGCCCAGCAGTGTGCGCGCCTATGCCAAGGTGCAGGTACCCGGCACCTACGCCATCACCGTGACCCAACCGGAGGCGTTTCGCAGTTACCTGCTGGATCAGCTGCGTCCGCTGATGTCCGATTTCACCGTAACGGTAGAGGTGGGGCCGAGCCAGGCCAACATCCCTTACCCCTACGTGGTGGAGCAGGGCGATGAGCTGGGTGCCTCGGGGGTGACCGCCGCGGAGTTGGCGCGGGTGTTCCCGAGTACCGACCTGTCAGCTGCCAACGACGGCACCGCAGATGGTCTGTACGACTGGGAAAATCAAGACCCGTTGCCGCTGGCACTGTTCGACGCCGCGCGTACCGACTTCTCCCTGCGCCGGCTGGTGCATTACACCGGCAGTGACTGGCGCCATGTGCAGCCGTGGATTCTGCTGACCAACTACCACCGCTATGTGGATCAGTTCATACGCCACGGGCTGGACATGCTGCAGAGCGACTCGCGTTTTCAGCGCATGGTGCTGCCGGGCAACGTGCTAGTCGAGCGGGGCATGAGCGAGGGCGAAATGCAGGCGATCATCGAGTCGGTCGTCTGGCACCGCTTCCAGATGCCGGCCTATCATCTGCAGGGCGACAACCCGGCCGAAGGCATTACCCTGGTCAACATTGGCGTTGGCCCGTCCAACGCCAAGAACATCACTGACCATCTGGCAGTACTGCGCCCGCACTGCTGGCTGATGATCGGCCATTGCGGTGGCCTGCGGCAGTCGCAGACCATCGGCGACTATGTGCTGGCGCATGCCTACATGCGCCGTGACGGCATTCTCGATCGGGTGCTGCCACCCAATATCCCGCTGCCGGCCCTGGCCGAGGTGCAGCAGGCGCTGCAGCAGTCTGCGGCCGATGTGACCGGTGAACAGGGCGATGCGCTCAAGCGGCGTCTGCGAACCGGTACGGTGCTGACCTACGATGACCGCAACTGGGAACTGCGCTGGGCCCAGGAGCGGCCGCTGATCAACCAGGCACGCGCCATCGCAGTGGATATGGAGAGCGGTACCATCGCCGCTCAGGGTTATCGCCTGCGGGTGCCCTACGGCACGCTGTTGTGCGTTTCTGATAAGCCCCTGCACAGTGAGATAAAACTCCCGGGCGCGGCTGGCGCCTTCTACGAGCGTGCTGTTACGCAGCATCTGCACATCGGTATACATGCTCTGGAGCTGATGCGCAGCCAGCTCGACTCGCTGCACTCGCGCAAGCTGCGCAGCTTCGACGAGCCGCCGTTCCGCTGATCGGCCCGCAGGGTCACATGGCTGTCATGCCGGTGGCGCATCATGCCCGGTCTATAGACCGGGGGTGGATATGCACATTGGACATGAGCGTCTTTTTCCGTCTGCACCGCGCTGGCGGTTGCGCAGGCGGACACTGACGCTGCTGGCGGCGCTGTTCACGCTGGCAGCGTTGCTGATGGGCTCACTGCGGCCGGCTACGCCACTGCCACCCTCGGCCCTATCATTGCAGAACTTTCGCGTCACCCTGCCAGCCGTGGTGGTCGCTGGCATTGGTGATGATCTCTCGGGGATTACCCACGACGGTGAGCATGATCGGCTGCTGGCCATCACCAACTCCGGCCCCGAGCAACTCTTGGTGCTTGACCGTCAGGGCAGCCTGCTGGCGCAGCATGCGCTGGTTGGTTTCAAGGACACCGAAGACCTGGCCTGGCTCGGCGATGGCTTGCTGGCGATTGTCGAGGAGCGCGTGCAGCGCATCAGCATTCTGCCCTTGCCCTTCGAAGGTGAGCCGCTGCGCCGCGCTGATGCCCGTCAGCTGACCTTGGGCATTGGCCTGTCGGACGACAACAAGGGCTTTGAAGGCATCGCTTACGATCGCGGGCGCGATCTGCTGTATCTGGTCAAGGAGCGGGAGCCACAGCGCCTGTATCGGGTTGCCGGGCTGCGCAGCACACTGCAGGGCAACCTGCAGCTGGATGTGCAGGATCTGACTGCCTGGATCGATGACGCGGGTGTGTCCAGCGATCTGTCGGCCATCACCGTTGAGCCGCGCAGCGGTCATTTGGTGCTGCTCAGCGACGAGTCGCGCCTGTTGTTCGAACTCGGCCCGCAGGGCCAGCTGCTGAGTCAGCGCTCGCTCGGACGGGGCGTGGGCCTGCAAGAGCCCATTCCCCAGCCCGAGGGTGTGATTCTGGATGATCGCGGCGAGCTGTTTGTCGTCAGCGAGCCCAACCTGTTCTACCGCCTGGCGCGCTAGCGCGCGTTCAGGTGCTGAGCCAACGCAGCGTACGCCGGTAGTGAAACCGGGTCGTTGGCGCCGTTGGCGGCAACCGGGTTGGAGGCAAAGCGGGCGATCACCATCTCGGCCTTGGGGTCGACATAGATGGTTTGCCCATGGATGCCGCGTGCGGCAAACATGCCCTGCTCCTCACCGGCCACCCACCACATGTTGCGGTAGCTCCAGCCGGGCAGCGTGGCGTAGCCGGCGCCGGCAAACTTGGCCTTATCGCCACCGGCGCGGATATCGGCCACTACCGCCTCGGGCACGATCTGCTGGCCGTTGAAGCGACCGTTGTTGCGCATCGCCTCGCCAAAGCGCGCCATGTCACGCAGGCTGGCGTTCATGCCGCCACCAGCAAACTGGGTGCCTACCTGATCCACCACGATGTAGGAATCTTGTTCGGCGCCCAGCTTGCCCCAGATGCGCTGCTCCAGCAGGTCGGCAAAGGAGGTGCCGGTTGCGCGCTGTACCACCCAGGCCAGCACATCGGAGTTGACCGTTCTGTAGGCGAAGGCGTCGCCGTGCTGCCCCTCGGGTTGTACCTTCTGCAAGAAGGCGTACAGCGAGGTGGCACCTTTGTAGTCGGCTGGGCGCGGAATCAGGTTGCCGGCGCGCGAATATTCCCAGATTTCGGCAGTGGTGTCGGAGTAGGTTTCCGAGTAGCGAATGGCCGTTGTCATGTCCATCACCTGGCGCACGCTGGCGTTGCCAAAGCCACTGTCTGCCAGCTCGGGCACGTAGCTGGCGACACTTGCCTGCTCATCCAGCACGCCTTCTTCAACCAGCATGGCGGCCAGGGTGCCAATAAAGGATTTGGTGACCGAGAAGGCCATGTGCGGCCGGTCTGCCTGCAAGGCGCCAGCGTAGCGCTCGTAAACTACCTTGCCGCGATGCAGCACGAGGATGCCGTCGGTGTAGTTGGCGTCCAGCGACTGGGCCCAGGTCATCTTTGTGCCATCGGCCAGCTGGAACTGGAGTGCGTCGATGTCTTCGCGCAGCGCCTGCGGCAGCGGGCTGGTTGCGGCGCCCGCGCGGCCCACCGTAGCGGTCGGCAGCAGTTCGCGAATGTGCGAAAAGGCCCAGCGGGTATATGGAAAGTGCAGATAGTTGTTGAAGGTCACCTGCTTGTCGGCGGCTGGCGGAAAGCCTTGCATCCAACCCATGACCTGCGGGTCGCTGGCGTGCGCGTCGAGCGGCGTTTGCGCCGCGAAGGCCTGGCTGCCAAGCAGGCCGCCAAGCAGCATGGAAAGGCAGGCGCGCTGCCAGTGCATTGGGCGTTTCATGAGGTTCCCCTGTGATTTTGTTGTTGTGGCGGCCAGTGCAATGCCGGCCTTGGTCGACAGTATTGGTACTGATATAAAGATAGTCCAATGCATATATTGCCGATCATTAATGCTATGAACTCATCAATAGACCTCAGACGATTGAATCATCTGGTGCTGCTTAGTGAGGAGTTGCACTTCTCGCGTGCCGCCAAGCGTGCGCACCTGTCGCAGACCGCCCTGAGTCGCAGTATTCAGTCGCTGGAGCACGATCTGCAACTGCGGCTGTTTGACCGCGGTACGCGCAGCGTTCAGCTGACGGTGGCGGGACGGCAACTGCTGGAACAGGCCCGTGAGCTATTGCGGCGCGCTGACGACCTGAGCACCTCGGCGCAGTATTTGGCCAACGGCGAAGGGGGGGAGCTCAACTTCGGGGCAGGCCTTATGGCGGCCCACAGCTACATGGCCGAGGTGTTGCCGGCGTTGCGCCGGGACTGCCCGGGCTTGCGGCTGAACCTGGAGGTGGATCATTGGCAGAATCTGTTGCGCCTGCTGGAGCAGGGGCGCATTGAGTTTCTGGTCGGTGCCACGGGGGAGTTGCATGAAGTCTCACGCCTGCAAGACTCGCGTCTCGAGGTTGAGCAGCTCTCAGCCAGCGCGACGGCTATCTATTGCCGCCGGGGCCATCCATTGCTCGGGCTGGATAGCCCACTGCCATCCTCGCGCCTGCTGGACTATCCCTGGGCTGCCGCGTTGTTTAACGACGCCTCTGTTGCTCATGTGCTGCGCCTGCTGGACCTGCCGACAGACAGCCGTCCGCTGGCCATCACCAGCTGCAACAATCTGCATCTTTTGCGGCAGACAGTGCTGCAGAGCGACAGCTTGCTGCATACCTGGGCTGGCTGGTTGCAGGAGGATGTACAGGCGGGTCGGCTGGTGGACCTGACACAGCGCCTGGCGCCCGATTTGCCTGCGCGTCGTTATCTGCTGCACAGCCACCTGATTCGCCTGGCCAATCGTACCCTGTCGCCACCCGCCCAGCGGGCGGTTGCCATGATCCTTGAGACATGCGCCGCGCCGCTGGGCTTGGGTGTGTCTGCTTGATCGTGCAAGGCTCTCGGGGTTTTGTGTTATCAGCCAACCGGCAGGGCTGGTTATTCTTCTCTCCTTATGTCCGTTGACCGTGCAGCGGACCGGCGATGGCTTGGAGGTGTCGCCTGTCTCGTATTCGACATTGGGCAGCTTGGTGTCCCATTCCTGATGCAGCTGCTAATTTAAATAGAAAAACCATAAAACTCGTAGCCTGACGAGGTTCTAATGATTCAGTTATCCGTGAATGGCACCCAGCACCAGCTGGATGTGCCTGAAGATATGCCGCTGCTCTGGGTGGTGCGTGATGTGCTCGGGCTAACCGGCACCAAATTCGGCTGTGGTATCGCCCAGTGTGGCGCCTGCACCGTGCATCTGGACGGCGAGGCGGTACGCTCCTGCGTGCTGCCGGTCAGTGCCGTAGCCGGGCGCGCCGTGACCACCATTGAGGCGGTTGGCGAGTCGGCGCTGGGCGCCCAGGTGCAGCAGGCGTGGCTGGCCCACGAGGTGGTGCAGTGTGGCTACTGCCAGTCAGGCCAGATCATGTCTGCTACCGCGCTGTTGCAGCGCCACCCCACCCCCAGTGATGCCCAGATTGATGCCGGTATGGCTGGCAATCTGTGCCGCTGCGCCACCTATACGCGCATCCGTGCGGCGATCAAGGACGTGGACGCCGGAGGTGCCGCATGAGTCAGTCAGGCAATGGCGTATCACGTCGCCGGTTTTTGCAGGGCTCGGGTGCCGCATTGGGCGGCCTGGTGCTCAGCACCTGGCTGCCGGGCTTTGTCCCGCACAGCGTCGCGGCCGAAGTGACCGCCGCCGGGCGGCTGGGCGACCAGGCTCCGCGCGGCTACGGCGCCTATGTTCGGGTTGGCCATGACGGCCAGGTCACGGTCATTTCGCCGAAGATCGAGATGGGGCAGGGCGCGCATACCGGCATCGCCATGATGGTGGCCGAGGAGCTTGAGGTGCCGCTGTCCTCCGTCAGCGTGGAAGACGCGCCGCCGGACAGCGAGCTGTATGCCGACTCGCTGATGCAGTTTCAGGCTACCGGTGGCTCCACCTCCACCCGGCATTCCTGGCAGCCGCTGCGTGAGGCCGGAGCAACCGCACGGCTGCTGCTGATTCAGGCCGCTGCGGCGCGCTGGGGTGTGGATGTGGCGCAGTGCCAGGCGCGTGAGGGCGTGGTGCATGGACCTGATGGTCAGCAGCTGCCCTACGGCGAGTTGGTAGATGCTGCTAGCGCTCTGCCCTTGCCAGAGGCTGTGGTGCTCAAGACGCCGGAACAGTTCCGCCTGCTCGGCACGCCCGCGCCGCGGCTGGATACGCCGGCCAAGGTCAACGGCAAGGCGCGCTTTACCATCGATTTACAGGTGCCGGGCATGCTGGTGGCGTCCACCCTGACCTGCCCGGTGTACGGCGGCAAGCTCAAATCCGTTGATGCCAGTACCGCCCGGGCGGTGCCGGGCGTGCAGGATGTGGTGACGCTGGATAACGCTGTGGCGGTTACCGCGAGCAACTATTGGGCCTGCCAGCAGGGGCTCAAGGCGCTGCGCGTGGAATGGGACCTGGGTGAACACGCGGCCATCGACTCCGCTCGGCTGGACCAGGCGTTGCAGGACGCCAGTAGCCGAGATGGTGTGGTTGCGCACAGCAGCGGCGATATCGAGGCGGCCCTGAGCGGTGCTGCCAGCACCTTTGAGGCGGTGTACGAGCAGCCGTTCCTGTCGCACTCGCCGCTGGAGCCGATGACCTGCGTGGCGCAGGTGCGGGCCGACGCCTGCGAGCTATGGGTGGGCACGCAGGTGCCGGCGTTCGCCCAGCAGACCGCCGCAGCGGTGACCGGCCTGCCGCCCGAGCGTATTCAGGTGCATAACCAGTTGATCGGTGGTGCCTTTGGCCGCCGACTGGATTTTGATTTCATCACCCAGGCGGTGGCCATTGCCAAGCAGGTGGACTATCCGATCAAACTGATCTGGAGCCGCGAAGAGGACATGACCCATGACCTCTATCGGCCGCATTATGTCGATCGCCTGACCGCTGCGCTGGACGTCGACGGTCGCCTGCAGGGCTGGCAGCACCGTATTGCCGGGGCGTCGGTGCTGGCGCGTTACATAGGCGGCCTGCCGCCCAGCGGTGTCGACTTCGACGCGGTTGAGGTGGCTATCGAGCCGATCTATGCGCTGGACAGTCTGCAAGTCAATTACATTCGCGAGGAGCCCAAGGTCGTACCGGTCTCCTGGTGGCGCGGGGTTGGCCCGCTGCGCAGCACCCTGGCACTGGAGTGCTTTATCGACGAGCTGGCGCACAACGCCGGCCAAGACCCGGTCGACTACCGCCTGGCGCTGATGGACGCCCATCCGCGGGCGCAGGCGGCGCTTAAACTGGCGGCCGAGAAAGCCGGCTGGCAGACCCCGCTGCCTGCCGGCCAGGGCCGAGGCATCGCGGTGAGCGCGGTATTTGGCAGCTTCCTCGCGACTGTTGTCGAGTTGGAAGTGCAAGCGGACAAGGGCGTGCGCATCAAGCGTCTGGTCAGCGCCATCGACTGCGGCCTGGTCACCAACCCTACCTCGGTGCTGGCGCAGATCGAGGGTGGCACGTTGTTTGGCCTGTCGGCATCGCTGTTCAACGAAATCACCCTTGAGCAGGGGCAGGTGCAGCAGAGCAACTTCCACAACTACCGCCAACTGCGCATCAACGAAGCGCCCGGTGTGGAGGTACACATTGTGCCCAGTAGCGAAGACCCCGGTGGGGTGGGTGAAACGGGCACCGCGCTGATCGGTCCGGCCCTGCTCAATGCGCTGGCTGCCGCCACTGGCGAGCGCTTGCGGCGCCTGCCGTTGAGCCGCGCTGGATACTTCCCGGTACAAGGAGCCTGACCCATGCATCCGAGCAAAACCCTGATTGGCGGGCTGGCTCTGGCTGCCCTGAGTCTCCCCGCGCTGGCTGATGACCAGGCGCTGATCGAGCGCGGCAAGTATCTGGCCGCGGCCGCCGACTGCGTGGCCTGTCACACAGTACCCGGTGGCGAACCCTTTGCGGGTGGCGTGGAGTTCAAGCTGCCATTCGGTTCGCTGTATTCACCCAATATCACGCCCGACCGGGAAACCGGCATTGGCGACTGGAGCGATGCGGACTTTCTGGGCGCGCTGCACGAGGGCGTCGGCAAGGACGGCAAGCGCTACTATCCGGCGTTTCCGTACACCTCCTACACCCTGATGCCAGACGAGGACGTGCAGGCCATCAAAGCCTACCTGTTCAGCCTGGAACCGGTCAGCAACACGGTGCCGGAGAACACCCTCTCGTTTCCCTTCAACCAGCGCTGGGGCATGCTCTTCTGGAATCTGGTGTTCCACGATAACGCCCGCTTTGAGCCGGACCCGACGCAGTCTGAGCAGTGGAACCGTGGCGCCTATCTGGTCGAGGGCCCCGGCCACTGTGGCGAGTGCCACACGCCGCGTAACTTCGCTCAGGCGCTGAGCAGCAGCCAGCCGCTGGCCGGCAACCTGGTGCAGGGCTGGCAGGCTTACAACATCAGCAGCGACGTACAGTACGGTATCGGCGCCTGGTCGCCGGCTGAACTGGTCAGCTACCTTGGCAAGGGCTATGCGCCTGGCAAGGGCGTCGCGAGCGGGCCGATGGGTGATGTCGTCAGTCACAGTCTGCGACACCTGAACAGTGATGACCTGTCAGCCATTGCCACCTATCTGCTCACTACCGAGCCGCAGGCCGAGGGCGTGCCGCGACCGCAACCGACGACGGCTGCCGCAACGCCGGTGACCGATGGCGGGTTGGGTGGCCACCTGTTTGCCGGTGCCTGCGCCGGCTGTCACAGCTGGAACGGCGAGGGCACCCAGAGCCCTGTGGCGACTCTGTCGGGGCTGAAGACGGTCAATGACCCCGCCGGCACCAACTTGCTCAACATCCTGTTGCGCGGCCATGCGGCGCCGCACCTGCGGGTCGACCAGCAGATGCCCAACTTTGCCAACGCCTATCAGGATGCCGAGCTGGCTGCTGTCGGCAGCTTCGTGTTGCAGCACTTTGGTCAGAGTGGCGGTACGTTGAGCGCCGAGGATGTTGCTGCACGGCGCGGCAACACCGGCCATTGAACTGCGCCGGAGGTAAGGCATGAGCGAGCTTGAGCAGCTGCTGGAAGCGGTGGCAGTGGCCGAGGGCGCGGGTGAAGAGGCGGTGTTGGCCACGGTGGTCAAGGTTGAAGGCTCGGCATACCGCCGCCCTGGCGCGCGCATGCTGATCAATACGCTGGGTCAGACCGCCGGCACTGTGAGCGGCGGCTGCCTGGAGACCGAGGTGGCGCGCACCGCCTGGTGGCTGACCGAGCGCGGGCCGGCGCTGCGCAGTTACAGCACTGCCGAGGATGCAGAGGACGGCGACGCGGCTGTGCGGTTTGGACTGGGCTGTAATGGCACCGTGCACCTGCTGTTTGAGCGGATAAGCTCGCCGGCCTGCCAACTGCTGTTGGCTAACGCTCGTGACCTGGTGGCGCCGCAGAGCGGTGCAATGGCAACGGTGGTAGGCCCCGCGCACAGCGGACTGCTTGGCCAGCGGTTGGTTCTGGATGGGGCGGGGCGCACTGCCGGCAGCCTGCCGGCCTCGCTGCAGGCGCCACTTCACTCGCTGTTGCTGCAGGCGCGGGACGCCCCTCGGGCCAGCCTGCACCAGTTTGAGCAATCAGGTGGGCAGGTACTGGAGGTGCTGCTTGAGCCGCTGCGTCCGGCGCGCCGGCTGGTCATCTTTGGTGGCGGGCATGACGCCCAACCGTTGGTGAGCATGGCGCGCCTGCAGGGTCTGCATGTGACGCTGATCGACAGCCGAGCGCACTTTGCCCGTGCCGCGCGCTTCCCCGATGCGCATGCGGTGCTGCAGGGCGACTTGCAGCAACCGGATGCGCTGCTGCCACTGCTGGACGATGCGGCTGTGGTTATCATGACCCACAGCCTGCAGCAGGACGCCTGCTGGCTTGATCTGGCCGTGCGGTCAGCCGCCTGCTATATCGGCCAGCTGGGGCCACGTGAGCGCACCGAGCGTCTGCTCGCCGGCGTTCAGCGTCCGCTGCCTGCTCAGCTTCATTACCCGGTTGGCCTGGATCTGGGCGGCGATACACCTCAGAGCGTGGCGCTGGCCGTATTGGCTGAAATAACGGCGGTGGCGCACCAGCGCCAGGGCGGCAAGCTACAGCAGCGACGCACCGCCATTCATGACCCGGTGCCGGTTGAGCGTCACGCCCGGGTCGTTTCACCTTCGCTGAGTGAGAAATACTAGATGTCTGAAATCATTACCATTGTTGCCGTACTGCGCGCGGCGGACGGCGCTGCCGAGAAAGTTGCCGGTATTTTGCATCGCGCTGTGGCGCCATCCCGTGCCGAAGCCGGTTGCCGCGGTTACGTGCTGCACCATGATCGCAGCGATCATCAGCGCTTTGTCTTTGTCGAGCAATGGGCCGGCATGGAGGCGATTGAAGCCCATCGCCAGGCGCCACACTACCTGGCGATGGGCAAGGCGCTGGATGGCCTGATCGCTGAGCGTGAGGTCATGCTGCTGGACGCAGTGCCCTGAGCCGTCGCGTTGCCGCCCTGATGCTGGCGGCTGGCAGCAGTCAGCGCTTTGGCAGCGATAAGCGCCGGGCGCCGCTAGCCAGCGGCCACAGCATGCTGCAGGCTGCCATGGCGCGCGCCCTGGATGCTTTCGGACAGCTCACCCTGGTGCTGCGTGAGGGCGATGACCCCGCCGCCCTCGGGGTGCCCGAGGGTGTGCAGGTGCTTTTCAACCCGCACGGTGAGCGCGGCATGGCCGGCTCTCTGGTGCTGGGGGTACAGCATCTACTGCAAAGCGATGCGGAGGTGCTTGCGGTGCTGCTGGCGGATATGCCTTGCCTGCAGCAAAACACGCTACAGGCGGTCATCGCTGCGAGCGATCCAGAGCATATCGTGCAGCCCCAGTTTCAGGGGCGAGGCGGTCACCCGGTGCTGTTTGGTCGGCGCTTCTGGCCCGAGCTGCTGGCGCTGGAGGGCGATGTTGGCGCACGCTCGGTTGTGCGGGCCCGCGCTGAATACGTTAAGGTGCTGACGGTGGCTGACCCTGGCGTGTGCCTGGATATCGATGAGCCGAGCGCCCTGGCCACCCTTGCCCCCTCGATTTGACCTTGCAGGAGAACCCCGTGCCCTCGGTGTATCTGGCCGGCTTCGATGTGTTTTATCCCGACGCGCTGGGGCGCGGCGCCTATCTCAAACAACTGTGCGCCGAGCATGGCCTGCGCGGGCTCTATCCGTTAGATGCGCAGGTGCCGGCCGGCGAGACGCAGCCAGCGCAGTGGATCTGCCAGGCCAACCTGCAGGCCTTGCGCAGCGCCGATGCGGTGCTCGCCAACCTGGGCCGCTTTCGCGGCGCCGAGCCTGATTCTGGGACGGTGTTCGAGGTCGGGTTCGCCTGCGCTCTGGGTAAGCCGGTGTGGGCTTACTTTGCGGAGCAGCAACCGCTGATTGAGCAGGTAGACCATGACGAACAGGGATACTGCGCCGACGGCTTCCAGGTTGAGGACTTTGGTTTGCCGCGTAACCTGATGCTCGCCTGCAGTTGGGTCGGCGCCAGCGAGACCGCCGAGCAGGCCGTGGCGCAGCTGGCGGCTTGGTTGCGAGGCCTGGGGCACGCTGCACCCTAGCTAGCGCCCGCAAACGGCGCCGTCGGGGTAACCAGTTGCTAGCGCTCAAGGAGACCCTGCGACTCGCCTTGGCTACCTGGTGCTTCGGTCCACGCGTTAACCACTTGGGTATCGCTGCCCAGGCTCAAGGCGATGTAAAGCGATGCCTGCAGCACCTGAATGGGGACACGCCTCTTGGCGCCCCCTCATTGATTTTGCTGACCGCCTGGGGGCGCTTGCTGCTTTCAATCCTCTCTGGCGCGAATCTTGAAGAGGTGTTCAAACCCCTGCAGCGTGCTGTCCACGAAGCGCTCATCGGTGGTGGGGGCTGGAAACTGCAGAACACCATGGATGACCAGGGAAGCCAGGCCGTGGGTGTAGGACCAACTCGCCAACGCGGATCGGCGCACCTCCGCGCTGTCCATTCCCTGACCGAGTACCTCGGCGATTATGCGCTTGAGCTCGCCAAACGCCTCATCGCGAGCCTCGCGGTACTCCAGAGGCATATGGTTGCTGGCTAACTCCGGACCAAACATCAGTTGGTACAGCGCCGGGTTGGCGCGGGCGAAACTGAAATAGGCCAGGCTTGCATCGCGCAGCTTCTGCAGGCCGACATTACCTTGGTCGGCGCTGCGTAGCGCGATGCCCAGCTCGCGAAAACCCTGAGCCGCCAAATAGCCGACCAGCTCGGCGCGGTTTGCGTAGTGGTGATAGGCGGCCGTTGAGCTTACCCCGACGCGTTCCGATACCGCGCGTAGTGACAGCTTCGTCGGCCCCACCTCTTCGAGCATCTCCCGGGCGGCACTCAGCAGTTGCGGGGCGAGGTTGCCTACGTGGTAGGTGTCTCTTGCTCGTTGGGATGTCTTGTTCATTCTCGGGACCGGCCTGGATGCGTTTGGAGGAGGCATTGATCTTATCATTCGGATGTATCTTGACGTCGATAAGATTAAAATCTTAACATCGATAACATTCTATGAATGAGGTGTATCCATGGTTTCAACCTACGAGTGTTTTGCCGTCAGCGTAGAGGGTGGCATCGCCCACCTGCAGCTCAACCGTCCCGATAAGGCCAACAGTCTGACTCGGGCCTTCTGGAGCGAGCTGCCCGAGGCGGTTGACCAACTGAGCCGTTCAGGCCAGGTGCGGGCGATGGTGATTTCCGCGCAGGGGAAGGTGTTCTGCGGTGGTCTGGATATGCAGATGTTCTCCTCTGCCAAGGAGTTTCACGCGACTTGCCCGGAAGAGCGCGAGGTGCTGCAGGTTAATTTGGAGCGCATGCAGGGGGCGCTGAATGCTCTGGAGAAAGCGCGTTTCCCGGTAATCGCTGCTGTGCAAGGTGCTTGCATCGGTGGTGGCTTCGATCTGATTGCGGCATGTGACCTGTGTTTCTCCACGGAGACGGCAAAATTCCGCATTGAGGAAACCAACGTCGGAATGATGGCTGACCTGGGCGTTTTGCAGCGTCTGCCGCGGTTGATTCCCTCCGGTGTCGCCCGCTATCTGGCACTGACTGGAGACACCCTGGATGCCGCAGAGGCCTATCGTCTGGGGTTGCTTGCCAAGGTTTTCCCCACGGCTGAAGAACTCCTCAATGGTGCTTTTGCTGCTGCAAGGCGCATTGCCGAGCGCCCGCCGGTGGCGATCAATGGCATCAAGCGCGCAATGCTCTACAGCCGCGACCACGGCGTCTACGAATCCCTGCAACATACGGTGCTGTTGCAGAGCGCCATTCTCAGCGGGCAGGACATCCTGCGTTCGGTCGGCGCGCGCGCAGCGGGAGAGACGGCTCAATTTGCTGACCTTATCGAGCTACAGAAAACCTTCTGAGACATTTTTTTAACCAAATCTTATCGATGATAAGTTAGAGGTGGATATGAAGCATTACGATGCCGTGGTGATTGGTGCCGGTAACGCCGGGTTGACCGCCGCGACCGCACTACAGCGGGGTGGTAGTCGCACCCTGCTGGTGGAGCGACACAACATCCCGGGCGGCTGCGCTACATCCTTCGTACGTGGCAACTTCGAGTTCGAGGTTGCGTTGCATCAGCTCAGCGGCCTGGGTACCGAGGAAAAACCGTTTGTGATGCGCAAGTTCTTCGACCAGTTGGGGGTGATGGATAAGGTCGAATTCATCCAGGAGCACGCGCTTTATCGCCTCGTGGTACCCGGCGAGTTGGACGTCACCCTGCCAGCCAGTTGGTCGGGCATTCGCCGTCTGCTGCAGGACATGTATCCGGGCGAAAGCGAGGCGATTGAGCGCTTCATGCTGGTCTGCGAAAAGGTCACCCTGGAAAGCTTCATGACCCTGCCAAAGGCCAGTCGCGCCAACAGTGAGGACATGCTCAAGTCGATGTGCCCGTACTACGTGCAGTACGGCTTCCGCCCGGCCCGCGAGGTGCTGGACGAGTTCTTCAGCGACGCCAAGCTGAAGAACATTCTGGCTACCTACTGGCTGTATCTGGGCGTGTCGCCGAGCATGCTGCCGTTTGCCGACCTGGCAACCATGCTCTACGCCTACGCAGTGTTCAAACCCTGGCACATCAAGGGCGGCTCCCAGGCCATGTCCACTGCGCTGGTCGAGTCTTTCCTTGAGGCGGGCGGCGAAGTGCGATTCAACTGTGGCGTGGAGCAGATTCACACCGAGGACGGCCGGGTCTGCGGCGTCAGCCTGGAAGGCGGCGAGCGGGTCAGCTGCGATGCTGTGGTGTCCAATGCCAGCCCGCTGATCACCTTCAATGAATTGCTCGACCTCGACCGTCCACCGCTGAAAATCCAGCAGGACTTCAAGTCGCGGCGCATGGGCACCTCGGCCTTTGTCATCTACCTCGGCCTGGACTGCACGCCGCAGGAGCTGGGCGTAACCACCGCGTCCAGCTTCATCTACGAGACCCTCGACGAGGAACAGATCCATGCGCGCATGGGTAGTTTCGAGCCGCCGCTGGGCGGCATGTTGACCTGCTACAACCTGGAAGATCCGAGCGCTGCGCCCGCGGGCAAGAGCCAGGTGGTGCTGGTTTGTCTGCAGTACGGCGATGTGTGGAAAGCGGTGGCGCCGGAGCGCTATGCGCAGACCAAGTACGAGTTCGCGGAGAAGCTTATCGAGGTGATCGAAAAGGTCTACCCGAAGGTGCGCGAGCATATCGAGGAAGTCGAGGTGGCTACGCCACTGACTATGATGCGTTACCTCAACACCCCAGGTGGTGCGATCTATGGCTTCCAGCAGAGCGCGCAGGATTCGGCGCTGCTGCGCGAGCGTCTGGATAGCGTACCGGGTTTGTATATGGCTGGCTCATGGACGTCCATGGGCGGCTTCCAGCCGACCTATATGGCTGGCGAGTCCACCGCACGCGCGGTGCTCAAGCAACTGAAGAGCAAAGAGGTGGAGCATGTCTGAGCAAAACGCCCTGAATCTGATTGCCGGCTACGCTGAGGCTGCCGCCGCCAAGTTGACACTGGAGCAAAGTGGTAGCGACTTCTACGAGGCTCGCGGCGAGGTTGGTAGCGCCGTGGTGCAGCTGCACCCAAAACGTCTGGCGCTGGAAGTTGCCGAGATTATCGAGGACACCCCCAGCACTAAAACGCTGCGCCTGGTGGCGACCGACCGCCGTGCGCTGCCGCCATTCCAGGCGGGGCAGTACATCAACCTGTTCGTCGACATCGACGGGGTGCAGACGGCGCGGCCTTATGCCATGTCCTCGTCGCCAGCGCAGCGGGAGTATTATGACCTTACCGTTAAGCGGGCTAAGGACGGCTTTGTCTCCAACTACCTGCTCGATCGTGTACAGGTGGGGCAGCACCTCAGCAGCTCGGGGCCTATGGGCACCTTCCACCATAATCCACTGTTTCACGGTGACGATTTGGTGTTTCTTGCAGGTGGCTCAGGCGGAGCCCCGGCGCGCAGCATCTTGCTGGATATTCTGGATCGTGGCCTGCCGCAGCACTTTCACCTGATCTATCTAAACAGCTATGTCGATGATGTGATTTTCGCCGAGCAACTGCGTGAGTTGGCCGGGCGGCATGCCAACTTCACCATGAGCGAAGTCATTTCACGTCCACCGACTGGTTACGCGGGCCGCAGCGGCCGCCTGAGCCGCGACATGCTGGAGGAATTGCTGGGCGAGATCGGCAATAAGATGTTCTACATCTGCGGGCCGACTCCGTTCAACGACAGCTGTGTCGCGCTGCTTACGGAGTTGGGCGTGGCCCGCCGGCGCATCCGCGTCGAGGCCAACGGCGCGCCCAAGGCACCGCATGAGCAGCCGGGCTGGCCGGAAGGCGTGAGCCTGGACGACGAGGTGCAGGTTACGGTGCAAGGCCGTGGCAGCTTTCTCAGCAAGGTCGGCGAGCCGCTGCTCAACGCTCTGGAGCGTAACGGGTACTTCGTCGAGAACGCCTGCCGTTCGGGCGAATGCAGCCTGTGTCGGGTCAAGCTGGTGACGGGCTCTGTGTTCAACCCGCAAGAGGCGCACCTGCGCAAATCCGACCGCGACTTCGGCTGGATCTATTCCTGCGTGGCGTTTCCCACCGGCGATATCGAAGTCCTGCTCTGAGCAGGCGCGGGCGGTGTTTATTCCGCCCGGCGTTCCCTACTACAACAATCAGGAGAATGAGCATGAGCACTGCCCACCGTTGGGAAAAACACTATCCGCCGCACCTGCATGGCTACCAAATCAACACTGAGTCGCTGCCAGACAGTCTCGCGGTTTTTGCTCGGGAGAGTGCGGAGCGTTTTGCTGGCGCGCCAGCATTTACCCAAGTGCTGCCCGACGGGCTGCATGCCGATCTGTCCTTTGTCGACATTGACCGGCTGTCCAGCGCCTTTGCCGCCTACCTGTTGCATGAGCAGGGGCTGCAGGTCGGCGAGGTGGTGGCCTTGCAGTTGCCGAACAGCTTGCATTACCCAATCGCTGTTTTAGGGGCCTGGAAGGCTGGTCTGATCGTCACCAACGTCAACCCGATGTACACCGAGCGTGAGCTCGATGCGCAGCTGGCCGACAGTGGTGCCAAGCTGCTGGTAGCGTGCGATCTCTTTGCCAAACGCGCTGAGCCCGTTGTCGCACAACGTGGTGTCGCGCTGGTGCTGACCAGCCTCAGTGACTTTTTCCCGGAGCCGATTGCCAAGGCCATTCAGCAGAAGCTCGCAGAACAGGCAGGTGATGATCTGACGCCTGAGGTGGCGTTTGCGCGTTTCGCGCAGGCTTTGGATATTGGCCAGCAACTTGATCTGGGTGAGGAGCGTTTCCACCCTGTTGCTTTGTATCAGTACACCGGTGGTACCACAGGGCGCAGCAAGGGGGCGGTACTGACCCATACCAACCTGTTGTCGGTGTTGCGCATGGCCGAGGATTACGTCAACGCTTTCGACGCCCACGTAGAGCCGGGCGATGTCATCGCCACCATCCCGCCGCTCTATCACATCTTCGCCTTCACCTTTAACTTTCTGCTGTTCTTCCGTAGTGGCGCGCGCAACTTGCTGATCCCCAATCCGCGGCCTCTGGCTAACGTATTCCCGGCTTTTGACAAGTTTCCGGTGCGCTGGATGAGCGGCGTAGACACGTTGTATGCCGGCCTGCTGGCCGAGCCCTGGTTCCAGGCCAACCCGCCCAAACTCAAGCTCGCCGTATCCGGCGGCACGTCCCTACGGCCGGTGACCGGCGAGCGCTGGCGCGCGACTGTTGGGCAGATTCTCGAAGGTTACGGTCTGACCGAGAGCTGCTGCTTTGTGGCATTCAATCCACCAGGCCCCAAGGAGCGAGCCGGCACTGTTGGCTTGCCGCTGCCCGGCAGCGAAGTGCGTATCGCGGATGCCGACGGGCGTGAACTGCCACCCGGTACTCCAGGCGAACTGCTGGTGCGTGGGCCGCACATCATCGAGCGCTATCTCAATCGTCCGGATGAAACCCGTGAGGCGTTCGTTGACGGCTGGCTCTGTACCGGCGATATCGCGGTGATGGACGAAGAGGGTTATGTCCGCATCGTCGACCGCAAGAAGGACATGGTTCTGGTTTCCGGCTTCAACGTCTATCCCAATGAGGTGGAAGACGCGATTGCCGAGCATCCGGATGTCAGCGAAGTGGCGGTGATCGGCATCGCCGACGATGTCACGGGCGAGGCGCTGTGTGCCTTTGTCGCACTGCACCGGCCGGGCCTCGACGGTGAGGCGATCATTCGTCACTGCCGCGAGCGGTTGACGGCCTATAAGGTGCCCAAGCGTATCGAGTTCCGCGAGCAGCTGCCCAAGTCGCCCATCGGCAAGATACTCAGGGCGCAACTGCGGGCGTAAAGTCCGCAGCTTGCCTCTTTCCGATTGCTCGGCTCGGGCCGGCCATATGCTGTCCTGCTGGATAGCGTATAGCCGCCTGGCGGATAGGGTCGGGGAGCATCGCTCGATTGGGCGTCAGCATCGATTATGCGATTTTCCGGCTTTGCGGGATGGTCGAGGCGACAGCCGACCATCCCGTTTTTTTTGTACTGGGAGGGCGCCATGGCCAAGCTGCAACCCGCTACCGGTGCTCAATGCCAAGGATGATCGGTCTGCGTACTGGGCAATGTGCGTGACCACCAGCAGGCCATGCCGCGCACGAGGCAGGCGGTCACTGCGCCTGCCTGTCCGGCCTCGGCGCCCCTTGCTGGGCGCGTCGACTGGCGGCCGACCACTCGCAGGCGCGGTATTGCGGTACTTAGCGGGAGTCCTAGTTTAGTTGAAGCGTGCCACCAAGCGCAGTGGCAGAACCTTCATCACCACACCCATCAGCGCCCAGGGCCAGCCCGGCACGCAGGCTTTGGCGGGCTGGCGCTCAATGGCCTTGACCAGGTACTGGCAGCCCAGCTCTTCGGGAATCTCGAAGGGCAGCTTTTTCGCTCCGGCGTTGAGTTCTGTGCGGATATAGCCAGGGTAGAGAGTGCTGACACGGATCGGCGTGTGCAGCAGCTCGGCGCGGATGCCCTCGGCCAAGTGGGCCACGGCGGCCTTGCTGGCGGCATAGGTGGTCAGGTGCTTGGGCAAGCCACGCATCGCACTCATGGAGGAGATAACCACCAGATGCCCACTGTTCTGTCGGCGGAAGATGGTCACGGCAGCTTCGCACTGGGCCAGGGCGGCGACGAAGTTGGTTTCGGCGGTGCGCTTGTTGGTGGCGAAATGGCCGCTGCCGATGCGCCGACCCTCACCGATGCCGGCATTCACGATGATCCGGTCGAGGTGGCCAAAGCGCTGGGCGAAGTCTTCAAATACGGCGAACACCTGCTCGTGGTCGTTGACGTCCAGCGCCAGCACTTCGACCTGTACGCCATAGGCTCCGCTCAGCTCCGCTTTCAGTTCCAGCAGCCGTTCGGTGCGTCGGGCGCAGAGGGCCAGGTGGTAGCCGCGTGCGGCGAACTGGCGGGCCATGCCGGCGCCCAGCCCGGAACTGGCGCCGGTGATCAGCACAGTCTTGCGTGATTGAGTCATGTAGGTCTCTTCGTATCCCGCGCTCAGCGCCAGGTCAGCAGATGGTGGTGGTGCCCGCGAAAGTGCGAGTGTTCATTGCGGCTCAGCAGGTGCTGCTTGCCGATGCGGCCGGCCTGCTCGTTTCCCGTGATCGACAGGCAGTCGTAGTCGACAGCGCCGAGCGACTGGGCACGGCGGGCCGGAATCAGGTGCGCCATGTCAGCCTCTCGCGCTTTGGCGTATCAACTGTCGGCAGCGCAGGTGTAAGGCATGCACCATCAGCCAGAAGCGTTTGAAAGCCGGATTGTCGGTTTGGCCATGGTGATAGCGATAGTAGATCTGCTGGACTATGACCGCCAGGCGGAACAGCCCAAAGACCTCGTAGAACACCCAGTTCTCGGCCTTCATCCCGGTTTTTTCAAGGTAGTAGTCGATTACCTCCTGGCGTGTCAGCATGCCAGGCAGGTGCGTGGGCTGACGCCTGGCCGAGCGCAGCACGACGTTGTCATCGGCCTGCACCCAGTAGGCCAGCATGGTGCCCAGGTCCATCAGCGGATCGCCCAGCGTCGCCAGCTCCCAATCCAGCACGCCGATCACCCGGGTCGGTTGCTGGGCAGACAGCACCACGTTATCGAAGCGCCAATCGTTGTGAATGAGGCAGGTGCGGCTGTCCTCTGGGATGTTGTCTTTTAGCCAGGCGCGCACCTTGCGAAATCGCGGTACGTTCCAGGTCAGGCTCTTCTGGTAGCGACCATCCCAGCCTTCGACCTGACGCCGGCAGTAGCCGTCGCCCTTACCTAGCGATTCGAGGCCGGCGGCGCGGTAGTCTGCCTGATGCAAGGCGATCAGTTGATCCAGTACGTTCAAACACAGCTCGCGCACGCGGGGCTCGGTGAAGGCTAGCTCGCGGGGTAAGTTGGCTCGCGGAATGATGCCGCTGATGCGCTCCATGACGTAGAAGTCGCATCCGATCACAGACGGATCCTGACACAGCGCGACCATGCTCGGCACCGTTGGGTAGACAGCCTTGAGACGCGCCTGGAGGTTGTATTCGCGTGCCATGTCGTGCGCCCCCGCCGCCTTGGTTCCGGCCGGAGGGCGACGTAGGATCAGGTCACGATTGTCGTATTCCAGGCGATAGGTCCAGTTGGAGGCACCGCCTGAATACTGGGTGATTCTGGGTGTGCCGACGAGCGAGCCCTCCTGCTGCTTCAACCAGTGATCCACGGCCGCGATGTCGAGTTCCTCACCGGGGCGCACCGCGCCCCCCTGATCGATGACTGTCATGCTGGTTTCTTGCCTTCTGAGCGGGTGTGGCTGCGTTTGGCCAGTTCCATCTTGGCGATGACGCTCTTGTGCACTTCGTCCGGGCCATCGGCAAGACGCAGGCTGCGGGCTTGGCAGAAGAAGGCTGTCAGCGGCACGTCGCGGCTGACACCAGCGCCACCATGAATCTGGATGGCAAAGTCGACCACCTGCTGCAGTACGTTGGGAGCAACCACCTTGATTGCGGATATCTCGGTCATGGCGGCGAAGGTGCCTACGCTGTCCATTTTCCAGGCGGCGTAGAGGGTCAGCAGGCGGGCCTGGTCAATGGCGATGCGCGCCTCGGCGATGCGCTCGCGGTTACCGCCCAGACTCATCAAGGGCTTGCCGAAGGCCACGCGCTGCATGCCACGGTCGATGGCTAGCTCAAGGGCCTTCTCCGCAGCACCGATGCAACGCATGCAATGGTGAATGCGGCCTGGGCCGAGGCGGCCCTGGGCAATCTCGAAGCCCTTACCGGGGCCGGCGATGAAGTGGTCAAGCGGCACCCTTACATTGTTGAAACTGACCTCGCCGTGACCGTGCGGCGCGTCGTAGTCGCCGAACACTGGCAACATGCGTTCGATCTGCACGCCTGGTGCATCCAGCGGTACCAGTACCATGGAGTGCTGGTGGTGGCGATCCTTGCTGGCATCCGGGGTGTGGGCCATGAAAATCGCCACCTTGGCATGTGGGTCACCGATGCCGCTGGACCACCACTTGCGTCCGTTCAGCACAATCTCGTCGCCTTCGACTATCGCGGTGGCCTGCATGTTGGTGGCATCGGAGGAGGCCACTTGCGGTTCTGTCATGCAGAACACCGAGCGGATCTCACCGGCCAGCAGCGGCATCAGCCAGCGCTGCTTCTGCGCTTCGCTGCCATAACGCCAGAGCACCTCCATGTTGCCGGAGTCCGGTGCGTTACAGTTGAACACGGTGGGGGCCAGCAGGCTGCGGCCGGTCTGCTCGGCGATCAGCGCGTAGTCCTTGATCGACAAGCCAGCACCCAGGGTTTCGTCGGGCAGGAACATATTCCACAAGCCTTGGGCACGCGCCTTGGTCTTGAGCTCTTCGAGGATCGCTGGTACCTGCCACTGGCGCCAGTCTCCGTCGGGGCAGGAGGCGGCCACTTCGCTCCAGAATTCGGCTTCGACGGGCTCGATTTCGTTTTTGATGAAAGCCCTGACGCGATTGAGATAATCCTGGCCCTTGGGGCTGAGATCAAAATGCATGGCGATACTCCAGTGTGAGTGGCCTATGGGGTAACGCGAGCCTAGGGTGTGCTGTATGATGAGTGAAGTGATATATCTTCATCTCAGGTTATGAATAAAGATAATGTCTTCGATCACATTGCTCGGCTCGACCTAAACCTGTTTCGGGTTTTCGCCGTGATCTACCGGGAACGTAATCTGACCCGCGCGGCAGAGCGACTGTGCATCAGTCAATCGGCGGTTAGCCATGCGCTGGCGCGTATGCGTCAGCAACTGGACGATCCATTGTTCGTTCGGGAGGCACAAGGCGTGGTGCCGACCGCCCTGGCCATGAAGATGTGGCCGGATATCGAGGATGGGTTGAGCTTCTTCGAGCGCGCCGTCGATCGTGGGGCCAGCTTCGACCCTGCCCGCGACATCGAGCAGGTCATCCTGGCGATGAATGACGAGATCGAGCCTATCCTGCTTCCGGTGTTTGCGGCCGGCCTTCAGCGCGAAGCGCCAGGTTTGCGGATCGCCAGCGTGCGGGTCAACCGACCGACCCTGCGCGCGGACTTAGCCACTGGTCGGCTGGACTGTGCTATCGACGTGGCGCAGGCTGCAGAGGAGTCATTGCAGCATGCGCCGCTAACCAGAGATGAGTTTGTGGTGCTTAGTAGCACGGCAGCTCCTATCGACCGTGCGGCCTATCTTGCGGCTGGTCATGTCACCGTCTCGGCCCGCCGCACCGGGCGTAGTCTTGAGGACTGGGAGCTAACCCGCCAGGGTATCGAGCGCCGCGTGCTGGCGCGTTGTCAACACTACCAATCGGCTTGCCACCTGGTTGCCGCTGGCGACCTACTCCTGACCATTCCGCGCAGCCTTGCGCTCGCTGCCAATGCGCTGACCGGAAATCATATTCATCCGTTGCCGATCGCTATCCCAGCGGTCGAGCTGCACCTGTTCTGGCATCGGGAGCGAGAGAAGAGTCCTGCCAATAGCTGGCTGAGAAATACGTTGCTTCACACGCTTGGCAAAGGGCCAAAAAGTTGAATGCTGGCTATAGAACTGGGCCAAGTGACCAAGGAGCGTGACTCTTTAAAAGACGCGGCAGCGTACTTTGTCAGGGCGTCATCGAACGGCACTCGGTGATCCAGCGCTGCTGCAACGAGTACCCAGCCCGACTGATGTGCGGTTGTTTGAAGGTGTCTGCCAGTGGCTATTACGACTGGCAGGCTCGCGAGCCAAGTCCACGCACTGAGGATAATGCGCGCCTGATAAAGCGTATTCGTGAGATGCATGGGGATAGTCGCGGTGCAATAGGTGCACCGCGCATGCATGAGGATCTTCTATCCGAAGGTGCAACCGCCAACCATAATCGCGTTGCTCGCTTGATGGCAGCAGAGCTGATGATAGCGGGAGCTGTCCGCGGTTGACGCTATTCATCTGCTTGGGCGGCAGCGCGTTGGGAAGCAGGCGGGTCGGTCAACTGAGGTCGCGATTGTTACCATAGTGTGGCCAAGGCGGCCAACCTATGGGTGCAAGAACATGTGGGAGGAAACAGCAGGGGAAGTGGTGGGCCCACCAGGACTTGAACCTGGGACCAAGCGATTATGAGTCGCCTGCTCTAACCAACTGAGCTATAGGCCCTTGCTTTTATAGCGCGATGGATTATACGGGCTGTGACGGCTGGTGACTAGGCGCCTGACTCAGGAAGCGGGCGGCAAGCTCGTCGGCCGGCAGCGGTGGGCTGATCAGGTAACCCTGGATACTGTCACAACCCTGATCGCGCAGTAGCAAACGCTGTTCTTCCGTCTCCACGCCCTCTGCGATCACGGCCATGCCCAGGTTGTGTGCCAGCACAATGATGGTCTGGCTGATGGCGGCGTCGTGATGATTGTCCGGCAGGCCCGAGACAAAGCTGCGGTCGATTTTCAGGGTGTCCAGCGGCAGCGCCTTGAGGTAGGCGAGCGAGGAGTAGCCGGTGCCAAAGTCATCGATCGCCAGTTTTATGCCCATGTCGCGGAACAGCTCCAGCAAGCGGATGGCGTCGCGGTTCTGGTTCATCACAAAGTCCTCGGTGATTTCCAGTTCCAGCAGACTGGCGGGGATAGCGTGGCGGGACAGCGCCCGTCGCAGGTCGCCGACCAACTGAGTGCCGACCAGCTGTACGCCTGACACATTGATGGCGGTGGGTGGCAGCTGCAACCCGGCCTGACGCCAGGCGGCGATCTGGGCGCAGGCCGAGTCGAGAATGTTGCGGCCGAGGTCCACGATCAGCCCGGTTTCTTCGGCTAGCGGAATAAACTGGTCGGGCTCCACCAGGCCGCGTTGCGGGTGCTGCCAGCGTACCAGCGCTTCGAGGCCGTTGAGGCGGTCGCTGCCCAGATCCTGTTTGGGCTGGTAATAGAGGATGAATTCGCCGCGCTCCAGCCCGCGGCGCATGTCGTTCTCCATTTCCATGCGACGCTGGGCGGCGGCGGTCAGGTCCTTGGTGTAAAAGGCGTAGCGATTACGGCCCTGATTCTTGGCCCGATACATGGCCGCATCGGCATGCTTGATGAGGCTGTTGACGTCATTGGCATCGCCGGGGAACAGGCTGATACCGATACTGGCGCTGACAAAGAACTCGTGGGCAGCACACAGGAAGGGGCGGCGGAATACCGCCAGCAGCTTGTCGGCGATGGCCGCCGCGTCGTCGTCGCTGTGGAGCTTGGGTAGCAGCACAATGAACTCGTCGCCGCCGTGGCGCGCGACGGTATCGAAGTCTCGCAGTACCGAGCACAGGCGCTGGCTGACGGATTGCAGCAGACTGTCGCCGACCGGGTGGCCAAGACTGTCGTTGATCTGCTTGAAGCGGTCCAGGTCGATAAACAGCAGCGCGCCCATGCCGTTGTGTTCGTCCAGTTGCTGGGTGTGCAGGGCATCGCGCAGGCGGGCTTCAAATAGCGTGCGGTTGGGCAGGCCGGTCAATGGGTCGTGATGCGCTTGGTGGTCCAGTCTGGCCTGGGTCTGTTTCAGGGGCGTGATGTCGCTGAATACCGCGACCAGGTGGTTGAGAGAACCATCGACGTTGAGCACCTGGCTTATATTGACCCAGGCGGCATATAGCTCGCCGTTGGCGCGGCGGTTCCAGGTTTCCCCTTGCCACTGGCCGTGTTCGGCCAGTGCGAGTGTGGCCTGCTCGATGACCTGCTGGTCTTCGGTAGTGCCGGCCAGCACGCTGAGGGGGTGGCCGAGCAGCTCCTCAGCGGGATAGCCGGTGATGCGGCTGAAGGCTTGGTTGACGGCGACCACGCGCGCCTCATCGTCGGTAATCAGAACACCTTCGTTGGTGTTTTCAAACACCGTTGCGGCTTGTCGCAGTGAGCTTTCCATCGCCAATCGCTCGGTGACGTCGCGAGCGATGCTGAGCATGCACTCCTGATTGTCCACGCTGATCGCCTCGGTACTGATCTCTACCTGACGCACCTCGCCGTTGGCGGTGGTGATTTGCGAAAGCATGTTGCGCACCCGGCCGTCTCGGCGCAGGGTCTCGAGCATCTGCCCGCGGTCGGCGCTATCGCGCCACAGATGCAGTGACAGGCTAGAGCGCCCGACGGCTTGCGCACGGCTATACCCGGTGATGCGGGTAAAGCCTTCATTGACGTCCAGCAGCATGCCGTCGCAGGCGCGGCTGATCAACAGCCCGTCGGGCGAGGCGTGGAAGGCGCGGGAGAACTTCTGCTCCGACAATCGCAACTGCTCCTGCGTCAGCTTGAGGGCGGAGATATCGCGCATGATCACCACCAGAATGTCCCGCTCTTCCAGGCTGACCGGTTTGGACGACAGCAACCCGACAAATTCGTCGCCGTCCGGGCGACGGAAACAGACTTCCAGATTGCTCCCGGCGTGGCTGTTGAGGTGTTTGAGCTGCCGTGGGCCGCTGCCTGGTTCTGCCCAGAGGCCCAGTTCTGTCGCGGTCTTGCCGATGGCGTCCGCTGTGGCAATGCCGAACTGATCTTCAAAGGTGTGGTTGACCGACAGCAAGCGGCCATCCCGGGCATCGGCCAGCACGATCACATCCGGACAGTTGTGAAAAACCGAGGCAAACTTGTGCTGTGAGGTGCGCAGCGCCTGTTCGGTGTGTTTCTGCTCCTGAATGTCGATCAGTAGTCCCTGCAGCGCCAGCGCTTCGTATTCCTCGCTGCTGATGCTGTTGACCACTGCGCGTACCCAGCGCGTGCTGCCGTCCTGGTGCAGCAGGCGGCACTCAAAGTTATGGCCCTGTCCGCAGCACGCCTGCTGCTTGAGTTGTGCGTGCACGCGCGCGCTGTCGTCCGGATGCACATGGCGTGCAAGGAAGTCTGGCTCCAGCCAGTCGCTGGCAGGCACGCCAAGCAGGTCTGCTGCGTGCGGTGAAACGTAGGTAAAGCGTAGAGACGGGAACGACATTTCCCAGGTGACCACATGCAGGTTCTCGACCAGGCTGCGGTAGCGCCGCTCCTGATGGTCCAGCAGTTGCAAGGCGTTGCGGTGTCGCTGCTCGGCCCGTCGACGCAGCTGGTTGAGCCCATGCGCGGTCAGCAACAGCAGGCACGACAACAGCAGCATGCCCACCTGGGATACCGGCAGATTCTGGGCTGGTGCGGCGACGGCGGTCTGACAGCCAGCGCCAGCAATAACCAGGAGGGCGATACGTCCTGTAGCGGCGTTCATTCAGCGGAGACCCTGCATCCATGGCGTAGCGATATTAGTTTGCTAGTTTAGTCCGCCACAGGGACAAATGCCCAGCCGACCGACTGGGCGCAGTGTCAGGTTGCCGGGAGCAAGGCTGGCGGTGTTTGCCATCCTCCAGTCTTGACCCGGTCAGATGATTACTCGCTGATCTGCATGCTGCTCTGCAGGTTGGCAGCAATATCGTCTGCGGTATAGGGGAAGGCCAGCCACTGCTTGTCAGCGTAGGCCTGGGTGTAGTCTGCGTAGTACGGGCTGGTCGGATCAGTCGACTGGGCGTGGCTCAGCAGCGTGAAAGCCCTGACCGGTTCGCCGTCCGGAAACTCCACAATATGCATGTAGGAGTTGCGCAGCACCGTGAAGTAGCCCTCATTGCCTTCGCCGCCATATTGCGGAATCTGCTCGCCGGGCTTGAGGTAGAACTGCACCTCGCGCAGTGGCGCATTGAGCGCAATGTTGCGGCTCTCAAGGTCGGCCAGCGTCTCGGTGAAGGCGACTTTGAGCTGATCGTGCAGCGTGCTGTCGGCACTCAGGCCGTCGGGTGTGTTGATCGGGTCGTTGGCGTCAAACGGCGTGGCGTACAGGTCGAGGTCTTCGATGCGACTCCACAGCGCAGTCCAGATATGCGCACCCACGGTGTCGAGGTTGCCGGTATCGTTCCAGCTGGCGAGAATCTGACAGGCCTGTTGTTCGCGCTCCGGGCCATTGGCATCACACACCACGCCAAGCACGCTGTCCTTCAGGCGTTCGGCGCTGTAGACCCGACTGTTGAGCACGATCTGCCGCAGGTTCTCGCTGGAGGCCAGAAACCCATTCAAGCCGTCGGCCGCGTTCAGGCGGTCACGCACCAGCGTGTGGCCCATGCGGGTACGCAGGCTCTGCTCATAATCCTCACGACCGATGATGCCGGCGTAGCCGGTCAGCGGGCTCTCCGGGTTGCTGAGCCAGTAGCTGTCGTTCATGTTGGCGACGTAGTCGCGGCTGAACAGGCTGGGCAGGTTGTCGGGGCCAAAGGCGCCAGGCTGCGCCGAGTCGGCATCGGTCTGCCAGTCGCAGGCGGCGCGACTGCCGTCCAGCAGCGGTAAGCCGGGTGCCAGTGCCATGACGGCTTGACCCAGACCCGGTACCAGGCAGTTGGCCAGCATGCTGTCCGGTACGTTGGGCACCACGGTGATGTCCGAATACAGCGCGCGTGGGTCGCCGCGCCCAATGGCCGTGGTGTTGACCCAGGGAATGCCCACGTGCTCGCGGGTGATGTTGTAGAAGTCGTCCAGCGACTCGGCCTGGTCCCAGGCGAAGAAATTCTGGAAGGCGCGGGTGTTTTCCAGGTTGGCGTCCCGCAGGGTATAGGCGACCTGATTTCCCCAGGCAGGCAGGCCGAGCCCGCTCAGGTTGATCATGGGGCCATACTCGGAGCGGTACAGGGTGCGCGTGACCGGCAGCAGGTTGCCGTCATCCTGCTGCACCTGCACGGTGATCTCTACCGGTGTCATGGCGACGTTCTGGCCGTCTTGCACGTAGCTGGTCGGATCGCCGCTTGCCAGTTGCAGCTGGTACAGCGTAAAGCGCCGGGCGGTAGACACGGTATGTGCCCAGGCCACGTTGTCGTTGAAGCCCATCAGCACCATGGGGGCGCCCATGATGGCGGCGCCGGAGATATCCATGACGCCCGGCACGGTCATGTGTACCTGATAGAAGCGGTCAACGCCCAGCAGATACCAGTGCGGGTTGGCGAACAGCAGGCTGCCGCCGGATTCGGTGGCGTCGGCGCCAAAGGCAAAGGTGTTGCTGCCGATGCCGGCCTCGCGGCCGAGCAGGAAGCGGTCCGACTCGATTTCCAGTTCATCGCTGGGCAGGCTGCGCAGCATGCGGGCAGCGGCCGCTGGCGGTTGGGCGCTGGCGATTTCCTCAACCCAGTTGGCGCTGCTGGCGGCCAGATTGAGCGCTACCAGACGGCGCAGTACGTCGGCCTCAGTGATGCTGGTCAGCCACTCGGCGTTACGGCAATCCAGATGGCGGTCGGGGTGCTGGCCGTCCTGAATCTCCTCGACGTAGCGACTGTAGCCAGCGGCAAAGCCTGCGCTCAGCTCCAGCAGGTCGTCAGGTTGCGCGGTGGTGAAGTTGTCCAGTTGCTGCTCGTCGAGCAATAGGCGGAAGAAGAAATCGGCTTCCAGATTGGTCGGCGTACCAAAGGTGCCCATGATGGCGGCCTGTTCGTCCGGGCCGAAGTAGCGCGAGCGCTCGCCATTGAAGGTCACGTAGGCGTCGGCCAGCACGCACAGGTTGTCCTCGGCAATGGCATAGCCATGGCCATAGCCGGCGCTGCCAATGGTGTCGGCGCTGATGTGCGGAATGCCGTAGGTGGTGCGTTCGATGGTGGCGCTGTACGAGGGGGGGCTGTCGTTGTCACTGTCTCCGCCACTCCCTCCAATCTTGCAGCCAGACACAAGCAGGGCGGCCGCCAACAGGCAGGCCGATCGGGTGTACTGCATAGTCACGTCCTCTTGTTTTTATTGGTTCAGGCGGATGCCTGTGCACCACATTAGGGCGGTTGCGCACGCAGGACTTGAACGCAGCGGCTATTTGCTGTGGTAAAGCCCGGCAGGAAACGATGGGTGAGGTAACCGCCCGTCACAGCATGTGCACGTGCACAGCCTTGGCGACGTAGGAGGGGGTCAGGCCAAAGAACTGCTTGAGGGTGCGGGTCAGGTGCGCCGAGTCGGCAAAACCGACGTCGTAGGCCACTGCGGACAGGGGCTCACCCTGGGCGATCAGCTCGACTGCCCGGCGCATGCGGGCCCAGAGGATGTAGCTTTTGATCGACAGCCCCAGTTTTTCAGAGAACAGGTGAGACAGGCGGTCGGCAGACAGGCCGACCTCGTCAGCCAGCTCGGCAACGGTGCTGGTCAGGGGGAGTTCGCGCTTGATCTTCTGGGCGATATGCAGCGCACGTATGTCCATGTTGAAGCTGATCGGCTGGTAGCCGCTGATGGCCCTCGGCACGCGGGTGGTCAGGCGGAACAGCAGGTCCCGGCTGCAGGTGCCCTGGCCAATACGACACAACTCATTCTCACGCAGGCTGCCTGGCTGCAGAATCACCGGCCTGACTGATTGCTTGCCGAGAAAGTGTGACAGGGCGTGAAATTCGTAGCTTTGCGGGTCGTAATTCAGCGAAAGCAGGGCGGAGTCGAGCGTTTCCAGCGAGCGCGAGGTTTGCCGCGAGACCAGAGCTGCCTGGTAGCGTTGGCGACGGCCGTTGCCGTCACCGAGTACAAAGCCGGGTGAATCAAGGGCGATCAGCAGGGTCACGGTATGACGCTGGGTCAGATCCGATGCCATGCCGGCAGTAATGTAGAGAAAGCGGTCGTCCCAGACGTACAGATGGTTCTGATGGCGCATATCCTGATGCTCACAAGCCGACATGGTTGTTCTTGGCTGTGGCACTGTAGCAGAAAGCACAAACAAAACGCCCGGCTCAAGGCCGGGCGTTGTAACCGCATACTGTGCGCTTACTCGTCGAGGAAGCTGCGCAGGTGATCGCTGCGGGTGGGGTGGCGCAGCTTGCGCAGCGCCTTGGCTTCGATTTGACGAATCCGCTCACGGGTAACATCGAACTGCTTACCAACCTCTTCCAGCGTGTGGTCGGTGTTCATGTCGATGCCAAAGCGCATACGCAGGACCTTGGCTTCACGGGCTGTGAGGCCGGACAGGACATCGCGTGTCGCTTCCTTGAGGTTTTCCACGGTGGCCGAGTCGATCGGCGATTCCATGGTGCCGTCTTCGATAAAGTCGCCCAGATGCGAGTCTTCATCGTCACCGATGGGGGTTTCCATCGAGATCGGTTCCTTGGCGATCTTCAATACCTTGCGGATCTTGTCCTCAGGCATTTCCATGCGCTCGCCCAGCTCTTCCGGGGTCGGCTCGCGACCCATCTCCTGCAGCATCTGGCGGGAGATACGGTTGAGCTTGTTGATCGTCTCGATCATGTGCACCGGAATACGGATGGTGCGCGCCTGGTCGGCAATCGAGCGGGTGATCGCCTGACGGATCCACCAGGTAGCATAGGTCGAGAACTTGTAGCCGCGACGGTATTCGAACTTGTCCACGGCCTTCATCAGACCGATGTTGCCTTCCTGGATCAGGTCAAGGAACTGCAGGCCACGGTTGGTGTACTTCTTGGCGATGGAGATAACCAGACGCAGGTTAGCCTCGACCATTTCCTTTTTGGCGCGGCGGGCACGGGCTTCACCGATGGACATGCGGCGGTTGATGTCCTTGATCTCGGAGATGGTCAGACGAGACGCTTCTTCCAGCTCGGCCAGCTTCTTCTGCGCGCGCAGGATGTCGCCCTTGAGTGCTTCGAGACCTTCGCTGTAACGCGGCTTGTCGGCCAGCAGTTCGTCCACCCAACCTTCGTTGATTTCGTTGCCGGGGAAGCTGCGCAGGAAATCGGCACGCGGCATACGGGCATCGCGCACACACAACTGCATGATGGCACGTTCTTGCTGGCGGACCTGATCCTGGGCGCCACGCACGCGGGTCACCAGCGCTTCGTATTGCTTGGGAATCAGCTTGATCGGCATGAACAGGGTCGCCAGGGCTTCCTGCTCGGCAACCACTTTGGGGTTGTTGCGCGGGTGCTTCTTCAGCACCTTGTGCAGCTTCTGCAGTTGCTCTTCGATCGCGCCAAAACGCAGACGGGCTACTTCCGGGTCCGGGCCGCCGTCGCCTTCGTTGTCGTCATCGCTGTCATCGTCGCTGTCGTCTTCATCCTCGTCGTCGTCCTCGGACTTTTTCTGGTCCTTGGCTTTGGCGGCGGGGATTTCGGCGTTGTCGGTGCCGGACATGCCATCGTCATCGGGGTCGATATAACCGCTGAAGATATCCGACAGACGGCCACCTTCTTCGACCACGCGAGCGTAGTCGGCGAGGATGTCGTCGACCGTGCCGGGGAACATGGAGATAGCGGCCATGACCTCGCGAATGCCTTCCTCGATGCGTTTGGCGATTTCGATCTCGCCTTCGCGGGTCAGCAGTTCGACGGTACCCATCTCACGCATGTACATGCGCACCGGGTCAGTGGTGCGGCCGATGTCGGTTTCAACGGCGGCGAGGGCGGCAGCGGCCTCTTCGGCAGCAGCTTCGTCGGCGTCATTGTCAGCCAGCAACAGCGCATCGGCGTCAGGTGCTGCTTCGAACACCGTGATGCCCATGTCGTTGATCATGCGGATAATGTCTTCCACCTGCTCCGGATCGGAGATATCCTCGGGCAGGTGATCGTTGACCTCCGCATAGGTCAGATAGCCCTGTTCGCGACCACGCGCGATGAGCTCTTTGAGACGGGATTGCTGTTGCGCTTTTCCGGACATAACAACCCTTGTGGATGCCTTGGTGTGCAAAAAAGTAAGCTGCGGATTATACCCTGATTTCAGCTGCCGACGCCACTTGAAGAGGCTGTCAGCTGTCGCCTTTCGCCATGTTGCGGCTGTTCAGAAGGTCCCGTAGCTGTTGCTTTTCCTCGTTGCTGAGCGGTTCTTGGACCGATTTGTCGAGGAGCTGTTCGATGCGTCGCTCGGATTGTCGAGCGGATAATCTGTTAATGGTGTCGAAAAACTGTTGTTCAAGGTTGGCGCTGGGAATATTCAGCAGCCACTCCTGTTCCGCCAGGCGGTTCAGCTGCTCGCCGAGGGCGGTGCCGTGCCAGCGCGCCAGTAGCTCAATTGTAGTCAGCCCTGGCTGTTTCTGCGCTGCCTCGATCAGTGCAACCAATAGTCGCGCTTCGTCTTCGTTCTCATCTGCCAGCTGATTGGCCTGCTGCACGTGCGCCGCCAGATGCGGGTGATGCAGCAGTGTGCGCACTGCTTGCAGTAGTGGGCTGTCAACTGCGCGGCGTGGTCCTTTGTGTCCTTCCGGCCGGGCATCGCGCGGGCGATCTTTGCGCCATTTCTGGCGGCCTTCACCCCAGTCCTTGCTCTTGCCTTTGCCCTGCTGTGGCGGTGGCGGGCTGCCCATGTCTTCGGGCAGGTAGTAGTCCTGGTCCGGTGCCTCGCGTTCGCTCCAGTCATCCCAGGCGCCGGCAGGCAGGTCGTCGTAACTGGGGGCGTCCTGGGTGGCTGCTGGCGCCTCGTCCGGCAGGCTGGCCGGTATGACGTCATCGAGGTCGACGCCGGTCTGTTGTTGCAGTGACTGACGCAGCAGTCGGCGCAACAGGCTGCCAGGCACCTGCTCGATCAGTGGCAGCGCCAGGGCGGCCATGTGGGCCTTGCCTTCCAGGCTGTCGGCGCCGGCCTCTTCGGCCAGGTGCCTGAACAGGTAGTCGGTCAGCGGCTGCGCGTCGCGGCTCAGGCGGCGGCGGAAGGCGTCGGTGCCTTCTTCGCGGATCATGCTGTCCGGGTCCTGTCCGTCCGGCAGGAACAGAAAACGCACATGACGGCCGTCTTCCAGTACCGGCAGGGCGGCGTTCAGGGCGCGCCAGGCTGCCTGGCGGCCGGCGCGGTCACCGTCAAAGCAGAACACCACGCTGTGAACCAGGCGGAACAGGCGCTTGAGGTGGTCTTCACTGGTCGCTGTGCCGAGGGTGGCAACGGCGTTGGTGACGCCGTGCTGGGCTAGGGCAATGACGTCCATATAGCCTTCGACCACCAGAATGTCTTCTAGCTGGCGATTCTGCTGCTTGGCTTCAAACAGGCCGTACAGTTCCTGGCCTTTGTGAAATACCGTGGTCTCGGGCGAGTTCAGGTACTTGGGCTTTTCGTCGCCCAGCACCCGGCCGCCAAAACCGATGACCCGGCCGCGACTGTCGCGGATCGGGAACATGATGCGGTCACGAAAGCGGTCGTAGCGCTTGCCGCTATCCGGATTCTCGACCACCAGGCCGGCCTCGATCAGCGCCTTTTCCTCGCTGGTGTCGCGGGCCAGATGTGACATCAGATTGTCCCAGCCAGGTGGTGCCAGGCCGAGGTCATACAGTTTGGCGATCTGGCCGGACAGGCCGCGCCCTTTCAGGTAGCCCACCGCGCGCTGGCGCTGCGGGTGCTGACGCAACTGCTGGCGGTAGTAGGCTGCAGCTTGTTCAAGCAGGGCGTAGAGCGGGTTGTCCTTGCGTGGCGTGCGCGGACCCTGTCGCTTGTCGCTGCGCTCTTCGTACTGCACTTCTACGCCAGCCTGGCGCGCGAGTTCTTCTACCGCCTGGGGGAATTCCAGGCGATCGAAGTCCATCACGAAGCCGAGCGCGTTGCCGCCGGCCCCGCAGCCAAAGCAGTAGTAGAACTGTTTGTCGGGGCTGACGCTGAACGACGGCGACTTTTCGTTATGGAACGGGCACAGAGCGGAGTAGTTTTTGCCGGTCTTTTTAAGCTTCAGGCGCGAGCCGACCGTCTCGACAATGTCGGTACGGGCGAGCAAGTCGTCAATGAAGCCTTGCGGGATAAGTCCGGCCATCTACCTGTCTGTCCTGTGCGGCAGCGCGGTCTGGTAGGCGCGCGACGCTCAAGTGGACCATAAACGCAAAAATCCAGCCAGTTCCTTGCGGAAGGCCGGACAGATGCGTGTTCCAGTCGAAAATCAGTCTGCCCGAAAGGCCTTGTCGGCAATCGGTGGGCCTGCAATCAGGCCCGGCAGAACTGAGGAATGGAACTCAGTACAGACGCTCGCGGCGACGTTGCTCGCGCTGGATCTTCTTGGCGTGACGCTTAACAGCGGCAGCAGCCTTGCGCTTGCGCTCGGTAGTGGGCTTCTCATAAAACTCACGACGGCGTACTTCAGCCAGAACACCGGCTTTTTCGCAGGAGCGCTTGAAACGACGCAGAGCCACGTCGAAGGGTTCGTTCTCTTTAACTTTGACGGCAGGCATGTCGTACCTTTCTCAAACGTTGGTAATCATTGCCCCAGGCGATTGGCCTGTGGCGATTGCATTTCAAGGGACGCGGATGTTACCGCCTAAATTGGATAAATGCAAAGCCTATGGCGACCATAAAGGCAAAAAACTGGCCTGCAGCCGCCGGGCTGATTATGATGCGCGGCTTATGGCATAGATGTGAAGTGAGGCACAGGTTAAATCATGCGCGTCTTGGGTATTGAAACCTCCTGCGATGAAACCGGTATCGCGCTGTACGACAGCGAGCGCGGCCTGCTGGCCGATGCGTTGTTCAGTCAGATCGATTTGCACCGGGTGTACGGCGGCGTGGTGCCCGAACTGGCCTCGCGTGACCACGTTAAGCGCCTGGTGCCGTTGATGCGCGAGGTCTTTGCCAAGGCCGGGCTGCAGCCGGGCGAGGTGGATGCGGTGGCCTACACCGCTGGCCCTGGCCTGGTGGGAGCGCTGCTGGTGGGTGGCGCCTGCGCCCGCGCACTGGCCTTTGCCTGGGGTGTGCCGGCGCTGGGCGTGCATCACATGGAAGGGCACTTGCTGGCGCCGATGCTGGAAGAAACGCCGCCTGAGTTTCCCTTTGTCGCCTTGCTGGTTTCCGGTGGTCATACCCAGTTGGTGCGCGTAGATGGCATTGGTGAGTACGAACTGCTGGGCGAGTCGCTGGATGACGCGGCTGGCGAGGCCTTCGACAAGACCGCCAAGCTGATGGGGCTGCCGTATCCGGGCGGCCCGGAGATCGCCAGGCTGGCCGAGCAGGGCCGCCCGGGTACGTTTGTGTTCCCGCGTCCGATGACCGATCGCCCCGGCCTGACCTTCAGTTTCAGCGGGCTGAAAACCGCTGTGCTGACCGCCTGGCAAGCCTGCGCCGCACAGGGCGAGCCGGATGCGCAGACGTTGGCTGATATCGCGCTGGGGTTTGAGACCGCCGTGGTCGAAACGCTCACCATCAAGTGCCGCCGCGCGTTGAAGCAGACGGGTTTGAAGCGGCTGGTGATTGCCGGCGGCGTAAGCGCCAATCGGCGCCTGCGCCAGCAGCTGGAAAGCATGACGGCCGAACTCAAGGGTAATGTGTTTTACGCGCGTCCGGCCTACTGCACCGACAACGGCGCAATGATCGCCTACGCCGGTTGCCAGCGACTGCTGGCAGGCCAGCAGGACGAAGGCGGGATTGAAACGCGCGCCCGCTGGCCCATGGAGCAGTTGCCGCCGATTGCGGTCAAGGCCTGAAGCGGTTTTCAACGCCAGCCAGCAGGCGACCAATATTCAGACGATGGCGCAGCAGGATCAGCAGCACCATCAGGGTCACCGGAATGAGCAGGCTGGGTGCCAGCCACGCGAGTGCCGGCGGCAGTGACAGCGCCGCCAGCAGGGACGCCAGCGAGGCGATGCGCTGCCAGTAGAAGGTGGCTAGCCAGAGCGTGGCGGCGATCAGCGCGGCAGGCCAGCAGAGCACCAGCATGACGCCGGCGGCGGTGGCAACGCCCTTGCCACCCTGCAGGCGATGGAAGATGGGCAGGATATGGCCGCATACGGCGGCGAGTCCGACCCAGCCCTGTTGCAGGCTGGACAGCTCGGCGTGACGGGCCAGAGCGACGGCGAGCGCGCCTTTGCCAAGGTCACCGGCCAGGGTGGCCAGGGCCAGGGAGCGATTGCCCAGGCGCAGCATGTTGCTGGCGCCGGGGTTACCCGAGCCGAGCTTGCGCGGGTCGGGCAGATGGCGCGCACGGCTGATCAGCACGGCGAAGGACACCGAGCCGAGCAGGTAGGCGATGATCAGCCAGAACGCAAAGTGGGTATGCATGCAGCTGCCCCGGGCAAAATGACGTTTGATTGTAGTCGACACGGGAGCGTGCTGTGGACCAGGTTTTTATCAGAGGGCTGGCGGTGGACACGGTTATTGGTGTCTACGACTGGGAACGCACCATCACCCAGCGGCTGGTCTTCGATCTTGAGATGGGCTGGGATATTCGCCCGGCGGCTGCTGAGGATGAGTTGGCGCATACGCTCAACTATGCTGCGATCAGCGAGCGGTTGCAGGCCTTTGTCGGCCAGAGCCGCTATTTGCTGGTGGAGACCCTGGCCGAAGAACTGGCTGCGCTGTTGATGACCGAGTTCGGCATTCCCTGGCTGCGCCTGCAGGTCACCAAACCGGGCGCCGTGCCGGCAGCCGCGGGCGGGGTTGGCGTGATTATTGAACGGGGAGTCAAAACGGCGTGACCAGGGTTTATCTGGGCATTGGTTCCAACACGGGTCGTGAACACCATCTGGCGCGCGGTCTTGATGCACTGAGCGAGCTGTGTGGCGGGCTGCAGTTGTCGCCGTTGTTCGAGAGCGAAGCTGTTGGGGTGCTGGGCACGCGTTTTTACAACATGGTGGTCGGGCTGGAAACCCACCTGAATCTGGCTGATCTGAATGCGGCGCTCAAGGCAATCGAAGCCGCCTGTGGCCGCCGGGAGTCACCGCTGCCGGGGCGCATCACCCTGGATATCGACATTTTGTGCTATGGCGATTTGAGCGGCGTGCATGAGGGTATTGTGCTGCCGCGCCCGGAGGTCACCCGCAACGCCTTTGTACTCTGGCCGCTGGCGCTGCTGGCGCCGCAGCAGCGCTTGCCGGGAGCCGAACAGACCTTTGCACAGCTGTGGGCGGGCTGGCAGGGCAGCCAGTCACTGTGGCCAGTGGCGTTCAGTTGGCGTGATCGCGAGCTGACGCCTGCGCATCTGCTGGCGAGCTATCAGCCGCGCGAGGCCTTGTAGTCGCTGAGCGCCTCCAGCCGCGCCTGTTCCAGCGCGCGTCCCATCTCTGCACCCTGTAACCCCTTTTCCAGCAACGGTCGAATGTCCACGCCGCGTGCGGCCTCTGCCGCGCCGCGCAGGTAGTCCGCCTGTGGGTAGGGGCGCGTCTCAAACCCGGTGCGACCTTGCGCATCGGCAATGCACACCGCCAGAAACTGCTCGAAGCGCTCGCCGCGGCGGTAGATATCCAGCGCCTTGAACAGCTTGAGCAGCGTTTGTGGGCGCAGCTCCAGCGCCCGATGGCAATGGGTGTGGTACTCGCAGGCCAGCAGCGCCAGTTCCTGACAGTCGCGCGGTGCCTTGCAGCGCTTGTTGACGGCTTTCACCGCCTTCAGTCCGCTGGTCTCGTGGCCGTGGTGCTTGGGCCAGTGTGCTGGCGGCGTCAGGCCTTTGCCCAGATCGTGCAGCAGGCAGGCCCAGCGGGCGGGCAGTGGTAATTGATCGCGGGCGGCGATGTGCAGTACCTGCAGTACGTGCACGCCGGTATCAATCTCCGGGTGATGGGCTTCGGGTTGCGGTACGCCAAACAGTGCGTCGACCTCCGGCAGCAGTTCGGCCAGCGCGCCGCAGTCACGCAACACCTGAATGAAAACCTCCGGGTTCGGCTCCATCAGCGCGCGGCTGATTTCCATCCAGCTGCGTTCTGCTGTCAGCGTTTTCAACTCGCCCGACTCGCTCAGCTGGCGCATCAGTGCCATGGTGTCATCGGCCACCCGAAAGCCCAGACGGGCGTAACGCGCGGCAAAGCGGGCGACGCGCAATACGCGCAGCGGGTCTTCGGCAAAGGCGGGGGAGACGTGGCGCAACAGCTTGTTGTCGAGGTCTTGCTGACCGCCGTAGGGGTCGATGATCTGGCCGTCTTCGGCCTGCGCCATGGCGTTGATCGTCAGGTCGCGGCGGATCAAGTCTTCTTCCAGTGTCACGTCCGGGCTGGTGTGAAACACAAAGCCGCCGTAGCCGACACCGCTCTTGCGCTCGGTGCGTGCCAGGGCATATTCCTCGCCCGAGGTCGGGTGTAGAAACACCGGAAAATCCTGCCCCACCGGCCGAAACCCATCGCGCTGCAGCTGCTCCGGCGTCGCGCCAACCACCACCCAGTCGCGGTCTGTCACAGGCAGACCCAACAATCGGTCACGGACGGCGCCGCCGACTAGGTAGGTGGAATAGGGCTCGGACATGGGGGCTCGCGGTCAGTTGTTTGTGGGGGTAGAGCTTGCAGCTTGCAGCAGATGGCTGCAAGGGGCTTGAGGCTGGAAGCTTGAAGCAGTCCGAGGTGTTACGGACATTGGCTTTTTGCCCATCAGCGTCTTTGATTCGCAGCCGACCTCGTTGGCGACTGGAGGTATGTCGCGTCCGTACAGCAGGTCGCGTTCAGGCTGCAAGTCAGATGTTCGGTTTTCCCGCAGACTCCGCGTGACAGGATTTTGGCCGGCCCCACCCTGATTAAGCCTCCAGCCTCCAGCCTCCAGCCTCCAGCCTCCAGCCGGCGCGCAGCGCCGTCAGATGGGCGGTATATTCAGATCAAACTTGGGTATCCGTTCTTCTTCGGGCTCGGGGCGGGGTGGGATGTGGGCTTCGCTGACCACGTGGTTACCGTCGAGGCTTTGCAGGTGCACGTCAAAGCCCCACAGCCGATGCAGGTGACGGAGCATTTCTTCGGTTGAATCGCCGAGTGGTTTGCCCTGGTGACGCTGATGGCGCAGGGTGATGGAGCGGTCGCCGCGGCGGTCCACCGACCAGACCTGGATGTTCGGCTCGCGGTTGCCGAGGTTGTACTGCGCGGCCAGCAGCTCGCGGACGGCGCGATAGCCGCTGTCATCGTGAATCGCGGCGACCTCCAGGTGGTCGTCGGCTTCGTCATCGACGATGGCAAACAGCTTGAAGTCGCGAATCACCTTGGGCGACAGGTACTGCAGGATGAAACTTTCGTCCTTGAAGGTGCGCATGGCGAACTTGAGAGTTTCCAGCCAGTCACTGCCGGCAATGTCGGGGAACCAGCGGCGATCTTCCTCGGTTGGGTGTTCGCAGATGCGGCGAATGTCCTGCATCATGGCAAAGCCCAGCGCGTAGGGGTTGATGCCGCTGTACCAGTTGCTGTCGAACGGTGGCTGGTAGACCACGCTGGTGTGCGACTGCAGAAACTCCATCATGAAACCGTCGGTCACCTTGCCCTCGTCGTACAGGTGATTGAGCAGGGTGTAGTGCCAGAAGGTCGCCCAGCCCTCGTTCATCACCTGGGTCTGGCGCTGCGGATAAAAATATTGGGCGATCTTGCGCACGATACGCACCACTTCGCGCTGCCAGGGCTCGAGCAGCGGCGCGTTTTTTTCGATGAAATACAGCAGATTTTCCTGTGGCTCGCTGGGGTAGCGCGCGGTGTCTTCGGCTTCGGCGTGGTGGTGCGGGTTGACCGGAATGGTGCGCCACAGCTCGTTTACCTGTCGCTGCAGGTGCTCCTCGCGCTCGCGCTGGCGTTGACGTTCCTCGGCGGCGGAGATGGGGTAGGGGCGTTTGTAGCGGTCCACGCCGTAGTTCATCAGGGCGTGGCAGGAGTCGAGCAGGTCTTCTACCGCGTCGATGCCGTAGCGCTCTTCGCACTCGGTGATGTACTGCTTGGCGAACACCAGGTAGTCGATGATGGCGCTGGCGTCGGTCCAGCTGCGAAACAGGTAGTTGCCCTTGAAGAAGGAGTTGTGCCCGTAGCTGGCGTGGGCGATCACCAGTGCCTGCATGCACATGGTGTTCTCTTCCATCAGGTAGGCGATGCAGGGGTCGGAGTTGATGACAATTTCGTAGGCCAGCCCCATATGGCCGCGGCGGTAGCCCTTTTCGGTGGCCAGAAAGTGTTTGCCGTAGGACCAATGGTGATAACCCAGCGGCATGCCGACCGAGGCGTAGGCGTCCATCATCTGCTCGGCGGTAATGACCTCGATCTGATTGGGGTAGGTGTCCAGCCCATACACCTCGTGGGCGATCCGGCCGATCTCCTGGTCGTATTCGCGGATCAGCTCAAAGGTCCACTCCGAGCCGGTGGAAATGGGCGTGCGGCTCATGTCGCCATCCTCTTCTGGAACAGCTTGCGGAACACCGGGTAGATGTCACCGGCGTCGACGATCTGCTGCTGGGCGAAGCTGTCGGCAAAGTGCTCGGCTACCGCCTCGTACTCGTGCCAGAGCGTTTGATGCTCGCGCGGGGTGATCTCCACATAGCAGTAGTACTGCATCGCCGGCATGATCTGGCGCACCAGCAGATCGCGGCAGATGGGCGAGTCATCGTTCCAGTTATCGCCGTCGGAGGCCTGGGCGCAGTACAGGTTCCACTCGCCCGGCGGGTAGCGCTCCTCGACGATCTGCTGCATCAGGCGCAGGGCGCTGGAGACGATGGTGCCGCCGGTTTCGCGCGAGTAGAAAAACTCCTCCTCATCCACCTCCTTGGCGCTGGTGTGGTGGCGGATGAAGATCACGTCGATACGCTCGTAGTTACGCTGCAGGAACAGGTAGAGCAGGATGTAAAAGCGTTTGGCCAGGTCTTTGGTGGCCTGGGTCATAGACCCGGAGACATCCATCAGGCAGAACATCACGGCCTTGGATGATGGCGTTGGCTGTTTGACGATCAGGTTGTAGCGCAGGTCGAAGGTATCCAGGAAGGGGATGCGCTCGATGCGGTTACGCAGCGCAGAAATTTCCTCCTGCAGGCGCTGGATACCGCTGAGATCATCCGGGTGCTCAAGCCTGAGCTGCTCCAGCTCAGCGCGGGCCTCACGCAGCCGCCTGCGGCTGCCGCCGCCCAAGGCGATACGGCGAGCCTGGGCGGCGCGCATGGAGCGAACGATGTTGATGCGCGAGGGGTTGCCCTGCTGGCTGATGCCGGCGCGCACCGGCTTGAAGCTGTCGGTGTCGGTCAGCTGGCGTTTGACCAGGTTGGGCAGGGCGAGGTCTTCAAACATAAAGTCCAGAAACTCGTCCTGGGTGATCTGAAAGACGAATTCGTCCATCCCCTCGCCGCTGTCGCCAGCCTGGCTGCCACCCCGTCCGCCGCCACCGCCCTGTGGCCGGGCGATGCGGTCGCCGCTGGCGAACTCGCGGTTGCCCGGATGCACCTGAGTCTGGCGGCCGCCCTTGCCGTGATGAAAGATGGGTTCGTCGATATCGCGATTGGGGATGCTGATGCTTTCGCCGTGCTCGATATCGGTGATCGAGCGCCGCCCGACAGCGTCTTCGACCGCCTTTTTGATATGTGATTTGTAGCGCCGCAGAAACCGCTGGCGGTTCACGGTGCTCTTGTTCTTGCCGTTCAGACGGCGGTCAATCACGTAGCTCATTCAGGGCCCTCCGGGCCAGCACCTTTCAGGCAGCTGCAAGCGACAAGCTTCAAGCTGCAAGTAAAAGCGCTGGCGCTGCCGATCTCTTCGTGAGCCTCAAGCCATAATGCGGCGCAGGCCAGCTTGCCGCTTGAAGCTTGCCGCTTGAAGCTTGCCGCTTGAAGCTGCCCAGCGACGGCGCAGCCGTCACTGGGCTTTACGCACCCGCAGGTACCATTCCGACAGCAGGCGCACCTGCTTCTCGGTGTAGCCGCGCTCGACCATGCGGTGCACGAAGTCGTTGTGTTTCTTCTGATCCTCGGTAGAGGCTTTGGCGTTGAAGCTGATGACCGGCAGCAGGTCTTCGGTGTTGGAGAACATCTTTTTCTCGATTACCACGCGCAGCTTTTCGTAGGACAGCCAGCTGGGGTTTTTGCCGTTGTTGTTGGCGCGGGCGCGCAGCACGAAGTTGACGATCTCGTTGCGGAAGTCCTTCGGGTTGCTGATGCCGGCGGGCTTTTCGATTTTCTCCAGTTCCTCGTTGAGCGAGGCGCGGTTGAGGATCTCGCCGGTTTCCGGGTCGCGGTATTCCTGGTCCTGGATCCAGAAGTCGGCGTACAGCACGTAGCGGTCGAAGATGTTCTGGCCGTATTCGCTGTAGGACTCGAGGTAGGCGGTCTGGATCTCCTTGCCGATGAACTCGACGTAGCGTGTGGCCAGATACTCCTTGAGAAAGCGCAGATAGCGCTCGCTGACCTCGTTGGGGAACTGTTCCTGCTCGATTTGCTGCTCCAGTACGTAGAGCAGGTGCACCGGGTTGGCGGCCACCTCGGTGGTGTCAAAGTTGAAGACCTTGGACAGGATCTTGAAGGCAAAGCGGGTAGACAGGCCGTTCATGCCCTCGTCCACACCTGCGGTGTCACGGTACTCCTGAATGGACTTGGCCTTGGGGTCGGTGTCTTTCAGGTTTTCGCCATCGTAGATGCGCATCTTCGAGTAGATGTTGGAGTTGTCCGGCTCCTTCAGGCGTGAGAGCACGGTGAACTGGGCCAGCATCTTCAGGGTGTCGGGGGCGCAGTGGGCGGCGGCCAGCGAGCTGTTGGTCAGCAGTTTTTCGTAAATCTGAATCTCGTCGGTGACGCGCAGGCAGTAGGGCACCTTGACGATATAGATACGGTCGATGAACGCCTCGTTGTTCTTGTTGTTGCGGAAGCTGTGCCATTCCGACTCGTTGGAGTGAGCCAGAATCACGCCACTGAATGGGATCGCGCCCATGCCCTCGGTGCTGTTGTAGTTGCCTTCCTGGGTCGCGGTCAGCAGCGGATGCAGCACCTTGATCGGTGCCTTGAACATCTCGACAAATTCCAGCAGGCCCTGGTTCGCGCGGCACAGACCGCCGGAGTAACTGTAGGCATCCGGGTCGTTCTGCGGGAATTCTTCCAGCTTGCGGATATCCACCTTGCCGACCAGTGAGGATATGTCCTGGTTGTTTTCATCGCCGGGCTCGGTCTTGGCGACGGCGATCTGCTGCAGGACCGAGGGGTAGAGTTTCACAACCCGGAACCGGGAAATGTCGCCGTTGAATTCGTGCAGGCGCTTGACCGCCCAGGGTGAGATGATGCTGTTGAGGTAGCGCCGCGGTATGCCGAAGTCCTCTTCGAGGATGGCGCCGTCTTCGGTGGCATTGAACAGCCCGAGTGGCGACTCGAACACCGGTGAGCCTTTGATGGCGTAGAACGGCACCTGCTGCATCAGCTCCTTGAGTTTCTCTGCCAGCGAGGACTTGCCGCCACCCACCGGGCCCAGCAGATAGAGGATCTGTTTGCGCTCCTCCAGTCCCTGCGCGGCGTGTTTGAAGAAGGAGACAATGTGCTCAATGGCGTCTTCCATGCCGTGAAAGTCAGCGAACGCCGGATAACGCTTGATGATCTTGTTGGAGAAAATCCGCGACAGGCGCGAGTCCAGAGAGGTATCGATCAGCTCGGGCTCGCCGATAGCCATCAACAGGCGTTCAGCGGCGGTGGCGTAGGTGGTCGGGTCGGTTTTGCACAACTCCAGGTATTCCTGAAGGCTGTACTCTTCCTGCCGGGTAGCTTCAAAGCGGTTCTGAAAATGACTGAAAATGCTCATGACTCGACCTCGCAGCAGCTGAGGCCGCACCCGCCCGTGGCGCAAGTCAGGTGGGTACAGACCCTCGGGATGAGGTCTGGCGCTTCCGGGCAGCAGCCCGCACGACGCGCTTTACCGGGCGACGGCATGTCCTGATGCGTAAATCCCCCAAAACGCAACCGCGAGCATGGTCAGGAGTCTGTCGGAGGCGCCGGGCGGCCAATCGGTGACTGGTCGGACGGTGGATCCGGCAGGCTCCCGTGTTTATCGGAAGCCGGCAGACCGACGTTCTCTTTCTTGATTCGCCTGAGTTCAGGATAGATGCAAATGCGCGGTGTAACAGGAGTTTTCTCAGGATTTTTTGCTGCAGGAGTGCGAAGGCACGGCTGGCGGGGCTTGCGGGCACATCGGTGCAAGAGGCTCTGCTTAGATTCTTACCAACGCTCTGGCTAGCTGCAGGTGAAGCATACGGATTCGTGCCGTCGATGCGTCAGCTTTTCGCCTTTTACGGCGAGCCAAGGGGGGGGCTGCTTGTCCAGCCCCCCTTAGCGATCCCCCGGGGCACCCGACTACGCGGCCCTGCGGGTTCGCTGCGTTGCCCGGTCTGACGGGGGGGGGCGGCGAGGTGCCGGCAGAACTCGTCGCTGCGCTCCTCAAACATGCTGCCGTCCTATTTCCCGTCACCCCTGCGCTACTCGCCGCGTAAGCGGGGTTGACCAGCCGTGCACGCTGCACCATTGGGTTTATTCCCGAATCGGTTTTCCCTGCGTCGGAATACCAAGAAGCCAGCAACGTTGGCGGTGTTATTCGGCGCTGACGCGCTCCGGATAGGTCTGGCGCCACAGGTCAAAACCGCCATCCAGGCTGTAGGCCTCGGCAAAGCCGATGCTGGCCAGGTAGGCGGCGGCGCCCTGGCTGGAGTTGCCGTGGTAGCAGCAAACGATCAAGGGCGCCTGCTGGTTGGCGTTGGCGACGAAGTCGGCGAGGTTGTCGTTGTCCAGGCGGATGGCGCCCGGAATGTGGCCAAAGTCGAAGCTCTGCGGGTCGCGGATATCAACCAGTTGGGCGTTGTTGTCCAGCAACTGGCTGGCGGTGTGCGGGTCGATACGTTTGAAATCGCTCATGGTTTTCTCGCCGGGTCAGTGATCGCAGTCGCAGTGATGCAGCTCGCGGGTATCCAGGTTCATCAGCGTCATCCGGCCGCCCCAGACACAGCCGGTGTCCAGTGCATGCACGCCTTGGGTGCCGGTGCGGCCTTCAATGGCTGCCCAGTGGCCAAAGATAACCTGAATGTCCGGATCCTGGCGTGGGTAGCGAAACCAGGGTGCATAGCCCTTGGGCATGCTGTCCAGGCCTTCCTTTGATTTGAATTCCAGGGTGCCGTCGGGCTTGCAGAAGCGCATGCGGGTCAGGTAATTGGTGATCGCGCGCAGACGGTCTATGCCTTTGAGACTCGGCTTCCAGCGCGCCGGTTCGTTGCCGTACATCTCGTCCAGATAATCCGGCAGGCGCTTGTCGTTGCGCAGTACCTGCTCCACCTCGCCAGCCAGTGCCAGAGTCTGTTGCACACTCCAGATGGGCGGGATGCCCGCGTGGGTCATGACAAAGCCCAGCTCGGCGTCAAAATGCGCCAGCGGGCGTTGGCGCAGCCAGCCCAGCAGACTGTTGCGGTCGTCCGCTTTGAGCAGGGGCTTGAGGGTATCGGACTTGCGCACCCTGCTGCCGTTGCGACTGGCCGCCAACAGGTGCAGGTCATGGTTACCAAGTACCGCGATGCAGGCGTTGTCCAGCTTTTGCAGAAAGCGCAGGGTGCCGAGCGAGTCCGGTCCACGGTTGACCAGGTCGCCAACGGACCAGAGCACGTCGCGGGAGGGGTTGAAGTCAACCTCGGCGAGCAAACATTGCAGGGGCTTGAGGCAACCTTGCAGGTCGCCAACGGCATAGGTGGTCATAAAACGGTGTCAATTCAGTGCGTGTGGCTGTGCCAGACGAAAGCGGGCGATGTCCGCGCTGAACGTATGTCCGTCACTGGCGCGCATGTCGTAACTGCCTTCCATGGTGCCCACTGGCGTCTCCAGCAGGCAGCCACTGGTGTAGGTATGGCTGGCGCCGGGTGCGATAACCGGTTGCTCACCTACCACGCCAGGACCATCCACCCGTTGTTGCTTGTTGTTGCCGTCGGTAATCAGCCAGTGACGATACAGTAGCTGGGCGTCGACGCAGCCCTGGTTGGCAATGGTGATGGTGTAGGCAAAGGCGAAGCGCTTTTTCTGCGGATCCGACTGCTCGGGCAGGTAGCGGGTTTGCACGTCTATGGCGATCAGATAGTCGTTCATGCCTCGGCACTCCGCTTGCGAGCCAAGCGGTTGGCCAGGCGTACAAAGCCGGCCAGGTCGACTTGCTCGGGGCGGGTGCCGGGGTCGATGCCTTCGGCTTCGATCTCCTCGGCGCTGAGCAGCGCTTTCAGCGTGTTGCGCAGGGTCTTGCGGCGCTGGTTGAACGCATCGCGAACCAGTACCTCCAGTACCCCAACGTCATCGGCGGGATGCGGCAGGGTCGCGTGGGGCACCAGGCGGACGATGGCCGAGTCGACCTTGGGCGCCGGGTTGAAGGCGCCGGGGCCGACGTCGAACAGATGCTCTACGCGGCAGTGATACTGGACCATGATGCCGAGCCGGCCGTAGTGATTCATGCCGGCGGTGGCGGCCAGCCGCAGTACCACTTCCTTCTGCAGCATGAAGTGCATGTCGTCGATGCAGTCGGACTGCTCCAGCAGGTGGAACATCAATGGCGTGGAAATGTTGTACGGCAGGTTGCCGACCACGCGCAGCTTGTCGTCGCCCGTGACCAGTTGGCGGAAGTCAAACTTCAGCGCGTCGCCCTTGTGCAGGCGGAAACGGTCAAGAAAGCCGAATTGGCCCATCAGGATCGGGTGCAGGTCCTTGTCCAGCTCGACTACGTCCAGCTGTGCGCCGCTGGCCAGCAGGCCAGAGGTGATGGCGCCCTGACCCGGGCCGATCTCGACCAGGTGATCGCTTTCACGCGGACGGATGGAGCGGATGATGCGGTCGATCACGCCTGCATCGTGCAGGAAGTTCTGGCCAAAGCGCTTGCGCGCCTTGTGTTGCGGAAACTGACTCATACTGCCCTCCGGGCGGCGATCATCTGGATGGCGGTATCGAGAGCAACCTGCAGGCTGCCCGGGTTGGCCTGGCCGGTCCCGGCCAGGTCCAGGGCGGTGCCGTGATCAACCGAGGTACGGATGATGGGCATGCCCAGCGTAATATTGACGGCGTTGCCGAAGCCTTTGTGCTTGAGCACCGGCAGGCCCTGATCGTGATACATGGCCAGCACCGCATCGGCCTGATCAAGGTGCTTGGGGGTGAACAGGGTGTCGGCGGGCAGCGGCCCGATCAGCTGCATACCCTCAGCGCGCAGACGCTCCAGCGCCGGGATGATGATATCCAGCTCTTCGCGCCCCAGGTGCCCGTCTTCACCGGCGTGCGGATTCAGGCCGCAGACCAGAATGCGTGGTGCGGCAATGCCGAACTTGCTCAGCAGGTCGTTGTGCAGGATGCGCACTACACGTTCGATCAGCGGGCCTGTGATGGCGTCGGCGACCTGCCGCAGCGGCAGGTGAGTGGTCGCCAGGGCCACCCGCAGGCCGGGACAGGCAAGCATCATCACCACCTGCTCGGTGGCGGTCTGCTCGGCGAAGAACTCGGTATGCCCGGAAAAGGGCACGCCGGCGTCGTTGATGATGCCCTTGTGTACTGGCGCGGTAACAATGGCGTCAAAGGTGCCGTTGAGTGCGCCAGCCCCCGCCAGCCGCAGGGTTTCCAGCACGTAGCCGGCGTTTGCGCGGTTCAGTTCGCCCGGCCGGCATTGAGCGGCCAGCGAAACCGGCAATACGCTAAGCTGACCGGCCGCCTGAGCTGCCGACAGGGCATCCGGGTCAAAGGGGCGTAGCTCTACGCGCAGTCCAAGCTGGGCGGCGCGCTGTTCCAGCAGCTGCGGGTCGGCAATCACCACCCGCTCGCAGCTGGTGGGCTGCTGGGCCAGCATCAGGCACAGGTCGGGACCAATACCCGCCGGCTCGCCGGCGGTGATGGCCAGGCGTGGTGCCGGATTCACCCGTTCTTGATCTCCACGTAGGCTTCGTCGCGAATCTGCAGCAGCCAGGTCTGCAGCTCTTCTTCGTACTTGCGGCTGCGGATCAGGTTGGCTGCCTGCTGTTCGCGCATGTCGTCGGTCATATCGACGTCGCGGGTGCCCAGCACTTCCAGAATGTGCCAGCCGAACTGGCTCTGGAACGGCCGGCTCAGGGTGTTTGGCGGAGTACTGGTTACCATCTCGCCAAACTCGGGAGTCATCGCATCAGGCGTGACCCAATTCAGGTCGCCGCCGTTCAGTGCGCTGCCCGGGTCTTCCGAGTAAGACTTGGCCAGGGTGGCAAAGGATTCGCCGCCCTTGATGCGGTCATAGATGCGCTGGGCCAGTTGCGCGGCCTCGCCGTCGGTACGGATTTCGCTGGGCTTGATCAGGATGTGACGGACATGGAATTCCTCGATCACCTGACCTTCACCGCCACGGCGGTCCAGCAGCTTGAGGATGTGAATGCCGGCGGGGGAGCGCATGGGCTGGGTGATTTCGCCAACCTGCAGGGCATCGACTGCCGAGGCAAAGGGGCCGGGCAGCTGAGCGGCCTTGCGCCAGCCCAGCTCGCCGCCTTCCAGCGCGGTGTCACCGGCGGAGCGACTGGCGGCCAGGGTGTTGAAGTCGGCACCCTGACGCAGCTGGTTGTAGATGTCGGTTGCCGCGCGGCCAACCTTTTCGACGTCGGTGCTGCTGGCGTTTTCGGCCAGTGGCAGCACGATCATCGCCAGGCGGAAGTCGGCAGACGTCTGGTAGCGGCCGACGTCGGAGTTGAGGAAGTTGCGCACTTCCTGATCGCTGACCTGGATGTTGTCGCGGACCCGGCGCTGACGCACGCGGTTGATGATCATCTCGCGGCGAATCTGCTCACGTGCCTGCTGGTAGCTGATGCCGTCGCGCTCAAGGGCTGCGCGAAACTGGTCCAGGGTGACGCCGTTGCGCGCGGCGATCTGCTGCATGGTCTGGTTCAGTGATTCGTCGTCGATCTGCATACCGGCGCGCTCACCCATCTGCAGCTGGATGCTCTCCAGAATCAGGCGGTCCAGCACCTGGGAGCGCAGTTCGCTCTCCGCCGGGGCTGCGGCGCCGTTTTGCGCCAGCTGCTGGCGTACCGAGGCCATGCGTTCATTGACCTGGCTGGCCATCACTACGTCGTTGTCGACAATCGCGGCCACGCGGTCCAGCGGTTCGACGGCCGCCTGACTGGCGGCAGTGAACAGGAGGCCCGCGCACAGGCTCAGGGCTGTAACAAACTTAAAATGCATTTTCTTCACGCTCTCTGTAACCGGGGATGCCATCATCAAGAAGGCTGTGTACTTCGTTGCCGCTGACGCTGCCAAGGCCCTTCAGGACCACCTGCAGGAAGATACCGCGGTTGGATTCGTCGCGGGCGACGGATTCGAACTCGTTGTAGTCGACCCAGTAGCGGTTGATGACGCGCAGCTTCCAGCAGCAGCTGTCGTACTCCAGACCGCCAAAGGCTTCGAGGGTTCGATCTTCGGCAAAGTCATGCTGCCAGCGGCCGATCAGGCTCCACTGCGGGTTCAACGGCCACATGAACGAGAGGTCGGACTGGTCGATACGGCTGTCCGGGTCGCGCTGGAAGGTGCCGGTCAGCGCGTTGTAGGTGTTGACGTTGTTGCGGTAGCGATAGCCCATGTTCAGCACCTTGCGCGGCTCGGGCTGGTAGTGGGCGAAGACGCTGCCAGCGTCGCTGCTGCTGTCGTCCGGATCCCAGATGATGTCGCTGTTGACGCGCCAGGCATCGCTGACCCGGTACATCAACTCCGCGGCGTACGCTGAGGAGGAGGAGGTGTCGGCGCTGCGCGCTACACCGTTGGCGTCGAGCATCTGCACTTCACGGTCGCGGAAGTACAGCACCTGGCCGAAGCTGGCGCGGGCGCGCTCGGTGCCGTCGGCTTCCAGCGCGCGGCTGGTCACACCGAGCGACAGCTGATTGGCATCGGCCACGCGATCCCGGCCGCTGAAGCGGTTGTCGCGGAACAGCGAGCTGTAGCTGAAGGTGTTCTGGTTGGTGTCGAACAGCGGCTGGTCGTTCTGGTCTTCGTGCGGCGCGTACAGGTAGAAGGCGCGCGGCTCCAGGGTCTGGCGCAGGCCCTTGCCGAACCAGCTGGTGTCGCGGTCGAAGTACAGGCCGGCGTCCAGCGCCGCCACCGGCACCGTGCTGGATGGCGTGGTGTTGGCATCGGCGTAGTTGAAGCCATCGGCGCGCGCGTCGAAGTCCAGATCATAGTAGGTGCTCTGGGTGCGCACGCTGGGCGTGACAAAGGCCCAGCTGTTGCGCCAGGGGTAGCTGAGCTTGGGACTCACGCTGACGCGGTGGCCGGTGGCGCGCTGCAACCCGGTCAGGTTCTCGTCCGGGGTCAGGATCGGGTTGCCTAGGGCGTCAAGCTGAATACCGTCCTGGCCAGTGATAAAACCGTTGTCCAGGTCTCGGTCGAAGTAGACATACTCAAGGTCGTAGCCGAAGCGCAGACCGCTGTCACCCAGCCAGTTGGCGCCGTCCAGGCGCAGTTGCGGCAGGCGCTCGTACGGCGTCAGCGAGGTGATGGTGGCCAGCTCGTAGGCGTGTACTCCAGCGCGGAAGCGCCAGCCATCGCCACGATAGGTGATACCGGCTCGCTGGTTCACGTAGGTATCCGAGCGGGCTTCCAGGGCAGTGTTCAAGTCCTGGAAGTAGAAGGGGTCGCTGATATCGACGTAGTTGACATCGGTACTCCAGCGGCTCTGCAGACCACCCTGGTGCTGCCAGCCGTAGAGCCAGCGATTTTCGTTGTACTCGCTGTCGTTCAGGAAGGCGGCGGTCAGGCTGCCTTCGTTGTCCGGCTTCTTGTAGCGGAATTCGCCTTCCATCTGCAGGCCGCGCTCAGACAGGTAGCGCGGGTACAGGGTGGCATCGTAGTTCGGCGCCAGGTTGATGTAGTAGGGTGTCTCGATCTCGGTGCCGTTGTCGGTCGAGTGGCTGAAGCTCGGTGGCAACAGGCCGGTCTGGCGACGGTCGTCGATCGGGAAGTAGATGTACGGGGTGTAGAACACCGGTACGTCCTTGACCCGCAGGGTAACGTGACGCGCCTCGCCCCAGCCCTTCTCGCGGTCCAGCTCGATGTCGTCGCCATGCAGCGCCCAGCTGTTTTGGCCGGGTTCGCAGGTGGTGTAACTGCCGTCGCTGATGACGATGACAGCGTCGTCACGGCGCATCAGCCGGCTGGCGGTGCCCCGGGCGCGAGCATCGTGAACCACGTATTGGACGCCATCGATACGGGTTTCGCCGTTGTCGATGCGCATGCTGGCCTGGTCGCCCAATACCAGAACGCCCTGGTCGCGCAGGCGTACATTGCCTTCGAGCATGGCCTGGGCGTTGGCCTGGTCAAAACTCGCCTGGTCAGAACGGGCCTGCAGGCGGCCCTGGCGCAGCAGCACGTCGCCCTCCAGCACCCCGGTCTGGTTGCCTTGCTCGAAACGACTGCTGTCGGCTGAGGCGTAGACCGGCAGTTGGTCAAAGGGCGTGGCATCGTCGCGACCGGTGCGTTCCGGCTCAATGTAGGCGCCGCCACAATAGGGGGCAATGGCGGCTTGCTGCTCAGCACTGAGTTGTTCACGTGGGACCCAGTCCAGCTGGCTGAAATCAGTGCTGCCGGTGGCGCGGCTGGCCGCAGCGGCTGCGGCGGCGCCAGCGCTGACCGCCACGGCGCTCTCTGCGACCGGGGCGGGATTCGGGGCCGGGGCGGGTGCGGCTTTTGGCGGTCTGGGTGGCAGCTCGCCACGGGCTTGCAGTGGCTCGCAGGCCCAGCTGTTGCCCGCCGGGCGGCATTGCACCTGGTTGGCAGCGGCGCTTAAGGGCTGGACCAGCAGCAGTGAGCTGGCCAGCAACATGGGAAAGGAGGAGCGAAACGGTGGAGTGCGGTAGGCCATTATGTCGTTATCCGGGCTTCCAGTCGGTGCGTGCTCGTGACGCCTTGTACGAGGAGAGTGCAATCTGCATGCTGTGTCAGTCGAGCAAGATAACGGATAATAAAGCATTGGGCGATGCCTGAGTACGAATTGGCACGGCAACTGACAGGCGAGATTGGGATATTGATGGATTCACGACAGCAACAAATGCACGAGTGGTTGGCAGGTGCGCTTGCGCAAGCTGCTGCAACCCTGCACTGGGGGGATTTGCCCAAGGGTGAGCTGGCGCCGGCCAGCGCCGATGCCAGTTTTCGACGCTATTTTCGCTGGCAGGCGGGCGGACACAGCCTGATCATCATGGATGCGCCGCCGGAGCACGAGAACAGCGAGCCTTTTGTGCGTATTACCGGCTTGCTGCAGGATGCCGGTGTGCGGGTGCCGCGCATTTTCGCCCAGGATCTGGGGCAGGGCTTTCTGTTGCTCGAGGACATGGGCGCCCAAACCTACCTGCAGTACATCCAGCAGGGCGTTAGCGACGACGAGCTGGAGCGCCTGTTCAGCGACGCTATCGCCAGTCTGATCCGCTGGCAGCGGGCCAGCCGCCCTGGCGTACTGCCTGAGTACGATGAGGCGGTGCTGCGCCGTGAGCTGGCGCTGTTTCCAGACTGGTACGTGGCGCGTGTGCTGGAGCGTGAGCTGACGCCAGAGCAGCGACGCCTGTGGGATAGGGTGCAGCAGCTCGTGCTGGACAGCAACCTGGCTGAGGCGCAGGTGTACGTGCACCGTGATTACATGCCGCGCAACCTGATGGTGGCTGCCGGCGAGCCTGGAGTGCTGGATTTTCAGGATGCCCTCTATGGCCCGATCAGTTACGACGTGACCTCGCTGTTTGCCGATGCTTTTTTCAGTTGGCCGGTGGCCGAGCGACGCCAATGGCTGCAGCGCTACTGGCAGCAGGCTGTCGCGGCTGGGTTGCCGGTGCCGGCGCAGCTCGGCGACTTTCTGGATCAGGCGCGGCTGATGGGCGTGCAGCGCCACCTCAAGGTTCTGGGGATCTTCGCGCGTATCTGTCACCGCGACGGCAAGCCCCATTACCTGGCCGATGCGCCGCGCTTTGTCGGTTATCTGCGTGAGGCCTGCGCCGAGGATGTGCGGCTGCAGCCGCTGGTCGAGCTGCTTGATAGTCTGGGGATACCTGCGGCATGAAGGCGATGATTCTGGCGGCGGGCAAGGGCGAACGCATGCGCCCGCTGACGTTGCACACACCCAAGCCGCTGCTCAAGGTTGGCGACAAGCCGTTGCTGCAGTGGCATATCGAGGCGCTGGCGGCAGCGGGGCTGCGTGAACTGGTGATCAACCACGCCTGGCTGGGCGAACAGATCGAAGCCTTCTTTGCCGATGGCGCAGCGCTGGGCGTGCGGATTGCCTGGTCGGCTGAGGGCGAACCGCTGGAAACCGGCGGCGGTATACGTCGGGCGCTGCCGCTGCTGGGCGATGGCCCCTTTGTGCTGGTTAATGGCGACGTCTGGACAGATTTTGACTTTACCGGTTTCAGCTTGCCGCCCGGCAAGTTGGCCCATCTGGTGTTGATCGACAATCCGGCGCATAACCCCAATGGCGACTTTTTGCTGCAGGGTGAACAGGTAGGCAACCCCAAGGCAGGCGAGCAGGGCCTGACCTACAGCGGTATCGCGGTGCTGCATCCGGGGTTGCTGGCTGACCAGTCGCACGGCGCCTTTGCCCTGGCGCCGCTGCTGCGCCAGGCGGCCGACCTGGGACGTGTCAGTGGTGAGCATTTTCGTGGCCAGTGGATCGATGTGGGTACGCCGCAGCGGCTGGTCGACGCTGATCGGCAGGCGAGGGCTTAAGCGTGCTCTGGCCGGTCACGGTGATGGGCGCGCTGGTTGGAGGGCTGGGCGGCGCGCTGCCAGGTGCGTTGCTGGGGGCGGTAGTCGGACATGCGCTGGATCGGTATTGGCAGCTGCGGCGTTGGCGCGACTTGCCGATACGCTTGGCGGAGCTGCGCACTGGCCCCGCCGACTTCGAGCGTGTGTTGTTTTTGTGCCTCGGCAGGCTGGCCAAGGCCAGCGGGCGAGTCAGTCAGGTGCACCTGCAGTTGGCGCGTGATCTGATGCAGCTGTATCGGTTGGACGAGGCCGCGTGCCTGCGCGCCATGCACGACTTCAATCAAGGCAAAACGGCGGCCGATCTTCGCCCCTTGGTGCGCGCCCTGCGCAAGCGCGAGCCAGCCCGCGCTGCGGAATTGCTCGACAGCTGCTGGCGCATGGCGGTGGTGCCGGGGCAACTGAGCGACGAGGTTCGCACCCTGCTGGCCGACTGGGCGGCAGAGGCCGGCTTGGCGCAGTCCGAGCAGCAGCGCATGCATCAGCGTCATCAGCGCACCCAGGCGCCGCCGCGCAGTCGCTCAGCGGTACCGCGTCAGGATGCCCTGCGGCGCGCCGCCAGTCTGCTCAAGGTCGATCTGGCTGATTCGCCAGAGGTGATCAAGCGTGCCTACCGTCGGCAATTGAGCTTGCACCATCCCGACAAGCTGGCAGCTCGGGGCGCCGGCAATGTGGAGCAGGGCAACGCCGGGGAGCGCATTCGGCAGATTCAGGAGGCGTATGAGCTGCTGCGCCGACACAAGGGGTTTCGCTAAGCTCTGCCGTGGGGCTGCTCTTCAGGGTGTCTCGCCCGTCTCGGGTGTGGGCTGGGCTGGCCGGTAGTTGGCTTCCAGCCAGCCTTGCAGGCGCTTACCAATTATCTCTTGCGCCACCGCCGAGCGCTGTATCGGTGCCAGGTCCAGTTGGCGATAGGCGTTGTGGCCGGCGCGGCGGGCGACGCGCAGGTGGTCGGCGGCTTGCGCCTGGCCCAGCGGGCTGTCTCGGTCGAGCATTTCCAGCATGGGCTTGTCCCAGCCCTCCAGCAGGCTGCTCAGGCTCGGACGCTCGGCTGCGGCGGGCTGGCGCGCCTCGAAGAGCACCATGGCCTGCGGCGGCTGCTCCGGTGGCGTGCTGTCGGTCGCCAGCAGGGCCCAGTAGCCGGCGTCGCGACGGGCGACCAGGCTGATCTGCTCGGCCCCCTCAGCCTGCAAGACCTGTAGCGCGGCGGTGATCAGGCCGCCGGCAGCCGTGCCGTAATCCAGGCTAACGGCTGGCGCTGGGTCGTCGGCAGGCTCGCTGCCGGCCAGCATGGCGGGGTCGGCGCCAGGTTCGGCTTCGGCAGGCGGCTGGTTGGCTGGATCGGCGATGGGCGGACTGATGATGGTAGGGCTGTCGGGCGCATCGGGCAGGGTGATGGCCAGCGTGTGCCAGCCGGCGTCGCTCAACTGGCGCCGCGCCGGGCCGATCAGTTCGGGCCAGTCGGCGTGCTCACCGGCCCCCGCAATCAGCAGCACGCCGCCCAGTGGTTCAGGCCTGGCGGCTGGCAGAAACAGGCCAAATAGCGACTCGCCGTTGAACTCCAGCTGTCGTTGCTCCTCGGTTGGCGTTTCGCGCTGTAGCACGTCGCGGTACAGGGCGCTGCGTGACAGAGCATCGACGCGTTCGCTCGGCGTGCTGATCGCACCGGCATCGGGCTCAGGCTCTTGGGCGGCGGCGTGGTTGGCGAGGCAGAGCAGCGCAATCAGGGCTGGCAGGCGCATGGGCAGGTTCCGTCGGGCGGTTGACATGTCATCCGGCTGGGCTAGGCCAGCGGGCGCTCGGGTCTGCGCCGAGTATAACAGCGGCGGATGGGGTACACTGGCGGCCTTTTCCGTGTTCGTTTCTGTTGAGGTTTGCCATGCCTGATTACGCCATCGCGCCGTCCATTCTGTCCGCCGATTTTGCCCGTCTTGGTGAAGACGTCGACCGGGTGCTGGCAGCGGGTGCCGATATTGTTCACTTTGATGTCATGGACAACCACTATGTGCCCAACCTGACCATTGGGCCGATGGTGTGCACTGCGCTGCGCAAGTATGGCGTGACCGCGCCGATCGATGTGCATCTGATGGTCAAGCCGGTCGACCGCATTATTGGCGACTTTCTCGAAGCCGGTGCCAGCTATATCACTTTCCACCCGGAAGCCTCCGAGCACATCGACCGGTCATTGCAGTTGATCAAGGACGGCGGCGCCAAGGCTGGCCTGGTATTCAACCCGGCGACGTCGCTGGATGCGCTCAAGTACGTGATGGACAAGGTCGATATGGTGCTGCTGATGAGCGTTAACCCTGGCTTTGGCGGCCAGAAGTTCATCCCGGGTACGCTGGATAAGCTGCGTGAAGCTCGTGCTCTGATCGACGCCAGCGGCCGTGAGATTCGTCTGGAAATCGATGGTGGCGTCAACGAGCAGAACATCCGCGCCATCGCCGAAGCGGGCGCCGATACCTTCGTTGCCGGCTCCGCCATTTTCAACAAGCCGGACTACAAGGCAGTCATCGACAGCATGCGTGCGGAGCTGGCGCAGGTAAAACGCTGAGATGTCGTCGCTGCGCGAGTTGTTTGCTGGCGAGCTGCCAAAGTTGGTGATGTTTGACCTGGACGGCACCCTGATCGACTCGGTGCCGGATCTGGCGGGTGCGGTTGATGTCATGCTGGATCAGCTGGGGCGCGCGCCGGCGGGCGTCGACAAGGTGCGTCATTGGGTGGGTAACGGCGCGCGGGTGCTGGTGCGCAGAGCGCTGGCCGATGACATCGAGCATGCGTCCATCAGCGAAGGCGATACCGAACAGGCGCTGGCGCTGTTTCTTGAGGCCTACGCCGGTGATCATTCGCGCAGCACGCTGTACCCGGGTGTGCGTCCCCTTCTCGATGCGCTGCAGCAGGTGGGCGTGCCGCTGGCGCTGATTACCAACAAGCCGAGCCGCTTCGTACCGGAGCTGCTCGCCGAAAAACAGCTCGATGGTTACTTCCGCTGGCTGGTGGGTGGCGATACTTTACCGGTACAAAAGCCTGATCCTGCGGCCTTGAACTGGGTAATGCAGCAGGCGGGCGTGGTGGCCGGGCAAGCATTGTTTGTCGGCGACTCGCGCAGTGATGTGCTGGCTGCCAAGGCCGCAGGGGTGCCGGTGGTGGCGGTCAGCTACGGCTACAATCACGGCCAGCCGATTGCCGCTGAAAACCCGGACCTGCTGGTTGATTCGCTAGACGCGCTCATATAGGCTTGCCCGAGTATCCCCTCCAGTGATGGATCAGCCGTGTTTGTCAGCAATCGCAAACTGATGAGAGTTATCAAGGCGCTCGCCCGCTGGCGTTGGCGTACCTGAACTGTCTCGCTCGCCCCTGAGTGCGAGCACCCCTGTTTGCGTGTGACTTACCCTGCCTTTGAGGCTGATCATGACCCGAGACGAATTCCTTCGCCTGGCTGCCCAGGATTGCAACCGTGTACCTGTTGTTCGCGAGGTGCTGGCAGACCTTGAAACCCCGCTGTCCACCTATCTGAAACTGGCCGATGGCGCCTACTCCTACTTGCTCGAATCGGTGCAGGGCGGTGAAAAGTGGGGGCGTTATTCCATTATCGGCCTGCCGGCGCGTACCGTGCTGCGCGTCGATGGCCACACCGCCACCGTGCTGGTTGATGGCGTCGAGCAGGAGCGTCACGAGTGTGCCGATCCGCTGGATTTTGTCGAAACCTTCAAGGCCCGTTACCGGGTGCCGAGCATTCCCGGCTTGCCGCGTTTCAATGGTGGCCTGGTTGGCTACTTCGGTTATGACTGCGTGCGTTACGTCGAGCCACGCCTGGCGGCCACCGTCAATCCGGATGTGCTGGGCACGCCGGACATCCTGCTGATGGTGTCGGATGAAGTGGTGGTGTTCGATAACCTCGCCGGCAAGCTGCACGCCATCGTGCTGGCCGACCCGAGCGCCGACGGTGCCTTTGAGCAGGCCAACGCCAGGCTGGATCAACTACTTGAGCAGCTGCGTCAGCCGACGCCGCCGCGTAAACTGCTGGACCTCGCCGCACCAGTGGACATTGATCTGGATTACCGCGCCAGTTTCACCCGCGACGATTACGAGCGGGCGGTCGACACCATCAAGGAATACATCCTCGCCGGTGACTGCATGCAGGTGGTGCCGTCCCAGCGTATGAGCATCGACTTCAAGGCCGAGCCGATTGATCTGTACCGCGCCCTGCGCAGCCAGAACCCCACGCCTTATATGTACTTTTTCAACTTCGGTGACTTCCACGTGGTTGGCAGCTCGCCCGAAGTGCTGGTGCGTGTCGAAGAGGGTGAAGTTACCGTGCGCCCGATTGCCGGTACCCGTCCGCGCGGTGCGACCGAAGAAGCGGACCTAGCGCTGGAGCAGGACCTGCTGTCCGACGCCAAGGAAATCGCTGAGCACCTGATGCTGATTGACCTGGGCCGCAACGACGTGGGTCGCGTGGCTGAGATCGGCAAGGTCAAGGTGACCGAGAAGATGGTTATCGAGCGCTACTCCAACGTCATGCACATCGTCTCCAACGTGCAGGGCCAGCTCAAGCCGGAGCTGACGGCAATGGACGCGCTGCGCGCCATTCTGCCGGCCGGCACGCTGTCCGGTGCACCGAAGATTCGCGCGATGGAGATCATCGACGAGCTGGAGCCGGTCAAGCGCGGTGTCTACGGCGGCGCGGTTGGCTACTGGGCGTGGAATGGCAATATGGATACCGCTATCGCGATTCGCACCGCGGTGATCAAGGATGGCGAGCTGCATGTGCAGGCCGGTGGCGGTATTGTTGCCGACTCGGTGCCCGCGCTGGAGTGGGAAGAGACCATCAACAAGCGTCGCGCCATGTTCCGTGCGATTGCGCTCGCTGAACAATCGGCCCGGTAAAGGAGAAAAGCCATGCTGCTGATGATCGATAACTACGACTCCTTTACCTACAACGTGGTGCAGTACCTCGGTGAGCTGGGTGCCGACGTCAAGGTGGTGCGCAACGACGAACTGACCGTCGCCGAGATCGAAGCCCTCAACCCCGAGCGCATTGTTGTATCGCCCGGCCCGTGTACGCCTAATGAGGCGGGTGTCTCGGTGCCGGTGCTCAAGCACTTTGCCGGCAAGCTGCCGATTCTCGGCATCTGCCTCGGCCACCAGAGTATTGGTCAGGCCTTTGGCGGTGATGTGGTGCGTGCCCGTCAGGTCATGCACGGCAAGACCAGCCCGGTCTACCATGAAGAGCTGGGTGTGTTTGCCGGCTTGAACAATCCGCTGACCGTGACCCGCTATCACTCGCTGGTCATCAGCCGTGACACGCTGCCCGATTGCCTGGAGCTGACCGCCTGGACCCAGCATGACGACGGCAGCGTCGATGAAATCATGGGCGTACGTCACCGCGAATACATGATCGAGGGTGTGCAGTTCCATCCCGAGTCGATCCTGTCAGAGCAGGGGCACGAGATGCTCGCCAACTTCCTCAAGCAGCAGGGCGGCTTGCGCCGCTGATCAGCAAGGAGAGACGGTATGGATATCAAGACAGCCCTCGGCAAGGTGGTCGAGCAACTGGATCTGTCCACCGAGGAAATGCAGGATGTGATGCGCCAGATCATGACCGGTCAGTGCACCGACGCACAGATCGGCGGCTTTCTGGTCGCCCTGCGCATGAAAAGCGAAACCCTGGATGAAATCACCGGCGCGGCCATGGTCATGCGCGAGCTGGCCTCTGGCGTGCAGATCAACGCTGAACGCCTGGTCGACACCTGCGGTACCGGTGGTGACGGCGCCAATATCTTCAACGTATCGACCGCCGCGGCGCTTGTCGTTGCTGCTGCCGGCGGCCGGGTCGCCAAGCACGGCAATCGCGCCGTGTCTGGCAAGAGCGGCAGTGCCGACCTGCTGGAGGCGGCCGGCGTAAACCTGAACCTGACGCCCGAGCAGGTAGCGCGCTGCGTGGAAAGCGTTGGCGTGGGCTTTATGTTCGCGCCCGCCCATCACGGCGCCATGAAGCATGCCATCGGCCCGCGCCGCGAGCTGGGTATGCGCACTATCTTCAATATGCTCGGCCCGATGACCAACCCGGCCGGCGTCAAGCATCAGGTTATTGGCGTGTTTTCCCAGGCCCTGTGCCGGCCGATTGCCGAAGTGCTCAAGCGCCTGGGCAGCGAGCACGTGCTGGTGGTGCACTCCAAGGACGGTCTGGACGAGCTTAGCCTGGCGGCGACCAGCCATATTGCCGAGCTGAAAGACGGCCACATTCGCGAGTACGACGTCAGCCCGGAAGAACTGGGCATCAAGAGCCGTTCGCTGATCGGTCTGACGGTTGAGGATGCGGCAGCCTCGCTCAAGCTGATCCGCGATGCGCTTGGCAAGCGCGAAACTGAGGCCGGAGAAAAGGCCGCCGATATCATCATTCTCAACGCTGGTGCTGCGCTGTACGCAGCAGATCATGCCACCAGCCTGGTCGAAGGCGTCAAGCTTGCCTCCGACGCGCTCTACTCAGGGCTGGCGCGGGAAAAACTCAACGAACTCATCGCCTTTACCGAGGTATTCCGGGAGGAAGCAGCACAATGAGCGTGCCGACCATCTTGCAGAACATCGTCGCGCGCAAGCACGAGGAAGTGAAAGATCGTCTTCAAAGTCGCAGTCTGGCCGAGCTGGAACAACTGGCTGCGGCGGCATCACCAACCCGTGGTTTTGCCAAGGCAATTCAGGACGCTGCGGCAGCGCGCCACCCTGCGGTGATTGCTGAGATCAAGAAGGCGTCGCCCAGCAAGGGCGTGCTGCGCGAGGACTTTCAACCTGCCGAGATCGCCGCCAGCTACGAGGCCGGTGGTGCAGTCTGCCTGTCGGTACTGACTGACGTGGACTTCTTTCAGGGCCACGATGATTACCTGCAGCAGGCGCGTGCCGCCTGCTCGCTGCCGGTGATTCGCAAGGACTTCATGGTTGACCCGTATCAGATCGTCGAAGCTCGCGCCCTCGGTGCCGATTGCGTGCTGCTGATCGCCGCCTGTCTGGATGACGTGCAAATGGCGGAGCTGGCGGCCACTGCCAAGCAGCAAGGGCTGGATGTACTGGTTGAAGTGCATGACGCGGCGGAGCTGGAGCGCGGCCTCAAGCTGGAGACACCCTTGATCGGCATCAACAACCGCAATCTGCACACCTTTGAGGTCACGCTGGATACCACGCTGGAGCTGCTGCCGCAGATCCCTCGCGACAAGACGCTGGTGACCGAAAGCGGCATTTTGAACCGAGCCGACGTAGAGCTGATGCTGGCGCATGAGGTCTATGGCTTTCTGGTTGGTGAGGCCTTTATGCGAGCGGCCAAGCCGGGGCAGGAGTTGAAGCGCCTATTTTTCTGAGAAGGTTGCAGGGCGGGTGTGGTGATCCCCCTGGGCGCGGCACGCCATGTCTCTGTGGAGGTGCGCCAGCGCCCTCTTGTTGCGCGCGAGGGCGTGCGAACCGGCTGAAATATCGAGAAACCTGTTGGGTGGGAACCAATAATTGCGCTTTTTATCTCATTCAGTCGATGGGATCATTTTTCCATTGAACGCGAGGTGGCGATGCAGTGGCGCAACAGTAACGACAGATTTGGCTGGATAACGGGTAGCCTGCATTGGCTGATGGCGCTGCTGGTAATCGGCCTGACCGCACTTGGCCTGTGGATGACCAGCCTTACCTATTACAGCCCTTACTACACCAGTGCACCCTTCTGGCATAAGAGCCTCGGGCTGGTGTTCGCCGCGTTGCTGTTACTGCGTCTGATTTGGCGGGCGGCTACCCCATTCCCTGAGCATCTGACCACTCACCAGCGCTGGGAGCGCCAACTCGCGACCGCTGCCCAGTGGCTCATGTATGCCGCCATGCTGCTGATCGTTGTCAGCGGGTATCTGATTTCCACTGCCAAGGGCCGCGGTGTCAGCCTGTTTGGCTGGTTTGAGGTGCCGGCGCTGGTCAGCAATCTGCCGGGTCAGGCGCAGCGAGCCGGTGCTCTACACTATTGGCTGGCCCTTGGCTTGCTGGGAGTGGCCGGTATACACGCGCTCGGCGCCCTCAAACATCACGTGCTCGATAAGGACAACACCCTGCGGCGCATGCTCGGCATGCGGCTGCTCAACGCAACGGAGAAAGGCAAATGAAAAAACTGATTGCAGCGACGACTCTGGGCAGTCTGATGATGGCGGCCGGTCTGGCTCAGGCGGCTGACTATCAGATCGACAAGCGTGGCCAGCACGCTTCGGTCAACTTCAAGATCAGCCACCTGGGTTACAGCTGGATCTACGGACGTTTTAACGACTTTGACGGCACCTTCAGCTGGGACGCCGACAAGCCCGAGGCCAGCAGCATCAACGTAACCGTCAACACCGACAGTGTGGACACCAATCACGCTGAGCGCGACAAGCACATCCGTAGTGACGACTTCCTCAATGTTGAGGAGAATGGAACCGCTACCTTCGCCTCCACCGGCATTGAAGTGACCGGTGACAGCAGCGCCAAGGTGACCGGCAATCTGACCCTGAACGGTGTGACCAAGCCGGTGGTGTTGGATGCCAACTTTATCGGTGAAGGCGAAGACCCTTGGGGCGGCTACCGCGCTGGTTTCGACGCCACCACCACGCTGAAACTGGCCGACTTCGGCATCGATTACAACCTGGGCCCGGCCTCGGAAACCGTCGAGCTGATCATCACGGTCGAAGGCGTGCGTCAGTAATCGCAACAAGCCTCATGTGTGCTCAGGGGCCTTCGGGCCCCTTTTTTAGCTGCAAGCGGCAAGCTTCAAGCTGCAAGTAAAACCCGCGCGGTTGCACATCGCGCGGTTTTCTTTTGGCTGAGATAGCGACTGGACGTCTGTAGAAACACCTGGGGGGCGTCCAGCCGAACCAGCTTGAAGCTTGGAACTTGCGGCTTACAGCTTGCCGCTTGCGGCTCTATAGGTCTGCGCCTGCTGCAGAATCCAGTCGCGGAATGCCAGTAGCGCAGCCGATTCTGCCTTGCGCTCCGGGATCACCAAATAGTAGCCGTTGTCGGTTTCAAAGCTGCGCGGACAGGGGCTGATCAGTCGGCCGTCGGCCAGCTCCTGACGAATCAGAAACGGCGGGATCAGCGCGACGCCCATGCCGTGCATCGCCGCCTGCGCCAACATCGAGAACAGCTCCAGTCGGGTGCCGTTAAGGTCGTGTTCAACGCGCATGTCGGCGGCGGCAAACCACTGGCGCCAGGCGTAGGGGCGGGTGGTTTGCTGCAGCAGGGGCAAGCGGGCGATGTCTTCTGGCGACAGGTCGCTGGCTGGCGCAATCAACGCCGGACTGCAGACCGGAATCGGCGACTCGGGCATCAGATAGTGGGTCTGGGTGCCGGACCAGTCGCCGTCGCCGAAGTAGATCGCCGCATCAAACTCGGTATCGGCAAACAGGAATGGCCGCGTGCGGTTGGTCAGGTTGACCGTGATCTGTGGATGCTGGCGCAGAAAGTGGCTGAGCCGTGGCAGTAGCCATTGCGTGCCAAAGGTCGGCACCAGCGCCACCTCCAGCGTCGCAGTACCCTGGTTGCCCATCACCGACAGGGTGTCGCGTTCCACCGCGTCCAGCCGACTGGCGATGCGGCGGCTGTAGATTTGCCCGGCGTCGGTCAGCTTCACCCCACGGCGCGTGCGGCGGAACAGCTGAATATCGAGAAAGGCTTCCAGGTTGGCGATCTGTCGACAGACCGCGCTTTGCGTCAGCGACAGCTCCTCAGCGGCCTTGGTGAAGCTCTCATGGCGAGCGGAGGACTCGAAGCAGACCAGGGCTTGGGTCGGGGGGATCTTGCGGCGCATGGAGGGCATCCTTTGGATGGCTTGAGGCGGAAGGCTGTAGGCTGGAAGTCCAGCCTCTCAGCGGTCGTCATTGCTGTGCGTGGGCTATGCTCTGGAAGTTAGCCACTCACGCTGGGCTTTGGCTTCCAGCCTCCAGCTTTGAGCCTACAGCCTCCGACCAAGCCTGCGGCTTGTTCGGAGTTCCAATTTAGCACAGGTGTCTGCATAAAAGACGCTTGTTTGCGGTGTTTTCTGTGCGTAGAGTCGCTGGCAACTTATGGTTCCCCGTCGGAACCTGCCCCCCAACAAATCGAATACCGGAGAGCTCATGGCCGCATCCAAGGCAAGTTTCAACTGGGAAGATCCGCTGCTGCTGGATCAGCAACTGACTGAAGAAGAGCGCATGGTGCGTGACAGCGCACGCCAGTACTGCCAGGACAAACTCATGCCGCGGGTGCTGAACTCGTTCCGTAATGAGCAGACCGATGCGGAGATCTTCCGTGAAATGGGCGAGCTGGGCCTGCTGGGCGCAACCATCCCCACCGAGTACGGCGGCAGCGGCCTGAACTATGTCTGCTACGGCCTGATCGCCCGTGAAGTGGAGCGCGTTGACTCCGGCTATCGTTCGATGATGAGTGTGCAGTCTTCTCTGGTTATGGTGCCGATCAACGAATTCGGTTCTGAGGAGCAGAAGCAGAAGTACCTGCCCAAGCTGGCCTCTGGCGAGTTTATCGGCTGCTTTGGTCTGACCGAGCCGAACCACGGCTCCGATCCGGGCTCCATGGTTACTCGTGCACGCAGCACCGAAGGCGGCTACCTGCTCAAGGGTGCCAAGATGTGGATCACCAACAGCCCTATCGCTGACGTCTTTGTGGTCTGGGCAAAGACCGATGATGACGTGATTCGCGGCTTCATTCTGGAAAAAGGCTGGAAAGGTCTGAGCGCGCCGGCCATCAAGGGCAAGGTGGGTCTGCGTACCTCCATCACCGGTGAAATCGTGATGGACGACGTGTTCGTGCCGGAAGAGAACATGCTGCCGCACGTAACCGGCCTGAAAGGCCCGTTCACTTGCCTGAACTCTGCCCGCTACGGTATCTCCTGGGGCGCGCTGGGTGCGGCCGAGTTTTGCTGGCACACCGCCCGTCAGTACACCCTGGACCGTCTGCAGTTTGGTCGCCCGCTGGCGCAGACTCAGCTGGTGCAGAAGAAACTGGCCGACATGCAGACTGAAATCACTCTGGCGCTGCAAGGCTGCCTGCGTCTGGGCCGCATGAAGGATGAAGGCACTGCTGCCGTTGAAATCACCTCCATCATGAAGCGCAACTCCTGCGGCAAGTCGCTGGACATCGCCCGCGTTGCCCGCGACATGCTGGGCGGCAACGGTATCTCCGACGAGTACGGCGTGATCCGCCACGTGGTCAACCTGGAAGTGGTCAACACCTACGAAGGTACCCACGACGTGCACGCGCTGATCCTCGGCCGCGCGCAGACGGGCCTTCAGGCGTTTTTCTAACGCCTGGTGCCTAGCGGCGGCTGGAAGCTGAAGGCCAGAAGCTGGAAGGTCGAGCGCAGTGCGCGCTTGGAGCGGTTACCGTGGTTGGGCATTGTCCAACCACACGCCGCGATTCAACCACCACGCCTGCCTATGTCTTCCAGCCTCTAGCGTCCAGCCTTAAGCCCCCAGGCCAGCCTGCTTGCCTGGCCTTCCGGAGCTCTCCTTATGTCTGCATTATCTAACCTGCGCGTCCTCGATCTCTCCCGCGTGCTGGCTGGCCCCTGGGCCGGGCAGATGTTGGCGGATCTGGGGGCGGATGTGGTCAAGGTTGAACGGCCGGGGGCGGGTGATGACACCCGCGCCTGGGGGCCGCCTTACTTGCGTGATGGCGACGGTCGCGACACCTCTGAGGCGGCGTATTTTCTGTCGGCCAACCGTAATAAGCGCTCGATCACCATCGACTTTACCCAGCCCGAAGGGCAGCAGCAGGTCCGTGAACTGGTGCAGCGTGCAGATGTGCTGATCGAGAACTTCAAGGTTGGCGGGCTGGCGGCCTATGGGCTGGATTACGCCAGCCTGCAGGCGCTTAACCCGCGTTTGATCTACTGCTCGGTGACCGGCTTCGGTCAGCAGGGGCCCTATGCCAAGCGGGCGGGTTATGACTTTATGATTCAGGCCATGGGCGGCCTGATGAGCATCACCGGCAAGGCAGACGATGAGGAAGGTGCCGGGCCGGTCAAGGTCGGCGTGGCGCTGACCGACATTCTCACCGGGCTGTATGCCAGTAACGCGATTCTCGCCGCATTGGCCGAGCGTGAGCGTAGTGGTGAGGGCCAGTACATTGATCTGGCGCTGCTGGATGTGCAGGTCGCTTGTCTCGGCAATCAGGCGCTGAACTACCTGACCACCGGGGTGCCACCCAAGCGGTTGGGTAACGCGCACCCGAATATCGTGCCGTACCAGGACTTCCCCACCGCCGATGGTGACTTCATTCTGACGGTGGGTAACGACGGCCAGTTTCGTAAGTTCTGTGAGGTGGCGGGGCGCCCGGAGTGGTCGACTGATCCGCGTTTTGCCAGTAACTCGGCGCGGGTGGCCAATCGTGCCGAGTTGATCCCGCTGATTCGTCAGGTCACGGTGTTTCGCACCACCGCCGAATGGATTGCCGCACTCGAGCAGGCCGGTGTGCCCTGTGGGCCCATCAACGATCTGGCACAGGTGTTTGCCGACCCGCAGGTGCAGGCGCGTGGCACCCGCATTCGCATGGCGCACCCGCTGGCTGGTGAAGTGGATCTGGTCGCCAACCCGATCCGGCTGTCACGCACGCCGGTCGATTACCGCCGCCCGCCGCCACTGCTGGGTGAGCACAACGCCGAGGTGCTGGCCGACTGGCTCAGCGACTGACCGGGCGCTCGCGCCGCTGGGCGCGGGCCAATCGGCGACTTTCTTCTTCCCTTTCTTCGAGTACGTCCTGCACGTAGCTGATGTGCTCGCTGGCGATGCGACGGGCATCGTCGGCGCGGCCCTGCATGATGGCGTCGAACAGTGCCTGGTGCTGCGCAATTAGCATGCGTCGGGTTTCGCTGCGCAGGGCGTACATACCGCCGATATTGGTTACCACGTTGCGTTTTAGCAGGTCGAACAGGCCTCGAATGGTGTGCAGCAGCACCAGGTTGTGGCTGGCCTCGGCGATCGCCAGATGAAAGCGCGCATCAGCTGCCCCTTCCTCTGCCCGCGATGCCTTACCCTCACGGGCGTAGCACGCCTGCAGGGCATCAAAGGCCGCCTGCAGGTGTTCACGGTCCAGGTCGGTGGCGCGCTGGGCGGCGTAGTAGGCGCAGTCGGCTTCCAGCGTGTGGCGAAACTCCAGCAGGTCGCGTTGGGCCTCGGGGCGCCCTTCCAGCAGGCTTAGCAGCGGATCGCTGAAGCTCGAGCCCAGCGTATCGCTGACATAGTTGCCGCCACCCTGGCGGCTGATCAACAGGCCCTTGGCAACCAGTTTTTGTACCGCTTCGCGCAGTGACGGGCGCGACACGCCGAACTGCTCGGCCAGCGCCCGCTCGGCGGGCAGGCGCTGGCCTGGCTGCAGTGTGCCCTCAAGAATCATGGTTTCAAGCTGTTCGACGATATTATCGGACAGCCTGCGTTGTTTGATCTGGCCTATTTCCACGCGGCGTTCCTTTGGTCTTACCAATTCTGTCGAAAGGGTAGCGGTCGGACAGGTACCGATCAACCTAGGTGTTGCCATCTATACCAAAGTCTACTGTCACAGGTTTGACATGCATCTGGTGCTTTTTTAATCTGGGCATCCATTTTTGTAAATTGGTATTACCAATTGGTGCTCGATCGCCAATAACAAGTACAGGAGCGCTTCATGTCTTCCGGTTTTCTTGCCTTGATGGCCTTTGCCCCGATTCTGCTGGCGGGCATCTTGTTGATTGGTTTGCGTTGGCCGGCACGTCGTGCCATGCCGCTGGTATACCTGCTCAGCGCCGGTATCGCGCTGTTCGTCTGGGATATGAGTTTCAACCGGGTACTGGCCTCGACCCTGCAGGGGCTGGTAGTCACTGTCGGCGTTCTGTGGATCATCTTCGGTGCGATCCTGCTGCTCAACACCCTCAAGCACTCCGGCGGCATTACGGCTATCCGCGCCGGTTTTACCACCATCAGCCCTGACCGCCGTGTTCAAGCGATCATCATTGCCTGGCTGTTCGGCTGCTTTATCGAAGGGGCCTCTGGTTTTGGCACCCCGGCAGCCATTGCCGCGCCGCTGCTAGTTGCCATCGGCTTCCCGGCGATGGCTGCGGTACTGATGGGCATGCTGGTGCAAAGCACGCCGGTGTCGTTTGGGGCAGTGGGTACGCCGATCATCGTGGGTGTGAACACCGGCCTGGACCATGCTGTGATTGGTGAGCAACTGGCGGCCGCCGGTTCCAGTTGGGAAGCCTATCTTCAGCTGATCACCAGTCAGGTGGCGATTGTGCATGCGTTGGTGGGCACTGCCATGCCGCTGGTGATGGTCATCATGCTGGTGCGCTTTTTCGGTCAGGACAAGAGCTGGCGCGCGGTGTTCGAAGTGCTGCCGTTTGCCCTGTTTGCCGGTGTCTCCATGACCATTCCCTATGTGCTGGGCGGTGTCTTTCTGGGGCCGGAATTTCCGTCGCTGATGGGTGGCCTGGTTGGCCTGGCGGTTGTCACCGCCGCCGCCCGCGCAGGCTTTCTGGTGCCCAAGCGTCAGTGGGACTTTGCACCGCGCGACAGCTGGCCCGCTGCCTGGATGGGCACCGTTGAGATGAAGCTGGAAGAGCTGACCGCGCGCCCCATGAGCAGCTTCCGCGCCTGGCTGCCGTACCTGCTGGTGGGTGTGCTGCTGGTGATCAGTCGGGTCTTCCCTGAGGTCACTGCCGCGTTCAAGGCGGTTGCCATCAACTTTACCGATATCCTGGGTGAGGCTGGCGTCAGCGCTGGCGTACAGCCGCTGTACCTGCCGGGCGGTATTCTGGTCATGGTGGTGATTGCGACCTTCTTCCTGCATCGCATGAAAGCCAGCGAGCTGGGCAAGGCGGCGGGCGAGTCTTTTGGCGTGCTGCTGAGCGCCGGCTTTGTACTGCTGTTCACCGTGCCGATGGTGCGTATTCTGATCAACTCCGGCGTCAACGCCGCCGAACTGCCGAGCATGCCGATTGTCATGGCGCGTTATGTTGCCGACAGCGTGGGCGGTATCTATCCGCTGCTGGCGCCGACTATCGGTGCGTTGGGTGCCTTCCTGGCCGGCTCCAACACCGTGTCCAATATGATGTTCAGTCAGTTCCAGTTTGGCGTGGCCAGCAACCTCGGCCTGTCCACGGCGCTTATCGTGGCGGCGCAGGCGATTGGCGCTGCGGCCGGTAACATGATTGCCATTCACAACGTGGTGGCGGCCTCGGCTACCGTTGGCCTGCTTGGCCGCGAGGGCACGACTCTGCGCCGTACTATCTGGCCGACCCTCTACTACGTGCTGATGACCGGCTTGATTGCGCTCTTTGCTGCCTATGTTATGGGTGTCCGCGACCCGCTGATGGCGGGCTGATACCCTACTGCTGTCGCCCCGGCCTGGTGCCGGGGCGTCGTCCGTTGACGATTCGATGGGAACTCCGTGATGATCATTTCTGCCTCGACCGATTACCGTGCGGCCGCCCAGCGCCGCTTGCCGCCCTTTCTGTTCCACTACATTGATGGTGGCGCCTACGCCGAGCACACGCTCAAGCGCAATGTCGCGGATCTGGCCGATATCGCCCTGCGTCAGCGGGTGCTGAAAGACATGGCGGAGCTGAGCCTGGAAACCCGCCTGTTCGACGAAACCCTGAGCATGCCGGTGGCGCTGTCGCCGGTCGGTCTGACCGGCATGTACGCCCGTCGTGGTGAAGTGCAGGCGGCGCGCGCCGCTGCCGACAAGGGCATTCCCTTTACCCTGTCGACCGTGTCCGTGTGCCCGATCGAGGAAGTGGCCCCGGTGATCAATCGTCCGATGTGGTTTCAGTTGTACGTGCTGAAAGATCGCGGCTTTATGAAGAACGCACTGGAGCGCGCCAAGGCCGCTGGTGTGACCACGCTGGTGTTCACCGTCGACATGCCGGTGCCGGGCGCGCGTTATCGCGATGCGCACTCCGGTATGAGCGGCCCAAATGCCGCCATGCGGCGTTATCTGCAGGCCGTCACGCATCCGCGCTGGGCCTTCGACGTGGGCCTGCTGGGCAAGCCGCACGATCTGGGCAATATCTCCGCCTACCGCGGCAACCCGACCGGCCTGGAAGACTACATGGGCTGGCTGGGCGCCAACTTTGACGCCTCTATCTCCTGGAAGGATCTGGAGTGGATTCGCGAGTTCTGGGACGGCCCCATGGTGATCAAGGGCATTCTCGACCCCGAGGACGCCCGCGACGCGGTGCGCTTTGGCGCCGACGGCATCATCGTTTCCAACCACGGTGGCCGCCAGTTGGACGGCGTGCTGTCCAGTGCGCGCGCGCTGCCGCCGATTGCCGACGCAGTAAAGGGCGAGCTGAAGATTCTGGTCGACTCCGGTATCCGCACCGGTCTCGATGTGGTGCGCATGCTGGCCCTCGGCGCGGACTGCACCATGCTCGGTCGAGCGTTCATTTACGCGCTGGCGGCCGATGGCCAGGCCGGTGTGACCAATCTGCTGGAGCTGATCGAGAAGGAAATGCGCGTTGCTATGGTGCTGACCGGCGCCAAGTCGATCAGCGAGATCAACGCCGATCTGCTGGTGGCGGCGCCATGAGTGCTGCGCAAACCCACCAGCGTGACGCCTTGCTGGAGCAGCTGCGCAGTCTGGTTGGCCGCCGCTATGTGCTGACCGGTGAGCAGCAGACCCGGCGTTTTCGCAAGGGTCACCGTACCGGCGAGGGCCAGGTGTTGGCCGTGATTCAGCCGGGCACCCTGCTGGAGCAGTGGCAGGTGCTGCGCGCTGCTGTTGCCGCCGATTGCATCGTGATCATGCAGGCCGCCAACACCGGTCTGACCGGTGGCTCTACCCCGGATGGCGATAACTACGACCGCGATATCGTGCTGATCAGTACGCGCCGTCTGGATGGCGTGCAACTGATCAATCAGGGCGAGCAGGTAGTGTGTCTGCCGGGTGCCACGTTGGACCGGCTGGAGCGCGAACTGGCGCCGCTGGGGCGCGAGCCGCACTCGGTGATCGGCTCCTCCTGCATCGGTGCCTCGGTGCTGGGTGGTGTATGTAACAACTCCGGCGGCGCCCTGGTGCGGCGCGGCCCGGCTTACACCGAGCTGGCGCTCTACGCGCAGGTGCAGGCCGACGGCACGCTCACGCTGGTCAACCACCTGGGTATCGAGCTGGGTGACAGCCCGGAAGAGATCCTGACGCGTTTGCAGCGTGGCGACTATCGGCCTGATGCCGTGCTCAACGAGGTCGCCAGGGCTTCGGATGCCGGCTACGCCGAGCACGTACGCGATGTCGATGCCGATACCCCGGCGCGTTTCAATGCTGATCCTTCGCGCCTGTTCGAGGCCTCCGGATCGGCTGGCAAGCTGTGTCTGTTTGCCGTGCGACTGGATACCTTTGTGAAGGAAGCCAGCACCGTGTTTTACATCGGCAGCAACGATCCGCAGGATCTGACCGACCTGCGTCGCCACCTGCTGACCAATCTGCCGAGCCTGCCGATTGCCGGTGAGTACATTCACCGTACAGCCTTTGATATCGGAGAGCGCTACGGCAAGGACACCTACCTGATCATCGACCGTTTTGGCACCGCCCGGGTGCCGGCAGCTTTTGCCATCAAGAGCCGCGTTGACGGCATCTTCGAACGCCTGGGCCTGCGCGGCGTCAGTGATCGCGTGATTCAGACGGTGATGAACCTGCTGCCCAGTCACCTGCCGGAGCGCATGCGCGAGTACCGTAATCGCTTTGAGCATCACCTGCTGTTGCGCGTGTCCAACGATACCGGAGCGCAGACCCGTGAGCACCTGAGCAGCTTCTTTGCCGGGCGCGATACCGGTGACTATTTCGAGTGTGACGAAGACGAGGGCCGGCGCGCCTTTCTGCACCGCTTTGCCGTAGCCGGTGCCGCGATTCGCTACCGTGAGGTGCACCGCCGCGAAGTGGAAGACATTGTGGCGCTGGATATTGCGCTGCGCCGTAATGATCGGGACTGGGTGGAGACGCTACCGGCCGAGCTGGAAAAGGACATGGTGCACAAGCTGTATTACGGGCATTTTTTCTGCCACGTTTTCCATCAGGACTACATCGTGCGCAAGGGCGTTGATCCGCTGGCGATGGAGCACCGCATGTGGGCGCTGCTGGATGAGCGCCGCGCCGAATACCCGGCCGAGCATAACGTTGGCCATCTGTATGTGGCCAAGCCGGCGCTGGCCGGCTTCTATAAGGAGCTGGACCCGACCAACAGCTTCAACCCCGGTATCGGCCACACCTCACGTCAGCGCGGCTGGGGTGAGTGTTGTGGTGGGCACGAGGAGTCGCACGGGCACTGATGCCCGCGCTGGCGGCCAGCTCGTTAATCCTCCCAGCGCGCGTCGCGGCGGGTGATGCAGGCCGCCAGCAGGCTTTCCAGTGAGGCCTGTAGCTGCTCCATAAAGGGCGCGCATTCCTGCTCGGCGCTCAGCGCCTCGCCGATGGCTACGTCGGCATTGAACGGCACAATCATCGAGCCACCCTTGGGCAGCGCGCGCCCCAGCCCGTGCATGGCGATAGGCACTACCTGCGTGCCTGCATGGCTGCGGGCCAGATGATAGATGCCCTTGCGCAGTGGCTGCAGCTCTTCTGCCTCGCCGCGGCTGCCTTCCGGAAACAGCAGCAGAATCTGGCCGTCGGCCAGGGCCTGCTGGCACTGTTCAAACACCTGCTCCTTGTCCACCTGGCCCTGCCGATCTAGCGGGATAATGCCGATCAGGTTGAGTGATAGCCAGGTAGTGAAGCGGTTGCGCAGGAAGTAGTCCGCCGCAGCCACCGGGCGTACCCGGTGCAGCTCGCCCAGCGGATACAGCGCCATCAGCACCAGCGTGTCCAGGTGGCTGTTGTGGTTGGCCGCCAGAATCGCCGGGCCGTGGCTGGGCAGGCGTTGCTTGTTATAAATATTCAGGCCAAGCAGCAGGTACACCACCGGCTTGACGATCAGCAGAAAGAACAGCTGTTTGGGCAGGCGCTTGATCAGGGGCATGGCGACCTCAATAGGTGGTGTAAACGAGGAAGTGGAAGAACAGCGGCGCGGTGTACATCAGGCTGTCGATACGGTCGAGGATGCCGCCGTGGCCGGGAATCAGCTGGCTGGTGTCCTTGATGCGCAGGTCGCGTTTGACCGCCGACACGGTCAGGTCGCCAATAAAGCCGGCCAGACCAATCAATAGGCCCGCGCCAAGGCCAAGCCACCAGGGCAGCGGCGTCAGCCAGGGTGCAAGCAGCGCGCCAAACAGGGTGGTGGTGGCCACGCCGCCGAGAAAGCCCGCCCAGGTCTTGTTGGGGCTGATGGCCGGGACAATCTTGCGGTTGCCGAACTTCTTGCCCCAAATGTACTGGGCAACGTCATTGAACTGGGTCAGGAACACCAGATAGATCACCAGACCAACCCCGCCGCCGGCCGGGTTTTCTTCGGCCGGCAGCATCAGCAGGTAGGCAACGTGGCTGATGGCAAACACCGTGGTCATGGTGGCCCACTGGTAGGAGCCGACTGCGCGGATGAAGCCCTTGGTCTCGCCCAGCATCAGCAGACCAAAGGGGATCAGCAGGAACAGGTAGACCGGAATAAATACGATGAACATGCCGTACCAGCCCATGCCGACCCAGTAGTATTGCAGCGGCACGGCCAGATACAGGGCGAGTATCAGGCGGCGGTCGGTAACCCGTACCGGCAGGATCGAGAAGAACTCGCGCAGCGCAATAAAGCTGAGGATGGTGAAGAAGATCAGCGACGCGGTGGGGCCGATCATCAGTGCGGTGAACACCACGCCGACCATCACCCACCAGGAGTTGATGCGCTGTTTCAGCTCCAGGTAGCCATCGTCGCTGAGGCGCGAGCGCAGCAGCAGCTGGGTCACACTGGCGATCACCAGCATGGCCACTACCACCAGCATGGCGCACAGGGTATTGGGTGTGAGGTCGAGCATGAAGGGCAGGCCGATATCCATTATTCAATCCCCCGGCGTTGCAGTCGCAGATAGGCGCCAACCAGGCGGCGCACAACCGTCAGACCACTGCCGACGGCGATGATGATCAGGCTGATCCACAGAATCAGGCCTGGCTGGTGCCACAGCGGGTCGAACGCCGACAGCACGCAAGCGCCGGTCAGTACCGCCATACGCTGCTGTTTGGCCAGCGGCCCGCGAAAGTCCGCCGGCAGACCAAGCGAGACGCCGAGCACGCGTACATAGGCGGTCATAACCGCGAGCAGTGCCCCCAGCCAGGCCAGCCACTGGGCTGATTCAAAACCGGGTACAGCAAAGCCGCAGGCAACGATCAGCAGCGGGTCGGCGATGCGGTCGGGGACGTCGTTGAACAGCTCGCCGGCCGGCGTCTGCTTGCCGCCCTCCATCGCCACCATGCCGTCGAACAGGTTGCACAGCAGGCGTAGTTGGATGCACAGCGCTGCAATGATCAGCCAGAGCGAGCGCTCGTTGCCCAACTGCTGGCCCGAGCAGACCAGCGCAGCGGCGCCGGCCAGGGCAAACAGCACGCTGAGCACGGATATCTGATTGGGTGTCACGCTGCGCTGGCTGAGCCAGGCGGCAAAGCGGGTCATGATGCGCTGATCGCGGATCTTCAGGGGGCGGCGGTTGTCGGTCATGGGGCCTCGTTACAGGGCTGTTCGCGCTGCAGGCGCAGGCACAGGAACAGACAGTAGATGAATGCCAGGGAGGTCGGCGGGACGATGGTTTGCCAGAGCGCATGGGTCTGGTGCCAGCTGTGGACCAGATACAGCAGGGTGAAGCTGACACTAACGATCAGCACGGCTGGCAATAGCAGGCGCGCGGCACCGTCGGGCAGCCGATAGAACAGCGCTTTGGCGGCGAAGGCCATGACCAGGGTCATCAGTGCGCTGGCAGTGCCCTGCAGCAGGCCGGCGATCAGGGCATGCTGCGGGTCGCTCGACCAGTTGGCCAGCAACGCCCAGCCGCCCCACAGCATGAAGGCTAGGGCGGCGGCGAGCAAACGCCCGGCCAGGCTATTGGCGAAGGAAACGGCGGTTGGCTGCATGAACGTCCCTGTGGCGGCAGTGCGGTTCGTCAGCTTACGCCGGAAGTCCGTGCCTGGCGAGCCTGTCGCAAGTGCGCTGTGATGCGTATCAACCCGCCAGGCGTGTGTTCAGAGCGCCGGGGTGTTGCCGCAGTCTTGCGCGGTCCAGCGGCTGACCTGGGAATGCTCCAGCTTCACCGCGCCGTCGCTGGCCTCTGCGCTGTTGCCCATCAGGCCGGCCGGTAGGGCGTAGCTGCCATTGCCGTTGAAGGTGGAGCGCATCTCGCGACTGGATACAATCTGGACGCTGCCGCTGAGGTCGCCGGTGAAGCCGTCCGGGTCATTGCACTGCCCGGAGAACTGCAGGGCGTCGCCGCTGACCTGCTCCACCTTGAGATCGCAGTTGGGCATGTTCTCGCGGGCATCCGCCAGCAGGGCCTCAGGGTCGGCCATAGTCTGCGCGGTGTCGGCGGTGATGCATTGGCGCTCGCCCACCTGGCCTTCGCTACCGAGCATCTCTTCGGCCATCGCGCGTTGTTCCGGTGGCAGCGACTTGAGCATGTTTTCGCGCATCTCGCGCATGCGGGCCTGCATGTCGATGCCGTTGATCAGGGTGGTGCTTTCGCTGATCCATAGGCCCGGCTCGGGCAGGGTGTCCAGGCTGTTGGCGTGGCTGGTAAGGGCGCTCAGGCTGAGTGAGCAAAACAGGGCAAGACGGGAGAGGTGCATACGACAGTCCTTGGTAGCGAGTGCATGACTGTGACTATAGCGCTGTTGCCGAGGTTGTGCTGTGCGCAGGTGCCGGGGATGCGACGTATCGCAAAAAAGGTGTGTCGCACAGTCAGGAGAGCGCTACTTCTGTCTACTCGCCAGCTTGCATGTATAACGGGCTGTCTGCAGGGCGAATAGCGCCTGAATGCGTCCTGTCGCGAGCCGTTGCCAAGCCTGTCTTTCGTCTGTCACGGCGAGCCAGGGGACGCTGTCTGCCCAGCCCCCTTGGCGATCTCGAGGCATCCGACGTCCGGCCCTTCGGGTTCGCTGCGCTACTCGTCCGCGTACATGGGGATAAACAGGGGGCTCACCTCGCCATTTGAGCGGTCGTGATGTGTTGCCTCGCGTTGCGCAGAGTCATAAAAAAACGGGGCCGAGGCCCCGTTTCTGGTCAAGCGCGGCTTAGCGTGCGCCGAGCAGCGCTGGCTTTTCCCGTTGCTTGCGGTTACCGCCACCGTTCGGCTTACGATTGCCGTTGCCGTTGCCGTTGCCGTTGCCGTTGCCGTTGCCGTTGCCGTTGTTTTGCTTGCGGGCAGCGGGCTTGCGCTCTTCCGGGGCCTCAATGCGGTTGCCCAGCGCCTGCCGGCGGCGCTCCAGAGCGACGGCGTCTTCCGGCTCGTGGATGCCAGGCATGACGCGGGGTTGACCGGCGGCACGCTGGCGCTGCTGGTGCGGGCGCTGCTCGCCACGTTGGCGCTCGTTACGGCGTTGGCCACGCTGCTGGCCATTGCCATTGCCATTGCCATTGCCGCCGTTGCCGTTTTTCTGGGCGGACTGGCCGTTGCCGGCGCGTTTGCCCTGTTGGCCCTGGCCGCGGTTGTTGCGTTGCTGGCCGCCGCGACCGTTCTGCTCGCGCGGACGCTCCGGACGGTCGTTGTTCAGCTCTGCCTGGGCCGGCGGCTCAAAGCCGTCCAGGCTGCCTTCGTCGATACGCTGCTTGGTCATGCGCTCGATGGCGCGCAGCAGCTTCTCTTCGTCTGGGCTGACCAGCGACACGGCTTCGCCGCTGCGACCGGCACGGCCGGTGCGACCAATACGGTGTACGTAGTCTTCCGAGACGTTGGGCAGCTCGAAGTTGATGACGTGGGGCAACTGGTCAATGTCTAGGCCGCGGGCGGCGATGTCGGTAGCAACCAGAATACGCAGGCTGTTGGCCTTGAATTCAGCCAGAGCCTTGGTGCGCGCGCTCTGACTCTTGTTGCCGTGGATCGCGGCGGCCGGCAGGCCGTTCTTGACCAGATACTCGGCCAGACGGTTGGCACCGTGTTTGGTGCGGGTAAAGATCAGCACCTGCTCCCAGGCACCCTGGGTTACCAGGTGCGCAACCAGTGCGCGCTTGTGACCGGCGGCCACGCGGTAAACCTTCTGGTTGATGCGCTCGACCGTGGTGTTTGGCGGGGTGACTTCGATGCGCGCCGGGTTGTCGAGCAGCTTGTTGGCCAGCTCGACAATATCCTTGGAGAAGGTGGCCGAGAACAGCAGGTTCTGGCGCTTGGTCGGCAGCTTGGCGATGACCTTCTTGACGTCATGGACAAAGCCCATGTCGAGCATGCGGTCGGCTTCGTCGAGCACCAGAATCTCGACCTGTGACAGGTCGACGGCCTTCTGGCCGACCAGATCCAGCAGGCGGCCAGGGCAGGCGACCAAAATATCCAGGCCGGGTGCGATGGCTTTCATCTGCGGGTTGGCGCCGACGCCGCCGAAGATGCAGGCGGATTTCAGCGGCAGTTCGGTGGCGTAGGCGCGGATGCTGTCGTGCACCTGGGCGGCCAGTTCGCGGGTCGGGGTCAATACCAGCACGCGCACTTGTTTGGGCTTGGCGCGCTGGCCGTCGGACTCGCCGTTGGGGAATAGGCGTTCGATGACGGGGAGGGCAAAGCCGGCGGTCTTGCCGGTGCCGGTCTGGGCGGCAACCATCAGGTCGCGGCCTTCGAGAACTGCCGGCACTGCTTGTTGCTGCACCGGCGTGGGTGTGGTGTAACCAGTGGCCGCCACCGCGCGTACCAGCGCGTCGGACAGCCCCAGAGAGGCAAAGGACATGAGCAATCCTGTTGGGCCGAGGCCCGTTGATGTAATCAAGAGAATATCGTCAGGCACAAATCGCCACGCTGTGGACTAGGGGCGATTCCGTTCGGGCCTGCCGAAAGAGGTAGACGGCATCCGAACGTGGGATTGACGGGAACCCGGAGTATAACAGAGCTGTACGGGGAGTCTGCAAGCGGGGCGGCGGTCGGCCAGTTTTAAAGACCGTAGGTCTGCAGGATCTGCTGGTAGTTGGCTGTCTGCTTGAAGGCACGCAGGGCGTCAGCAAAGCGGTTGGCCAGGTCGGCCAGCTCTGGGCGGCGAGCGAAGGCCAGGTAAACCGGCCCGCCGCTTAGGGGCTCGGCGTGATGGGTGATGCCGTTCATCCCCATCAGCTTTAGCGTGTAGCGCCCCACGCTGCGGTTGATCAGCGCCATGTCGATACGGCCCCGTTGCAGCATCAGCAGACAGTTTTCAATTGACGGGCAGGGCTCGCGGGTCAGGTAGTCCGCCTCAACGAAGGCCTGATTGCCGTAGGTGTAACCCGCTGACACGCCAATACGCCGCCCGCGCAGGTCTTCCAGCTTGGTGAATGGATAGGGTTGGTTGATGCGATAGAACAGCACTGATTCGCTGGTCGATAGCGGCTCGTCGGGGTAGTAGTACTGGGCCTGACGTTCAGGGTTGATGCCAATGTCGAGGATGGCGTCGGCGTGGCCGGCAAGTACTTCGTACTGGGCGCGCTTCCAGGGCATCAGGCGCCACTCGGGCTGGTAGCCAAGCTCTAGCAGAAGTTGCTGACTGACCTCATAGTCGGCGCCGCGCAGTTGGCCTTCCTGGGCAAAGACATAGGGCGGCCAGGGCTCGGTGACAACAGTGATAGGCTCTGCTCGCAGTCCGCCGGTAAACAGCGCGAGGGCGAGCAGCAGCGGGGCAGTCGTCTTCATGGAATCAGTCTAGAGCGTCTTCAGGGTGCTTCACAAGCGCCTGGTCCAGGCCGACAAGTGCCGCGTTCCGCTCGCCCTGGGTGTCGCAGTCGCCGGCGTCACCCAAGGTCGGGCTGTCTGGGCTTAGCCGCGCAGGTTGCGCAGGACCGCGACGGTGGGCTCGGCCTGGTTCAGGGTATAGAAGTGCAGACCCGGTGCGCCGCCCTCGATCAGGCGCTCGCACAGCTGGCTGATCACCTCGGTGCCGAAGGCTTTGATGCTGTCGCTGTCATCACCGTAGGCCTCCAGCTGCTTGCGGATCCAGCGCGGAATCTCGGCGCCGCAGGCGTCGGAGAAGCGCGCCAGCTTGCTGTAGTTGGTGATCGGCATGATGCCCGGGATGATCGGGATATCAACACCAGCCTGGCGCACGCGATCGACAAAGTGGAAGTAGCAGTCGGCGTTGAAGAAGTACTGGGTGATGGCGCTGTCGGCACCGGCCTGGGCTTTGCGGATGAAGTTCTTCAGGTCGGTCTCAAAGTTCGGCGCCTGCGGATGGGATTCCGGGTAGGCGGCGACTTCCAGCTTGAAGTGATCGCCGGTCTCGGCGCGAATGAACTCCACCAGCTCATTGGCGTAGCGCAGCTCGCCACTGGCGTGGCCCATACCGGAGGGCAGATCGCCACGCAGGGCAACAATGCGCTGGATGCCTTGGGCGCGGTAGTCGTTCAGCAGGGTGCGCAAATCCTCGCGCGAGTCACCCACGCAGGACAGGTGCGGCGCTGCCGGCACGCCAACCTCGTTGTTCAGCTGCAGCACGGTGCGGCGGGTGCCGTCACGGGTCGAGCCACCGGCACCGTAGGTGACGGAAAAGAACTCGGGCTGCTCATCGGCCAGCACATTGGCTACCGCAACCAGCTTGGCCTGGCCTGCTTCGGTCTTCGGCGGGAAGAACTCGAAGTTGATGGGAATGTTTCTGTTGGTCATCGCAGATGGTCACTCAAAAGAGGCTTAAGGCTTAAAGCTGGAAGGTTTGGCTCCCGCTGGTGGCCAACCGACTGCACCGGCGCGAGCTTGCCGGGCAGCGGTGGACGATGAGTGCGGACTCGGCCTTCCAGCCTTCAGCGTCGGGCGGATTGTCGGGTTAGTACCGATAGCTCTCAGGCTTGAACGGGCCTTCGACGGTGACGCCGATGTAGTCGGCCTGGGTTTTGGTCAGCTGGGTGACAACGCCACCGAAGCCCTTGACCATTTCCAGTGCGACTTCTTCGTCCAGCTTCTTCGGCAGCACTTCCACGGTCAGTGCGGCGGCCTTGTCGGCAGCAGACTGGTCGGCAAACTTGCGCTCGAACAGGTGGATCTGGGCCAGTACCTGGTTGGCGAAGGAGCCGTCCATGATGCGCGAGGGGTGGCCGGTCGCGTTGCCCAGGTTCACCAGGCGGCCTTCGGCCAGCAGGATCAGGTAGTCGTCGTTGCTGGCGTCGATGCTCTTGCCGGTGCGGTGGATCTTGTGCACCTGCGGCTTGACCTCTTCCCAGCCCCAGTTGGCGCGCATGAAGGCGGTGTCGATCTCGTTGTCGAAGTGACCGATGTTGCAGACCACGGCGCGCTTTTTCAGTGCTTTGAGCATGCCGGCGTCGCAGACATTGGCGTTGCCGGTGGTGGTGACAATCAGGTCGATCTTGCCGAGCAGGGCGGTGTCGATGCAGGCGTCGGTGCCGTCATTGATGCCGTTCAGGTACGGAGAAACCAGCTCAAAGCCGTCCATGCAGGCCTGCATGGCGCAGATCGGGTCGATCTCGGAAACCTTGACGATCATGCCTTCCTGACGCAGCGACTGCGCAGAGCCCTTGCCCACGTCGCCGTAACCGACAACCAGCGCCTGCTTGCCGGACAGCAGGTGGTCGGTACCGCGCTTGATGGCATCGTTCAGGCTGTGACGGCAGCCGTACTTGTTGTCGTTCTTGCTCTTGGTGACCGAGTCGTTGACGTTGATCGCCGGGACTTTCAGGGTGCCAGCTTTGAGCATGTCCAGCAGACGGTGCACACCGGTGGTGGTTTCTTCGGTGATGCCGTGGATCTTGTCCAGCATGGCCGGGTACTTCTTGTGCAGGATTTCGGTCAGGTCACCGCCGTCGTCCAGCACCATGTTGGCGTCCCACGGCTGGCCGTCCTTGAGGATGGTCTGCTCGATGCACCACTCGTACTCCTCTTCGGTCTCGCCTTTCCAGGCAAATACCGGGATACCGGCAGCGGCGATGGCGGCGGCAGCCTGATCCTGGGTAGAGAAGATGTTGCAGGAAGACCAGCGTACTTCGGCACCCAGCGCAGTCAGGGTTTCGATCAGCACGGCGGTCTGGATGGTCATGTGGATGCAGCCCAGAATCTTGGCGCCCTTGAGCGGCTGCTCGCCGGCGTACTTGCGACGCAGGCCCATCAGTGCGGGCATTTCCGACTCGGCGATGATGACTTCGCGGCGGCCCCAGTCGGCCAGGCTGATGTCAGCGACCTTGTAGTCGGTGAAGGCGTTGTTGATCACGGCACTCATCTGATTTCTCCATTCGTGGTTGCGAATGGGCGCGGTTAAATGTCGCATGCCGCGGACGAGCCTGGCAGTGGCTGATGCCCCTGCTGCAGCGCCCCTCGTCCGAGGCTGAAGTTACCCGGCCCGTGCTCTCCTCAGCGGAGACGCCTTGGCCGGAATCGGTTCAGAGGCGATACTGTCGCCCCTCCTGTATGTCGTCTGGATGAAACATGACCTCTGTTCCATACCGAAAACTCGTTGTTGCCCTGTTGCTTGGTGCGGCTATGACCGGCTGTAGCAACGAGCCTGATCCCAATTCGCACGAAGGCAAACGCCAAGCACTGTTCAAGCAGATGCTGCGCCAGACCGAGCCAATGGCCGGCATGCTGACCGGTCGCGTTACGCCCAGCATGGGCGAGTTCATGAGCAAGGCCGATACCCTGGCCGAGCTTGCTGACCAGCCCTGGCAGCACTTCCCCACGCCGGGCGATGACCCGGAGCCGAATCGCACCAAGGACACCGTCTGGTCCGACCCTGAAGGCTTTGCCCTGGCCATTGATGACTTCAAGACCAAGGTCGCCGACCTGCATGCCGTTACCTCTATCGGCATCAAATCCCTGGACCAGGCAGCCGATGAGCTGCGTGCGGTCCAGCAGTCCTGCAAGAGTTGTCATGACAGCTATCGCCAATAAACCCCGGCTTTAGGCCTGAGGCTGAGGGCTGGAAAATCGAGTTGCCAGTAGTTGCAATCATCTGTGCCCCAGCATGACATGTGTGGGCCAGATGCATTGACTACGCAGTGGCTCTAAGGCTGACTTTCCAGCCTCCAGCCTCCAGCCTCCAGCCTCCAGCCTCCAGCCTCCAGCCTCCAGCCTCCAGCCGTCCCTCAGGCGTCCGCGCGCAGCGCGTCAGCCTTGTCCGTCTTCTCCCACGGGAAGGCGGTGAAGGTGTCGCCCTTGACCGTCATCTCGAAGGGGTTGCGGCCGAAGTGGCCGTAGGCGGCGGTGGCGCGGTACATCGGGTGTAGCAGGTCGAGCATGCGGGTGATCGCGTACGGGCGCAGGTCGAAGTGCTGACGCACCAGCTGGATGATCTTCTCGTCGCTGATCTTGCCGGTGCCGAAGGTGTTGATCGACACCGAGGTCGGCTGCGCTACGCCGATGGCGTAGGAGACCTGAATCTCGCACTTGTCGGCCAGGCCGGCAGCCACAATGTTCTTGGCGACGTAGCGGCCGGCATAGGCGGCGCTGCGGTCAACCTTGGACGGATCCTTGCCGGAGAACGCGCCGCCGCCGTGGCGCGCCATGCCGCCGTAGGTGTCGACGATGATCTTGCGACCGGTCAGGCCGCAGTCGCCCACCGGGCCGCCGATGACGAACTTGCCGGTCGGGTTGATGTGGTACTGGGTGTCTGCGTGCAGCAGCTCGGCCGGGATCACCTGCTTGACGATCTCTTCCATCACCGCTTCGCGCAGATCGGCCTGGCTGATGTCCGGGTTGTGCTGGGTCGACAGCACGATGGCGTCGATACCGGTGACGATGCCGTTTTCGTAGCGGCAGGTAACCTGCGACTTGGCGTCCGGGCGCAGCCAGCTGAGGGTGCCGTTCTTGCGGGCTTCGGCCTGACGCTCGACCAGGCGGTGGGCGAAGGTGATCGGCGCCGGCATCAGCACGTCGGTTTCGTTGCTGGCGTAGCCGAACATCAGGCCCTGGTCGCCGGCGCCCTGATCTTCCGGCTTCTGCCGGTCAACGCCCTGGGCGATGTCCGGCGACTGCTTGCCGATGATGTTGATCACGCCGCAGGTGTCGGCGTCGTAACCGACCTCGGAGGAGGTGTAGCCGATATCTTTGATGACGCTGCGTACCAGGTCTTCCAGATCAACCCAGGCGCTGGTGGTGATTTCACCGCCGACGATCGCCACACCGGTCTTGACCATGGTTTCGCAGGCCACGCGGGCAAACTTGTCTTCCGCCAGAATGGCGTCCAGTACCGCGTCGGAGATCTGGTCTGCGAGTTTGTCCGGATGGCCTTCGGACACGGATTCAGAAGTGAAAATCGAATAATCGCTCATGGGTCTTTCCTGTCCTCGGGAGAAGGGGAATCGGGTTTGGCCAACTGCAACAGTTGCAGCTGAAAGCCGTTGCGTAGGCCGAGATACTGGCTGTTGCCCGGACGCAGTCCGGCAACCTCGGCCCAGCGTGCAATATCGTCTTGATCAAAGCCTAGCCAGAGATCGCCGCAGCTGTCGCGCACCCAGCTTTGGTCGTGGCTGCACAGTTCGGTCAGCACCAGGCTGCCACCGGGCTTGAGCAGCGCGGCAAAGCGCTTGAGCGCGTCGGCGGGCGCCGGCATGTGGTGCAGCACCATATTGCACACCACGCAGTCGGCGGCGGGTAATTGCTGGGGCTGGAGGGCGTCGGCCAGCAGGCAGTCGACGTTGTTCAGGCCTGCTTCATTACATTGCTGGCGCGCGCGCTCGAGCATGGCGTCGGCGTTGTCGAGCGCGATGACACGCTGGAAGCGGCTGGCCAGACTGGGCAAAAAACCGCCTTCGCCCGGGCCGATTTCGATGGCCAGCTGTGTGGCGGGCAGCGGCAGGGCGTCGATCAGGCTCAGCAGCGGCTCGCGGTAGATGCCGAAGTGCGCGATCAGATCCTGCTGCGCCGGGGTGCCGTCGGCAAAGCGGGCAAACACCTGACGTGACAGCTCGGCGCGCTGGGCGTGCACGGCGGCAATGGCCTGCTGCAGCTGGGTGTCATCAGGCTGGTCGTCGAGCTCGCTCAACAGTTGGCTGTGCAGGCGATGCCAGGGCTGCTCGCTGACCGGCAGGCTGCGGCGGTAGAAGATTGAGTTGCCTTCGCGCCGGGTGCTGACCAGGCCCGCGTTGGCCAGCACCTTGAGGTGGTGGCTCATGCCGGATTGGCGCATGTCGAAGATCTGCGCCAGTTCCAGTACGCCAAAGGAGTCGCTGCGCAGCACGCGCAGGATATCCAGTCGCAGCGCATCGCCCGCTGCCTTGCAAAAGGCGGCGAGGTCGTCTGTCTGGCTGGGTTTGGCGGCGGGAATGCGCGCAACATGGATCATGCGGCGCAGTGTAGTAGCGAACGGCTGGTGCTGCAATGCCTATATCAAAATACTTTGATATAGGTCTGGCCGTTCGTCTGGCAAGGAGGGGATAAGCGCAGCTGAAACGGGGTTTTCGTTGCCGGGGACGGCGGATTGCGCGAAAATGCCCGCCTCTTTTTCCCGGCCAGTCGCTTTGCCGACTGAAAGCCCTCGCCTTGCAAGCCACAGGAGTTGTTCATGCCCAGTCGTCGTGACCGTGCCAATGCCATTCGTGCCCTCAGCATGGATGCCGTGCAGAAAGCCAATAGCGGCCACCCCGGTGCGCCCATGGGTATGGCGGATATCGCCGAAGTCCTGTGGCGTGACTATCTGAAGCACAATCCGGCCAACCCGAACTTCGCTGATCGCGACCGCTTTGTGCTGTCCAACGGTCACGGCTCCATGTTGATCTACTCGCTGCTGCACCTGACCGGCTATGACGTCAGTATCGACGACATCAAAAACTTCCGTCAGCTGCACAGCAAAACCCCGGGCCACCCGGAGTACGGTTACACCCCGGGTGTCGAAACCACCACCGGCCCGCTGGGCCAGGGCATTGCCAACGCCGTGGGCATGGCGATTGCCGAGAAGGTGCTGGCCGCGCAGTTCAATCGTGAAGGCCACGAGGTGGTTGACCACAACACCTATGTGTTCCTGGGCGACGGCTGCATGATGGAGGGCATCTCCCATGAAGTGTCGTCACTGGCAGGCACCCTGGGTCTGGGCAAGCTGGTTGCCTTCTATGACGACAACGGCATCTCCATTGACGGTGAAGTGGAAGGCTGGTTCACCGACGACACGCCCAAGCGTTTCGAGTCCTACGGCTGGCAGGTGATCCGCAATGTCGACGGCCACGACGCCGACGAGATCAAGACCGCCATCGACACCGCGCGCAAGAACACCGAGCAGCCGACCCTGATCTGCTGCAAGACCATCATCGGTTTCGGCTCGCCGAACAAGCAGGGCAAGGAAGAGTGTCACGGTGCCGCACTGGGCGAGGCGGAAATCGCCGCTACCCGTGAAGCGCTGAACTGGCCGCACGCGGCGTTTGAAATCCCGGCTGATATCAAGGCCGAGTGGGATGCCCACGACGCCGGTGCCAAAGCTGAAGCCGCCTGGAATGACAAGTTCGCCGCCTATCAGGCTGCCTTCCCGGAACTGGCTGCCGAGTTGCAGCGCCGCCTGGCAGGTGACCTGCCGGCCGATTTCAGCGAAAAGGCTGATGCCTACATCGCCGAGGTGGTCGCCAAGGAAGAAACCATCGCCAGCCGCAAGGCCAGCCAGAACACCCTGAATGCCTTTGGCCCGCTGCTGCCGGAAATGCTCGGCGGCTCGGCTGACCTGGCCGGCTCCAACCTGACCCTGTGGAAGGGCTGCAAGGGTGTTGAGGCGGCGGATGCTTCGGGTAACTACCTGTTCTACGGCGTGCGCGAATTCGGCATGACCGCGATCATGAACGGCATCGCCCTGCACGGCGGCTTTGTGCCCTACGGCGCGACCTTCCTGATCTTCATGGAATACGCTCGCAACGCGGTGCGCATGTCGGCGCTGATGAAGCAGCGCGTGATCCACGTCTACACCCACGACTCCATCGGTTTGGGCGAAGACGGCCCGACCCACCAGCCGATCGAGCAGCTGGCCAGCCTGCGTGGCACGCCGAATCTGGATACCTGGCGCCCGGCAGATGCGGTTGAGTCGGCGATTGCCTGGAAGTACGCGCTGCAGCGTGCTGACGGCCCGAGCGCGCTGATCTTCTCGCGTCAGAACCTGCCGCACCAGAGCCGCGACGCCGAGCAGCTGGCCAACGTGGCCCGTGGTGGTTACGTGCTGAAGGACTGCGACGGCGAGCCCGAGCTGATCCTGATTGCTACCGGCTCCGAAGTAGGGCTAGCGGTGAACGCCTGGACTGCGCTGACCGAACAGGGCCGCAAGGTGCGCGTTGTATCCATGCCGTCCACCAGTGTGTTCGACCAGCAGGACGCAGCCTACAAGCAGTCGGTGCTGCCGCTGGAAGTGGGTGCACGCATCGCCATCGAAGCCTCCCACGCCGACTTCTGGTACAAGTACGTCGGCCTCGACGGCCGCATCATCGGCATGCAGAGCTTCGGCGAATCCGCTCCGGCTGCGGCGCTGTTCGAGGAATTCGGTTTCACCCTCGACAACGTCCTCGCCGCCGCGCAAGAGTTGTTGGAAGACTGACGGGCGGCTGGAGGCTGAAGGCTATAGGGCTGGAAGGCTCGGCTCCATGCAGCCGCTCATGCCTTCCGCCTGCAGGAGTGTAAGGCAATGGGCGGCAACACCGCTGTTTGTCTTTCAGCCTTCAGCCTTCAGCCTAAAGCCTCCAGCCCGGTATTAACGCATCGCTGCTTCACAACTCAAAAAGGCCCGAATGACCTCGACACCTCGCCGTCCTCCCTACCGCATCGCCCTGAACGGTTACGGCCGGATCGGTCGTTGTGTGCTGCGCGCGCTGCACGAGTCGGCGCAGGCGGATATTGAAGTGGTGGCGTTGAATGATCTGGCTGACCGCGAGAGCATCGAGTACCTGACCCGCTTTGATTCGACCCACGGGCGCTTCCCAGGGCAGGTGCAGCTGCAGGGCGAGCAGTTGCTGATCAACGGCCAGCCCATCGAGGTGCTGCGCTCGGCTGAGCCCGAGAGCGTTGACTGGCGCGCGTTGGATATCGACCTGCTGCTGGAGTGCTCCGGGCAGTACACCACCCGCGAACAGGGTCTGCGCTTTGTGCATGCCGGCGTGCCGCGGGTGTTGTTCTCCCAGCCGATGGTCAGCGAGGAGGCGGTGGATGCCACCCTGGTGTACGGCGTTAATCACGCCAGCCTGCCGGCCGATGCGCGACTGGTATCCAACGCGTCCTGCACCACCAACTGCAGCGTGCCGCTGCTCAAGCTGCTGAACGAGGCGGTGGGGCTGGAGTACGTCTCCATTACCACCATTCACTCGGCGATGAACGACCAGCCGGTGATTGATGCCTATCACCACGCCGACCTGCGCCGTACGCGCTCGGCGTTCCAGTCGATGATTCCGGTCTCGACCGGGCTGGCGCGGGGTATCGAGCGTTTGCTGCCGGAGCTTGCCGGGCGTATTCAGGCCAAGGCCATCCGCGTGCCGACAGTCAACGTCTCGGCGCTGGATATCACCCTGCAGGTGGCGCGTGACACCAGCGCAGATGAAGTCAACGCGCTGCTACGTGCTGCCGCTGAGGGCGACTACGCTGGACTGCTCGATTACACCGAGCTGCCGCACGCCAGCTGTGATTTCAACCACGACCCGCACTCGGCGATTGTCGATGGTAGCCAGACCCGCGTCTCCGGGCCGCGGCTGGTAAACCTGCTGGTCTGGTTTGATAACGAGTGGGGTTTTGCCAACCGCATGCTGGATGTGGCGCGTTACTGGCTGTCGCGCTCAGCGAACTGAACACAAGCGGCGCGGTCGCAGGCTGCGACCGCGCTGAAACGATTAACACACTTACCAAGCAAGGAGCGGGCTATGACCGTATTGACCATGAGCGAGCTGGACCTGAATGGCCAGCGTGTACTGATTCGTGAAGACCTCAACGTGCCGGTCAAGAACGGCAAGGTAACCAGCGATGCGCGTATCGTCGCCTCCCTGCCCACCATCAAGCTGGCGCTGGAAAAGGGCGCTGCCGTCATGGTCTGCTCGCACCTGGGCCGTCCGGAAGAGGGCGTGTTCAGCGAAGAAAACAGCCTGGCACCGGTTGCCGCCTACCTGAGCGAAGCGCTGGGCCGCGATGTGCCGCTGGTGCGTGACTATCTCGGCGGCGTCGAAGTCAAGCCGGGCGAGCTGGTGCTGCTGGAAAACGTGCGCTTCAACAAGGGTGAAAAGAAGAACACCGACGAGCTGGCTCAGCAGTATGCTGCGCTGTGCGACGTGTTCGTGATGGACGCCTTCGGCACCGCGCACCGCGCCCAGGGTTCGACCCACGGCGTTGCCAAGTTCGCCAAGGTTGCCTGCGCCGGCCCGCTGCTGGCTGCCGAGCTGGACGCACTGGCCAAGGCGCTGGACAAGCCCGCTCGTCCGATGCTGGCCATTGTTGCCGGCTCCAAGGTCTCGACCAAGCTGGATGTGCTGAACGCGCTGTCTGAGAAGTGCGACCAGCTGATCGTTGGCGGCGGTATTGCCAACACCTTCCTGGCGGCAGCCGGCTACCCGGTTGGCAAGTCGCTGTATGAGGCTGACCTGGTCGACACCGCCAAGGCGATTGCCGCCAAGGTCAGCGTGCCGCTGCCGGTTGACGTGGTGGTTGCCAGCGAGTTTGCCGAGACCGCTACTGCGACCATCAAGGCGGTAGCCGACGTGGCCGAAGGCGACATGATTCTCGACATCGGCCCGCAGACCGCTGCGCTGTTTGGTGAAATGCTCAAGGCCTCCGGCACCATCCTCTGGAACGGTCCGGTCGGTGTGTTCGAGTTTGACCAGTTTGGTGAAGGCACCAAGGCGCTGGCGCTGGCCATCGCTGCCGGTGACGGCTTCTCGATTGCTGGCGGTGGCGACACCCTGGCCGCGATCGACAAGTACGGCGTAGCCGACCAGATTTCCTACATCTCCACCGGTGGTGGCGCCTTCCTCGAGTTTGTCGAGGGCAAGGTACTGCCGGCGGTAGAGATTCTGGAAGCGCGAGCGCAGTAAAACACGAGCTGGAAGCTTGAGGCTGAAAGCTGGAAGATGAAGGTTTGTGTGGGCGGCTCCCTTTTCACGCAGATTGCTTGACAAGGACTGGCTAGACTAGAACCCTGTTCGCTTTCAGCTTTCAGCTTTCAGCTTTCAGCTTTCAGCTTTCAGCTTTCAGCTTTCAGCTTTCAGCTTTCAGCTTTCAGCTTTCAGCTTTCAGCTTTCAGCTTTCAGCTTTCAGCTTCGAGCGATAGAGTTTCGATATTTAAACGGAGAGATACCCCCCATGGCCCTGATCAGCCTGCGCCAGATGCTCGACCACGCCGCCGAATACGGTTACGGCGTACCCGCTTTCAACGTCAACAACCTGGAGCAGATGCGCGCCATCATGGAAGCGGCGGACAAGACCGATTCCCCGGTGATCGTGCAGGCCTCTGCCGGTGCTCGCAAATACGCCGGTGCGCCTTTCCTGCGCCACCTGATTCTCGCGGCTATCGAAGAGTTTCCGCACATTCCGGTGTGTATGCACCAGGATCACGGCACCAGCCCGGCGGTATGCCAGCGCTCCATTCAGCTGGGTTTCTCCTCGGTGATGATGGATGGCTCGCTGGGTACAGACGGCAAGACCCCGACCAGCTACGAGTACAACGTTGACGTTACCCGTCGCACCGTTGAAATGGCCCACGCCTGCGGTGTGTCCGTCGAGGGTGAGCTGGGTTGCCTGGGCAGCCTGGAAACCGGCATGGCCGGTGAAGAAGACGGCATTGGCGCCGAAGGTGTGCTGGATCACAGCCAGTTGCTGACTGACCCGGAAGAAGCCGCTGACTTCGTCAAGCAAACCGGTGTGGATGCCCTGGCGATTGCCATCGGCACCAGCCACGGCGCTTACAAGTTCACCAAGCCGCCGACAGGCGACACCCTGTCGATCCAGCGCATCAAGGAAATTCACGCGCGCATCCCCGATACCCATCTGGTCATGCACGGTTCTTCCTCTGTGCCGCAGGAGTGGCTGGCGATCATCAACGAGTTTGGCGGCGAGATTCCGGAAACTTACGGTGTGCCGGTTGAAGAAATCGTTGAGGGCATCAAGTACGGCGTGCGCAAGGTCAATATCGATACCGACCTGCGTCTGGCTTCTACCGGTGCTGTGCGTCGTTTCCTGGCGCAGAACCCCAGCGAGTTCGATCCGCGCAAGTATCTGGCCAAGACCGTCGATGCCATGCGCGACGTCTGTATCGCCCGTTACGAAGCCTTTGGTACCGCCGGCAATGCGTCCAAGATCAAGCCGATCTCGCTGGACGACATGTTCGAGCGCTACGCCCGTGGCGAGCTGGCCCCCAAGGTCAACTAAGCAGGTCAGAGGGCGGCGACAGCCGCCCTTTTTGCGACAGGATCAATGCTATGAGTAATCAGGACGAGCAGGACGACGAGTCCTTTGCCGAGGCCCGCCTGGTCGAGGCCATCGAAAATCAGCTGTCTGCGGGTGAGCCGCCGGCGACCCAGGCAACGCTGAACAAGCTGACGCTGGTTGGTTATGCGCGCGAGGACAGCATTGAGCTGATGGCCCAGGTGTTGGCCTACAGCATTAACCGCATGCTGGAAGACGACGCCCCCTTTGACACCCCGGCCTACGAGCAGGCATTACGCAATCTGCCGACCCTGCCCGATGGTTCTGACGCGAGCTAAGCGCTCGCACTGCGTAACAGGATAACGACAATGAAACTGATGACCGTACTGCGGATCGTCTTTCTCTATCTGCTTGCTGTGCTGGTAGCCACCGTGCTGGGCTCGCTGGTACAGACTCAATTTAATCTGGCCGCGCTGCAGGCCATGGATGTGCCGGTGGACAGCGTCACGCGGCTGCACAGCAGTCTGCATGACCTGCGCTTTTTCAGCCCCTTTCTGGCCGTGATGGTGGCCGCCTGCCTGCTACTGGCGCTGCCGCTGGCCGAAGCGCTGGGACGTATCTTCAAGCCCTGGCGTTGGCTGCTGTATTTTCTCGCCGGCTTTGTCGGCATCTGGGCCGCCTGCGAGCTGGCCAATTACCTACTGCCCATGCCGACCTTTATTGCGGCTACTCGCCAGACGCCCGGTCTGCTGTCATTGATGACGGCTGTGGGCCTGGGTAGCGCACTGTTTGGTCGCTTGACCAAACCCAAGGCGCGGCGCGGTCTGCGTGTGCTCGGTTGATTGTGCAAGGAGAAGGGCAATGAACAAGTTTACTTTGCTGGGCAGCTCGCTGCTGCTTTGTGCCGGCGCCGCCACGGCAGCCGATTATCAGGTTGAAATCCTGGCTGACGGCCTGTCCAGCCCCTGGTCGCTGGCTTTTCTGCCCGATGGCGGCATGCTGGTAGCCGAGCTCAGTGGTCAGCTGCGTCTGATTGATGCCACAGGCCAGCTGCGCGCCGAACCGGTTGCCGGCGTGCCCCAGGCGTTCGTCAACGGCCAGAGCGGCCTGATGGACGTTGCGCTGGCCCCGGACTTTGCCGAGTCTGGCGAGCTGTTTCTCAGCTACAGCTGCGGCACGCTGGAGGCCAACCACACCTGCCTCGCAGCGGCGACCTTCAACGGCGAGGCGCTGGAAAACACCCATGAGATCTTTCGTGTGCAGCCGGCCAAGCAGGGCAGCGCGCACTACGGTGGGCGCATTGCCTTTCTGCCGGACAATACCCTGCTGCTGACGCTGGGTGACGGTTTTGACTACCGTGAGCAGGCGCAGAATACCGCTAATCATCTGGGCAGCATTGTGCGCCTGAACCGCGACGGCTCGGCGCCAGAGGACAATCCCTTCGTTGGTCAGGCGGGTGCTTTGCCGGAGCTCTACAGCATCGGCCATCGCAATGTGCAGGGCATTCTGGTTGACGCTGCCGGACGCGTGTTCAGTCACGAGCACGGCCCGCGCGGCGGTGACGAGATCAACCTGATTGAGGCCGGCAAGAACTACGGCTGGCCGAAGATCACCTACGGCATCGATTACAACGGCTCCCAGGTCTCGCCCTACACCGAACTGCCGGGGCTGCAGCAACCGTTGCTCTACTGGGACCCGTCCATCGCGCCGTCTGGCATGACCCTGTACCAGGGTGAGCTGTTCCCCGAGTGGCAGGGCAGCCTGCTGGTGTCGGCGCTGGCCGGGAAAGAAGTGCGTCGAGTTGAACTCAAGGGCGATACGGCCGGTGAGCAGGAATCACTGTTTACCGAGTTGGGCCTGCGTTTTCGTGATGTGCGTACTGGCCCCGATGGCGCCGTCTACCTGTTGACCGACAGCCCCAGTGGCCAACTGCTGCGCGTGGCGCCGGCCAACTGATCAGCCACCCGTCACGCGCTGGCGATAGCCGCGTGGCGGGCAGCCTAACCAGCGTCGGAAGGTGCGGCTGAAGTTGCTGGTGTCCTGATAGCCGAGCCGCTCGGCTATCATCTCGATGCTCAAGTCAGTATGTTCCAGCAGCCAGCAGGCCTGCTCGCTGCGCACCTGATCCAGAATTTGCTGATAGCGCATGCCTTCGCTGCCGAGGTGGCGAATCAGGGTGCGCGCGGTCAGGTGCTCCTGCGCCGCCATTTGCGCAAGCGTGGGGTACTGATACTCACATCGCAGCAGACGCTGCTTGACGCGCTCGCTAAGGTCGCCGCCGCGCCGCTGGCGTTGCAGCTGGTGTTCGCAGTCGCGCAGCGCTTGGCGGTGCAACTCGGCGTCAGCGCCCAGGCAGGGTTGTTCGAGCAGTCCTTCGGGCAAGTGCAGGCGCAGCGCGTCGCTGCCAAATACCCAGTGCCCAGCGTGTCCGCGTACCTCGCTGGCCCAGTCGGGGGCCGGGCCGGGCCACTCCAGTGTGATCTCTGGCCCCAGCGGCTGGCCGCTGACTGTTTCCAGTAGCCGCAACATCGCCGTGGTGAAATGCCCCAGCAAATACTCGCGCACCGGCGGCGGCACCAGCCGTTCGTTCAGCTGCAGTACCGGCGGGCTGCGGCGCACCAGACTGTAGCTCGCCAGGTGCTGGCGCAGTGGTGAGTAGCGCTCTAGCAGGTTGATGGCTTCGCCAATGGTGGCGGCGGTAACGGCGGCGTAGCCGCCGGGGCCGTGGGTTGATACGTCGGTATGCAGGCCCGCAGAAAAGCCCAGCCCTGGATGGTTGGTGAGGCTGATGACCGCCTGCAGCAGGCGGGTCAGGGTGTCCAGGTTGAGAAACCGGTTGCCCTGCAGGTGCCGCTCCCAGTCCGGGCCCAGCAACGGCGGTACCGGGTTGTCCCGGTAACCCTGGCGGCGCAGCTCGGCCAGCACCAGGCGCGCGTAGATAGGGTGTACGGCTGGACTCAACCAGTAGTGTTCGGACGGCATATTTGCTCTTGTTGGATTGGCCTGCTGTCACAATATGACGGTTATTTGCCGCTTGCAACGGGTGGCGGGGCTACAGCCGGCGCGCATGATGGGCAATACAAAGACAAAAATAAGAGGATGCCCCCATGCAAGATGCCGCTGCAGACAATGGCCTGGCCGGGTACGTAGACCGCAAGCGCAGGCTCTGGTTGTTCTCCCTGATGGTGCCCGGGCTGGCGTTGGTCGGGCCGCTGCTGTACATGCTGGTATCGCCAAATGTGCTTTGGCTCTGGTTGTCGACCATCTTCGGCTATGTGGTGATTCCGATGCTGGACGGGGTGCTGGGCGAGGACCTGAGCAACCCGCCGGAGGAAGCGGTGCCTGCGCTGGAGGCCGACCTCTACTACCGCTACATCACCTATGCGCTGGTGCCTATTCTGTGGCTCAGCTTTATCGTCAATATCGCTTTTCTAGGTACCCACGAGCTGCCCTGGTACGGCACGCTGGCGGTCATTCTGGCGACCGGTGGCAGCCTTGGCTTTGGTCTGAATCTGGGGCACGAGATGGGGCACAAGAAGACCGAGCTGGAGCGCTGGCTGGCGAAGATCACGCTGGCGCTTGGCTGTTACGGGCACTTTTTTGTCGAGCACAACCGCGGTCATCACCGTGATGTGGCCACCCCGGAAGACCCGGCCTCGGCGCGTATGGGTGAGAGCATTTATCGCTTTGTCTTCCGCGAGATGCCCGGTGCCTTCTTTCGCGCCTGGGATCTGGAAGCCCAGCGTCTGGAGCGCTGCGGCAAGTCGGTCTGGAGTCTGGACAACGAAGTGCTGCAGCCGGCACTGATCAGTGCGGTGTTGTATGCGCTGCTGATTGCCTGGCTGGGGATCGAGATACTGCCGGTGATGATGTTGATTGCCTTCTGGGGCGCCTTTCAGCTGACCCAGGCCAATTACATCGAGCACTATGGACTGTTGCGTCGCAAGCAGCCGAGCGGGCGTTATGAGCGTTGTCAGCCGCACCATTCATGGAACAGTAATCACCTGTTCTCCAACTGGGCGTTGTTCCATTTGCAACGCCACTCCGATCACCACGCCCATCCGACCCGGCGTTATCAATCGCTGCGCGACTTTCCTGACCTGCCGCGCCTGCCTAACGGCTACTTTGGCATGTATCTGTTGGCCTACTTCCCGCCGCTGTGGCAACGCGTGATGGATCCGCGTTTGTTGCGTGCGGTTGATCGTGACCCAAGCCGTATCAATTTTCTGCCGGCCAAGCGGGAGCAACTTATGCGGCGCTACGGGTTGAGTGAGGCACCGCTGGACGGTGCGGAGGTGGCGGCATGAGCTGCTATCAGTGTCCGGAGTGCGGTTATGAGTATGACGAGGCCGCCGGTGACCCGCACCAGGGGTATCCTGCCGGCACCACCTGGGACAGCCTGCCTGACACCTTTACCTGTCCGGACTGCGCGGTGCGCTACAAGGAGGACTTTCGCGCCCTTGAGGCGTAAGCAGCTGGCCGCTTACAGCGGCCACACCCAGAGCAGCATGGGGATGCTGACGGCCACCACCAGCAGCTCCATTGGCAGCCCCAGACGCCAGTAGTCGCCAAAGCGAAAGCCGCCCGGGCCGAGAATCAGGGTATTGTTCTGATGGCCGATGGGGGTGAGGAAGGCGCAGGACGCGCCAATGGCCACGGCCATCAGGAAACTGTCGGGGTTCACGCCGAGCTGGTTGGCCACGCTCAGGGCGATCGGACACATGACGGCGGCGGTCGCCGCGTTGTTCATGAAGTCGGACAGCGTCATGGTCACGACCAGCATCAGGGTCAGGGCGATGACCGGGCTGCCCTGGGCGATGTGCTCCAGCAGGGTACGGGCCAGCAGATCGGCGGCGCCGGTGTCGGCCATCGCTGCGGCCAGCGGCATCAGCGCGCCGAGCAGCACGATGATTGGCCAGTCGATGGCCTCGTAGATGCGTCGTAGGGGAATAACGCGCGTCAGCATGTAGCCCAATACGCCCGCGGTGAAGGCGACCGCTGCCGGCAAGATGCCGAACGCGGCGAGTGCAACCGAGCCAAGCATGATCAATGCGGCGGTCAGGGCCTTGCGTGGTTCAGGGATCAGAATGCTGCGCGGCGCCAGCGGCGCGCAGCCGTATTCACTGGCAAAACCGGCGATCGCCTCAGGCTCACCCTGCATCAATAGTACGTCGCCGGCCTGAATTTCGGTCCAGCGCAGGCGGCGGATGGAACGATGGCCCTGGCGTGAGATGGCCAGCAGGTTGATGCCGAAGCGGGTGCGCAGGGCGATGTCTGACGCACTGCGCCCGAGGATGTCTGCACCGGGTTGCACGACCAACTCCTGAAGCACAATTTCATCGCTGTGGCGTGCTGATGTCTCTGGTTCGGGCTCCGCTGCGTTCTCGGCGTCGCTGTCATCTGCCTGGCTGGCGCGCTGTTCCGCGGTAGCCTCTTTCTCTTTCTCTTTCTCTTTCTCGCTCGCGCCCGGTGGTACTGCTTCTTCCAGCTTCAGCCCCAAGCGGGTCAGCGAGGCGCCGAGTGCCTCGGGGTCGGACTCGATTACCAGGATGTCACCCGCGCGCAGAATGCGGCTGGAGAGCGGTGCGATAACGCGAAAGTCGTTGCGCACCATGCCGACGATCTGCGCGTCGCCGTCGTCCAGCAGTTGCTCCACCTCGCGTAGTGGTTTGCCATCGATCTTGCTGTCGGCGTCGATGCGTACCTCGGTCAGATAGGTCCCGGTATCGAAGCTGCCAGCTTCGGGCTGCGGACGGTGCGGCACCAGCCAGCGGCTGGCGAGCACCGCCAGCAGTACGCCGCCCAGAGCAACCGCCAGGCCCACGGGCGTGAAATCGAACATGCTGTAGGGGCCAAGTTCGGTCTGTGCCCGAAACCCCGACACAATCAGGTTGGGCGGGGTGCCGATCAGGGTGGTCATGCCGCCGAGGATAGTGCCGAAGGCCAGCGGCATCAGTATCCGGCCTGGGGGCACTCCCTGACGGTTGGCCAACTGCATGGCAATCGGCATCAGCAACGCCATGGCGCCGACGTTGTTCATGAAGGCGGACAGGGTGGCACCGAGCAGGGTGAGAAAGCCTAGCCCCAGCAGCACGCCGCCACGCTGCGGCAAGGCGCGCTGCGCCAGCGCCTCGACCGCGCCAGTGGTTTGCAGGCCCTTGCTGAGGATGAGCACGGCGGCGACGGTGATGACGGCCGGATGACCGAAGCCGACGAAGGCGTCTGTAGCCGGTGTCAGCCCGGCTACCACACAGGCCAGCAGGGCGGCCAGCGCAACAATGTCGTGGCGCCAGCGTCCCCAGAGGAACAGGCCGATAGTGCAGGCGAGGATAAGCAGAATAAGTTGCTGGCTGGCGTCCATGTACTGTTCCTGTAGGACCCGCTTTGGCCCGCCCCGGTGGTGCCGCACACCGGCGCTGCCGGGGCGCAGTCACAAGCGGTGACAGATTGCGCGTTAAATCAGGCGCACCTTGAAGCGCCTTCCCTTGATCTTGCCATCACTGAGCCGCTGCAGCGCACGCTTGGCCTGGTCCCGGCGAATGGCGACCAAGGCTTGAAAATCACTGATGCTGATCTTGCCGATCGCATCGCCCGGCAGGCCCGCGTCGCCCGTCAGTGCGCCCAGCAGGTCGCCGGGACGTAACTTGTCCTTGCGGCCGCCGGCTACCGCCAGGGTGCGCATCGGCGCGATCAGTGGCGTCTCTGGCCGTTCCGGCAACTGCTCTATCTCGCCCCACTGCAGCGAACCCTGATGATTGTCTTCGATCGGCCGCAGGCGTTTGAGTTCCCGCGGGGCAACCAGGCTGAGCGCCAGGCCGGTCTGGCCGGCGCGGCCGCTGCGGCCAATGCGGTGGGTATGTGCGGCGGGGTCGGCGGCCAGCTCGACGTTGATGACAGCCGCCACGCCGGCGATGTCGATGCCGCGGGCGGCCACATCGGTGGCGGTCAGTACGCTGCAGCTCTGGTTGGCGAACAGCGCCAGTACCTGATCGCGTTCGCGCTGGTCCATGTCGCCATGCAGGGCCTGGGCGCTGATACCCTGGGCCGCAAGATAGTCAGCCAGCTCCTGGCATTGCTGGCGGGTATGGCAGAAGGCAATACAGGGTTGCGGCCGGTTGGCGGCCAGCAGGCGCAGGACAGCGGCAAAGCGTTGCTCTGGCTCAATTTCGTAGAAGCGCTGTTCGATCGGTTTGTCGGCAGTGGCTCGCTCAACCTGGACCTGAGCCGGGTCGCGCAGCAGGTCGCTGGTCAGTTGCGCCAGACCCGCTGGGTAGGTGGCGGAAAATAGCAGGGTCTGCCGCCGCGCGGGGGTGTGCTGGACAATCTCGCGGATGGCATCGACAAAGCCCATGTCGAGCATGCGGTCGGCTTCATCGAGCACCAGGCAGTTGAGGCTGTCGAGCTGCAGCGTGCCGCGGTTCAAATGGTCCTGCACGCGGCCCGGCGTGCCGACAATGACATGCGCTCCTTGCTCCAGCGAGGCGGCCTGCGGGCCAAAGGGTACACCGCCGCTGAGGGTGACTATCTTGATGTTGCCCATGCCGCGGGCCAGCTTGCGCAGTTCTTCGGTGATCTGGCTGGCCAGCTCGCGTGTTGGGCTAAGCACCAGCGCCTGGCAGCCAAAAAAGCGCGGGTTGAGCGGAGCCAGCAGACCCAGGCCAAAGGCCGCAGTCTTGCCGCTGCCGGTGGGTGCCTGGGCGATCAGGTCGCGACCGGCGAGCACTAGCGGCAAGGCTGCCGCCTGGATCGGAGTGGTGTGGGCATAGCCCAGCTGCTGCAAGGTGTCCAGCAGCGCCGGGGGCAGGGAGAGGTCGGAGAAGGAAGTCCGGGTCACGTGGTCGGGCCTGATCTGCAGTGAGGTGGCGTGCAGTGTATCAGAGCGCCGATGTGGCGGCTGCGGTCAGCGCCGGATACGTGTCTTGCGAAACCCCCCGTGACTGACAAAGGAGCCAGTGTCACCCATGATCCAGAATCGGGTGGCGCGATAAAAGGCCTGAGCCTTGTTGGTATGGTAGCTGCGGATTTTTTTATAAGCCCAGAGCCACCCTCGTTTGCGATTTTCCATAATATTGTGCCGTGCGTGGCGACCTCAAATAGTCAAAATATGTATCAGGCAGGGCGGAAATAGCGCGTGAGAGTCTGTATTTTGACGTCTTCCTTGTATTGGGGCGGATCATAACGCGATTTTGTCTTGTGCGAAACCGGCTGGGATCTCTCCCGCTGCTTGCTGCTAACAGCCGCTGGACGGCGTCGCAGGCTGCAGCAGGCGTGCACGACGGGCCGCAGGCGAGCGCGTCGAAGCGGCGCTTTGTTGTTGTGCTATTGCTGACTTGCCGTCGTTACCTAGTCTGGTAGTTGCGTGTGCAGCGTGACCCTGTTGCGGCCCTGTTCCTTGGACTGGTAAAGCGCCTTGTCTGCATACTCCAGCAGTGCCTGGTAATTGGCCATGTCATCAGCGATGGCTGCAACCCCGAGGCTGATAGTGAAGGTCAGGGGGTTGCCGTTATGCTCCAGTTGCTGGCGCTCTATGGTACTGCGCAGGCGCTCGGCAAATTGCGCCGCGCCATCCAGGTTGGTGCCAGGTAGCAATACCACAAACTCCTCGCCCCCGTACCGGCCTGCAAAGTCGGTTTCGCGCACCAGTTGCGAGGTGATGCGCGCCGTCGCACGGATGACTTCATCGCCGGTCTGGTGGCCGTAGGTGTCATTGACCCGCTTAAAGTGGTCAATGTCGAAGATCACCAGGCTGACGGCGTTGTCGTAGCGTTGATGGCGCGCGAACTCGCGCTCCAGACAAGACTCCCAATAGCGTCTGTTGAGCAGGCCGGTCAAACCGTCGCGCAGGGCTAGCTCTTGCAGCTTAGTATTGGCCGATTCCAGTTGCCGTTTGTTTACAGCCACGCCGGTCACGTCATAAATAATCAGGCAGACATGGTCGGTGCTGCCGCTGCTGCTACGCAGCGGCAGGATGGTGACGTTCTGGTACATCTCGTCGGCCATGCCGGTGATGGGCTGGTAGCTTTTGAAATGCACCAGGTTGGGCCGCTGCTCCCAGATGGTGAAGGCGCGGGTACCCAGCATGACGGCGGTTTCGACCTTGTGGGTGAGCCAGCTCTGGTCGATCTCTGGAAACAGGGCAAACAGCGACTGTCGCGATGCCTTATCCGAGCCAATGCCCGAATGGTTTTCCATGAAGCTGTTCCACACCTCGATGTTGTAGTCGCGGTCCAGCACCACGACGCCGACATCGATGCTCTGCACGATGTCCAGCAGCCAGTGGAGTTCGTTGATATCGAAGTGTTCGGCCATCTGCTGTGTCCGGTCCTGATCAATCGATCATGTAGTCGAGTCGCTCCCGCAGCTTGGGTACCGAGTCTTCGGTGAACAGCAACAGAAGGTCGAAGTGGATGTCGAGGTTCTCCAGCCCGTAGCTGATTTCCACGGCCAGGGTGCGCTTCCAGCGCCGCTGGTTGATACGGATTAGATCCTCAATCGGGCAATGCTGTCCCAGCACCAGCGGGTGGCCCTGGGATAGGGTAATGTTGAGCTGCTCGGACAGGCCGTTGAGACAGGCGCCGATAATAATGCTGGCCAGGTCGAGCTGCATTTCCAGCTGCGCGCTTTCGTCAGGCAGGGTGTTCAGCAGCTTGGCAACATCGTCGATTTCCGAGTCGTGGAAAATCAGCAGTGCCTCGCCGGCGATGCCGCCGCCGATGTAGCCCTGACAGATCGCCGACAGGCGCTCGTCGCGCTGCGCGTCTGCCAATGCCATGTGCAGCTCGCCCACCTCCAGAATGTTGACGTTGGGGATGGGCAGTTTGATGAAGACTCCCAGTACCCGCCCGAGCAGATCAGCCGCGCGCCCCATGGCGACATTGGACACCTCGCGGAAGGCGTCGCGGAAGGAGACGTTTGGCAGCGGCCGGTAAACGTCTTCCTCCGCTGCCGGCACCGGTGCCAGGGGAACGTCTACCCCGAGGGAGTTGAGCGCCTCCGCCAGTTGCATAGGGTCGGCCGGCTTTTTCAGAAAAGCCCGGGCGCCCAGTGCCTTGGCACGGCGCACGGCTTCTTCCTGAACATCGCCAGATACCACAATCACCTCGGCGCTGAGACCTTCCTCGCGCAGTCTTGCCAGCACGCCGAAGCCGTCCAGCTCGGGCATGGTCAGGTCCAGCAGAACGATTTGGCCGTGGTTCTGGCGAATTGCTTCCAGGCCTTCTAGGCCGTTGGTGGCTTGGGTGATGCGAAACGGCCAGTTGGCCGGCAGGGCTCGGATCAGTTGCTTCCGAGCCATGTTGGAGTCGTCGCATACGAGCAGTGGGATAGCACTCACGGTCTGGTCCTGGTTGCTAATCTATGCAGCGGAGCTTTAGTTATCGTGGTGACGGCCGAAAAAAACGCATGGCCAATAGCCAGCGTGCCGTCCAAGCATGACAACTTATTGACCTCTTGAGAAGCAATCTTGCAGAAATGTCGGGTCTTTTTCGGAGAAAGGCCGCACATTTCCGGGCTACAGGCAGTGCCGCGGTCTATTCTGAAGGCGGGCGGCTGCTGTGAACTTGAATGGGGAAGTTGATGCCGGAGCGTTTAGTACAGAGTGAGGAACATCGCCGCTCGGTGCTGCGTGCGCTGCTCTGGATCACTCTTGTGGCCGGGATGGTATTTGCGGCTATCAACTTTTCTCGCGGGCTCTACTTGTTGGCATGTCTGGAGGTGGGTTATGCCCTGTTCGCCGGTGCGCTGCTGACGATTATCGGAACCACCCGCTATCTTTGGCGTTGGACGGTGGCATATCTGGTGCCGTTTTTCTGCATCATGGAATATGCGCTGGTGTTGCCCAACACCTCCTTTACGGTCTTCGCCTGGATTCAGACCATTCCCATCATCTCTTATCTGCTGCTTGGTCGGCGCGGCGGTTTCTGGATGTCTCTGGTGTTTATCGGCCTGGGTGTGCTGGCTTTCAACGTGCGCTATTTGAGCGGCGATACCCTCTTGCTGCAGGTGGTCGTGGTCGCCAACATCGGTTTCAGTAGTCTGGCAATGATGGTGTTCTCGCATATCTACGAGCGCAGTCGGGTTGATAACGAGTTGCGCTTGATTGAGCTTGCTGGCACCGACAGCCTGACAGGCCTGGCCAACCGCATGCGCCTGACCGACGAATTTGCTCGTATGCGCAGCCAGGCTGAACGCAGCAACCAGGCCTTGTCGCTGGTGGTGCTGGATCTGGACTGGTTCAAGCGGCTGAACGATCGCTTCGGCCACGAGGTGGGAGATCGCGCGTTGAAGCACACGGCAAAACTGCTGGCTGCACGCTTGCGGGAGTCGGATCTGGCCTGCCGTATTGGCGGTGAGGAGTTTGCATTGTTGCTGCCAGGGGCGACCCTGTCGCAGGCGGCGGCCCTGGCCGATGGGCTGCGCGAGCAGCTGGCCCAGGCTCCGCTGCAGGTTGACGAGCAGAAGGTGATGATCACCTTTAGTGCCGGTGTCGCGGCCCTGGGCGAGGACGGTGCCGATCTCAGTGCGCTGCTGCGCACCGCCGACCGGCGCATGTACGAAGCCAAGCACAGTGGGCGCGATCAGGTTGTTGCCGCCGGGCAGCATTACCCGCTGGGCGCCGAGTTGGCGGGCACGGCGGCGACGGAACGCCTGGCCGACGCCGACAAGGCTGCGCCACCGGAGGGGTGAGGCTGCGGTTGTAGCAGTCTGAGGCTCTTCTACACTGTAGGTCAGGTTCCTGACGAGCAGTGAGGAGGCGAGCAATCATGTTTATCGGTGTGCCGACAGAGATAAAGAACCACGAATACCGGGTCGGGCTGACGCCGGATTCGGTGCGCGAGCTGAGCGCCCATGGGCACCAGTTATTGGTGCAGTCTGGCGCTGGCAGCGCGATCGGGTTTACTGACGATGACTACAGTGAGGCGGGCGCTCGATTGGTGTCGCGGGAGCAGGTGTTTAGCGACAGCGAGCTGGTCGTCAAGGTGAAGGAACCTCAGGCCGAGGAACGTCGCTTGCTGCGCCCGGGGCAAACCCTGTTTACCTACCTGCATCTGGCGCCAGACCCGGCGCAGACCCACGATTTGCTCGCCTCTGGCGCTACCTGTATTGCTTACGAAACGGTGACCGATGAGCTTGGCCGCCTCCCGTTGCTGGCCCCGATGTCCGAGGTGGCCGGGCGCATGGCGATTCAGGCGGGTGCTGGCTGCCTGGAGAAAGCACGTGGTGGACGCGGGGTGCTGCTTGGTGGCGTGCCGGGCGTGCCCCAGGGACGGGTCGTGATTCTTGGCGGCGGGGTAGTTGGCCGCAACGCTGTGGCTATGGCGGTTGGCCTTGGTGCACAGGTTGAGGTGCTGGACAAGAGCGTTGATGTGCTGCGTGGGCTGGATGCCCAGTACGGCAACCGTATTCAGACGCGCTATGCCACCGCGGTTGCAGTGGAAAGTGCCTTGCTCGATGCAGACCTGGTGGTGGGTGCGGTGCTGGTGCCGGGGGCGGCGGCCCCCAAGCTGATCAGTGCCGAGCTGGTGCGGCGCATGCCGGCCGGCAGTGTGCTGGTCGACGTGGCGATTGATCAGGGCGGATGTGCCGAAACCTCACGGCCAACCACGCACGCGGATCCGACCTACCTGGTAGACGGGGTTGTCCACTACTGCGTGGCGAACATGCCTGGCGCTGTGGCGCGTACCGCGACGCAGGCTCTGAATAATGCAACCTTGCCCTTTGTGCAGGCGCTGGCCAACAAGGGCGTGGCGCGCGCCTTGCGCGATGACCCTCATCTGGCCAGAGGGCTGAACGTCAGCAAGGGCGCGCTGTGCAATGCGGAAGTTGGTTCTGCGCTGAGTTTGCCGGTGCAGTCGCTGCACGAGGCGCTGGCTGCCCTGGGAGCAGCTGGCTGAGCGCCTCTGTGCCGAGTGCTCAGCAGTCTGCTGCGTCGGTTTCGGCGCGCAGGGCGCTGATGCGCTCGTCCTTGGTGTGCCACAAATCGGAGACCCACTGCTGGAAGGCTGCTCGATAGGCGGCATCTTCACTGTAGTCACCGTGCAGCAGGTCGGTCGGCAGCTGGCATTCACGGATGTCGACGATGACGCGCTCAACCTGACCGCTGACCAGCCGCCAGAAGCCCGGTGGGCGCGCCTCGGGGTAGACAATGGTGACGTCGAGCACGGTGCGCATCTGCGCGCCCAATGCCGCTACTACGAAGGCGATACCGCCGGACTTGGGTTTGAGCAGGTGGCGATAGGGCGACTGCTGCGCTTGCTGCTTGGCCGGAGTAAAGCGTGTGCCTTCCAGGTAATTGACTACCGTGACCGGCAGGTCCTGAAACTTCTCGCAAGCGCGGCGGGTGATCTCCAGATCCTTGCCGCGGTCCTCGGGGTGACGGTCCAGATGCGCTTTGCTATAGCGCTTCATGAAGGGGTAATCCAGTGCCCAGAAGGCAAGGCCCAGAAAGGGCACCCAGATCAGTTCGCGTTTGAGGAAGAACTTGAAGTAGGGCGTCTTGCGATTGAACGCTTGCACCAGCGCCGGGATATCGACCCAGGACTGATGGTTGCTGATAACCAGATAGGAGTGCTTGCTGCTCAGCTCGGCGTTGCAGCGGATGTCCCAATGGGTCGGCGTGAGCAGGGCAAAGATGGCCTTGTTGCCCTCCGCCCAGGTCTCGGCGATCCACATCACGCCGGCAGAACAGACGCGCTGCAGCGGCGGCCAGGGCAGCAACTTGATCAGGCCCAGCAACAACATCGGGCCAATACCGATCAGGGTGTTCAGCAAAATCAGCAGGCAGGTCAGCAGGCCTGTCATCCAGTGGGGCATGGCGAGTTCCTTGTTGCTGGCAAGCGCCAAGCATAGCGAGTTTTGCGCGCAGGCGGCCAGCGCTGCTTCACCCGTACAGGGGATGGGCAGTGCGGGAGGTGCTTTCTATTGTCGTGGCCTGCGTTGATATTTCGCCGGATTGCGCGCCGGCCAGGCTGTGGAGTATGTGGGTATGGCGGCGGTGGGTGACTCTGATCTGGTGTGCGGCTCGCCCGCAACCCTGTGCGCCAGGATGCGTCAGCGTGCCCTGACGCGCCTGCTGCTGGCGGCGTTGTCAGGTGGCCTGCTGTGCCTGCCCTGGATTGATGGTGCCCTGTACTGGAGCGCCTGGATCGGCTGGGTGCCGTTGCTGTTTGCCCTGCAGGGCAGCAGTTTGCGGCAGGCGGCGTTGCTGGGCTGGGTGTGCGGTACCTTGTTCTACATCGGCACCGCCTACTGGATGGTCGACTTCGCTATCCACCTCAAAGGCCTGTCGGTGCCGGTCAGTGTGTTGCTGGCGTCCTTGTTCTGGCTTTACGCCGGCGCGTCCATTGCTGCGGGCTGCCTGCTGTTTCGGTTGATATCACGACGCCTGCCTCAACTTGATCTGCTGAGTTTTCCACTGGTTATTGTGGTGGCATGTGCACTGTATCCCACGCTGTTTGATATCCGTTTCAGCGAAACCCAGGCCGCTTTTGTGTTGGCGATCCAGGGTGTCGATCTGGTCGGTGCCCAGGGTATGGATATGCTCATGTTGCTGGTCAGCATGCTGTTGTTTCAAGTGCTGCAACGCAATCTCGGTGGGGGACGGGTGGTGCCGCTGGTTGCTGCCTGCGCTCTGGTGCTGGCCTGGTTTGGCTATGGCTGGTTTACTCTGGCGCACTGGGATCGGCAAGCCGCGCTCTGGCCGAGCATGCGCATTGGCCTGGTGCAACCGAACGATGCTCCAACGCGCCGTATTCCGGCGCCACCAGCGGGGTACTCACGCGAATACCCCGAAGAGATGGAGGCCACCCGGCGACTGTCGGCCGCTGGCGCACGCTGGATCGCCTGGCCAGAGGCACGCTACAAGGGCTACTTTGACCAGCAGAGCGTGCGCCAGGCCTGGGCTGACCAGATTCTTGGCATGTCCTCGGAGCTGTTCTTCCACGATGTGGAAACGCGTCATCGCCACGCCACGCCGATCAGCTACAACACCGTCGGCTGGCTCGGCCAGGAGGGTGCACTGGTTGACCAGTACCGCAAGATGCTGCGTGTACCCTTTGGCGAATATCTGCCGGGTTTCTGGACGTTGCCTGGCGTTAACTGGCTGACCACCCGGTTTCTGGGTGATTATCTGCGTGAGGTCGGCGCCGGGCAGGAGCATGTCGAGTTCCCGGTTGACGATATGCGGGTGGTCCCCAAAATCTGTTACGAAACCGCGTTTCCGGAGTTTATTGCTGAAGCCATAGGCGAGGATGGTGGTGGCAAGGTGCTGCTGTTTGTCTCGCAGGACAATTGGTTTGGCGAGACCTCGCAACCCTTTCAGCATCGCGCCATCTCGATCATGCGGGCGGTGGAAAATCGCGTGCCGATGCTGCACCTGATCAACAACGGTCCATCGGTTGCGGTCGTACCCAGCGGCCGAGCGGTGGCTGGCACGCCCGCGTTCAGCCGTGCCGAGATGCTGGTGGATCTGCCGTACTCGGCCAGCAGTGGCGGCAGTTTTTTCAGTCGCCACGCGCAGCATCTCAATGTGTTCTGGTATGGCGTGTTGATGGTGTTGCTGCTGCTGGCTCTGCGCCCGAGCCGACGCCGCTGAGTGGCCGCCTGGCATTCGCTGGGCTATACCTGTCGGGGACGTCAATTTGCCATTGGAGGCGCTGCATGACTCGCTCCCGTTTACTCGTCGCTACCCTGCTGTGCGCACTGGCACCGCTGTCTGCACAAGCGTCCGAGGGTGGCGGCAGTGTCTACCTGCAAGGAACCTTCAACGACTTTGCCGTGGCCATGCCGTTGCCGCCCGGGGTCTACCTGCGCAATGACCTGATTCGTTACGAAGCCGAGATCAATGCCCGGCCGCTGGGCGGGCGCGCGGATGCCGGGCTGGAGCAGACGCTTTGGCTGAACATGGTCAAGCTGTCCTGGGTCACCGATTGGCAACTGCTGGGCGGGCGCTACAGCGCCGCAATGGTGCTGCCGCTGGTGCTGGACGTGAATGTGGATGCACGGCTGCAGGGGCCGGGCTTTGGCACCTTCGGCAACGGTGACAGCGGCGGCATGGGCGACCCTTACCTGATTCCCTTTCAAGTGAACTGGCAGTCCGGACGTCACAACACGGCCCTGGCGCTGGGAGTATCGGTGCCGGTGGGCAGGTACGATCGCGACGATAAGGTCAATCTCGGACGCCATTACTGGGCGCTCGACCCCAATGTCAGCTACTCCTGGCTGCACGAGAAGGGCTGGGAGCTGTCGGGTACCGCTGGTCTGTTGTTCAATGCCCGTAATCCGGAAACCGACTACCGCACCGGCAACGAGTTTCACCTCGACTGGCTGGCGGCCTATCACCCGGCAGCGACCCATGCCTTTGGGGTGGCTGGTTACTGGTATCACCAGACCACCGACGATGACGGCGGCATCCCTGCGTTTCTGAACCAGGGCTTTCGCGGGCGCGGTTACGGCCTGGGGCCAGCGTTTATGACCACGCTGCAGGTGGGCGAGCAGCAGCTGAGCCTGATTGGCAAGTGGCTGCATGACCTGGACAGCGAGCGGCGCATGGAGGGTGATCTGTTGATGTTGAGTGTGGCGTTGGCGTTGTGAGCGGCAACTAGACAAACTGCCCGGCGGCGTAGCCGGATGACCAGGCCCACTGAAAGTTGAAACCGCCCAGGTGGCCGCTCACATCCACCACTTCGCCCACAAAATACAGGCCGGGGCAGGCTTTGGCCTCCATGGTCTTGGAACTGATGTCATCGGTGCTCACGCCGCCCAGTGTTACCTCGGCGGTGCGGTAGCCCTCGGTGCCAGAGGGCTTGAGTTGCCAGGCGTTCAGGTTGGCACCGATCTCGCGCAGTAGGCGGTCGGGCATCTGCGCCAGCGCAGTGTCGTCGTCCGCAGGCCACCACAATGCCTGTAATTCGGTGACCAGTGCGCGCGGTAGCTGATTGGCCAGCCGGGTTTTCAGACGTGCGCGTGGCTGCTGCTGTTTTTCATCGAGCAGCCAGGCGGTGGCGTCGAGGGCGGGCAGCAGGTCGATGCTGATGCTGTCGCCGTTATGCCAATAGCTGGATATCTGCAGCATGGCCGGGCCGCTCAGCCCGCGATGGGTAAACAGCATGGCTTCGCTGAAGTGGCGATTGTTGCAGCTCACGCTGACGTCCACCGCGAGCCCCGACAGCCGCTCGCACAACGGCTTGATGGCATCGCTGAAGGTGAAGGGCACCAGCCCTGCGCGCCGGGGTACCAGTTGCATGCCAAACTGTTCGGCCAGTTGGTAGCCCAGCCCACTGCCACCGAGGGTAGGGATGGACAGGCCGCCGGTGGCGACCACCAGCGAGACGCAGCCAAAGGTAAGTGCGCGGCCCTGTTGTTCAACGTGCAGGGTAAAGCCGCCGCTCTCATGGTGCTCAACACGGTTCAGTTCGCACTGGGTGCGAATGTCCACCTGGGCTTGCAGGCATTCGTTTTCCAGCATGTCGAGAATCGGTTTGGCCGAGTCACGGCAGAACAGTTGCTGGTGCTTGCGCTCTTCATAGTCGATGGCGTAGCGGCCAACCAGCTCGATAAAGTCCCATTGGGTGTAGCGGTTAAGCGCCGATTTGCAGAAGTGCGCATTGGCGGACAGAAAGTTGTCCGCCTCTACGCTGTAGTTGGTGAAGTTGCAGCGCCCGCCACCGGACATCAGGATCTTCTTGCCGATCCGCTTAGCGCGCTCCAGTACCAGCACCCGGCGCCCGCGCTGCCCGGCGGTGGCCGCGCACATCAGGCCGGAGGCGCCGGCGCCGAGAACGATCACGTCAAAGTCGGAGGCTGGCTGAGGCACGTTGAGAGTCCGCGAATGGCTGGCTGGAAGCGGCGAATTCTAGCATTCTTGTTCTGGCGTAGAATGCGCGATATCGACTATGTGAGGAAAACAGCATGTCATCAAACCCGTCACCGCGCTCCGCAGACCCCTTGCACGGCGTGACCTTGAAGGCGCTGCTGGAATGGCTGGTCGCGCGCTATGGCTGGGAGGAGTTGGGGCGTCAGGTGCCGATCAATTGCTTTTTGCACGAGCCAAGCATGAATTCCAGTCTCAAGTTTTTGCGGCGAACGCCCTGGGCCAGGGAGAAGGTGGAAGCGCTTTATATCGCCAGCCGGCGGTAGCAGGAGCTAGCCCAGCGTTGCAGCGGTCAACAGCAGGTAACGCCCGCCTTTGGCCACGGCGACAATCAGGGTGAAGCGCCACAGCGGCTCGCGCATCACGCCGGCAACAATGGTCAGTGGGTCGCCGATAAAAGGCGCCCAGCTCAGCAGCAGTGACCAATAGCCCCAGCGGTGGTAGGCCGCCTGGGTGCGGGCCAGGCGCTCGGGCGTCAGCGGAAACCAGCGGCGTTGTTGAAAGTGGGTAATGTAGCGGCCCAGCCACCAGTTGAGCATGGCGCCCAGCAGGTTGCCCGCGGAGGCAACCAGCAGCACCGGCAGCGGGTCGTAGTGGCCGCTCAGCAGCATGGCCACCAGGGCGAACTCCGACTGCAGCGGCAGTACGGTGGCGGCGCCCAGGGCGATCAGAAACAGGCCAATATAACTACTCAGCTCCCACATGGGGTCTCCGGCGAAACTCGGCGGGCCAGCATACCAGCCTGATGCCGTTTGACGCTCGGCGGCTAGCAGATATTGCTGAGCAGCGCGGCGCTGGCGACAAATTATTCCTAATTACCAAAAATATCGAATCATCCCTTCACGATGGCCGGCAAAGCAGGAATAATGGCGCGCTTTGCAACCTGCCGTAACGGCAACAGGTCCCAGGAGTACGCATGTCCGAGCTGTCCACCGACCTATCCGATGCCGCTGTTCAAACCTCCGCTCAAACCCCTGCCCGCAGCCTGTCCTGGTTGATCTTGCTGGCGCTGGCGGTAGGCGGTTTTGGTATCGGCACCGGTGAATTTGTCATCATGGGACTGATGCCCACCATTGCCGCAGATCTGGCGGTCACGGAACCTCAGGTAGGGCATGTGATCAGCAGTTACGCGCTGGGCGTGGTGGTTGGGGCTCCCATTCTGGCGATCTTTGGTGCCCGCCTGTATCGGCGTCACCTGCTGTTGCTGTTGATGGGGTTTTTCGCGCTGGGCAATCTGGCCAGTGCGCTGGCGCCCGATTACCACAGCCTGCTGCTGGCGCGCTTTGTTGCCGGCTTGCCGCATGGCGCCTACTTCGGGGTGGCGGCGTTGGTGGCGGCCTCGCTGGTGGCGCCCAACAAGCGCGCCGCTGCCGTCAGTCTGGTGATGCTGGGGCTGACCCTGGCGATTCTCTTGGGTAACCCGCTGGCTACCTTGCTTGGTCAGCAGTTTGACTGGCGTTACGCCTTTGTCGCGGTGGCGGTCATTGCGCTGCTGACGGTGTTGTTGATTGCCTTGCTCCTGCCGCTGGAGCGGGGCGTGGCGCGCAGTAATCCGTTGGCGGAGTTGCAAGCCTTTCGGCGCATCCAGGTGTGGTACGCGCTGGGTATCGGGGCGATTGGCTTTGCTGGCATGTTCTGCGTGTTCAGCTATCTGGCGGTGACCCTGCTGGAAGTGACCGGCGTAGCACCGCTGGTGGTGCCGCTGGCGGTGGCAACCTTTGGCGCGGGCACCCTGGTGGGTAATCTGGCCGGTGGCTGGCTGTTTGAGCGGCTGCAGTTTGGCGCGGTGGGTGTGGTATTGCTGTGGAGCATTGGCGTGCTGCTGCTGTTCCCCTTTGCCGTGCACACGCTGTGGAGTGCGCTGCTGGCGGCCTTTTTGGTTGGCACCATGGTGGCATTGTCGCCGCCGCTGCAGACCCGCCTGATGGATGTCGCAGCCGATGCCCAGACGCTGGCAGCCGCGTCACACCACGCGGCGTTCAACGTCGCCAACGCACTGGGCCCGTGGCTCGGCGGACTGGCGATCAGCGCTGGGCTGGGCTGGACGGTGACCGGCTATGTGGGCGCCGGCACCGCGCTGATCGGTCTGTTGCTGTTTGTGTTGGCCTGGCGCCGTGAGCAGCGCCATCCCGAGGAGCTGCACTCTCAGGACGCAGCGGCCTGATCATTCAGCGCGCGCGCACGCTCAGCGGCCGGCCTGGCATTGGCGGCGGCAACAAACTCGGCAAAGCCCGGTCGCGCTTCGATGCTGCCCTGCATCAGTCCCCAGCCAAGCTGCGCAGCGAGGTAGAGGTCGGCGGCGGTGAAGTGATCGCCGCATAGCCACGGCCCGCCCAGCAGCGCCTGCTCCAGGGTGTCCAGACAGTCGTTCAGCGAGCCGAAGCCGAGCATGCGCTCTTGCCCCGGTTCGGCGCGCCAACCCAGAGTGTTGGCGGTCACCGCCTGTTCCAGCGGGCCGGCGCTAAAGAACAACCAGCGCAGATAGGCCGCCCGGCGCGGATCATCAACCGGTGGCGCCAGTTGGGCGCGCGGGAAGCGATCTGCCAGGTAGGCGCAGATGGCCGCGCACTCGGTGATCAGCAGGTCACCGTGCACCAGTGCCGGCACCTTGCCCATCGGGTTGATGGCACGGTAGTGGGGGCTTTTCATCTCTTCGCCGTAGTCGATCCACACGGTCTCGTACGGGGTATGCAGTTCTTCAAGCATCCAGTGCACCAGCCGGCCACGGGATTGCGGGTTGCTGTAGAGCGTCAGTCCATGCATGGGTGTCTCTCCTTGTGTGCTGCATCCAAGGATAGACGCAGTTTGCCGATCAGGTCATCAATACCTTGCCCAGGCCAACGGCGCTGGTAACCAGCAGGGTGACGCCCAGTACCCGGAAGAAGTGCCCACTATCGTCGTGCAGCATGCGATTGTGAAAGCGCAAGCCGATCAGGTGGCCGACGGTGACACAGGGCAGCAGCCACAGGTGGTGGATCAGCTGCAGGTCCACACCGGCCCAGACGAAGGCGGCCATCTTGATAGAGACCAGTACGAACCAGAGTACGAACAGGGTATCGCGCAGTTTCTCGCGGGCAATATGTTGCGCGGCGACGGCGATGATTAGCGGTGCACCAATCAGTGAGGTACCGCTGATATAGCCGCCCAGCATCAGGAACAACGTATCCAGCCAGCGGCTGTTGCTGCGAAAGGGGCGGTTGAAGATGTACGACAACGCATAGCCGGAGACGATGACAAAGATGATCAGGCTCATGATCTGCGGTGGCAGGGTCAGCAGCCCAAACACGCCGATCAGCTTGGGAATCATCATCACCGCCAGCATGTGTCCCAGATAACGCCAGTCGACGGTGCCGCCGGCGGTGTCTGGCTGGGCGCTGTCCGTGCTGCGTCGGCGGTTGTTGAGAAACACCGTCAGGAAGGAGAACAGCAGCAGATGGGCGGCAATCAGCGGCAGGAAGACCAGCGGGTCATCGTGCACCAGCAGCAGAAAGGGTAATGACAGCACCGCGCCGCCAAAGCCCAGGCCCGAGCGGACAAAGCCGCTCCACACAAAGATCAGACCGATCAACGCATATTGCACGAAACTCAGTTCGGTCATGGGTACCTGCCAGTGGAAAACGGCTGGCCAGTATACGCGGCTGGCTGCCTGGCTGGCGTTGCTCGTGGGGAGATGCTCTGTTGCCTAGCCGCTGCGATCCAGTGCCAGGTCGGTGTGGCTGTAGAGCCGAAAGCTGCGGCTGGTGTCGACGTAGTCCCAGCGGGCGATGGCGCAGGTGTGAAAGGGGCCGTCGGTGCTGTGCTCGATCAGGTTGACCGAGTTGGGTACCTCGCCGCGCACTCGCGACGACAGCGCGGTGCCAGCCTGGGCAGTCCAGGCTCGGCGAGTGCTGTGCTGACCGTTGAGCGGGCGGACATAGGGCAGGTGAATGTGCCCGGCCAGCAATAGGTCCAGGCCAGCATCCACCCAGCGAGGCACCACCTGATCGCCGCCGATCAGCAGGTTGCTGCGGTCCGAGCTTTCGACGGCGCGCACCGGGTGGTGCTGCATCACAATACGCAGCTGGCTAGCACTGGCCCGCTGCAGGTGGTGCTCCACTCGCTGGATCTGCGCGCTGGTCAGCTCGCCATTCTTGTGACGGTCCGGGCGCGAGGAGTTGACTCCAACGACCAGCAGGCAATCGGTTTCCAGCAAGGGCTCCAGGTCAGCGGCAAAGTTGTCCTGATAATGGCCATAGGGCCGCAGCAGGCGTTTGAAGGGGTTGAACAGCGGCATGTCGTGGTTGCCAGGTACTGCCAGTATGGGGATTCCCAGTTGCGTCATGAAGCGTCGAGCCTGGCGAAACTGCTGGGGGCGAGCGCGTTGGGTGATGTCGCCGCTGAGCAACGCCAGGGACGGGCGCTGCTCGCGCACCAACTGTAGCAGGGCGTTCATTACGTCCGCTTGTTCGGTGCCAAAGTGCGGGTCAGACAGGTGCAGGATACGAGTCATGCGCGCTCCCGCTGGCTGTCGTCACGGGGCACCAGTAGCGGCAGTGGCTGATCGGCAACCTGAAACAGCAAGGGGGACTGCATCCAGCAGATTTCGCCGTCCATTGCTACTTTCACCCGGCGCCGGCGGTGACCCAGGCGCACGCGCATGCGCCTGAAGCCAAAGCTGCTGACCTGATCGGCGTCGCCCATGCGGCTCAGCAGGCCGCGCAACACCATGCCGTAGAGCGCCAGGGTGCCGAGCGGACGGGCGGTGATGGCAACCAGTTTGCCGTGCTCCAGGCGTGCCTGCTCGTCAATGCCGATATGCTCCAGCTGCAGCGCGTTGTTGTCGACCACGATGGTTTGGGTGCGCAGGTGGCGCAGTTGCTCGCGGGTTTCCAGCTGCACGCTGAATTGACGGTGCGCGCGGGTCAGCGTGACCAGTGCGGACCAGAGCGCCACCCAGCGGCTGCGACCGTAGCGCTGCTTGTAGGTCTCGCGGTCTTCCAGCAGGTCTGGATATAAACCGAGGCTGGCGTTGACCAGAAACACGCGGCCGTTGAGCAGACCCACCTGCACGGGCTCGATCACCGCATCGAGCAGGCAGCGGGTTGCGGTTTCTGTGTCCTGGGAGATGCCGTACGTGCGGCCAAAATAGTTGAACGTGCCCTGCGGCAGGATGCCAAAGGGCACGCCCGAGCCCAGTACTACATTGGCGACAGCGTTGAGGGTGCCGTCGCCGCCGGCAGCAATCACGGCGCCCTGCTCACTGCGGGCACGCTCAAGTGCTTGGCGTGCGGTGCTGTCCAGGTCTTTGCCACCACGCACGCTGAACATCTCGAAACGGCGGCCGGCCGTCGTCAGTACCTGGCCGATGGTGTCTTCTACCTCATTGCCCCGGTGGCTGCCGGAGCCGGTGTTGAGCACAATGAACAGCGGCGCGTCCGCTGCCAATGGCGTCCCTGCGGTGATGCTCATGTGTTCCTCGCTGCCCAATAGGGGGCGGTTTAGGGCGCTGGTTTCCGATTTAGTCTGAGGTTTGCGGGCAAGGTTCCCGGCAACGGGCCGGGGGGTGCGTTATGCTTGCCGCTGTGTTGGCCGTAGTTTTAAGGAACGTAATAGCTATGACGAGCCTTTCAGCCCTCTTCTCGCTGCCGCAGCATCGCCTCGAGCGCCGCCATATGGCGCTGGGACTGCTGCTGATGTTTGCGCTGGTTTTCGGTGCCTCCCTGTTTGGTGTAATGACCCGGCCAGAGGGGTTTCTGGCAACGCTTTGGCCAGCCAACGCACTGCTGCTGGGGTTGATGCTGCGGCTGCCTTGGCTGTTCTCTGCGCTCGGTTGGGTGGGGGCGCTGGTTGCCTACCTGCTGCCGGATCTGATACTGGGTACTGCACCGGAGCGCTCGGCGGCGCTGGTTCTGGCCAACCTGGCCTTTGTGGCTGTGGGCGCTGCGATATTTCGTCGCTTCAACCCCGGTGAGGCGCGGCTGGATACCCCGGCGGTGGTGTTGTACATCCTGCTCGCCTGCGTCGGTGGAGCGCTGGCCGCGACCCTGTTCGGCAGTCTTCTGGTGCGCGCCGCTGCGCCTGAAATGTTCAGCGCCGGCATGCTGCATATGGCCGGCTTCTGGTTCAGCTCCGAGCTGGTCAACGGCATTCTTTTTCTACCGCTGATGCTGGTACGGTTCGAGCGTCGAAGCGGGCTAACCAATGCGCGCCATCTCGCCCCGCGCAGCCTGCCGCTGGTTTTGTTGGCTGCCTCGTTGCTGCTTGCCGTGCAGCTCGACGGGCCTGGCCGCATGGGGTTGCCGGTGCCTGCATTGCTGTGGTGTGCATTGAGCTACTCGGTCACTACCACCGCGATACTGTCCTCCTTAACCAGTTTGCTGATGATGTCGCTGATCAGCGGCACCCTGACGGGGGAGACGGAGTCGCACGCCTACCTGGACGCGCTGTTCTCCACTCGTCTGGGCATCGCGTTGATTGCGCTGGGGCCGCTGACCGTTGGTTGTGTGAATACGGCGCGCAACGACCTGCTGCAGCGCTATCAGTATCTGGCCAGCCATGACCACCTGACGGGAGTGCTGGATCGCGGCGGGTTTGTCGGGCGGGCGCAACCGCTGCTCAACCTGGCCTGTGAACGCCAGAACTCGGTCGCCCTGATGGTGCTGGATATCGACCACTTCAAATCGGTCAACGACACTCACGGCCACGGCGCTGGTGATCTGGTGTTGCAGGAGTTTGCGAGGGTGGTTGAACAATCGTTGCGCAAGCAGGACATCTTCGGACGCAGTGGCGGCGAGGAGTTTTCCGTGATGGTAGAGGGCGTCAGTCTGCAGGTCGCCCAGGCGATGGCTGAACGCATACGGCGCAGCGTGCTGGAGTACTCGGTGACCTTGGCTGATAGTGGCACGGTGCAGGTGACTGTGAGTATCGGCCTGGTGTGGTATGCAGCGCCGGTCAGTAATGAGCTTGACCAGTTACTGCGACAGGCCGATGCAGCGCTTTACGCTGCCAAGACCGAGGGGCGCAACCGGGTGGTGCTGGCCAGGTGAAGGTTGCGGTTGGTGAGCGGCTGCATTGGCGCTGCCAGCAGACAGCCGCCGGCAGCAGCGGTCACCAGGGAGCAGCTTGGCGCGCGCACTCGCACAGGGCGCGCCGGCTTGTCGGCGCAAGCCCTTAGAAGGTGTAGGTGCCGGGTGTCGGGTCCAGCGCGGGCGGCGGTGCTGGTGTGATGGCCGGCGTGGGCGCGGGGGTGGGTGCTGGTGGTGCTACCGGTTCAGGTTCATTGGTCGCCAGGTGCTCCGCCAGCGTAGCTGTCCACAAACGTTCGAATTCACCTACGAACGTATGGAAGCTGGCCGCTTCAGCCCGTTGGCGAGCGGAGTCGATGGCGGCCTGGCTGTTCCACACGGTGGCTCGCTGTGACTCGCGCTCGGTCGCCTCGGCAGCGCCGTAGATGAAACCGGTGCGCACATCGACCAGCAGGGCTGAGGTGGTAGCGCTGACAAAGGCCTGCTTGTTCGGCAGAAAACCGAGCGTCACGGCCGACAACGGACCCAGTGTGGTACTTTCCACGTTGAAGCTGGTGTCCAGTGTGTATACCAGCAGCAGGTCGGCCTTCAGGCGTGCGGCGCCCAGGCGCAGGTCGCGCAGGGTATTGAGTTCAAGGGGCAGAATAAGCCGGGTCATGGACGCCACGGCGCTCAGCTGCTCCTGACTTGCCAGTCGCTCGAGGTCTTCGTTGCTTTCTATATCGCGGGTGGTGACCACGCTGAATTGCCCGCGGCCATAGCTGTCGGCGGTCAGCGAGCGGTAACCGGACGATTGTACGCGGACCACAGCCAGGCGGGCTGGGAACTCGGCTGCAGGCTCCAGCGACATCAGCTCACTGATATCGCCGTCGCCCAGGGCAGACATGTTTACCCCGGCTGCAGGTGTGGTATAGGTCGCGCAGCCTTGCAGGGTCGCCAGACCCAGGGCAAGCAGGAAGGCGAAATGACGTCGATTCATCGGCGCAGCGTTTCCTTGAAGATGGGAGGTGGGCGGAGAGGCTGTGCAGCGACAGCAGGCCCGATAGACGTCAATGGTAACGCGTTGGCGCCCAGGCAACAATCGACCGCTCTGCTTTCCAAGCGCGTACACTGTCGGTCCTTGAACAATTGACAGGTAGCTTGTCGTGACCGAGCTGTTCCGCATTGAACACCGTAACCCCGAACACTTTCGCCAGCAGACCCGCCGCAGCAGCCTGATCCTGGTCCTGGTGTTTGCGGCCCTTGGCATGGGGCTGTCGACGCTGCTGGTACAGGTTTTTGGCAGTCCCGAGGGGAGCAACTTTCGCTGGAACCTGGCCGGCGTGCTGCTGGGGCTGGGAATAACCCTTGCGTTGGTGCGCTGGGTGTTTTCCGGTCAGCAGTGGATGGAATCGGCTGTCTACGGCTGGCGCCTGAAGCGGGCGCTGATGCGTATCACCAACCAATTGCACACCCTACGGGCGCGGGTTGAGGCTGGTGATGAGCAGGCTTTGTTGGCAATGCGCTTTTACCACCTTGGTCTGCAGGAAATGCACCGGCTGGACGGCAACACCGCCGAGCTGCTGGACACCGTGGCCGAACGTGAGGCGTTGCGTGCGCAGTTGCTGCAGCGCGGCCTGTCCGACGAGCAGCCGGTGTTGTACAGCGACTGGCTGGAGGCGCGCTAGCGCAGGCCGGGAGGCAAAACCACCCACTCTGGCTCGTCAAACTCACCCACCAGGCGTATCTGGCAAAAGCGCGCCGCGCCACGAATGATCTCCGCCACCTCTGGGTTGGGCTGGCTCTCCATGGCATCGCGCTGGGCCTTGCTGTCCCAATGGGCGATGGCGATCAGCTTGTCCGGCGATTGCAGGCTGCGGTGCAGTTCGGTGCCGCGGGCGCCGGGTGCGCGTTGAATCAGCTCGCTGGCGCGAACCCAGGCCTCGGCATAGTCCTCGGCCCGGTGGCCGGGTTTGATGGTCACTTCAAAGATGTACTTCATTCAACCGTCCTCCCACGTTGCGCGCTGTAGAGTCAGCGTCGGCTGCTGTCGATGTGGACCAGTCGGCCGTCGATAAAACGCAGCTCGCGGACCATGCCGTTGCTCGGGCCGTACGCCCAGTGCTCAACGGTGACACTGCCCTCGGCTGGATAACCGTCGGGGTCGATGTGACGCGGGGTAAGCCGGCGGCTGTCAGGCTCGCCGCATTGCTCAAGCACTTCGGCCTGCAGGGCGCCGGTAGCGATGATGCCGCCGGCGCAGCGCATGGTGGCGGCCTGTGAGGCAGTGGCAGTGACGAGAGTGACGAGCATAACCATCAGGTTTTTGACTGACATAGGGTGCCTGCTGCGTTGAGTCTGTCCGTGTTTATCATGCCTGCGTTGCTCGGTCAGGTCGAACGGCGAGCGCAGAGCAGCCCTCCGTCCAGGACCCATCAAAGCAAGAAGGTACTGGGCAGAAAGCGCCTTGTGGCGGTTTGTGCCGAAAGAGCGAACGCGCTGGCGCTCTGATCTAACACGATTTTCTGGGTGAGGGTGCTGAGGTCGGAGAAGGTGAAAAGTCAGCCGATACCAGAGAGCTGATATGGGCCTTTCTAGGCTCCCCAGCTTGGGCCCAAATGCACGGGGTTGCGGGTTGCCCGGACTGCTGAGAGCGAACAAAAAAATACCCTGACGTGTCAGGGTATAGGGCGTTACATGCTTTAAACCATAAACAGGTGGGTGGAGCGTCCCCCCTGTCATAAGCTGTGACTGGGTGTTCTGCGGTTGGTTCCGCGAGTGTGAAAAAAATTATCGATTATTTTCGCGTACCACACGCTGCTTCTCGCGATCCCAGTCGCGTTCTTTCAGGCTCTGGCGCTTGTCGAAGTCTTTCTTGCCGCGCACCAGGGCAATTTCGCATTTGACCAGGTGGCCTTTCCAGTACAGTGCCAGCGGCACGCAGGCAAAGCCCTTGGCCTGAACGCCGCCGATCAACTTGTCCAGCTCGCGGGCGTGCAACAGCAGTTTGCGGGTGCGAGTCGGGTCGGCAATCACATGGGTGCTGGCAGTCTTCAGCGGGGTGATATGGGCGCCGAGCAGAAAGGCCTCGTCATTTTTGAGCATGATGTAGCTGTCGACCAGTTGCACTTTGCCTTCGCGCAGGCTTTTCACTTCCCAGCCGGTCAGGGCGATGCCTGCTTCAAAGCGTTGCTCGATGAAATAGTCGTGTTTGGCCTTTTTGTTCAGGGCAATGGTGCCGCTGTTGGCCGCTGGTTTCTTTGGTTTGCTCATGGGCGGCGATTATACCTGTATTTGCAGGTTTATAGCGTGGAGTTTTCGTGCAGTAGGCCTACCCTTCATTAACAAGCCGACTCTTGTGGGCGTTGGTCAAAATCTGGACAATGCCTTCCTTTTTTCAGGGCTAACCGGGAACGCTCATGAGCAACGACGCTGTCTCCATTCACGGGATCTGGGCAAGTCGCTGGGTCTTCATTCTCGCCGCTACCGGCTCTGCCGTAGGCCTCGGCAATATCTGGAAGTTCCCTTATATGACCGGCGTCTATGGCGGCGGTGCCTTTGTGCTGGTGTACCTGATCTGTATCGCGCTCATAGGGTTGCCGGTGATGCTGGCAGAGACGCTGCTGGGGCGGCGGGGCCGGCAGAGCCCGGTGAATACCCTGAGCACGCTGGCGCGCTGTTCGGCGGCGTCCTCGCGTTGGTCCTGGGCGGCGATCATGGGGATGACCGGGGCGTTGCTCATTCTGTCGTTCTACAGTGTGGTAGCGGGCTGGGCGCTGGACTACATTCTGGGCATGCTGCGTGGCGAGTTCAACGGCATAGATGGTGCCGGCGCTGGCGAGCGGTTCGGCGGGCTGACCGGCGACCCAGTGCGGCTGACCATTTGGCACTCGCTATTTATGCTGCTGACCGCGTGGGTGATTGCCCGCGGCGTGGTCGCTGGCCTGGAGCGCACGCTGCGCATCCTTATGCCGTTGCTGTTTGTGCTGCTGCTGGCGCTGTTGGGCTACAGCATGACCACCGGTCACTTTATGGAAGGCGTGCGCTTTCTGTTCGATTTTGATCTGGCCAAGGTGCCAGATGGCATTCTTGCTGCCATGGGCCATGCCTTTTTTACGCTGAGCGTCGGGGTGGGGTCGATCATGGTGTTCGGCGCCTATATGCCGCGCAAAGCGTCGATTGGCTCGACCGTGCTGACAGTCGGCCTGCTGGATACGGTGGTGGCGCTGACGGCAGGTATGGCGCTGTTTCCGGTAGTTTTCGCCGCCGGGCTGCAGCCAAACGAGGGGCCGGGTCTGATGTTTGTGACGCTGCCGATTGCCTTTGGCAATATCGCCGGGGGCAACGTGTTCGGTGTGGTGTTCTTCCTGCTGGTGACTGTTGCCGCCTGGAGTTCTGCGATCTCGATGCTGGAGCCTGCGGTGGCGTTTTTTGTCGAGCGCACCGGTCGCAGTCGTGGTCAGGTAACCTCCGTTATTGCACTGTTGTGCTGGGTAGTTGGTCTGGGGACGGTGCTGTCGTTCAACCTGCTGGCAGATGCACGTTTCTTCGTGACCGATGCTGATGGCTGGCACCTGTTCCGCTGGACCAGCGAGGGCGGTATGACCTTCTTTGAGTCTATCGATTACCTCACCAGTCGCATCATGCTGCCACTGGGTGGACTGCTGTTTGTGTTGTTCGCCGGCTGGGTGCTGGACCGTGATGTGTTCCGCGATGAGCTGGCGCTGCGGCATCAGCGCCTGTTCTCGCTGGTCTATTCGCTGTTACGCTATGTTGCCCCCGCAGGCATTTTGATCATTCTTGTAACCGAATTGACCAAGTGATAACCGTATGACGCATATTCAGCGCTCGGCTCTGCTGCCTTACCCGGCGAGTCATCTGTATGAGCTGGTAAACCGGGTAGAGCATTACCCCGAGTTTTTGCCCTGGTGTTCCGGGGCCGTCATTCTCAGTGAGTCCGAGCATGAGATGTGCGCACGGCTGGAAATTGCCAAGGCCGGGGTTAGCCAGTCTTTCACCACGCGCAACGAACTGGTGCCGGGCGAACGAATCGCGTTGCAGCTGGTGGATGGGCCCTTCAGCGACTTTCGCGGTGTCTGGGAATTCAAGGCGCTCAGTGACTCGGCCTGCAAGATTACCCTTGATCTGCACTTCGAGTACGCTGGTGCCCTGATCAAGGCAACCCTTGGGCCACTGTTCAATCAGGCTGCCAATGCCATGGTGGATGCCTTCTGTCAGCGTGCCAAGGAGACCTGGCGTGGCTGACAAGAGTGTGGTGGTGGAGGTGGCCTATGCGCTGCCGCACAAGCAGAAGATTCTGTCGCTGACGGTGCCTGCTGGTACGTCCATGCGCGCTGCGGTGCGCCAGTCTGGTATTGAGCAGCACTTCCCCGAGCTGGATCCGAACAGCTGTCCGCTGGGCATCTTTGGCAAGGCTGTGCCCAAGCCTGATGAGCGTGTGCTGGAGGCGGGGGAGCGCGTAGAGATCTATCGCCCGCTGATTGCTGACCCAAAAGAGGTGCGCAAGCAGCGCGCTGCAAAGGCCAAGGCGGCCAAAGGCGAAGACTAGCGAGGCGGTTTGAGCGGGCAGCGCCGGTCTCCGGCACTGCCGCAAAGGCTGCGTTACTCGCCGGTGCCCAGCGGTGCGCCTAGATCAACCGGGTAGCTCTCGACGCCGCTACCGCTCATGATCTGTTCGTCGGTGCTTTGGCCGGGCATAAAGTCGCCAGCCAAGCCAACCAGACGGTTGTCTTCAAACGTCAGGCTGATGCGCTCTTGCACCCGATCGTTGTGGCCGGATTCCAAGCTGTAGAGGTAGTCCCAGCGGTTAGGATGAAAGGTATCCTGAATCAGCGGGGTGCCCATGATGTAGCGCACCTGGCGAGTGGTCATGCCGGGGCGCAGCTGATCAACCATTTCCTGGGTGACGACGTTGCCTTGCTGGATATCGATCTTGTATATGCCGGGAATAATGCCGCAGCCGGAGAGCAAGGTAATAGATGCACTGCATAACAGTATGCAAAGGTTTCGATTAAAGCTTTTTCGCGTCACGTGCTAACATCCGCTATCGTGGAATGGCTGAAAAGCCTCGATCATACCCGACTCATACCGCCCTGCGAAGCGCTGAACGAGAATACTACCCATGGTTGAAAATCAAGAACTCCGCAAAGCCGGCCTGAAGGTCACCCTGCCGCGGGTGAAAATCCTGCAGATGCTGGACGGCTCGAATGAGCGCCACATGAGCGCCGAGGACGTTTATAAGGCATTGATGGAGGCGGGCGAAGATGTTGGCCTGGCAACCGTCTATCGCGTATTGACTCAGTTTGAAGCCGCAGGCCTGGTTGTGCGGCACAACTTCGACGGCGGACATGCTGTCTTTGAGCTGGCTGACGGCGGGCATCACGACCACATGGTCTGTGTGGACACGGGCGAGGTGGTTGAATTTTTCGATGCGGAAATCGAGCGTCGTCAGCGCGAGATCGTTAAAGAGCACGGTTTCGAACTGGTCGAGCACAATCTTGTGCTGTACGTCCGCAAGCCGCAGAAGTAGTTGTTGCGGCGAGAAAAAAGCCGGGCTTTGCGCCCGGCTTTTTTGTTTTTCTGGCTCAGTCTGCGGTGGTGCTGAGCAGCTTGCGCGCGTGGGCCAGCGATTCGTCAGTCAGGTCAATGCCACCCAGCATGCGTGCGACTTCCTGAATGCGGGCCTCAGTGTCCAACTGGTCTATGCAGGTACGGGTGCTGCTGCGAGTCTGTTGTTTGCGTACGAACAGGTGCTGATGGCCTTGCGCTGCGACCTGTGGCAGGTGGGTAACCGTCAGCACCTGTCCGCGGGCGCCGAGCTGGCGCAGTAGTTGGCCGACGATCTCGGCGGTTGGCCCGCCGATGCCCACATCCACCTCATCAAATACCAGCGTGGGCACGCGGGATGTTTGCGCCGTTATCACCTGGATGCCGAGGCTGATACGTGACAGTTCGCCGCCGGAGGCGACCTTGGCCAGCGACTTGGCGGGTTGGCCCGGGTTGGCGCTGACCAAAAATTCAACATTCTCCAGGCCGGTGACCGGGTAGCTGTCAGCGTCCAGAGGGGTTAGTTGCAACTCAATGCGTCCGCCCGGCATGCCAAGGCGCTGAATCTCCTGGGTCACTGCCTTGGCCAGTTTGCTGGCGCCTTTGTTGCGCTGGGCCGAGAGCTTTTCGCTGAGCTGGCGATAGTGGGCTTGATAGGCGGTCAGTTCTTCCTGCAGGCGCTCGGCGTCGGCGGCCTGTTGCTGCTGGCCTTCGAGTTCGTCAATCAGTTGCTGCTGCAAAACCGGCAGTTCGGCCGGCTGAATGCGGTGCTTGCGGGCCAGCTCAAAGATCGCGCTCAGGCGCTCTTCTACATATTGCTGGCGCTCCGGGTCGGCCTCGAAGTGATCCAGATAGCGGGTCAGTTCGCCCACGGCCTCTTCAATCTGAATCTGGGCGCTGGCAATCAGGTCGCTGGCTTCGCCCAGTTGGCTGCTGTGATTCTTGAAGCCGTCAAGGCGCTGCAGGCTGGCGGTCAGGGCTTCGAGCACGCTGCCGGCATCGTTCTCGCTGCAGATGTTGATGACCTGTTGGCAGGAGTGCAGGATCTGGTCGGCGCTGGCCAGCTGGCGCTGCTCGTTTTCCAGTTCATCCAGTTCGCCATCCTGCAGGCTGAGGTTGTCCAGTTCGTCCAACTGGTAGGTCAGCAGTTGCTGGCGTGCGCTTTGCTCTTCGCTCTGGCGGCTGGCCTGCAACAGGGCTTTCTCGGTCTGGCGGCAGCGCTGTGCGGCGAGCTGAACTTGGCGCGCCAGTTCGCCGGCGCCGGCGTATTCGTCGAGCAGGCGGCGGTGGGTCTCTGTTTTCAGCAGCGACTGGTGTTCATGCTGGCTGTGAATGTCGATCAGCATTTCGCCCAGGGCGCGCAGATCCTGCTGGGGGCAGGGCGAGCCGTTGATGTAGCCGCGTGAGCGGCCCTCTGCGGTGATGACGCGACGCAGGATGACTTGCTCGTCGTCCTGCGTCAGGTCGCGTTCGTCCAGCCACTGACGGGCCTCCGGGATGTCGCTGATATCGAAGGTGGCAAGAATGTCCGCCTTGTCGCTGCCCGGACGCACGGCACCGCTGTCGGCGCGGTCGCCGAGGGTTAGGGCCAGGGCGTCGAGCATGATCGACTTGCCGGCGCCGGTTTCCCCGGTGATCACGCTCATGCCGCCGCCCAGATCCAGCTCCAGGTTGTCGACGATGGCGTAGTTGTTGACCGCGAGATGGACCAGCATGGCGCGTGCTCCTGTTGATTGTTCTGGTTGTTTATACAGTAGTTTTCCCGGTGTCTACAAGTCCTCTCAATCTGTCTTTTGATCTCCCCTTGAAGGTTGTGGGAATGGCCCCATATAGGTTGCCAGGCAATGCCAGCGACGCTGGCGGATCATCATTGACAGGCTGTGAGCCCAGTGCCGCAGCGCCATAACCCTATGACAGGAGAAAGACATGGCAGAGGAACAGAGACCGGATCTGCAGGATCAGGACGCGGCTACCGAGGCAGCCGTTGAAACGCCTGAGGGCGATCTTGCGGCGCGCGTGGCGAGTCTTGAAGAACAGCTTGCTGCCGCTCAGGATCAGGCTCTGCGGGCCGTCGCCGATGTGCAGAACGCCCGCCGCCGTGCCGAGCAGGACGTAGAAAAGGCGCACAAGTTTGCGCTTGAGCGCTTTGCCAATGACCTGCTGCCGATCGTCGACAGTCTGGAGCGTGGCCTGGAGCTGTCCAGTGCCGACGATGAAGCTATCAAGCCGATGCGCGAAGGTATCGAACTGACCCTGAAGATGTTCGCCGACACCCTGGCCCGCTTCCAGGTGGTGCCGGTCGTGCCCGAGGGTGAGCCCTTCAACCCGGAGCTGCATCAGGCCATGGCGATGGAAGAGAGCGCCGCCGTTGAAGCCAATACCGTGCTCAAGGTGTTCCAGAAGGGTTACACCCTGAGTGGTCGCCTGCTGCGCCCGGCCATGGTTGTGGTGAGCAAGGCTCCGGCCGCCGGCACTCAGTCGATTGACGAGCAGGCTTGAAATTGATTTTGCAGACCCCATCAAGGGTTCATGCACAGATAAACAGCGCCGCTGACTGAACGCGGCAGCCAGATTCGGAGAGAAGCATATGGGCAAGATTATCGGTATCGACCTGGGGACCACCAACTCCTGTGTCGCCATTTTGGAAAACGGTTCCGCCAAGGTTATCGAGAACGCCGAGGGTGCGCGCACCACGCCGTCCATCGTCGCCTACACCAACGACGGCGAAACCCTGGTTGGTCAGTCTGCCAAGCGTCAGGCGGTCACCAACCCGCAGAACACCCTGTACGCGGTCAAGCGTCTGATCGGTCGTCGGTTTGAAGAAGACGTCGTACAGAAAGACATCAAGCTGGTGCCGTACAAGATCGTCAAAGCCGACAATGGTGATGCCTGGGTTCAGGTAAACGACGAGAAGATGGCGCCGCCGCAGGTATCGGCCGAAGTGCTGAAGAAAATGAAGAAGACCGCCGAAGACTACCTCGGCGAGCCGGTCACCGAAGCGGTTATCACCGTGCCGGCCTACTTCAACGACAGCCAGCGTCAGGCCACCAAGGACGCCGGCCGCATCGCCGGTCTGGAAGTCAAGCGCATCATCAACGAGCCGACCGCAGCCGCTCTGGCCTACGGTATGGACAAGGCGCGTGGCGACTCCACCGTGGTCGTCTACGACCTGGGTGGCGGCACCTTCGACGTGTCCGTGATCGAAATTGCCGAAGTAGACGGTGAGCACCAGTTTGAAGTGCTGGCCACCAACGGTGACACCTTCCTGGGTGGTGAAGATTTCGACATGCGTCTGATCGACTACCTGGCAGACGAATTCAAGAAAGAGAACGGCGTTGATCTGCACAACGATCCGCTGGCGCTGCAGCGTCTGAAAGAAGCCGCTGAAAAGGCCAAGATCGAGCTGTCTTCCAGCCAGCAGACTGACGTTAACCTGCCGTACATCACTGCAGATGCGTCCGGTCCGAAGCACCTGAACGTCAAGGTGACTCGCGCCAAGCTGGAGTCGCTGGTTGAAGACCTGATCAAGCGCAGCATCGAGCCTTGCCGCATCGCTATGCAGGATGCTGGTCTGGACGTGTCCGAGATCAACGAAGTGATTCTGGTTGGTGGTCAGACCCGTATGCCGCTGGTGCAGAAGACCGTTGCCGAGTTCTTCAACAAAGAGCCGCGCAAAGACGTCAACCCGGACGAGGCGGTTGCCATTGGTGCTTCCATCCAGGGTGCGGTGCTGGCGGGTGACGTGAAAGACGTACTGCTGCTGGACGTGACCCCGCTGTCGCTGGGTATCGAAACCATGGGCGGCGTGATGACTGCGCTGATCGAGAAGAACACCACTATCCCGACCAAAAAGTCGCAGGTGTTCTCCACTGCTGACGACAACCAGACTGCCGTGACTATTCACGTGCTGCAGGGTGAGCGTAAGCAGGCGTCGCAGAACAAGTCGTTGGGCCGCTTTGACCTGGCCGACATTCCGCCGGCGCAGCGTGGCGTGCCGCAGATCGAAGTCAGCTTTGACATCGACGCCAACGGTATTCTGAACGTGTCTGCCAAAGACAAGGCGACTGGCAAAGAGCAGTCCATCGTGATCAAGGCGTCTTCCGGTCTGTCGGATGACGAAATCGACAAGATGGTGCGTGATGCCGAGGCCAATGCCGAGGAAGATCGCAAGTTCGAAGAGCTGGTGACCGTGCGCAACCAGGCCGATCAGCTGGTCCATGCCACGCGCAAGACGCTGAGCGAGGCGGGCGACAAGGCGACTGACGAAGAGAAGGCTGCCATTGAAACCGCGCTGAGCGATCTGGAAGCAGCGATCAAGACCGGTGAGAAGGAAGAGATCGAAGCCAAGATCAACGCGCTGTCTGAAGCGTCCGGCCCGCTGGTTCAGAAAATGTACGCCGAGCAGGCTCAGGCCGGTCAGGCTGAAGGTGCAGCGGCAGGCGCGGAGTCTGGTAACGACGCCGACGACGTGGTCGATGCCGAGTTCGAAGAGGTCAAGGACAACAAGTAAGTCCTTGATGAACCGGGCCGGGCGGTGCGTTGAACGTGCTGCCTGACCACTCTGCCAGGCAACGCGGGAGCTTCTCCCGCGTTGCCGTTTGTGCCGAGTGTCTCTCTGAGGGAAATCGAACACATGTCCAAGCGTGATTATTATGAAGTGCTGGGGGTCGAGAAGGGCGCCAGCGAGGCCGAGCTGAAAAAGGCCTATCGCCGTCTGGCGATGAAGTACCACCCTGACCGTAACCCGGATGACGAAAAGGCCGAAGAGAAGTTCAAGGAGGCCACCGAGGCCTACGAGATTCTGACTGACGCCAACAAGCGCGCCGCCTATGACCAGTACGGTCACGCCGGTGTGGACCCGAACATGGGTGCTGGTGGTGGTGGTTTCGGGGGCGGTAACTTCTCCGACATCTTCGGCGATGTCTTTGGTGACATCTTTGGTGGTGGCGGCCGGGGCGGCCGTTCCAGCGTGCAGCGCGGCAGTGACCTGCGTTACACCCTGGAGCTGGACCTGGAAGAGGCGGTACGTGGCACCTCGGTGACCATCCGTGTGCCGACTCTGGTTGGCTGTGAAACCTGCGATGGCAGCGGTGCCAAGAAAGGCACTACGCCGGTGACCTGTACCACCTGTGGCGGGCATGGCCAGGTGCGTATGCAGCAGGGCTTTTTCTCGGTGCAGCAGACCTGTCCGCGTTGTCATGGTACCGGCAAGATGATTACCGATCCGTGCAAGGACTGTCACGGCGAAGGTCGCGTAGAGAAGCAGAAGAATCTGTCGGTCAAGGTACCTGCCGGTGTTGATACCGGTGACCGCATTCGTCTGGCCGGTGAGGGTGAGGCGGGTGTCAACGGTGGTCCGGCGGGCGACCTGTATGTTGTCGTCTCGGTGCGCGAGCACAAGATCTTCCAGCGCGATGGCAAAAACCTTTACTGCGAAGTGCCGATCAGCTTTGTTGATGCCGCACTGGGTGGTGAGCTGGAAGTGCCGACGCTGGATGGCCGCGTCAAGCTGAAGATTCCGGAAGGGGCGCAGACTGGCAAGCTGTTCCGTCTGCGTGGCAAGGGCGTGACGCCGGTGCGTGGTGGTTCGCCTGGCGATCTGCTGTGCCGCGTTGTGGTCGAGACGCCGGTCAATCTGACCAAGCGTCAGCGCGAGCTGCTGGAAGAGCTGCGCCAGACCCTTGAGGAAGAGGGCTCCAGTCAGTCGCCGCGCGCCAAGAGCTGGTTTGATGGCGTGAAAAACTTCTTTGAAGACATGAAATTCTGAGTCAGGAGCGCAACATGAGACGTATTGCGGTAATTGGCGCAGCCGGGCGCATGGGCAAGATCCTGATCGAGGCGATTGGCCAGGTTGAAGGTGCTGCCCTGACCGCAGCCATTGAGCGCCCTGATAGTTCTCTGGTTGGTGCCGACGCGGGTGAGCTGGCGGGCGTTGGTCGCCTTGGCGTGGCGATTAGCGGTGATCTGGAGCAGGTGGTTGGCGACTTTGATGTGCTGATCGACTTTACCCATCCGACCACCACGCTGGTCAATCTGCAGGTCTGCCGTGCGGCGGGCAAGTCGATGGTGATTGGTACAACAGGCTTCTCTGAAGCAGAGAAGACGCTGCTGGCCGAGGCGGCCAAGGATATTTCCATTGTTTTTGCGCCCAACTTCAGTGTCGGGGTGAATCTCTGCCTCAAGCTGCTGGATATGGCGGCCCGCGTGATGGGTGATGATGCTGATATCGAGGTGATCGAAGCACACCATCGCCACAAGGTTGATGCGCCCTCCGGCACGGCCTTGCGTATGGGTGAGGTGGTTGCTGATGCGCTGGGCCGTGACCTGTCAAAGGTGGCCGTATATGGCCGTGAGGGGCAAACCGGCGCGCGTGATCCGCAGACCATTGGTTTTGCTACCGTGCGTGCTGGTGATGTGGTGGGCGATCACACGGTGCTCTTTGCGACCGAGGGCGAGCGTGTGGAGATTACCCATAAGGCCTCCAGTCGCATGACCTTTGCCAAGGGCGCGGTGCGCTCTGCTATGTGGCTGACGGATCGTGATCGAGGGCTGTTTGATATGCAGGATGTGCTGGGCCTGAAAGACTGAGGCATTGCTGCATGAAAAAAGGCACCGCAACGATCGTTGCGGTGCCTTTTTTGTGTGCGCAGGTTTTACTGGGTGCCGGCGCTGGCTTCGGTCAGGTTGGCCTTCTCGCGGGCCAGGTCGTCGAGGGCCTGGGTGTTTTTGCTCAGGTAGAACGCTGCAATGGTGGGAACCCAGTCGGCGTGATGGTTGATGAGTCGTGGCTGGATAAAGCTGTACTGCTTGTCCAGTTGGTCGAAGGTTGCCTTGTGCTCGGGCAGTAGCGACTTGAGTTCGCCTGAGCCGGTATTGATGCGGGCATCCAGCTCATCGAAAAGGCCTTCCTTGTTCGGTAAAAAGTAGACGCCGACGGAGCTGAACATGTTGTTTTGATAGAGCAGCAGGATGCGGTTGGTGTCGATGCTTTGGCGATGCAGTGCCTGCAGGTCCGCCGGCGCGTCGACTGTTTCGGCGTTATAGAGCTCTGCTGCGGCGTTTTCCAGCTTGCCGTGGGCCATCATGATGCGGTTGACCGTTGCCAGGCTGTAGTGGGCCTGGTCGTCGGGCATGGCTTCCAGTTCGCGGATCAGCGCTACAAAGTCGTTGTACAGCGGGCGCAGCGTTCTCTGGTCATCCATCTGCCGCAGCAGAGCGTCCATGCGGCGCAGGGCGCTGTTGTAGCTTTCCCGGTTGCCCGGCTCGCGCACGCGCTCGAAGAGGTTGTTGTCGATCAGCAGGTAGGTGCCTGCTTCAAAGCTCTCGCTGCGAAATTCGTGCAGTGCCTGCAGGCGCAGCGGGTCGGCGTGAGTGAGCGAGGCGATGAGCAGCAACGGCAGCACAAGGATGTGTTTCAAGTGCATTTGCATGTTAGGTGTCCCCAGGTCCTGTGTTGTTCTTGTTGTGTTTTCCAGGCGTCTGAAGCGCTCTGGTAACGGTCTTTGCCGTTTGTTCTGGGCTCCTGCCCGGTGGTCAACAACCCGTGTTTTAACACAGACGGCGGGGATAATGAAGATGCGCGGCGGGTGCGGCGACGGCCTGCAGGGCTCGTCTGCGGTGTGGATATTTCGGCCTCAAGCCGTTAAACTATTGCGCTAATCTGTCTATTCAGCGCGTATCTGACAATGCCTATTGCGAGCGGGATGTTGTGTTTACCACTTCATTCCCGCTTTTGTGCAGCCCGCGTTTGGTGAAACGTGTCAGTTCTTTCGGAGGTTTTCTTGTCCAAGCCAGCCATTCTCGCACTCGCCGACGGCAGTATTTTCCGTGGTGAGTCCATCGGCGCCGACGGTTCCAGCGTTGGCGAGGTCGTCTTCAATACGGCCATGACCGGTTACCAGGAGATCCTCACCGATCCTTCCTATGCGCGTCAAATCGTCACTCTTACCTACCCGCACATCGGCAACACCGGCGTTACGCCTGAGGACGTTGAGTCCGATAAGGTGCAGGCTGCCGGTCTGGTGATTCGCGACCTGCCTTTGCTGGCCAGCAACTGGCGCTGCAAGCAGACCCTTGATGATTACCTGCGTGAAAACGGCATTGTTGCCATCGCGGGTATCGATACGCGCCGCCTGACGCGCATTCTTCGCGAGAAAGGCTCCCAGAACGGCTGTCTGCTGGCAGGTGATGACATTTCCGAAGACAAGGCGCTGGAGCTGGCGCGCGGCTTCCCGGGCCTGAAAGGCATGGACCTGGCCAAGGAAGTGTCGGTCAAGCAGAGCTATGAGTGGCGCTCCAGTGTCTGGAACCTGGAAACCGACAGCCACCCTGAGCTGGCCGATGCCGAGCTGCCGCACCACGTTGTCGCTTTCGACTACGGCGTTAAGCACAACATTCTGCGCATGCTGGTCGCACGTGGCTGCCGCCTGACGGTGGTGCCGGCGCAGACGCCTGCTTCCGAGGTGCTGGCCCTGAACCCGGACGGCGTATTCCTGTCCAACGGCCCGGGCGACCCGGAGCCCTGCGACTACGCGATTGCCGCGATCAAGGAGATTCTGGAAACCGATATTCCGGTCTTCGGGATCTGTCTGGGCCACCAACTGCTGGCGCTGGCCTCCGGTGCCAAGACCGTGAAAATGGGTCACGGCCATCATGGTGCCAACCACCCGGTTCAGGATCTGGATACCGGTGTTGTGATGATCACCAGTCAGAACCACGGTTTTGCGGTTGACGAAACCAGTCTGCCGGCCACTCTGCGTCCGACTCACAAGTCGCTGTTCGACGGCACCCTGCAAGGTATCGAACGCACCGACAAGGCGGCCTTCAGCTTCCAGGGTCACCCTGAGGCGAGCCCTGGTCCGCACGACGTGGCACCGCTGTTCGACCGTTTCATCGACGCCATGAAAAAACGCGCCTGAACCCCGGTACACCCTAGGATTTGTAAACGACTATGCCAAAACGTACAGACATTAAAAGCATTCTGATCCTCGGCGCCGGCCCTATCGTCATCGGTCAGGCCTGTGAGTTCGACTACTCCGGCGCTCAGGCCTGTAAGGCCCTGAAAGAAGAAGGCTTCCGCGTCATCTTGGTCAACTCCAACCCGGCGACCATCATGACCGATCCGGCCATGGCCGACGCCACCTACATCGAACCGATCAAGTGGCAGACTGTTGCCAAGATTATCGAGAAGGAGCGTCCGGACGCGCTGCTGCCAACCATGGGCGGTCAAACTGCGCTGAACTGCGCGCTGGATCTGGAGAAGCACGGCGTACTGGAGCAGTACGGCGTGGAAATGATCGGCGCGAACGCCGATACCATCGACAAGGCCGAAGATCGCTCGCGCTTCGACAAGGCGATGAAGGCTATCGGTCTGGAGTGCCCGCGCTCCGGTATCGCGCACAGTATGGCCGAGGCGTATGGCGTCCTTGATCAGGTTGGCTTCCCGTGCATCATCCGTCCGTCCTTCACCATGGGTGGCACCGGTGGTGGTATTGCCTACAACCGTGAAGAGTTTGAAGAGATCTGCACCCGTGGTCTGGACCTGTCGCCGACCAACGAGCTGCTGATCGACGAGTCGCTGATCGGCTGGAAAGAGTATGAGATGGAAGTGGTCCGCGATAAAAAGGACAACTGCATCATCGTCTGCTCGATCGAAAACTTCGACCCGATGGGCGTGCACACGGGTGACTCCATCACCGTGGCGCCGGCCCAGACGCTGACCGACAAGGAATACCAGATCATGCGTAACGCCTCGCTGGCGGTGCTGCGTGAGATCGGCGTCGAGACAGGTGGCTCCAACGTGCAGTTCGGTATTTGCCCGAACACCGGCCGCATGGTGGTGATCGAGATGAACCCGCGGGTGTCCCGTTCCTCGGCGCTGGCCTCCAAGGCGACTGGTTTCCCGATCGCCAAGATCGCCGCCAAGCTGGCTGTTGGTTACACCCTGGACGAGCTGCAGAACGACATTACCGGTGGTCGCACCCCGGCGTCCTTCGAGCCGTCCATCGATTACGTGGTTACCAAGATTCCGCGTTTCGCCTTTGAAAAATTCCCCAACGCCGATGCGCGCCTGACGACTCAGATGAAGTCGGTGGGCGAGGTCATGGCGATCGGTCGCACCTTCCAGGAGTCCATGCAGAAGGCGCTGCGTGGTCTGGAAGTGGGTGTTTGCGGCTTTGACCCCAAGGTCGATCCGGCGGCAAGCGACGTTATGACCGAGCTGACGCGTGAACTGACGGTGCCCGGTGCGGACCGCATCTGGTACGTGGCCGATGCCTTCCGCGCCGGTATGACCCTGCAGCAAGTGTTTGACCTGACCAAGATCGACACCTGGTTCCTGGTGCAGATCGAAGATCTGATCAAGGAAGAAGAGAAGGTCAAAACCCTGGGTCTGGCCGATATCGACTACAGCCTGATGTTCCGTCTCAAGCGCAAGGGCTTCTCCGACCTGCGCCTGTCCCAGTTGCTGGCCGTGAGCGAGAAAAACCTGCGTCGTCATCGTCACAAGCTGAACGTGCTGCCGGTCTACAAGCGCGTTGATACCTGTGCTGCCGAATTTGCGACCGATACGGCCTATATGTACTCGACCTACGAGGAGGAGTGCGAGGCCAGCCCGTCGGGCCGCGACAAGATTATGGTGTTGGGCGGTGGCCCGAACCGCATTGGCCAGGGTATCGAGTTCGATTACTGCTGCGTACACGCCGCGCTGGCGATGCGTGAAGATGGTTATGAAACCATCATGGTCAACTGCAACCCGGAAACCGTATCGACCGACTACGACACCTCCGATCGCCTGTACTTCGAGCCGGTCACCCTGGAAGACGTGCTGGAAATCGTGCGCGTTGAGCAGCCCAAGGGTGTGATCGTGCAATACGGCGGTCAGACCCCGCTGAAACTGGCGCGCGCGCTGGAAGAGGCCGGTGTGCCGATCATTGGTACCAGCCCGGAAGCCATTGACCGCGCCGAAGACCGTGAGCGCTTCCAGCAGATGGTCGAGCGCCTGAACCTGCGTCAGCCGCCGAACGCGACCGCGCGCAGTGAAGACGAAGCGCTGGCGCTGTCCAAGCGCATCGGGTACCCGCTGGTTGTGCGTCCGTCCTACGTACTGGGCGGTCGCGCGATGGAAATTGTCTATCAGGAAGAAGAACTCAAGCGCTACATGCGCGAAGCGGTGAAGGTGTCGAATGACAGCCCGGTACTGCTGGATCACTTCCTGAACTGCGCCATCGAGGTCGATATCGACGCGGTTTCCGATGGCAAGGACGTGGTGATCGGCGCGATCATGCAGCACATTGAGCAGGCCGGTGTTCACTCCGGTGACTCCGCCTGTTCGCTGCCGCCGTACTCGCTGCCTGCACAGATTCAGGATGACATTCGCGAGCAGGTGCGCAAGATGGCGCTGGAGCTGGGTGTGGTCGGCCTGATGAACGTCCAGATGGCGGTGCAAGGCGAGACCATCTACGTGATTGAGGTCAACCCGCGCGCCTCGCGTACCGTGCCTTTCGTGTCCAAGTGCATCGGTCAGTCGCTGGCCAAGATCGCTGCTCGCGTGATGGCTGGTAAGACACTGCAGGAGCTGGGCTTCACTGAAGAAGTGGTGCCGCCTTACTTCAGCGTCAAGGAGGCGGTATTCCCGTTTGCCAAGTTCCCGGGTGTTGACCCGATCCTTGGCCCCGAGATGAAGTCCACCGGTGAGGTGATGGGCGTTGGCGACAGCTTCGGTGAGGCCTTTGCCAAGTCGCAGCTGGGCTCGGGCGAAGTGCTGCCGACCAGCGGTACTGCGTTTATCAGCGTGCGTGAAGACGACAAGCCGTTTGCGGTAGATGTTGTTCGCGATCTGATCGAGCTGGGCTTTGAAGTGGTTGCCACCGCCGGTACCGCCAAAGTGCTGGAGACGGCTGGCCTGGCGGTGCGCCGCGTCAACAAGGTGACCGAGGGGCGTCCGCACATCGTGGATATGATCAAGAACGATGAGATCGATCTGGTGATCAATACCACTGAAGGTCGTCAGTCGATTGCCGATTCCTACTCAATTCGCCGCAACGCGTTGCAGCACAAGGTCTACTCCACCACCACACTGGCCGGTGGCGAAGCTGTCTGCACTGCACTGAAATTCGGTCCGGAGCGCGCCGTACGTCGCCTCCAGGATCTGCACAAAGGTATCTGATCCATGAAGTACCCGATGACCAAACAGGGCGCTGAAGCCCTCGAAGTCGAACTTAAGCACCTCAAGACCGAGCTGCGCCCGCAGATCACCCAGGCGATTGCCGAGGCGCGCGAGCTGGGGGATCTGAAAGAAAATGCTGAGTACCACGCCGCCCGCGAGCAGCAGGGTATGGTCGAGGCGCGCATTCGTGACATCGAAGGCCGCCTGTCCAATGCCCAGGTGATTGATGTCACCGCAATCGCGCATACCGGCAAGGTCATCTTCGGCACCACTGTGACTATCGCCAACGTCGATACTGACGAGGAGGTGGTCTATCAGATCGTCGGTGACGATGAAGCTGACATCAAGCAGCGCAAGCTGTCGGTCAGCTCGCCTATCGCCCGTGCTCTGATCGGCAAGGAAGAAGGCGAGATCGTCGCAGTGAAAACCCCGGGCGGCGTCGTCGAATACGAAATCGTCGAGGTTCAGCACCTGTGACGGAGCGGGCTGCCAGTTCGGGTGGTTCGGCGCGTCAGGGTGCTGGACGTATTGCCTGGCAGCTGCTGCTGACCTTGTGGGTGGGGGCGGTGTGGAGTTTGCACTTCATTCTGCTGCCCGGGCTTGAGCAAATGGGGTTGGCTCCGCTACTGATTGAAGAGGCGGCTTCGGTGCTGCGCCCCTCGGTCATGCTGATTACCGTGGCTGCGGCCAGCGTGCAGCTTTTTCAGCTGGCTGTGCGGCGTGTCGGCTGGAGTGATCTGCGCGTGCAGATGCTGATATTGGTGTTGATGGCGGGGGGCGCGTTTTTCGCCCTGCGTCTGCAGGATAATCCCTTGTACGGGATTTTCTGCTATCTGGTCGTTGCTTTCGCTGGCCTGGTATTGGCGGTGCAGCCCCGCCCCGATGAGGAGCGGGACTGACGCCCGGCTCAGAAGCCCTGAAAGCGCTTGAGGTTGGACAGGTTGGCGTTGGGCTTTTTGGCCCGACGCAGCAGGATGGCCATTTTGCCGATGACCTGCACCAGCTCGGCGCCACTTTGCTGGCAGGCCTCGTTGATCAGGGCCTGCTTGGCGTCGCGGTCACTGACGGTGACGCGAATCTTGATCAGTTCGTGATCGTTCAGCGCACGGTCCAGTTCGGTCAGTACGCCTTCGCTGATACCCTGTTCACTGATAATGACGATCGGCTTGAGATGATGGCCGATGCGCTTGAGATCTTTTTTCTGTGCGGAGCTGAGCGCCATAATGTTCCGTATGAAAATTCATTAAGTGTGTGATGCACTAGTTTAACCGGCGGCGTGGCCCGCTGCACGAGGTATTCCGTGGCACAGTCCAAGACAAGCAAGCGTTGGCTCAAAGAGCATTTTGACGACCCCTTCGTGAAGCAGGCGCAAAAGGATGGGTATCGCTCGCGTGCCAGTTACAAGTTGCTGGCCATTCAGGAGCGCGATCGCATTCTCAAGCCCGGCATGACTGTGCTTGATCTGGGCGCTGCACCCGGTGGCTGGTCCCAGGTCGCTGCGCGACTGATTGGCGAGAAGGGGCGCATCATCGCCTCGGATATTCTGGCCATGGACAGCATTCCGGATGTCACCTTCATTCAGGGTGACTTCACCGAGGAGAGTGTGTTCGAGGCGATCCTTGCCGCCATCGGCGATACGCAGGTAGACCTTGTTATTTCCGATATGGCCCCCAATATGAGTGGAACCCCGGCGGTTGATCAGCCGCGGGCCATGTATTTGTGCGAACTGGCGCTGGACATGGCGGCGCGGGTGTTGCGCCCGGGTGGTGATTTTTTGATCAAGGTGTTCCACGGTGAAGGTTTTGATGAGTATTTCCGCGAAATGCGCGGGCAATACGACAAGCTGGTAACGCGCAAGCCCGACGCCTCGCGCGGTCGCTCGCGTGAAACTTACCTGCTGGCCCGCGGCTTCAAAGGGGCGGATCAGTAGTTTGGCTGCAATGCCGGAACCATGGTGCCGTCGATACAGTCTGTGATGTCTGGCGACACAGGGCGTTACACAGCGTCGACTGCCGAGTTGGCCTAAACTGGTGTAATGTGGGCAGCGTGGACAACAGACTCAGCAAGGCTCCCGCAATGGTGTTGGGGGCAAGAGGGTAGTGAATTGAACGATATGGCGAAGAACCTCATCCTGTGGCTGATCATTGCCGCCGTACTGGTCACGGTGATGAACAACTTCAGTGGTACCAAGGAACCGGATGCGCTGACTTACTCCCAGTTCCTTGAGCTGGTAGAGAATCGCCAGGTCGAGCGCGTGACGGTGGATGGCTACATCATCACCGGGCGTGAACGTAGTGGTGAGTCCTTCAAGACCGTGCGTCCGGCGATTCAGGACAATGGCCTGATTGGCGACCTGCTCGACAACGACGTTATCATCGAAGGCAAGCAGCCTGAGCAGCAGAGTATCTGGACTCAGTTGCTGATTGCCAGCTTCCCGATTCTGATCATTATCGCCATTTTCATGTTCTTCATGCGCCAGATGCAGGGCGGCGGCGGTGGCCGTGGTGGCCCGATGAGCTTCGGTAAGAGCAAGGCGCGCATGCTGACCGAAGATCAGGTCAAAACCACCTTTGCTGATGTTGCCGGCTGTGATGAGGCGAAGGAAGACGTGCAGGAACTGGTCGAGTTTCTGCGTGACCCGGGCAAGTTTCAGCGTCTGGGTGGCCATATTCCCCGTGGCGTGCTGATGGTGGGCCAGCCGGGTACCGGTAAGACCCTGCTCGCCAAGGCGGTGGCCGGCGAAGCCAAGGTGCCGTTCTTCACCATCTCCGGTTCCGACTTTGTTGAAATGTTCGTGGGTGTCGGTGCCTCCCGTGTGCGCGATATGTTCGAGCAGGCCAAGAAACACGCGCCGTGCATCATCTTTATCGACGAGATCGATGCGGTCGGTCGTCATCGTGGTTCGGGAATGGGCGGCGGTCACGACGAGCGTGAGCAGACCCTGAACCAGCTGCTGGTTGAGATGGATGGCTTTGAACCGAACGACGGCATCATTGTAATTGCTGCGACTAACCGCCCCGACGTGCTGGACCCGGCGCTGCTGCGCCCTGGTCGCTTCGACCGTCAGGTAGTGGTTGGCTTGCCGGACATTCGTGGTCGTGAACAGATTCTCAAGGTGCACATGCGTAAGGTGCCGCTGGGTGATGACGTCAAACCATCGCTGATTGCACGCGGTACGCCGGGCTTCTCCGGCGCTGATCTGGCTAACCTGGTGAACGAAGCTTCTCTGTTTGCTGCGCGTGCCAACAAGCGTCTGGTGGAGATGGGCGAGTTCGAGATGGCCAAGGACAAGATCATGATGGGCGCCGAGCGCAAGTCCATGGTCATGTCCGAGAAGGAAAAGCTCAACACCGCTTACCATGAGTCCGGCCATGCGATTGTTGGTCGCTTGGTGCCCGAGCATGACCCGGTCTACAAGGTCACTATTATTCCGCGCGGCCGTGCGCTGGGCGTGACCATGTTCCTGCCGGAGGAGGATCGTTACAGCCTCTCCAAGCGCGCGCTGACCAGTCAGATCTGCTCGCTGTTCGGCGGCCGTATCGCCGAGGAGATGACCCTCGGCTTTGATGGCGTGACCACGGGTGCGTCTAACGACATCATGCGCGCCACCCAGCTTGCCAAGAATATGGTGACCAAATGGGGGCTGTCCGAGAAGCTTGGTCCGCTGCAGTACGCCGAAGAGGATGATCAGGGCTACCTTGGGCGTCCTGGTGGAGGCGGGATGTCCGGTGTCTCTGGTGAGACCGCCAAGCAGATCGATGAGGAAGTGCGCCGCATTATTGATGATTGCTACGCCACGGCGCGTCGTCTGCTAGATGAGAATCGCGACAAGCTGGACATGATGGCGGAAGCGCTGATGAAGTACGAAACCATCGACACCCAGCAGATCGACGACATTATGGCTGGTCGAGTGCCCCGCGAGCCGAAAGACTGGCAGGGTGATGGCAAGTCCGGCCCGGGCGCCATTGTCACGCCTGACGAGGGCGGTGACAGCACGTCAGATGAGGCTTCCAAGGGTGCCGGCCCGATCGGTGGGCCGGCCGGGGAGCACTGATTTAGCAATGAGCTCCTGCTCCAATAGCTCCCGGTTGCTGTGTGGCAGCCGGGAGCTTGATCTTTCCCGCGCCCATGTCATGGGCATTCTCAATGTAACGCCTGACTCCTTCTCCGATGGCGGTCGCTTCAATCAGCGCGATGCAGCGTTGCGTCACGTCGAGCAGATGCTGGCAGAGGGTGCGACCCTGATTGATGTGGGTGGCGAGTCCACGCGCCCAGGCGCCTCGCCCGTGCCGGTCGCCCAGGAGCTAGAGCGCGTCGTGCCGATGGTTGAGGCCATAGCGTCGCGTTTTGATGTGGTTATTTCGGTCGATACCAGTGCGCCTGAGGTCATGTCCGCTGCGGCAGCAGCGGGAGCCGGACTGATCAACGATGTGCGTGCGTTGGAGCGTGAGGGCGCGCTGGAGGCAGCCCGTGCGAGCGGGCTGCCCGTCTGTCTGATGCATCGCCAGGGCGAGCCCGATTCCATGCAGCTGGCGCCGCGCTATGCCAGTGTGCTGGATGAAGTGAACGCTTACCTGCAGTCGCGGGTCGAAGCCTGTGAGGCTGCGGGTCTAGCGCGTGATCGCCTGCTGCTTGACCCTGGCTTCGGCTTTGGCAAGTCGCTGGAGCACAATCTGCAGCTATTTGCGCGTCTCGCAGATTTACGCCCCGCCGGATTACCGGTGCTGGTGGGTGTGTCGCGTAAAAGCATGATCGGTCAGGCGCTGGATCGTCCGGTGGATCAGCGTCTGTTTGGCGGGCTGGCGTTGGCGGCGCTTGCTGTTGATGCCGGCGCTTGCATTATTCGGGTGCACGACGTGGCTGCCACTTGTGACGCTGTTCGCATGGCTGAGGCGGTGCGGTTGGCGCGTTCTCCTTCAATTATCTAGTAAGAGTCTCCGTTTATGGAAAAACGTTATTTTGGAACCGATGGCATTCGCGGTCGGGTTGGTAGTGCTCCCATTACTCCTGAATTCATGCTCAAGCTTGGTTGGGCAGTGGGTACCGCTTTTCGCAATCATGGGGCCTGCCGGGTCGTAATTGGCAAGGACACTCGGATTTCCGGCTACATGTTCGAGTCGTCACTGGAGGCGGGGCTGTCCGCGGCCGGTGCGCAGGTTCAGTTGCTTGGCCCCATGCCGACACCTGCCATTGCCTATCTCACGCGCACCTTTATGGCTGATGTGGGTATTGTGATCAGCGCATCGCATAACCCGTTTTATGACAACGGCATCAAGTTCTTTTCTGCCGCTGGCAGCAAGCTACCCGACAGTCTTGAGCTGGAGATCGAGCGGTTGGTCGATGGCCCTATGGGGGTTGTGGATTCTGCCGAGCTGGGCAAGGTGTCGCGGGTAGAGGATGCGCCCGGCCGGTATATCGAGTTTTGTAAAAGCAGCGTGCCGACCAGCACCAGCTTCAAGGGGCTCAAGCTGGTGCTTGATTGCGCGCACGGTGCTACTTACAAGGTGGCGCCCAGCGTGTTTCGTGAGCTGGGGGCTGAGGTGTCGGTAATTGGTGCCAGTCCGGATGGTCTGAACATCAATGCCGGGCATGGCTCAACCGATATGGCTGCGCTGAGCGCTGCCGTGGTTCGCGAGGGTGCTGACCTGGGAATCGCCTTTGACGGTGATGGTGATCGCGTGTTGATGGTCGATCACCAAGGGGGTGAGGTTGATGGTGACGAGCTGCTGTGCATCATCGCGCTCGACCTCCAGGCGCGCGGGTTGTTGAATGGCGGTGTTGCCGGCACGCTGATGAGCAATCTCGGGCTTGAGTTGGCGCTCAAGGAGCGAGATGTTCCCTTTGTGCGCGCCAAGGTCGGTGATCGCTACGTCATGGCTGAGTTGAGTGAACGCGGCTGGCTGGTCGGTGGTGAGTCATCCGGTCATATCCTGTGTTTGCAGCACACGTCAACCGGTGACGGCATCATTGCCGCACTGCAAGTGCTTAAGGCGCTGCAGCGTAATGATCAGAGCCTGGCTGAAGCGCGACGGTGCATGCAGAAGTGTCCGCAGAAGCTCATCAATGTTCGTTATGCAGCGGGGCAGTCGGCGCCGCTGGAAAATCCCGCAGTGAAGCAGGCTGTGCTCGATGCCGAGGCGCGGCTGGCTGATGCCGGGCGTGTGTTGTTGCGGTTGTCCGGTACCGAGCCGCTGGTTCGAGTCATGGTGGAAGGGCAGGATGCAACGCAGGTGCAGCGCGAGGCCGAAGCCTTGGCTGCCGTTGTGACCGAGGCGTGCGGCTAAAGCAAGGGCTGGCGGGCTTTGCAGGCGCCTGAGGTGTAGCTTGGGCCTGATGGCTTTCGGTGCCGTCAGTTGCAGGTACGTCGGGCCTAGCTGTGGCGTGCCTTGGGTGCGGGCCGGTCCGAACGCAGGCGGTGTGAGGAATTGATCGGCGCGGCCTAAAAAGTCGGTTGTGTCGCTGATGCAACTTGGTTAAGATTGGCGCCCGCTTGGGTAGAGAGGTTTGGCATGCGACGTCCGCTAGTTGCCGGCAACTGGAAAATGCACGGTTCACGGCAGTCTGTAGACGCGCTGTTGCAGGGCCTTGCTGCTCAGGAATGGCCTGAAGGGGTTGAGCTGATGATCGCTCCCCCTGCGTTGTACGTCGAGCGCTGTCGTGAGCTGCTTCAGGGTACTCCGATTCAGTTGGGTGGCCAGGTTTGTGCGACACAGGCCGAGCCTGGCGCGTTGACCGGTGAGGTGTCACCTGCTCAATTGCGTGACGCTGGTTGTGGTTATGTACTGGTTGGTCATTCTGAGCGCCGCGCGCTGTTTGGCGAGACGGACGAGGTGGTGTGCAAGAAGTTTGCTGCTGCCCTGGCGTGTGGTTTGCGTCCGGTGCTCTGTGTTGGTGAAACACAGGCCGAACGGGATGCCGGGCAGACTGCCGACGTAGTCGGGCGTCAGTTGCAGGCAGTGCTGGATGTGTTTGGTGTGGGTGGCTTGGCAGAGGGCGTGGTGGCGTACGAGCCTGTTTGGGCTATCGGCACTGGCTTGACGGCAACACCTGATCAGGCCCAGGATGTGCACGCCATGATCCGGGCGCGGCTGGCGATGCTCGATGACGAGCAGGCGCGCAAGGTACAGATTGTTTATGGCGGTAGCGTTAAGGCGGACAACGCGGAGGCGCTGTTTGCTATGCCGGATATCGATGGGGGGCTGATTGGTGGAGCCTCTCTCAATGCAGACGAGTTTGGTGCGATCGCTCGCGCCGCTGGACGAGTGTAATGATTGAGACCGTGATTGTAGTACTGCATCTGCTGGTGGCAATTGCCCTGGTAGGTCTGGTTCTGATGCAGCAGGGCAAGGGTGCTGAGGCTGGCGCATCCTTTGGAGCTGGCGCGTCGGGCACCGTCTTTGGCAGTCAGGGTTCTGGCAACTTTCTGAGTCGCATTACCGCGATTCTTGCCACTGTGTTTTTTGTCACCTCGCTGGGCCTGGCGTACTACGCCAGCCACAAGGCGGACGCGGCTATCGAGGCGGGTCTTCCGTCCCCGGCGCTCCAGGTGGAGCAGGCTGCGCCGGCACCTGTACTGGACGAGGATGTGCCGGTGCTGGAGCAGGATGTGGTGCCGAGCGATGTGCCTGAGACGCTGGGTGAAGAAGTGCCGCCGGCAGTCGAGTAAGTAGCGGCTGCGGCAGTAAACAGTTTTGCGGAAGTGGTGGAATTGGTAGACACGCTATCTTGAGGGGGTAGTGCCTTAGGGTGTATGGGTTCGAGTCCCATCTTCCGCACCAATCAAAATAAGGGCCTGGTTCGACAGGCCCTGTTCTTTTCAGGGGTGGTTTACGCCGGTTGTCTTGCGAGGCTACTGCGCGTATAATTCACGCCCTAGATTCGACGCGGGGTGGAGCAGTCTGGTAGCTCGTCGGGCTCATAACCCGAAGGTCGTAGGTTCAAATCCTGCCCCCGCAACCAGTCTCAAAAGGCCCCTTTTCAGGGGCTTTTTGTTAGCTATATGTCGGTTCGGCATTGGTATCTGGGCTTCGCGTGAGCGAGGTGGCCAGACTCAACGATGGGCTTTAGGCCCATTTTTTATTCATGCAACAAATAGGCGGTGAGTGTGTCCGGCAAAGTGACTGAGTTGGAGGCCCTGCTGGTCCCGGTCGTCGAGGCATTGGGATACAGCTGCTGGGGTATCGAGTATCTCTCCCAGGGTAAGCACACCCTGTTGCGTGTCTATATAGACCACCCGGAAGGGGTGAGCGTTGAGGCTTGTGCTGCTGTCAGCCGGCAGGCCAGTGCCGTACTGGACGTGGAAGACCCGATTTCAGGTGATTACACCCTGGAAGTCTCGTCTCCGGGTATGGATCGGCCGCTGTTCCGTCTGGAACAGTACGCAGCCTATGTAGGAGAACAGGCAAAAATCAGGCTGCGCTCGCCCTATGAAGGGCGGCGCAACTTTCAGGGTGTGATTCGCGGCGTGGAAGGTGATGAAGTCGTCCTGCAGGTAGACGATCACGAGTACCTGCTGCCTGTCGACTGGATCGACAAGGGCAATATCATTCCGCGTTTTTGAGCAAATTTCGGGCTGCACGGCCCAATGGATGGCGTTAGGCGAGGCATACGATGAGCAAAGAAGTGTTGCTGGTTGTGGAATCCGTTTCCAACGAGAAGGGTGTTCCACCCGGAGTTATCTTCGAGGCACTGGAGCTGGCGTTGGCGACAGCGACCAAGAAGCGCTACGAAGACGAAGTAGACGTGCGTGTGTCGATCAACCGACACACCGGCGATTACGACACCTTCCGTCGCTGGACCGTTGTGGCTGACGAGGACTTTGATGATCCGGACATGCAGCTGACGCTGGACCAGGCCCAGGAGCGCGATGACGCCCTTGCCATCGGCGACGTCACCGAAGAGAAGATCGAGTCGGTCGAGTTTGGTCGTATCGCTGCCCAGATCGCCAAGCAGGTCATCGTACAGAAGGTACGCGAGGCCGAGCGGGCGCAGGTGGTCGATGCCTACCGTGATCGGCTGGGCGACATTATCAGCGGCACCGTGAAGAAGGTGACCCGTGACAGCGTGATCGTTGACTTGGGTAATAACGCCGAAGCTGTGCTGCCGCGTGAAGAAATGATTCCGCGTGAAACCTTCCGCTCCGGCACCCGTATCCGTGCTCTGCTCAAGGATATCCGCACCGAGAATCGTGGCCCGCAGCTGGTGCTGTCGCGTGCCTGTCCGGAAATGATTATTGAGCTGTTCCGCATCGAAGTGCCGGAAATCGCCGAAGAGCTGATCGAAGTCATGGGCGCGGCCCGCGACCCGGGGTCGCGCGCCAAGATCGCGGTGCGCTCCAAGGACAAGCGCATCGACCCGCAGGGTGCCTGTATCGGTATGCGTGGTTCGCGCGTCCAGGCGGTGTCCGGTGAGCTGTGCGGTGAGCGCGTTGATATTGTGCTGTGGGACGACAACCTGGCGCAGTTCGTGATCAACGCGATGGCACCGGCGGAAATTGCCTCGATCATTCTGGATGAAGACACCCAGACTATCGACCTGGCGGTGGCTGAAGACAACCTGGCCCAGGCCATTGGTCGTAGCGGTCAGAACGTTCGTCTGGCCAGCCAGCTGACCGGCTGGACCCTGAACGTGATGACCGAGGACGATATCCGTGCCAAGCAGGAAGCCGAGACCGGCGATATCCTGCGCAACTTCGTCGACGAGCTGGATGTAGATGAAGAAGTGGCCCAGATGCTGGTTGAAGAGGGTTTCACCACGCTGGAAGAAATTGCCTACGTGCCGATGGAAGAGCTGCTGGAGATCGACGGTTTTGACGAAGATATCGTCAATGAGCTGCGTGCTCGCGCCAAAGATCGCCTGCTGACCAAGGCCATCGCCAACGAAGAAAAGCTGGAAGATGCGCAACCGGCCGATGACCTGCTGAACATGGACGGTATGGACCGAGCGCTGGCCTTCCAGCTGGCTGCTGGCGGCATCCTGACAATGGAAGATCTGGCCGAGCAGTCTGTTGACGATCTGCTCGACATCGACGGTATCGATGAAGAGCGTGCTGCGGCTCTGATCATGGCAGCCCGCGCCCCCTGGTTTGAATAACCGGTCGGACTCGATGAGATTCCCCCTGCGGTGACGCACGGACCCGACTGAGGAGAGAAGTGAATGGCGGAAGTGACGGTCAAACAATTGGCTGATGAGGTAGGTACTCCGGTAGAGCGCCTGCTGCAACAGATGCAGGAAGCGGGCTTGTCGCAGACTGGCCCTACACAGGCAGTCAGTGATGATGAAAAGCAGGCGCTGCTGGCGTATCTGAAGAACGCCCATGGTGATTCCGGCTCCGAGCCGCGCAAGATCACCCTCAAGCGCAAGACGGTCAGCACCCTGAAGGTTGCTGGCAGCAAAACCGTCAATGTCGAGGTGCGCAAGAAGCGCACTTACGTCAAGCGCGAGCCGGCGGACCTGGAAGCCGAGCGTCAGCGCGAGCTGGAGCAGCTGCGTGCCGCAGAAGAAGCGCGTCAGCAGGCTGCCGAAGCAGAAGCCAAGCGCAAGGCTGAGGAAGCTGCGCAGCGTGAGGCCGAAGCCGCTGAAGCGGAAGCCAAGCGCCAGGCTGACGCTGCGGCTGTTGCCGCGGCCAAGCAGGCTGAAGCAGCCGTTGCCGCAGCTGCTCCGGCGACTGCCGAGGCTGCTCCGGCACCTGCAGCCGTTGAGCACCACAAGAAGAAGGACGAAGCGCGTCGCAAGTCCCGTGACGAAGAAGACGAGCGCAGCCGCAAGCGTGCCGGTGGCCACACTGGCAACAAGGCTCGTCACGCGCCGCGCATCTCCGTTGACGACGAGGGCGATAATCGCCGTCGCGGCGGTGGCGGTAAGCTGAAGGCCAAGAAACGCAATCAACATGGCTTCGAGAAGCCCTCTGGCCCGATCGTGCGTGAAGTGGTGATTGGTGAAACCATCACGGTTGCCGAGCTGGCGCAGAAGATGTCGGTCAAGGCGGCCGAGGTCATCAAGTACATGTTCAAGAACGGCACCATGGTTACCATCAACCAGGTGCTGGATCAGGATACGGCTGCGATTGTTGCCGAAGACATGGGCCACAAGGTCAAGCAGGTTCGCGAGAGCGACCTGGAAGACAAGCTGGTCGAGTCCATGCACCACGAAGGTGAAGAGCTGAGCCGCGCACCGGTTGTTACCGTTATGGGTCACGTTGACCACGGTAAGACCTCGCTGCTCGACTACATTCGCCGTGCCAAGGTGGCTTCCGGTGAGGCAGGTGGTATTACCCAGCACATTGGTGCCTACCACGTCGAAACCGATCGCGGCATGGTCACCTTCCTGGATACCCCCGGCCACGCGGCCTTTACCGCCATGCGTGCCCGTGGTGCCAAGGCAACCGATATCGTGATTCTGGTGGTTGCTGCCGACGATGGTGTGATGCCGCAAACCGAAGAGGCTATCCAGCACGCCAAGGCGGCCGGTGTGCCGGTCGTGGTTGCGATCAACAAGATCGATAAGGAAGAAGCTGATCCGGACCGTATCAAGAACGATCTGGCAGCCCGTGACGTGATTCCGGAAGAGTGGGGCGGCGACACCATGTTCGTGCCCGTCTCGGCCAAGGCCGGTACCGGTATCGAAGAACTGCTCGAAGCGGTTCTGCTGCAGGCTGAAGTCCTTGAACTCAAGGCGCAGCCGTCTGCTCCGGGTCGCGGTGTGGTGGTTGAGTCTCGTCTGGACAAGGGCCGCGGCCCCGTCGCTACTGTGCTGGTACAGAACGGTACCCTGCGTCAGGGTGACGTTGTGCTGGCTGGTGTCAACTACGGCCGTGTGCGCGCCATGCTGGATGAGAACGGTCAGCCGATCAAAGAAGCAGGCCCGTCCATTCCGGTCGAGATCCTTGGCCTGGACGGCACGCCTGACGCCGGTGACGAGCTGAATGTCGTTGCTGACGAGAAGAAGGCCCGTGAAGTGGCGCTGTTCCGTCAGGGCAAGTTCCGCGAGATCAAGCTGGCCCGTCAGCAGTCCGCCAAGCTGGAAAACATGTTCGAGAACATGGGCCAGGACGAGAAGAAGACCCTCAACATCGTTATCAAGGCCGACGTGCGCGGCTCTCTGGAAGCGCTGCAGGGCTCGCTGTCCGAGCTGGGCAACGACGAAGTGCAGGTCAAGATCGTCTCCGGCGGCGTGGGTGGTATCACCGAGACTGACGCCAACCTGGCGCTGGCTTCCAACGCTGTGGTCTTCGGCTTCAACGTCCGTGCTGACGCGGCTGCTCGCAAGATTATCGAGACTGAAGGTCTGGACCTGCGCTACTACAGCGTCATCTACGAAATCATTGATGATGTGAAGAAGGCCCTGTCCGGCATGCTCGGCAGCGACGTTCGCGAGCAGATCTTGGGTGTTGCCGAAGTGCGTGACGTGTTCCGTTCGCCGAAGTTCGGCGCGGTGGCCGGCTGTATGGTCATCGAAGGTACTGTGCACCGCAACCGCCCGATTCGCGTACTGCGCGAAGACGTTGTTATCTACGAAGGCGAGCTGGAGTCCCTGCGCCGCTTCAAGGACGACGTTGGCGAAGTCCGTAACGGTATGGAGTGTGGTATCGGCGTCAAGAACTACAACGACGTACGTGCCGGCGACCGTATCGAGGTCTTCGAGCGTGTTCAGGTACAGCGCAGTCTGTAATGTGACAGCGGAAGCCCACCCGGGCTCCGCCTGATATATGCGACAAACTCCGGTCTGCCTGGCAGCCCGGAGTTTGTTGCTTGAGATGGTTACTATGGCAAAAGAATACAGTCGTACCCAGCGGGTGGCAGATCAGATGCAGCGCGAACTGGCGCAGCTGATCCAGCGTGAGGTGCGTGACCCGCGTTTGGGCATGGTTACCGTGACGGCGGTTGAAGTCAGTCGCGACATGTCCCATGCCAAGGTGTTTATCACCTTGATGAACCGCGATAGCGCGGAAGACATCGCGCTCAATCTGGATATCCTCAAGGACGCGTCGGGCTACCTGCGCATGCTGCTGGGCCGTACCATGAAGTTGCGGACCATTCCGAGCCTGCACTTTCAGTACGACGAGAGCATTCGCCGCGGTGCGCACCTGTCCTCGTTGATCGAGCGCGCGGTAGCGGAAGATCGCCAGCACGGCGACGGCGACAAGGAGTAACGGGTGGCCGGAGCGAAGAGCAAGCGCCGTGCGATTGACGGCATCCTGATTTTCGACAAGCCCCTGGGCATGAGCTCCAACGCGGCCCTGCAAAAGGTGCGCTGGTTGTTCAATGCCGCCAAAGGTGGGCACACCGGTAGTCTTGACCCCCTGGCCACCGGCGTGCTGCCGCTGTGCCTGGGCGAGGCAACCAAGTTCTCCCAATACCTGCTCGATGCCGACAAGGCCTACATCACCGAAGCGCGCCTGGGTATGACCACGGCGACCGGTGATGCCGAGGGCGACGTGCTGGAGATGAAGCCGGTCAGCGTGACGCTAGCCGACGTCGAGGCGCTGTTGCCGCGCTTTACCGGCGAGATCGAGCAGGTGCCGCCGATGTACTCGGCGCTCAAGCACGAAGGTCAGCCGCTGTACAAGCTGGCCCGTGCCGGTGAAACCATCGAGCGCAAGGCACGTACCATCACCATCAGCGATCTGAAGGTGCTTGGGCTTGAAGGCGATCGCCTGCAGCTGGAAGTGCATTGCAGCAAAGGCACCTATATTCGCAGCCTGGTTGAGGATATCGGCGCAGCGCTGGGCTGCGGCGCCCACGTTGCGGCGCTGCGCCGCATCAAGGCCGGGCCCTTTGATCTGACCCAATCGGTTACCCTTGAAGCCCTGGAGACGTTGCACGCCGAGGGCGGCGCCGAAGCGCTGGATCACCTGCTGCTGCCGATGGACAGCGGGCTGGAAGACTGGCCGGTGCTGGATCTTACCGAGCAGACTGCCTACTACCTGAATCACGGCCAGGCCGTACGGGTGCCGGGCAGTCCGGCCTTTGGCAAGGTGCGTTTGCGCGATGCCAGCGGCCGTTTTCTGGGTATTGGCGAGATGACGGATGATGCACGCGTGGCACCGAAGCGCCTGCTGCGTTTCGAGCCCTGACGAGTGGTCGCCTGCAGCGCAGGCGACAATGCAGAATTGGGCTGAATCCCCGGTCATTCGGGAGTATGATTCGGCGTTGGAGTTGACCCGATAACGGGTCACCACGAGGGTGGCTGTCAACAGGCACGGTCATGCCTCGATTTAAAACACGGGAGAACTGCTCCCGGCCTGTTACCTCAGAGGAAATACGAGATGTCACTGAGTGTTGAAGAAAAAGCTGCAATCGTTGCCGAGTACAAGCGCGGTGAGGGTGATACCGGTTCTCCGGAAGTCCAGGTAGCTCTGTTGACTGCAAACATCAACAAGCTGCAAGGCCACTTCAAGGACAACAAGAAGGATCACCACTCCCGTCGTGGTCTGATTCGCATGGTTAACCAGCGCCGCAAGCTGCTGGACTACCTGAAGTCGAAAGACCTGTCTCGTTACAGCGCTTTGATCAGCAGTCTGGGTCTGCGTCGCTAAGACCAGCTCCGTTTGGACATGGCCGGGTCCGATTCCCGGCCATGCCCAGAGTTTCCCCCAAAGGCAAAAGAAGAGAGAGAAGACACCGTGAAACCGGTAATCAAGCAATTCAAGTTAGGCAACAGCACCGTTACCATGGAAACAGGCCGCATTGCTCGCCAGGCTTCCGGTGCCGTTCTGGTCAGCATCGACAACGCTGTCAGCGTTCTGGTCACCGTCGTGGCCGCCAAGCAGCCCGAAGCTGGTCGTGATTTCTTCCCTCTGTCTGTGCACTACATCGAGAAGACCTACGCCGCTGGCCGTATCCCCGGTGGTTTCTTCAAGCGTGAAGGCCGTCCCTCCGAGAAAGAGACCCTGACCTCGCGCCTGATCGACCGTCCGATCCGCCCGCTGTTCGCTGAAGGCTTCATGAACGAAGTGCAGGTTGTCTGCACCGTAGTGTCCACCGACAAGACCACCGACCCGGACATCGCTGCGATGATCGGTACCTCCGCTGCTCTGGCTATCTCCGGCGTGCCGTTTGGCGGCCCGATTGGCGCAGCCCGTGTTGCCTTCGACGATCAGCGCGGTTACGTGCTGAATCCGAACTACGAAGAGCTGGCCACCTCCCGTCTGGACATGGTTGTTGCTGGTACCGAAGAAGCGGTACTGATGGTTGAGTCCGAGGCACAGGAACTGACCGAAGACCAGATGCTGGGCGCCGTACTGTTTGCTCACATGGAGTTCCAGGGCGCGATCGCTGCCATCAAGGAATTCGCTGCCGAAGCTGGCAAGCCGGCTTGGGACTGGCAGGCACCTGCTGAAAACACCGCACTGATCAATGCCATCAAGGGCGAGTTTGGTGCTGGCATCGCTGACGCCTACACCATCGTCAACAAGCAGGAGCGTTACACTCGCCTGGGCGAGCTGCGTGACCAGGCTGTTGCTGCGCTGTCCGGCGAAGAAGAAGGCAAGTTCGCTGCCGGTGAAGTCAAAGACGTATTCGGCGAGATCGAATACCGCACCGTTCGCGAGAGCATTGTTAACGGCAACCCGCGTATCGACGGTCGTGACACCAAGACTGTCCGCCCGCTGAACATCGAAGTTGGCGTGCTGGACCGCACTCACGGTTCCGCCCTGTTCACCCGTGGTGAAACACAGGCGCTGGTTGTTACTACCCTGGGTACTGCCCGTGACTCTCAGCTGCTGGACATGCTGGAAGGCGAGCGCAAAGAGCCCTTCATGTTCCACTACAACTTCCCTCCCTACTCGGTAGGTGAGTGTGGTCGTATGGGCGGTACTGGCCGTCGCGAAATCGGTCACGGCCGTCTTGCCCGTCGCGGTGTGCAGGCTGTTATGCCCGACATGGAGCAGTTCCCTTACTCCATCCGCGTGGTGTCTGAAATCACCGAATCCAACGGTTCCAGCTCCATGGCTTCGGTCTGCGGCGCCTCTCTGGCGCTGATGGATGCTGGTGTACCGCTGAAGGCACCGGTTGCCGGTATCGCCATGGGTCTGGTTAAAGAAGGCGAGAAATTCGCCGTACTGACCGACATCCTGGGTGACGAAGATCACCTGGGCGACATGGACTTCAAGGTTGCCGGTACCGAGAAGGGTGTTACTGCACTGCAGATGGACATCAAGATCAACGGCATCACCGAAGAGATCATGGAAATCGCTCTGGGTCAGGCGCACGAAGCGCGTCTGCACATCCTCAAGCAGATGAACGAAGTGCTGCCTGAGTCGCGCAAGGAAATCTCTTCCAATGCGCCGACCATGCTGAGCATGAAGATCGACCCCGAGAAGATCCGCGACGTGATCGGCAAGGGCGGCGCGACCATCCGTGGCATCTGCGACGAGACTGGCGCGTCCATCGACATCACCGACGACGGCATGGTCAAGATCTTCGCTGCCAGCAAAGATGCCGCCAACGCTGCCAAGGCGCGCGTTGACGCTATCACTGCAGAGGCGGAGATCGGCAAGGTCTACACCGGTAAGGTCGAGCGTATTGTCGACTTCGGTGCCTTCGTCAACATCCTGCCGGGCAAGGACGGTCTGGTGCACATCTCGCAGATCGCCAACGAGCGCATCGAGAAAGTGACCGACGTGCTGCAGGAAGGTCAGGAAGTGAAGGTGCTGGTGCTGGACGTGGATAACCGCGGCCGTATCAAGCTGTCCATGAAGGACGTTGAAGCTGCCGAGACCAGCGGGGTTTGATATCCCGCTGTGCAGGCATAGAAAACCCGCCAAACGGCGTAATGCTGTTCACTTAAGCATTTGAGTCCATGGCGGGGTTTCTAGAAAATCCGATATCAGTCCTCTGGTATCGGATTTTTTTATGCCCATTCAGCAGCAATTGCTCGACCTCGGCGAGCTCTTCAACTTCTCTGACCTCAGCACCTTCACTCAGAACATCCCTGTTGAATGGGTTGCGAGCGCGCTCAATTTATCGGCGCAAGCCACCATCAGGCGTCGGCGCCTACCCAGTGACCAAGTACTTTGGCTGGTGCTGGGTATGGCCCTGTTTCGCGACGAGCCAGTGCATGAGGTTGCTAGGCGACTGAACATTTGCGCCCAAGGTTTGGCCTCTGATCAGTTGCTGGCTCGAAGCGGCGTAACTGAAGCACGTAAGCGCTTGGGGGCAGATCCGGTTGAGCACCTGTTCCGCCAGACCGCCAAGCAATGGGGATGCGAGCGATACGAAGGCGATGACTGGAAAGGGTTGCAGGTATTCGCGGTGGATGGCGCACTGCTGCGAACCCCCGACTCGCCCGAGTTGAGGGAGCACTTTGGCTCTGGCAACACAGGTACTGAACGCCAAACGCCTTTTCCGATGCTACGGCTCGTTGCCTTGATGAACGTACGCTCACACGTGATCCTGGATGCCCAACTCAGCCCGTATCGCGGCAGCGAAATGCGCTTGGCCGAGACCTTCCTGAGTCAGATTCCGGACAACTCAGTCACATTGTTCGATAAAGGCTTCTGGGGCGCTGATCTGCTGCTAAGCGTGGTGGATGGAGGCAACAATCGGCATTGGCTGACGCCAGCCCGCAAGAACGTCGTGATGGAGGAAGTCGAGCGTTATAGCGAATACGATCGCCGTGTTCGGATGAAAGTCTCACCTCAGGCCCGCAAGCGGAACCCTAGTCTACCTACGCATTGGGAGGTACGAGAGGTCAGCTATAAAAGCCATGGGAACATCAGGTCACTGCTCACCTCGTTGCCAGTCGAGGGCTACAGCGCAAAGGCCGTCGCTGAGCTGTACTTGGAGCGCTGGGAGATTGAACTCGGCTTTCGCGACATCAAAAGCTCGATGCAGCAGAACGCGGTAACACTGCGAAGCAAGAAGGTTGAGCTGGTTTACCAGGAGGTCTGGGGGCTGTTGCTGGCATACAACATCATTCGGCGAGAGGCTAGTCAAGCGGCTGTGGCCTTTGGTCGAGCACCCTCGGACATACGCTTCAAACCGGCCTGTCAGTACATCGCCGTCCAGCTCATCGTCATGGCTGCAGCGAATCCGGTATCGGCAACAGGTAGAAGGCTATCGGAGCTGCGCGGCGGGGTCGGAGGGTTATTTTTGGATCACCGCCCAAGGCCAGCAAGACCAAGGACGGTGAAGATTTCCAAAACCCGCTACCCGGTAAATCGCAAGGCTGCTCCGCTTAAGTGAACAGCATTACGGCTTAGGCCGGGTTTTTTTATGTCCGTGACGGGCTATTCGGGGAAGACGCGCTGCCAGTCCTGCTTCATATCGACCACGACCCAGCCGCGCTGCGGCGCCTGGTCCAGTGCCTCGCTCAGTTTGCCAACACTGGACTCGCGGTCATACGCCCATTCGCGCTCGGCGTCGGTGTGATGGATGATCACGCCAAGACGCGGGCCAGCACCTGCGGTGGTCCATTGCAGCATCTGCAGGTCGCCATCGGAATTGCCGAAGGCGGCAATCGGCCGGCGACCGATGTGCTGGCTGATGCCGATCGGCTTGCCTTCCTTGTCGTCGTTGAACTCCAGGGTGCCTTCGTGGACTACCCGGGCGCTATCGTCGCTCAGCTCAAAACGCTTGGCGACGCGGCTGCCAACCACGCGCTCGGGCGGGATGCCGTACACCGCCTCGGTCCAGGGGCGCATGAAATCGATGCCGCCGCCGGAGACGATAAAGTTCTTGAAGCCGTTGCTCTCCAGATAAGTCAGCAACTCCCGCATCGGCTGGTAGGTCATCTTGCTGTAGGGCTTGTTGGTCGCCGGGTGGCGCGCCGTCTGCATCCAGTCTCGCACCACCTGGTCGAAGGTGTCGGTGTCCAGCTCGGCCTGGCTGGCGCGGACCAGCTTGATGGCGGCATCGTGACTTGAGCCGAAGGCGCTGGCGATATCGCCCTTGAGCATTGAGGCAAAGGGTTCTTCGGTTTGCCATTCGGGGTGCTCTGACGCCAGGGCGCGGATGCGGTCGGCAACAAAGAACAGCTGCGGGTAGATTGGCTGTTCCGCCCAAAGTGTGCCGTCGTTGTCGAATACCGCGATGCGTTCGCTGGCGGGCACATGATTGGCTGATGCGGGATCGGTCACCTCGGTCACGAAGGCGATGATCCGCTGGCGTGCGGCAGTATCCTGCCAGGAGGGGAGCACCTCGCTGCTCTCGGCCATGCAGCCCATGCTGATTAGCAGCGTCAGCAGCGTAACTAGTCCTTTCATCTTGTTCTCTCGTCTGTGGGGCCGGTCTTGCTGCCGGCGTGTCACCACTCTAGCCGAGACGGTTGCACCGGCAAAGTAGCGGTTTGCCTTTGCTGCATCTGTGGTGGATGCTGTTGACTGAGTCTGCGAGCTAGGGAGCTGGAATGGACAGGAAGTCGCGTTTTGCCGCGTTGCTCGTCGTGCTGTGCACGGCGCTGTTTTTGCTGGGTTATCTGTGGGCAAACCAGCAGCGTCTGCAGGTGCCGGGTTATGGTTTTTTGCGTTCGCACGATGGCCTGCTTTCCGTGCGCTTTGATCGTCAGTTGCTGTGGCTGGATGCGGCAGGCAGCGTGCAGCAACAGCTTGACCTGAGCCGGGCAGGGCTGGTGCCGACGGGGGATCACGCCTTCTTCGCCAATGGTGATCTGCTGGTCTACCACCGCCCCAAAGAGGCTGGGGTCGGCTATTGGCTCGCGCGTTATCTGCGCTTGCAGAAACAGCAGCCGCGTCCGCAGCGGGAGCAGGAAGGGTTTTATCGCTGTGAGTTAGCGCAGCTGGCGTGTGCGCCGTATGGTCGTGCTTTGCCGGCGCTGGACAGTGCATTTCGCCTGGCAGTCGCCGCGGACGATACGGTATTTGTCGCGGATACCCCCGGCTTCGTGATTTACCGCCTGGCCGCCGGTGCTGCTACCCCTGAGCGGACAGCCGATGGATTGCTGCGTTTTCCCAACCAGCTCCGCCTGAGCGATGAGGGTTTGTGGGTTGCCGACACCAATAATCAGCGCTTACTGCTGCTGGGTGTTGAGGCGCCGTTTGGTGCGGTGCTGCGAGAGGTTGTCCTGAGCCCGCAGCAAGGCCGCAGCTGGCCCCATCAATTTGCCGTGCGTGGCAGTGAGTGGTTGGTGAATATGGCCGATGACAGCATGCGCGACGGGCTGCTGGTTCGCTTCAGTACGACCGGTGCGGCGATCGGTGTGCTGGCTGCTGATGCGCTTGTCGATCCGCTCGCAATTGAGCCGCTGGCGGATCAGCTCTGGGTCGTCGACGCTGAAGCCGGGCGCCTGCTGCGGCTGGACCAGGAGGGCGCACTGATGCCGCAGCCTGTCAGTGGCGTGCTGGCTGAGCTGGAACAGCAAGCCGCGTATTCGCGCGAGGGTTATCTGTGGGCAGGGAGGGTGTCACTGGCAGGCATGGTGCTGTCATTGCTCGCAGGGTTCCTGGCCGCGTGGTTGCTGGAGCGCGAGCAAACCCGCGCCCAGTTTGCTGGTTGGTCGGGGCGCGGGTTGGCTGCGCTGGTGGCTGCGGAGCCAACGCCGATTCCGGGTGGCGGCGTGTATTGGTTGACCAATCGCTTGCAGCGACGGGTGCGCTGGCTGATGCCGGCCATGGCGTTGGTGGCGATCGCGCTGGTCTATGTGCTGATACAGGTTCTGCTGTTGGGCGGCGCCTGGCAGGTGCAGCTGCAGATGTTGGCGCTCACGCTGTACGCGATGCTGGCGTTGGGGTTGGTGACGAGAGATTTTCTTGCTGCGGCTCGGCAGCGCCTTGGGGTCTCTGATGAGGCGTTGCTGCTGGAGGTGCAGGGTCGGCTGAGCCGAGTGCCGCTGAGTCAGATTCGCTACAGCCGCAGCCACTTGCTCGCGCCTGATCAGGTGTTGTTTGTCGGTCAGCAGGGGCATACCGTTTTTGACCGCAAGGAGCTGGAGCAGCTGCTGTTTCCTCGTCTGCGCTTAGCCTCGCCGTGCGCTCCCTGGGTTGTCTGGAAGGCACTTTGGCACACTCGGCATTCGCAGGCTGTGGTGTTGGCCGTTCTGCTCCCTGTTACAGTCGGGCTGATGCTGTCCTTGCGTCTGCTTGACTGAGCAGGCTGCCGATAAAACAACAAAAAGCAGGTGTCGATGATGGAAACGGTTGACGTGTACTGGTCGTTCAGAAGCCCCTATTCCTACCTGGCTACGCCGGACATGCTCGCGCTGCAGCGCGACTATCCGCTAAAGGTCAATTTGCGAGTGGTCTTGCCGATTGCGCTGCGCAGTCCGGAGCTCCTGTTTGGCGAGCAGAGCGCCAAGCGCGCGCTATATCGTGCTCGATTGGGCCCGTCGCGCGCAGTTTCTCGGTTTGCCACATGCTTGGCCGTCGCCCGATCCAATCGTGCAGGATCGTCAGACCCTGCGCGTGGCTGAGGAGCAGCCCTACATCTATCGGCTCAGCGCGCTTGGTGTCGAGGCGCAGCGGCGCGGGCGTGGCTGCGAGTTTGCTGCGCAGGTTGCGCGCCTGATCTGGGGCGGTACCGCGGGCTGGGACCAGGGCGGGCTGCTGGCGGATGCGGTGGCGCGTGCCGGCCTGGATCTTGCTGAGTTGGACGCGGCCATTGCCGACGGTGATCAGCTGGCAGAGATCGAGGCCAATCAGCAGGCCCTTGAGCGTGCCGGCCACTGGGGCGTACCAACCTTCGTCTTTCGCAATGAGCCGTTCTTCGGGCAGGACAGGGTTGAGACCTTGCGCTGGCGGCTGGATAGCGCCGGGCTCAAGGCGTGAGTGCGGCAGCCTGCTCCGTTGGGCAGGCTGCGCGACCCTGGTTACGCCTTGGTCTGGTCTTCGGCGGGCAGGTTGGCCTGCGCTTGCGCCTCAATCAGATCCTGAAAGTAGTCGGCGGTGCTTTGGCTGGTGGTGCGGTCGTTCGCGCTGAGCGCGCGCTGGCGGCTGTCGTCTGCCTGTGCGAGCGGGGTGGAGGCAAGGAATGAGGCAACAATCAGTGCAGAAAGATTCTTCATGGTGACGTCTCCAAATGGTGAGCTTGGCCCTGGTAGCAGCGTATACTCGGGAAATATTTTGAAACTGTTTCCGTCGTGTCTGGCTTTCTGATCCTTGGGGGTAACGCTTATCCCTGATAACAAGGCCGTTGAACGTACTATATGGGAGCGTCAGAGTGTCGCAGTAGCTCGGATTTCGATGACACATAATTTCCATATTGGAAACGAATGTGCCTTGCGTTGGGCTCAGCCGGCGCCGTCTTCGGCGTGCGCTGCTGCGCTGGCCAGAAGCAGGCCGGCAAGGGACAGGCAGGGAACGCTTTTCATGCGGCTTGCGCCGGTTGATTGAAGCGCGGATGAGTGATGTGCTGTCGCCGGTACCAGTGTCTCTACTGTTGCACTTCTGCGCTTAAAGTAAATTCCGTGCGTTCGCTCTGTTGCGCTGGTGTCAGGTGTTTTTGGGTGAATTGTGAGTCGGCGGTAGTCCGTGACCGCCTGATTAACTGTTTCTATTTTGGGAGCTATTGGCGGGTGCAATGCAGGATATGAACGATCTGTTGTGCTTCGCCCGAGTGGTTCGCTTCGGTGGCTTTGCTGCCGCCGAACGGGCGACCGGCGAGCGCAAGTCCAAACTCAGCAAGCGTGTGGCCCGGCTGGAGCTGCACTTCGGCGCTCGGCTGATCGAACGCTCCACCCGCAGCTTTCGGGTGACGGATCTTGGCCGCGAGTTGTATCGCGAGTGTGAGGTAATCCTGCAGCGGCTGGAGGCGACCGAGGCGCTGGCGATGAGTGCGCGCGGTGAGGTGTCTGGTACGGTACGGGTGAGCATGCCCTCCGGCATGTTGGAGTATCTGGGCCGCGACACCCTGGTTGACTTCATGGCCCGCTACCCGGAGGTGCGTCTGCAGGTGCGGTTGTCCAGCCAGCGGGTTGATCTGATCAATGAGCGGATTGATGTCGCCTTTCGGGTGGCGACCCGCTTCGATACCGATCAGTCGCTGGCCATGCGCTCGCTTGGGGTCGGTGCGCGGATTCTCGCCGCTAGCCCCAGGTTGCTGCAGCGCATGGGTGGCGCTCCCGTGCAGTTGGAGGATTTAAGCCGCTTTCCGACCCTGTCGGTTGGCGAGATGCTGGAGCGGGATCGCTGGGAGTTTGCCAACGACGCGGGAGAGACCTGCGATCACCATCACGCCCCGCACTTCAGTTGCGGTGACCTGCAGCTGATCTGTGAGGCGGCGGTAGCCGGGCAAGGGGTGGTACTGCTGCCGCAGCGTATCTGCGAGCCAGAGATCAGGGCCGGGCGGCTGGTGCATATCCTGCCCCAATGGCACGCCCTTGAAGGCCAGATTCATATGGTCTTTACCACGCCGCGTGGCATGTTGCCGCCAGTGCGTGCTTTTATTGATCACTGCGTCGAGACCTTGGCGCAGCGAGGCGGACGGGGGAGTCAGGCATGACGCAGTGGTTACAGGAACTTACGCTCGAGACAGATCTGGCATTGCTGCGGCCCTTGCGCCGCGAGGACGCGGCAGCATTGGTGGCAGCGGCCAGTGACGGACGGCTCTGGGAGTTGTGGTTCACTCAAGTGCCGGATGCTGACAGTGTTACTGGCTACATTGAGTATGCGCTGAGTGAGCAGGCCGCTGGCAGAGCATTGCCCTTTGTGGTGGTGGAGCGCGCCAGCGGCGAAATTCTGGGTACCACGCGCATGTGTAACGCCGATAGCGTGAACCGTCGGCTGGAAATTGGTTACACCTGGTACGCGTCGCGTTGCCAGCGCTCGGCGCTCAACACCCAGTGCAAACTGGCGCTGATGCAACACGCCTTTGATGCGTTGGGCTGTATCGCGGTTGAGCTGCGTACCCACTGGCATAACCATCGCTCGCGCGCGGCGATTGCGCGGCTGGGCGCCAAGCAAGACGGGGTGTTGCGCAATCACCGTATCGAGGCGGACGGGGCACGGCGCGACACGGTGGTCTTTTCCATTCTCGACAGCGAATGGCCCTCGGTGCGCAAGGCGTTACTGCATCGCCTGGCCCGTCACGCCGAGCGCTGATCGGCCTGCTCGGCGTCGGCACGTTTGGCCAGTTTGTGCTGGTCTTCGCTGACGCCGTGTTTCCAGTAGCTGGAAATGTAGGTGTCGCTGCGCGCCACCTCTCGCTCTTCGCGCAGAAATTGGCGCAGCGCGCGCATGCTGCCAAACTCGCAGGCGGCCCATACCTGAACCCTGCCCGGTGACCAGTCAAGCTGACGAATGCGCTCGACCAGCGGGTGGGTCTCGTTAGCAGGGTGACTGTTGACCAGCCAGATCAGCTCTATACCCGCTGGCACCTGCAGTGGCTGGATGTCGGCTTCATCGAGTATCTCCAGTACTGCCACACCGCGGGCGTCTTGCGGCAGGCTTTCCAGGTTGACGCTGATGGCCGGCAGCGCGGTCATGTCGCCGGCAATAAGGTACCAGTCCGGCCCCTCATGCAGCGGCTTGCGCGGGCCCGGGCCGCCGACCAGGATGCTGTCGCCCGGCTGGCAATCGCTGGCCCAGCGCGATGCCGGGCCGCCGTCGTCATGCAGGACAAAGTCGACATCAATCTCGTGCTCGCGCTGCGCGCGCACGGTGTAGGTGCGCATCCGTTGCGGGCGCTCGGCGGTGGCGGGGAAGATCAGTTTGATATAGGCGCCGGGCTGGTCGTCCGGGAAAGCCTGCATGCCGTCGCCGCCCAGGGTAACGCGCAGCATGTTGCGGCTGACCGGCTGTTTGCCAATGACGTGCAGGGTGCGTGGAGTGGGTCTGGCCATGGTGGAGTCTCCAATCAGTTGTCTGGTGGCAGGTCGCCTTCCAGGTTCTGGGTCATATGCCAGGCAATGCGGATAAAGTGCTCGACCTCTTCTTGGGTCAGGTCACGGGTCATGCGTGTCAGCGTTTGCTGCTCAAGCTCTTGAACGCGCTGCATCATTGCCTCCCCTGCCGGGGTTGCTTGCAGCAACTGGCTGCGTTTGTCGGCGGGGTTGCGCAGCCTGAGGATCAGGCCGCTGTCGAACAGGTCGTTCAATACGCGGGTGATCTGCGCCTTGTCGCGGCGCATGCGCTGGGCGATGCGTTGAGCGGTGCAGCCATCGATGTAGCAGACCGCCTTGAGTGCGCGAACATGGGTAACAGGTAATGGCAGTTCGGCTTGGCGAATGGTTTGTGCCATATGGCCACGGTAGGCATGGGCGACCTGCTGAAGGGCATGGCTGAGTGATGGGCGCTGCATTCGTATGGGCTCTAATACGTTGACAGTGTCAACCATATTCTATTTTGGTTGACACTGTCAATTAGCTCGTATGCATTGCTGGTCAAGCGGGAGAGTAGCTGCCCACCTTTGGCTCGAAGGCGACGCCAAAGCGGTTCCAGGCATTGATCGCGCAGATGGCCAACGTGAGATCGCTGAGTTCGCGATCATTGAACTGGGCGTGCACCTGCTCGAACAGCGTTTGAGTCACCGAGCCCGGCGTCAGGCGGGTTAGCGCCTCGGTCCAGCTCAGGGCGGCGCGTTCACGCGGGTCAAAGAACGGGGTTTCGTGCCAGGCGCTGAGGGCGTAGATGCGCTGCTCCGTTTCACCAAGCGCTCGCGCGTCCTTGCTGTGCATGTCCAGGCAGTAGGCGCATTGATTGAGTTGTGAGGCGCGGATCTTGACCAGTTCAAGCAAGCGCTTGGGCAGCTTGTTTTCTCCTGTGGCCTCCTTGTTCAGGTAGCCCTCCAGCTCGATCATGGCGCGTGCTGCGCCTGGTGCTGCAGTGAAGTAGTCGACTCGCATGGTGGTTCTCCAACGGTTGAATGAGAGCCGAATCTATCCGTGCCTGCACCGACGGTATTGTAGATTTCCGACCTGTGCTGCGCGGTGCTTTGCTATTCTGCGGCCATGACCTCGCCCCTTGCTCATCAGTTGAACCCGCCCGCCTGGCAGCGCAGCCTGGCCGGTTTCGGCTATCGCCAGATGGTGCCGACCAAGGTGCTCGCGCCCTATGTGCAGCACTATTGGGAGCTGTTGTTGCCAGCCGGCCAGGGGATGGAACATCGGGAGTTGTTGCACCCCGATGGTGGCTCCTCGTTGTTGTTTCAGTTGCAGGGGCATTTGAGCGTTGATGCCCAGGCGGCGCAGCAAGGCGTTATCTTCAACCCTGCTGCTGCGCGGTCTGGCGAGCTGGTGCTGGAGCCGGGCGTGCAGGTGTTTGCTGTGCGCTTTCATCCGGGCATGGGCGCCGTGTTCTGGCGCGCTGCTGCCAGTGACTTTGCCAGCGAACTGATGGGGCGCGACTGCGCTCAATACCTGCGTTTTGACTTGCCTGCAGTGACTGAACAACTGCACATGGCGGCGGATATGCAGGCCCGCGTCGCCTTGCTTGAAACGGCGCTGTGCGGCGCGCTGGCGCAGGGAGCTCGCGTGAGCAGCGCGTTGCCGCAGGCACTGGAGCGTTTGCGCGAGGGCCGAGGTCAGCAGCCACTGCTACAAACCTTGGCCAGCAGCGGGTTGGGCCAGCGTCAGCTGGAGCGGCTGTGCAAGCGCTATCTGGGACTGACGGCCAAGCAGTACAGCCGCTTGCATCGCGTCGCCTACAGCCGCGAGCTGTTGAAGCGATGCAACCCTGACCCGCTGGCGGAGGTGGCTTACCAGGCGGGCTATGCCGATCAGGCGCACTTCAGCCATGATTTTAAAGCCGTGGTTGGCGTGACGCCGGGTCAGTACCTGCGCCGCGTGCAGGCGCGCTATCACGATGTTGAGGGTGGCGATGCCCAGATTGTTCATCGGGCTTGAACTGCCGGCTGCACAGTGTGGCCGAGCGCTATGTGACCGAGGCGGGCGAGGGTATGGTCGAATTGGGCGAAGAGGCACTACAGCGATTATCAGCGGGAGATGTGGTGGTGATTCCGGCTGGCTGCCCGCAGCGTATCCGCTGTGTTGGTGAGCAGCAGCTGGTGTTTCTGGCGATCTGCACGCCGCGCTTTGAGCCCGGCTGCTATGAGGATCTGGAGGCCTGATCGACCGAGGCAATCTCGGTAACCGTCAGCGCGCGGTATTGCCCTGGCCGCAACGCAGGGTCCAGGCGAATTGCGCCCATGCTCTCGCGATGCAGTGACACCACCTGGTTGCCGACAGCGTGGAACATGCGCTTGATCTGATGATAGCGACCTTCATAGATGGTCAGCCGGCACGCGTATTCGCCCAACTGCTCAAGCTGCGCGGGCGAGGTGGTCAACTGCTCGGTGGTCATGTAAATCCCGGCGGCGAAACGCTCAGCCGTTGCGCTGCTGATGGGGCGCAGGGTGGTGACCCGGTAAGTCTTTGGCAGTTTCACCTTTGGCTCGGTCAGGCGCCGCGACCAGCTGCCGTCGTTGGTCAGAATCAGCAAGCCGCTGGAGCCGCGATCCAGCCGCCCGCCGATGTGCAATTCAGTGCGTAGTTCCGGTGCAAACAGCTCCAGCACGGTAGCGTGCTGCGGGTCGCTGGTTGCGCTCAGGTAACCAACTGGCTTGTGCAGCATGAAGAACAGCGCCGGGCGGTCCTGCAGCTGCTCCCCATCAAGATGGATCGCAACAAACTGATCGACCTCAAAGCGCGGGTCGCAGACACGCACACCGGCGACCGTCACCCGCCCACTGGCGATCAGCAGGCGTGCGGCCTGTCGACTGTGCGGGGTGTTGTTGCTGATAAAGCGGTCGAGTTTCATGGCCGCGGAGTATACCGCGTCTGCGGTCAGTCCTTGTGTTCAGGCCGCTCCCATTCTGGCGGTCGCCACAGGTGCTGCAGGCGTTGGCCGAGCGGTCCCGGCTTGCGGATGTCACGGGCAATGTCGCGGTACTCGTGCAACCAGTTCACCAGCAGACTGTTGCTGTAGACCGGCCGGGTGATGCCGTACTCGATTGGCTGATCGGCGCGCTCGCTGGTAAAGGTGTCGAACAGTCGATCAAAGACGATAAACACGCCGCCGTAGTTGGTGTCGATGTAACCCGGATTGCGGGCGTGATGCACCCGGTGGTGGTTGGGCGTGTTGAACAGGTACTCGATCGCCGGGTGCAGCTTGCCAACCAGTGTGGTGTGGATGAAAAACTGATACACCAGTGACAGCGCATAGCACACGCCAATCCACACCGGGTTGAAGCCCAGCAGCGACAGCGGCACATAGAACAGCCAGCCACCATTGAAGATGTTGGTTGCGTTCTGGCGCATGGCGGTGGAGAAATTCATGCGCTCGCTGGAGTGATGTGTCACATGCGCGGCCCAGAACCAGCGTACCCGGTGCGAGCTGCGATGCATCCAGTAGAAGCAGAGGTCGGTCAGCACCCAGAGCGCCAGTGCGCTGGTCAGCGTCAGCGGAATATCGAACAGCCGGTGTTGATAGGCCAGCGCGTGCACCGGAAAGGCGATCAGCCCGGCAAACAGCAGTTCGGTGGTTTGGTAGCCTGCGCCCAGCATGAAATTGCGGACGGACTCGCGAGCGTCGACCAGTCGAGGATCATGGCGGATACGCAGATACTCCCAGGCAAACAGACCAATGAACAGCGGCGTAGCGAGGACAAAAATCAATTGCCTGGCATCCAGCGCCAGCCAGGCCGGCATAGCCTGTAGCAGCGTTGGCAGGCCGCTGGCGTCGTAGGTGTGTTGCAGGGCGTCGAACAGGGCATTCATGGGCGCAGGGTTCTGGCTGAGTTTTTCTTAGCTTGCCGTGCTTTGGTACTTGCATATTGACCATTTCTGCCGCACTTTTGACTTAATACGCCAAGTTGAGAGGATGCATGGCCGTACCTGCACGAGTGACCGGGGCCTGGATGCAACTGCTCAGTGACTGGCTCGATGCCGAGCAGCTGGCCGCGCCCAGCTTGCGTCTGGTTCTGGACAGCCGGCGTCCTGCCGAGCCTGTGCCGCTTGCCCTTTGGCAACAACTGCTGGCGCAGGCCGTCAAGCTGGCACCCCGGCAGGTGGCGCCCGCGCTGCACATTGGCGCCGGCGCCCAGCCCCGGCATGCGGGCCTGCTGGGCTACCTCAGCCTGGCTTGCGCCACCTTGGCCGAGGCGCTGCTGGCTTATCAGCGCTATGAGCAATTGCTGTACGGCGAGCGCTTGGTTGTAGTGCGGCAGCATGATGAGCAGCTGTGGTTGACCTGGCCTGCCAGCGCCTCGACCGGCTGTTTGGCCGATACCGTGGCTATCTCTGCATTGTGGCGGATGCTGCAGCGGCTGTTGCCTGAAGCTCGCCTGTCGCAGGTCAGTTTTGTACATGCCGCGCCCGCGGCAGCTGAAATCCAGGCGGCCGAGGATTACTTTGGGTGCCCGGTTGGTTACGCTGCGCAGGAAACGGCGGTCGTATTACCCTTGGCTTTGTTGCATCGACAATTACCGCATAGCGACCCTGCCATGCGGCAAATGCTGGACCGCCAGGCCAAAACCTTGTTGCTGGCGCTGCCGGGCGGCGATGCCTTCGACCGCGCCCTGCAGCAGGGCATGCTACGCCGACTGCCGGACGGAGATCTGACCCTGGCGCTATTGGCTGAAGACTTGCACCTGTCAGTGCGCAGCCTGCAGCGTCGGTTGCAGGCGCGGGGACTAAACTGGCGGCAGTTGCTGGATCGCACCCGGCAACAGTTGGCGCGCCAATATCTGGCCGATCCGACCTTGCAGCTGGGAGAGATTGCCCTGCTGCTCGGATTTTCCGAGCAGAGTGCTTTTAATCGCGCCTGTCGGCGCTGGACCGGAACGACGCCGGCGCGACTGCGCCGCAACGATGCAGAGTAATCGATGGAGCAGGAGAATCTGAAGATGCCGCAGCCTTTACTACAGCCGGTCGGGCCGCTGGTTTGGCAGCGATTGCGCCGTTTGGACCCAAGCCAATGCGCATGACGGTGCCGTCTGCCTATCGCGGACTGGTGGTCATCCTGCTGCTGGTGCTACTGCTGGGCAGCCTGCTGATCGAGCTGGGGGTTCGGGAGTCGGCAAGGCTTGATTACGAGCGCAGCGAGCATGCTTTGCTCAGTCGGGCAGCCGATGTGCGCAGTAGTTTGGAAACCCGCTTGTACGACGGTATCTATCTGAGCCGTGGCTTGGTGTACTACCTGCAGAGCCAGGAGGGTATAACTGACCCGCAGCGCATCCGCCAGTGGATGAGCAGCATGCTGGCCGACACCGACTACGTGCGCAATATCGGGGTGGCTCCAGATAATCGCATTGCGCTGATCTATCCGCTAGCCGGCAACGAAGCGGCCCTCGGTTTTGACTATGCGCGCTCCCCCGAGCAGTGGGAGGAGGTGTTGCGCATGATGGAGCGGCGCGAAGCCGTTCTGGCGGGGCCCCTGCCGCTGGTGCAGGGCGGTACTGGCTTGATACACCGCGCCCCGGTCTACCTGGAGGGCAGCTACTGGGGGCTGGTGAGCTCGGTGATGGATGCCGATGTGCTGCTGGGGGTGCTGGACGAGGAGCCGCGCTGGCGTGATTTGCGCCTGCAGTTGCAAACCCGGGAGCCTGACGGCCAGGTGCGGGTTATCTGGGGCCCCGCCTTGGTGGAGGGGCAGCCAAGTGCGCGCCTGGATATCGAATTGCCAGGGGTTGTCTGGCAGTTGGTGGTGCAGAGTCAGACGCTTGATTCCAGTGCTGGCGTCTCGCGCTGGCTGCTGTATGGCGGCCTGTTGCTGGTATTGGCGTTGCTGGGGTTTACCCTCGGAAATGCCATCCGTCAGCAGCGCGAGCGCGAGGCGGCGCGGCGTGAGAACGAGCGCATCAAGAACGAATTCGTGTCCACTGTCAGCCACGAGCTGCGCACCCCGCTGACCAGCATTCTCGGCACCCTCGGCCTGCTCGATGGCGGCGCGCTGGGTACCTTACCGGCCAACGGTCAGCAACTGGTGGCTGTGGCGCGGCGCAACGGTGAGCACCTGTTGCGCCTGATCAATGACCTGCTGGATATCGACAAGATCGCGGCCGGACAACTGCGACTGAATATGCAGACTGCGCAGCTGGAAGATCTGCTGCAGGCCGCATTGCATGAGCATCAGGGCTATGCGGCGCAGCGTCAGGTGCGTTGGCGCTACCAAAATCCGTATCCGCAGGCGCAGATTGTGGCTGACGCGACCCGCTTCAAGCAGGTCATGGATAACCTGCTGTCCAACGCGGTGAAGTTTTCGCCGCAGGGCAGCGAGGTGAGCGTCAGTGTGACACTGGACGAGCGTGCTGACTGCTGGTGTATCAGTGTGGCCGATCAGGGTGAGGGTATCCCGCCGGCGTTCCAGAACAAGGTGTTCGATCGTTTTACCCAAGCCGACAGCTCCAGTCAGCGGCGCAGCGGCGGTACCGGGCTGGGGCTGGCGATCAGCCGGGGCCTGGTCGAACGGATGGGCGGGCAGATTGGCTTTGTTTCCTCTGCCGCCGGCACCCGTTTCTATCTCCTTATGCCCAGAGGGTGAGATGCAGATACAGCAATGGCTGATGGCCAAACCTGAAGCGCAGCTGGACTATCCGTTCGGGCCTGACCCGGCGGTATTCAAGGTGCAGGGCAAGATATTTGCGCTGTTGTTTCGCCAGGGCGATACCGACTGCGTGAATTTGAAATGCGACCCGCAGCAGGCCATCGGTTTGCGAGACCTGTTTGCGGCGGTCACGCCCGGTTATCACATGAACAAGCGTCACTGGAACACGGTGAAACTGGACGGCTCGGTGCCCGACGGCGAGCTGCAGCGGATGCTGGATCATTCCTACACGCTGGTGGTGCGCGGCCTGCGGCTTGCCCAGCGTCGTGGCCTGGAGGCGCGTTACGGGCGCAGCGCCTTGTATGGCAGCGAGGCGTGACAAGCCTGCGACCTGCCTGCTCTGCGGACTTTGATGCGTGCATTGCGGTATTCCAACAAGCTGTTGAGCAACTCACGGAGGCGCACTACGACGCTGCCCAGCGCCGCGCCTGGGCTCCGCCGACGCCTGATCGCGCCGCTTGGCACACGCGGTTGGCAGGTTTGCAGCTGTGGCTAGTGGAGGGCGAGCAGCAGGTATTGGGGTTTATCGGCTATGAACTGAGCGGCCACATCGATTTGCTGTATTGCGCACCGCAGGCTGCCCGCCAGGGTGTTGCCACTGAGTTGTACAGGCATGCCGAGCAGTTGCTGAGCCAAGCCGGTGTGCGCCGCGTATGGACCGAGGCCAGCCTGGTTGCTGTGCCGTTCTTCGAGTGTCAGGGGTTTGTCCTGCGGGCTCGTCAGCTGGTGCAGCGTGATGGTGTCGGCCTGCTACGCTGTGACATGGACAAGGTGCTCGCCGGGTAGAAGACACCCACCGCTGTTGGCTGATCAGGGCAATGCGGCCTGACGGTGGCTCTCTGGTACCTGTCTTGTGAACCATGAATCGATAGCACAGGGGAGGGCGCGCGGTGCACAGGGAGCAAGCAAAACAGCAATTGGCCAGGTTACAGCTGGCCTCACTAGGTACGCAGGAACGCAGCGAGCGCGTGGCCTTCTGGTTTTTTTGTGGTTTCAACGAGGCTGATCCGCAGTTGGCGGACGTGCCCCCGGCGCTGCGCCAACAGGTGTGCCGGGGCGTGGAGCCGCCCGACCCGCAGGCCAGCAGCCTGGACCCGCTGGTGCTGGTGAGTCTGGTCGAGGACCTCTACGGTGTGACCAACAGCTACCTGCAGCAGGCTCTGGAGCAACACGGTGCTGAGGCAGAGGAGGTGACCGGCGAGCCGGAAACCATGTACCCCTGCCCCTGCTGCGGTTATCTGAGCCTGAGCAGCAGTTGCAGCTATGAAATCTGCCCGGTGTGCTTTTGGGAGGATTGTGGCGTGCGAGACCCCAACACGCTGAGTGGCCCCAACCAACTGACCCTGGCTGTTGCGCGGCAAAACGTACTGGATTTCGGCGCCTGTGACCTGGTGTCGGTAGAACGGGTCGACAGGCGTGCGCGTGAGCGCTACCTTGCTCCGCAGACCGGCGCCGAGTGAGGCGTCACCAGATGCCAGGTGAACCATGGCCAGCACGTTGAGCTTTCTCCCCCTGTTGTTTCTGTTGGTGCCGGGCCTGTGAGCGAGAGCCCGCTGCGCCGTTTGCTGCGCTCGCCGCGCCGGGTCTTTCTGCTGGAGGCGGTGGTGTGCTTTGGGCCGCTGGTGATTCTGCTTGGGTTGGGCCTGCTGCAGCTGCCACTGGTATTTGCCGAGGATCAGCCGCAGGGCGCTGCGTGGCTGTTCAGCGGGCTGCTGCTGGGCGGCTTTTGCGGTTTGTGGGGCGTCAGTCAGTTGGTGCTGCGTGTTGTTCAGCCGCAGCGGCAGGTGGGGCCACCGCGCGCCATCGTGCTGATGCTGCTGGTGGGAATCGGCTGCCTGCTGGGTTTTTACTGGCGCTGGCAATTGAGCCCCTCGGCCACCCTGATGCTGGTCGTGCTGCCGTTGCTGGGTAGTGCGCACTTTCTGTTTCTGGCGCGTGATTATCTGGTGCGGCGCCCGCGTGCTTGACAGTCAGCGAGTAAATCCGGTCGACTGCAGTATCGCCGTCACCTTTGAGCCATGCCATGAATCAGCCCCGCTCTGTCAGCCTGTTGTCCATTAATGCCGCCGAAGCCCAACCACTGAAAATCGGTGATCGCAGCGCCCGTACCGGGCATTTCAAGCAGCCGCTGGCCGGTCCGGTATTTATCGACCAGACGGGGGTGCCCGGCGATTTTATTGGCGACCTCAAGCACCACGGCGGGCCTGATCAGGCTGTGTATCTGTATAGCCAGGAGGATATCGACTGGTGGAGTGCTGAGCTGCAGCGCCCGCTGGCGCCAGGCTTCTTTGGCGAAAACCTGACCCTGTCCCATTGGTGGCCGGCGCTGCGCGTTGGTGATCGGTTGCGCATTGGTGAGCTGCTGCTGGAAATCACCGCGCCGCGTATTCCTTGCTCCACGCTGGCGGCGCGGGTGGGCGACAACCGCTTTGCCAAGGCCTTTGTGCGGGCTGAGCGTTGTGGCGCCTATGCGCGCGTGTTGTCCGCAGCTGAGGTCAGCGTTGGTCAGGAGGTAACCGTACTGGCGGGTGACGCGGTGTTCCCGACGATCAACGAGGTCTTTCGTTACTGCCACAGCAAGGGCCTGAATCCGACCTTTCTGCGGCAACTGCTGGCCGCGCCGCTGGCCGAGAAGATGCGCACTGAAATGCAGGCCAAACTGGCCAAGGCCGAGCAGCAGACCTCACCCTTGCCCGGCTTCTGAGTCCTCGACTGGCATCCAGCCTGGGTCGGGCGCAAAGCGCGGGCCCTGGCTTTCGCTCAAGTCTTGCAGGCGGGTCATCAGCGCGGCGTGCCCGCAGCTTCGGGCATAGCGCAGCGGGCCGCCGCGAAAGGCCGGGAAGTGACCTGACAGCGTTAGGGCCGCATCCAGCAGCTCGTCGTCGGCTACGATGCCCTGGCGACAGGCGCGCACTGCGCTGTTGAGCAGTACCAGCAACATGCGATCTCCCTCTTCGGCCGGCAGGCGTGCAGGCTTGCGTCCCGGCAGTGGCCAGCGTCTCGGCTGGCGCGGGCGGATGCGCTCGCGCCCTTGCGCCACCCAGTTGCGCAGCAGGGCCGGCGGCTCTGCCAGCGGGGTGTCACGTTCCGCGTGCAACTGGTTGAACAGGTGCAGGCTGTCCGCCAACCCCCAGTCATCCAGCAATGCCAGCGGTCCTTTGCTGAAACCAAAATCCAGCGCGGCCTGATCAATGGCACTGGCCTCATGGCCTTCTTCCAGCAGCAGCAGGGCTTCCAGCAGCATGGGGGCCAGTACCCGGCGCAGCAGCAAGCCGGGTTGGCTGCTTACCGGCACCGGCAGGCAGGCCAGTTGGCCCAGCAGTTGCCGCGCGTGCTGCTGGCTGATAGTGCGCCCGGTGCTGTGACTGGCCAGCTCGACCAGTGCGCCGCGCTGCACCGGCCCGGCAAAACGCACACCCAGCAGGCGGCCTGCGTCGCCAAGGGCGCTACGCAACGGCTCTAAAGCGTCGTGCAGGCTGAGCAGCAGGGCTTGCGGCCGCATGCGCGCCTCCAGCCGAGCCAGTGTGGCGCGGCGTGTTTCAAGGTCTCCGGTTTGCGCGTCGATCAGCGCGTCGGCCTGGGCGGCGCCGTGATGGTCGGGGTCAAAGATCAATTGATCCAGCGCGGCCTGCAGGTCAGTGGTACCCGCCAAGTGGCGGATACAGCGGCTCATCGCCTGCTGATCGCCGATGCTTACGCGTAACCCGCGCTGGGCTGCCAGTGCCGCCAGTTCGACACCCACCTGGCTGTCGCCGAGCAGGTGCACATGGCTGGCCCGGCGCCTCGGGTCGGTTGCCCCCTGTGCTTTCAGGCGCTGGCGCAGGAAGAATAGCTGAATCAGGTTGCCGGTGGTGCTGCTGGCCAGTAGGCGAGCAAAGGAGTAAATCTCACGATGCAGCATCAGGTCCGGCTTGCCGCCGTGACGGCGCCAGAGGTCGATGAGGGCGCTCGGGGCGGGGTAGTGGGCCGGGTCAACCAGTGCGTCGGCGCGTCGCTGCAGGCCCATGGCGGCCAGGCGGCGCACCCAGTCCAGGCGATAGGGGCGAGCGCGCAGGTTGCGACGCTGCAGCGTCAGGCGACCGTTGACGGCATCGTCGATCAGCGCGGGCAGGGCATGTTCCGCCGCCACGCTGTCCAGCAGCCCGGCCTGCATCGCCGCATCGGCCTTGAGTGGCTTGCCGCTGAGCATCATGCGCATGGCCAGTAGCGGATCAACCAGATCCGGCAGGCGGGCGGTGGCACCGAGGCCCGGATGCAGGCCGACCAGAATCTCTGGCAGGCCAAGACGTGCGTCCGGTGCGGCCAGGCGCATGTCGCAGCACAGGGCCAGCTCCAGGCCGCCGCCAAGGGTGTCGCCATGTACCACGGCCAACGTCGGGCAGGGCAGGTCAATCAGTTGCTGGGCCAACAGGTGCGCGTCGACCAATTGGCGCACGGCGTCGGCCTCGTTGTCGACTGCGGCAAAGTCGTGCAGGTCGGCGCCCAGGCAAAAGCTCGCAGGCTTGGCCGAACGCAGCACCAGGGCGCGGGGCATTTCACGCCGCAGGCTGGCAAGTACATCACCGAGTTCACGCAGTGCGGCGCTACCCAGCAGGTTGGCGGCTTGCCCTTGCTGGTCGAACAGCAACCAGGCGACATCGCTGTCGTCACGCCGCAGGCGCCAGTGCTGCCACTGTCCCTCGTTGGGCTGCTCCAGGTCTTGCTGGCGGAAGGGACCGTAGCAGCGTTCGCGCTGCAGCAGGTCGTCGAGTGCGTCCTTCATGCCTGCACCTCCTCTGCGCGGGTCAGCAGCCAGGCCTGGGCCTGATCAGTTGCTTGCTGTTCACACACCACCGCCAGGCCAAGGGCATGGCGCTGCAGTGTGTCGGCCTGTTGCAGCAGTTGCCGGCAGCCGCCGCTGACAGGCAGCGTGCCGAGTGCCAGGCTGCCGCCCAGCGGGTTCAGGCTGGTCGGGTCCAGGCGGCCTATGGGCTGTTCCAGCTCCAGCTGGCGCTGACAAAAACGCGCATCCTGCCAGGCCGCCAGATTGGCGAGTAGTGCTAGTGCTGGCGTGTCGGGCAGCTCCCACAGGTCGATATCATTCAGGCTAAGCTGCTGCGTCTGCAGCAGTCTGGTACTGGCCAGCAGGGGGGCCAGGCTGGGGTAGGCTGCCGGGGCCCTGGCTTGTGCCTGGCTGCTGAGCATGGCCAGCGGGCGCCGCTTGAGTCGCGCGCAGCCTTGGGCGGACGCCAGCAGCAGGGCGCAGGCGCCGCTGTCAGGCGCAGGCTGATCGGCGTCGTACACCTCGCCCTGACGGTCGAACAGGCTGATGCGGTAGGGGCTGAACAGGCCGCTTTGCTCCGCTTCGCTGTGACGCTGACGGCAGGCTTGGACGTAGGCTTGAGCGTCTTCCTCGGCCAGCTCAAACAGCGCGGCCAACCGCTTGGCTGATTCGGCAAGCGGGGTGTCGCTGCTTTTGCTGGCGGCGTCGCTGGCGACAACCAGCACCAGATCGGCATCGCCGCTGCGAATCTGCTGGCTGGCCCGGGTGACCGCTTCGAGCCCCTGTGAGCACTGCTGCAGCGGGGGGTGGCTGCTCAGGCGCAGGCGTTCGCGGACCGCACCTACTGGCTGGCTGGCGCTGGTGGCCAGCACTATGCCGTCCAATGCTCCCGTGCTCAGACCGCAGCGCAGCAGCAAGGCGCTGACGCTTTGCAGCGCCAGGTCCAGTGCACTGAAGCCGGCCTGCTCTCGGCTGGCGCTAGTGAGGCCGGGGCTGCGGGTGCCGGCTAGCAGGTAGGCGCCGGGCGACAGGGTGATGGGTGGGCTGTTCTGGCTGTCCATGCGAGGCTCGCAAATTGAAGTGGCACGGGAGCGCACCTGCGGCAGGTGCTGCGCAGGCTATGACCGGTGTGCGGGCGGTCAGTTCAACAGTGTAGGGTAGTGTAGGGCAGTGCAGGTGCTTGCGAGCAAGCAATGCAGCGACGCCGGGCGGCGCCGCTGCAGGGGAGGAGGGCGATCAGTCGCGGGCCAGCGCCAAGGCGACGCCCTGGCCGCCGCCAATGCACAGGGTCGCCAGCCCCTTCTTGGCGTCGCGGCGCAGCATTTCGTGCAGCAGGGTGACCAGTACGCGGCAGCCGGAAGCGCCGATGGGGTGGCCCAGGGCGATGGCACCGCCGTTGACGTTGACCTTGTCGGCATCCCACTTGAGCTCTTTGCCGACAGCCAGCGCTTGTGCGGCAAAGGCTTCGTTGGCTTCGATCAGATCCAGATCGGCAACCTGCCAGCCGGCCTTGGCCAGGCAGCGCTGGGTCGCCGAGACCGGGCCGATGCCCATGATGGCCGGGTCAACGCCTGCGTTGGCGTAGGACGCCACACGGGCCAGTACCGGAAGACCCAGTTCGGCGGCCTTGCTGGCGCTCATCATCAGCACTGCGGCGGCGCCGTCGTTCAGGCTGGAGGCGTTGCCCGCGGTGACGCTGCCGTCTTTCTTGAATGCAGGCTTGAGGCCGCCCAGGCTCTCGGCGGTGGTGCCGGCGCGTGGCTGCTCGTCCTGGGTGATCAGCACGGCATCACCCTTGCGCTGGGGAATACTGACCGGGGTGATTTCCTGGTCGAACACGCCGGCGTCACGGGCGGCGACCGCCTTCTGCTGGGAAGCCGCAGCAAAGGCGTCCTGTTGCTCACGAGTGATACCGTACTTGTCGACCAGGTTCTCGGCGGTGATGCCCATGTGGTAGTTGTTGAACGCGTCCCACAGGCCGTCCTGAATCATGGTGTCGATCATCTGGCCGTGGCCCATGCGTTGACCAGTGCGGGAGGTGGGGATGATGTGTGGCGACAGGCTCATGGACTCCTGGCCGCCGGCGATCATGACGTCGGCGTCGCCACAGCGAATGGCCTGGGCAGCCAGATGCAGTGCCTTTAGGCCAGAGCCACAAACCTTGTTCAGAGTGAGTGCCGGAACGCTGTGCGGCAGACCCGCGTGGATGGCAGCCTGGCGAGCGGGGTTTTGGCCGCAGCCAGCGGTGAGTACCTGGCCGAAGATGACCTCGTCGACCGATGCCGGGTCAATTTTGGTGTCGTCCAGCAAGCGGCGGATGACGGTGGCGCCCAATTCGTGGGCGGGCACCTTGGCAAACTGGCCCCCGAAACTGCCGATGGCGGTACGGGTGGCGGCGACAATCACGACCTCTTGCATGAACAGACTCCTCTACACAGGCACTATTTTTCGAGTGCACAAGCATAGAGGGGTGCTGTAGTCAGAACAAGCTGTCTCGACACTGGTACAGCCGGGCGGCTGTACCAGTGCCTGATCTCAGGCGTGAGCGATGCGGTTGCTGATCAAATCCTGCACGACGCTGGGGTCGGCCAGGGTCGAGGTATCGCCCAGGCTATCCAGCTCGTTGCAGGCGATCTTGCGCAGGATGCGGCGCATGATCTTGCCCGAGCGGGTTTTCGGCAGCCCCGGCGCCCATTGCATGAACTCGGGGCGGGCAAAGGCGCCGACCTGATCGGCGACAAAGGCTTTCAGTTCCTTGACCAGCTCCTCGCTCGGCTCGACACCGTTCATCGGCGTGACGTAGACGTAGATACACTGGCCCTTGATGTCGTGCGGGCAGCCCACCACGGCCGCTTCGGCCACGGCGTCGTGCAGCACCAGGGCGCTTTCTACCTCGGCGGTGCCGATGCGGTGGCCGGAGACGTTGAGTACGTCGTCCACGCGACCGGTGATCCAGTAGAAGCCGTCTTCATCGCGGCGTGCACCATCGCCGGTGAAGTAGACGTCCTTGTAGGTACTGAAGTAGGTGTCGACCAGGCGCTGGTGGTCGCCATAGACCGTGCGGATCTGGCTGGGCCAGGAGCGTTTGATAACCAGGTTGCCGCTGGTGGCGCCGTCCAGTTCGTTGCCTTCCGGATCGTACAGCGCTGGCTCCACACCAAAGAACGGGCGGGTTGCCGAGCCGGGCTTCAGGGTGGTGCTGCCCGGCAGCGGGGTGATCATGGCGGCGCCGGTTTCGGTTTGCCACCAGGTATCGACAATCGGGCAGCGCTGCTCACCAACCACGTGGTAGTACCATTCCCAGGCCTCCGGGTTGATCGGCTCGCCGACGGTGCCCAGCAGGCGCAGGCTGGCACGTGAGGACGACTCAACCGGCGCGTTGCCCTTGGCCATCAGCGCGCGCAGGGCGGTAGGGGCGGTGTAGAAGATGTTGACCTGGTGCTTGTCGATTACCTGCCAGCAACGCGAGGCGTCCGGGTAGGTCGGTACACCTTCGAACAGTACGGTGGTGGCACGGTTGCACAGCGGGCCGTAGACGATGTACGAGTGACCGGTGATCCAGCCGACATCGGCAGTACACCAGTAGACTTCACCCGGTACGTAGTCGAACACATAGTGGTGGGTCATCGCAGCCATCAGCAGGTAGCCGCCGGTGGTGTGCAGCACGCCCTTGGGCTTGCCGGTGGAGCCGGAGGTGTACAGGATGAACAGTGGGTCTTCGCTGTCCATGGGCTCCGGCGGGCAATCGGCGCTGACACCCGCGATGGCCTCGTCGTACCAGATGTCACGGCCTTCGCTCCAGGCTACCTCGGCGCCGGTGCGTCGGACGGTGATCACAGTGTGTACGTTGGGGCACTCCTGCAGCGCCTTCTCGACGTTTACCTTGAGTGGCACGCGCTTGCCACCGCGCACGCTTTCGTCAGCGGTGATCACGGTCTGGCAGTCGGCATCGAGAATGCGGTCGCGCACCGCGTCCGGAGAGAAACCACCAAAGACCACCGAATGCACCGCGCCAATGCGTGCGCAGGCCAGCATGGCGTAGGCGGCTTCTGGAATCATCGGCATGTAGAGGCACACCCGGTCGCCTTTCTTCACACCGCGCGCCTTGAGCACATTGGCCAGGCGGCTGACTTTCTCGTGCAGCTGGTTGTAGCTGATGCGCTGGTCTTCGCTCGGGTCGTCGCCTTCCCAGATGATCGCCGTCTCTTCGCCGTGCTCGGCCAGGTGACGGTCGATGCAGTTGACGCTGACATTCAGCTTGCCGTCGATAAACCAGGCGGCCTGACCCTTGCCAAGGTCGCTCTCGTGTACCTTGCTCCAGCGCTTGTCCCAGGTCAGGAAGCGTTCGGCCTGCTCGGCCCAGAACTGGTCCGGCTGCTCCAGTGACTGCTTGTACATGCGTTGATAGCCGGCGTCGTCCAGGTGCGTGTGCGCACGTGCGGACTCGGACACCTTATGGTTTTCGATTGCGTACATGGGAATTCCCCTCTTGTTATTGAATCAGGCAGTCTCTCGCCAGCCGGGTCTGGTGTGCTGCGGCAGAGTCCGGACCGGCAAGGGCGCAGGGCGTTGCCGGTCAGTTTAGGTCATTTAGCGTCGGCCATTGGAGGGGGGCAAGACAACCCTTCTTTGGTATGAGAGGGGGCTGTCAAAACGGCGGTAGCGCAGGCGGGGGCTGCTGCACTCAGCCGCTCAGGGGCGGCTGAATTCGAGGTTGTCGATCAGGCGGGTCGTGCCCAGATAGGCGGCTGCCAGCACCACCAGCTCGGTGCTGGCATCGTGCGCTGGTGCCAGGTCGGTAGCGTCGCGCAGGTCCAGGTAGTCCGGTCGCAGCCCCGCTTCGCTGAGGCGCTGGCTGGCTTCGTTGATGAGCTGGGCGTAGTCCGTACGGCCGCCCTGCACGGCGCTGGCGATCTGTTGCAGAGTCTGCTGCAGGCGCGGGGCAATGGCCCGCTGCTCTGCGCTCAGGTAGCCGTTGCGCGAGGACAGCGCCAGACCGTCTTCGGCGCGCACGGTGGGATGGCCCATGATCTGTACCGGCAGGCTGAGGTCCTGCGCCATCTTGCGAATCACAGCCAGCTGCTGGTAGTCCTTCTGGCCGAACACCGCGACATCTGGCCCAACAATGTTGAGCAGTTTGCCGACCACGGTTGCCACGCCTTCAAAATGACCCGGACGGCTGGCGCCGCACAGGCCTTCGGAGACCACGGGCACGCTGATGCGGGTGTGGCCGTCCATGCCGTCGGGGTACATTTCGTTGGCGTTGGGGGCAAATACCAGGTGGGCGCCGACTTCCAGCAGCTTTTTCTGGTCTTCAGCCAGGGTGCGCGGGTAGCTTTCCAGGTCTTCGCCGGGGCCGAATTGCATCGGGTTGACGAAGATGCTGACCACCACGTAATCGGTGCGCTGCAGAGCCTTTTCCACCAGCGCGACGTGACCAGCGTGCAGGTTGCCCATGGTGGGCACCAGACCAATGCGCTTGCCTTCCTGGCGGGCACGACCAACCGCAGCGCGCACTTGCGCAATGGTATGCAGGGTGTTCATGGGTTTAGAACTCGTGTTCGGCTGCTGGAAATTCGACCTTTTTGACCGCCTCGACATAGGCGCGGATTGCCGCCGGGATATCGGGCTGGCCGGCCATGAAGTTTTTCACGAAGCGCGGTACGCGTCCACTGAGCGAGAGCCCCAGCATGTCGTGTACCACCAGAACCTGACCGTCGGTGCCGCTGCCGGCACCAATGCCGATGACCGGCACCTTGACCGCTGCGGTGATGGCGTTGGCCAGCGCCGGCGGTACGCATTCGAGCAGCAGCATGGCGGCGCCGGCAGCTTCCAACGCCTTGGCGTCTTCGATCATCGCGCGGGCCTGAGCTTCGTCACGGCCTTGTACCTTGAAGCCACCCAGGACATTGACTGTCTGCGGCGTCAGGCCCATGTGGGCGCAGACCGGAATACCGTTACGGCTCAGCACCTCAATGCTCTCAGCCAGCCAGCGACCGCCCTCCAGTTTGACCATATGGGCACCGGCCTGCATCAGCGCGGTGCTGTTGGTCAGAGCCTGCTCCAGGGTGGCGTAGGCCATGAACGGCAGGTCGGCCATGATCAGCGCGCCCTTGTTGCCGCGTTTGACCGCAGCGGTGTGGTACGCCATGTCGGCAACACTGACCGGCAGGGTGCTGTCGTGCCCCTGCAGGACCATGCCGAGGGAATCGCCAATCAGCATTACCTCGACGCCGGCCTCACTTTCAACGTGGGCGAAGGTGGCGTCGTAGGCTGTCAGACAAACGATCTTTTCGCCGCTTTGCTTGAGCTTGTTCAGTGTGGTCAGAGTAACGTCAGGCATGGCTGTTTCCAGTGGGTGGCCTTTGCTGTGGGCGGCTGCAGCTGCAGCGGCGCCGTTGAATCCGCACTCTCGCGCTGGGTGGCTGCAGCGAGAGTATAGCCTTGGTAAGGCAACTGTCCGCCAGAGCTGGGGTAGAGCCCTGCCGGAATCGGCATCCTACGTGTCAGTCATGGGGTGTCAAGTCTGATCGCGCATCAGGCTGTTGTATAAAAAAGGGCAATGTCTGCAGATCACCGCGCGGGCAGTTCTCGAGCAAACTGACCAGCTGCACACCGTCCGGCATCTGCAACTGCGGAGCAATCTCGGCCAGCGGGTAGAGCACGAAGGCGCGGGCGTGCATGTGGTAATGCGGAATCTGCAGACGCGGGCTGTTTATCACCTGTTTGTCGTACAGCAGGATGTCCAGGTCCAGGGTGCGGGGCCCCCAGCGCTCGGCCTTGCGCACACGCCCGTGCTCCTGTTCGATGCGTTGCAGCTGATCGAGCAGTGCTTCGGGCTCAAGGCTGGTCTGCAGGGCGACCACGGCGTTGACGTAAGACGGCTGATCCTGCGGGCCCATGGGGGCGCTGCGGTACAGTGACGAGCACGCCAGCAGCTCGCTGTCGGCTAGCTCGTTCATGGCCTGGCAGGCAGCGCGCAACTGGGCAACCGGGTCGCCCTGATTGCTGCCCAGTGCGACGTAGACGAGTGGCATCAGGCGTTGGATTGCGGTTTGCGTGGTTTGCGGCGCGAGCGAGAGCGGTTGCGTTTGCCTCCGCTCTTGGGCGCGTCGCCCAGCTCACGAATCATCTGCCTGCGCTGATCGGCGTTGGCATCCTGATACTGGGTCCACCAGGCGCCCAGGCCGTCGGTTTGTTCGCCAGCTTCTTCACGCAACAGCAGGAAGTCGTAGGCGGCTCGGAAACGCGGGTGCTCCAGCAGCTGGTCCGCGCGTCGGCCACTGCGTCGTTCCAGTCGCGGCTGCATGTCCCAGATCTCGCGCATGGGGATGCTGAAACGCTTGGGTATGGCGGTGTGCAGGCATTGTTCGGCCAGCAGCTCGTGGGCCGCCTGCTGGTAAGCAGGAATTGGCGGAATGCCTTGCTCTTCCAGCGCGGCAACCCGCGCCGGCAGCGCCGGCCAGAGGAAGGCCGCGAACAGGAAGGCGGGGGTGACCGGCTTGTCCTGGGCAATACGCGCATCGGTGTTGTCGAGCGCCTTGCGTACCAGCCGCAATGTGTATTCGGGGTTGTCGAGAATGGCCTCGTCGGTATCCGGGAACAGTGGGGCCAGCAGGTCGTACTGGTACAGCAGATCAAAGGTGGCCTTGCCCTGGCCGCTCATCAGCAGTTTCAGTGACTCATCGAACAGGCGCGCAGCAGGAATGTCATGCAGCAGCGGCGCCAGTGTCTCGATGGGGGCGGCAGTGTGTTGCTCGATCTCGAAATCCAGCTTGGCAGCAAAGCGGATGGCCCGCAGCATGCGTACCGGGTCTTCCTGATAACGCTGCTCGGGGTGGCCGATCAGACGGATCAGGCGGTTGCGAATGTCGTGCACGCCGTGGGCAAAATCGTGAATCTGGCCGGTACTGACGTCGAAGTAGAGGGCATTAATGGTGAAGTCGCGACGCTGGGCATCTTGCTCAAAGGTGCCATAGACATTGTCGCGCAGCAGTCGGCCGGACTCGCTCTGGCGTGACTGTTCTTCCGATACTTGCGTTTCGTGATTGGCGCGGAAGGTGGCTACTTCGATGATCTCGCGGCCAAAATGCACGTGTACCAGCTTGAAACGGCGGCCGATCAGGCGCGCGTTGCGGAAGGTGGCTCGCACCTGTTCGGGGGTGGCGCTGGTGGCAACGTCAAAGTCCTTTGGCGTGATATCCAGCATCAGGTCGCGCACGCAGCCGCCGACCAGAAAGGCCTCAAAGCCTGCCTGCTGCAGTTTTTCCACAACGCTTACCGCGTGTCGACTCAGGCGTTCGCGCCGCACCTGATGCTGACTGGCGGGAATGACAGACGGGGTGGTGCGTCGGCGTTGGGGGAGGCCGAAGGGAGAGGGCATTTTCTGCAACAGCTTTCGAATCATAGATGGTGGCGGTTCCGGCGCCATGCGGTGATGCGGCCTGGGTGTCAGTTGGCAGGCGTGCTCACGGCGGCGCAAGGTGAGTGGGCCGGGTCGGCGATATGCCTGGCCTGGCGCGCAGGTGGCGAGAGGCCACGGTTGTCGAGCATTCTAGCTTGATTTGTTAACAAAGGTAAGAAAGGGGGGATGTTGCGTAGGTAAGGAAAGCTCAAGGGGAGTAGGGCACTCCCCCTAATGGTTTTTTATTTTTGTTTTTATGAGAGCTATTCTTTTTTTGTTCGAAGCGGCAAATGCCGCTTTCCGACTGACCCATCTCGGGTTGTCAAAACCAAACGGATTGCTTTGGAAGCTTAGGTTCAGAGCGGCCTGCGTATGGCTTTGGATGGCGGGTTGCTTGGGCAACTTTTATTCTTCTTCATCCAAGTGAGCGTCCTGCTCGCGATCTGACTGCTATTCTCCAAAAAAATCAGTTTGCTGCGTCTCTCACGTCTTGTTTTTATTGTGTGTGGAGTCGAATGTTATTTTTGTTATGTGTTTTGGTTTTTATTGTTGTTGTGCCAGATATAAAGCATTTGGCGTGCCAACTTTTTAAAAGCCTTTAAAAACAGTGACTTATGTTTTTTGGTGCGTTTGTGAGGGAGTGTTACCCCGGGATGTGTTACCCCAATTGGGGGTAAGTGTTACCTCGGTGGCTGGTTGGGGTAACAGTTTTGCGGGAACTTTAGCGGTAACAGGTAACACATGCTCAAGGATGGGGTGTTACAGGCTGGCAGGGGTGCCGGGTGTCGGCCGTCCCCTGCCGTTGCAAGGAGGGGATCAGGTACTGGCGGTTTTCTTGCGCGGGATGCCCAGGCGTTGACGGCGCTCCCACAGGCACTTGCGGCTGATGCCTAGCTTGTGCGCCAGCTGGGTTTCGGTCATGTGGTCCTGGTGCTCCAGCACAAAGTGCTGGAAGTAGTCCTCCAGCGACAGGTCTTCTGCCGGCTCCTGGCCTGGCGTGACGTCGTTCTGCATGGTCTGCAGGGCGTTGGCGGCTTCGGAGGCACGCTCTATCTCTGCATCCAGCTCAATGCCCAGCAGGTCGGCGGTGATTTCGTCGTGGTCACAGAGAATGGCCGAGCGCTCAATGGCGTTTTCCAGCTCACGCACGTTGCCGGGCCAGCTGTAGGCCAGAATCGCCTGCTCGGCATCCTTGCTGAAGTGCAAGCCTTCCATATTCATGTTGCCTGCGGCGCGTTGCAGCAAGGCCTCTGCGATCAGCATCACGTCGCGGCCACGCTCGCGCAGCGGTGGCAGGCGCAGCTCGATCACGTTCAGGCGGTAGTAAAGGTCTTCGCGGAACAGGCCCTGACGCGCCATGGTCTTGAGGTCGCGGTGGGTTGCCGCCACCAGACGCACATCGACCTTTTGCGATTGCACCGAGCCAACCCGGCGGATCTCGCCTTCCTGTAGCACGCGCAGCAGGCGCGCCTGCGCTTCGAGCGGCAGTTCGCCGATTTCGTCGAGGAACAGGGTGCCGCCGTCGGCGGCCTCAACCAGACCGGTGCGGTTGCTGGTGGCGCCGGTAAAGGATCCCTTCTCGTGACCAAATAGCTCGGACTCGATCAGGGTTTCCGGGATGGCGGCGCAGTTGACCGAAATCAGTGGTGCCTTGGCGCGCTGTGACTGTTCATGCATGGCCCGGGCTACCAGCTCCTTGCCGGTGCCAGATTCACCTTGAATCAGCACGGTGGAGTCGGTGGGGGCGACCTTGCGAATGCGCTTGAACAGCGTGAGCATGGTGTCGCAGCCGCCAATAATGCCCATCTGCTTGCGAATGTCTTCGTCCGCAGCGGCTTGCGGCGCCTGCTTGCCAGCGGGTTGTTCGGGCGCGGCAGCTTGCTGCTTGCGTTCGCTGCCGCTGGCAATGATGCGTTGCACGGTTTCGACCATTTCGTCGTGGTCGAAGGGCTTGGCAATGTAATCGACCGCGCCCAGCTTCATCGAGTCAACAGCCGAGCGCAGGCTGGCGTAGCTGGTCATGATCAGCACCGGCGTGTTGGCGGCGCGGCGTATCAGCTCGGTGCCGGGCTCGCCCGGCAGGCGCAGGTCGCTGATGATGAGATCAAAGCTGTCCAGGTTGTGACGCTCGCAGGCCTCGCTGACCGATCCGGCTTCCGCTACCTGGTAGTGGTGGCGCTCCAGCAGCCGCTTGAGTGCCGTGCGGATGATGGCTTCGTCTTCAACAACCAGAATGTCTGACATAGTTACCTCGTGCGTGACGGCGCCCTAATACAGCTCAGGCAGGGGCGCCGTTAGCGCTCATACTGTAGCGCGGCAATGTAATGGTGAAGCGGGTGCCGCGCTGGTTTGTCTGGTCGACCGGGCTGTCGATGGTAATCTGCCCATAATGCTCTTCGATGATGGAGTAGACCAGTGCCAATCCGAGCCCGGTGCCTGTCCCTGGTTCCTTGGTGGTGAAGAAGGGCTCGAACAGGCGATCCTTGATGTCCTTGTCGATGCCGCTGCCCTGATCTTCAACCTGCAGCAGCACCTGATGCTCGTTTTCCTGACTGGCGATGGTGATGCTGTCGCCGCTCTTGCTCGCGTCCCGCGCGTTGCCGAGCAGGTTGATCAGCACTTGTACCAAGCGTTGCGCGTCGCCGGCTACCAGGTGCTCGGGTCGGCACAGGTTAACATACTTGACCTCCGGCCCCTGGCGGTTGAGCGAGAGCAGGTGAATAGCCTCGTTGGTACAGGCCGCCAGGTCGACCGGCTCGTTGGGGTTGTGATGGCGGCTGCCCACATGGGCGAAGTTGACCAGCGACTGTACGATGCGCGAGACCCGACGGGTCTGGTCGAGAATCTGCTCGCTGGCTTCACGTGCCTCGGGCTGTTCCGACTCATCGCGCAGGTTTTGCGCCAGGCAGGCGATCCCGGTGATTGGGTTGCCGATCTCATGCGCGACCCCGGCGGCCAGGCGGCCAATGGAGGCCAGGCGCTCGGAGTGCATCAACTCCTCTTCCAGCATTTGGGTTTCGGTTTGATCCTCGATCAGCAGCACCAGGCCGCTGCTGCCGACGTAGCCGGGCTCGTCGATGGCGGCCTTGTGCAGGCTGAGCCACTGGGTGTGGCCGTTGATACTGAGCTTCTGTTTATGCAGGTGGGCGGACTGATCTTCGACAAAGCGCTCCAGCAACTCGCGCCAGGGTTCGGGCAGGCTGCCCAGGCGAGAGCCGATCACGCTGTCGGCTTCGATGCCGGTGAGTGCCTGCATGGCGCGGTTCCACATCAGGATTTCGCTGTCCTGCCCCAGTGAGCAAACGCCCATTGGCAGGTCCTGCAGGGTCTGGCGGTGGTAGCGCCGCAGGGCGTCCAGTTCAGCAGCCAGGCCGGTCAGGCGGCTGTGGTAATCCTCCAGCCGGTTTTCGATGAAGTGAATGTCTTCGGTCATGTAACCGTCGCGACCCATCTTGAACGGCAGGAAGGTCTCGATGATGTCCTGCGCGACCGAGGGGCCCATCAGGCCGGACAGGTTGGCCTCCAGACGGTCACGCAGGCGACGCAGGGCGTAAGGGCGGCGCTCGTCAAAGGGCAGCTTGAGATCACGTAGTGCCTGCTCGACTTCGTACTGTGCGGTCTTGTTACCGAGTGGTTTGGCCAGCTGTTGGGCGAACTCCTGTGGCGAGGACGCCATCAGCTGCATGCGTTGGGGGCGGCTGACGTTGTCGACCGAGCAGGCCTCGGCCGCGCTTTGCTCCTCGCTGGAGCGCTGGGTGAACAGGGAGATCACGGCCAGCACCAGCACGTTGGCAGCCAGCGAGCTGATCGCCGCCAGATGCCAGGTGTCTGCGTTGAAGGCCAGTGTCATGCCGAACAGTTGCAGGCCCGGCAGCTCGGTCACCAGCGGCAGCAGCAGGGTAATACTCCAGACCAGCATGCCGGCCATCACCCCGCCGATAAAGCCGCGCCGGTTGGCCTGCGGCCAGTAGAGTACCGACAGGGTGCCGGGCAAGAACTGCACCGTGGCAACGAAGGACGCGATACCCAGGTTGGCCAGATCCTGCTCGGCGCCGAGCAGCCGGTAAAAGCCATAGCCCGCCATGATGATGGCGGCAATCAGGGTACGCCGGGTCCATAGCAGCCAGCGGTAGATGTTGTTGTCGGCGCTGGGCTGATACAGCGGCAGCACCACATGGTTGAGCACCATGCCCGATAGCGCCAGGGTAATAACAATGATCAGGCCGCTGGCTGCCGATAAACCGCCAACAAAAGCCAATAGCGGCAGCCAGTCGGAGCCGGCTGCGACCCCAAGGCCGAGGGAGAAGTACTCCGGGTTGGTGCGCACGCCCAGGTGCAGGCCAGCCCAGAGAATCGGTGGCACCGCCAGACTCATCAGCAGCAGGAACAGCGGCAGCCCCCAGCTGGCTGTGCCCAGGGCGCGTGGGTTGAGGTTCTCGGTAAAGGCCATGTGATACATGTGCGGCATCACAAAGGCGGCGGAAAAGAACACCAGCAGCAGCGTCCGCCAGGGGCCTTCCTGCAGCGGGGTATGCAGGGTGATCAGCGCTTCCTGGTTGTTGTTCAGCCACAACTGCAAACCCTGCGGGCCGTCGAATACCACATACAAGGCATACAGTCCGATAGCGGCGATGGCGACCAGTTTGACCACCGATTCGAAGGCAATCGCCATCACCAGACCTTCATGCTTCTCCCGGGCCGAGATATGGCGTGCACCGAACAGAATGGCAAACAGGATAATCAGCACGCAGAAGCCAAGGGCTACGGTGCCCTGGCCGGATTCGTCGGTCAGGATTTGCACCGAGTCGGCCACTGCCTGGATCTGCAGGGCCAGCAGCGGCAGCACACCCACCAGCATGAACAGCGTGGTGAGCGTGCCCGCCCAGGTGCTGCGGAAGCGAAAGGCAAAGAGGTCGGCCAGAGACGATAGCTGGTAAGTGCGGGTAATGCGCAGGATCGGGTTCAGCAGCACAGGTGCTAGCAGAAAGGCGCCACACACGCCCAGGTAGTAGGTCAGAAACCCGTACCCGTACTGGTAGGCCAGCCCGACCGTGCCATAAAACGCCCAGGCGCTGGCGTACACGCCAAGCGAGAGGGTGTAGACCGCAGGGTGGCGCAGCAAGCGGCGTGGAACGTGCCCGTTCTCAGTGGCCCAGGCCACGCCGAACAGCAGGATCAGGTAGACAATGCTGATCAGCAGCAGCTGACTCAGCTCAAAGCTCATCGGCATCTTTCGGGCTCTGTAGCAGCATGCCGGCGATGATCAGAATCAGCCATAGCACGTAGGGGCGGTACCAGGCACCCTGGGGTTCTATCCACCAGTCCATGATGGCCGGGGAGAACAGGTAGATGCCGATGACCAGCAGCAATACCAGGCGATAGATATACATGGGTGTCCGTCATCTGGGTGACGCCGGTGTCGGCGCGTCAGGTTAAGAGCGTGATGGTAATCAGCCGTGCCTGGCTTGCCAAGCAATCAGCCAGGCAGGCTATGTTGCATGATTTGCAGGGCCGATGGCAGACGCTGTGGCTGCCAGTGCGGGGTGGCCCAGGCCAGTTGCTGCTGGACCGATGCGCCACGCAGCTCCTCGGGAACCGGTTGGGCCAATGCCCGCAGTGCGCGCCACATGGTCTGTGGCGCCTGTGCAGCCTGCAGGGGTTCGGAGGCCAGGCGCTTGCTGAGTTTCTCGCCGTCCTCGCGCATGATCAGCGGCACGTGCAGGTAGCGCGGTACCGACTGGTTCAGGAGATGATACAGCCACATTTGCCGGGGTGTGGAGTCGAGCAGGTCGGCGCCGCGCACTACATCGGTGATGCCTTGCTGGATGTCATCCAGCACCACTGCCAGCTGGTAGGCGTAGACGCCGTCGCGGCGGCGGACAATGAAATCGCCCAGCTCGTGGGCAAGGTTTTGGGTCAGTGGCAACTGCAGGCGATCGACACAGGTGATGGGGGTGTCGTTGACGCGGAGGCGCACGGCATGGTCGGCGGCAGGGGAGAGCTGGCGTGTGGAGCAGGTGCCAGGGTACACCGGCCCGTGCTGCAGCAGCGTGCGTCTTGGGCAATCACAATAGTAGGCCAGCCCTTGTGCCAGCCAGCGCTCGGTCTGTGCCCGGTATAGGTCAAGGCGTTCACTCTGGCGGACGATCTCGCCGTCGTGCTCCAGCCCGAAGTCTTCCAGTGCCTGCAGAATCTGACGCTCTGCGTCGGGCTGGCTACGGGTCTGGTCCAGGTCTTCGATGCGCAGCAGCCATTGCCCGCCTGCGTGGCGTGCATCCAGGTAACTGGCCAGTGCGGCGACCAGCGAGCCAAAGTGCAGCAGGCCGCTTGGGGTTGGCGCGAAGCGCCCGATATAGGGGGAGGTCATGCGGGAGAGACGGTAACAGCAAGCCCGGCTGGGCTTGCTGCAGAGCAGGGCGGCTTAGCTGCCGACCTGCTTTTCCTTGATTTCGGCCAGAGTCTTGCAATCGATACACAGAGTCGCCGTGGGGCGCGCTTCCAGGCGACGGATGCCGATCTCGACGCCACAGGAGTCGCAGAAACCGTAATCATCGTCCTCAATGCGTTGCAGCGTCTGGTCAATCTTCTTGATCAGCTTGCGCTCGCGGTCACGGGTGCGCAGTTCCAGGCTGAACTCTTCTTCCTGGCTGGCACGGTCGGCCGGATCGGGGAAGTTGGCCGCTTCATCCTGCATGTGATGCACAGTGCGGTCGACTTCTTCCATCAACTCCTTTTTCCAGGCGTTGAGTATGTTGGCGAAATGCTCGAGCTGTTGCTCGTTCATGTACTCTTCGCCCTTCTTTTCCTGGTAGGGGACGAAGCCGCGGATCAACATCGATGTTTTCTGCTTGGCATTGCTGGGCATGAGAACCCCTCACTTATTGCTCAATCTTCCTGTTTCAGGCCCGCTGTCTGCACCTGCATGAGCAGCGGCCAAAATCCTGCAAGCGGGCAAAGCTACCAGAACCTTGAGGCCTGCGCTACTGTTTGACGCCCGATGGTGCGGCGCGAGGGATTGAGCCGCTGCGGCAGGGGCTCTGGCAGGGTATGATCGACGTTTTTTGCGGCAGGACGAGAGTTTTTCATGGCGCAGCAACGCTGGACTAACCGGGTACAGGATATCCAGCCCTTCCATGTGATGGCCGTGTTGGCGAGGGCCAGGGCGTTGGAGGCCGAAGGGCGTGATGTCATTCATATGGAGATTGGCGAGCCGGACTTCTCCACCCCTGAGCCGATCATTCAGGCGGGGCAGCGCGCGCTGGCTGACGGCTGTACGGGCTACACCCCGGCCTTGGGGTTGCCGGCGCTGCGCCAAGCCATCGCCGGGCTCTACGCCGAGCGGCATGGCCTGGCGCTTGACCCTGAACGTGTGGTGGTAACACCGGGCGGCTCGGCGGCGTTGCTCTTGGTCAGCGCGTTGCTGGTGGAGCCAGGTAAGAAGATCCTCATGGCCGACCCTGCCTACCCGTGCAATCGGCATTTTTTGCGCTTGGTAGAAGGCCGCGCGGTGCTGGTGCCAACCGGCCCCGAAACGCGCTACCAGCTGACTCCCGAGTTGATCGAGCAGCATTGGGATGCCGACTGCGTGGGCGTGCTCGCAGCGTCGCCGGCCAACCCCACGGGCACCTTGCTGTCGCGCGCGGAACTGCAGGCGCTGGCGGCCTGTTGTCGACGCCTGGGCGGGCAGCTGATTGTCGATGAGATTTATCAGGGTCTGACCTATGGGGTGGACGCGCCCTCGGTGCTGGAGGTGGCGGACGACGCCTTTGTGCTCAACAGCTTCTCCAAGTATTTCGGTATGACCGGCTGGCGTTTGGGCTGGCTGGTGGCGCCGAAAGAGGCGATTGCCGGATTGGAAAAACTGGCGCAGAACCTCTACATCTGTGCGCCACACATGGCCCAGCAGGCTGCACTGGCGGCCTTTAGCGAGCAGAGCCGGGAAATCTGCGAGCTGCGCCGCCGTGCCTTTCAGGTGCGGCGCGACTTTCTGCTGCCGGCGGTGCGTGAGCTGGGCTTTTCGGTCCCTGTTACTCCTGAAGGTGCTTTCTATCTGTATGCCGATATGCAGGCGCTGGGCGGTGACAGTGCCGCGTTTTGCCAGCATGTGATTGAGCGGGAGTTTGTTGCCCTGACGCCGGGGCTGGATTTTGGTCAGCACCGGGCCGATCAGCATCTGCGCCTGGCCTACACCACCTCGCTGGAGCGCTTGGAGCAGGCGGTCGAACGTCTGCAGCGGGCCGTGCGCAGCTGGTCGCCGACATGCTGATCCCGTTCGCGCCGGCCTTGCAGGAGGCAGTACTGCTGCGCCGCTACAAGCGCTTTCTGACCGATATCCGTTTGCCGGATGGGCAGGAGCTGACGGTGCATTGCCCCAATACCGGCTCGATGCGCAACTGCGGGCAGCCGGGCGATCGCATCTGGGTCAGCCTGGAACGCAAGCCAGGGCGCAAACTGCCCGGTACCTGGGAGCTGGTTGAGGTGGCGCCGGGGCAACTCGCCTGCATTCACAGCGCCCGCGCCAACCGGGTAATAGGCGCCGCGCTGGCGGCGGGAGCAATCGCGCCGCTGGCGGATTACCCGCAGCAGCGCTCCGAGGTGAAACTGCCGGCGCTGGCCAGCCGCTTTGACTTTCTGTTGTCCGGCGCCGACCTGCCGGACTGTGTGGTAGAAGTCAAAAGCGTCACGCTGGCGCTGGGCGATGGGGTTGGTGCCTTTCCCGATGCGGTCAGTCAGCGTGGCCAGAAGCATCTGCGTGAGCTGATTGAGGTGGTGCGAAGCGGGCGCCGGGCTTGTCTGTTGTTCTGCGTCATGCATTCGGGCATCAGCCAGGTGCGCCCCGCTGATGACATCGACCCGGAGTACGGGCGGTTGCTGCGTGAGGCCGCAGCGGCAGGGGTGGAGGTGCTAGCCTGGTCGGTTTGGCCCGAGCCAGACGGCCTGCGGGTGCGTGGGGCGTTGCCCGTCAGCCTGTAGGCCTTAGATAAATACCCCCTTCGCGCACCTCACAGTCGAAAGCCCGAAGCGACTGGCCGACACAGGGCCCGGCGACGCACTCGCCGGACTCGGGCAAAAAGAGTGCGCCATGGCTGGCGCACTGGATCAGTCGCCCGGATTGATCCAGAAACTGGTCCGGCACCCACTCCAGCGGTATGCCCCTGTGCGGGCAGCGATTCTCATAGACCGTTATCTGCGTACCCTGGCGCACCACGATCAGGTTGTGGCCATTGTGCTGTACGCCCTTGCTGCCGTGTGCTGGCAAATCGCTCAGCTGGCAAAGGAGATGGGAGGAGTATGTGTCTGACATGGGCGCATTATCGACCGGCCAACGGACTGCTGACCAGTGTCTGATCAAGGGCCGCAACTGGCGGCTCCGGTGGGCGTCAGGCGCTGCCGGGCGTCACTGCGGCACTTTTGCACTTGCCGTTGCGGTTTTATTGAATAATAATCGCCACTCTCAAATGAGAATGATTATTGTTTGATTGTGCGGCGTTGCTTGATTGCAGCGCCCGGGGCGTCTGGACAGCAATGACCGCGAGGGGCTGCCGCAGGACGCGTTCATGACAGGGGAGACGGGTATATGACGATGCAACAAGCTGTCCCGGTGTTCGCCGGTGCCGACCTGCTGGGTGCCTGGCAACACCTGCGTCAGAGTCAACCAGGGTTGCGTATCCGCGATGGCGCCGCGCTGCTCAATGTCAGCGAAGCCGAGCTGGTATATGCGTCACTCGGGCGCGGCGTGCAGCGCCTGCGTTCGGATTGGCAAACCATGCTGCATGGCCTGAAAGCCCTCGGCCGTGTGATGGCGCTGACGCGTAATGAATCATGCGTGCACGAGCGTCACGGCGTGTACGACAACATCAGCATCGGCGGCAGTGGCCGTATCGGCCTGGTGGTCAACGGCGAGATTGATCTGCGCTTCTTTATGCGCGAATGGTCCAGCCTGTTTGCCGTCAGTGAGGCGCTGCAGAGCGGCGGTATGCGTCGCAGCCTGCAGATTTTCGACCGCCAGGGTGTGGCGGTGCACAAGATCTATCTGACCGAGCAAAGCAACGCCGCTGCCTGGTATGACCTGTGTGACGGCCTCAGCGACGATTCGCTTGATCCGCTGACCATCGCTCCCTTGCAGGCCGATGCTGAGCTGGTTGACGATGTGGCGGTAGACGAGCAGGCGCTGCAGCGCGACTGGGCCGAGTTGCAGGATACTCATCATTTTGTGGCCATGCTCAAGCGCCATAGCGTGGACCGCCTGCAGGCGTTGCGCCTGGCCGGTAGCCGCTGGGCTCAGCGTTTGCCTGAAGCAGCCTTGACTGACACGCTGGAGCAGGTGGCGGCGAGCGCCCAGCCGATCATGGTGTTTGTTGGCAACCACGGTTGCATTCAGATCCACAGCGGGTCGATCAAGCGGGTAGGCCGGCTGGGTGAGTGGTTCAACGTGCTGGATACCGATTTCAGTCTGCATCTGCGTGAATCTGATCTGGCGTCGGTGTGGCGGGTCCGCAAACCGACCGCAGATGGTATTGTCAGTTCGCTGGAAGCGTATGACAGCAGCGGTGAATTGGTCATTCAGCTGTTTGGCGAGCGCAAGCCGGGCCAGCCCGAGCAGCGTCTATGGCGTGCACTGCTAGAGCGTCATCCGGCGCGCTGAGCCTTTGGGCAAGGAGAGGGTGGAGTGAAAGTACTGATTCAGCGTTGCCTGTGGGTATTGCTGTTGGGCAGCGCCTGGTCAATGGCTGCCGAGCCCCTGCGGGTGGTGACGGCCGGTGCCAGTGTCACGGCCATCGTGCAGGAGCTGGGATTGGCTGAGCAACTGGTCGGTATCGACAGCACCAGCGTCTCCTTGATGGCGGAGCGTGGTCTGCCGAACGTCGGTTATCAGCGCGCTCTGAGCGCCGAGGGGGTGTTGTCACTCAAGCCCGATGTCCTGCTGGGCACACAAGAGATGGGGCCGCCGCCGGTGCTGGCCCAGCTGCGCGATGCCGGTGTGGATGTAGTGATGCTGAGTGCCAGCCCTGATCTGCGCACGCTGTATGCCAATATCGAGGCGGTGGGTGTGCGCTTTGCCCAAGTCGAGCAGGCGGCTGCTCTGAATCAGCGTATTCAGGCCGATATCGCCGCCTTGCCGGCCATGTCCGAGCCGGCGCCGCCGGCGCTGTTTGTGTTGACCCACAGCGCCAGCGGAATGCTGGTTGCCGGCGCCGGTACGGTCGGCGATAGCCTGATTCATCTGGGTGGCATGAGTAACCCGGCGGCCGACAGTTTCAGCCAGTACCGGGTGCTGTCGGCTGAAGCATTGTTGGGTCTGGCGCCGCAATGGATTCTGACCACCAGCAAGGGGTTGGACATGGTCGGCGGAACCGATGGCTTGTTGAGTCAGCAGCCAGCACTGGCAGCAACGCCAGCCGGGCAGGCGCAGCAGGTTGTGGACATCGAAGACAGCCTGCTAGTGGGCGGCCTCAGCCCGCACATCGCGCCGGCGCTGCGCCAGCTGCGCGAAACCGCAGCTGGCGAGTAGGGAATTAATCAGTGTTTCCCAACGCGCACTCGCTTCAGGCGGGCGCGCGTTGTAGTTTCTGCTCAAACGTATTTCTGAATAGGGCGTCCATGTCGGTAGCGGTCGTAAAACGATGCATCCTTTTCTCTCTGGCCCTGCTGTTGCTGCTGGCGGCGGTGTTGTCGCTGACCCTTGGGCCGGTCGCCATCCCTTTCACCGACGCCATCGGCGCACTGTTACACCGTGTCACCGGCTGGACGGTAGCGGCGGATACCGCCCTGATTGTCGAGCACATCCGACTGCCGCGAACGCTGATGGGCATGCTGATTGGGACCACCCTGGCGCTGACCGGCGCTGCCATGCAAGGCTTGTTTCGCAACCCGCTGGCGGACCCTGCGCTGATTGGTGTGTCCAGTGGTGCGGCATTGGGCGCAGCGCTGGTAATTGTGCTTGGCAGCGTCTGGTTGGCTGCCTTGCCGGCGGCGCTGATGCCATACACCCAGGCCGCTGGCGCCTTTGCCGGCGCGCTGCTGACCACCTGGCTGGTCTATCGGCTGGGCAGCTCGAATCAGGGCGTGTCGATGGCCAGCATGCTGCTGGCCGGGGTGGCGATTGCCGCGCTCAGTGCGGCCGTGGTGGGGCTACTGACCTACATTGCGGATGACGCGATGCTGCGCGCATTGACGTTCTGGAACATGGGGAGCCTGGGTGCGGCAAGCTATGATCGGGTGGGTATGCTGGTTCTGTGCTGTGGGGTGGTCTGGTGGCGGTTGCCGCGGCAGGCCAGGGCGCTGAATGCCTTGTTGCTGGGCGAGTCGGAAGCACGTCACCTGGGGGTTGAGGTAGAGCGGGTCAAGCGCGAGCTGGTGTTGCTGACGGCGCTTGGTGTGGGCGCTGCGGTCGCCGCGGCCGGGCTTATCGGTTTTGTTGGTTTGGTGGTGCCGCACCTGGCGCGCTTGCTGCTCGGGCCTGACCATCGCCAACTGCTGCCGGCCTGCATGCTGCTGGGCGCGGCGCTGTTGCTGCTGGCTGATGTGGCGGCGCGGTTGCTGGTGGCGCCGGCTGAACTGCCACTGGGCATCCTCACGGCGCTGTTGGGTGCGCCTTTCTTTATCGCCTTGCTGTTGCGCATGCAGCGCCGGGGAGGTCTGTGATGCTGCAGGCGCTGCAGTTGGGTTGCCAGCGCGGCAGCCGCGACATTCTGGAACAGGTCGAGCTGGCCCTGCAGCCGGGCGAGGTGCTGGTGGTTCTGGGGACCAATGGTGCCGGCAAGAGCACCTTGTTGGCGACGCTGAGCGGTGAGCTGGCGCCGGCAGCGGGACAGGTGTTGCTGGATCAGCGCCCCTTGGCAGGTTGGTCGGCGCTGGAACGCGCGCGGCGCATGGCGGTGCTGCCGCAAAGCTCGGCATTGGCGTTTGCCTTTCAGGTGGAAGAGGTGGTGGCGATGGGCCGCATGCCGCATGCCAGCGGGCAGCGGCGCGATACGCAGATTCTGCGCGAGGCCATGGCGGCGGCGGATGTCGGCCATCTGGCCGCACGCAGCTATCTGTCACTGTCTGGTGGTGAGCGCCAGCGCGTGCATCTGGCGCGGGTGCTGGCGCAGGTCTGGGATAGCGACGAGCAGGGTTGTCTGCTACTGGATGAGCCAACCGCGTCGTTGGATCTGGCCCATCAGCACCTTACTCTGCAACAGGCTCGGCAGATGGCCGCGCGCGGGTTGGCGGTGCTGGTGGTGCTGCACGACCTGAATCTGGCGGCCCGTTACGCAGATCGCTTGTTGCTGTTGCACGAAGGACGGGTCAGTGCCCAGGGTACGCCCTGGGAGGTGCTGCAGGTTGAGTTGCTGGAGCAGGTTTTCAAGGTGCCCGTCAGCGTGCAGACGCATCCGCTGCATGCTTGTCCGCTGGTGCTGAGTTGAGGGCGTTATGAAGGCTATCGTGCTGGCTTTGCTGCTGGCCCTGTCGGCCTGTGCCGCGCCTTTGCCGCGGTGGCAGGGCGCCGAAGGGCTTGATCAGCCGCATGTCGGGCAAGTCTGGGTAACCGCCGAGCAACGCTGGATCAGCCCGCAGGCATTGGTCAAGCGGCTGGCGACTGCTCCCCACGTGGTCGTCGGTGAGCAGCACGACAACCCCGATCATCACCGCCTGCAGCTTTGGTTGCTGCAGCAATTGCAGGCCGCTCGCCCGCAGCAATCGCTGTTGCTGGAGATGCTGCAGCCTGCTCAGCAAGCTGCTGTTGCGGCGTTGCAGGGCAGGGTGTTGCCCGACGACAAGGCCCTGCAAAGGCAACTGGAATGGCAAGCCGGCTGGGACTGGGCCATGTATGGGCCGTTGGTGCGCTGGGGGCTGGCGGTCCCGGCGCAGTTGCTGGCGGCCAACCTGGACAGGGACAGCATGATGGCGCTGTACCGCGCGCCACAACCGCTGAACGAACGTTACACAGCTGATGCTCGGCGGCAATTGAGCGACACCATCGAGGCCAGTCATTGTGGCCGGATTGACGCGCAGCAGGTGCAGGCCATGCTGTCGATTCAGCAGGCGCGTGACCAGGCGATGGCGGCGGCCCTGGCGGGCGCGCCTGCTCCGGCGCTGCTGCTGGCGGGTAACTACCACGCGCGTCGCGACCTGGGCGTGCCGCTGCACTGGCCCGCACAGCAGGTGCCGCCGCTGGTGCTGCAGTTGCAGGAGGTAGGGGATGCGCCGTTGCCGTCAGAGCAGCAAGCCGATTATCTCTGGTTGACGCCAGCCACGCCGACGCGTGACTACTGCGCCGACTGATTTAGGCGCAGGTGCGGGCTGCTGCGCAGCATCTCCAGCAGCGTGGCCGCTACCTCATGGGCGCGCTCCACCAGGCTCAAGCGCGAGGGGTGCATCAGCCACTGGTGCAGTACGCCGTAGATAAAACCGTGGGCGCAGAACAGGGCCAGTTCCAGGTCCAGGTCGTCAGGTAGTTCGCCAGAGGCGATGGCCAGCTGCAGGGTGTTGCGCAGATTGTCGTCGTGGTGCTGGCTCATTCGTTGCAGGTGACTCTTTTGTCCACAAGGCTCCTCGATATAGTCACACTTGAGCAGCAGAATCTCGTTTACCCGGCGCGCTGTGGGGTCTGCTTCCAGGCGTTGCAACACGGTGATCAGCAGTTTGCTGAAGCGCTCGAGCGGGTCGCTGGCGCTGGCATCCTGGCTTTTCTGGTTGAGTTCTTCCAGTGGCATCTGAATGCGCTGAAACAGGGCATCCAACAGGTCTGCCTTGTCCTGAAAGTGCCAATAAATGGCGCCTCGGGTAACGCCAGCTGCCTGAGCGATCTCGCTCAGTGAGGTGCGCGAGACGCCCTTGTGATGAAAGCACTGCTCGGCGGCGTCCAGAATGCTCTCTCGGGTTTCAAAGGCTTCTTCTTTGGTGCGTCTTACCATGGCGAGTCTCGCAGGGTGGGGAGCCTATATTGGCCGGCCCGGAATCAACTTGTGAGCTAATGTTAGCGTAGCGCCAAATTGATTTACAGACAGGTGTGAATGTAAGTATATTGTGCCCCAATCACTCGTGCCTCTGCCTTATTCTTGGGGGCATTTGCAAAATCAGTCAAAACCGGTTTTCCACGAGGTCTTTCCATGCCGATGAAGCCCGCGCGTGCTGCTCTGCTGCCGTTACTTATTTCCACCGTGCTGCTAGCCGCTTGTCAGGAGTCGGAGCAGCAGGCCGACCAGCAACAACAGCAGCAGACGCCAACCGTGGGCGTGGTCACGCTCAAGGCCGAGCATTTCTTGCTGACCAATGATTTGCCTGGCCGCACAGCGGCCTATCGCGTCGCGGAGGTTCGCCCGCAGGTCAACGGCATTCTGGAAAAGCGCCTGTTCGAGGAAGGGGCTGAGGTTGAGGAAGGGCAGCAGCTCTATCAGATTGATGACGATGTCTACCAGGCAGCCCTGAAGAGCGCGGAGGCAAGCAGCCTCTCCACACGCTCGTTGGCGGAACGATACGGCATTCTGGTCAAGGAGAACGCGGTCAGTCAGCAGGAGTTTGATGAGGCCCGCGCCGCCGGTTTGCAGGCCCAGGCCGCGCTGGACGAGGCTCGCATCAACGTGCGCTACACCAAGGTGCTGGCGCCGATCAGCGGTCGCATTGGCCGTTCTGCGGTCAGTGAAGGCGCGCTGGTCACCAGTGGCCAGAGCCAGCAACTGGCGACCATCCAGCAACTGGATCCGATCTACGTCGACATCACCCAATCCTCGCGTGAAATGTTGAACCTGCGCCGCGACCTGGAAGCCGGGCGCCTGCAGAAGGCCGGTGATAACGCCGCCGCTGTCAGTCTGACCCTGGAAGACGGCAGCACCTACGCCGAGCAGGGCAGTCTGGAGTTCTCTGAGGTCAGCGTGGACGAGGGCACCGGCTCGGTGACCCTGCGCGCGGTGTTCCCCAACCCGGACCGCCTGTTGCTGCCGGGCATGTTTGTGCATGCGGAGTTGGTGGCTGGCGCCAAGAGTGACGCCATCCTCGCGCCGCAACAGGGCATCACCCGCACGCCGCGTGGTAACGCCACTGCCATGGTCGTCAATGCCGACGACAAGGTTGAAGTGCGCAATGTCGTGACCGAGCGCACCGTTGGCAATCGCTGGCTGATCAGCTCTGGTTTGAATGAGGGAGACCGCCTGATCACCGAAGGGCTGCAGTTTGTGCGTCCGGGTGCCAGCGTCAAGGTTGAACCTGCCGGTAACGTGTCCGCGCCCGCCGCCCAGTAAGGAAACTAATTATGTCGCGCTTCTTTATTGACCGGCCGATCTTTGCGTGGGTCATCGCGCTGGTCATCATGCTGGTGGGTGGTCTGGCCATCCTCAAGCTGCCGATCAACCAGTACCCCAGCATCGCGCCGCCGGCTGTGGGTATTTCGGTCTCCTATCCGGGGGCCTCTGCGCAAACGGTGCAGGACACCGTGGTGCAGGTCATCGAACAGCAGCTCAACGGGATCGATGGCTTGCGCTACATCTCCTCGGAGAGCAACTCCGATGGCAGCATGAGCATCACCGTTACCTTCGACCAGGGGGTTGATCCGGATATTGCCCAAGTACAGGTGCAGAACAAGCTGCAGCTGGCCACGCCGCTGTTGCCCCAGGAGGTTCAGCAGCAGGGTATCCGCGTTACCAAGGCCGTGCGCAACTTCCTGATGGTGATTGGTGTGGTATCCGAAGACGGCAGCATGGACCGTTTTGACCTGGCCGACTACATCGTCTCCAACATCCAGGACCCGATCTCGCGCACCCAGGGCGTCGGTGACTTTCAGGTGTTTGGTGCGCCCTACGCCATGCGTATCTGGCTGGATCCGGCCAAGCTGAACAGCTTCAAACTGACGCCCGGCGATGTCAGCACGGCGATTCAGGCGCAGAACGTCCAAGTGTCTGCGGGTCAGTTTGGTGGTCTGCCGGCGGTACCCGGTCAACAGCTCAATGCGACCATTCTCAGTAAAACCCGGCTGCAGACACCTGAGCAGTTTCGCGAGATTTTGCTGAAGGTGCAGACCGATGGCTCCCAGGTACGTCTGGGGGATGTGGCGCAGGTGGAACTGGGCGCGCAGGATGCGAGCATCTCCGCCCTGTACAATGGTATGCCGGCATCGGGTATGGCGATCAAGCTGGCGACCGGTGCCAATGCGCTGGATACTGCTCGCGGCGTGCGCCAAACCATCGCTGAGCTGGAACCGTTCTTCCCCGAGGGGATGAAGGTGGTGTTCCCCTACGACACCTCCCCGGTGGTTTCCGAATCGATCATGGGTGTGGTGCATACCCTGTTTGAAGCCGTGGTGCTGGTGTTTCTGGTGATGTATCTGTTCCTGCAGAACTTCCGCGCGACGCTGATCCCGACCCTGGCTGTGCCGGTGGTTCTGCTGGGTACCTTCGGCCTGCTGTCGGCCTTTGGTTTTAGCATCAACATCCTGACCATGTTTGCGATGGTGCTAGCCATCGGTCTGCTGGTGGATGACGCCATCGTGGTGGTGGAAAACGTCGAACGGGTGATGGCCGAAGAGGGACTGTCGCCGCTGGAGGCGACCCGTCGCTCGATGGGACAGATTCAGGGAGCGCTGGTCGGCATCGGCCTGGTGCTCTCGGCGGTGTTCCTGCCGATGGCATTCTTTGGCGGCTCGACCGGTGTGATCTATCGACAGTTCTCAATCACCATCGCCTCGGCCATGCTGTTGTCGGTGTTGGTGGCGCTGATCTTTACGCCGGCGCTGTGTGCCACCATTCTCAAACCGATCGAGAAAGGGCATACGCACGAGAAACGTGGTTTCTTCGGCTGGTTTAACCGCACGTTTGATCGCGGCGTTTCTCGCTACGAGAGCAGCGTGGCGGCGATCTTGCAGCGCAAGGCGCCTTACCTGCTGCTGTATGTGGTGATTGTTGGGTTAATGGCGTTTCTGTTCACCCGCCTGCCAACCTCCTTCCTGCCAGACGAAGATCAAGGCGTACTCTATGCCCAGGTCCAGGCGCCGGTGGGGTCGAGTGCCGAGCGCACTCAGCAGACGGTTGATGCGATGCGTACCTATCTGCTGGAGGAGGAGTCCGACACGGTGAACTCGGTGTTCACGGTTACCGGCTTCAACTTTGCCGGGCGTGGACAAAATGCCGGTCTGGCCTTTATCGGCCTGAAACCTTGGGAGGAGCGCCCCACGCCGGAGCTGAGTGTGTTTGCGCTGGCCGAGCGAGCCCAGCAGCATTTTTCCGGCTTCCGCGACGCTATGGTCTTTGCGTTTGCACCGCCGGCGGTGATGGAGCTGGGTACAGCCACCGGCTTTAACCTGTACCTGCAAGACAACGCGGGTGTTGGCCACGACACTCTGATGCAGGCGCGCAATCAGCTGCTGGGCATGTCGGCGCAGAACCCGATGCTGGCCAACGTGCGGCCTAATGGCCAGGATGACCAGCCGCAGTTCCAGCTGCGGGTTGATGATGAAAAGGCCAGCGCACTGGGACTGTCGTTGAGCGATATCAATCAGACCCTGTCCATTGCCTGGGGCTCGAGCTACGTCAACGACTTTATCGATCGTGGACGCGTGAAGAAGGTCTACCTGCAGGGTGAGGCTGAGGCGCGGATGAATCCCGAGGACCTGCAGAAGTGGTACGTGCGCAACAGCAGCGGTGAGATGGTGCCGTTCAGCGCCTTCGCCACCGGTGAGTGGGTTTACGGGTCGCCCAAGCTGTCGCGTTACAACGGTGTGCCAGCGATGGAAATTCAGGGCGAGCCGGCGCCGGGGTACAGCACCGGTGACGCCATGGCCGAAATTGAGCGACTTGCTCAGGAGCTGCCTGCGGGCATTGGTGTGTCCTGGACCGGCTTATCCTATGAGGAGCGGCTGTCAGGAGACCAGGCACCGGCTCTCTATGCGCTGTCGCTGATCGTCGTATTCCTCTGCCTGGCGGCCCTGTATGAGAGCTGGTCGATTCCGATGGCGGTAATGCTGGTGGTGCCGCTGGGCGTGATCGGTGCGCTGTTGGCAACCCTGGGGCGTGGCTTGTCGAATGACGTGTTCTTCCAGGTGGGGCTGTTGACGACCATCGGCTTGACGGCCAAGAACGCGATCCTGATCGTCGAGTTCGCCAAGGATCTGCACGAAGAGGGTATGGGCATTGTTGAGGCGGCGGTAGAGGCTTGCCGCCTGCGTCTGCGACCGATCGTCATGACATCGCTGGCCTTTACGCTTGGCGTCGTGCCGCTGGCGCTGGCCTCCGGTGCAGGGGCTGGCAGCTCCCATGCTATCGGTACCGGGGTAATTGGCGGCATGCTGAGTGCCACCGTACTGGCGATTTTCTGGGTGCCGCTGTTCTATGTGATGGTGACTACCCTGTTTACCGAGCGCAAAGGCGCGAAAGCGAAATCAACGGAGACTTCACAGTGAAACGCGGCGTATTGAGCCTGACGGTACTGGCTGCGCTGAGCGGCTGTTCGCTGATCCCCGATTATCAGCGCTCGATGGCGCCGGTACCTGCCAACTGGACCGAGGGCGTGGATAGCAACCTGCAGCAAACGCAGGTGATCGGCTGGCGCAGTTTTTTCAAGGACCCGGAGCTTCAGCGCCTGATAGGCCTGGCGCTGGAGAACAACCGTGATCTGCGGGTGGCTGCGCTGAACGTCGAAGCCAATCGGGCGTTGTATGACATCCAGGGGGCGGAGCTGTATCCGCAAGTGGATGTGAACGGCAACGGCACGCGCACTCGTACGCCGGCGGACCTCTCCAGCAGCGGTGACAGCAGCATCAACAGCCAGTACATGGCCACCTTGGGGCTGTCCTGGGAGCTGGACCTGTTCGGACGTATCCGCAGCCTGCGCGAACAGGCGTTGCAGGATTTTCTGGCCAGCGATGAGGCGCGGCGCGGTGTGCAGATCAGCCTGGTGGCAGATGTCGCCAGCACTTACCTGACGCTGCAGGCCGACCAGGCGTTGCTGGATATGACGGCCGACACGCTGAAAACCTACGAAGAAAGCTACGCGCTGACCAAGCGCAGCAATGAGGTAGGGGTCGCATCCAGTCTGGAGCTTGCCCAGGCGCGCACGGCGGTAGAGTCAGCCCGTGCGGCGTTGGCCCGCTATCGGCGCCAGGTAGCGCAGGATCGTAATGCCTTGACGGTGTTGGTGGGCCAGCCCTGGTCCGCCACCGCGGGTAATCCGATGCTGCTGGATGACCCGGTGCTGGCCGAGCTGCCGGTCGGGCTGTCGTCTGAGGTGCTGTATCAGCGTCCTGATGTGCTGCAGGCCGAGCATCAGCTGCTGGGCGTTAACGCCAGTATTGGCGCGGCCAAGGCGGCCTTTTTCCCGAGTATCAGCCTCACTGGTGCAGCGGGCAGTGCCAGCAGTGACCTGTCGGATCTGCTTGGCAGTGGTTCGGAGTACTGGACCTTTTCGCCCAGTATCAGCGTACCGATCTTCCGCGCAGGGGCGCTGAAAGCCAGCCTGGATTACGCTGAAATCAGCCGTAACCAGCAGATTGCCCAGTATGAAGGGGTCATTCAGAACGCCTTCCGCGAAGTGGCTGATGGTCTGGAGGCAAGGGAAACCTATGTTGACCAGCTGGAGGCCCAGCGTGCCCTGCTTGAGGCCTCCGAGGAGTACTTCCGGCTGGCTGACCGGCGCTATAACATCGGCGTGGACAGCTACCTGACCTTGCTGGACGCCCAGCGCCAGCTGTTTGAAGCGCGCCAGGGCGTGATCTCTGATCGTTTGAGCCAGTTGCTGAGCGAGATCACGTTGTACCGTGCACTGGGCGGTGGAGACTTTGCCGACCAGGCAGCGGCAGCGCAACAGGGGGCACCCGAAACCTGACCCTGTGGTGAAAACCATGAACGCCGCTGCGGGAAACCCAGCGGCGTTTTTTATTTGGTTTTCTACGCGCAAAAAAATGCCCGCTCAATGAGCGGGCAAAATCCGTGATTAGCCTGATGAGGAGATAACCGATTGTCTCGCGACAAGCTGTTATCCGAAGCCATCTCGCGATGACTTGCTGCTAATGATAGCGCTTATCATTTGTGCGTCAACAGTAAATGGGAATTATTTTTGTTTAAGTGCCGGGGAACTGAGAACGCTTTGGCAATTCGCGGTCTGGCGGGTCGAAGAGGGGCAAGCGGCGGGCAAAAAAATGCCCGCTCAATGAGCGGGCGAAATCCGTGATTAGCCTGATGAGGAGATAACCGTTTGTCTCACGACAATCTGTTATCGGAAGCCATCTCGCGATGACTTGTTGCTAATAATAATGATTATCATTAAGGAGTCAAGCGCTGCTTCACATTATTTTTCATCCAGCTGTTTGTAGTGGGTGAGTTCCTTGTTCATCAGGTCGATGCGACGCGCCATGCTCTCGATCAGGCTGTGGGCAATGCGCGGGTTGCTTTGCATCAGTGCCAGGAACTGCTCCTTGGGAATCATCATGACTGTGGTTGCTACGCTGGCGATCACCGTGGCGGAGCGTTTCTCGCGGGTAAACAGCGCCATGGCACCGAAAATCTCGTCTTTTTGCACGTCACCAACCTTGATGCCTTCAACGAACGCCTCGGCGTGGCCTTCGGTGATGATAAAGACGTGATCGGCCTCGTCACCCTGGCGGATCAGCTCGGCGCCCGGGGCGAAATGCTGGAACCCGGTGACCGGGCGGACTTCCGGCTGTTTGTTGTGCGCCAAGGCGTCTGACATCAGCGCGGCCTGGCCCAGGATGTACTGGGTAAACTGCTCCTGGCGACGGCTGTCGGCGTGGATATGCTTGAACAGCGCTTCGCGGTCGTAGGGGACCAGAATCAGAGGCTCTTCACTCAGGTAGGTGCAAGGCGCGGCGTTCAGGCCCTGACGCAGGCCGATAAGGTCACCCTCTTGAATATAGAACAGCGGTTTGCCGTCGATCTGTGCGTGCAGCAGGCCGCTTTGCAGCAGGTATAGTTGCGCGGAGCTGATGTGGTTGTACAGGTCTGCTACCGCGCCCAGCTCGATCGGTGCCCCGCAGGGTTCGAGGTTTTCGAGTAGCTGCTGGGGGATGCCTTGCAGCGTGTTGATGAGTTTCTCGGCGTAGGGTGGCTGGTCACCGATCAGGTACATGGCAGAATTCCTTTTTTGTCTAGCCTACAGCTGTTGGCAGGTCTCTGGTTTACATTACCCCAGCGGGACAGGATGCCGTCAACAGAAATACCGGCTTGCCCCCTGGGTGGCAGCCGCTGTGTGAGCCAGGTCGCTTAATCGGCGTCTCCGGCCTGCGCCAGCTGCTCTAGCAACTGCCGTTTGTAGGTAGGTTCCAGGTCGTTCCAGTGCACATCTTGCAACGCGCCGGCAATGGCAAACAGCAATGCTTTGGATGCGTTGAAGCCGCGCGCGCGCACGGCCAGGTAGGCAGCTACCGGGCCAAGTTGGCGTAATTGTTCTGGGGTGTGGATGCCGGTGGCGTGCAGCCACTGACTGGAGGTCTTGCCCACATTGCGCAGGGCGAGCAGTTTATCGTCGTCCATGGCGGGCACCTCGCAGAATGCGGGCGGAGCTGGTCAGCGCTGCCGTTGGCAGGAGCAGGTCTGTTTGCTGCATGGTGTCGGGTCTGCTGTTGTTATTGGTATCCCGAAACCCAGTGTAGTCGGCGCTGTAGCACACGTACAGCGTCCGACTGGCGTGCCTTACAGACGCTGCTTAAGCTGGGCGGACAGGTCGCTCATGGCGTCTTCGCTGGCGGTGTCGACAGCAATGCTCAGGCCGCTTTCGTCGCTAGTCAGCGCTTCAAGCTCCTGCAGTTGGTGGCGCATCACCTCGATGCCCGCATCCGAGACGTCGGTCCCTTGCTGCTGACGGTCAGTCAGCCAGCGTTCAATCGTCGCTGGTGGCGCATCGCAATGCAGGATCAGGCAGGGCGCTCCCTGATCTTCGATCGCATCACGTACAAGCTGACGCTGACTTTGCTTGAGGTGGGTGGCGTCGACAATCACCGGGTAACCATTGGCCAGGGTTTGCGCTGCCAGGCTGGCCAGACGCTGATAGGTCTGCTCGCTGCGTGCCGGAGCGTACAGGCCAGAATCCAGGCTGGGGTTGTTGTCACTCCCGAACAGGCGCTTGCGCTCAACGTCCGAGCGTAGGCGAATGGCGCCTAGCTGCTCGACCAGCTTGACCGCCAGCGTGCTCTTGCCGCTACCGGAAACGCCAAAGGTCAGCAGGCCAAAGCGCGGCGCAACCGCGGTGTAGCTTTCAGCCAGCGCGGCGTAGCCATAGTAGCGCTGCATCACGTCGGCCCTTTGCTGCTCGCTCATCTCATCGTGCAGGCCAAACAGCGCAACTTTAGCGCGTACCATGGCGCGGTAGGCCTTGTAGTAATTCAGCACTGCCAGCCCCTGATAGTCGCCGGTGTGCTCCAGGTAGGCGCTGACAAACCGCTGGGAGAGGGCATGCAGGCCGCGGTCTTCCAGGTCCATGCTCATGAAGGCCACGTCGGCCATGACGTCGGTCCAGCGGAAGGCGTCGTTGAACTCGATGCAGTCGAACAGAGTCACCTGTCCATCCACCAGGGTGACGTTGTCCAGATAGATGTCACCATGGCATTCGCGGATCAGGCCGCCGGCCTTGCGCTCATTGATTTGGGGAATCAGCCGTTGGTGGGTAGTATTCGCCCACTGTTCCAGTGCGTCGAGCTGTTGCAGGTCTCTGGCCTCGCGCAGAAATGGCCGGATCTGTTCGAAGTTCTGGGTCACCGGGGCGTGAACCTGCTGCGGTGTACCGAACGGGGTATCGAGCCCGGCATGGTCGATCTGGCTATGGAAGCCTGCGAGCACGCCAGCCAGCTCGTCGATGTGACCGGAAGTGAGGCTGCCGTCACGTTGCAGGTTGCTGAGCAGGTCCTGTTGGCGAAACTGGCGAGTCTTGACCAGATACTCGATAGCCGGGCCGTCGCCGCCGAGCACCGGGGCCTCGGCGCTGCCGGTGACGGCGATGACGTCCAGGTACAGCTCGGGCGCCGAGCGGCGATTTAGGCGCACTTCTTCGTGACAGAAGTGCTTGCGCTGGTCGAGTGAGGAATAGTCGAGAAAGCCGAAGTTGACCGGCTTCTTGACCTTGTAGACGTAGTCACCGGTCAGCAGCACCCAGGAAATGTGGGTCTCGATCAAAGTAAAACCGCTTATCGGGTGGTCATACAGGTCAGGGTTCTGCAGCGCAGTTAACAGGGTCTGGCTCACGACGTTTCCTTGTTTGGTCGGCAATGCGAACATTATGCGGTCTGGCGGGTCACAGGCCAACCGCAGCAAAGGGCCTGGCATGGGTGTGCTCGGGTATCGAAAGGGGAATGACGTGAGGAAACATGGCTAACAAACGCAAGTCGCGGGGCAAGGGAAAGTCCGGCGGTCGCAGCCGCCTGTGGGGCTGGCTGCTCAAGCTCGGTCTGGTCGGCCTGGTACTGGTCGGGGCTTTGGCTGTCTATCTCGATGCCATTGTGCAGGAGAAATTTTCCGGCAAGCGCTGGGCGGTCCCGGCCAAGGTGTTTGCGCGCCCACTGGAGCTGTACGCGGGGCGCTCGCTCAGCCGCGACGACTTTCTCACCGAGCTCAAGGCCTTGGGCTACCGCCAGAGCAACGCGGCCAACGGGCCGGGGCAAATGGCGGTCGGCGGCAGCCGTATCGATGTGTACACCCGCGGCTTTCAGTTTTTTGAGGGCGCTGAACGCGCTCAGCGCGTGAGCGTGCGCTTTGACGGCAACCGCGTTGCTGGCATTAGTGGGGCGCAGGGTCTGGTCATGGCGCGGCTGGAGCCACTGCTGATCGGCGGTATTTACCCGGCCCATAACGAAGATCGCATTCTTATTCGTCTGGATCAGACGCCGCCCTATCTGGTCGATTCGCTGGTGGCGGTCGAAGACCGCGAATTCTTCCAGCACTTTGGCGTATCGCCGAAAGGTATTGCCCGCGCCATGTTCGTCAACCTTACCTCCGGCAGTCTGCGCCAAGGCGGCAGTACCCTGACCCAGCAGTTGGTCAAGAACTTCTATCTGACCGCCGACCGCAACATCATCCGCAAGGGCCTTGAGGCCATGATGGCGGTGTTGCTGGAGCTGCATTACAGCAAGGAAGAGATTCTTGAGGCCTACCTCAATGAGGTCTTCCTCGGGCAGGACGGCAACCGCGCGGTGCACGGCTTTGGCCTGGCCAGTCAGTATTACTTTGCCCAACCACTGCAGGAGCTGCAGCTGCACCAGGTTGCCTTGCTGGTGGGTATGGTCAAGGGCGCGTCCTACTACAACCCGCGCCGCAACCCCGAGCGGGCGACCACGCGACGCAATCTGGTGCTCGACTTGATGGCCGAGCAGGGCATGATCAGCGAGCAGCAGGCGACGGACGCCAAGAACAAACCGCTGGACGTGACCCGGGGCGGCAGTCTGGCCAATACCAGCTACCCAGCGTTTATGGACCTGGTAAAACGTCAGCTACGAGCTGACTACCGCGACGAAGACCTGACCAGCGAAGGCCTGCGTATTTTCACCAGCTTTGATCCCTTGCTGCAGCACAAGGCGGAAACCGCTGTGCAGGCGACCCTGAAGCGCTTTGGTGAAACGCCGGACAAGACGCCGCTGGAAGCTGCCATGCTGGTGACCGGTGCGCAGACTGGTGAGGTGCTTGCGGTGGTGGGTGGTGCCAACCCGCGTTTCTCGGGCTTTAACCGTGCGCTGGATGCATCGCGGCCCATTGGTTCGCTGATCAAGCCGGCGATTTACCTGAGCGCATTGGAAAAACCTGAGCGCTACTCGCTGATCACGCCGATCGACGACGCCCCCATTACCCTGGAGGCCGAGCCCGGCAAGACCTGGACCCCGCAGAACTATGACCGCACGAGCCATGGCCAGGTGCCGCTGTATCTGGCGTTGGCCAAGTCCTATAACCAGGCGGCGGTGCGCTTGGGCTCAGAGGTAGGTGTGGATACTGTGCTCAATACCGTGCGCCGGTTGGGGGTCGACCATGATTGGCCCGCCTATCCGGCGATGTTGCTGGGCGCCGGTGCCATGACCCCAATGCAGGTGGCGGACATGTATCAGACCATCGCTAACGGCGGCTTCAATACGCCGCTGCGCGCCATTCGCAACGTACTGACCGCAGAAGGCGAACCGCTCAAGCGTTATCCGTTCGAGGTGCGTCAGCGCTTCGACTCGGCAACCATCTACCTGACCCAGCAGGCCATGACGCACGTCATGCGCGAGGGGACGGGGCGCTCGGCCTACAATCAGGTGCCTTCGAGTGTCCGTCTGGCCGGTAAGACCGGCACCACTAATGATCTGCGCGACAGCTGGTTTGCCGGCTTCTCGGACGACCTGGTGGCGGTAACCTGGGTGGGTCGTGACGACAACGACCGCACGCGTCTGACGGGCGCCACCGGTGCGCTGCAGGTGTGGAATGCCTTTATGGGCGCCGCCCACCCGCAGAGCCTGGCGGATGTGCCGCCGGCCGAGATTGTCATGGCCTGGGCTGATCCTGCCACAGGGCTGGGGAGCGACCCATCCTGCGAGGGCAGTGTTGAGATACCTTTCCGTGCCGGCTACCAGCCGCTGCCAGGCCCGGGTTGCAAGCCGGTGATCGATACCGAAGTGATTCGTGACGGGGCCAATCGGGTGCTGGACACCATTCGCGACTGGCTGCGCTGAGGCGCTGCCAGTATGCTGTCGCCTTCGCCGCATAACGGATGAGAGAGGATTGAATAGATGGGCATCAGACAAGTCGCGCTACTCGGCGCTGTGATCGCCGTGCTGTCGGGTTGCGCAGGCTCCGGCGGCGCGATTCCGGTAGTGGATTCCGGCCGCCCGGTGTCCAATGAAGATATGCGTACCGGGGCCGGGCGCGTAACCACTCAGACTCCGCAAGCTCCGGCGGCGCAGTCCGATAGTGGCGTGGTGGTTATGGTGCCGGACGGGCAGGGTGGTTCCAGTGCGGTACAGTCCTATCCGCTGGACAATCAGCCGGCGATCTCCAGTAGTGGTGTCAGTTCGACGCCGATCAGTGGCAGCAGCGTCGGCTCCGCGTCCGCTAGTGGTGCGCTGCAGGCCGACGAGCAGTTGGATGGCCCGGTGCTGGCGCTGCTCACCACGGCGCGTCAGCAGGAAAGCAACGGCGACCTGAACGGTGCCAACGCCAGCCTGGAGCGCGCCATGCGCATTGCCCCGCGTGAGCCGCAGGTGCTTTATCGGCTCGCTCAGGTGCGCCTGAGTCAGGGTGATGCTGCTCAGGCAGAGCAACTGGCGCGACGTGGTCTGGCCTATGCTTCGGGGCGGCCGTCTCTGCAGGCGGGGCTCTGGGAGCTGGTCGCTCAGGCGCGCGAGCAGCAAGGTGACGCTGCGGGTGCCGAGCAGGCACGGCAACGGGCGCGTGTCTCGTTGTGAGCGCGTCGGCGGCACTTGCCGCTGCCTTGCAGGATCTCGAAGCTGAGTTGCGGCGCTGGGGCTTGTGGTCGGTAGAACCGCCGCTGGCGGAGCAACTGGCCAGTCAGGCGCCATTCTGCGCTGATACGATGGCCTTCGAGCAGTGGTTGCAGTGGGTGTTTATCCCGCGGATCAATCAGTTGCTGGCGAGTGGGGCGTCCTTGCCGGGCCCCTGTGCGCTGCGGCCCATGGGAGAACAGGCCTTTTTGCACCTGGGGCGCCGTCAGGCAGATTTGCTGGCGGTGCTGGCGCGTATCGATCGACACGCCAGCACGCTGGTCGACTGACAACGGGGCGCAACGCCCCGTTGGTGTTTACTGGCAATGCTCTTGCAGGTCAGCCTGCGCCTTGGCAATCATCGTCTGGCGCTCATCTTCAGCAATACGTTCTACCGTACCGTCGTCCAGCGTGCGACGCAGGCGCGGGTTGTTCTGCATGGTCGTCAGGTTGGCGCGCAGGGCGTTGCACCATTCCGCCAGCTTGGCCTGCTGCTCTGCTGTCGGTTGTGCTGCGGGGGCTGGTTCAGTTGGTTCGGCCGGCTCGGCGGAGTCGGAGCTGGCCTTCGGCGCGAGGCTGCCGGTCCCCAGCTCTGGGGCTGGCTTGACCTGCATGCGCTGATACTGGTCTTCGGTCGGTGGTTGCTGGCTGAACTGGGTCACGCCGTTTTCGTCTACCCAGCGATACAGTTGCGTCGCCATGGCGCTGCTGCAGGCCAGGCCGAGGACAGCGGTAATGATGATCTTGCGCATGCGTTTCTTCCTTGTTTTATCGCGGTGAACGGAGGCTGTGTTGCAGTATGGCAGGCTGTCTGTGGCAAAGGTATATCCCTTGGGAAGCACTGATCAATTCCACACGCCCTCTGCGAGTGCTCAAGCGTGCAGATGCAAGGCGCGATGTGAAGCCAATAGCGGCTCTATTGGCACACAGTGCAACGCCGCAGATGCATGCTTGAACGCTCGCCCTACGGGGCGTTCAGGCTGGGCCTTACTCTGCGTTGTGATTCCTCGACAGGCCCCGGCATGTCTTCGAAATCACGCCTTGAGTGCAGCCCAGCCTGAACGCCAGAGGGCACGCGGAATTAATCAGTGCTTCCCTTGCTAGGGGTTTTCTGCAACTTGGCTTGACTTGTCAGTCTCGAGTGTAAACAATTCGTGGTTCTCATAAGCCGCTGCATCCGGTGCTCACCCCCGTACCGAGGCATGCGGTTTTGTTGCTCATTCCGGGAGACGAAACCCGTCAACGCCCGGCCTGGCACCCGCACGCGCTACCTCGCGCTGGGTGAGGCAGTTCCGAAACAGCAGGAGCCGGCCTTCAAGCACGTAGTCAAGCTGATGCAGTACAACCACCGTTGTTCTGCGCTGCCGAGCAGTAAACAGGTATCCTGCTGCCCGCCCTTGGTGGGTGGCATGCTAGAGGTGATTCTAAAGTGGAGCTTTTATCCGGCGCTGAGATGGTCGTCCGCTCATTGCGTGACGAGGGTGTTAAATATATCTACGGGTACCCGGGTGGTGCCCTTTTGCATATCTACGATGCCATTTTCCGGCAAGATGACGTAGAGCATATTCTGGTCCGCCACGAACAGGCTGCTGCCCACATGGCAGACGGTTACGCGCGCGCCACCGGTAAGCCGGGGGTGGTGCTGGTGACCTCGGGCCCGGGTGCAACCAATACCGTAACCGGTATCGCCACCGCCTACATGGATTCGATTCCGATGGTGGTTATCTCCGGCCAGGTTGTGAGCAACATGGTCGGTTCCGATGCCTTCCAGGAAACCGACATGGTCGGCGTGTCTCGCCCCATCGTGAAGCACAGCTTCATGGTCAAGGACCCGCGCGAGATTCCGGAAGTCATCAAGAAGGCGTTCTACCTGGCGCAAACCGGCCGCCCGGGTCCCGTTGTCATCGATATTCCGAAAGACATGACCAATCCGGCGGACAAGTTTGAGTACAGCTATCCGAAGAAGGTCAAGCTGCGCTCCTACAACCCGGCAACCCGTGGTCATTCCGGTCAGATTCGCAAAGCGGTTGAGATGCTGCTGGCAGCCAAGCGTCCGGTCATGTACTCCGGCGGTGGTGTGGTACTGGGTGGTGCTTCGCGTCCGCTGACCGAGCTGGCCCAGGCGCTCAACCTGCCCGTTACCAACACGCTGATGGGGCTTGGTGCCTACCCTGGAACCGACCGTCAGTTCGTCGGCATGCTGGGCATGCACGGTAGCTACACCGCCAACCTGACCATGCATCACGCTGACGTGATTCTGGCTGTTGGTGCGCGCTTTGATGACCGCGTGATCAATGGTGACGACGCCAGCAAGTTCTGCCCGAATGCCAAGGTTATTCACATCGACATCGACCCGGCGTCGATCTCCAAGACCGTCAAGGCCGACATCCCGATTGTCGGCCCGGTTGAAAGCGTGCTTACCGAGATGCTCGCCATCTACAAAGAGATGGGCGAAACCCCGGATGCAGAAACCCAGGCCTCCTGGTGGAAGCAGATCGAGGAATGGCGTGGCGATGGTGACCTGTTCCCCTATGACAAGGGCGACGGCAGCATCATCAAACCGCAGGCGGTGATCGAGGCGCTGTGGGAAGTGACTGGCGGCGATGCCTTCATCACCTCCGACGTAGGTCAGCACCAGATGTTCGCGGCCCAGTACTACCGCTTCGATAAGCCCAATCGCTGGATCAACTCCGGCGGCCTGGGCACCATGGGCTTCGGTTTTCCGGCGGCCATGGGTGTGCAGCTGAACTTCCCGGAGGCGACGGTTGCCTGTGTTACCGGTGAAGGCAGTATCCAGATGAACATTCAGGAGCTCTCCACCTGCCTGCAGTACGACATGCCGGTGAAGATTGTTAACCTGAACAACGGTGCGCTGGGCATGGTCCGCCAATGGCAGGACATGCAATACAACAGTCGCTATTCGCATTCCTACATGGAATCGCTGCCGGACTTCGTCAAGCTGGCCGAGGCCTACGGTCACGTCGGTATCCGTATCACCGACCCGAAAGACCTCAAGAGCAAGCTGGCCGAGGCCTTTGCGATGAAGGATCGCCTGGTGTTCCTCGATATTGCCGTGGATACCAGCGAGCACGTATACCCGATGCAGATTCGTGGTGGTGCGATGCGAGATATGTGGCTGAGCAAAACGGAGCGCACCTGACATGAGACACATCATTTCCGTTCTTCTGGAAAACGAGCCGGGCGCGTTGTCTCGGGTGGTTGGGTTGTTCTCCCAGCGTAACTACAATATCGAGACCCTGACCGTGGCGCCGACGGAAGACCCGACCCTGTCGCGTCTGACGCTCACCACGGTTGGCCATGATGAGGTGGTCGAGCAGATCACCAAAAACCTCAACAAGCTGATTGAGGTGGTCAAGCTGGTGAATCTGTCTGAAGGTGCGCACATCGAGCGCGAGCTGATGCTGATCAAGATCAAGGCGACCGGCGCACAGCGTGCCGAGGTCAAGCGCACCACCGACATCTTCCGTGGCCAGATCGTGGATGTCTCGCCCAGCGTGTACACCGTGCAGCTGACTGGGACCAGCGACAAGCTGAACAGCTTCATTGAGGCCATCGGGCCGACATCGGTACTTGAAGTGGTACGTACCGGTGTGTCGGGTATTGCCCGTGGTGAAAAGGTTCTGAGTATCTAAACTAATTGATCGCGGGCCAGGCGGCCCGCACAAGTAAGCAGGGGAACTTCATGCAAGTCTATTACGATAAAGATTGTGATCTGAGCATCATCCAGGGCAAGAAAGTTGCCATCATCGGTTACGGCTCGCAGGGCCACGCGCACGCCTGCAACCTGAAAGACTCCGGTGTTGACGTGACCGTCGGTCTGCGTCCTGGTTCCAGCTCCATCGCCAAGGCTGAAGCACATGGTCTGAAAGTCAGCGATGTACCGGCCGCTGTAGCAGCTGCCGACGTGGTCATGATCCTGACCCCGGACGAGTTCCAGTCTCAACTGTACAAGAGCGAAATCGAGCCGAACCTGAAGCAGGGCGCTACCCTGGCTTTTGCTCACGGTTTTGCTATCCACTACAACCAGATCGTGCCGCGCGCTGACCTGGACGTCATCATGATTGCTCCCAAGGCACCGGGCCACACCGTGCGCTCCGAGTTCGTTAAGGGCGGCGGCATCCCCGACCTGATCGCGATCTTCCAGGACGCGTCCGGCAACGCCAAGAACGTAGCCCTGTCCTACGCCAGTGGTGTGGGCGGCGGTCGTACCGGCATCATCGAAACCACCTTCAAGGACGAGACTGAAACCGACCTGTTCGGCGAGCAGGCTGTTCTGTGTGGTGGTGCGGTTGAACTGGTCAAGGCCGGCTTCGAAACCCTGACCGAAGCGGGTTACGCACCGGAAATGGCCTACTTCGAGTGTCTGCACGAGCTGAAGCTGATCGTCGACCTGATGTACGAAGGCGGCATCGCCAACATGAACTACTCCATCTCCAACAACGCCGAGTACGGTGAGTACGTGACTGGCCCCGAAGTCATCAACGATGAGTCTCGCGCGGCGATGCGCAACGCACTCAAGCGCATTCAGAGCGGCGAATACGCCAAGATGTTCATCGCTGAAGGCGCTCACAACTACCCGTCCATGACCGCTGCCCGTCGTAACAACGCCGCGCACCCGATCGAGCAGGTAGGTGAGAAGCTGCGCGGCATGATGCCGTGGATTGCTTCCAACAAGATCGTCGACAAGTCCAAGAACTGAGTCGGTCGGTCTGACCAAGAAAACGCGGCCTGGGGCCGCGTTTTTTTATGTCTCGCTGCGGAGCTGACTGGTTATTTGCTTGCCAAATTGCCACACTGTTCAGTCCGGCAATGTTGCAAGGTAATCCCATGACAGAGCATCAGAACAACCCAAAAGACACCGAGGCAGAGGGCGCGCATACGCTGTTGCCGATTGATGAGCACGTCGAGGAGGTGCCCGGGCCCGATGGCAACAAGGTTCGCCACAAGGGCATTTATCTGCTGCCAAACCTGTTTACTACTGCGGCGCTGTTTTCTGGCTTCTACGCCATTGTCAGTGCAATGGACGGCAACTTTACCCATGCGGCAGTAGCCATTTTTATCGCCATGGTACTCGATGGCCTGGACGGTCGCGTCGCGCGGCTGACCAACACCCAGAGCGCATTCGGTGCCGAGTATGATTCGTTGTCGGATATGGTTGCCTTCGGTATCGCGCCGGCAGTGGTTGTGTTCAGCTGGGCGCTGACTGACCTGGGTAAGGTCGGTTGGGTGTTCGCCTTCATCTACGTCGCGGGTGCGGCGCTCAGGCTGGCGCGCTTCAATACGCATATTG